>CAWBLP010000014.1:0-229985 GCA_963789495.1 uncultured Alphaproteobacteria bacterium
TAACCTGCATTCCCGGTTCTGAGGTTGTCCCACCGCCCCGGAAAGACGTCCTCCCTGCCCCCGAAAAAGGCTGCGAAATAGGGCAATCTTCTTCGCTGCCGACGAATTCATAGTTACGGCAGCTTGTGCTGCCTCTTGGCGCGGTTGTTCCTGACAAGTTCTTTCGTGCTGGCGCTTGAGTTTTGTCAGGTCGATGATGATTTCAGCACGCTCGCGATCAAGTGCAGCCAAACGGCTTGTCAGTTCGGCGATGCGTGTACCCGTCTTGTGCTCGGATGACATGGTGCAGCGCTATTCCGTATCAGAGTGCCCGGCAACAATTGGACCACATAGAACCCAGCACCAAAGGCGCCGCGTGGCAATTGGGGCGCAGAGACCTCCTACAGTCGTCGAGATGGCCCACAAATGACTGGACTTCCTTTCCAAACAGAGCGTGCATGCGGTTGTTCGGAATGTTGAGGCAACGAGCCTTCCAGGACTTCAGCCCCAGCCGTCGCGACGGCGGGGCTCGCGGTGGTGACAGCGCCAAGGTGGCCTGTCCATCACCCGGAGGGTCCTACCATGAAGACCACCACTGCGAAGAAGACCGCCAAGCAGACGCGGGCCAGCGAGCCCACGGCGACGGTGAAGCGCAAGTCGGCAGACCGGGGTCAGGGCTCGTTTTCTAGCAGGCTGCTGAAAAACCCTCTGCAACGTCAGGCGCCAGTAGGTTCAGTGTTCGATTTTCGGTTTGTCGGGACGGAATTAGGCATTTGCACAGCGTCAGAATGGCTCTGATCCAGCATTTGGCATAGCGCTGACAGCCTCATCCTATCGCGAGCAGCCGCGGCAGTCGGATCAGGTTGTAAGCCGTCGCCTTGAACATGAACATCCAGCCTACGCGGGCGCGACCCCGAAACTTCGTTTGCGCCATTCCGCCGACTTCCTTGATCCAGCCATTGGCTTCCTCGATCCGCTTGCGGATCACCTGGCTGATCCGGTAGCCATCGTGACGCGTCGTGCGCCGGTCGATGTTCGAGCCGCGATGCGCGGTGATGTTCTGCGCCACGTGCGGGGTCACATTCAGTTTGCGGGCTGCCGCAACGAACGCCGCCGTGTCGTAGTTCTTGTCTGCTCCGACGGTTTTCTTGTCCGAACCAGGCAACTCGCCCAACATGGCCAGCGCCGCCTCCGGCTCCGCCGTCCCGGTGGCCAGCGTCAGGCGCGCATCCACCACCAGCCCGTTGCGGTTCTCCATAAGCAGATGTCCGGTGAAGCCCAGCTTCGCCTCCTGTCCGCCTGATTTACGGGCAAGACGAGCGTCCGGATCGGTGGTCGAGGCATGTGTCTCGTTGGAACGCGTCTCGCCGCGGAAGTTGCGCTCGCCATTGCGGCCCGGTGCCGGCGGTTCGTCGTTGCCGTCCTTGCGGCGGAAGCTCTTCATGCTGGCCCACGCCTGGATCAGCGTGCCATCAACCGAGAAGTGCTCGTCCGAAAGCAGACCCTGCACCTGCGGCAGGTTGAGCACTGCCGACATGAACGCCGCCGCGATGTCGCCCTCCAGCAGCCGGTCGCGGTTCTTGCTGAAGACGGTCGGCACCCAGACCGGATCGTCCACCGACAGGCCGACGAACCAGCGGAACAGCAGATTGTAGTTCAACTGCTCCATCAGCTGACGCTCGGAACGGATGGTGTAGAAGGCTTGCAGCAACAGCGCGCGCAGCAACTGCTCGGGTGGGATCGAGGGACGGCCGTTCTCGGAATACAGCGCCGCGAACCGGTCGTTGAGCGACTGCAGGGCCTCGTCTGCCAGCGTTCGGATCACCCGCAACGGATGGGTCTGGGGGATCCGGCTCTCCGGCCGCACATAGCTGAAAAGTCCGTCGCGTCGTTCGTCAGAACCGCGCATTGAGGCTACCCGAGGCTGTCAATCCGATAGGGCATCGAATCAGATGCCGCCGCGTCGAAGCAAGGGGTTTTTCAGCAGCCTGCTAGGGGTTCGCCGGTGCCGGCACGGACTGACACGTCTGACATGCGGAAGCCGGACGATCAGCGCCGCACCAGCAAGAAGGCAACAATCGAAGCGCTGGTTCGGCGCACGGAAGGTGCCGCCATCACCGAGTTGATGACGTCGACAGGCTGGCAGGAGCACAGCGTCCGCGCAGCACTGACCGGACTGCGCAAGGCAGGCCATGTGATCACACGCGAGCATGATAGTAAGACACCGGCAGCAATTCGGCCTGACGCGCCTCGAGCCACTCGGCGCGTGCCAGACCCTGACACTTCGGGCAGTGTCTATTACGGCAGGAGTTGTAGGCGCAGCGGACCAGCCCGCAGTCGCTACACTTCTCGACATGCCCTCCGAGTGCAGGCGTTCGGCAGGCCTCGATCGCCGCCATGACACGTCGCTCGACCCTGCCGAGACGAGCGCCATGGCTGCGACGGAACGCTTCGCCGTGGCGGCGGAAGATATCCGCCACCTCCAGCGTGGGACGCATAGTCCTGTCTCAGGGCGGCGGCGTTACCTCGAGGCGCAGTCGGTCGAGGGGGCTTGGGGTACCACCAATGGTGCTGGTCGCGACCTGGGCATAGCGCGCCGTAGTGTTCACGTTGCGATGGCCGAGTAGCGCCTGGATGATGCGGATATCGGTGCCACCCTCCAGCAGGTGGGTGGCGAAGCTGTGGCGCAGTGTGTGAACAGTGACGCGCTTGCCGAGACCCGACGCGACACACGCTGAGCGACAGGCAGCATGCAGCACGACAGGGTGGATCGGATGCGCGGGGTCACGCCCGGGAAACAGCCAGTGCGTGGGTCGCGCCAGTCGCCAATAGGAACGCAGAATGCCAAGCAGCTGCGGCGACAGCATGACGTAGCGATCGCGCCCTCCCTTGCCCTGCTCGACGTGGATCACCATGCGGCTGCTGTCGATGTTGGCGACCTTAAGGGACGCTGCTTCGGAAGCGCGCAGTCCGGCCGCATACGCCGTGGTCAACGCAGCACGAGCCTTCAGGCTCGGCACCGCTTCGAGGAAGCACACGACTTCATCGGCTCCCAGCACCACAGGCAACTTCTGCGGTTCACGCGCATATGGGATCCGCTCCGGCAGATCCGACTGCCTCAGCGTGACCCCGTATAGGAAGCGAAGAGCGCAGACTGTCTGGTTCAGCGCCGGCCATGAGATGCCGCCAGCAACGAGATGAACCTGCAAGGCCCGGACATCCTCCAGATCAAGCTTGTCAGGTGAACGGCCGAAGAAGCGGCCGAACTTGGCAACGGCGTGCACATACGAACGTTGTGTTGCCGGCGACAGATTGCGGACCGTCATGTCCTCGATCATGCGACGACGCAGCGGGCTCATCTCGGCCATCGGGGCTCTCCCGTTCCAGGGTTGGGGTGAAGCACCCAAACCCTGGCAGACCGAGCGTCTTGAACACGCCGCTACCGCTCACCGCTGCCCCGCGTCAGCGGGTTAGTTCAATCCCTGATAAGCATATTTGAGGGATTCCCGAATCGGCCATTCATCGAATCACTGCGTGACCGGCAATTGGAGGCCGGGCATGCTGACGCGGATGACGGAAGAGGACTGGACACTCGCGCTCGAGGTATTCGACGCGGCGCAGTCGAGTCGTGGCGAACCTGGGCATGACGACCGCAAGTTCCTGGAAGCGATCCTCTACTTTACAGTGCACAACATCAGCTGGCGCGCCCTGCCGGCGGAGTTCGGCAACAGTCACCACGGTCTGGGCACCCGCCGATCTCCGGCGGGTGGGCAAAGAGATGCGACTGGTGGTTGGAGCGACTGGGGCAGTCAGCCCCGATCTGTCGCTCGTGCGGCTTATCGCGAAGGCTCATGAGCTGCGCGAGAGGTTGCAGCAGGCAGGCACCGATACCCTGACGACCATTGCCGCCCGCGATGGGGCATCGAAGTCCTACCTCAGCCGGGTGGTGCGCCTTGCCTGGCTCACCCCGGACATCGTCACCGCGATCCTCGAGGGGCGTCAGCCGGAAGGCGTCACCACCACGCGATTGACAAAGGACAGCCGCCTGCCTCTCGAGTGGCAGCAGCAACGTGAGCTCCTTGGGTTCTGCTGAGCAGGCCGCCTTCTCCCCTCGCTTGGATTTTTCCTGATCGCCCGCCGTTGCACACAGCCATGCTGGGTTGTCGGCGCTTTCGAAGCACAACTGTCGCAGAGCAGCCGGGTAACAGTAGTGGTGAGCGGCAATCTCTCCGCAGCCGGCCAACCTATTTTTGTTACGAATTCGATAGCGGGCACTCGAAAATTAGGCGCCAGAGACCGGCGAGGAAAATCGCGGCGCTACGGCGACTTGCTCAGTCTCTCATGTCGTGGCCCCATGACCCTGCACGAAAACCTGGGCTGTACGCCGACATTTTTCCCGCGAGGCGAGAGACCAAAGATTTCTCTAAATCAATGACTTAAAGTGGCTGGGGGTAACCGGGGCAAAACCCCGGGCGGATTGCATTTTAGGGCTTCCCCCGACGCGGACGAGTACCGATTCGCTCGCCGCATGTCACCGCCCACTGATCCGTCGGGTCTGCCGCACGCCGAGCTGGAAGCTCTGGTGGTTGAGCTGCTGGGCGAGGTGTCGGAGCTGAAGCAACTGGTGGCGGCACAGCGCGATGAGATCGCCTGGCTGAAGGGCCTCAAGGGTCGCCCATCGATCAAGCCGAGCGGCATGGAGAAGGGCACCGAGCCGAAGCGCGGCGGCAAGCGGGGCAAACGCCGCGGCCGCGGCAAGGTGACACCGCGGGTCACACCGCAGACCGAGGTGCTGCGGGTGGCGCATCCGCCGGGTTCGCAGTTCAAGGGCTACGAGCCGTATCGAGTGCAGGAGCTGGTGCTCACGGCACGGGCGGTGCGCTACCGCCGCGAGCGCTGGCTGACGCCGCAAGGCGAGACCATCGTGGCGCCGCTGCCCAGTGGCATCCGCGGCCATTTCGGGCCGGAGCTGCGGCGCTTCGTGCTGATGCAGTACCACCAGGGCCAGGTGACCGTCGAGCGTTTGGTCACACAGCTTCAGGCGATCGGCGTCAGTATCTCGAAGCGGCAGGTCATGCGCCTGCTGATCGATGGACAAGATGACTTCCTGGTGGAGAGCTGCGAGGTGCTACGTGCCGGACTGGCGACAGCGGACTGGGTCACCGTCGATGACACCGGCGCGCGCCATCGCGGCGCCAATGCCGTCTGCACGCAAATCGGCAACGACACGTTCGCCTGGTTCGGCACAACGGGCAGCAAGAGTTGCCGGAACTTTCTTGACCTGCTGCGTGCCGGTCACACCGATTACGTGATCAACGATGCGGCGCTGGACTATATGCATGAGCATGCCCTGGCCGGACCGCTCATCCAGCGACTGGCAACACATGGGCAGCGGCAGTTCGCCGATCAGACCGCCTGGATGCGCCATCTTGAGCAGCTCGGCATGACCGGTCTGCCGGTGACGCCCGATCCGGTGCGCGTCGCCACAGAAGCTGCGCTGTGGGGCGCGGTGAGCGCACACGGGTTTCTCTGCGAGGCGGTCATAGTCAGCGACGATGCCGGGCAGTTCAACATCGGCCAGCATGCGCTGTGCTGGATCCACGCCGAACGCCTGGTGCACAAGCTGGAGACCTTTACCGACCAGCAGCGTGCCGCCCAGCAGCATATCCGCGGGCTGATCTGGTGGTATTATGCCGACCTGAAGCTCTACCGGCGTGAACCGACGCCACGCCGACGCCGTGAAATGCGGGGGCGGTTCGACCGCATCTTTCACCGACGTACCGGCTTCGCCACTCTGGACCGCCTGCTCCAGCGGCTGCACGCCAACAAGGCCGAGTTACTGATGGTGCTCGACCATCCCGAGATCCCGCTGCACACCAACGGTTCGGAAAACGACATCCGCTGTCAGGTGACAAAGCGCAAAGTCAGCGGCGGAACCCACAGCGATATCGGCCGAGACTGCCGCGACGCTTTCCTCGGGCTCGCCAAGACCTGCACCAAGCTCGGCATCGCATTGTGGGACTATCTCGGTGCCAGGCTCAGCATCTCAGGTGCTCCCGCCGTCCCGCACCTTCCCAGCCTCATCCGCCGCCGTGGCCAACCCGCCTGAAAACACCACTCGCCCGGGATTTTGCCCCGGTTACGGCTGGGGTGGGGGGATTCGAACCTTCAATACCCGCCCGTACAAGTCTCTGATTTCCCTAAGTTTTTGCCCACGAAGTGGAGCAGAGACGATGCCGGCCTACGGTGACGGGCATAGCATCGCATCAGTCCCCCCTCCCCCCGCGCTGCATGCGACATACGGCCCGCGATTGGAGCCTCCAGGTCAAATGCCGCTCGCAACTGCGAGCATCCAGGCCCCTCGCTGTAAACCAGCCTGGCGGCAGCCGACAAACCGCTGGACTTCCCTGCGGAACCGAGCATGCATGCAGGTATTCGAATGCTCATGTAACGAGCATTCCGGGACCTGAGCCCCAGCCGTCATGGCCCGCGGGGCTTATGGCGGTGACAGCGCCAAGGTGGCCTGTCATCACCTGGAGGTCCCAACGATGAAGACCAAGACGAATACCAAGAACAAGCAGTCGGCGAAGCCCCCGAAGAAGGCGCAGCGCAAGCCCCAGACACAGGGACGGCTCTCACGCACCCGGGGTTCGGCCGCGTCCGACGCAAAGATTGCCAACACCAGTACGCCGCCGAACGCTCAGCGTCGCACGAGCAAGAAGTCGTCGATCGAGGCACTGGTGCGGCGGGATGAAGGGGCGGCCATCGACGAACTGATGGCGGCCACCGGCTGGCAGGAGCACAGCGTCCGCGCAGCACTAACCGGACTGCGCAAGGCGGGCCACGCGATCACACGTGAGCGGGTTACTAACCAGACGCACAAATAGGTATCTTCCCGTATGGGAATTGGTTATGCTGTCGTCATGCCGTCGGACCATGATTTCCGCAAACTCCCGTCCTCAACCCAGGCCGAACTGCGACGTGTCGCGGTAAACATGGTGCTCTCCGGGACAAACCGGATCGATGTGGCCAGGGCGATCGGGGTCAATCGACGCTTCGTTGGGGAATGGGTTCGTGCCTTTGAGGCCACGGGAGAAGCGGCGTTGGCCGGTGGGCGGCGCGGCCGACGGCCAGGTGAGCAAAAAGCCCTCAACCGGCGCCAGGAAGCGACGATCCGTCGGCTGATCGTCGGGCGATGCCCCGATCAATTGAAACTCCCCTTCGCACTATGGACCCGCGAAGCGGTTGGCCAGCTGATCGAGCGTAAAGCCGGTATCCGCCTGTCCCCGACGGCCATCGGTACTTATCTTTCGGCCTGGAATTTGACCCCACAAAGGCCGATCCGGCGGGCGATGGAAAGGAGCGAGGCGGCGATCCAGACATGGATGAAACGCGAATACCCGGCGATCGCGAGACGAGCCCGAAAGGAAAAAGCTGAGATCCATTGGTCGGACGAAACTGGCATCTCGAACCAGGCCAATTACGGCCGGAGCTTCGCGCCGGCGGGCAAGACACCGGTGATACCGCGTCCGGCCACGCGATTTACCCAATCGATGATCTCCAGCGTGACCAACCAGGGCAAGTTGCGCTTCATGATCTATGATGGCGCACTGAATGCAGCGATTTTTCTGAAATTCCTGCGCCGGTTGATCAAAGACACGGACCGGAAACTGTTCGTGATCGTCGACAATCTACGTGTGCATCGGGCCAGGACCGTGGCGGCGTGGGTCGAAGAGAACAAGGATCGAATTAAACTTTTCTACCTGCCGCCGTACGCGCCGGAGCGGAACCCAGACGAATACGTCAACAACGACGTCAAACAAGGCATGGCACGGCGTGGCACGCCAATGAACAAGGCCGCGATGAGGGCTGGGCTGACAGCCCATATGCGCGGGCTACAGGGCAGGCGACATAAGGTGCGCGCATTCTTCCAGGCACCCGATGTCCGCTATGCCGCGTAAGCGCATCCGTGATACATATTTGGCCGACTGGTTAGTAATAGCGAAACGCGTTATCGCATCGCTGGGGTGGGCTGACATGGCTGAGGTGCAGGAGGAGCTGAGCCGGCTCGCCGGCCTACCAGGGCACGAGCTTCGCATCGAATGGCGGCGGCAATTCCGGAGCGAGCCTCCGGCAGGACTGAGCCGAGACCTGCTGCTCCGAGCCGTCAGCTATAAGGTGCAGGAGCGGGCATATGGTGGTCTGAACCAGGCCATCAAGCGGGTCTTGCGCAACGAGGTGACGAAGATCACAGCGAAGGGCGCCAACGGCGCCCTTCGCTTGCCGCCGGCACTGAGTCCCGGCGTGCGTCTGGTGCGCGAATGGCGAGGGCAGACGCACAGTGTGGCGGTGCGGGAGGACGGCTTCGAGTATCAGGGGCAGCGCTATCGCTCGCTGACGGAGATCGCCCACCATATCACCGGCGCTCACTGGTCGGGGCCGCGGTTCTTCGGCGTTGTCCAGGTACGAACAAAACCCAGTGCGGCCTCCGGCGGACGATCCACTGACGATACGGCAGAGGTGGCTGAGCATGGCCAAGTCTGAACCCACCGCCGGCCGACGCGGCAACCCGCTCGTCCGCTGCGCCGTCTACACCCGAAAGTCCTCGGAGGAAGGGCTGGAGCAAGACTTCAATTCGCTGCACGCCCAGCGCGAGGCTTGTGAGGCCTATATCAAGAGCCAGAAGCACGAAGGCTGGGTCGTGCTGCCAGCCCAGTACGACGATGGCGGCATCTCCGGCGCCACGATGGACAGGCCGGCATTGCAGCAACTCCTGGCCGACATTCGAGCCCGCAGGGTCGATACCGTGGTGGTCTACAAGGTCGACCGGCTCACCCGCTCGCTCGCCGATTTCGCCAAAATTGTCGAAATCTTCGACGCCCATGGTGTCGCCTTCGTCTCGGTGACGCAGCACTTCAACACAACCAGCTCGATGGGACGGCTGACGCTGAATGTGCTGCTATCGTTCGCCCAGTTCGAACGCGAAGTTGCCGGCGAACGGATCCGCTACAAGATCGCGGCGTCGAAGCAGAGGGGCATGTGGATGGGTGGCAACCCGCCACTCGGCTACGATGTCCGCGACCGCAAGCTGGTGGTGAACGAAGCCGAGGCTGAGACCGTGCGACACATCTTCCACCGCTACGTGGCCCTGCGCTCGGTGCGGTTGCTAGCGGAGGATTTGGCTGACGCCGGGATCACCAGCAAGCGGTGGCTGAGCTCAACCGGCCATCAAAAGGGCGGGCAGCCGTTGGCCCGCGGCGCGTTGTATCTGATGCTGCAAAATCGCATCTACCTCGGCGAGATCGTCCACAAGGATCGGCATTACCCGGGTCAGCAGGCTCCCATCGTTGATCAGGCTTTGTGGGACCAGGCTCACGCAAATCTGGTGGCCAACGCCGGGGATCGGCGAGCAGGGCGCCAGGCGAAGGAACCGAGCCTGCTGGCTGGCCTGATCTTCGACGATCTTGGCAACCGCATGAAGTCCAACGCATGCCGTGAAGGATGGCAAGCGTTATCGATATTACATCTCGCGGCCGTTGGTCACGGCAGGGCGACCCAAGGCGCCTGGCGCATATCGGATCCCGGCTCCCGAGGTGGAGCAGGTCGTCTCCAATCGGATCCAGACCCTGCTCGCCGATGGCACGGCAGTGTTCGACGCAGTGAATTCCACGACGACCACGAGCGCGCAATGCGGCGAGCTGGTCCTGCAGGCAGCCGCCCTGGCACGATCTTGGTCAGAGCTACCATTGTTCGAGCAACGTCGCATCGTCGGCGCTCTGATCACACGGATCGAAGTTGGCGGCGACAGCGTCACCCTCCATGCGGTTCCGACGAATTCGGCACAATCATCCAGCCGGGCAGCAGCGGTGATCCTCATCACGATGCGAACCAGCACGCGAATGGGACCGCAACAACTCTTACAATCCCCGTTCAGCTACAACGCGTCGGCAAGGGCAGTCGGCTCATCGTGGGCGGGGACGCACGTGGCCCATCCAGCCCCAATGGCTCGCTGATCCGATTGTTGGCGCGAGCCCATCAGCTGCAGCAACAGCTGCTGGACGACACCAAGCGCAGCGTGGAGGAATTGATCCAGCAGGCCAAGCTCAACCGGACGTACGCGACGCTGCTGCTCCGCCTGTCTTGGCTAGCACCGGAAATTACCGAGGCCATTCTGCAGGGCCGCCAGCCTCCGACACTGACCGCTGACAAACTCGCACGCGCGACCCGCATCCCACTCGACTGGCGGACACAAAGAGAAGTGCTCGGCTTCCGCTGAACGCCCAGAACGGGACCACCCCTCCAGGCCCGTCGGCCGAGACGGGCCCTTCTCGTTCCATCGCGTTCCTACGATGTCCCGTTCAGGCCGCCCGGGATGGCCGGCCCGCTCATTTGCTCCGATGCTGCCATGGCTACGTCTTCGGATGCTCCTATGAGCAGCTCAAATAAAAGCGCAACAAAGCCTGACAGAGACGCAGCCACCGCCACGCCCCGCGCTCGCCACCAAAACCGTCTCCCTGCTGTCGGTCCGAACGAGGGCTCGAAAACGTCACCCACTCCCGCGGAATGTGTGGCGAACCCGCCGTCGGTCGGAAAACACAGTGAATTCAACAATTTATTGGCTGGGGGACCTGGATTCGAACCAAGGATGCCCGGGTCAGAGCCGGGAGTTTTACCGCTAAACTATCCCCCACGCGCGCGGGTCCGCCGAATACCACCTCGCCCCGTGCAGGGCAACCGGAAGCCGGCTGCTCCATCCGCGTGACCGCGGACGATCGGGTCAGCCGATCAGGAACCACAGACGGAACAGCGCCGTCTCCGGCCAGGTCTGCCGGATCAGCCCGGGCATGCGCAGCGCCATCAGCCGAGGCAGCACGCCGCCATGCAGCGCCCGGTCCAACGCGGCCACCTGCGCGCCGCACTGACCGGTGAGCAGATGCGGTTGTGCCGCCAGTGCCGCGATGTGCTGACGGAAGACGCGCATGAAGGGCCGCGGACCTCGGCGCAATGCCGCCACAGCCCGGCGGAACTGAGTTGAGGGCGCGCCCACCGCATTGCCGTCGTGCTGGCGGTACAGCACCACCGGCTCGTCATCGGCCAGCACGGAGCCACCCGCCGCCGACACCACGAGGTAGCACCACCAGTCGTGGATCGTCGCGGCCGGCGGCAGGCTGCCGCCGATCAGGCCCACCGCGATCCGGTTCAGCATCATGGTGCAGCCGGTGGCGATATTCTGCGTCAGCGCCGCGAGGAATGCCGGCTTCCGCCGCAAGGCCAAGGACAACGCAATATGCCGCAGCCGCGCATCCACCAGGACCTGACGCCCGCAATACAGCGCGGGGACGCCCTCGGGCACGCCTTCCAGCGCCGCCACCCCGCGTGCAAGTTTTTCCGGCAGCCAGACATCATCCTGGTCGGCGAACGCCACCGCACAATGCCCGGCCGCGTGCGCCACCCGCAGCAGCCGCAGAAAGCTTTCGGTGCCGCCGACCCGCCCCTCGCTTTCCACCTCCACAAACCGACCCGGTCCCAGTGTCCGGAGGAACGAGGTCACCACCGCGCGCGTGCTGTCGGAGGAGCCATCATCCCGCCAGTACAGCACCCAGGCGCGATGTGTCTGCGCCAGCAGGCTGTGCAGTTGCGCGGCCAGGAACGGCGCGCCGTTATGGGTGGACAGCAGGATCGCCACCTGTCTGTCGAGCGTGCCCGTCCCGCTCACCATATCGGGGCCCGTCCCCATTTCGGGTCCCGTTACCATAGCCGCCCCCGTTACTCTACCGGCATGAAACTGCCTGCCCCACCCGCCGCCGGACATGCCATCAGCGCGCTCTAACCCGCGAAGATCGCGTCGATCGTCCGGATCAAGCCGCCCTGCCAATCCGGCAGGTGCACGCCAAAGCGGGCTGCCAGCTTACTGCAATCGAGCCGGGAGTCCGCCGGGCGGCGCGCTGCGGTCGGCCAATCGGCGGTGGTGATCGGATCGACACGCGGCACTGGTATACCATGGCGTGCGGCCTCGGCGAAGCTCGCGGTCGCCAGACCGTGCCAGGTCGTCCAGCCCGTACCGGCCGCGTGATAGATGCCGGCATGGTCGGGGCGCCAGCCCTCCGCGGCGATCCGGCCCGCGATCGCCAGGATCGCGTCGGCCAGGTCCGTCGCCGTGGTCGGACAGCCCTTCTGATCCCCCACCACGGTCAGCCGATCCCGGGAGCGCGCCAGGTTCAGCATGGTGCGCACGAAGTTGCGCCCGGTGGCCGCATAGACCCAGGACGTCCTGACCACGACGCACTGCGGCGCGGCCTCCAGCACGGCCTGCTCGCCGGCCAGCTTGCTGGCGCCATAGACGCATTGTGGCGCGACCGGGTCGGTCTCCACATACGGCGCGCCCTTTCCGCCATCGAAAACATAATCGGTCGAAATATGGATCAGCGGAATCTCCGCCGCCGCACACAGACGGGCGAGTTCGGCGGGGCCATCGCAATTGGCCCGCCAGGCCGCCGCCTGGTCGGTTTCCGCGGCATCCACGGCGGTGTAGGCGGCCGCATTCACCACCAGCCAGGGCGCGGTATCCCGGAGCACCGTGGCCAGGCTCCCCGGCCGGTCGAAGTCGAAGGCTGGGCGGCCGACGCGGCACAACGGCACGCGCGCCGCCGTCTCCAGAGCCGTGGCGAGCTGGCCGGTCCCGCCGGTCACCAGAATGGGCGCCATCGCCATGTCAGGCTCGAACCCATCGCTGGCATTCGGCGAATTTCGGCAGGACGCCATCCTTGTCCGACAGCAGCGCCTCGTGCGGCGCGATCGGCCAGGGCAGCGACAGCGTCGGATCGTTCCAGATCACGCCTCGTTCGGCTGCCTTGTCGTAATCCGCGGTGACCTTGTAGATCACCTCGGTATCCGGCTCGAGCGTGCAGAACCCGTGCAGGAATCCGGCAGGAATCCAGAGCTGCTGCCAGTTGCGTGCGCTCAGTTCGGCGCCGACATGCTGGCCGAAGGTCGGCGAGCCGTGGCGCACATCGACCGCGACATCCCAGATCGACCCGCGCACCACGCGCACCAGCTTGCCCTGGGCGTTCGGCGCGATCTGCAGATGCAGACCGCGCACCACGCCGCGCTGGGCGGAAAAACTGTGGTTGTCCTGCACGAACGGTCCGGAAATTCCCAGGTCACGATAGCGACGATCGCTCCATGTCTCCGAGAAAAATCCGCGCGGGTCGGCAAAGCGCGGCGGCGTCAGCAGCAGGACCTCGGGAATAGCCAGGCGTTCCGCGATCACGAATGCTCTCCCTCCGCAAGTTCCAGCAGGACCCGGCCAAGTTCGGTCTTGCCGAGGGAGGCGGCGTGCTCGCGCAGCGCATCGGCATCGATGAAGCCCATGCGGAACGCGACCTCCTCCGGACATCCGACCAACATGCCGGTGCGCGACTGGATCGTCTGCACGAAGGTGGCTGCCTGCAGCAGGCTGTCGGGGGTGCCGGCATCCAGCCAGGCGCAACCGCGCGACAGGCGCTCGACATGCAGCGCGCCGGCGTCGAGATACAGACGATTGAGATCGGTAATTTCCAGCTCGCCGCGCGGCGAGGGGCGGATCGAGCGGGCCAGATCGCTGACCTGCTGGTCATAGAAATACAGACCGGTCACCGCCCAGTTGGAGGTCGGGGCGGCTGGTTTTTCCACCACCTCCACGGCCTGTCCGGTGGCATCGAAGGCCACCACGCCATAACGCTCGGGGTCCCGCACCTGATAGGCGAACACGGTCGCGCCCACCGGTCGCGCCGCGGCGGCCCGCAACGTGGTGGACAGATGGTCGGCGTGGATCAGGTTGTCGCCCAGCGCCAATGCGCAGGCCTCACCGCCGATCCAGTCGCGGCCGATCACGAAGGCCTGGGCGATGCCATCGGGCTTCGGCTGTTCCGCGTAGCTGAACCGAATGCCCAGCTTCTCGCCGCTGCCGAGCAGGCGGCGGAACTGCGGCAGATCGGCCGGTGTCGAGATCACCAGCACATCGCGAATGCCGGCCAGCATCAGCGAGGTCAGCGGATAATACACCATCGGCTTGTCGTAGACCGGCAGCAGCTGCTTGGACGCCGCCAGGGTCATCGGATGCAGCCGCGTGCCGGAGCCGCCGGCCAGGAGAATGCCCTTCATGCCGCGGTCCCCAGACGCTGTCCCGCGTAGCGCGAGGCGCGGACCGTCTCCCACCAGGCGCGGTTTGCCAGATACCAGTCGATGGTGCGCGCCAGGCCGGCTTCGAACCCATGGGGCGCGGTCCAGGTCAACGCCGTCTCGCTGACCGACGGATCGATCTCGTAGCGGAAGTCATGGCCGGGCCGGTCGGTGACGAAGCGGATCAGCCGTTCGCGGGGTCCGGCCGGGTCGGGCATCTTCTGGTCGAGCTGGGCGCAGATCGCGCGGACCACATCGATGTTGCTGCGCGGCTGCCGCGCGCCGAGTGCGTAGGTGGCGCCAGGTTGGCCGAACTCCAGCACCCGGACCAGCGCCTCGGCATGGTCCTCGACGAAGATCCAGTCGCGCTGATTGGAACCGTCGCCGTAGACCGGCAGCTCCTTGCCTTCCAGTGCGTTCAGCGTGACCAGCGGGATCAGTTTCTCAGGAAACTGCCAGGGTCCGTAATTATTGCAGGTATTGCTGACGATGGTCGGCAATCCGTAGGTGTGCGACCAGGCGCGCACGAAATGATCCGACGCCGCCTTGCTCGCGGCATAGGGGCTGCGCGGATCATAGGCGGTGGTTTCGGTGAACGGCGGATCATCCGGCTCCAGCGCGCCGAACACCTCGTCAGTGGACACGTGATGGAAGCGGAACGCGGCGCGGCGGCCGGCGTCCAGCCCGGCATGGTAGCGCCGAGCGGCCTCCAGCAGAATGAAGGTGCCCACGACATTGGTCTGCACGAAGGCGGATGGCCCGTCGATGGAACGATCGACGTGGCTCTCGGCCGCCAGGTGCATCACCGCGTCGGGCTGGTGCGTCGCGAACACCTGGCGCATCGCGGCCGCATCGGTGATGTCGGCGCAGACCAGCAGGTGGCGCGGGTCGTGACGCGCCTCCTCCAGCGCATCCTCCGACGCGGCGTAGGTCAGCTTGTCGACATTGACCACCACGTGCGCGGTGCGGCGCATCAGGTGGCGCACCACGGCGGAGCCAATGAATCCGCATCCGCCCGTCAGCAGCAGCTTCATCTGCCCGCGATCCTCCGTTCCCAGCCATTGCCACAATCGGACCGGTTGCAGCGCCCGCGGTAGCGCCACAAGCCGAACGGCACGCGCAGCGGCTCTGCGAAATCGCGCCGACGCCGCGATAGGGCGCCGTCTCCACAGCACGTTCCATTTCACGCCCGACGCGAACTCTTGAGAGCCGGCACAAACAGACTTCGTCATCACGTCAGCGTGGCCGTTATGCCGTATACAGTTGTCTCAGGGGAAGCGTTGGTTGCACGCCAACTTGAATTAGCGCCAGTTTCGGGCTGGCGCTCCGTGACATTGGCTGGCGCTCCGGGGCAGGGCTGGCGCTCTGGGGATCCGGCTGGCGCTCTGGGGATCCGGCTGGCGCTCTGGGGATCCGCCTGGCGCTCCGGGGATTCGGCTGGCGCTCCGGCGATTTGGCTGGCGCTCCGGGGATTCGGCTGGCGCTCCGGCGATTTGGCTGGCGCTCAGTGGATCAGCAGCACTGGCAGCGTGGCGTGCCGCAGGACGTGGTCCGTCACGCCGCCCAACACCCATTCCAGCAATCGGCTCCGGCGATACGCCCCCAGCACCAGCAGGTCCGCGCCACACGCCGTTGCGGCGGCCAGCAACGCCTCCCCGTCGCTGCGCCCGGCGGGCGCGACGCGGGTCTGGGTGAAGACGCCCTGCCATCCTGCGGGCGGCAGCGGAGCAGCGACCGCCGGCCCATCGGTCACCTCGATCGCGGTGATCTGCCCGGCCCGTGCCAGCCAGGGCTGCGCCGCCGCAATCGCCCGGCGGGTGTGTGGCCCGTCCCGCCAGCCAACCGCGACATGCATGCCGAGGCCAGCGGACGAACTGGGCGGCACGGCCAGCAAGGGGTGCCCGCTCTCGAACAGCACGGCGTCGAAGGCGGCGCGCTCGACATGGCGCGGATGCGGCCCGGGCAGTGCCATGGCGACCAGGTCGGCGGCGACGGCCCGTTGCAACACCTGCTCCGCGGGTGTGCCTGCGGCTTCCACCCAGTCCGCTTGCGGTGTTGGCGGCCGCCAGGCCTGGAACGTGGCCTGCAGGGCGGCCCGCTCCGCTGCCCCCTGCTGTTCCAGCGATTTGCGATGCGCGCCGGTCATCACCTCCTCGCTGGCAAGGATGGTTGCGGCGGGATCGACGGTCACATGCAGGGCCGTGAGGTGCGGCAAGGGCAAAGCGGAAGCGGCCTGTGCCGCCGCATTCAGGCATGCGACCGCGGACTCCGGCCGGCTCAGCACCACCAGCACCTCGGTCATGGCCGGCCCACCGTCACACCCAGCCAGACGAATACCAGGCAGAGCACAACCGAGCCGACAATGTAGCCTCCGGCGCGTATCACCTCGCCCGCCTGCAGCAGCTCCAGCGTCTGCAGACTGAACGACGAGAAGGTGGTGAAACCGCCGCACAACCCGACCAGGACGAACAGGCGGATCCCCGCGGGAACATCGATCGGCCCGGCATCGGATGTCAGCATGCTGAACCAGCCGATCACGAACGAACCGGCGACGTTGATCAGCAGCGTACCCCAGGGAAATTGCGGACCGGTCAGCGCGGCGACCGCCGCCGCCAGCCCGAACCGCGCCATGCTGCCCACCGCGCCGCCGGCGGCGACCCACAGATAATTCGTGCCTGCCAACATTCACGACCTCCCCCGGCAGCATATCGTGGCCGCCAGGCAGCGCCATGGTGATCCCCGGCACCCGCGCAGCCGCATTGCGTCAACCGCATGACAAGCGGGCTGGAACTGTTATCATAAGCCGGCTTATTATCACTCCTGCCAAGATGATCGAGGAGACGCGTCCGGGTGGATCACTTCCAGCGTGACCTGTTGTTCCTGTTGCACGACGTCGCGCGGCTGCTCCGCGTGGATGCCGACAAGCGGGCGCGGGCGCACGACATGACCCGTGCCCAATGGGGGATCCTGATCTGGCTGGAACGCCAGCCAGGGATTTCCCAGAAGGAACTTTCCGAACTGCTGGAAGTCGAGCCCATCACCGTCGCCCGCCTGATCGATCGGCTGGAGGCACGCGGGATGGTCGAACGTCGACCCGATCCGAAGGACCGCCGCATCTGGCGCCTGCATCTGCAGCAGGCCGCGTTTCCCGTATTGCTCGAGATCGGCGAACAACGCACCGAAATCACCCGCATGCTCACGCAGGGCATCGAATGCGAGACATTGGACATCATGACGGAAGCGCTGCTGCGCATGAAGGCCACGCTGATCCAGGAGGCGCACGCCGCCCGCCGGACGCCCGAACCGACCGAGGCCGAGACGGAAGCGCGGGAGGTGGCCTGATGTCGCAAGCCGCCACCGCCGGGGCGCCGACCACGCCACGCGTGACCGAAGCACCGGTCCGCCGCCGGGTCAGCCGCCGCGCCCTGCTCCGTCCTATCCTGATGCTGGGCGGTATCCTGGTGGTCGCCATCGGCTCCGGCGCCTATTGGCTGACCGGCGGGCGCTACGTCTCGATCGACGATTCCTATGTCCGTGCCGCCAAGGAGACGTTGGCCACCGACGTCTCCGGCATCGTCGCCGAGGTGCCGGTGCGTGAAGGCCAGCTGGTCAAGCGCGGCGATGTGCTGCTGAAGCTCGACAAGCTGCCGTTCCAGATCGCCCTCAACTCCGCCAAGGCCAATCTCGGCGGCACCGTCTCCAGTCTCAACGCCATGAAGCTGGAATATCAGCGTATGTTGCGCGACGCGGATGCCAAGCAGGCGGAGGTCCACGCGGACCAGGCGAACTTCGAGCGCTTCGCCAATCTGGTGAAAGGCGGCGGGGTCACCCGCGCCGAATACGACAATGCCCGTTTCAAGCTCGCAGCCGACCAGCACGCGCTCAATTCGCTGAAGGTTCAGGCGTCGGTGCAACTGGCGCGGCTGGGCGGCGACCCCGAGGTCGATGTGCGCATCATGTCGGACTACCGCCAGGCCAAGGCACGGGTGGACGAAGCGCAACGCCAGCTCGACCACACCGTGATCTACGCGCCGTTCGACGGCATCCTGACCCAGGTGGATTCGGTCCAGCGCGGCATGTACCTGGCCGCCTCCACCGCCGCCTTCGGCATCATCTCCACCGATCACATCTGGGTGGAGGCTAATCCCAAGGAAACCGAGCTGACCCATGTGAAGCCCGGCGACCCCGTCCATGTCACGGTGGATACTTATCCCGGGCGGTTCTGGAAGGGCGAGGTGGAGAGTATCGCGCCCAACAGCGGCTCGGAATTCTCGATCCTGCCGGCGCAGAACACCTCGGGCAACTGGGTGAAGGTGGTGCAGCGGATTCCGGTGCGGATCACCATCGAGCGCGCCCCCAACGACCCGCCGCTGCGCGCCGGCATGAGCGTGGAAGCCGAGATCGACACCGGGCACCATCGCACGCTGCACGACCTGTTCTGATACGGAATGCCATCCTCTCCCTGGCGAGAGGGTGACGAGGGAAAGTCCAGAAAAACGGCCGCCCAAACGAGCCCTGGTTCAGGGCTCGTGTTTCGTGTCTCCCCTTGCACCGCAGGTTTACCGTGCCGTCTCCGCCGAGCGACCAGGTTCCGCATCGTCTGCTGATTACGCTGTGCACCGTGGGTGCAACGCTGATGCAGGCGCTCGACCAGACCATCGCCAATGTCGCGCTGCCGTACATGCAGGGCAGCCTGTCGGCGACCTATGACGAGATCACCTGGGTCCTGACCTCCTACATCACCGCCGCCGCGATCATGACCGCGCCGGTGGGCTGGCTGGCCGCACGGTTCGGCCGCAAATACCTGTTCATCGCCTGCCTGATCGGCTTCACCCTCGCCTCCATGCTGTGCGGCGCCGCCCAGACGCTGGATGAAATGGTGCTGTTCCGCCTGCTGCAGGGCGTGTTTGGCGCGGCGCTGGTGCCGCTGTCGCAGTCCACCATGATGGACATCTACCCAATCGAGCAGCGCGGCCAGGCGATGGCGATCTGGGGAGTCGGCGTCATGATCGGCCCGATCCTCGGTCCGACCCTCGGCGGCTACCTGACCGAGATGTACAACTGGCGCTTCGTCTTCTACATCAACCTGCCATTCGGCGTACTCGCCACGCTCGGCCTGCTGTTCTTCATGCCGCGCTCGCATCCCAACTTCAACATGCGGTTCGACTGGATCGGATTCGCCGTCCTGTCGCTGGGCATCGGCGGGCTGCAGATGATGCTGGACCGCGGCCAGAGCCAGGACTGGTTCACCTCCGGCGAGATCATCGGCGAGGCGGTGCTGGGCGGCCTCGGCATCTATCTGTTCATCGTCCACATGTTCACCGGCAAGCGGCCGTTCATTCCGCCGGCGATCTTCCGCGACCGCAACTTCGCCTCCGGCCTGGTGATGATGTTCGCCGCCGGCACCATCCTGGTGTCCAGCTCCGCGCTGATGGCGCCCTGGCTGCAGAACCTGGCGGACTATCCGGTGGAAACCGCCGGCCTGGTGATGGCACCACGCGGCATCGGCACCATGGCGGCGATGCTGATCGCCGGCCGCATCTCCGCCCGGCTCGATCCGCGCAAGATCATGGCGAGCGGCATTCTGCTGCTGGTCTGGTCGATCTGGGAGATGACGCGCTGGACGCCCGATGTGTCGCAGACGCGGATCATCATCGCGATCATGGTGCAGGGCTTCGGACTGGGCTTCATCTTCATCCCGCTGCAGGTGATCGCCTTCGCCACGCTGTCGCCGCAACTGCGCACCGACGGCACCTCGCTGTTCAGCCTGTTCCGCAATATCGGCGCCGCCATCGGTGTGTCGGTCACGTCGTTCATGCTGGCCCACCACACCCAGGTGATGCACGAGCAGATCGGCGCCTCGGTCAATCCGTTCAATCGGGCGCTGCAGGCCAACGAGGCCGCGTCCCGCCTGTGGGACCCGACCACCGCGCATGGTGCGGCGCTGCTGGATCACGTGATCAACCGCCAGGCGCAGATCATCGCCTATATGAACGACTACAAGATGATGATCTTCACCACCCTGCCCGCGCTGCTGCTGCTGCTGTTCATGCGCCGTCCGCGACGACACGCGGCGAAGGCCCCCGCGGAAACCCACGCCGCCATGGACTGACCGCCACGGGACTGACCGCCACGCTTTCCCCTGCCCGGCCGGCGGACTAGGCTGCCCGCAACGCCGAGACCACAAGGGAAACGCGCCAGATGCAGATGAATGCTGCGGTGTTCCGCAAGGTACACGCGCCACTGACCATCGAGACGGTGGAGATCGACAAGCCGTCCGGCCGCGAAGTGCTGGTGCGCACCGTCGCCACCGGCGTGTGCCACAGCGACCTGCATCTGGTCGATGGCAACGGCCGCTTCCCGCTCGATCGCCCATACGTTATGGGCCATGAAGGCGCCGGCATCGTCGAGGCGGTCGGTCCCGACGTCACCGCGATGCGCGTGGGCGACCATGTCGTGGCGTGCCTGTCCGGCTTCTGCGGCACCTGCCCGCAATGCCTCAGCGGCCATCCCAATGTCTGCACCGGCGGCATCGTCGCACGCGCGGACGCGGCCACACCACGCCTGTCGCAGAACGGCGCGCCGTTCCGCAGCTTCGCGTCCATCGGCAGCTTCGCGGAGCACATGCTGCTGCACGAGAATTCGCTGGTGCGCATCGATCCCGACCTGCCGCTGGACCGCGCGGCGCTGGTCGGCTGCGGCGTGCTGACCGGCGTCGGCGCGGCACTGCGCTCGTCCGGCTTGCAGGCCGGCCAGACGGTCGCCGTGTTTGGCTGCGGCGGTGTCGGCCTGTCGATCATCCAGGGCGCGCGTATCGGCGGGGCGCGGCAGATCATCGCCGTCGACATGTTCGACTCGAAGCTCGAGATGGCCAAGGCGATGGGCGCCACCCATACGGTGAACAGCACCCAGGACGAGGCAGTGCAGGCGGTGCGCGCACTGACCCGTGGCCTTGGTGTCGATCATGCGTTCGAGGCGGTCGGGATCAGCGCATTGTGCCGCCAGGCGATCGAGAGCCTGGCGGTGCGCGGCACCGCGACGATCGTCGGCGTGCTGCCGCCGGATGCCATGATCGAATTCCCCTGGATGGCGATCCGCCCGGAATGCCGCGTGCAGACTTCACGGATGGGATCGAACCAGTTTCGCACCGATATCCCCAACTACCTGGAATTCTACCGCCAGGGCCGGCTGGACCTGGACTCCATGATCAGCCGCCGCGCGCCGTTGGATGGGGTGAACGAGGCCTTCCGTGCCATGAAGGCCGGCGAGGTCGCCCGCACGGTGCTGATGTTCGACTGAACCTGACCACGCCCCCACACCGGCAACGAGGAGATCAGCGATGCTGACCGTGACAAGCGACATGGTCCTGCCGACCGCAATCACCGGATCCTATCCCCGACCGCTTTGGTTCGACGTCAGCCTGGGCGGCCGATCGTTCAAGACCGCGCTGGGCGAGTCGCTGTTCCGCGAGCAATATCTCGACGCCGTCGCCGCGGTGATCAATGCGCAGGAAGCCGCCGGGCTGGACATCGTGACCGACGGCGACAGCCGGTTCGACCTCGCGGTCGGCGGCAAGAGCTGGTTCTTCTATCCGATCGAGCGGTTGGGCGGCGTGAACGGCCATCGCGACACGTCGCGCGGCTGGATGTCACGCCATGGGCTACGGCCCGGAAAGATCCTGTGGGAGGTGCAGGAGGCCTATCAGCCAGGCGTGGTGACGGAAAAGCTGACGCGCGGTCCCTGGGAATACGCCGCGCTGTGGCAGGTGGCACAGCGGCTGACCGACAAACCAGTAAAATTCGGCGCGATCTGCGCGCCGGCGCTGGCCAGCATGCTGTGGAACGAGTTCTACGCCGACGACAAGGCGATGATCCTCGATCTGTGCGACATCATGAATGCGGAGCTGCGCGAGCTGGCAGCGGCCGGCTGCCCGCTGATCCAGGTGGAGGAGCCGCCGCATCACGGGCGCTCACTGAACCCGGACACCACCGAGGCGGATCTGCAGTTCCTGACCGACGCGTTCAACCGCCAGTTGGTCGGGGTGGACGCGGAGATCTGGGTGCATACGTGCTGGGGCAATCCGAACCAGCAGCGTGTGTATTGGGAAGTGCCGAGCTACGAGCGGGCGATGCCG
This sequence comes from uncultured Alphaproteobacteria bacterium, assembly GCA_963789495.1. Classification (GTDB taxonomy): domain Bacteria; phylum Pseudomonadota; class Alphaproteobacteria; order Acetobacterales; family Acetobacteraceae; genus CAWBLP01. Next base: position 22,274 of record CAWBLP010000014.1, read on the forward strand.
CATCTGCTGCAACTGAATGCGGATGTCATCACTTTTGAATGCGCCAGCAGCGACGGGCGGGATCTGCATCTGTTCGGCAAGTACAAGACCGACAAGAAGATCGGCATCGGGGTGGTGAACCACTGCAATACGGTGGTGGAGCCGCCAGAGTATGTCGCCGGCCTGATCCGCCGCGCGCTGGAGTTCATACCACCCGAGCGGCTGGTGATCACCACCGATTGCGGGTTCGGCCGCGAGGGGCTGAGCCGCCGGATTGCGCACTACAAATGTGTCTCGATGGTGGAGGGAACCAATATCGTGCGGCGTGAGCTGGGGCTTCCGGAAGTGCGGGTTCGCGCTGCCGATCCGCAGCTGTACTTTGCCGGTGGTACGGTGTCGGGCTGAGCGCCGGGGGCGTTGCCCCCAAACCCCCATCAAGGGGCGCTGCCCCTTGCATCCCCGCCAAGGGCCCGGCCCTTGGAACCGACCCCGTTTGGGGTGGGGAGGGGGCATTCCGCGCGGTCGCCAAGGTCCGAGGCCGTCACGCCGCCTCTCCACCCCAAGCCAACTCCGATTGCAAAGGCCGTGCCTTTGCTGGAGGTCCAGGGGGCAAAGCCTCCTGGTGGGGTTCGGGGCAACGCCCCGATGGCTTACCCAGCCAGCAGCCCCCGCGCGATCACCGCCATCTCCCTCGGATCCTGTGCGACCGCAGCAGCCCCGTCCGCCATCGCCGGCAGCCCATAACCCCAGGCCGCGTAGATGCATCGGATGCCGGCCCCGCGCGCCGCGAGTACATCGTTGGCATGGTCCCCCGCCATCACGGCGCGGTCCGGGGTTCCGCCCGCGGCCCGCAGGGTCGACAGCAGGTGGGCGGGATCAGGCTTGCGGGTGGGAAAACTGTCGCCGCCGCCGATCGCCGCCATGAACCGGGTCAGGCCGACACCATCCAGCAGCACGCGCGCCGCAGCCTCCGGCTTGTTGGTGCAGACCGCCAGCCGCCAGCCGTCATCTGCCAGCGCCTGCAGCGCCTCCGGCACGCCGGGATAGGGACGGCTGCCAGAGGTGGCATGCGCGGTATAGTCCGCGGAATAGCTGGCGACCGCCTCCCCGTCCGGCAGCTTGCCGCGCGCGCGGAAGGCCCGCTCCACCAGCGTTACCACGCCATCGCCGACGAAACGCGCCACCTCCTCCGGCGGAAACGCTGCCAGGCCGCGCGACGTCATCAGCCGGTTCAGCGCCGCCGTCAGGTCCGGCAGGGTGTCCACCAGGGTCCCGTCCAGGTCCAGCAGCAAGGTGCAGATCAAGGTTGTTGCACTCCGAAACGCGGATTGAACCGCAGGATAACGAGAGTCTTTGACATCGCGCAGTATCCGCCGCTACGCCATTGCAGGAGCGTTGCAGGGGTACGGCATGCAGGCAACCGCCGTCATACTGGCCGCGGGACTGGGCACCCGCATGAAATCGGCGTTGCCGAAGACGCTGCATCGGCTTGCCGGCAGGTCGATGCTGCGCCATCTGCTGGCCAGTTGCGAGTCCGTGTTCGATCGCATCGTCGTGGTGGTCGGCCCGGACATGGCCGCCGTCGAGCAGGAAGCCAAGCCACATGTCACCGTCGTCCAGCAGGAGCGGCTGGGCACGGCACACGCCGCATTGCAGGCCGCGGAAGCGTTCGGCGACGGCGAGGTGGCGATCCTTTATGCCGACAACCCGCTGATCCGCCCGGACACGCTGACCCGGCTGCTGACCCGCCGCGCCCGCGGCGATGTCGGATTGGCGCTGCTGGCCTTCCGTCCCGCCGCGCCGGCCCAGTACGGGCGTGTGCTCACCCGCGACGGCTTCGTGGAGCAGATCGTCGAGTGGTCCGATGCCAATGACGTCGTCCGCGCGACCGGCCTGTGCAACGCCGGCGTGCTGTGCGCCGAGGCCGCCGACATGCTGCGCTGGCTTCGCGCAGTGCGGCCGAACAACGCCAAGCAGGAATACTACCTGACCGACGTGGTGGCACTCGCGCGCGAGGCCGGCCGGCAGGTCGCCGCGGTAGAGGCGCCAGCCGAGGAGGTTGCCGGGATCAACTCGCGCGCGGAACTGGCCGCAGCGGAGGCGGTAGTGCAGTCCTGGCTGCGCACCGCGGCGATGGAAGGCGGGGTCACGATGCTCGATCCCGGTTCCGTGTTCCTCTGCGCCGATACGCGCCTGGCGCCGGACGTGACGATCGGCCCCAACGTGGTGTTCGGCGTCGGCGTCACGGTGGAGAGCGGCGCGGAAATTCGTGCGTTCAGCCATCTGGAGGGGTGCACCGTCGGTGCCGGCAGTCAGGTCGGGCCGTTCGCGCGTCTGCGCCCCGGGGCCGTGCTGCGTGAAGGCGTGCATGTCGGCAACTTCGTCGAGGTGAAGGCCGCAACGCTCGGCATCGGCGTCAAGGCCAACCATCTGAGCTACCTCGGCGACGCCGATATTGGCGCTCGCACCAATATCGGCGCCGGCACAATCACTTGCAATTACGACGGCGCCGCCAAGCACCGGACGACGATTGGCGCGGACGCCTTCATCGGTTCGGACGTGGCGCTGGTCGCACCGGTTTCCGTGGGAGACGGGGCGATCGTTGCCGCCGGCAGCGTGATCACCGAGGACGTCGCCGCCGACGCGTTGGCGATCGCGCGCGGGCGGCAAGTACAGAAGCCAGGGCGCGCGGCGGACATGCGCGCATCGAGAAAAGGAAAGTCCTGACATGTGCGGCATCGTGGGCGTGATCGGATCGCGGCCGGCGGCACCGTTGCTGCTGGAATCGCTGCATCGCCTGGAATATCGCGGCTACGACAGCGCCGGCATCGCGACGCTGGTGAACGGCCATATCGATCGCCGGCGCGCCGAGGGCAAGCTGGGCAACCTGGCCGCGGTGCTGGACCGCCTGCCTCTGCCCGGCACCACCGGCATCGGCCACACCCGCTGGGCGACGCATGGTGCGCCCACCGAGAACAATGCCCATCCGCACGGCACCGCGCGGGTGTCGATCGTGCATAACGGCATCATCGAGAACCATGCCGAACTGCGGGCCGAGTTGGAGGCCGCCGGCCAGGAGTTCAGCACCGAGACCGACACGGAAACGGTCGCGCAGTTGGTCGATCTGAACCTGAAGCAGGGCATGTCGCCGATCGAGGCCGCCGGGTCGGCGTTTCGCCGGCTGGAGGGTGCCTATGCGCTGGCGATGATCTTCACCGGTCATCCCGAGCTGATGATCGGCGCGCAGCATGGTGCGCCGCTGGCCGTCGGGTTCGGCGAGGACGAAATGTTCCTTGGCTCCGACGGGCTGGCACTGGCGCCGCTGACCCGCCGCATCGCCTATCTGAGTGACGGCGACTGGACCGTGGTCGATCGGCGCGGCGCGCGGTTCTTCAACACCGCCGGCGAGGAGGTGAAGCGCGAGATCAAGCTGACGAAGCTGACCGGCGCCGCCATCGGCAAGGGCAATTTCCGCCACTTCATGGAGAAGGAGCTGCACGAGCACCCGGCGGTGATCGGCGACACGCTGCACCGCATGGTGAATCCGGCGACCCGTGCGGTCATGCTGCCGGACCTGGCGTTCGATTTCGCCACCGTGCCGCGCATCACGTTGTCGGCCTGCGGCAGTGCGTTCTATGCCGGCCTGGTCGGGCGGTGGTGGTTCGAAGCCATTGCCCGCATACCGACCGACGGCGACGTCGCCAGCGAATTCCGCTACCGCACGCCGCCGATGCCGAAGCATGGGCTGGGATTATTGGTGTCGCAGTCAGGCGAAACCGCCGACACGCTGGCCGCGCTGCGCTACATGAAGGAACAGGGTCAGCACGTGCTGTCGGTGCTGAACGTGCCGGAAAGCAGCATGGCGCGCGAGAGCGACACCGTGCTGGAAACCGTGGCTGGCCCGGAGATCGGTGTCGCCTCCACCAAGGCTTTCACCGCGCAGCTTTCCGTGCTCGCCTGCCTGGCGTTGGCAGCGGGTCGTGCGCGCGGCGCAATCTCAGCGGACCAGGAGGCGGCGATGACCGATGCGCTGCTGGAGGTGCCCAGCCGCGCGGCGGAGGTGCTGGAGAAGGACGACGCGATCCAAGCGGTCGCGCATCGTGTCGCGAAGGCGCGCGATGTGCTTTACCTCGGTCGCGGCAACTGTTTCCCGATCGCATTGGAAGGCGCGTTGAAGCTGAAGGAGATCAGCTATATCCACGCCGAGGGCTATGCCGCCGGCGAAATGAAGCACGGACCGATCGCACTGATCGATCCAGCGGTGCCGGTGATCGCCATTGCGCCGTCCGGCCCGCTGTTCGAGAAGACCGCATCCAATCTACAGGAAGCCGCGGCGCGTGGCGGGCAGATGATCGTGTTCAGCGACGCGGCAGGGGCGGCGAAGTTGAAAGGCATTGCGACCGAAACGGTAATCCTGCCGGCGGTCGATCCGTTCGTGGCGCCGATTCTGTATGCGATCCCGGTGCAGTTGCTGGCGTATCAGGTGGCAGTGCTGAAGGGCACCGATGTCGATCAGCCGCGCAACCTGGCAAAGTCTGTGACGGTGGAGTAGCGCGCCGGCGGTTGGCTTCAGGCGGCTTTAGGGGCGCGTTGTTGCGGTTTGCGCTGGCGGTGTTGCAAGCCAGCCGTGGTGGCGGGCCTACGGGGCAGCAAACCTTCTGCCACGTCGCCATGGCCGGGCTTGACCCGGCCATCTGCCCGAGATGATCGGGCATCGAGGCCGCATTGCGACCCCATCGTTCCGGTGTAGATGGCCGGGTCAAGCCCAGCCATGACGAGGGGTAGTTGATCACAGCCCCCTGCGCCTGCCGCGTGGCAGATGAATTACGGCTCGCTTCGCTTGCCACGATGTGCCGGCGAACGGTCGTGCGCCCCATGACCGGTCACACTTTCGATGCGCCTGCCGCGACGATCGCCGACCACACCCGGCCGGGCGTTGCCGGCATGTCAAAATGGCGGATGCCCAGCGGCGCCAACGCGTCGTTCACCGCGTTCATCACCGCGGCCATCGCGCCGACCGTGCCGGCCTCACCCACGCCCTTGGCGCCGAGCGGATTGACCTTGGTGGGGACTTCGCGCGTGGCCATGCGGATTTCCGGAAGATCATCGGCGCGCGGCATCTGGTAGTCCATGAAGGACGCGGTCAGCATCTGGCCACTTTCGGAATCGTGCACGATCTGCTCACCCAACGCCTGGCCGACGCCTTGCGCCACGCCGCCATGCGTCTGGCCGGCGACCAGCAGCGGGTTCAGCACGCGGCCCAGTTCCTCCACGGCGCTGTAGCGGATCATCTCGGTCACGCCGGTATCGGGATCGATCTCTACCTCGCAGATATGGGTGCCGTTCGGAAAGGTCACGGCGGTGGGGGTGAATTCGCCGGACTCCACCAGCCCGCCTTCTTCGCCCGGTGGAATATGCGCCGGGTCATGCGCGGCGCGGGCGACGGTCGCGAGATCGACCGAACGATCGGTGCCGACCACGGTGAATTTTCCCTCGCGCAGCTCCACGTCCACCGCCGCGGCTTCCAGCAATTCCGATGCGATGCGCTTCGCCTTTTCGATCACCGCATCGACCGCCAGGCTCACCGCGGAGCCGCCGATGCACAGCGCGCCCGAGCCGCCATTGCCCTTGCCGAAGCTTAGCAGGTCGGTGTCGCCGGCTTCGTACTGCACGCGATCGATCGGCACACCGAACTGTTCGGCGACCAGTTGGCAGAACGCGGTTTCGAGCCCCTGCCCCACCGACATGGAACCGGATCGCAGGACCAGCGATCCGTCCTCGGCCAGACGCAGCGTGGCGAGATCCTTGGCAGGGCGCAGGAACGGGCCGCCGGCGACCTCGATGCAGTTGCACAGCCCGATGCCGCGCAGCTTGCCGCGCGCCTTGGCCTCTGCGCGGCGTGTTTCGAACGCGTCCAACTCCGCCAGGCCGGCAGCGGTCGTCATGTTGCCTTCGAACTCACCGCAATCATAGGTGAATGTCAGCGCGGTCTTGTACGGCATCTGTTCAGGCGTGATCAGGTTGCGGCGGCGCAGTTCGTATGGCGTGATCCCGAGTTCGCGCGCGGCGACATCGATCAGCCGCTCGATCGTGTAGGTCGCCTCCGGCCGGCCGGCGCCGCGATACGCCGCGGTCGGCACGGTGTTGGTGAGAATGCCGCAGGATTCGGCGTAGATCGCCGGGATGTCGTAGACGCCCGCGGTGCCGCCGATATTGCCCACCGGCCAGCCGGAGCGACCGGACACGTAGGCGCCCAGATTGACGTCCCAGCGCAGCTTCAGGCCGATGATGCGCGCATTGGCATCGAAGGCGAGGGCGGCGGTGATGCGCATCTCCCGCGCCTGCTCATCGGTCAGGAAGCCTTCGGTGCGATCGGAGATCCAACGCACCGGACGCTTCAACCGGCGGGCAGCCCAGGCGACCAGCACGACTTCCTGGTGGACGCCCGACTTCATGCCGAACGAACCGCCGACATCGGCGGCCAGCACGCGGATTTCGGTCGGTGCGATCTTGAAGTTGCCGTTGGCCATGCCGTTGCGCAGGTTGAACGGTGACTGGTGGGCAGCGTGCACTTCCATGCGGCCATCGGCGCCCAGTTGGGCCCAGGCACCGCGCGGCTCCATGGAATTGGCGGTGACGCGGGAGACGGAGAATTCCAGTCGCGTCACATGTGCGGCGGACGCGAGAGCGACCTCGACCGCGTCGGCGTCACCGCGCTTCCACAGGAAGCCGATATTATCCGGCACATCGTCCCACACCGTGGGCGCACCCTGTTGCATCGCGGCGACCGGATCGGTCACCAGCGGCAGCGTATCGTAATCGACCACCACCGCCTCGGCCGCTTCCAACGCGGCGCCTCTTGTGTCCGCGACCACCATTGCGACCGGCTCGCCGACGAAACGAACCCGATCGGCGGCAAGCAGGCCGCGATCGGTCTTCGGCGCCGGGCTGCCGTCGGGGCGGGGAAAGTTGATGCCACCGGGAATCGGCGACACGTCGGTCAGGTCGGCGGCGGTGAACACGGCAACCACGCCGGGCATGCCGCGCGCGGCGTCGATATCGATCCCGCTGATCCGCGCATGGGCGTGCGGCGAGCGGACCAGCGCGGTCTGCAGCATGCCGGCCGGTTGCGCGTCGGCGGCGTAATTGCCCTTGCCGGTCAGCAGCTTCGCGTCTTCCCGCCGGCGGACCGATTTTGCCTGAAAGGTCGCCATGCCACTCTCCCCTCGGTGTGATGTCGGCTGCGTGGCCGACATGTCTCATTCCCATCCTGACGCGCTGCGCCGGTTTGGCAAACGCTGCGACGAGGCCGCCCGTCGGTGATGCGGATTGGAGTCGGTCCGGCGGATGGCACCTGCTGCATCGCAGGCGGCAGGCTGGCGCGATCGACGTCGGGCAGCCGTGTGACCAGCGCCGCCATGCCATCGTGATGTTCGGCCGGACGGCTACAGCGCGGCGCTCGCCCTGGCGGATCTGTCAGCCGACTTCGCAGGCAAGACCAGCATTCTGCCGGATTATATGGACGGGGACGCGCCCGACGCCCACCATGTCCAAGGCGTCGTGCCAGGCGATCGGCGCGGCGGCCGCACTATGCGCGGTGTGGCACCTGTCGTGGTGAGTGCGCCGGGTGCGCCGCCGGATTGAAGGACTCAACTCATGATCTGCGAGCGCTGACCGGCATGGCGAACGAGAACGAACTCCGTCCCGGGGAGATCGCCATCATTCCCCCTCCGCCCACCGATGCCGGCCTGGTGTTCATCGGCCGCATCCACACGCCTTGGGCGTCGCGCCAGGCCACGCCGCATCGGGGACGCGAGGACGGGCCGCTGTGCCGGATCGAGATTTTCGAACCGTGGATTCCGGCGCTGGACGGACTCGCCGCGTACCAGCGCATCGAGGTGTTCTATTGGCTGCATCTGTCACGCCGCGATCTGGTGCGGCAGAGCCCGTCCCGTGAGCGCACCGGGCGTGGCACGTTTTCGTTGCGCTCTCCGGTGCGGCCGAACCCGATCGGAATTTCGGTCGTTCGATTGGTCGGCATCGACGGTGCCTTCGTCTCGGTGCGCGGGCTGGATTGCGTCGATGGCACCCCGCTGCTCGATCTGAAGCCGGATCGCGCGGTGTTCACACCCCTCGCGCCGCCGCGTGCCGGCGACGCCGAGGGTGCCGAATGATCAACGGCTTGCGCCGACCATGATGCGCGGGCCGGAATAACGACGGACGGACAGCGCCGCGACCAGGATCAGTGCTGCATGCCCCAGCGCCGCACCGTGCGCGCCTCCAACGTGCGGAAGATGACGTTCTCCACCAGCAATCCGATCAGGATGATCGACAGCAGTCCGGCAAACACCTCGGGAATATCGAGCTGGTTCTTGCTCTCGAAGATGAACCAGCCCAGTCCGCCCTGGCCGGACGCGACGCCGAACACCAGTTCCGCCGCGATCAGCGTGCGCCAGGCGAACGCCCAGCCGATTTTCAGACCCGCGAGAATCGACGGGAACGCTGCGGGGATCAGGATCTTCAGCACCAGCGACAAGCCGTTCAGCCCGTAATTGCGTCCGACCATGCGCAGCGTCGGTGACACGGCGCGAAATCCGGCATGCGTGTTCAGCGCCAGCGGCCACAGCACCGAATGCACCAGCACGAACACCAGGCTGCCGATGCCCAGCCCGAACCAGATCAGCGCCAGCGGCAGCAGTGCAATCGCCGGCAGCGGACTGAACATCGCTGTCACCGTCTCCAGGAAATCCGTGCCGATCCGCGTCGTGATCGCCAGCACGGTGAGAATCCCGGCCAACACAACACCGGCGCTGAAGCCGATCAGCAGCACCTGAATCGAAGCCCAGGCACGCACCAGCAACACGCCGCTGGTCACCCCGGTCCACAGCGCGGTAACGGTATCGGTGAATGTCGGCACCAGGAGCTGGTTGTTCAGATGGCGCCCGTACGCCTCCCACAACAAAGCCAGCACCACCAGCAGGAACGTCTTGCGCAACCAGGACTGATTGTAGAGCCGTTCCCATGGTGTCAGCGGTTTTTCGATGATGCCGAACTGCTCGCCGCTCGTCACCTCGCGCAGGATTTCCGGGCGCAGCACCACATCAGACATTCTCGGTCTCCTCCACCCGGTCGGCGAACAGCATGCCGTGGATGCGCTGTTCCAGTGCGGCCGCCTCTGCCGGTTCGGCATCCGGCGGAACGCTGTTGAGTTCGGCCTTCACCTGGCCGGGATGCGGCGACAGCAGCAGGATACGATTGCCGATCTTCACCGCCTCGGGGATCGAGTGCGTCACGAACAGCACGGTGAAGCGGGTTTCCTCCCACAGGCCGAGCAGCTCATCCTGCATGCGGCGGCGGGTCAGCGCATCCAGCGCGGCGAAGGGTTCATCCATCAGCAGGATGTCGGGCTCCATCGCCATACCGCGCGCGATCGCGACGCGCTGTTTCATGCCGCCGGACAGAGTGTGCGGATAGGCGTCGGCGAAGCGGGTCAGATGCACTTTCTCGATATACTGCATGGCCTTGTCATCGGCGGCCTTGCCGCGCAGCTTGCCGGAGGTCTCCAGCGCGAACACCACGTTCTGCCGCACCGTCTTCCATGGCAGCAACTGGTCGAATTCCTGGAACACCATCATCCGGTCGGGGCCAGGACGGGTGATGCGAGTGCCCTTCAGGCGCATTTCGCCTTCCACCGGCGCCATATAGCCGCCGACCGCCTTCAGCAGCGTGGATTTGCCGCAGCCGGACGGGCCCAGCAGGATGAAGCGATCCGAGCGCTGGACGGAAAAATCCACCCGATAGGTGGCAGTAACCAGATGCTCGCGGGTTTTGTACTGCAAGGTGACACCTTGCACATCGAGCAGTGGCGGCGGCGGGGCACGATTCAACATTGGGACTCTTGGACGTTTGCGTGGCCGGTGCAGTATGGCGCGATCCGTCGCCCCGGTCATCCCGTGAGCGCCGGGCTGCGGTTGAGTGTGCGCCGCGTCTCGGCGATGCTGCCGCAGACCCAACCCGGGAGGGGCCAGACCATGTCCGAGATCCGCAGCATCCTGCGCAATACGCTGAAAGAGAAACTTGCCCGCGACGAGGTCGCGGCCTCGATGACCGTGCGGCTGTCGCGCAGCATCGAAATCGCGGCCATTGCGAAAACCGCCGGGTTCGACACGCTTTACGTCGATCTGGAGCACAACACGCTGTCGATCGATACCACCTGCCAGATCTGCATCGCCGCCCAACAGATCGGCATCACGCCGCTGGTGCGGGTGCCGGCCAATTCGCCCGAATACATCTGCCGGGTGCTCGATGGCGGCGCCATGGGCGTCATCACGCCGCATGTCCGCTCTGCCGCCGAGGCCCGCGAGATGGTGAAGCTGGTCAAGTTCGCCCCACTGGGCGAGCGGTCCGCGGGCGGTGCCCTGTCGCACTACCAGTACCGCAGCTTCCCCTCGGTGGAACTGAACGCCGCGATGAACGACGCCAGCATGCTGGTGGTGATGATGGAAACCGTGGCAGCGCTGGAGAATGTCGAGGAGATCGCCGCCGTCGATGGCGTGGATCTGCTGCTGATCGGCAGCAACGATCTGTGCAACGAGATGGGCATCACCGGCCAGTACGACCACCCGAAGCTGAAGGCCGCATTCGAACGCACCATCGCGGCGGCACGCAAGTCCGGCAAACATGTCGGCATCGGCGGCCTGGCGTCCCGCAACGACCTGATGACCCAGTTCGTGCAGATGGGCGCCCGTTACGTTTCCACCGGAACGGACCTGGCGTTCCTGATGAGCGCGTGCATCGAACGGGCGAAGTTCGTACACGGCATGACTGTATAGCCGCCCACCCTGTCATGGCCGGCCACGATCCGGCTTGAACGAGGAGGCTTCCAATGATCCGCAAATTCACCACCGTCTATCCGGGCCATATCGATCTGCCGGATCACGGCCAGGACGCGACGCCCGCGAATGAGCGCCGCTTTTCCAACGAACATCTCGCCAGCGTCTTCGCCAAGACGGAGGCGGTCGCACAAGTGATGGACCGCACCGGTTGGGACACGTTGTGGCTGGCCGAGCATCACTTCCAGTTCGAAGGCTACGAGGTGATGCCGAACCTGCTGATGGCGGCGGTGCATCTCTGCCACCTGACGCAGAACCTCAAGATCGGCTGCGGCTTCAACATTGCGCCGATGTGGCACCCGCTGCGGCTGGCCGAGGATTACGCCTGCGCCGACATCATGACCAAAGGCCGCACCGTGTTCGGCGTCGGCCGCGGCTATCACTCCCGCGAAGTCGAAACGTTCGGCGCGCCGATCATCGACCAGAACGCCAATCGCGAATTGTTCGAGGAACAGGTCGAGATCATCTTCAAGGCGTTCAACAACGAACGCTTTTCGCACCAGGGCAAGCACTACACGCTGCCGCCCGAGGTGCCGTATCGCGGCTACACGCTGAAGGACCTGACGCTGGTGCCACGCCCGCTGCACCTGCCGGTGGAATGCTGGCAGCCGGTGGTCAGCGCGTCATCGCGCGGGCTCGACTTCATGGTGAAACACGGCATCAAGGGCGCGGTCGGCGGCGGTGCCGCGACCTTGCAGCAGGGGCCGATCACCGCCTATCGCGACGCTGCCAACCGCGCCGGCCTGGACCTGAAACTGGGCGAGAACCTCATGCTCGGCATCTTCGTCTGCCTGGCCAATTCCCGGGAGAAGGCGCTGAAGGCGATCACCCCGCTCTATGAAGAACATGCCAAGATGTTCGCCCCGCTCGGCTTCCTGCCCGGAGTCACCGAGGAGCAGATCGCGGCGATCGCAGGGCGTGGCGGCTGGTACGAGGCGGGCGTGCCGACGGTCGAGCACTTCATGAAAATGGGCGCCTGGTTTGCCGGCACGCCGGAGGAACTGGTCGCCTACCTGAAGGAGCTGGAGGCACGCTACCCCGGCATGGAGCACATCAACCTGTCCACCCCGATGGGGACGCCGCAGGCGATGATGCTGGAACAGTTCCAGTGGATATCAGAGGCGGTGATGCCGGCCTTCAAGGGGCGCAGCTAGCACGCTGGTGGAGGGACGCAGCAAGGTATCGGGGGCGTCGCCCCCGAACCCCACGATCAGCGTGGATGCATTGGACCGGCTGCGAACGTCTGCCTAGGCCACCCGCGCGACGGCGCCGACCATTTGACGCAGCTTGGCGGCCCCGGCGGGACCTTTCAGCGCCTCGCGCCAGCTCGCCTCGGCGACGCGCTGATGGGCGCCGATCGCCTCATCGGCGCCGGTGATCATGGCGACGCCGGTATGCGAACTCGGATGGGTGTCGGATCGGAACGGATTGATCGCCAGGCTCACCCGGTCGCGCGACCGCAGGATCTTGAACGACGAACTGGGCTCCGCATCGGCCAGCAGGCCGAATTGCAGCCCCATCGGTTCGGCCTCCATCAGCGAGGCCATGTTCTCGATTTCCGTGACCGCCACCTCACGGCAGATGCGGCGGACGCGGTCCGACGTACCAAGCCCCGCGGCGATTCCGGTTTCCAGCACACGCTGCACGGCGGACATCGAGACCATCGCGATAATTCCCGGCCGCCGCATGTTGTACATGCGCTTGCGGGAGGTCAGGATGCCCAGCACCTGTTCCGCCATGCTCCGCATCGCCGCGCGCTCGGGCCCACCCTGGTCGGCGGTCTCCTCGAAGGCCTGAGACAGCGCGGCGTCGAAGGCCTCGGACGTGGTGAGGTAGCAGACGGGGCCGGACAATTGCAGGATCTGGTCGGCGGTTTCCTCGATCTGGCGGACCCGCTCGAAGTAACCGATCGGACGATTGTAGTACTCGACGCCGATTCCCAGCAGCGACAGCGGCGAGATCTTCAACAGTTCGGCGAGACGCTTGATGGTATCAAGCTTGATCACCTCGCCCTTCTCGTAGCGATAGAGCGCCGCCCGCGAGACGCCGAGCCGGGCCGCGATCTCTTCGGCTCGCAGACCGGATTCCAGGCGATAGGCACGCAGTTGCTGACCTATCTCAGTAAATCGCATCGACATACGCCGTCCCCTCCGGCCTCGCGCCGAGATTCCAAACGAGCGTCCCCACTCGCTGCACTTGGAATCTCAGAATCGTGACGCTGGGCGTCAGCCTATGGCCGAACCGTCCTGAAATACAACCCCCGTTTAGTCAGGTGCAACTCGTTCCATCTAATCCAGCACATTATTATTTCTTCTCTCGAATGGAGGTGTTGCCCAAGCCCTCGATCGCCAGCACCAGGGCGGAATGATCCAGGTCCGCCCCGCCATGGGCCGCGCAGGAATCGAACATCTGCTGGGCGATCGCCGTATTCGGCAGCGCCAGGTTCAGCTCCTTCGCCGCCGACAGTGCCAGGTTCAGGTCTTTCTGGTGCAGCCGGATGCGAAAACCGGGATTGAACGTGCCATTCAGCATGCGTTCGGCATGCACTTCCAGGATACGCGACGAGGCGAATCCTCCCATCAGCGCCTGCCGCACCTTGGCCGGATCGGCGCCGGCGCGGGCTGCGAACACGAGGGCCTCGGCCACCGCCTGGATGTTCAGGGCGACAATGATCTGGTTGGCCACTTTACACGTCTGACCGTCGCCGTTGTTCGGTCCCACATGGGTGATGTTCTTGCCCATCAGCTCAAACAGCGGCTTGGCGCGGGCGAAGGCCGCGTCCGGGCCGCCGACCATGATGGTCAGCGTTGCCTGCTTCGCACCCACCTCGCCGCCGGAAACCGGAGCGTCCAGATAATCGCACCCTTTCTCGTTAATTCTGCGGGCAAATTCCTTGGTGGCGATCGGGCTGATCGAGGACATGTCGATCACCAGCGTGCCCGGCTTCAGCCCTTCGGCCACACCACCCGGCGCGAACAGCACGTTCTCCACATCGGGTGTGTCCGGCACCATCAGGATGACGACTTCCGACCGCGCCGCCACCGTCTTGCCGTCGGGCTCCACCTCGGCCACGGCGCGAATGTCGTCCGCCAGGCTGGCGCGATCGTACACCAGCAGCGTGTGCTGGGCGGCGTGCAGGTTGAGCGCCATGGGACGGCCCATGATGCCCAGGCCGATGAATCCGACTTTCATGTGAGTCTCCTCTCTGTGGCGTGGGGGCGCCGGCTCAGGCGGTCACGCTATCACCCAGCAGCCCGACCGCAAGCGCGTAGAAATCGGAGGGGTTATAGCGGCGGATCGCGGTGAAATTGTTAAAGACCAGGAACGCGTCGCCGCCGGCGCCGTCCGGCAGCAGCAGGGCCGCCGGGGCCTCGGCCGATGCCTGCCAGCGACCGGCGATCGGACGCAGGCCCTGTCGCGCCCAGTGCTCCAATGGATGCCGGTTGTCACGCCCCGCCTGCAGATCGTTGAACCCAGGCGGCAGCGTGACGGGCTGGCCCCAGGCTTCCCCGCTCCGCCAGCCCGACCGCGCCAGATAATTGGCGATGGACGCCAGCACATCCGGGCGGCTGGTCCAGATATCGCGCCGGCCATGACCGTCGAAATCCACCGCGTAGCGCAGGTAGCTGGTGGGCATGAACTGCGGCTGGCCCATGGCGCCGGCATAGCTGCCGGTCATCCGGCCGGGCGTCACGTCGCCATGCTCCAGGATCTTGAGCGCGGCCAGCAGCTCGCCACGGAAGAACTTGGCACGCCGCCCCTCCCAGGCCAGGGTGGCCAGCGCTTCCACCACGCGAAAGTCGCCGGTCTGCGTGCCGAAGCTGGATTCCAGGCCCCAGATGCCGGCGATGACCCCCGGCGCCACGCCATAGCGCGTCTGCACGGCAGCAAACAGGGCGCGGCTCTCCTGCAAGGCATTCAACCCGGCGGTGATCCGCTTGTCGGTGATCAGAAGATTGCGGTACCGCGACCAGGTCATGGTGAACTCGGGCTGGTGGCGGTCGCGCTCCAGCACCTTCTGGTTCGGCGTCACCCCCGCAAACGCCCGATCGAAGGTGGTGGCGGAGATCCCGGCGCGACTTGCCTCGGCCCGCAATCCGGCCAGGAATCGTGCGAAACTGTCGGGGGCGGCCTGCGCCGACGTGACAGCGACCGTCGCAGGCAGGGCGGTGAGGAAATGACGGCGGTTCAGCATGGGCGTCTTCCTGCCACGCCGCGCCGCGTCTGGGCAATCCGGGATGCGGAGACCGGCAGCGGGCGCACTGCGGCAAACCCGATCTGCAGGTCCGGCACCCGTCATCGGGGAACATTCCGCCGTGGCGACACCAGCCTTATGCTGCGGCATGCAGTCCGCTACACCGTCGCTGATCCTGGCGTCCGCCTCCCGCTCCCGCCAGGCGCTGCTGGCAGCAGCCGGCCTGCGCTTCCAGGTCCGTTCGGCGGATGTGGATGAGGCCGCCCTGAAGCAGGCGGCGCGATCGGCCGGCGCCAGCGCCGCGGCGACGGCGCTGGATCTGGCGCAGGCGAAAGCGGCCGCGATCGCCAAGGTGGCACCGGATGCGCTGGTGATCGGCGCCGACCAGATCCTGGTCTGTGGCGACGTCTGGTATGACAAGCCGCCGGATCTGCCGACCGCCCGAACCCAGTTGCTGGCACTGCGCGGCCAATCACACGGCTTGGCCACGGCCGTCATCTGCCTGCACCGGGGCAAGCCGGTCTGGCAGCACGTCGAAACCCCGAGCCTGACCATGCGCCGGTTCTCGGAGGCTTTCCTCGACGCCTATCTGGCGCAGGAAGGCGCGCATGTGCTGACGAGCGTCGGTGCCTATCGGCTGGAAGGCCCCGGCGTGCACCTATTCGACCGGGTGGAAGGCGAGCACAGCGCTATCCTCGGCCTGCCGTTGCTGCCCCTGCTCGAATTCCTGCGCCGTGCGGGGGTGTTGATCGCCTGATACGCGGCGAAAGCGGCACCGGTCACCAGACCCACGGGACCAGGCGAAACCGTGTCGTCGCCTGGTAGGCAACATATCCGGGTAGGTTGGCGGCCAGAAACGCCTCCTCCGCGCGCAGCCGCCAGACCAGCAGGGCGGCGAAGGGAATGCAGAGCAGCAGGCCCCAGCCGGAGCCCAGCGCGAGCGGCACCCCGAGGATCAGGATCAGCGCCGCGGAGTACATCGGGTGGCGGACGTACCGGTACGGACCGGTCGATACCACCCTCTGGTCCGGGGTGACTTCGACGATCGCCGATGCGTGGGTGTTCGAGCGGAACACCACCAGCGTCGCCAAAAATCCCACCACGATCAGCACGTCTCCGATCAGGATCGTCAGCGGCGACAGGTGTGACCAGCCGAAGCGCAGGTCGAGACCCGGGAACACGACCAGGGCAAGCAGAGCGATACTGGTGAAGGTCTGGATCAGCTTCTGCACCGGCTCGCGTTCCGCGGTGGGGCCGGCCCGCATCCGGCGTGCGACCAGGGCCGGGTCGTGGCGCAGCAGATGGAGCGTGGTGGCGCTGACCGTCAGCGCGACGACCCCGAGGAAGACCCAGTCCTGCCACCAGCCCAGCGACCAGACCGGCAGGAACACCAGCACCGCCAGAACCGCCAGGAATTTGCCAATTCCCCGCAGCGCCTGGCGCCGCAACGCGGTGGTCCCGCTCATCGCCGCACTTCGAAGAACGTCCGCAGCAAGGACGCGGAGTCACGCTCCCGCACGCCGCCGACCACCTCCGGCCGATGGTGGCAGGAGGTGGCATCGAACACCCGGGCGCCATGTTCCACGCCGCCGCCTTTCGGGTCATAGGCGCCGAACACCAGCCGGCGAATGCGGAAGAAGCTGATCGCCTGAGCGCACATCGGGCATGGCTCCAGCGTCACCACCAGGTCGCAACCCGGCAGCCGCGCCGCCCCAAGCCGCGCTGCCGCCGCCCGCAAGGCCAGCAGTTCGGCATGCGCCGAGGCATCGTGCCCGGCCTCCACTGCATTGCCGGCCCGGGCGAGCACCGCGCCATCGGGGTCCAGCACCACGGCACCGACCGGCACCTCGCCACGTGTGGCGGCGGCCCGGGCCTCGGCGAGCGCGAGCGCCATCGGCGCGTCGGCGCCGTCCGCCTTATCCATGCGCGTCTCCTTGCCCAGGCATGGCCGCGAGGTCTAGCAACAGGCGCATGAGCAAACGGCCCATCATCGGTGTGACCCTCGATTCCGAGCAGCCTGGCGGCTACTCGAAATATCCCTGGTATGCGATGCGGCAGAATTATGCCGATGCGATCGCCGCGGCTGGCGGGCTGCCGATCGCGCTGCCGCATCAGGCCGAACTGGCAGCCGACTATCTCGACCGCATCGACGGGCTGGTGGTGAGCGGCGGCGCGTTCGACGTCGATCCATCGCTGTACGGCGCGGGCGACCGGCATGCAACGGTGACGCTGAAGGAAGGCCGCACCGCGGCGGAGCTGGCGCTGACCCGAAGCGCGCTGGACCGCAACCTGCCGGTCCTGGGCATCTGCGGCGGCCAGCAACTGCTCGCCGTCGCACTCGGCGGCACCCTGATCCAGCATATTCCGGACTCCATCGCGGACGCGCTGGAGCACGAGCAGCCCAATCCGCGCCATGAGCCCGGCCATGCCGTCGCGGTGACACGCGGGACGCTGCTGCACCGCATCGTCGGCGCCACGGACATGCGGGTGAACTCGGCGCACCACCAGGCGGTGCGCGACCCCGGGCCACACGCCGTGGTCAATGCGGTCGCTCCGGATACGGTGATCGAGGGTGTGGAGGATGCGCGGTTCCGCTTCTGCCTCGGCGTGCAGTGGCATCCGGAGTTCTTCATCGATCCCGGCGACCGCCGCATTTTCGATGCTCTTGTTGCCGCCTGCGGGGGATGAGCGACACCCAGCACGGCGAACGCATCGCCAAATGGCTGGCGCGCGCCGGCGTCGCCAGCCGGCGCGACATCGAACGCATGATCGCGGAAGGCCGGGTGCGGTTGAACAACGCACCGGTCACCCATCCCGCCACCTTCATCGCGCCCGGCGACCTGGTGCAGGTGAACGGCATCGTGGTCGACGCGCCGGACCGCACCCGGCTGTGGCGTTATCACAAGCCCACCGGCGTTGTGACGACGCATCGCGATCCGGAAGGCCGCCCCACCGTATTTGAGAAAATGCCGCCGAACCTGCCGCGCGTGATCAGCATCGGCCGGCTGGACCTGAACAGCGAGGGTCTGCTGCTGCTGACCAATGACGGCGGCCTGGCGCGGCGGCTGGAACTGCCGGCGACCGGCTGGCTGCGCCGCTATCGGGTCCGCGTGCATGGCCGCCCGGAAACCCGGGACCTGGCCGCGCTGGCCAAGGGCGTGACGGTCGAAGGCGTGCGCTACGGCCCGATCGAGGCCGGGTTGGATGCCATGAAGGGCGAGAATTCCTGGCTCACCGTCGCCCTGCGAGAGGGCCGCAATCGCGAGGTGCGCCGCGTCATGACGCATCTGGGCCTGCAGGTCACCCGCCTCATCCGCATCGCCTACGGTCCGTTCCAGCTCGGCACGCTGCCCCGCGGCGCAGTCGAGGAAGTGCCGCCCCGGGTGCTGCGCGACCAGTTACCGCGGACCGAGTAATGCGGCCGAAGGGCCCGCGCATCGTGGCCGGCACCTGGCGGGGCCGGACGCTGACCGCACCGCCGGGCGACACGACACGCCCCACCGCCGATCGGGTCCGCCAGGCATTGTTCGACATGCTGCTGCATGCGCCGTGGGGTGGCCGCGATGTGCTGGAGGACGCAAGCGTGCTGGACGCATTCGCCGGCACCGGCGCGCTGGGGCTGGAAGCCCTGTCTCGTGGCGCCGCCTTCGCCCATTTCATGGAATCCGATCGTTCGGCGCTGACCGCGTTACGAGCCAACATCGGCATCTGTGGCGGCGAGGCTCGGTGCCGCGTGGTGGCCGGCGACACGTTGCAGGCGCCGAGGGGGGAGCCGTGCAGCCTGGTGTTCCTCGATCCGCCTTATGGCCGGACTCTCGTGGTACAGAGCCTTGCCCGGCTGGGTGCATCGGGGTGGCTCGCGCCGAAGGCTCTGATCGTCGCCGAGGTCGGGCGTGAGGAGACGCTGGCCTTGCCGGCCGAGGTGTTGGCGGACCGCAGTCACGGCGCCGCGCGCCTGCAGGTCTGGCGTATGCGCTGACGATCGGGGGGTAGCGAGCGTCGGGGGCGTTGCCCCCGGAACCCCCATCAAGGGGCGCTGCCCCTTGAATCCCCGCCAAGGGCCCGGCCCTTGGAACCGAACTCTGTTTGCGGGGCGAGCGCCTCGGCCCGTGCGATCCGCACGGACCGCGCGCTCCGCACCCAAACCGAAGCCGATCGCAAAGACGGGAATTTGCTGGAGGTTCGGGGGGCAATGCCCCGATGCTAAGCAGAATCCGCCAGCTTGACCAACGGATGGTAGGTACGATTCGCTGCCGGCACCGATTCGCAGGGTGCAGGACATGACGGGCAGATCGCCCCTTTCAGCGAGCGAAGAGCAACAAGCGGCTCTGGTGGCGCTCGCCGGTTCGCGTGATCGTGGCGAGGCAGACCGCGCCCGAGCCGTTCGTCTGACATTGGCTGGCTGGACCAGCGCGCGGATTGCCGAGGCATTTGGCGTGCGCGAGGACACGGTCCGCCTGTGGCGGAGCGACTTCATGCGTGGCGGTATCGCGGCCTTGAAGGCCACCGTCGCACCCGGGCCGGCACCGATGAAGAGCGAGGCAGCCCTGCGTGTTGCGGTGCCGCTACTCGAGGAACCTGTGGCGGATCGGCACAACTGGACCATTCCCCGGTTGCGCGCCGAAATCGAAAACCGCGAGGGCGTGCGTATCAGCCGCTCGCAATTGTCCAAGGCTCTGCGCAAAAAAAGTTCCGCTGGCGGCGTCCGCGGCACACGCTGAAGGGGCGCCAGGTTGCCGCCGATGTCGAGCGGGTTGGTCTGCGCCTGCAACTGCGCAAACAGCAGGCCACCGCTGGCGACATCGTTTTGCTTTACGGCGACGAGAGCGAGGCGCTGACGCATCCCTATCTCGCCCGGGTCTGGGCGAAGGCAGGCGCTGATTTACGTGTTCCTGCGCCAGGACAAGCCAGGAAGGTGGCGATGGTGGGTTCGTTCGATCACGTCACGCGCCAGCTCATCGTGCACACCAGTCCGACCAAGCGCAGCAGCGACTTCATCGCCCATCTCGAACAACTGGACCGGCTCTACGGGCCCAAGCCCGGACAGCCTGTCAAACCGGTGGTTCTGGTCGAGGACAATGGTCCAATCCACACCAGCAAACTCTCCCGGGCAGCGCTCGCCGCCCGTGCCCATTGGCTCACCGTCGAGTGGCTCCCTAAGGCGACGCCCAAAGACTACCGCTTCACCGCGGCTGTCTCGGCGGAGATCGTATAATTCCATTCCGGATGGAACGCATGACCCGCGATATTGAGGGTTGCCATGTCCGCATCCTCGACCTTCAGGCCCTTCGGATAGATGCGAGTATCGAGTTCGCAGCGGACGGTCAGGCCGGTTTTGGTCGTTGTGGAGGCGATCAATTCGACGACTGTCTCCCGGCTGGTCAGTGGTTTGCCGCGCCAAGTCTGGGTGATGTGGCAGAACAGGCGATGCTCAATTTTGTTCCACTTTGAGGTCCCTGGTGGATAGTGACAGACCTGTAGCGTCAGAGCGGCTTCGTCAGCCAACTTCTGAAGCTCGACTTTGAACAGGCGTACACGCGAACCGTTCGAGCCGCCGCCATCGGCCGTGATCATCAGTGTCTTCATGTCCGGATATCGTTCGCGGCCCATCAGTTCCAGCCAACGGCGAATCGAGTTAACCGCGAACTGGGCAGTATCATTGTCGATCCCAACGCTCACGCAACCCGCGTTTGCGGTGATATCGTAAATGCCGTACGGGATGGCTTTCCCAAGCTCCTTGTCAACGAAGTCATGCACGTTGACCTTGTCGGCGCAGCCTTGTGGACGATAGTCGCTGCCGGCATTCTTATATGAGCCGACCAGTTCCTTTTTCTTCGTATCGATCGATATCACCGGCTGACCGGCCGCCTGCGTGGCGATGACAGCGGCGTTGATGTGTTCGAACTGGGCGTCACGGTCGGGATTATGGCTGCCTTCCAGGGTCTTGCGGTTCACCTGCCGACGATATTTCAGCAAGCCCAGCAATTTGGGGATGCTGCTATCCGCGATCTTGTGTCCCATCTCACGCAATGCCGCCGCCAGCTTCGCATGGCTTTTCGACACCCACATCAGCGGCCGCATCGGATCGCCCATCGTCGCGGGTTCAACCAATTGACGTAGGTTTGCCAGAAGAGCCGGGTCTTTCGCGATCAAGGTTGGACCACCACCACCGGGCCGTCGAACCACACCAGACAACGAGCCTGGGGCAGCCAGATCTTTCAACCCCCGGCCGATCGTACTGCGGGCGACGCCCGTCGCATGGGAAACGGCGGTGATCCCACCATGGCCGGCCGTTTTGGCCTCCACCGCCGCAAGCAGGCGGCGAGACCGTTCGTTCAGACCACGCTCAACCGCCGTGTACCGTTCGCGAATCACTGATCTGTCTGTCATCCCACGAGTCTGAACGGAACCTGCCCGCGCCGGAATCTCCCTCACAGAAATTCAACGCCACCGGACCTCACGCGATTCGGTAGTCTTTGGGCGTCGCCTTAGCGGCGCTTGCCGACCGCCACGTAGTCCCGCTGCGGCTCACCGGTATAGACCTGCCGCGGCCGGCTGATCCGCTGCTGCGGATCCTCCATCATTTCCTTCCACTGGCTGACCCAGCCGACGGTGCGGGACACCGCGAACAAGGCGGTGAACATGCTGGTGGGGAAGCCCATCGCCTTCAGGATAATGCCGGAATAGAAGTCCACATTCGGGTACAGCTTGCGCTCGACGAAGTACTTGTCGTTCAGCGCGATCTTCTCCAGCTCCATGGCCAGGTCGAGCAGCGGGTCGCCCTTGATGCCAAGTTCCTCCAGCACATCGTGGCAAGCCTTCTGGATGATCTTCGCGCGCGGATCGTAGTTCTTGTACACGCGATGGCCGAAGCCCATCAGTTTGGCGTGGTTGTTGCGGTCCTTCACATCCTCCAGGAATTCCGGGATGTTCTTCACGTGGCCGATATCGGCCAGCATCTTCAGCACCGCTTCGTTGGCGCCGCCATGCGACGGACCCCACAGGCTGGCGATGCCGGCGGCGATGCAGGCGAACGGGTTGGCTCCGGTCGAACCGGCCATGCGCACCGTGCTGGTGGATGCATTCTGCTCATGGTCCGCGTGCAGGATCATGATCAGGTCCATCGCCTTGGCGAGCACCGGATTGACCTTGTAGTCCTCCGCCGGAACGGCGTGGAACATGTAAAGGAAGTTCTCCGCGTAGCTCAGGTCGTTACGCGGATACATGAAGGGCTGGCCCACCGTGTATTTGTAGGCCCAGGCAGCGATCGTCGGCACCTTCGCGACCAGCCGGAAGGCGCTGATCCGCCGGCTCTCCACGTCGTGGATGTCCAGGCTGTCGTGGTAGAACGCCGACAGGGCGCCGACCACGCCACACATCACCGCCATCGGATGCGCGTCGCGGCGGAAGCCATTGTAGAAGCTGCGGATCTGTTCGTGCAGCATGGTGTGGCGCATGACGCCGAGCTCGAAGTCCTTGAGCTGGTCTGCGTTGGGAAGTTCGCCGTTCAGCAGCAGGTAGGACACTTCGAGGAAGCTCGACTTCTCTGCGAGCTGCTCGATGGGGTAGCCGCGATACAGCAGTACACCTTCGTCACCATCGATATAGGTGATCTTGCTGTCGCACGACGCCGTCGCGCCGTAGCCAGGATCGAAGGTGAACACGCCAAGGTCGTTGTAGATTCGTCGGATGTCGAACACATCGGGACCGACCGTGCCCGAGATCAGCGGAAGGCTGGTCGACTTATTGGAACCGTCGAGGGTGACGGTGACGGACTGCTTGGCAGTGGCGCTCATGCGCAGGTCCTCGTTATCGTGGCGGTCGTGTGCCGCCGTTGGCTGATCTCAGCATGCCGCACGGCGGACCCGCGGGCAGCGTGTGGCAGGATTATGGTCGCCTCGGGGCGGAACGCAACCTTCGCGCCCGCAGCAATGGGGTGACCGATCGTTCACCCGGACAGACGCGCCATGGTGGTGGGGTAGGCGAACAGTCCGGGCGCGCCGCCGGTGTGGATCCAGACCACCGGAGCGCCGTCTGCGAAACGTCCCTGCCTGGCCAGGCCGATCAATCCCGCCATGCCTTTGCCTGCATAGACCGGATCGAGGGCCAATGCCTCACACCGTGCGGTGAGCCGGATCGCCGCCTCGGTGTCCGCGTCGGCCACGCCGTAGGCGCCGGCGCTCCAGTTTGGCGCGACCTCGACCCGCGCGTCGTCCCAGCGGTCGGCGACGCCCAGCAGGGCGGCTGCTTCGCGACCCACGCGGCAGACATCCGCGCGCACGCGATCCGGCTGGGCGTCGACGTCCACACCGATGACGCGGGCTGGATGGTCCAGCGCCAGCAATCCCGCCAGCAGCCCGGCCTGGGTTCCGCCGCTGCCACTGGCATGGACGATCCAGGCCACGTCGGGACGGTCGCGCAGGATCTCTTCGGCCGCCACGACATAGCCCATGGCGCCCAGCGCATCCGATGCGCCATAGGGCACCAGATACGGACGCCGTCCGGCTTCACGCAGCGACCCGGCGATCGCGTGCAGGCGGCGGTTGCGGTCCTCATCCCACGGAATGTCGTGGATGGTCGCGCCATACAGCCGATCGAGCAGGATATTACCGGTCTGCTCATAGCCTGACTCGACTGTCGCCAGTCGCCCGCGCATGATGCCGAGATGGCATTCCAGCCCCAGCCTGGCACAGGCGGCGGCAACCTGGCGGGCGGTGTTGGACTGCACGACGCCGCCGCACACGATGCAGTCGGCCTGCGCGTCCAAGGCAGCGGCGAGGTCGAATTCCAGCTTGCGCACCTTGTTGCCGCCCAGGCCCAGGCCGGTGCAGTCGTCGCGCTTCACCAGCAGGGTCGGCAGACCGAGCTGCGCGGCGAGACGCGGCATTGGTTCCAGCGGCGTGGGCAGATGGGCGAAGCGGAGGCGAGGCAGGCGCCGCATCGGCGCGAGGGGATCGTCGGCAACGGCATCGTCCGCGACAGCGTCGTTCATCGGGCGATCTGACGCGACTGCGCGCGCGGCGGCAAGCGGTCGGCGCATAGTCCGCTTGGTTCCGCTGCTGTCATTTCGGCTTGCCGCCGTCGCATGCGCCCGCTCTGATGCCGTCCAGTCACCAGCACAGGCGTCACCGCATGGCCCCGCGCGTCGATCCGGTCACTGCCGACCCCACGCTGCCGCCGCGCACCAGCGTGGTGGTGATCGGGGGCGGCATCATCGGCACCTGCACCGCGTTCTTTCTCGCCCGCAAAGGCATCCCGGTGGTGCTGTGCGAAAAAGGCGAAATCGCCGGCGAGCAGTCCAGCCGCAACTGGGGCTGGTGTCGCAAGATGGGGCGCGATCCGCTCGAGATTCCGTTGTCCATCGAGGCGCTGCGGCTTTGGCCGGAGATGAACGCCCTGGTGGAGGCGGAAACCGGGTTCCGCGCCTGCGGCATCGTCTATCTGTGCAAGACCCGCGCGGAGATGGAGAAGCGCCAGGCGTGGCTGGAGCAGGCTGGACGGCCGTATCAGCTCGACAGCCGCATGCTGACCAGGACGGAAGCGGCAGAGCTGCTGCCAGGCCTCACCGGGGACTGGCTGGGGGCCTTGTACACGCCGAGTGACGGACGGGCCGAAGCCCAGAAGGCGGCGCCGGCGATCGCC
The DNA here is from genome assembly GCA_963789495.1 of uncultured Alphaproteobacteria bacterium. Taxonomy (GTDB): domain Bacteria; phylum Pseudomonadota; class Alphaproteobacteria; order Acetobacterales; family Acetobacteraceae; genus CAWBLP01. Next base: position 46,982 of record CAWBLP010000014.1, read on the forward strand.
AATGCGGCGCGGCGTGCCGGCGCCTCGGTGCTGACGCGCTGTGCGGTGCGCGGGGTGGAGACCGCCGGCAGGCGGGTCACCGGCGTGGTGACCGAGCGCGGACGCATCGCCTGCGAGTTGGTGGTGCTGGCGGGCGGCGTCTGGTCGCGGCTGCTCGCCGGCACGCTCGATCTGCGCCTGCCGCAGTTGAAGGTGATGTCGTCGGTGATGCGCACCGAGCCGATGCAGGGCGGGCCGGAAACCTCCTGCAGCGGGTTCGGCTTCGGCGTGCGCAAGCGGCTGGATGGCGGCTACAACGTCGCGAGCTGGAGCGGCAACCTGCACGACATCGTGCCGGACACGCTGCGCTTCTTGCCGGATTTCCTGCCGGCGTTGCGGATGGAATGGGACGGGTTGCGGCTGCGCCTGGGCGGCAGTTTCTTTGAGGAACTGCGGCGTCCGCGCCGCTGGTCGATGGACGCGGAAAGCCCGTTCGAGCGCGTGCGCACGCTGGATCCGCCGCCCTATGAGCCGATCCTGCGCCAGGCGCGCACAGCGGTGGCCGCAGCGTTCCCGGCGTTCCGCGACATGCGGGTGGCGGAAAGCTGGGGCGGCGTGATCGACGTGACCCCGGACGCCATTCCGGTGATCTCCGCGGTGGACACGGTCCCCGGGTTCTTCATCGCCACCGGGTTCACCGGACACGGATTCGGCATCGGCCCGGGTGCCGGGCGGCTGATGGCCGATCTGGTGAGCGGTGAGACGCCGGTGGTCGATCCGGCGCCCTTCCGTTTCAGCCGCTTCACCGATGGCTCCCGCCCGCGGCCCTCGCCGCTGGCCTGACCCGCATCGCTGGCCTGCTCGGCCCGACACGCCCCGCCACTATGACCGTCCGGGCGGAAGGCGGGCGTTCTGCCTGCATCCGTGTGCAAAATCGCCACGTGGCGGTGAGAAAGGTTCAATCAATTTGGCGCAGACTGGTTTCCTGGCCCGGCCCCACCGCCGGTGCGTTGCCGACACTGGTCGTCCGGCAGGAGGCCTCAATGGCCGAGATAGTCCATCCGTCCACCATCCACCGCCAGCATCTGGGCGGTGATCCAACCCGACTCCGGCGCAGCGAAGAACGCGACGGCATTGGCGATATCATCCGGCTGGCCGATGCGGCCCATCATGGCGCGTGCGCCGATGCGGTCGGCGGTCGCGCTCCAGTCATCGCCGCCGCGATTGCGCCGCGCCATCTCGGTTTCGATGAAACCGGGTGCGACGGCATTCACCGTGATGCCGAACGGACCGAGTTCCATGGCGAAGCGCTTGGTCAGGATGGCAACTTCGGCCTTCGTTGCGGCGTAGAATGCATTGCCCGGAAGCGCCGTGCCGAGTGCTGCGATCGAGGTCACATTGACGATACGGCCATAACCTTGCTCACGCATGCCGGCGACCACGGCGCGGGTCGCATGGATCACGCCGTCGACATTCACCTGGCGCATCCGTGCCAGGCGTTCACGATCGTAGGTTTCCAATGTCGCGGGGTACGACACGCCGGCATTGTTCACCAGGATTGTCGCCGGCCCGAAGCGGTTGGCCAGGGCATCGACCATGGACTCCACATCCGCGTCATCGGACACATCCGCCCCGACCGCGAAGGCGCGGCCGCCGAAGGCTTCGATGTCCCGCACCAATGCCTCGGCCACTTCTCTCTGTGTCACGTAGTTCACGCAAACCGCGGCACCCGCCTGCGCCAGTCGCCGCGCGATCGCCGCGCCAATGCCACGCCCCGCCCCGGTCACCAGCGCGACCTGTTCATCCCACCCCATCCTAGTCTCCCGATCCGTCACTGGGCTGCGGGGCTCCGACTTACCGGTCCTGTGACTTGAACCACACAGCCGCCCCCGCGTTCTGGGATTAAGGCATTTTTACGGCGGCGGTCGCATTTTTTAGTTGCACTGACTCTGCAACGGAGGACAAACATGCAGCACGCGCTTTCCTCACGGACTCATCAGACAGGCATCGGAACCCTGCTCGGATCCCTGGGTGCCGCACTCCTCGCGCATGCGCAAGGTCGGAGCGTCGAAACAACCCCCTGCTGCGCTGCAGCAAGACCCTGCTGCGTTGCAGCAAGACAATGACACAGCAACCCACTGATCGATTGGAACCCGCGATGTCGCAGGTCGGCCCCCTTAGCATCGAAGAGCACGTGCACGGCGACACTGTCTGGGTGGCGATCCGCGCACGCGGCGCCGAATGGTCCTGGTTCACCCCCGCCGAAGCCGCTGCGCTTGGCCGGGAACTGGCCGGGAAATACGGCCACCACGGCGATGAACACCAGGCCGCCCATATGGGGGTCGCCGCCGAGTAGCACGCCGCGGTCAGCCCTGGGAAATCCCCTGGGGAATCGCCGGACCAGCCTCCGGTAGCCAGTCCGCGGTCGCACCAGGCCGCCGCGCTGATGGCTCGCCCCTCCCTGGCATCTTCCCGTATCATCCCGCTGCACGACGCAGGTGACACGTCGCAATGGGGAGGAAACCACGATGCTCGGGTTGATCCAGCCGCACGCTTTGATGGTGTCGGGCATCCTCCGGCACGCTGCGCGCTATCACGCCGACGGGGAAATCATATCGCGCACCCACGAGGGTGACATCCACCGCAGCGGCTGGGCAGAGCTCGAGCGCCGCGCCCGCCGCCTGGTGCGTGCCCTGCAGCGTCTGGGGCTCGGTGAGCAGGATCGGGTCGGCACACTGGCCTGGAACAGCCACCGCCATCTCGAGGTGTATTACGCGGCACCCGGCATGCAGGCGATCTGCCACACCATCAACCCGCGGCTGCATCCCGACGATATCGCCTACATCATCAATCACGCCGGCGACACCGTGCTGTTCGCCGATGTCAGCTTCGCGCCCCTGATCACCGCACTCGCTCCGCGGATCAAGGACACCGTTCGCGCGGTGGTGATGATGACGGATGCCGCCGGCATGCCGGAGGTCACACTCGCACCCGGCATGGCGCTGCATTGCTATGAAACGCTGATGGACTCGGTGGACGAGGACTACGTCTGGCCCAGCTTCGACGAGAACACCGCCAGCGCGCTGTGCTACACCTCCGGCACGACCGGCCGCCCGAAAGGCGTGCTGTACAGCCATCGCTCCACCGTGCTGCATGCCTGCGCCATCGCCCTGCCGGACGTGCTGTGCCTGCGCGCCGTGGACCGCATCCTGCCGGTCGTGCCGATGTTCCATGTCAACGCCTGGGGCATTCCCTACGCCACCGCGTTGACCGGCGCCGGCCTGGTGCTGCCGGGCCGCCACCTGGATGGGGCCAGCCTCGCCACGCTGCTGAACCAGGAGCGGGTCACGATGACCTGCGGCGTGCCCACCGTCTGGCTGGGCCTGCTGCAGCACCTGCGCGCCAGCGGTGAGCGCCTGACGACGACGACACGCATCATGACCGGCGGGTCCGCCGCGCCGCCACTGTTGATCGAGGCGTTCCGCGACGAGTACGGGGTTGGCGTCGAGCATGGCTGGGGGATGACCGAACTCAGTCCGGTCGGCACCTACAACGCGCCGAAACCCGCCCAGCTCGGGTTGGACCAGGCGGCCGCGGTGCGACAGATGCTGAAGCAGGGGCGCGTCCTGCCCGGAGTCGACATGAAGATCGTCGATGGCGAGGGTAAGGAGCTGCCTTGGGATGGTGTTAGCTTTGGTGATCTGCTGGTGCGCGGCCCCTGGGTCTGCAGCGCCTATTACGGCGACGCGCCCGGCAGCGCGCTCGACCCGGATGGCTGGTTCGCCACCGGCGACGTCGCGACCATCGATCCGGATGGGTACATGGAGATCACCGACCGATCGAAGGATGTCATCAAGTCCGGCGGAGAATGGATCAGCTCCATCACGCTGGAGAACATCGCGGTGTCGCATCCCGACGTCGCGGAGGCGGCGGTGATCGCGGCACGCCATCCGAAATGGGATGAGCGGCCGCTGCTGCTGGTGGTGCCGCGGACCGATCGCACAATCGACCCCGACAGCGTCCTCGGCATCTATGAAGGCCGGGTTGCGAAATGGTGGATCCCCGACGCCGTCCTGGTCCTGCCGGAACTGCCGCACACCGCGACCGGGAAGTTGCAGAAAACCGCGCTGCGCATGCGCTATATTGACTATCTTAATCAGGGACTGTCTGAAGCAGGGTGATTGAATTTAGTCAGAACGCGATGACACCGCGAGGTAAGGACCGAGAGGCTTATCGTTACCGCGCGGCGGTGCCGGAATATTGCGAATCACTCATCCTGGGGACGGGCGACCAGGCTCCGCGATGACAGCACCGATGCTTCTCTCCGTCCTGCCTCAGCTCTCGGATGCGCTCGCCGCGCTGGTCAGAAGCGCGGCTCCCCTTCTCTGCGCCATTCGCATCGGTCCCAACCGACATGTGACCGGGCTGCTGTGGCGCCCCGATCTCGTTGTCACCTCCGACCAGGCACTGCCGGCGCAGGACAGCTATACGATCGTCCTGCCGCCGTCGGCATCCCTGGCCTCGGCGCGCGCGGCGCGGCGCGATCCGGCAACCAACATCGCCTCGCTGCAACTGGACGTGCCGACCGCCTCCGCTCCGCTGCGTGCCGCGGCCGAACCGGCGGTTGGTGCGCTGACCGTCGTGCTGGGTGCAGACCTGGATGGCAGCCCGATCGCGCGGCTCAGCATGATCCGCCGGATCAGCCCGGCCGGGCCGCTGGGAAGCATGATCGCACTCGATCTGCCCGCCGGATCCGCGGAAAGCGGCTTCGCCCTGGATGCGCGGGGCGACCTGCTGGGCATGCTGACCCTGGGTCCGGGCGGGGAGGCCCTCGTTACGCCACATGCCGGCATCGCGCGCGTGCTCGATCCGCTCAGCATGGCGGGCATGATGGGCGGCATGACGGGCAATCGGGTGGCACGGTCGGCCGTTGGTGGCCGCCCGTGGCTGGGCGTTGCCCTGCAGCCAATCAATCTGCCCGAGGCGTTGCGACCGATCGCCGGCCAGGGCTCCGGCCGGATGGTGGTCAGCGTGACCCCGAACGGACCGGCCGACCAGGCCGGGGTGCGGCTGGGCGACGTCCTGCTCGCCATCGACGGCCACAGCGTGAGCGGAACCCACGGATTGCGCAGCGTGCTGGGTTCAGACCGTATCGGCGGCCCGGTCGAGATCCGACTGATGCGGGAATGGTGCCGTGCAGAACTGCAACGTGCTGGTCGCCGCCCATCCATGAACCGGCGGCCGGACGTCTAGCCAGTTCGCTGGCCGACGTTCCTTTGGCCGACGTTCCTTTGGCCGACGTTCCTTTGGCCAACGCTCCTTAGGCCGGCGTTCCCTTGGCCGACGTTCCTCTGGCCAATGTTCCTTTGGCCGATGCGCCCCTTTCCGATGTCCCTTGGCTGGCGGGCCAAGCTTGATTGCGCAGGGCGCCCGGCGTAGGCGCTGGCCATGGCACAGATACTCCAGACCGATGTAGCGATCGTCGGGGCCGGTCCCGTTGGCCTGTTTGCCGTGTTCGAACTCGGCATGCTGAAACTGTCCAGCGTGCTGATCGATGCCTTGGCGGAACCCGGCGGCCAATGCACCGCGCTCTACCCGGATAAACCGATCTACGACATCCCCGCCCATCCCGCGATTGCCGCCATCGATCTGGTGGAAAGGCTGGAACAACAGATCGCGCCGTTCCATGCCCCGCGTCTGCTGGGACGGCGGGTGGAACAGCTTTTCGGCCAATCCGGGGGGTTTTCCCTGACCACCGATCAGGGCGATGTGGTGCAGGCCAAGGCGGTGGTGGTCGCCGCGGGAGGCGGTGCCTTCGGTCCGAACCGGCCGCCCTTGGACGGATTGGCCGCCTACGAGGCCACCGGCGCGGTGCAATATTATGTGCGCCGGCGGGAGGATCTGCGCGGCAAACGCGTGGTGATCGCCGGCGGCGGCGATTCGGCGGTGGACTGGGCGCTGGCGCTGAAGGACATCGCCCAGGTGGCGCTGGTGCATCGCCGGCCGAAATTCCGCGCCGCCCCGGAAAGCGCCGCTCAGCTTGAGACCGCTGCCGCACGCGGCGAGATCGAGATGGTGATCCCCTACCAGCTGCATGCGGTGCACGGCGAAGCCGGCCGGCTCACTGCGGTCGAGGTTGCAACGCTGCGCGGCGAACCCCGCCGACTGCCGGCTGACGTGCTGCTGCCGTTCTTCGGTCTTTCGATGGATCTCGGGCCGATTGCGACCTGGGGGCTGGATTGCGAGCAGCACCATGTGCCGGTCGATCCGGTGACCTGCCAGACCAGCCTGGCGGGCGTGTTCGCGATCGGCGACGTGGCGACCTATCCGGGAAAGCTGAAACTGATCCTGCAGGGGTTCAGCGAGGCGGCAATGGCAGCGCACGCCATTTTTTCCGTGGTCCACCCCGACCAGGCGCTGCATTTCGAATACTCCACGACCAAAGGCGTTCCAACTGGTTGACGGGCTACCGGATCGATATGGACCTGCTGAACCCATCGTTTCTGGCTTGACCTATCAGTCCAATCTGCCCGCGACCTTCTCCGCAGGCGGTCCGCCCATTAGGGCTACGGGGCCCGGGCGTGCGCCGGCGCTATGCTCCGCCTATGAAGGCCGCAATGACCCAGCCTGATCCCGATATCGAAGCCCGTCAGGCGCTGCGCCGGCACCGTGGCTTCGCCACCGCGCTGCTCGTGCTGATGGGCGCGTTGACCCTGGCCAGCTACGCATTGCCGCAGGGGGAAGCAGCCAATCTGCTGCAGGCCGCGGCCAAAGCCGGATTTGTCGGGGGCATCGCGGATTGGTTTGCCGTCACCGCCCTGTTCCGTCATCCGCTAGGCATACCAATTCCCCATACCGCCATTATCCCGACCCATAAGGATCGGCTGGGGCGAGCCCTGGGACGGTTCGTGGCGACCCATGTCTTTACCGGGCAGGAGGTCGCGGGCGTGCTGGGGCAGCTGGATCTGCCCGGCATCCTGGCCAGGTTCCTGGCCGATCCTCAATCGGCGCGGCCGGCGGCTGAGACCCTGGCTGCCTCCTTGCCGAAGCTGCTGGCAACCGTGGAGGACGGCCGCGCTCGGCGACTGCTGGCGCGGCTGGTGCCACGGGTGGTCGGTGGTCCCGGTGCGGGCCGGGTCGTTGCCCGGGCGTTGCAGAACCTGGTCGAGGGCGGCCGGCACCAGGAGATGTTCGGCTTCGTTCTCACCCAGCTCAAAACCCTGCTCGCCAGCAAGGAGGAAGCGCTGCGGACTGCCATCGAGGAACGGGTGCGCGAGCAGGGCGGAAGGCTGGTCGGTTGGGCCATGGGCGCGTCGATCGCCCGTCGGGTGCTTGGCACGTTGAACGCCGAACTGGAAAAAATGAGCCCGGACGGCTCGGACCTGCGCGCGGCCTTCGATGAATGGGTGCGCCGTGAGATCGTCCGCATGCAGGAAGATCCCGCGCGCGCCGCCGAAATCGGTGCGGCGCTGCGGCAGGTGGTGGCGCATGAAACCATCCAGGCCTGGCTGTGGGACATCTGGGCGCGGCTCCGCCTGGCCCTGGAGCAGGACGCCGCCCGCCCCAATGGCCACACCGTCGCCTATATCGAAGGCGCACTGGCCAACCTTGGCACGATGCTGGCCGCCGATCCCACCGCACGCGCCCGCGTCGATGCCTCGGCAGAGGCGGTGGTGCGCTCACTGCTGCCGGCCGCACAGGCGCGCCTGGCGGATTTTATCGCTCAGGTGGTGTCGGGCTGGGATACGGCGACCATTACCGAACGGCTGGAGCTGCGGGTCGGCAAGGACCTGCAATATGTGCGGGTCAACGGCACGCTGGTCGGCTTCCTGGTTGGCGGCCTGCTCTACGCGGTCCTGCAGGCGGCGTTCGGGCATGTGAGTTTCTGACCCGCGGGCGATCGGACCGCTCCGTCCGAACCGGCATCTCTCCGCTCCAACCACCCCGTCCGCCCGGCTTCGCTGCCGTTCGCGCCGGGTCCGACCCTGCCGGTCCCTCAGCACCGCGGCCCGTCGCCACAGCGGTTGGATGCCGTGTCGCGATCGATGAGCGTCGCGCTGTTCGCAGTCCGGATCAGCCTTTGCTGCATGGCAGCAGGGCTTGGCCTTTCGGAACAGGAAGCCAGCTTACGATAAGCCTTCTATACGATCTCCCGCAGGACCCGTTCGATCATGTCGCAGACCATCGCTCATTTTCGCGAGGACGCCGCCACGCGCCCTGAAACCAGGACCCTGAACCGCCGCCGGCTGCTGCGCTGGGCGCTGATGGGGGGCGGCATCCTGGTCGTGGTGGTCGGCGGACTGCTCTACTGGCTGAACGGCGGCCGCTACGTCTCCACCGACGACGCCTATGTGCAAGCGGATGAGATGACCCTGTCCACCGACGTGTCCGGCGTTGTCGCCGGGATTCCGGTGCATGAGGGCCAGGCGGTGAAGCAGGGACAGGTGCTGTTCCGCCTCGATCCGCTGAAATTCCAGATCGCGCTGCGCAACGCCCAGGCCAATCTGGCACAGACCGAGCTCAACCTGGACTCGCTCAAGGCCGACTATCAGGCCGCGCTGAGCACGGCCGCGACGCGGGAGGCCCAGGTGAATGACGATCAGGCGACCTATCAGCGCCTGGCCCAACTGGTCCGCACCGGGGCCGCGCCGCGGCAGCAATACGACGACGCCCGCTACAAGCTGGACGCGGACCGTGAGGCGCTGACCACGGCGCAGATGCAGGCCAAGTCCACGCTCGCCAAGCTGGGCGGCAAGCCGGATTCTCCGGTTGATCAGATGCCTGCCTGGCAGCAGGCCCAGGCCCAGGTGGCGGAGGCCCAGCGCCAGCTCGACCACGCGACCGTCCGCGCGCCCTTCGCCGGCACGGTCACCCGGGTCAACAAGCTCCAGCCCGGCATGTATCTGGCCGCCGGCACGCCCGCCTTCGGCTTCGTGTCCGACCAGCACATGTGGGTGGAGGCGCAGCCGAAGGAGACCGCGCTGACCTGGGCGCGCAACGGCGACCACGCGAGCGTGACCATCGACGCCTATCCCGGGCGTAGCTGGGATGGCGTGGTGGAGGACATCGCACCGGCGACCGACCAGGAATTCTCTCTGCTGCCGGCGCAGAATTCATCCGGCAACTGGGTCAAGGTGGTGCAGCGCCTGCCGGTCCGGGTGCGGCTCGATAACCGGCCGGGCGATCCGCCCTTGTCGGCGGGCATGAGCGCCTCGGTCTCCATCGATACCGGTCACACCCGCAGCCTCGCCGACCTGTTCTGAGCCGCCACGATGGCGAACGATACCCCGACCGTGGTGCCGCACCGCGCGCTGATCACCATCTGCGCCATGGTGGCGACGCTGATGCAGGCACTGGACTCGACCATCGCCAACGTCGCGCTGCCGTACATGCAGGGCAGCCTGTCGGCGAGCTACGACCAGATCACCTGGGTCCTCACCTCGTACATCACCGCCGCCGCGATCATGACGGCGCCGGTCGGCTGGCTGTCCAATCGGTTCGGCCAGAAGCGCCTGTTCCTGATCTCGCTGATCGGCTTTACCGCCACGTCGATGCTGTGCGGCATCGCTGGATCGCTGGGGCAGATGGTGGTGTTCCGGGCCTTGCAGGGCGTGTTCGGGGCGGCACTGGTGCCGCTGTCGCAATCGGTGATGCTGGAGATCTATCCGCCCGAGCAGCGCGGCTCCGCGATGGCGATCTGGGGCATGGGCGTGATGGTCGGGCCGATCCTGGGGCCGACCCTCGGCGGCTATCTGACCGAGTACTACAATTGGCGGTTTGTGTTCTTCGTGAACCTGCCCTTCGGCCTGCTGGCCACCGCCGGACTGGCCGCGTTCCTGCCGCGCACCGATCCGAAACCCGGCAATTTCGACTGGCTGGGGTTTGGCCTGTTCGCGATCGGCATCGCCGGCCTGCAGCTCATGCTGGACCGCGGCGAGACCAAGGACTGGTTCGGCTCCACCGAGATCATCGTCGAGGCGGTGATGGCCGGGCTGGGCCTCTATCTGTTCGTGGTCCATCTGTTTACCGCGAAGCAGCCGTTCATTGCCCCGGCCATCTTCAAGGACCGCAACCTGGATGCCGGGCTGCTGGTGATGTTCGCGGTCGGCCTGGTGCTGCTGGCGGTGTCGGCGCTGCTGGCGCCCTGGCTGCAGAACCTGGGCGACTATCCGGTGGAGACCGCCGGCCTGATGATGGCGCCGCGCGGCATCGGCACCATGGCGGCGATGCTGATCGCCGGCCGGCTCAGCAACAAGGTCGATCCGCGCATCCTGATGGCGTTCGGCATCCTGGTGCTGAGCTGGAGCCTGTGGCGGATGACCGGCTGGACCCCGGCGGTGTCGGAATTCACCCTGATCAGCAACACGATCATCCAGGGTGCCGGTCTCGGCTTTGTGTTCATCCCGCTGCAAGTGATCGCCTTCGCGACCCTGGCGCCGGCGCTGCGCACGGAGGGAACCGCGCTGCTCAGCCTGATGCGCAATATCGGCAGCGCGGTCGGCATCTCCATCACGGAAACGCTGCTGACCCGCAACACGCAGATCGAGCATGCCTCGCTGAGCGCATTCGTGTCGCCGCTGAACCGCGGCTTCGGCGCGCTGGGCGCGGCGGGTCCGGCGTTGGCGCCCACCACCTCACACGGCGCGCAGGTGCTGAACGGCATGGTGACGCAGCAGGCGCAGATCATCGCCTATAATGACGACTTCAAGCTGATGATGCTGACGTCACTGCCGATGTTGGTGTTGCTGCTGCTGATGCGCCGTCCGCGCGGGGGAGGTGCGCCGTCGCAGCACGCGGTGATGGATTAACCGGCCACCGCTGCGCGCCCGGCGCCCGGGGTGGTACGCCCCGAGGCGCATGCCAGGCGGCTGAGGGGTCTGGCGCCCGGCCGAACCAGCCGCGTCATGCCGGCGAAGCGCGGCAGCTGCGGGTCGCGGTCGTCGTTTGGTCCGAAGCCTTCGCGCGCCCGCCCGAACCCGAACGGGATGGATTGCAAAGCTGTGCCTTTGCCGGGGGTTCAGGAGGCAACGTCCCCCTGGTGGGGTTCGGGGCAAAGCCCGATCCCGTTCTGCATCCCATCACCGGCGTGGATGCATCGGACAGACCGCGAACGTCGCCCGGGACCCGGTGACAACGGAGCGGATTGCCCGACGGTCAGGCCTCGATATCGACGGCCGACGACGATTGAGGCCGGCCCGAACGCTGCGGACCGGACTGCGCCTGCTTCGCCGCATGTGCCTCGCGCGCCTTGGTAGCCGAGGATTCGGTGGACTCGTCGTCCTGCTTCGCCTTGGGCGGTGCGGGGACCTGGTGCGGCACATGCGTGGGGATTGAACCTGACACCGACGAGATCGCCATCACCGTGCTCCTGCATAAAGTGGCGGTCTTGCATAGGCTCAACATCTGAACAAAGCGCTAATACCCGGCTGGGTGCCCGCACCGGCGCGTCTCCCGGACGGACCACACCGGGTCCGCCGGACCCTGCCGGCCGGTGTCGCAAGGCGGGTTCATCGCATCGGATCGCCGCCAGCCGGGGCCGGCGCCGCCCGACGGCATCCGCTCCGGTTGCAGCCGGAGATCGCGCGCAGGTTGCGTGTGCCGGCCAGCACCATTCCCAGCTCCGCAACATATGAAACAATTTGCGACGCTCAACCTTGCGCCCCCCGCGACGATATGCAATCAGCCCCCCGCACAGGGGCTGAACATGCATATGGGAGACCGTCCGAGGGTGACCGATATCATCCTGGAAACTGATGGACTGACGCGGGAATTCGGCGGTTTCTCAGCTGTCGACAATGTGTCGTTGCGCGTCCGGACTGGGACCATCCATGCACTGATCGGACCCAACGGGGCCGGCAAGACCACCTGCTTCAACCTGCTCACATCGTTCCTGCCACCGACCCGCGGACGCATCCGGTTCAAGGGCCGCGACATCACCGGCATGAAGCCCGCCATGGTCGCGCGGCTTGGCCTGGTGCGCAGCTTCCAGATCTCGGCGGTGTTTCCCCATTTGAACGCGCTCGAGAATGTCCGTCTCGCGCTGCAGCGGGCCCGTGGCGCCAGCTTCGACTTCTGGCGATCGCAACTGGCGCTGGAGGTTTACAACGACCAGGCGCATCAACTGCTGGAGGATGTCGGCCTGTCCGGCCTTGCCGACGTGCCGGTGGTCGAACTGCCGTATGGACAGAAGCGCGCGTTGGAGATCGCGACGACACTCGCGCTCGACCCCGAGATGATGCTGTTGGACGAACCCACCGCGGGCATGGGTCACGATGACGTGGATCGGATCGTGCAACTCGTGCAGCGGATCCGCAAAGGTCGCACCATCCTGATGGTGGAACACAACCTCTCGGTGGTAGAGGGCCTGTGCGACACCATCACCGTGCTGACCCGCGGCCGCATCCTGACCGAAGGCGACTACGCCACGGTCTCAAAGGACCCTGAGGTCATCGCCGCCTATCTGGGGACGGCCGATGCTTGAGGTGAAGCAGCTCAACGCCTGGTACGGCGAAAGCCACATCCTGCATGGGGTGGATTTCGAGGTGCGTGAGGGCGAGGTGGTTACGTTGCTTGGACGCAACGGAGCCGGCAAGACCACCACCATGAAGTCGATCATGGGTCTGGTGCCGCGGCGCGAAGGCAGCATCCGCTTCCGTGGTGCCGAGATGGCGAAGCTGATGCCGAACCATATCGCCAAGGCCGGCATTGCCTTCTGCCCGGAAGAACGTGGCATTTTCGGCTCGCTGTCGGTCACCGAGAACCTGATGCTGCCGCCGATCGTGGCGCCTGGCGGGCTCGACGTTGCCACCATCTACACGTTGTTTCCCAATCTGAAGGAGCGCGCGCGCACCGCGCATGGCACGCGCCTGTCGGGTGGCGAGCAACAGATGCTGGCGATCGCCCGTATCCTGCGCACCGGCGCCAAGCTGCTGCTGCTGGACGAGCCGACCGAGGGGCTCGCGCCGGTGATCGTGCAGCAGATCGGCCGCACCATCCGGGAGATCAAGGAACGCGGCTTCACCGTGCTGCTGGTGGAGCAGAACTTCCGCTTTGCCCAGACCGTCGCCGACCGTCACTACGTCATGGAACACGGCAAGGTCGTGGACATGATCCCGAACGACCAGCTCGAAGCCAATATGGACAAGCTGCACGAATATCTGGGGGTGTAACGGCGCGGCCATCGCCCGGCCGCGTCTGTCTTGTAAGGACCGGCAACGAACGGTCACTCGCACCCTTTGCCGACCTACCAACCGGCTTTGCCGACCTACCAACCGGACGCAACGACATGACGGATGTGGTCGCCGGCGGGTCGCGTGGAAAAGAAACATAAGACTTGGGGAAGCCAGGAAAAGCCAACGGATAACCTGGAAAAGGATCTGCCAGAATGAGTCTCTCCCGCCGCACCCTGCTCACCGCCTCCGCCGCCGCAGCCTCGCTGCCGCTGGTGCGGGCGCGCGCGCAAACACCGACCCTGAAGATCGGCGTGCTGAACGATCAGTCCGGACCGTACATGAACACCGGCGGCCAGACCTCTGTGATCTGCGCCAAGCAGGCGATCGAGGACTACGCCGCCGCCAACAACATCGCCGTCGACATCATCAGCGCCGACCATCAGAACAAGCCGGACCTCGCGGTGTCGATCTGCCGCCAATGGTTCGACCGCGACGGCGTGGACATGCTGCTCGACGTGCCGACATCCTCGGTCGCGCTGGCGGTGCAGTCGGTGGTCAAGGAAAAGAACAAGGTGTTCCTCTCGGTTGGCCCGGCCTCCGTCGCGCTGACCACCACGCAGTGCTCGCCCAACATGATCACCTGGGTGTACGACACCTACATGCTCGCCAAGTCCACCGGCGGCGCCATGGTGAAGGCGGGCGGGGATTCCTGGTACTTCCTCACCGCCGATTATGCCTTCGGCAAGCAGTTGCAGTCCGACACTACCAATTTCGTGAAGGCAGCGGGCGGCAAGGTGCTCGGCGCGTCGCCCTATCCGTTCCCCGGCACCTCCGACTTCTCCTCCTTCCTGCTGCAGGCCCAGGCCAGCGGCGCGAAGGTGCTCGGCCTGGCGAATGCCGGCGCCGACACGGTGAACTCGATCAAGCAGGCCAACGAGTTCGGCCTGAACAAGTCGATGAGCATGGCCGCGCTGCTGATGTTCATCACCGACGTGCATGCGCTGGGGCTGGACGTGGCGAAGGGCCTGGTGCTGACCGAGAGCTTCTACTGGGACCTGAACGACGGCACCCGTGCCTTCACCAACAAGATCAAGCCAAAGTCGCCCAACAACTGGCCGAACATGATCCATGCCGGCTGCTACTCCGCCACCTTGCACTACCTGAAGACCGCGCATGACATGGGTGTGGCCGAGGCGAAGAAGAGCGGCTTGGAGACCGTCAACCGGATGAAGAAGATGCCGGTCGAGGACATGTGCTTCGGCAAGACCACCATCCGCGAGGATGGCCGCCACCTGGTGCCGGCCTATCTGTTCGAGGTGAAGAAGCCCTCCGAAAGCAAGGGGCCGTGGGACTACTACAACCTGAAAGTCACCACGCCGGCCGATGAGGCAGCACTGCCGCTGGCCGAGGGTCACTGCTCCTTCATCAAGGCCTGACCCTGGCAGCAGGGCCGGGGATGTTCCGGGAAATACGACCATGATGATGATCTTCGGCGTCCCCGCCCCGCTGCTGTTCGGGCAGCTCCTGCTGGGGCTGATCAACGGTGCCTTCTACGCGATGCTGTCGCTGGGTCTGTCGGTGATCTTCGGCATGCTCAACATCATCAACTTCGCGCACGGCGCGCTGTTCATGATGGGAGCGTTTGCCGCCTGGATGCTGCTGAACTACGCCGGGATCGGCTACTTCCCGGCGCTGATCCTGGCGCCGCTCATCATCGGCGCGTTCGGCATCGTGCTGGAAAGGACCATCATCAGCCGGCTCTACAAGCTGGACCATCTGTACGGCCTGCTGCTGACCTTCGGACTGGCCCTGGTGATCCAGGGCCTGTTCCGCAACGCCTATGGCAGCTCGGGCCTGCCCTACCGCATTCCGCAGGTGCTGCAGGGCGCGACCAATCTGGGCTTCATGTTCCTGCCCAATTATCGCGGCTGGGTGGTGCTGGCCGCCGCCGTGATGTGCCTGTCCACCTGGGCGATCATCGAGAAGACCTCACTCGGCGCCACGCTGCGGGCCGCCACCGAGAACGCGCCCCTGGTGCAGGCGTTCGGCGTGAACGTCCCCCGGCTGATCACGCTGACCTATGGCGGCGGCGTGGCACTCGCCGCCTTCGCCGGCGTGCTGGCGGCGCCGATCTATTCGGTAAACCCCAATATGGGCGACAATTTCATCAACACGGTGTTCGCCGTGGTGGTGATCGGCGGCATGGGCTCCATCCTCGGCTCGATCATCACCGGCTTCGGGCTGGGCGTGGTGGAGGGCCTCACCAAGGTCTTCTACCCGCAGGCCTCGGCGACCGTGGTGTTCCTGGTCATGGTCATCATCCTGCTGGTCAGGCCGCGCGGTCTGTTCGGAAAGGCCGCCTGAGATGCTCGGTTTCTCCCGCTCCCAGTCGATCGCCTTCGTGGTGATGCTGGCGCTGATCGTCGTCTGCCCGTTCTTCCTGTATCCCGTGTTCCTGATGCGGGTGCTGTGCATCGCGCTGTTCGCCTGCGCCTTCAATCTGATGATCGGCTATGTCGGGCTGCTGTCCTTCGGCCACGCCGCGTTTTTCGGCATGGGCGCCTATATCGCGGCCTGGACCATGAAGTTCTGGCATGTCGATGCGGCGATCGCGATCGTCCTGGGTGGCGCGGCCGGCGCCGCGCTGGGCCTGTGCCTGGGCTACCTCGCTATCCGCCGCTCCGGCATCTACTTCGCCATGATCACCCTGGCGCTGGCCCAGATGGTCTACTTCTTCTGCCTGGAGGCGCCGTTCACCGGCGGCGAGGACGGCATCCAGCAGGTGCCCCGCGGCCACCTGTTCGGGTTCATCGACCTGCGTTACGACATGAACATGTACTGGCTGGTCGCCGCCGTGTTCCTGGGCGGCTTCCTGCTGGTGCACCGCATCATCCACTCGCCGTTCGGCCAGGTGCTGAAAGGCATCCGCGAGAACGAGCCGCGCGCCACCTCGCTGGGCTACAAGACCGACGACTATAAGCTGATCGCCTTCGTGCTGTCCTGCATGCTGTCAGGCGTCGCCGGTGGCACCAAGGCGCTGGTGTTCGGCATCGCCACGCTGACCGACGTGCACTACTCGACCTCCGGCGAGGTCGTGCTGACCACATTGCTGGGCGGATTGGGCACGGTGTTCGGCCCGGTCATGGGGTCCGTGGTGGTCACCGCGATGGAGAACTACCTGGCGCAGTTCGGCGCCTGGGTGACGGTGACACAGGGCGCGATCTTCGTGATCTGCGTGCTGGCGTTCCGCCGCGGCATCATCGGCGAGATCGGCGCGAAGCTGCGGCTGGGTCTGTAGCGCGCAAACGTCGGGGGCGTTGCCCCCGAAACCCCCATCAAGGGGCGCTGCCCCTTGAAACCCCGCCAAGGGCTCGCCCTTGGAACCCTATGTTGGTCCGGTTGGGGAGGGGTGGTCCGTGGTGGCGCCCTGGTCCGAGACCGTAACGCCCCCTCGCCACTCCAAGCCGAATTGATTGCCAGGGCCAGCCTTTGCTGGAGGTCCGGGAGGCAAAGCCTCCTGGTGGGGTTCGGGGCAAAGCCCCGACGTTCGCCGGCGGCCAGGGTTCCCTTCGGCGACAACCGCGTGCACTCTCCATCACCACGCGCAGAGGCCCGCCGAACCGGCACGGATGACGGACAGACCGCCCCAGCACACCCCAGCCACGGACCACGGCGAGTCGCTTCCGGTCGAGGTTTCCTGGCAGCGCACGCTTTGGGCCATGGTGGCGATCCAGTTCGTCATGACGGCGTCGTTCAATTTCATCAGCCCCATCATGCCGCTGTTCCTGCCGGACCTCGGCGTCACCAGCGAGGCCGGCATCGACCTCTGGTCCGGCATTCTCACCGGCGCGACCTCGTTCGTCGCCGCCTTTGCCTCGCCGCTGTGGGGGCGGCTGGCGGACCGCCACGGACGCAAGGTGATGCTGGTACGCTCCAGCATCGCCATCGGCATCTTTACGGCGCTGATGGGCCTGTCGCTGACAGTCTGGCAGTTCTTCGCGGCCCGCGCGCTGATGGGCGCGTTTGCCGGGTTCTCCGCGACGGCGATCGCGCTGGTCGCCAGCCAGGTGCCGGAATCCCGCCTTGGCTATTCGCTCGGCCTGCTGTCCACCGGGCAACTGGTGGGCGCGCTGGTCGGCCCGGTCATCGGCGGCTTGCTCGCCGACGTCACCGGCAGCTACCGCATCCCGTTCTACTGCACGTCCGCGATCACCCTGACCGCCACGCTGCTGGTCTGGCGCGGCGTGACTGAACATTTCGTGCCGCCGAACCGAGCGGGTCAGGGACGCGGCGCCCTGCGCGGGATTGCGATCCTGTTCAGTGCCGCCGGCATGCTGCCGCTGTTCTTTGTGCTGCTGATGGCCCAGTTCAGCGTGCGCGCGGTGCAGCCGGTGATCACGCTGTTCGTGCAGGAACTGACCGGCCCGCGCGCCGATCTGGCCACACTCGGCGGCATGGCCCTGTCAGTGACGGGCCTCGCCGGCATGGTCGCGGTGCCCCTGCTCGGCCGCCACAGCGACGAGATCGGCTATCGCCGCGTTCTGCTGATCTGCCTGGCCGGTGCGACCCTCACCAGCCTGCCGCAGGGCTTTGCCGAGAGTTACTGGGTATTCGCCGTCGAACGCTTCGCTGTCGGTCTGTTCATCGGCGGCATCGTGCCGACCGCGAACGCGCTGATCGGACGCATGGTGGCCCGCGGCGAGCGCGGCGCCGTCTATGGCCTGACGGCCTCGGCGACATTCCTGGGCAATTCGCTGGGACCACTGACCGGCGGCGCGATCGCGGCATCGCTCGGGCTGCGCTGGGTGTTCATTGTCACCGCGGCGCTGCTGCTGGTGAACCTGGCCTGGGTCTGGTTCACCGTGCCGGAGTACCGCGAGCGGACATAGCCTGCCGCACCGGCCGAATGCGGCCGCTACAGCCTGAGATGATTTGGAATGCGCAGCCCAAGCCGGGTGGGGACGTTCCACACCTCGCGCACCTGGCGGAGCGTACGGAAGCCGGCGCGTAGATAGGTCGGCAATGCGCGCGGATGGTCGGCGGTGCAGGTGTTCACCGTCATGCCGCGCGCGCCCTGCCGCCATACCGAATCGACTGCGTGGCGCAGGAACGCATAGCCGAGCCCGCTACCGATGGCATGCGGCATCAGGCCGAAATAGCTCAGGTTGATGTCCGACCAGGCGCGACTGTCCAGTTCGAAGAAGCCGGCCGGTTCACCGCCCTGATACAACACATGGATGGCGATCAGCGGATCCTGCAGCAGGGCCGCGAGTTCGTCGTCCGGTGTGGTGCGCCGCAGCCACCAGACATGGGCGGCGCCCACCGTGTTGTACAGATAGCGATAGAACGGAACCGTCGGCGCGGCGACCCGCACCACCTGGCATCCGGGATGCAAGGCGGGCGCCGGTTCGGCCGGCGGCCGATCCATTCTGAGGAACGTGACGGTCACGCCCACGCGTACGACCGGCTCCATGCCTCCCCCCGACTGTTGCCATCGCCCGGGCACCATTGCCCGCGCCAATGCTATCAGTCGTCGAGGACGCTGCGTAGCTTCCGGCTGCGGCTGGGACGCTTCAGCTTGCGTAGCGCCTTGGCCTCGATCTGGCGGATGCGCTGGCCGGTCACGTCGAAACTGCTGGCCGGCCTCCTCAATCCAGCCGCCCGGGCGGCTGATGGCCCGCGCATCAAGGCGACCGGCGGCCGATGGATCGCCGATCCGCGGCCCTGCCACGGTCGCGCTGGAGCGCCGCTTCCGGCCTGCTCAGTCGTCGAGAAAGCTGCGCAGCTTCCGGCTGCGGCTGGGATGCTTCAGCTTGCGCAGCGCCTTCGCCTCGATCTGGCGGATGCGCTCGCGGGTCACGTTGAACTGCTGGCCGACCTCTTCCAGCGTGTGGTCGGTGTTCATGCCGATGCCGAAGCGCATGCGCAGCACGCGTTCCTCACGCGGCGTCAGGCTCGACAGCACCCGCGTGGTGGCCTCGCGCAGATTGGCCTGGATCGCGGCGTCCAGCGGGATCACCGCGGTCTTGTCCTCGATGAAGTCGCCCAGGTGGGAATCTTCCTCGTCACCGATCGGGGTTTCGAGGCTGATCGGCTCCTTGGCGATCTTGAGGACCTTCCGCACCTTCTCCAGCGGCATGCCGAGCTTCTCGGCGAGTTCCTCCGGGGCGGGTTCGCGACCGATCTCGTGCAGCATCTGGCGGGACGTGCGCACCAGCTTGTTGATCGTCTCGATCATATGCACGGGGATACGGATGGTGCGCGCCTGGTCGGCGATGCTGCGGGTGATCGCCTGGCGAATCCACCACGTGGCGTAGGTGCTGAACTTGTAGCCGCGGCGGTATTCGAATTTATCGACCGCCTTCATCAGGCCGATATTGCCCTCCTGGATCAGGTCCAGGAACTGCAGCCCGCGATTGGTGTATTTCTTGGCGATCGAGATCACCAGCCGCAGGTTGGCCTCGATCATCTCCTTCTTCGCGCGCGCGCTGATCACGCTCGCCGCGGCTGACGGTCATGTAGACGCGGCGGAATTCGCTGATCGGCAGGCTGGCATCGGTCGCCACCGCGGCGATCTGCGTGCGAATTGCGCCGATGTCGTCGGGATGCTTGGCGACGAACGCCTTCCAGCCCTTGCCGGGCAGGGACGAAATCTTGTCGAGCCAGTTCGGGTCCAGTTCGTCGCCGCGATACTGCCGCAGGAACTCGTCGCGTGGCACCTTGCAGGTCTCGGCCATGCGCATGAGCTGGCCTTCCAGCGTGGTCAGGCGCTGGCTGAGCTGCTTGAGCTGGGTGACCAGCTCCTCGATCCGGTTGTTGTGCAGGCGGACCTGGCCGACCTTCTGGACCAGTTCCTCACGCGTCTTCTCGTAGCTTTTTTCCGAGCGGGTGTTGACCTCCTCGCCGCTGGTCATCGTCTCCAGCCGGCGGTGCTGCATCTTGTGCAGCCGCTTGTACAGGCCCTCGATCTCCTCGAACGTGGCCAGCACTTCGGGCTTCAGCTTCTCTTCCAGGGCGGACAGCGAGATACCGGGCCCCTCGCCTTCGTCCTCATCGGGCTCCTCGCCGTCCAGCACATCGGCGCCGGGCGTGCCGGGGGCCGGATCGCCGGCGCCGTCGGTGGGGGCGCCGGCACCCTGCGTCGCCTCCAGATCGACGATGTCGCGCAGCAGCATCCGGCCGCCCTTGAGCTGCTCGTGCCAGGAGATGATCGCCTTGAAGGTCAACGGGCTTTCGCACAGCCCGCCGATCATCATGTCGCGGCCGGCCTCGATCCGCTTGGCGATGGCGATTTCGCCCTCGCGCGACAGCAGTTCGACGCTGCCCATCTCGCGCAGATACATGCGCACCGGGTCGTCGGTGCGGCCCAGGCTCGCCTCGTCGACGTTGCCGGTCTGCTCTTCCTCGCCCTCTTCCTCGGTCTTTTCGACCTTGGCGACGGGCGCCTCACCATCCTCGGTGTCCTCGCCCTCGACGACCTGGATGCCCATTTCGGAGAAATTGGCCATCACGTCTTCGATCTGCTCGGAGCTGTTCTGGTCCGGCGGCAGGATCTGGTTGAGCTCGTCGAAGGTGATGTAGCCGCGCTCCTTGCCGCGTGCGATCAGCCGCTTGACGGCGGCGGTCTGCACGTCGAGCAGGGTCGAGTTCCACATCCTGTTCCGCGGTCACGGTATCGCCGCTTACGGCGGGCTTGGTCGCCATCGCTATCGGCACTCCTTCAGTCTTCCGGGGCGGGTGCGAAGCCGCGATTGCCCCTCTATTCTATGCAGCGCGTTCGACCCCATCGGGCTCACCCGCCATCACCTTGTTCAGGGCTTCTTTCAGCGCCCGCGCACGTGCCTCGGTGTCCCGGTTGAGGTCTGATGCGGCCGCAAGCTGTGCCGCCTTTACTTCCTCTTGCAGCCGTTCCAGGCTCAAAAAACCGAAGATGTGCCACCATCCTTCATGAGCCTCCGCGGGCATCGCGGCCGACGACGCACAGGCCGGCAGCGGCACGGGCACCGCCGCCAGGGCAAAATCGACCTCGGCCTGTAATCCAGATATCGTGAGGTGGTCTATCAATGCCCTGGAGTCAAGCACTTCGCGGTGATCCACCCATGCGAGAATCGCCTCCCGGATGGCCGCCAGCGATGCCGGCAGGTCGAGCGCGGCATAGGCGTGGTCCACCTCGTGCAGCAATTCCGGGTGGCGCAACAGGATCGCGGTGAGGATGCGGGCGCGTTCCCTGGCGACGTCGGGCGAGGCCGGTTGCGGCCGCGGGATCGGCCGTCGCATCGCCGCGTTCGGCTGCTGGCGCTGACGCTGACCACCCCGCCGCGTCGCGGCGTAGAACCGGTCCAGCAGCACGCGCCGATATTCGGAGGCCAACGCCCGGTCGGGGATACGGCGCGCCGCGTCCTCCAGTTTGGTCCGAAACGCCGCACGTTGCTCGGGTGTCGCCTCCCCGGCGGTCTCCCGCAGCAGGTCGTACAGCGCCTCGCCCAGCGGCCGGGCGGACTCCAGCACCGCCCGGAAACCGGCGCTGCCCTGGCGGCGGACGATGGAATCCGGGTCCTCCCCGCTGGGCAGCGCTGCGATCCGGAGGGTCCGGTCGGGGGCCAGCAGTGGCAGCACCAGCTCCGCCGCGCGGGCCGCGGCCCGGGCGCCGGCGGCATCACCGTCGAAGCACAGCGTCGGAGAGGGCGACAGGCGCCACAGCTCCTCCAGCTGCTCTTCGGTCAGCGCCGTGCCGAGCGGCGCGACGGCGCCAGCGAATCCGGCCTGCGCGCAGAGCGATGACGTCCATATAGCCCTCGACCACGACCAGCGCCGCGCCGCTGCGCACGCCTTCTCGCGCCTGGTCCAGCGCGAACAGGGTGCGCCGCTTGGAAAACAGCGCGGTTTCCGGCCCGTTGACGTATTTCGGCTGGCCGTCGCCCAGCATGCGGCCGCCAAAGCTGATAGTCCGACCGCGACGGTCCCTGATCGGGAACATCACGCGTCCGTAAAACAGGTCTGACACCCGTCCGGTTTCATCGTCCCTACGCATTAATCCCGCTTCGACGAGTTGATCGGCGGTGATCCCCTCCCGCGCCAGCTCCGCCGCCAGCGCGCCGCGGCCCTCGCCCGACCAGCCCAGGCCGAAGCGGCGTGATGGTCGTCCTCGGTCAGGCCGCGGCCGAGCAGGTAGTCGAGCGCCGGCCGCCCTTCCGGCAGCGCAGCCGGCGCTGATAGGCTGTCTGCGCCGCGGCCAGCACGGCGCCGAGGTCGTGCCGCCGCCGTTCCGCCTCCGCGGCTTCCGGCGTGGGCTTCGGCACGTCCATGCCGGCTTCCGCGGCGAGTTGCTCCACCGCCTCGATGAAGCTCGCGCCCTGGGTCTGCATGACGAAGCTGAT
Source organism: uncultured Alphaproteobacteria bacterium (assembly GCA_963789495.1). Taxonomy (GTDB): domain Bacteria; phylum Pseudomonadota; class Alphaproteobacteria; order Acetobacterales; family Acetobacteraceae; genus CAWBLP01. The sequence continues at coordinate 69,510 of CAWBLP010000014.1, forward strand.
GGCGTCGCCATGCGCGCCGCAGCCGAAGCAATGATAGCCATCCTCATACACATAAAAGCTCGGCGTCTTCTCGCCGTGGAACGGGCAGCAGCCTTTCCATTGCCGGCCAGACCGCGCCAGCCGGACGCGCCGGCCGATGATCGCGGCCAGCGGGGTGCGCGCGCGCAATTCGTCCATGAAGGCGGGGGGGAGTGCCATGTCAGGCGGACAGCCGCGCCTTCACCAGCGGGCTGGCCTTCGCCATGTCCAAGGTGGCGGCGTGCTTCGCCCGCAGGGCGGCCATCACCTTGCCCATGTCCTTGATCCCGGCGGCGCCGGTTTCCGCCACCGCGGCGTCGATCGCCTGGGACAGCGCGGCCTCGTCCATCTGCCGCGGCAGGAAGCCTTCGATCACCGCGATCTCGGCTTCCTCCTTCTCCGCCAGTTCCGGGCGGTTGCCCTGGCGATACAATTCCACCAATTCGCGACGCGACTTGGCCATGCCGCGCAGCATGGCGAGGATCGCCGCCTCGGGGACCTTGGCGACGCCTTTCGGCCGGGCGGCGATATCGGTGTCCTTCAGCTTCGCCAGGATCATCCGCAGGGTGGAGGTGCGGGCCGGCGTGCCGGCCTTCATCGACGCCTTCAACTGGTCGGTGAACTGCTCTCTCAGCGTCATGCGCGACTCCTCGTCGATGCGGCGTACCGAGGGTTCTACACTATCGGCGCGGCCCGCACCGCTTCGACGGGAAGCTCGACGGCCGGTCGGCCGGATGCGGCCGTCCGGTGCGGCGTGGCAGCGGCCGGATCGCAGCCCGCCCTACCCTGCTTGCCGCACGTCATGGCAAACCGGCGTTGCCGATCGACGCCGCGGTCTGGTTGAACAGGATGCGGCGTTCTTCATCCCCCGGCGGCGCGCGGCGGCGGAGGTCCTTGCCGAGGTCGACGCCGCGCTGCACGGCGGGGCGTTGCTTGATCGCGTCGCGCCAGCGGGCGACGTTGGGGAAATCTTCCAGTGACTGGCCGAGCGGCTTGGCGATGAGGATCCAGGGCCAGGACGCCATGTCGGCGATGGAGTATTCGTCCAGGATGAAGTCGCGGCCGTGCAGCCGGCGTTCCAGCACGCCGATGCAACGGTTGTATTCGTTGGCGTAGCGCTGGTGGGAGTAGCTGTGCTCGCCCTGGGCGTAGTTGACGAAATGGCTGAGCTGGCCGGCCATCGGGCCGAGGTTGCCGACCTGCCAGAACAGCCACTCCATCATCTCCTTGCGGGCGCGTTTGCCGGAGGGGGCGAAGCGGCCGGATTTTTCCGCGAGGTGCAGCAGGATGGCGCCGGATTCGAAGATCGGCAGCGGGCCGTCCTCCGCGTCGTGGTCGACGATGGCGGGCATGCGGTTGTTCGGGCTGATGGCGAGGAAGTCCGGCGTGAACTGGTCGCCCTTGCCGATGTTCACCGGGATCATACGGTAGGGCAGGCCGGTTTCCTCCAGCATGATGCTGATCTTCCAGCCGTTCGGCGTGGGCCAGTAGTGGAAGTCGATCATGCGGGGGCTCCGGTGCGGGGGACGGCAGGGCGGAGCGAGTATGGCCGAAGGGGGGGCTCGGTTCGAGTTGAGGGGGTGGTGGCGGGGGTGGCGGCATCGGCAGCCCGGGGCGAAGTGTCCGGCCACCTGCGGGCTCAAGGAGGAAGCCGTATGTGGCACAACTCACTCACGTGGGAAGACGAAAGCGACGGCGGCCGAAGGCGCAATGAGCGGGGGGCAGAAGATGGCAGTGACGAAGAGCTTCAAGGAACTCGTGCAGCGCAGGGTGGCGCAGGAGCCGGAGTTCGCAACGGCGCTGCTGCGCGAGGGCATCGACACGATGCTGACCGGCGACGTGGATACCGGGAAGGCGATCCTGCGCAACTACATCAAGGCGACGGTCGGCTTTGAGAAACTCGGCGAGGAGACAGCCACGCCTCCGAAGAGCCTGATCCGCATGTTCGGCCCACGCGGCAATCCGCAGGCGCGCAATCTGTTGGGCATCATCGGCTATCTGCAAAAGCAGGCGGGCGTCGAACTGCACGTGACCGAAGATCAGGGTTGAACGGCGGCTGCAATGGCGGAGCGCGTGATCATCGCCTGGCTCAACCGGTGTCGGCGATTGGCCAAGGACTTCGAGAACCTCAACCGCAGGGCGCTCGCATTCCTGCGTTTAGCCGCGAGCCGCCTGATGCTGAGAACGCCAACACGGAACCGGTGAACTTCCCGGACACACTCTCAGAGATTTGTCGGGAGAATCTCGAAATCGTCCGGATGAACGCCGTGCACATGCTTGAATGCGTCCTTGGCCCACTCAGCCCTTTCGTCAGCCGAGTGTGCCTGCGACAGCCAATCATATTCGTAGATGAACGCTCCGTCTCTTAGAGCCTGACCCGGAATCAATGTGGAACGACATCTGCGGTGTTTTCAATGCGCTGAGCCGTCACGGCCGGGTGCCGCTGCCGGTCTGTCCGGCGGCGTATGAAAGCCAGTTGCGTGATCCCAGCGGTTGCGATTCTCTCGTGGCTGCGAACACACCGAGGGATCACGTATGACCTGGACCGGGACCACGCGGGCCAAGTATCGGCGCGACGGACTGCGCTATGCAAGCGACACCACCGACGCGGAATGGGCGATGATCGAGCCACACATGCCGCCACCGGCAAGCCGCGGGCGGACCCGCAAGACCAGCATGCGGCACGTCGTCGATGCCATCTTCTACATCGCCCAAGCCGGCTGCCAATGGCGGATGCTGCCGAAAGATTTCCCTCCGTTCACCACGGTGCAGCGGTATTTTTATGCTTGGCGCGCCGGTGGGACGTGGCAGACCGTCAACCATGCACTGCTCATGGACGTGCGCGAAGCGGAAGGCCGGGAGGCCAGCCCGACAGCGGGCATTGTCGACAGCCAGTCCGTCAAGACGACGGAGGCTGGCGGTCCGCGAGGTTATGCCGCCGAGAAGATGATCAAGGGCCGCAAGCGCCACATCCTCACCGATACCATCGGTCTGGTGGTCGGTGCGATCGTCCATCCGGCCAATATCCAGGATCGTGACGGCGCGCCGCCTCTACTGGCGAGCGTGCGTAGTGCCTTTCCCTGGCTGCGCCACATCTTTGCCGACAGCGCCTATGCCGGCGACAAGCTGAAGGATGCTCTCACCAAGGTCGGCGACTGGACAATCGAGATCGTCAAGCGACCCGATGCCGCCAAGGGTTTTGTCTTGCTGCCCAGACGCTGGGTGGTTGAACGCACTCTGGCCTGGCTTACTAACCAGTCGGCCAAATATGTATCACGGATGCGCTTACGCGGCATAGCGGACATCGGGTGCCTGGAAGAATGCGCGCACCTTATGTCGCCTGCCCTGTAGCCCGCGCATATGGGCTGTCAGCCCAGCCCTCATCGCGGCCTTGTTCATTGGCGTGCCACGCCGTGCCATGCCTTGTTTGACGTCGTTGTTGACGTATTCGTCTGGGTTCCGCTCCGGCGCGTACGGCGGCAGGTAGAAAAGTTTAATTCGATCCTTGTTCTCTTCGACCCACGCCGCCACGGTCCTGGCCCGATGCACACGTAGATTGTCGACGATCACGAACAGTTTCCGGTCCGTGTCTTTGATCAACCGGCGCAGGAATTTCAGAAAAATCGCTGCATTCAGTGCGCCATCATAGATCATGAAGTGCAACTTGCCCTGGTTGGTCACGCTGGAGATCATCGATTGGGTAAATCGCGTGGCCGGACGCGGTATCACCGGTGTCTTGCCCGCCGGCGCGAAGCTCCGGCCGTAATTGGCCTGGTTCGAGATGCCAGTTTCGTCCGACCAATGGATCTCAGCTTTTTCCTTTCGGGCTCGTCTCGCGATCGCCGGGTATTCGCGTTTCATCCATGTCTGGATCGCCGCCTCGCTCCTTTCCATCGCCCGCCGGATCGGCCTTTGTGGGGTCAGATTCCAGGCCGAAAGATAGTACCGATGGCCGTCGGGGACAGGCGGATACCGGCTTTACGCTCGATCAGCTGGCCAACCGCTTCGCGGGTCCATAGTGCGAAGGGGAGTTTCAATTGATCGGGGCATCGCCCGACGATCAGCCGACGGATCGTCGCTTCCTGGCGCCGGTTGAGGGCTTTTTGCTCACCTGGCCGTCGGCCGCGCCGCCCACCGGCCAACGCCGCTTCTCCCGTGGCCTCAAAGGCACGAACCCATTCCCCAACGAAGCGTCGATTGACCCCGATCGCCCTGGCCACATCGATCCGGTTTGTCCCGGAGAGCACCATGTTTACCGCGACACGTCGCAGTTCGGCCTGGGTTGAGGACGGGAGTTTGCGGAAATCATGGTCCGACGGCATGACGACAGCATAACCGATTCCCATACGGGAAGATACCTATTTGTGCGTCTGGTTAGTAACCGCAACCGCCGTCTGGCCAAGGATTTCGAGGCCACCGTCGAAAGCGCGGTCACCTGGCTTTACATCGCAAGCGTCAAGCTGATGTCCCGTCGCCTCGCAGCCACATGAACCGATCGACCTCACGATCATCCAGTAAATCCAAATCGGTCGCACGTTGGAAATACAATTCGAGTTCAGGCTCTAAGGATCCATTGGCGGGTTAGATCGTATATGATAATGTTGCCATAGAAGATGTTCAAAGTTCTGGACAAGCCCGCAGGATCTTTGCCTGGAAAGGCCCGCGGGAAAATGCCGGCGCCATCGGCGGTGTCTGAGTAAAGGGATAAATGCCGCAGGAATAATCCTTGGCTGCTGTCGTTGACGCGACGGCCAGCCATCCAGGCTCCGGGCCAGCAATAGAATTCCGGATGGCTAAGTTTGTCGGCAGTGAAGGCGACGAAGTGGGAAAGCAGGACCCTCACTACCAGGTTGGCGGGTTCGTAGTTGAAGCTCTGTTTCTCCGCCATGATCTTCACCACGCCGGGGCATTCGACTAACCAGCTCTCCACTTTTTCGAGTGCCGCCATGGGATGGCCGTAACCGCAGTCATCGGCGAGAATTTCCGATAAGCTGACATATTCGTCGTAGGAGTAATCTGCAATTGCGTACAAGAGCTCCGGGCGGGCGCGCACCGACTGGCAGAGCCGTGCAAAGCGGATACCCGGATCGACATCCAGGATAAAATTCTGTAATATTTCGATATCAAACGGAAAACCGGCTGTTGGATTGATCGCTAGCCGCCATTATTCATCAGGTCTCCCCGACGGCCGCATGGTCTTGAAAGAGGGGAAGAATCTGTCTGTTCGCGGCAACATCGGAACCGTGGCCGCGACGCACGCGTAGGTTGTAGAATGCTGTCTTGCCTTGCTTCATCTTGGGTCGGACGGTCAGTTGTCGTCGGTCGCGACGGGATATTGCTCGGGGGCTTTGCCGACCTCAGCTGTCACCCTAGGAACTGCGCTGTCGGGCGGTAGTTTGCTTATGTCACGCACTTCGACTCGGAAGCGCCATTCATCGCCGTAGTCGTACACGAACAGCATCTTGCTGTTCTTCCGCCGGAACGCCTGAGCGATTGTCGCTTGGTGCACACTGCGGGCTTCGCCGCCTGCCTCCTCGTCTGCGAAAAGCTCATACCGCACGGGCGAGCTAAACACGTGACCTGTCAGGCGATTGAAAAAACCAAAAGCATGGTCAAAATCGAAGCCAAAAGCCTTCGTGATTACGTGGGCTAATTCAAACAGCGATTGATCGCTTTCAATCTCGATGTCTCGATAGACGTGTGGGTTCAATGAAGCTCGCAAGCCATGCATCGTCGGCTCCGCCCTGGCGATCGTCGTCGGCTTGCTTCTTCTAGCAGGCTGCTGAAAAACCCCTTGCTTCGACGCGGCGGCATCTGATTCGATGCCCTATCGGATTGACAGCCTCGGGTAGCCTCAATGCGCGGTTCTGACGAACGACGCGACGGACTTTTCAGCTATGTGCGGCCGGAGAGCCGGATCCCCCAGACCCATCCGTTGCGGGTGATCCGAACGCTGGCAGACGAGGCCCTGCAGTCGCTCAACGACCGGTTCGCGGCGCTGTATTCCGAGAACGGCCGTCCCTCGATCCCACCCGAGCAGTTGCTGCGCGCGCTGTTGCTGCAAGCCTTCTACACCATCCGTTCCGAGCGTCAGCTGATGGAGCAGTTGAACTACAATCTGCTGTTCCGCTGGTTCGTCGGCCTGTCGGTGGACGATCCGGTCTGGGTGCCGACCGTCTTCAGCAAGAACCGCGACCGGCTGCTGGAGGGCGACATCGCGGCGGCGTTCATGTCGGCAGTGCTCAACCTGCCGCAGGTGCAGGGTCTGCTTTCGGACGAGCACTTCTCGGTTGATGGCACGCTGATCCAGGCGTGGGCCAGCATGAAGAGCTTCCGCCGCAAGGACGGCAACGACGAACCGCCGGCACCGGGCCGCAATGGCGAGCGCAACTTCCGCGGCGAGACGCGTTCCAACGAGACACATGCCTCGACCACCGATCCGGACGCTCGTCTTGCCCGTAAATCAGGCGGACAGGAGGCGAAGCTGGGCTTCACCGGACATCTGCTTATGGAGAACCGCAACGGGCTGGTGGTGGATGCGCGCCTGACGCTGGCCACCGGGACGGCGGAGCCGGAGGCGGCGCTGGCCATGTTGGGCGAGTTGCCTGGTTCGGACAAGAAAACCGTCGGAGCAGACAAGAACTACGACACGGCGGCGTTCGTTGCGGCAGCCCGCAAACTGAATGTGACCCCGCACGTGGCGCAGAACATCACCGCGCATCGCGGCTCGAACATCGACCGGCGCACGACGCGTCACGATGGCTACCGGATCAGCCAGGTGATCCGCAAGCGGATCGAGGAAGCCAATGGCTGGATCAAGGAAGTCGGCGGAATGGCGCAAACGAAGTTTCGGGGTCGCGCCCGCGTAGGCTGGATGTTCATGTTCAAGGCGACGGCTTACAACCTGATCCGACTGCCGCGGCTGCTCGCGATAGGATGAGGCTGTCAGCGCTATGCCAAATGCTGGATCAGAGCCATTCTGACGCTGTGCAAATGCCTGATTCCGTCCCGACAAACCGAAAATCGAACACTGAACCTACTGGCGCCTGACGTTGCAGAGGGTTTTTCAGCAGCCTGCTAATGGTCCCGAAACCCGTTCACCAAATCACGCTCTCTGACCTGGAGCTCTTGCAGGAGTTGCCCGCGAGAGTTGCATGCTCGAATTCAAGCACGCGATGCCCGGCAAAGCGCAGAGCGATAGTGTCCCCTTTCTGGCCGGCGTTTCGTCGCTGGCCAACACGGCAGGTGGCGATTTCATTCTCGGAATCACCGCACCGGACGGCCTCGCGGACGCTGTTTCCGGGATACCGGTCGACAATCCGGATGCCGAGAAACTCAGGCTCGAGCAGTTGCTGGCCAACGGACTGGATCCGCGCCTGCCGCGTGTCGACATCGAAGCCGTCCCTTGTTCCGGCAGATGCTTTGCGTTCGTGATTCGCGTGCCACGGAGTTGGGTCGGCCCGCATCGGGTCAAGGCGAACGACAAGTTCTATGGGAGAAACTCCGGCGGCAGGTTCCCGCTCGATGCCGGCGAGTTGCGCACGGCCTTTCTGCTCTCCGAAACCGTCGCCGACCGCGTTCGTGCATTCCGAACCGAGCGCCTGGCGAAAATCATGGCAGGAGACACACCCGTTGCTTTGCCGGAGGGCGGACGCGCGGTTCTCCACGTGATACCCTTCCCGCCTTTCGCGGATCGGCGGCCTCTTGACATCATCAACATGATTGGCAACGGCACCCATGTACCGCTGCCGCTCGACGGTATGAGTGGCGGAAATCGAAACTTGGTGAACCTCGACGGGTACTTGAATTGCGGAATGGATGACCGCGGCACGGCGCGTAGCTATGCGCAGTTCTTTCGTTCCGGTGCGATCGAAGGAGTATCTCCGCTGGAATCGGATGAACGGACCGGCAGGCCATTCATCCCCGGCACCACTCTCGCCAACAGGCTGGTGTTCGCGCTCCGGCAATATCTCGATGTACTGCGCGCCTACGAGATCGGACTGCCGGTGTTTGCCTGCGTATCCCTCATCGGCGTTGACGGATGCACGCTTCGCTACAATTCGGGTATGCGACGCGGGTTTTCCATCGCCGGCCCCCGAGCCGGGGATATGATCATCCTCCCCGAGGTTACGATCGAGGCGCACCCCTTTGACGCGCCGACGGCCTTAAAGTCCACCCTCGACATGCTCTGGAACGCCTTCGGCTTCCTGCATGCTGATGTTTACAATGGCCGTGGTGAATGGACCGGCGTGAAGACATCCGAAAAGTAGATAGGCAAATTCCCGTGCTTCCTCACCTTGATCTTCAACCGGAGCTCCTCGAACCCAGACCCTTCGCCTTGGACGCCCCGACCGATTATGCCGCAAGCATGAATGCAAGGGGAATTTATAGGTACAACCCAATTCGTGGTGCGTTTGAGGCCGGAAATCCACCGCTTGATTGATGGCGTGACCACCGGTCTTTATGACCCCAATGAACTGGACAGTAAGACGATCCAGGCCTTCTCCACCTACCTGCATGAGACGGTGCACTGGTGGCAGCATATGGGATCGACCGCCGGCCTCATTATGAGCCTTGTGTATCCCGCACAGGCTCATCAGAACACTAGCAGGCTGCTGAAAAACCCCTTGCTTCGACGCGGCGGCATCTGATTCGATGCCCTATCGGATTGACAGCCTCGGGTAGCCTCAATGCGCGGTTCTGACGAACGACGCGACGGACTTTTCAGCTATGTGCGGCCGGAGAGCCGGATCCCCCAGACCCATCCGTTGCGGGTGATCCGAACGCTGGCAGACGAGGCCCTGCAGTCGCTCAACGACCGGTTCGCGGCGCTGTATTCCGAGAACGGCCGTCCCTCGATCCCACCCGAGCAGTTGCTGCGCGCGCTGTTGCTGCAAGCCTTCTACACCATCCGTTCCGAGCGTCAGCTGATGGAGCAGTTGAACTACAATCTGCTGTTCCGCTGGTTCGTCGGCCTGTCGGTGGACGATCCGGTCTGGGTGCCGACCGTCTTCAGCAAGAACCGCGACCGGCTGCTGGAGGGCGACATCGCGGCGGCGTTCATGTCGGCAGTGCTCAACCTGCCGCAGGTGCAGGGTCTGCTTTCGGACGAGCACTTCTCGGTTGATGGCACGCTGATCCAGGCGTGGGCCAGCATGAAGAGCTTCCGCCGCAAGGACGGCAACGACGAACCGCCGGCACCGGGCCGCAATGGCGAGCGCAACTTCCGCGGCGAGACGCGTTCCAACGAGACACATGCCTCGACCACCGATCCGGACGCTCGTCTTGCCCGTAAATCAGGCGGACAGGAGGCGAAGCTGGGCTTCACCGGACATCTGCTTATGGAGAACCGCAACGGGCTGGTGGTGGATGCGCGCCTGACGCTGGCCACCGGGACGGCGGAGCCGGAGGCGGCGCTGGCCATGTTGGGCGAGTTGCCTGGTTCGGACAAGAAAACCGTCGGAGCAGACAAGAACTACGACACGGCGGCGTTCGTTGCGGCAGCCCGCAAACTGAATGTGACCCCGCACGTGGCGCAGAACATCACCGCGCATCGCGGCTCGAACATCGACCGGCGCACGACGCGTCACGATGGCTACCGGATCAGCCAGGTGATCCGCAAGCGGATCGAGGAAGCCAATGGCTGGATCAGGAAGTCGGCGGAATGGCGCAAACGAAGTTTCGGGGTCGCGCCCGCGTAGGCTGGATGTTCATGTTCAAGGCGACGGCTTACAACCTGATCCGACTGCCGCGGCTGCTCGCGATAGGATGAGGCTGTCAGCGCTATGCCAAATGCTGGATCAGAGCCATTCTGACGCTGTGCAAATGCCTGATTCGTCCCGACAAACCGAAAATCGAACACTGAACCTACTGGCGCCTGACGTTGCAGAGGGTTTTTCAGCAGCCTGTTAGGGAGCCGGGCGCTTGGGATTCATCTACTCTACCTCAAAACCGTGGGTGCGGCGCGCAGGCCGTACGTGCTCGATTCCCTCAGGAGGCCGGCGGCCCGTAGTGTCAGCCTCCACCCGCGACCCGCCCCGCAGCCCCGCAATCTCCGCCGGCTCAAACTCCAACTCCCGAAGCACCGCCTACACGTGCTCCCCAACCCCGGCGCGCCCCGGCGTTTTCCCATCCACGCCCAGCAGCTTCGCCATTACGGCCAGCGCCTCGATTCCGGTAGCCATCGGGTCATGGCAGCCTCTTATGCATTGCCAGAAATTCGCGGATAGCCACGATCTTGACGCCTTCATAGAGCCCGAGGCTCAACAGGTCGCGCTTGTCGCCGGACACGATAAAATCGGCAGCGCCGGCGGCGGCCATTGCCAGCAGATAGTTGTCGTAGGGGTCGGCGCAGACCGTTACCTGCGGAAGATTCTCGACCATAACGGCAATATCGCGCAGTTCGTTGATCAGCCGCCCGGCGAGTGCCGGGGCCAGACGTTCGCGGATTCTCGGATATCGAGTGACACGCATCAGTTCATCCAGCTGCGTGACCGATGTCAGCAGATCGAACCGGCCTTCCCGCCAGAGCGTAATGAGATGGGCGGGCAGCGAAGAACCGACCAGCAAGGCGCTGATCAGCACGTTGGTGTCGATGACCAGTCGCACGAATCATCCGGCCTTGGGAGCGTTGTTCGTGCGCGCCGCACCGACGGCTTCCTCGATCACCGCTTCCAACTCGTCGGCGGGCAGGTCGGCGAACTTGCTGCGGACTTCTGCAACGGTCTGGTCCAGCACCCGCCACTTCACCGCTTCTTCGATGAATTTCGACAGGTCGCCCTTTTTCATTCCGCGCTGCGCCAGGAAGCTGCGCACGGCAATATCGGTTTCCTTCGAAACCGAGACGGTCCAGCGCGTGGTGGTGCCATCGGGCATGGGGTCTCCGATAAACGCATATACGCCTATCAATATATCAACTTTTGCGCTTTGACGCAATTGTTGAAGGCCTTCCCAGGCAGACAAATAGCACAACATAAAGGACGTTATGTTGCTATCTAGCAATAGTGCCGTCAGCCACCCCCTACCCGCCCCGCAGCCCCGCAATCTCCCCCGGCCCTAATCCCAACTCCCGCAGCACCGCCTCCGTGTGCTCCCCCAAGCCCGGCGCGCCATGCCGAATCCCGGCGGGCGTGCCGGAGAACCGAGCGGCCGGCCGCGCCTGGCGCAGCCTGCCCGCCACCGCATGCGCCGCCTCCACCACAATGCCGTTCGCCGCCACCTGCGGATGCCGGATCATCGCACTCCGCGTCAGCACCGGCGCGCACGGCACGCCCGCCGCGGTCAGCCGGTCCAGCCACGCCTCCGCCGACCGTGTGCGCAGCACGTCCTGCGTCATCTGCAGCCGCGTGTTGATGTGCTGCTGGCGCAGCGCCGGAGTGGCGAAGCGCGGGTCCTCCAGCCACTCGGGCCGATCCAGCGCGCGGGTCAGCGCGGTCCATTCGCGATCGGTCTGCACCGCGACGCTGATCGCGTCGGTCGCCGTCTCGTAGATCAGGTCGATGAAACTCGCCGCGTCCTGCTGCGGCAGTTCGTCACCCACGAAGGTCTGGCTGCCCATGTCGGAGGCCCAGAGGAACGCCACCACCGCATCCAGCATGGACAGCCGCACATGCTGGCCCTTGCCGGTCCGCGCCCGCGCCAGCAGCGCGGCGGTGATCGCCTGCGCCGCGGTGATGGCGGTCAGCTTGTCCGGCAGGATGGTGCGCACCAGGCGCGGACGCTCCGTGTCCGCGCCGGCCTGCACCGTCGCCAGGCCGGACAGCGCCTGCACCAGCGGGTCGTAGACCGGCTTGTGGGAATAGGGGCCCGTCTCGCCGAACCCGCTGATCGAGACGTAGATGATCTCGGGCGCCACCGCGCGCACCGCATCCTCGCCCAACCCCATGCGATCCGCGACGCCGGGCCGGAAATTCTGCACGAACACATCGGCGGTGGCGATCAGCCGCAGCAGCGCCGCACGCGCCGGTTCGGCTTTCAGGTCCAGCACCACGGAGCGCTTGTTGCGGTTGTTGTTGAGGAACGAAGCGGAAAACCCGGCGCGGCGATTCGCCCCGGCGCGGGTGTGGTCGCCGCCCTGCGGGTTCTCCACCTTGATCACGTCCGCGCCCTGGTCGGCGAGCAGCATGGTGGCGAGCGGGCCGGAAATCATCGAGGTAAGATCGACGATCCGATAGCCACTGAGCGGTCCCGTCTGTTCCATGCTGGCTGCCTCCCGTGCAGGCGCTGTGTCGCGATTGCGCCGGCGACGAAACACGATCCGGCGTGGCGCGGCAAATCGCGGCGGCGGAATGCGATGCCGGCTGGCACACATGCTGATCCGTCGATCGCGCGTCGCCCTTCCGCCCGGCCCGCTTTGCCGTCATCGTAGCGGGCCAAGACCAGGAGGAAATGCCGTGGCCAACGGGCAGGAATTCGACTTCATCATCGTCGGCGCCGGGTCTGCCGGCTGCGTGCTGGCCAACCGGCTGAGCGAGGACGGGCGCAACCGCGTTCTGCTGCTGGAAGCCGGCGGCAAGGACACCGATCCCTGGATCCATATTCCTGCGGGGTTCTACCGCAACATCTACAACCCCAAGGTCGCCTGGTATTTCGAAACCGAGCCGGTGCCCGAACTCAACAACCGCCGCATCCCCTGGCCGCGCGGCAAGGTGCTCGGCGGATCGAGCTCGATCAACGGGCTGATCTACATCCGCGGCCAGCGTCAGGACTTCGACCTGTGGCGCCAGTTGGGCAATGCCGGCTGGTCGTATGACGACGTGCTGCCGTATTTCCGCAAGGCGGAGGACCAGGAGCAGGGTGCGAACGAATTCCACGGCAAGGGCGGGCCGCTGGCGGTGTCCGACCTGCGCACCGATCATCCGCTGCACGACGCCTTCGTCGCCGGCGCGCAGGAGGCCGGCTATCCGTACAACCCCGACTTCAACGGCGCCGAACAGGAAGGTGTCGGGCCGCTGCAATTGACGGTGCGCGGACGGCGCCGCTGTTCGGCCGCCGTCGGCTATCTGCGGCCGGCGATGAAGCGCCCCAACCTGAAAGTGGAAATCCGCGCACTGACGCATCGCGTGCTGCTGGAGGGCAAGCGCGCCGTCGGCATCGAATACAGTCAGAACGGCGCGCTGCATCAGGTGCGGGCGCGGCGCGAGCTGCTGCTGTGCGGGGGCTCGATCAACTCGCCGCAGATTTTGCAACTCTCGGGCATCGGGCCGGGCGAGGTGCTGCAACAGGCCGGCGTCGCGGTGCTGCACGAGCTGCCCGGCGTCGGCGAGAATCTGCAGGATCATATCGGCGGCCGCATCATCTATCGCTGCCGACCCGATGTCTGGACGATGAACGAGGTGTACCACAGTTGGGTGCGCCGCGTGCAGCACGGGCTGCAATACGCGCTGGCGATGAAGGGCGCGCTGATGACCGGCGCCGGCCCGCTGGGCCTGTTCGTGAAGACCCGGCCGGAGCTCGAATTCACCGGACGTGCAGTATCAGTTCCTCGCCGGCAGCGCGCCCAAGGTCGGCGATCCGATGCATAAATTCCCCGCCTGCACGCTGGTCGCGATTCCGTGCCGGCCGGAAAGCCGTGGCTGGCTGCGCATCACGTCGAACGACCCGAACAAGCCGCCGGCGATGCAGCCGAACTATCTGTCCACCCAGGCCGACCGCGACACCATCGTCGCCGGGTTGAAAGTCTCGCGCCGGGTGTTCGCCACCAACGCCATGCGGCAGATGGTCACCGAGGAACTGATGCCAGGTCCGGACGCGAAGACCGACGAGGACCTGCTGAACCATGTGCGCGCCACCGCCGGCACTACGTTCCATCAGACCAGCACCTGCATGATGGGGCCGGGGCCGAAATCGGTGGTCGATACGGCGCTGCGGGTGAAGGGGATCGACGGGCTGCGCGTGGTGGATGCCGCGGTGATGCCGACGGTGGTGTCCGGCAACACCAATGCGACGGTGATCATGATCGCGGAGAAGGCGGCGGACATGATTCTGGGCGCGGGCAGCGCCGCGGCGCGGGCGATGGCGGCGTAACGAGGGCGGGCTCGCGCGCAGGTGGTTGTGGGCTGTCTGCGGTCCAGAATTCCAGCCGCCGCCTTCACCCTATCTCCGGTCCCACCCATTAGGCACGAATCGGTAGTGCGTTAGTTTAACAGGCTGCTGAAAAACCCTCTGCAACGTCAGGCGCCAGTAGGTTCAGTGTTCGATTTTCGGTTTGTCGGGACGGAATCAGGCATTTGCACAGCGTCAGAATGGCTCTGATCCAGCATTTGGCATAGCGCTGACAGCCTCATCCTATCGCGAGCAGCCGCGGCAGTCGGATCAGGTTGTAAGCCGTCGCCTTGAACATGAACATCCAGCCTACGCGGGCGCGACCCCGAAACTTCGTTTGCGCCATTCCGCCGACTTCCTTGATCCAGCCATTGGCTTCCTCGATCCGCTTGCGGATCACCTGGCTGATCCGGTAGCCATCGTGACACGTCGTGCGCCGGTCGATGTTCGAGCCGCGATGCGCGGTGATGTTCTGCGCCACGTGCGGGGTCACATTCAGTTTGCGGGCTGCCGCAACGAACGCCGCCGTGTCGTAGTTCTTGTCTGCTCCGACGGTTTTCTTGTCCGAACCAGGCAACTCGCCCAACATGGCCAGCGCCGCCTCCGGCTCCGCCGTCCCGGTGGCCAGCGTCAGGCGCGCATCCACCACCAGCCCGTTGCGGTTCTCCATAAGCAGATGTCCGGTGAAGCCCAGCTTCGCCTCCTGTCCGCCTGATTTACGGGCAAGACGAGCGTCCGGATCGGTGGTCGAGGCATGTGTCTCGTTGGAACGCGTCTCGCCGCGGAAGTTGCGCTCGCCATTGCGGCCCGGTGCCGGCGGTTCGTCGTTGCCGTCCTTGCGGCGGAAGCTCTTCATGCTGGCCCACGCCTGGATCAGCGTGCCATCGACCGAGAAGTGCTCGTCCGAAAGCAGACCCTGCACCTGCGGCAGGTTGAGCACTGCCGACATGAACGCCGCCGCGATGTCGCCCTCAGCGGCCGGTCGCGGTTCTTGCTGAAGACGGTCGGCACCCGACCGGATCGTCCACCGACAGGCCGACGAACCAGCGGAACAGCAGATTGTAGTTCAACTGCTCCATCAGCTGACGGCTGCGGAACGGATGGTGTAGAAGGCTTGCCCGACGAACAGCGCGCGCAGCAACTGCTCGGGCGGGATCGAGGGACGGCCGTTCTCGGAATGCAGCGCCGCGAACCGGTCGTTGAGCGACTGCAGGGCCTCGTCTGCCAGCGTACGGATCACCCGCAACGGATGGGTCATGACGATCTGGCAGGATCCGGCTCTCCGGCCGCACATACTGAAAAGTCCGTCGCGTCGTTCGTCAGAACCGCGCATTGAGGCTACCCGAGGCTGTCAATCCGATAGGGCATCGAAATCAGATGCCGCCGCGTCGAAGCAAGGGGTTTTTCAGCGCCTGTTAAGTTCATCTTCCAACCCATCTCCGACATCCCGCTAGCGCGGCCAATGTCGGGTCTTGGCCGAATCCGGAAGAACCGCTTTGGAGTTCCCAACCGCAACGAGCAGACGTTCGTTCACGGGGATCGACTACCATCGGCTCATACCCGGCATTCCCGAAACTTGGGATGAAGGCGGGTGGCGTAGCCGGGGGCTCGCGTGCCGGCGTCTCACGAATGATCACGGACGTTATCGATCGGACCGTTAACGACCCGAGATCGCCTCCGCCTCAGCCCATCTCAATGATCGGGGCTAGCCTAACAGCAGCCCACCGCCCCTCATCATTGGCATGAGATCTGGATCAATCAGTCGTCGGTTCATTGATGGTGATCGTGGGCCGGTATGCCGCCCGAGGTGGACTGCATACTCCCACACCCGTTGGTATCGGGGTCATGGTGACGGTCTTCGCTAGTCGTGCTGGCGGTGAGCAGGCTGGCGTACCCCTGCGCGGATATAGTTGGTAGTTTTCGAAGAAAAGCGACGAGGGCCCAAAGCTCATTATCGCTATGGTCCCGCCAAGCCGGCATGCCGCTCGCTTTGATCCCGTTCTTCACGATCCAGAACAGTTCGCCGGGGCCGTAAGTCTCCGAGGCGCCAGTCAGGTCTGGCGGGCTTGGATTTAGCCTGTGTACAAAATCTCCGCTCGAGACACCCGGTGCGCCGTGACAAATGACGCAATGAGCTGCGAAATGCTCAATTCCTTTGGCGACTTCACTGTCATCACTGAAGTTTGGCGGTGCAGAAATGCCGGCCGCATGCGCCTTGACCGAGCGCAGCTTCACCACCCCCACGATCCAGTGAGTAAGGGCCCAGTGCGGCTCGGTCGCTGAGACATTGTAGACGCCGGAATAGATGAACATGAGGCCGCTCAGCACGGCCACTCCAACCATGGCTGTGATCGTTCCTATGATCGTGCAACTCATCTCTGCACCTCGCGGAGGCGCCGCTCGTCTTGCCTACTTCACGGGGACCATCGCATGCTCATACGGTGTATTCGCCCACATCATGTAGGGCATGGTCGGATCGGGATCCGTCGCCTCTGTGTAGCCCAAGGTCCTACTTGGTGGGCCGAAGAGCATCACGTGCGGTCCAGTAATAACCCAGTGGTTGTCAGCAGTTTTCCCCATCGCCGAGGGGTCAGTGTTGCTCGCACCACCGGTCTCGCCAGACGGGCCAGTATCGCCACCCAACATGTATGCAATTCCGAGCTGATTCGGCGGGGGCTCGTGGCTCATCATCGCGTGGATGAACTGCATACTGTTCTTGTCGGCGCACATTCTGTCGGTGCCCATGATCAGGCAGGTGAAGCCGTTGGCACCTTCCCGAAGTGTCCGCATGGCTCCGTTAGCATCTACACGCACGATGGCCGCGCCCTTGGCGACGGCTTCCGGACCTGCGGCGAGCGCCTGTCGCGCGTACTCCTCGTCGGTGAGCGACGGCGGTTTCTGCGCATGGGCACTCATACCGAGCGCGATAGCCGAGACAATGCTGACCCCAGCCAGCATGAGACGATGCAACATGTACCTCTCTCCTTCAATGTGTTGCGAAGTCGAAAGCGATATTTCGGCCTGACGCGTGAAGCCTGGTGGCAACGGAACCGAAAGCTCGATTCGGACCGGAGCCATGCCGTTGCTATTCCTTCGTGACGACGCCCTCGGCGAGCAGGTGGGCCGTGTGTGCCCTCGCTCCGTCGACGAACTCGGAGCAGGGCCGTCCGAAGAATGGGACGTCGGCACCATGCTCCCGGCACGCCGCGTCGATCCTCGCCACGGCTTGCAATGGATAGTAGGGTAAGAATGCCTTGATCCTGTTCCCGTCCACGATGATCACGTTTCCCACTTCTACCGGTCCAACGCCGACCTTTTCGAAGAAATCGATTGTCGTCGTTGTTCGGATCAGTACTTTATTGCCATCGACCATCGGATTGGGCCCGAGACTGAACTGCACGTTCGCAGCACGATTCGCCTCGTGGAAATGGCGCATGGGCGCTGCCTTTCCCCTTGTATTGGTTATCGCCGCATCGTCCGTGTAGAACGCGGCCGCGGCATCAATATTGCCAACATTCTGCGCGGCAAACGCCGCGGCCACTACGGACAGCGGATCGGGATGTCGCGCGTCCAGCGCATGCGACGGATTGGCCAGAACCGGCAGAACAACTGCCATCAATGAAAATCTCAAAGGTGACAAGGTTTGATCTCCCATATCCGAGTTTCGTTGCGTATCGCGTGATTACCCAAAAGGAATGGCGTGGTCGGACGGTATGCGGCCTCCTAGCCCCGGTCTATCCATATCCGGCCACGATTGTGCGGGATCGGCCGCTTTCGGAAGGCTTCTCCGTATTCGTCCACGAAATGCAAATGTTCGCCGCATGATGCACATTAGGCACGTCGAGGCAGATGAGTTATGTTTGCGCCCTTGGGAGTGCTTGCATGTCCGACAACGTGAGACCACGGCCGCTCCAGCCAAAAAACAACTCGTTCCCGTCGTCCAAAATGGCCGACGCCACCTCGGCATGCCCGCGCCATGTGCGTCACGCACTTGCCTATTTGCGGCGACATTTTGCCGAGAAGGTGACGTTGGCTGACCTCGCGGCGGCGGCCGGGACATCGGAGCGGACGCTGCGTCGCAACTTCCCCCGGTTCGTAGGCTTGGCGCCGCTTGCCTATCTGCAGCAGCTTCGTCTCGCAGCGGTCCGGAACGAGCTGTCGAGGGGCGAGGATGCCATAAGCCGTGTTGCCGCTCGTCATGGATTCACTCACTTCGGCCGGTTCGCGATTGCCTACCGAGGATGCTTTGGTGAAACCCCGTCTGCCACGCATCGGAAGGCCCGGCGGGATTCCCAGGATCTCATCACGAACCGAGACCGAGGAACGGCAACGGAACCCTCACTCGTCGTTACTGCGTCAGGCGCGGATGGTTGCGGGCGGGAGATGAACCTATTCGCCGACAATCTCGGTGCGCAGGCTTGCCGCGTCGCTCAGCGGAATACCGCTTCTTTCCGTCAAGTTGCTACCGACCAAACGCGATGTGCTCTGCCCTGCGGCCATGGGATGGCGAGGTAAGGCCGTACTTTACAGCGCGCGTTATACCGGCGGGCGATCTGGTTCGCGTCGTGACGCGATTGGTGGCAACCAACGACGGTCGCCATCTTTGGGGAGAGACTTTGGACGGCGCTCGCGATAACGCGCTCGCTTTCCAGAGCAGGATCGTCGGCGCCGTGCTGGACGCCACGCGATCGGCCGTCATGACCGCGGAAATTGATGCCGCGCTGAACACACCGACGGGCGCGCTCCGCGAGCGCGATCTGGTGCTGAGAGCCCTGCCACTTGCAATGTCGCCCGACCGGTTTGGCCGGGCGCTCGAGACATTGTATCGGGCCATGGAACTCTATCCTGACAATGGCCTTGCGGTTGCGCTGACGGCCTGGTGCCATGCCCAATCGGTGACGCCTTGGAACGAGCACGCGGATCGCGACAGATCAACTGCGCTGGTCACTGGCCGAGCGCGCCGGAGTGCTGGATCCGACCGATCCGCTTGTATTAACGGCCCGTGCGCGCGGTGATGACCATGGCACAGGATTTCGAGACCGCAGACATGCTCGTGCAGCGCGCATTGGCGCGCGATCCGCGCTGCTACTGGGCCTGGGAGCGGCGTGGCTGGCTCAAGGCATTGACGCGGCACAGTGAGACCGCGATTGCCGATTTTGAGCAGGCGCTCCGACTGGCGGGGCCCGAATCGGACGGCGCCAGCAGCTTATTTGGGATATTGGCACGGCGCATTGGTGCCATAGGGAATACGATGCCGCAATGACCTGGGTTGATCGCGCCGCCGCGCGCCGCCCCAATGCACCTGGCATCCTGGCGCAACTCGCCGGTTGCCACATAAGGCTCGGGAATTGGGAGCGCGGCCGAACCATCCTCGCCACGATGATGCGTCTCCGCCCTGAAGTCACCGCGGGGCATATCTCTGAGGCGTTCTGGTTCGATAAGCCATGCCCAAGCGTGGCAAACGTGCTGAGCTCGGCTGGGCTAACGCAGTAACGCGACACGTCTTTGTCGGCTTGCTACCCACGTCCGGGCTCAATGTCCGCTCTCCGCCCACGGCAGGCATCTGAGCAGTTATCTCGCCATGTGGCCGAATGTCTGCATTCGAGCGGTGGCGAGGTAGCCTGGAACGACCGCCTTGGGCGCGAAGCGGACGCAGGAGCCCGCTGTTGTAATAGCTGCAACCCACCCAATTCAGAAGTTCAAACTGGCCCACTAGGCACAAATTCCTTGCCCAATCCTTATGTTCCTGATATGTTCCAATCTCCCTCCCCTCATCCGGAACATCCGAAAAATGACCCAGACCAACCCCGCCGCCCAACCGGAAAAACTCGACCCGGCCACCCTCGCCACAATGCTGCACACCACGCTGGACGCCCTGCCCCACCATCCGGACGCCGCGGACGACGAAAAAGCCACACTCCGCCAGGCCGCGCTCATCGCGATCACCGCCCTCGCCCCGCGTGACCCGATGGAGGCGATGCTCGCCGCCCGCTACGTCGTCGCCCACCACGCGGTCATGGACGCGTTCCGCTGCGCCGCGCAGCCCAACCTGCCGGCGGTCCTGCAACTCCGCTACCACGGCCGCGCCATTGCGCTGTCCCGGTTGATGGACCGCGCGATGCACGACCTGTCCCGCCTGCAGGCCCGCGCCAGCGTCCGCCCGGTCGCGCAGCCCCCTGCCATGCCGGCGCCCCGTCCACAGCGCCCCGCCGCCGCCCCGCCGGCGCCGGCCCGCCCGCCGCTGCCGGTGCGCAATCACCCCATGCACCGTGACAGCGCCGCCGCCACCGCGGCCGCGGGCTCACCAGCCGCGCCGCATGCCGCGCTCCGTCTGCCGAACCCGGCGCTGGACCGCATGCTGGACGACGTCGCCGCCCGCGCCGCAGCCGGCAGCCTGGTCTCCGCCGCGTGACGCCAACACCCCTTGCACCGTGACACGCCGCTCCGTCCCATCGGACCAGGCTGCGGCCGGCAGGGGCGCGGCGGTCGTTACTTGCAGGGGAAGCGTTCACCGAGGAAGCGGAACAGCCCGTCCAGCGCGCTCAGGCTGCGATGGTCGGGCATGGCGCGCACCCAGGCGACGAATTCGCGCATCGTCGCAGTGCGGGTCGGCGTCGGATTGGGGAAGCAGAACGGCTTCTTGTCGCCGGCGCGGCGCAGTTCCAGGTCGATCGCGCCCTGCGCGAAGCCGTAGCAGAAGTTGATCTTGGCATCCGCCGCCGGTTCCTTGGGATTGGCGCCGCACAGCTCCGCCAGGTCCAACGCGGTGCGCGCGTGCAGGCTGATCGGCTGCGCGGCCTGAGCGGCCAGCGGCAGCAGCAGGGCGGCGAGAAGGACGGGAAGGCGCGACATGCAGCGTGTCTCCGGTGCGATGATCGGCGGGCGTAATCAAGGCGGGGCGGTGGTAGCACGCCAGCGCTGCCAGCCCGAAGCGCGCAGCATGCAGGCGGGACATGTCCCGCATCCATAGCCCCACTCATGAAGCTGCGTCCGGTCGCCCAGATAGCAGCTATGGGTTCCGGCCCGGATCAACTCCACGAGCGCATCGCCGCCCAGCGTCTGCGCCAACTGCCAGGTGGCGGCTTTGTCGCGCCACATCAGTGGCGTCTCCAGCACGAAGCGGCGCTGCATGCCCAGGTTCAGCGCGAGCTGCATCGCCTTGATGGTGTCGTCGCGGCAGTCCGGATAGCCGGAGTAGTCGGTCTCGCACATGCCGGCGACGATGCGGCGCAGGCCGCGGCGCCAGGCGATGGCGGCGGCGCAGGTCAGGAACAGCAGGTTGCGGCCGGGGACGAAGGTGTTGGGCAGGCCCTCGTCGGTCATCGCGATCTGCGTTTCGGAGGTGAGCGCGGTCTGCCCGAGGCCGGCGAGTGTGGTGGTGAGGTCGACCATGTGGTCGGAGCCGAGCCGCGGGCTGGCGAGGGCGTGGCGGAGCGGGGCGCGGCAGTCGAGCTCGATCGCGTGGCGCTGGCCGTAGGCGAAGCCGATGGTTTCCACATGTCGATAGCGGTCCAGCGCCCAGGCCAGGCAGGTGGTGGAATCCTGCCCGCCGGAGAACAGCACCAGCGCGCGGTCGTCGCTGTCGTTACGGCTCATCGGTCCGCTGCCGCCCCCGCGTCAGTGGGCAGTCCGGCGCGCCGCCAGCGGCACCGGCAGGCAAAGGCGCGGGTCACGCTGCGTAGATGTCATCGAGCGCGATCGTGACGCCGGGCGGGTCGAGCGGGATCTCTCCGGCGGTCACGATCGTCAGCTCGATCCTGCCATCGGCGCCATGCCGGTGGTGGGTGATCTGGCGCTTGTCGGCGCGTATGACCAGGTAATGATGCAGCGACGGCAGGCGGAAATACTCGGCGAGCTTCAGGTTCAGGTCGGTATTGCGGGTGCGCGGCGACAGCACTTCCACGATCACCATCGGGTTCGGCACGGAAATGGCATCCGGCGGCAGCTTGGTACCGCAATGCAGTACGACATCCGGTTCATAGTCGCTGTCCCCGACTTCGACCGTCATGCCATCGGGATAGACCTCACAAGGCAAACCGGCCTCGAGTACGGCGCGATGCAGGGCAAGCCAGGCGCGCGCCTTGCGGGCGGCGTGGCTCGCCCGCTCCGGCGCCATCGCCACGACCTCGCCATCCACCCGCTCAAAGCGCCCCCTGCCCTGCTGCTCGGCCCAGGCGCGGTATTCCCCGCGGCTCATCCGCATCGGTCCACCTGTGGCGGCTGTTCGGCCCATCGCGACGCCTCTGGCAATGCAGGGACAGAATAACAGGCCGACCGGGGGCCCCGCCAGCGCACCGGCGCATGCCCCTGGGCCGCCCCGTTACCCCGCGCTGTTGACCGCCGGAAACACCTGCTCCGCCAGCAACTGCATGGTCTCCAGCGCCAGGCTGTTCGGCATGCCGACCCAGTGGATGCCCAGGATCAGCGTGGTCACGCCGAACCGCTGCTTCAGCGCCAGGATCTGCTCCGTCACCTCCGCCGGCGAGCCGAACAGGAAGCGGTCGTCCATCAGCTCGGAGAAATCGAGATCGAAATGGTCGCTCGCGGGCATCACCTTGTCCTGGCCCCACTCGCGATAGGCCTTGTATTTGGCCTCCAACGACGGACGGGCCAGCCGGATCGCTTCCTCCCGCGACCCGGCCACGAACACCTCGCGCGCCATCGGCAGTTCGGCCGGGAACGGCTTGCCGGCTTCGTCCAGCGCGCGCTTGTACACCTCCATCTGCGCCGCCGTGGTGTCCAGCTTGTTGTGCGGATTGATGAACCAGGCATCCGCCATGCGCGCCGCACGGCGGATGCCGACATTGGCATTGGCGCCGATCCAGACCGGCGGCATCGGCTTTTGCACCGGCAGGGTGGTGCAGTTGGCCCCTTCCAGCGAGAAATACGACGCCTGCATGGTGACGAAGTCCTCCGACCACAGGCGCTTCACCGCGGTCAGGCATTCCTCGAAGCGCTTGCCGGCCTGTTTCAGCGTGGTGCCGAAGGCGCGGAACTCCACCTCGCGATAGCCGATGCCGGCACCGAACACGAGTTTGCCATTGCACATGACGTCGAGCGAGCCGAGCTCCTCGGCGATGTGCAGCGGGCTGTGCAGCGGCAACAGGACGACGCCGGGGACCAGCCGCAGCTTTGGCGCCACCAGCGCGACCTGACACAGATAGGGGATCTGCTGGATATACTGGAACGGGTGCGAACTGTAATGCGAGCCCTTCGCGACCAGGTCGTAGCCCAGTTGTTCGGCTCGCTTCGCCGCGTCCAGATCTTCCTGCAGGCGGACCCGCATGTCGTCGCCCTGCGGATACTGGCCGCGAATGATCAGACCGAAACGCATGTGTGCCTCCCGTGGCGCTTTGGGGGAGCAGCTTACCCGGCTCGACGCAAGCCGGCCAAATTCTGCACCCGCCACGGCTGGCAAGAAGGTGTGGCACAGCCCGGTTCCGCCATTCGTCGCATTGCCGGGCCGCCGCGCCGGAATGAATAGCCTTGTCCTGGGCGCAAAGGAGGTATTCCCTCGCTGGTGAGCTTATGTCTATCCTGTTGCAACGCACCATGGAGCATCGGATGCCCGATTTGGCTGGGACCCAGGCACAGTCACAATTCCAGACCCAGTCGCACTCAGGCTCCGTGCTGGATGGCTACGATCCGACCGGTCTGTTCTGCGAAATGCTCCGCCTGGGCCAGCCGTCCGATCCTGCCTTGTCCCTGCTGCTGTCCCGTCTGCGCAGCATGCCGGTGGACTCGCTGCGCCGTCGCGCGGCCGATGCCGAACGCGACCTGCTGGAGCGCGGCATCACCTTCACCGTCTATTCCGACGCCACCGCGATCGACCGTATCCTGCCGTTCGACCTGATCCCGCGGGTGATTACGGCTGAGGAATGGAAACAGCTGGAGACCGGCGTTACCCAACGGGTGCGGGCGCTGAACATGTTCCTGCACGACATCTATCACGGCCAGAAGATCCTCGCCGACGGCATCGTGCCGCGTGAGATGGTGCTGGGCAACGCTGCCTTCTGCCACGCGATGCAGGATTTCGACGTGCCGTTCGGCACCTATGTGCATGTCTGCGGCACCGATCTGGTGCGCGACGAGACCGGCCGCTTCATGGTGCTGGAGGACAATGCGCGCACGCCCTCCGGCGTCGCCTATGTGGTGGAGAACCGCCACATGACGCTGCGCGTGCTGTCGGATCTGATGGCCGGGTTGAACGTGCGTGGTGTGGATGAGTACGGCATGCGGCTGCACCAGGCGATGACCGAGATCGCCCCGCAATCAGTGACCGACCCGCAGGTGGTGCTGCTGTCGCCCGGCATCTTCAACTCCGCCTATTTCGAGCATGTGTTCCTGGCCCGCGAGATGGGCGTGCCGCTGGTGGAAGGCCGCGACCTGGTGGTGGAGGACGGCCGGGTCTGGATGCGCACCACCGCGGGTCTGGCGCCGGTGCACACGATCTATCGCCGGCTGAACGACGATTTCCTCGACCCGGACGCATTCCGTCCCGACAGCCAGCTCGGCGTGCGCGGCCTGATGGAAGCCTGGCGGCGCGGCAATGTCGCGGTAGCCAATGCGGTCGGCACCGGTGTCGCCGACGACAAGGCGATCTACGCCTACATGCCGCGGATCATCCGGTATTACTTGTCGGAGGAGCCGATCCTGCCGAATGTGGAAACCCATATCTGTGCCGAACCGGATGCGCTGGCCTATACGCTCGACCATCTGGCGGAACTGGTGGTGAAGCCGGTCGCCGAGTCCGGCGGCTATGGATTGCTGATCGGCCCGCATGCCTCGCGCGCGCAGCTCGAGGAGTTTCGTGGCCGGCTCAAGGCCGATCCGGCCAACTATATCAGCCAGCCGACACTGAAACTGTCGGTGTCGCCGACGCTGTGCGAGGACGGCGTGTCGCCGCGCCATATCGACCTGCGGCCCTTCGCCATCACCGGCCGCGACACCTGGGTGCTGCCGGGCGGGCTGACCCGGGTCGCGCTGCGCGCCGGCACGCTGGTGGTGAACTCCTCGCAGGGCGGCGGCTCCAAGGATACCTGGGTGCTGGCATGAGCGACAGCGAGACCATTGCCGCGCCGCGCACCTTCCACCTGATCGCACGCCATGCCGAGAGCAATCTCTGGCTCGCCCGCTACATGGAGCGGATCGAGAACCAGGCGCGGCTGCTGGATGTCACCAAGACCTATGCGCGCGACGCGGACGACACGCGCAACTGGCTCACCATCCTGCGCATCAGCGGCGATCAGGAGAGTTTCTACGCCAAGCATACCGAGGCGAATCAGACCAACATCGCCCGCTTCTACGTGCTCGACCGGGACAACCCGACCTCCGTGCAGGCGGCGATCGCCGCGGCGCGGGAGAATGCGCGCACGCTGCGGGCGCTGATCTCGACCGAGATGTGGCTGCACATCAACCGCTTCTACAATCGCATCCGGGCGCTGACCGAGGCCGATATCCAGGCGGATCATTTCACCGCCGCCTGTGACATGCTGAAGGAAGGCACGCAGCAGCACACCGGCATCACCGAGGGCACGCTGTATCGCGACCAGGCCTGGCACTTCTACATGATGGGCCGCTATCTGGAACGCGCCGACCAGACCACGCGGCTGCTGGACACGCGGTTCCATGCACTGGCGCCGCTGACCGCCGCCGGCGATGGCCAGATCGATGCCGGCCAATGGAATGCGCTGCTGCGCGCGGCGGCCGGCTACCACGCCTACCGGCGCGAATATCCGCAGGGCTACCACCCCAAGGAGGTCGCCGGTTTCCTGCTGGTCAACACTGCCTTCCCGCGCTCGGTCGGACTGAACCTGGCGCAGCTCGACTGGCACCTGACGCAGTTGCGCACGCGATACGGTCTGCGCGGCGGGCTACGCGCGCTGGAACGGCTGGACAATCTCAACAGCCTGCTGACCCAGGCCGCGGTCGAGGACCTGGTGGCGCGCCGCCTGTCGCCGTTCCTGGACTGGATGCAGCGCGAGATCGCGATGCTGCACGGCGAGATCGTGGCGGGATTCTGCGGCGGCTGACGCCCCGGCGGGCCGTCAGTCGATGACCGCCTGCGCTTCGATCTCGACCTTCAGCGCCGGCAGCACCAGGGCGGACACTTCCACCAGCGTGGACGCCGGCCGGTGCTCACCGAAATAGCGTTGCCGCGCGGGATTGATCCGTGCCCGGTCGTCGATGTCGGTGAGATAGACGGTCACCTTCACGACGTTCTGCGGTCCGGCGCCGACTGCCTTCAGGCATCCGTCCAGATTGCGCATGGCCAGATCGAACTGTTCGACCACGCCATCCGGGATGGCGCCCTGCGCGTCCATGCCGACGGTGCCGGAGACGAACACCAGATTGCCGGTCCGCACCACGTGACAGTAATGGCTGACCGGTGCGGGCTGGTCGCCCAGTGTGAGGCGGGTGATCGCGGGCATGGCGCTGTCTCCTGAGTGGCTCCGCGGCGCAGCCTGCCTGATGGGCCGGGTTTGCGCCAAGGCCGCGTGGCGGCGCGGCCCCGCACCTGTCCCGCGGCGCACGCTTCCCGCGCCATGGCCGAGCCCACCCGGCGAGCTACCGGCGAAAGCGGATGCAGCCGGTGCCGGGTGACCCGTCGTTCCGGTGGAGATGGCCGGATCAGGTCCGGAGATGACGAGGAGCGGAGGTGTCGGCCCCGCCAATTCGGCGCGCACGGGACCAGGGCCCGCCAAGCCGGGCGGGGAAACGGCTCAGCCGTCGGCGCCCATGACGGCCAGGCCTTCGGCGACCGAGACGAACTCGCCGCCGCCGGCGAGGCGGTGCTCGCCGAACCGGTCGATGAACAGCCGGCGCACCGCGGGCACGAAGGCGGTGCCGCCGGTCAGGAACACGTGGTCAATGTCGGTCTGCGTCAGTTCGGCGGCGGCCAACGCCTGGTCCACTGTGGCGCCGAGGCGGGACAGATCACCGGCGATCCAGCTTTCGAACTCCTGCCGCGTCACGCTCTGCTTGATCGCGAGCTGCTTGTGTTCGAAGCGCAGCACGGTGCTGTCCGCCTGCGACAGGCTGGCCTTGGCGGTCGAAACCGCCTGGTACAACGCGTGGCCGACGCCATCCTCGATCAGCGTGATCAGGCGGTGCAGCCGCTCGGGATGGCGCGCGGTGCGGGCGACCTCGCCGATTGCGCGCAGCGTGCGCGGTGTTCGCATCAGCGACAGCAGGTGCCAGCGGGCAAATCCGGAAAAATACTCCGGCGGCACCGGCAGCCAGTTGCTCAGCACGCGGTAGGAGTCGCCTTTGCCGAGCAGCGGGGAGATGACGTGGTCGATGATGCGGTAGTCGAACACGTCGCCGGCGATGCCGATGCCGGCATGGCCCAGCGGGGTGACGCGGATCTGGGCGCCGGGTTCGAAGCGCAGCACCGAGAAGTCGCTGGTGCCGCCGCCGAAATCGCCGATCAGCACGGTGGCGGGCTCGCTTAGGGTCTGGGCGAAGCGGCTGCCGGCCGCCTCGGGTTCCAGCGCCAGGGTAACGTCGGGCAGTCCGGCCTCGGCATAGGCGCCGCGCAGGCGGGTGGCGCCCAGCGTGTCGTTGGGGAATTCGCCGGCGAAGCGCACCGGGCGGCCGACGACGATGCGGGGTGTGGTGCCTGTGCCGGCCAGCAGGTCGCGCAGGAAATGCGCGATCAGCCGTTCCAGCGTGAAGGGACGGCCGAAGATGCGGGTCTCGGTGAAGCTGGCCTGCGCCAGGTAGGTCTTCATCGACATGATCAGCCGACTGTCGAGCGGATCATCGAGATAGGCCGCGATGGCGGCCGGCCCCGCCGCATGATGCAGATCCTGGCGGCCGCGCCCTTCCTCCGCCCAGAAGCAGAGCACGGAGCGGAACGTGTCCAGCATCGTCTCACCGCTGGGGAACCGCTTGGTGGCGGTGCGGCCATCGTCGTGGAGCAGGGCTACCACGCTGTTGGTGGTGCCGAAATCGATGCCGATGGCCTTGAGCATGGGGCTGCCCCGCGAAAAGGCGCGGGTTCAAGCGCAATCGGGCGGGCGACGCAAGGGGCGGTGTCGCGGCTGGTGTTCCTCCGCGGTTTCATCCGGCCGCATTTCGCGCGGCGCGACGGTCCTTACACCATGTTCCAGTTGCCCGGGTTGAACGGCCCGGGAACGAACAGGCAGCCGTCCGGTGGCGCACTGGCCAGATCACCTTTGGGATGCGCATTCCAGATCGTGCCGGTGAGTGCTTCACGGAAGGACCGTCCGATATCGGGACTTTCGGCCCCGTCACCCAGCCGCACGAGAATGTTCGGAATGCCGGCGTCAGCGCGTTGAAATACCGGCGCCGGGAAAGCGTCGCCAAGGGCGGCACGCGCGCAAATCACGCCCTGGAGTGCCTCCATGTCGGTGGCCGCTACATACTCTTCCTGCTCGTCATCCCATTTGCGCTGCGGGGTCCCAGGCGCGAACAGCCAGACATTGGTCGGCTGCACGAACTCCACCACCGCCATCAGGGCCTGCAGGATCTGATCCTCGATCACCGGCTTGCCACTGTTCCCCGGCATATGGAACAGCCCGCCGATCTTGGTCGCCGTGTTGAACATCACCACCGGCGAACAACTGTCGAAGTCCGAGGAATAGAATGCAAAGCAATTCCTCGGAGCGCCGACCGCTTCATCCATCGGTCCTGCAATCCCCTGGCCGGTGTAAATGATAATGCTGTAGTTCGGCATGCGCTGCATCCCTCCCGATACTTATGCGGACCATAGCAGAACGAATAATCCCGCAGCCAGCCAAAGCCGTGCGCGTTTGGTTCGGAAAACCTTGCGCCGAACCGCGGCGCTTTGACGCGCACCGCACAAATCCTGGGCAATCTGCCCTGATGCAGTCGCTCCAGCGGACGAGATCGTCAGTAGACTGACGAATTTTCCCACGGCCAGCTTCGGCATGGTATTTGCTGCTTGCCCGTCACGTCGGTGACGGGACCAACCCGTTGCCGTCATCAACCCGCAGGGAGAAACCCGATGCTGCGCCGCCTACTGCTCGCCTTCCTCCTGATGACGCCGGCCATGGCCCGGGCCGAGCCGCCCGCCCTGGTCAACAGCGGCGAAATCGCCTGGGGCATGTCCGCCACCTTCCCGCCGTTCGAGTTCGTCGAAGGCGGCAAGCCAGTTGGTTTCGATGTCGATCTAGCCGAGTTACTGTCGAAGAAGATGTCGCTCAAGGCCAACATCGGCACGTTCGAGTTCAAGGGGCTGATCCCTGCCCTGCTGGGCAAGCGCATCGATGCCATCATCAGCGGGATGTACATCAATCCGGATCGCCAGAAGGTCGCCGATTTCGTCCCCTACCTGCTGGTCGGCAACCAGATCGTCGTGCGCCACGGCAATCCGCTGAACGTATCCGACAAGATGTCGCTGTGCGGCCATCGCGTATCGGCGCCGGTCGGCACCGTGTTCGAGACCGCCGCCAACAAGGTGAACGAAGCCTGTGAGGCGGCCGGTAAGCCGAAGCTCACCATGCTGTCGCTCGCCGGCACCACCGCCTGCGCCTTGGCGCTGACGCAGGACCGCGCGGACGCGATCATCGTCTCCACCCCCACGGCAGCGTCGCTGCTGCACAGCGCACCGGACAACTACGCCATTGCCGGTGAGCCGTTCGACAGCGACACCAAGGTTGGCGTCGCCGTGGCGAAGGACAATCCGGGCCTGCTGGCCGGATTGCAGAAGGCGATGCAGGAGGTTGTTTCTGAAGGCAGCTACGAGAAGCTTCTGACCAAGTGGAACCTGCCGAAGAGCGCCTCGCCCTTCTGATCGGCTGAGACGGGCCAGCCCGATGTCGTTGTTCTCACTGCATCTGCTGCTGCAGTACCTGGTCAGCGCGCAATTCGCATTGGCGGCGCTGACCACGCTCTGGCTCAGCGTCGCCTCGCTGCTCGCCGGCATGCTGATCGGCTTGCTGCTGGCGGTCGGGCAGGAAGCACCGTTCTATCCGGTGCGCCTGCTCGTGCTGGCCTATCTCTGGCTGTTCCGCGGCACACCGGTGCTGCTGCAACTGGTGTTCGCCTTCAACGTGCTGCCATCCTTCGGCCTGGTGCTGCCAGGTTTCGCCTGCGCCGTGCTGGCGCTCGGCCTGAACGAAGGCGCGTACATGGCGGAGATCATGCGCTCCGGCATTCGCGCCGTCGGCCGCGGCCAGCGCCTGGCCGCACGCGCGCTCGGGTTGGAGGAGCGGCAGATCATGGCCTGGGTGGTGCTGCCGCAAGCGATGCGCATCATCATTCCGCCGATCG
Source organism: uncultured Alphaproteobacteria bacterium (assembly GCA_963789495.1). GTDB lineage: Bacteria > Pseudomonadota > Alphaproteobacteria > Acetobacterales > Acetobacteraceae > CAWBLP01. Next base: position 99,831 of record CAWBLP010000014.1, read on the forward strand.
GCAACCAGTTCATCGGCATGCTGAAACTCTCAGCGCTGGTCTCGGTGATCGGCGTGCAGGAACTGCTGCTGGTCGCCGACCAGACGGCATCGGCGAATTTCCGCTTCCTCGAAACCCTGACCGCTGCCGGCCTTTACTATCTCTTCCTCACCACGGTCTTCATGGGCATCCAACATCTGATCGAACGCGGCCTGTCGCGTCGCCCGGCCACACGCCGCCGCCTGCCTTCCTCCGAACTGGCACAGCGATGACCGAGTTGCTGAACGCCGCCGGGGTGTGGAAACGCTTCGGCACACTCGACGTGCTGCAAGGCGTCGATGTCTCCGTCCATCCCGGCCAATGTCTCGTTCTGCTCGGCCCGTCCGGTTCCGGCAAATCCACCCTGCTGCGCTGCCTCAACCTGCTGGAACCGGTCACATCAGGCAGCATCCGCTTCCAGGGCCAGGAGATCGCCCAGACCCCGCGCCGCCAGACCGCCGGCGTTCGTCAGCGCATGGGCATGGTGTTCCAGAATTTCGAGCTGTTCGCGCATCTGACGGCACTCGACAACATCGCGCTGGCACCGATCAAGGTGAAGCGGATGCCGCGTATGGAGGCACGCGAACAGGCGCACGCGCTGCTGGCACGCGTGCGCCTGCCCGACAAGGCCAATGCCTATCCCGATGAACTGTCGGGCGGCCAGCAGCAGCGCGTGGCGATCGCACGCGCGCTCGCGATGGAGCCCGCGCTGATGCTGTACGACGAACCGACCAGCGCGCTCGACCCGGAAACGGTGGGCGAGGTGCTGCAGGTGATGCAGGATCTGGCGGAAAGCGGCATGACCAGTATCGTCGTCACCCATGAGCTGGGGTTCGCCCGCCGCGCCGCCGATGAGGTAATCTTCATAGATCACGGACGGATCGCCCATCACGCCCCGGTGGAGACGTTCTTTTCCTCCGCCGTGCCGGATCGGGTGGAGCGGTTCCTCAGCCGCATGCAGGCCTGAACAGGAGCGTCCAACATGGAACACATTCAGCCAATCGAAACCGAGGCGGCCTGGTATGGCGATCAGCTCGCCCGCTCGGAGGCATGGCGCCGGCGCCTGACGGAACAGGAAATCGGCGCGTTGGAGCGCGCAACAACTGAATCGCGCGGCATGCAATGTCCCGGCTTCAGCGCGAAATCCTTCCAGGTGCCGGAACTGGCGCCACTGTTCGCCTGGATGGCGCAGCAACTGGAACACGGACCAGGCGCGGTACGCCTGTCGGGCCTGCCGGTCGGACGGTTCGAACCTGACACGCTGAAGCGGCTGTTCTGGGGCTTCTGTGTCAATCTCGGTACGCCGATCTATCAGACGTCGGCTGGCGAAGTTCTCGCCGAGGTGAAGGACGAGACCGGAACCGGCAAGGCGCTGAGCTATGACAGCGGACAGGGCGCTCTGATCTCGGCCCGCACCGTCGCGCGTTCCACCGGCGCGCTGCGCTTCCATACCGACAAATGCGATTTGCTGTCGCTGCTCTGCGCCAGCAATGCGATCGATGGCGGCGTGTCCAAGGTGGTTTCCAGCGTAACCATCCACAACGAGATGGCGCGCCGGCGTCCCGACCTGCTGCGCGTGTTCTACCAACCGTTCTGGCGCATGCGACCGACCGACGAGGAAGGCGACCGCAGCGACCGGGTGTTTCCCATGCCGGTGTTCGCGCGCGCCGCGGATGGCAGCTTCACCAGCCAGTATTCGCGCACCTACATCAATCAGGCGCAGGAAGTCGCCGGCGTGCCGCCGCTGACCGAGGAACAGAACGCGGCGATGGACCTGCTGCACGAAATCGGCGAGGAGGTCTGCCTGTTTGCGCCGTTCGAGACGGGCGACATGCAGTTTATGACCCAGCATGTGACCTATCACGGCCGTACTGCCTTCACCGACAGTCCGGCAACCGGCGCCAAGCGCGTGCTGCTGCGGATCTGGCTCTCTCCCCCGTTCAGCCGCCGGCTGCCGGACGGCCACGCGGTGCAATGGGGCGACACCAGGCCCGGTGCACTACGCGGCGGCGCCCTGGTGGGCCGCAGCGCAATCGCCGCCTGACTCCAGCCAACGGACACCGAACATGACCGCCCAGCGACCCGGCGAGCAGCTCAAGCTCGGCGCATTCTTCCACCCCACCGGCCATCACGTCGCCGCCTGGCTGGATGAAAGCGCCCAGCTCGACGCCGGCACCAATTTCAGCCACTACCTGCAACTGGCACAGACGGCCGAACGCGGCAGGTTCGACCTGATGTTCCTGGCCGACGCGCTGGCGGTGCGCGACGGGCGCGCGGACGCCTTGCGGCGCTGGCCGCAATACATGGCGTATTTCGAGCCGCTGACCCTGCTGTCCGCCATCGCACCGCAGACCAGCCATCTCGGATTGGTTGCAACCGCAACGACCAGCTACAACGAGCCTTACAATGTCGCGCGCAAATTCGCCTCGCTGGACCTGATCAGCGGCGGGCGCGCCGGTTGGAACGTGGTGACATCGTCGAACCAATCGGAAGCGTTCAACTTCGGCCGCGACGCGCATTACGAACACGACGCCCGCTACGGCCGAGCGATCGAGTTCGCCGAGGTGGTGCGGGGTTTGTGGGACAGTTGGGATGACGACGCGTTCCTCCGCGATCGCGCCACGCAGCTCTATTACGATCCGGCCAAGCTGCACGAGCTGAACCACAAGGGCACGCATTTCTCGGTGAAAGGCCCGCTCAACGTGGCACGCTCGCCGCAGGGCCAGCCGGTGATCTTCCAGGCCGGCTCTTCGGAAGTCGGACGGGAGCTGGCCGCGCAGACGGCGGAGGCCGTGTTCACGCCACAGACCGTGCTGCAGGCGGCGCAGGCATTCTACGCCGATCTGAAAGGCCGCATGCCCCGGTTCGGCCGCCGGCCGGAGCATCTGAAGGTGATGCCCGGATTGAACCCGATCGTTGCGCCGACTTTGGCGGAGGCACAGGACAAGCACGCCCATCTGCAGTCGCTGATCCATCCCGATGTCGGGCTCGAAGTGCTGTCGTACAGCCTGGGGAAATTCGACCTGCGCGGCTGCGACATCGACGGCCCCTTGCCGGATGCAGTGGAAGCGCACGGCACCAATGCCGGCCAGACAGGGTTCCGCCAGATCGTGACCTGGGCGCGGGAGGAAAAACTGACCATCCGCCAGCTCTATCAGCGCTTCGCCGGCGCACGCGGACAGCGGACCGTGGTCGGCACGCCGGCGATGATCGCCGACGAGATGCAGACCTGGTTCGACGGCCATGCGGTGGATGGGTTCCTGATCCAGCCTTCAACCTTGCCGGGCGGGCTGGATGATTTCGTGGCGCTGGTGATTCCGGAACTGCAGGACCGCGGCCTGTTCCGCAGCGAGTATGAAGGCAAGACGCTGCGCGACAATCTGGGCCTGCCGCGCCCGGCCAGCCGCTACGCCTGAGCCACGCCGACGCGACGTCGGCGACCGAAAATAGCCGATCAGCCGACCAGTTGCCGCGCGATCTCGATCACCCGATAGGCTTCGCTCCACAGTTGGTATTCTTCCAACCGGTCGAGTTTCACCCACGCTGCCTCCGTAACGTCCGTAGCGGCGACGGCATCACCCGCCAGCCAGCGTGCGGCAAAATCGAGGATCGTGTAGTGGAACTGCACGCGGCCCTCGGGGTCGCGACGGATGTTGTCGACATGCGCTGCGAAGTGCAGCGGGCCGACGGTCAATCCCGTCTCTTCCAGCAGCTCGCGGCGAGCGGCCTCCTCGACCGTCTCCCCAACCTCCTGCGCGCCGCCCGGCAGGGTCCAACTGCCGATATTCGGCGGCTTGCCACGCCGCACCAGCAGGACAGACTCCGCCTTCAATACGATGATCCCGATGCCGACGATGGGACGGACGGGATACTCGCGGTCGGTCACGGCTTGGCTGGCATCGCGGGGGCCGCGGGCGCCGTGGAACTGTCGGGCGGCGCGGCGGGTGCGGGCGGCTTTTCCGGTTCCGCCGCCTTCAACGAATCAATGCTGGGCAGCAGCGACTTTTCCTTCCAGGAGCCAAGCTGATAGGTCCAGCCTTTGACCTTCGTCTCGAGACGATCCGCCTCGGCCTTGGTCTTGTCGTTGCCGGTCACGGCGAAGCGCACCCAGACGTCCTTGTCGGCTGCGGACTTGGCCGCCGCTTCCGGATGGTTCGGCGCGGGCGGCGGCGGATGGAACACGGTCGCGGTGATCGCCAGGCCATCCGTCGTGGTGAACACCGAGTGCCCGACTTCCGCGTGCGCCTGGTCGGTGCTTTTGTGCACATCCTGGAAGGTCAGCAGTTCCAGCGCGCGGGCCACATCCTCCTGCTTGTAGTCGTCCAGCTTCGGATGATCGGTGGGCTGCTTCAGCACCAGCTTGTCCCCGTCGCGGGCGAAGGCCAGCGTGGCGCCGTCGCGCGTCGTTTCCACCGCGGCAATCCTGGCATGGTCGAGATTCATGATATCGCGATCAAGCCAGAGTTGCGGGTCGGCGTCCACCTGCAGGCTGCCCTCGGCCAGCCAGCTCTGCGCCTCACCGGGTCGCCGCACGTAGACTTGCTCCGGCACGTTACCCTGCGTGCGCACGCGGCGATGGCCGACGATCAGCGCAACAATGGGCTTGCCGGTGCCGTCCAGCAGGCGCAGCAGGTTGGACGTGCCGTTGGTGTCCTTGTCATCCGGGTCCTCGACGCCGAGCTGGGCGTATTTCGTGGGGTCGGCGGTGCGCGGCTCGACCAGGCGCAGTTCGGTCAGGCCGGTGAGCATTTCGCGCAGCTTGGTGTCCTGCACGGGATACAGGTCACGCTCGACCAGTCCCCAGCTGTCGCCGTGCTTTTCGATGATGACCGGCTTGCCCTGATGGACGATCTCGATCTTCGTGACCTGTTGCAGTTGGGGCGCCAGGCCGGGAAACACCAACTTGCCCGCGTCGAACGATTGCTGCTCGGTTGGGGCAGTTGTGACGCCGTAATACCAGCCTCCGCAGAGGGCCACGACGCCGAGGACGACGAGAAACAGAAGGGTACGAGGGCTCATCGTCCACCGCCTTGGACGGGCTTGTCCCCGCCGTCAATCTGTAGGGTTGGCCAGTCGGCTGAGGCGTCGGTGCCGGTGGCGCAGGCGCCTGGATCGATGGTGGCGGCTTCCTCTATCGCACCAGACCATGCCGTGATGCCGGTCCGTTCCAGGACTCCAGCCTGATGCGCCGGGCCGAACCTCCTCGTCGTGCGGGACCTGTTCGGCGGATCGGGTCTTTGCGCCGTGCCGACTCCCTCCATCGTACCGAACGAAGGTCCGGCATCCACGGCTTCCTTGCGGGCGGCAGAAAAAGTCGTGGAAGGCGGGCCTGCGCCGACCATGACGGAGACAAACGGGGCGGCGATGGAGCGGTCAGCCACAACGACGCCCGTCATGCCCGTGCCCTCGCGCGCCGCTGGCGCCGCACCAGGCCCAGCACCACCGCGATCAAAGTCAGCACCGCCGGCACGAGGACGATGTTGAACACCCGCAACTCGGCGCCCAGCCGGGAGATGTCGTGATTAAGCTCCAGCTGCACCGCGCGCAGTTTGCGCCGTGTCTCCACGACATCGCTGCGCGCCGCATCGATCGCGCTCCGCTGCTCCGGGGTGATCACTGCCTGTACGCTCTGGTCGCTGCCCGGGGAACCGCCCTGACGCAGCGTACGCAACTGCTTCTCCACATCGTCCAGATGCTTCTGCAATGCCTGCTCGGTCTGGCGGAACTTCGCCTCGGCCTCGCTCTGCATCTCGTTCACCAGAACGAACGGGTGATTGCTGTCGCCGCGCGCGCGCAACCCGATCAGCGCGTCGCCCCCGGCCAACGTGCCGACCAGATTGGCCACGAACGGCCCGTTATCGCTGAACGGCATGGCGGTCTGCTGGCCGAAGAAGTCCGACACACGCACCCAGAACCGATCCACCAGGATGTCGGAATCGGCGATCACCACCAGATTGGCCGGCCCGTCGGTCTTCGCCTTGTAAGCCGGGAAATCTTCGGCCCGCTTCTGGTCCTTTTCCAGCGGCGGTGGGCCGGTGAAGGCGGAGTTCAGCTCGCCATGCACCCGCGCGGCGATCACCCGCCTGGTGCCATCCGGCTTGAAATCCGCCAGGATCTTGGTCGGGTCCGGCATCTTGACCTTGTCCACCGGGATCACGGCGTCGCGCGCGCTGGTCGTCAGCAATGGCGTGAACTCGATGGTGGCCTTGGGCGCCTTCTCGATGAAGCCAGGCGTGGCCACGGTGATCTGCTGCAGGTCGGCGGTGGCGGGGTCGTTGTGATTGATACCATCGCGGATGTTGAACCACGCGACGTAGTTCACCGCCTGCACGCGTTCATCCGGATTGGCACGCACCCGCCAGGCGCCGGTCAGGTCGCCCACCACCTTGGTCGGATCGAATTCGATCCCCCAGGCATCGAACAATTTCTTCAGATCGGAATGCGTGTCGGAGGGCGGCATGCCGCTTTGCGATGGCCGCGCGGCCATCGCCTCGCTCCACGGATCGACCATCACCATCAGCCGGCCGCCACGCATGACGAACTGGTCGATCGCGTACATCGTCGCATCCGACAGGTTCTGCGCCTCCGCCACCACGAGCACCTGGATATCCGGATCGATCACCTGGGCGTCGGTGGCGACCGTCTTCACCTGGTTGGTCTGGCGCAGCAGCGTTGCGGAGGCATAGGGCTGGCCGCCGCTGCGTCCTTGCGACATCATCATCAGCCGCGGGTCGCCATCGAGCGGCAGCGACGACATCACGCCAATCACCGGGCGCTTCGGGCTGGAGAGTTCGTAGACCAGCTTGGTCAGGTCGTATTCCAGGAAGCGTTCGCGCTCGGGCTGGAAGAAGGCGATGGTGCGCTCATCGTCCAGCAGGTTGGTGCCGGCCAGGCCGAAATACACCTGTGCCCCGCCCTGATCGAGCGGCACGCCTTGCAGCCCGTAGGCCAGCGCGTGGTCCTCGGTGTCGCTGAACGGCTCGGGGTCGTAGAACTCCAGCCGCACCTTGCCGTGCGAGGCGGCGGCGTATTCCTGCAGCATCTCCCGCACATGGTCGGCATAGGCGCCATAGACCGGCACGGTGGCGCCCAGCCGGCGGGAGTAGAACAGCCGCAGCGTCACCGGATCCTTCAGGTCGGACAGGATCTGCCGCGTGCCGGCTGACAGCGTGTAGATGTGATTCCGCGTCAGATCGACATGGATACTGGACAGTCGCGCATCGGCGAACAGGTTGATGCCGATGACGATCGCGGCCACCGCGATGACACCGATGATGGAGGAGAACAGGCGACGACGCATCGGCTCAATCCGCCTTCCGCTGGTCGACCAGCACGGTATTGAGGAACAGCCAGAATCCGATGAAGCTGGCAAAGAAGATCAGGTCGCGCAGCGAGACGATGCCCCGCGTGAAGTCCTGGAACCGGTCGATCACGGCGATACGACGCGCGATCTCGGCCAGCACCGGCGTGTTGCGCGACAGGAAGTCGGTGACCACCGGATAGGACGCGACGGCGAACACGAAACAGACCGCGACGCCCAGCACGAAGGCGATGACCTGGTTGCGGGTGATCGCGGAGAGTGCGGAGCCGATCGAGAGGAAGGCGCCGGCGACCAGCAGCGAGCCGACATAGCCCGAAGCGATCACCCCATTATCCGGTTGGCCGAGAATGTTCACCGTGATGACGAAGGGGAAGGTCAGCAGCAACGCTATGGCGCAGAACACCCAGGCAGCGAGGAACTTTCCCAGCACGGCCTGAGTCTGGGTAATCGGCAAGGTCAGCAGCAGCTCGATCGTGCCAAGCCGGCGTTCCTCGGCCCAGAGCCGCATGGTGATGGCGGGAACCAGCAGCAGGAACACCCACGGGACGAAGGTGAAGAATGGATTGAGGTCGGCCTGTCCGCGCTCGAAGAAATTGCCCAGGTTGAAGGTCAACGCACCCTGCAACACCAGGAAGATCACGATGAACACGGTCGCGACCGGGGTAGCGAAGTAGCCGGACAATTCGCGTCCGGCGATGATCATGACATTGCGCATCAGCAGAATCCGGTGATCGCAGGGGGGAGCGCGCGGTCGTCGTCGTGGCGGAGCGCGCGGTCGTCGGCGTGGCGGAGTGCGCGGTCGTCGTCCCGGCGGAGCGCGCGGCTATCGTGGTGGCGGAGCGCGCAGTCGTCGTCATGGCGGACGAATTCCCGCCAGCCGCAACTTTCCCGATGCGCAGGGCAGCTGCACGTCGTGGATGCCGAATCTGCGGGGCGGGCCGAATCCCATTCTCCGTCATGGCCGGGCCTGACCCGGCCATCCGCCCGAGATGATCGCGCATCGAGGCCCCGTTGCGACCCGATCGTTCCGGTGCAAATGGCCGGGTCAGACCCGGCCCTGACGACCTGGCACATCGCGGCGTGGTTCAGGCGACCTCCGCCCAACCTGGCGGAGTCACGCAGGCGTCCTCCGCCCACCACGACGCGAGGACCGAGACCCGACACGAGCGCCCCTCCCGTGACGCAGCCGGACGCCCTCACGCCGCCTCCGTCATGGTCAGTTGCCGGAACACGTCGTCCAGCTTGCCGGAAGGATGGCACTGCGCCAGTTCGGCGGGCGTCGCGTCCGCCACCACCCGGCCGGCGGCGATCACCATCGCCCGGGTGCACACGGCGTCGACCTCCTCGAGAATATGCGTGGAGATCACGATCGCCTTGTCCGGCGCCATGGCCTGGATCAGGCTGCGCACTTCGTGTTTTTGATTCGGATCAAGTCCGTCCGTGGGCTCGTCCAGCACCAGCACGGGCGGATCGTGCAGCAGCGCCTGGGCCAGGCCGACGCGGCGCTTGAAGCCTTTCGACAGCGTCTCCACAGGCTGCAGCCGCACGCCTTCCAGCCGGGTCAGGCCGAGTGCATGGGCCACGCGCTGATCAAGCGCCGCGCCGCGATAGCCACGGATCTTCGCGCAGAAGCGCAGGAAGCCGGTCACCGACATTTCCGGATAGGTCGGTGCGCCTTCCGGCAGGAAGCCCAGCACCCGCCGCGCTGCCACCGAATCGGTCTGCACGTCATGGCCACAGATGCGCGCGGTGCCGCGGGTTGGAATCATGAACCCGGCGAGCATCCGCATCGTGGTGGATTTGCCGGCGCCGTTTGGTCCCAGGAAACCCAGCACCTCACCCTTCGACACGCGGAACGACACATTGTCCACCGCGGTAAAGCTGCCGAACCGCTTGGTCAGGCCCTCGATCTCAATCAGCGCAGGTTGGCCGGCGGCAGACACGCTGCAACTCCCCCGAGTTCCCATGCGCGGCGGGAATAACGCAACGCGAGGGCAATGCAAGCGCGCCGGCCCGATCAGGCAAGGCCATGACCAAGGATTAACCCATCTGCAAGATGGCGGCTGCCGGACAGGCGGATCGCACCGGGGAGATGCGATCGATCACCCGAAACAAGATGCCAAACGTCAACCGGGAGCGGGTCCGGACAACGCACACGGCGCCAGGGCATCGACTGTCGTCGACCACTCGGCGCGTCATAGCCCCCGGCCGGCAGATTCAGCTCACGCCCGCACCAGCATCGTCCCATGCGCCACCAGCCGCCGATGCAGCAGCCACATCGGGATCGCCAGCGCCGAGAGTGCCGCGGCCGCCAGCAACGCACCTGCAGGGCCACCGTAAAAATCCGCCGCACGCCCGCACAGCGCCGGCGCCAATGTGCCGCCCGCATAGTACAGCGAATAGAACAACCCCATGCCCACGGCTCGATTTTCCGGCCGGGCGGACAGCGTGCCGACCGCCATGATCACGCCGGGATGAATCGACCCCACCAGCCCGACCGCGATCGCGCCCAGCACCGGCAGGTCGAACAGTGCGGTGCCGGCCATGCCGACCACCAGCCCGAGCGTGCCGATCAGAAAGATGCGGAATCCGCCGAACCGCGCCGCCAGTCCGCCGCCGAACAGCGTGGCCGGCACGTTGCCCCAGGTGGCGATGGTCATCACCAGGGCGATCAGCGCCAGGCTTTCGCCGCGCAGTGCCAGGGTGGCGGGAACGTAGGAGGTGTAGCCGGTGTAGCCGGCGGTGTAGGCGGTCCAGATCAGGCCGGCGATCGCCAGGCGCAGGCACTCCTGCGCGCCGGGAAACGAGAAGCCGCGCGGCACCACCACGGCCTGTGGCGCGGGTCGATAGCTTACGAGGAACAGCAGCAGCGCCGCACCCAGCAGCACGCCGCCGGACAGGAAGGCAGCAGGCCAGCCATAGGCGTGCGCCACCGGCGGCAGGATCAACTGGGCCAGCCCGACCCCGACCGGATAGGCGCAGACCGAGACGCTGATCGCCAGCATGAACCGTGTGCCACTGAACCAGTCCGCGATGATCTTGCCCTGGAGGACGATCATCGCGACGGCGCCAACCCCGGCCAGGGTACGGCCCGCGGCAATCCCTTCCGGCCCGCCACCCCAGGCGCTGATCGCGGCGCCCGCCACCATGCAGGCCAGACCGGCACCCAGGATCAGCCGGTCGCCGAACCGCCGGCCGAGCATCCCCATCGGCAGGGCGACGAAGGCACCCAGCAGCATATAGGCGCCAATCAGCGTGCCGAACGCGGCATAGGACAGGTGGAACAGTGGGATCAGATCGGGGCCTAACGTGGCGACGCTCTGGAACTGGTAGCCGAAGCCGATACGGGCGAGCCCAAGGGCGGCAAGAATCATCCACGGCCGCACGGCTGGTGTCTCCTCGAACTGGCCGTGTCTGGCTCCGGCTCTATCCGAACGCTAGGCAGATGTTGGCAGCCTGTCCAATGTCTCCACGCCTTGGGGTGGAAGGCAAAAGGCATCAGGGGCGTTGCCCTCGCCCCCCGGCCAAGGGCGCGGCCCCTGGACCCTAATTGATTGCAAAGGCGAGAATTTGCTGGAGATCCAAGGAGGCAAAGCCTCCTGGTGCGGTCCGGGGCAAAGCCCCGATGCTTCCTGCATCCCACCACAGGCACGCACGTCTCTGAGCCGAACCGCGACGGCTGACTATCGAGCCAACCACTTCTCCAAATTGACAAAGGTGGGCTCGGGATAGCCAGGATGGGCCTCGCGCGTGGTTTCGACGAAGCCGCAGGCGGCAAACAGCCGTCGATTGTCGGTCATGACCAGCCGCGTGCTGAGATGCACGCGCGGCAACCCGGCGGTGTGCGCGGCGGCTTCCGCCTCCCTCAGCAGCGCCTGGGCGATTCCCCGTCGGCGCCAGTCGGGTGCGACGGCGATCCGCCCAACATACAATCCGCCATCCTGTTCAACCCAGATTGCCGAACCGACCACCCCGTCGCGTGTCTCGGCCCCGTCGCGTGTCTCGGCCACAGCCCCGCCGCCGGTTTCAAGATGGGTGGCGATGTGCGCACCAGTCACCCGTAACGCCGACATCGGCGGATCGGGTTCCACCGGCAGCGCGGCAAAGGCGGCGCGGATCAACGCGGCCACCGCAGCGGCGTCACGCACTTCCATGGGACGCAGCGTGAACGATTGGACCGGACCAGCCATGCCGCAGACGGTAGCCCTGACGCGACGTCATGCCTATCTTGAGATGATGTCCGACACGCCCGCCTTCCTTGACCTCGATCGCCCGCCCGTGCCCGACCTTGTGGTGCCGCGCGGAGTCACGCCGTTCTTCCTCCCCCGCCGCCCGGTGCGCGGCCGGCTCATCCGTCTCGGCGCGCTCGCCGATACGCTGCTGACCCGCCACCAGGGCATGCATCCCGCGGTGACGCAGCTCGCCGGGCAATCGCTGGCCCTGGCGGCGGCCCTGTCCACGGCACTGAAATTCCGCGGCACGTTCAGCCTGCAGGCGAAGGGCGACGGTCCGGTCTCCATGCTGCTGGCCGACTGCACCGACACCGGCGCCCTGCGCGGCTACGCCAGGGTGCAGCCGGAGCGCCTGGACACCCTGCTGCAGGACAATCCCGAGCCCACGGCCAGTCACCTGCTCGGCAGCGGCTATCTCGCCTTCACCGTCGATCAGGGCCCTGACAGCCATCGCCATCAGGGCATTGTCAGTATCGAAGGTGACGGCCTGGCCGACATGGCGCTGCATTACTTCCGCACCAGCGAACAGCTGCGCTGCATGGTGCATCTGGCCTGCGACCAAACCGACTCCGGCTGGCGCGCCGCCGCGTTGATACTGGAAAAGACCGCCGGCGCCGGCGGCATCGATCCCATGCTGGATGAGGCCGCGCAGGAAGAAAGCTGGCGTACCGCGACCACCCTCGCCGCCACTCTCACCCGGCAGGAATTGCTGGACGACGCGCTGCCGGCCGAGAGGCTGCTGTACCGGCTGTTCCACACCGAGGGCGTCGCCGTCGATCGCGCGCGCGCGCTGTCCTATGGCTGCCGCTGCTCGCGCGCCAGGCTGGCCGATATCCTGGAAGGATTTCCGCCAGACGACCTCGACCACATGGCGGTCGAAGGCGACATCGTTATGACCTGCGAGTTCTGCAATTATGACTTTCGGTTCGCGCGCGATCAGGTAAACGGGAGGGCAGGTTCCACCGACGCGAGTTAAGGCGCATTTGACCGGACGGCGCCACTTCTTCACGTTTCATCGCCGCCATATCCCCTGTCCCGTGTTTTACAGCCGGAGCGAGTCTGCATGCATGCCAAAGGCCTCACCCGCCGTTCCTCCTTGCTGCTGCCGCTGCTGCTCGCCGCGTGCGGCGGAGAGGCGCGACAGGATTTTCCGCCGCTGCGCTACAACTACCTGCCGCCGCTTGGCCTGAACGTCGCCACCATCGACATCGAACAGCGCTTCATCCCTTCGGGCATCTCACCCGATGTCACCCAGTTCGCCCCGGTGCGCCCGGCCGATGCGCTGCGCACCATGGCGGAAGATCGGCTGAAGGCGCTGGGTACAGCCGGGCGCGCCGTGTTCGCCATCCAGAACGCGTCACTCGTGCGGCATGACGACCTGATCACCGGGACGATGGAGGTGATCCTCAACGTCTATCCTTCTCCCTCCGGCCCACGCGCCGGCTTCGCGCAGGCGCGGGTCACCCGTCAGCACGAAGGGAATATCAGCGACCTGCCCGGCACGTTGTATGACATGACCAAGGCGATGATGGACGCGATGAATGTCGAGTTCGAATACCAGCTGCGTGCGCGACTGCGCGAATGGCTGACCACCGGAGCGGCTGTCGTTTCGCCGGTGCAGCAGGCGCCGCTGGATGGCGCACCGCCCCCCGCGCTGCCGCAATCCGCACCAGACTATCCACCGCCCGCGGCTTACCCGTCATCGGGCTACCCGTCGTCGGGTTATCCGCCGCCGCCGACACCGCTGGGTGGTGGCATCAGTCCCCGGTAATGGTGCTGCCGCGATTGCCGATCATCGCCATCAGCTCCCGCCGCGTGGTCGAATTGTCGCGGAATGCGCCCAGCATGCGGCTGGTGACCATGGTAACCCCGGGCTTGTGCACGCCGCGCGTGGTCATGCACTGGTGCGCGGCTTCGATCACCACCGCCACGCCGCGCGGCTCCAGCACATCCTGAATCGTGTTGGCGATCTGCGCCGTCAGCTTCTCCTGGATCTGCAGGCGCTTGGCATAGGCCTCCACCACCCGCGCGAGCTTGCTGATGCCGACCACGCGCCGATGCGGCAGGTACGCGACATGCGCGCGGCCGATGATCGGCACCATGTGGTGCTCACAATGGCTCTCCAGCCGGATGTCGCGCAGCAGCACGATCTCGTCGTAGCCGTCGGTTTCCTCGAAGGTGCGTTCCAGCATGCCGACCGGATCGAGCGTGTAGCCGGAGAAGAATTCCTCGTAGGAGCGCACGACGCGGCCAGGGGTGTCGACAAGGCCTTCCCGCGTGGGGTCGTCGCCGGCCCAGCGCAGCAGCGTGCGGACCGCCGCCTCCGCCTCGGCGCGGGTCGGGCGTTCGACCGGCGACACCGATTCCGCCGCACAGCTCGGGGGGGACGTGACTGAGATTCACTGCGGAAGCTCCTCCGGATTGCGCTTGGAACGGCGGCCGGACAGCGCCGTCGACGCGGATATGGGGCTTCGCCCAGGCCTCACAACCCTGCGAGCCTAATGGACCCTACCGCTCTGGTGCGGGCTGTCCAGGCTGAACGCCGGGATCGCCACGTCGAAATTCTCGCCTGATGCCGGAACGACCATGTGGTAGGCGCCGACCATGAAGCCCGACGGCGTGTCGAGCGGCGTGCCCGAGGTGTATTCGAAGCTCTCACCGGGTTCGAGCAATGGCTGCTCCCCGACCACGCCCGCGCCATGCACGTGCTGGGTCCGGCCGCGCGCGTCGGTGATCTGCCAAGTGCGCCGCAGCAGTTGCACGGTCTGGCGGCCGTGGTTCTCGATCTTCACGCGATAGGCCCAGACGAAATGATTGTCGTCAGGCTGCGACTGGTCCTCCAGGTAGAAGGACCGCACCGTGATCCGGACGCCGCGTGTGGTCTTCGAATAATCTTCCGCCATGACCTGACCTCACCTCGACCGAATTGAACGAGGTCGGGAGCTGGATGTCCAGCCGAGGCCGGGTGCCGCGCAGACGCCACCCAGGCTCGGTCAGTCATGCCAGCCGCGGGGCGGCGGACGGCGGCCAAGCTATCGCCGCCACCAGCCGCGCTTCTTCTCCACCGCCAGCCCATCATCAGGGCTGCCGATCACGATCGGCTTGATGAGCGGCCCCGGCGGCTCATCATTCGCGGCCGTCGCCTGCGGCGGGTCGGCGAGTGACGACGGCGGATCATGCACAACCGGGGCCGGCTCCTCAGCCCCGGCTGCCGGTTCGGCACTGGCCGGCGGTTCGGCCCCAGCCTCGGACGCCGCTTCGGACGCCGCTTCCGACGCCGCTTCCGACTGGGCGGGGGAGCGGACTCGGCCGCTGGCGGCGTGTCGTTGGCCGCGAGCGCCGGGGATGCCGGCTGGATCTCCAAAGCCGGTGAAACATTCGACTCGGCCGCCGGCGCGTCGGCTGCCGATCCCGCGGCCGCCGTCACCGTCTCCTCGGCGCCTGCCTCGGGCGACGGCACCGCCCCCATCGACTGTTCCATCACCGGTTCGGGCCCAGCGGTGTTGACGAAAGAGACCATTTCCATCGGCTCAGACTGGATGGTCTCGGCATCAGCCGGCGGCGTAACGGTGACCTCGGGTTCCGGCATCGGCGCGTGCATGATCGGGATCGAGCGGGAGCTGCCGGCCTCAGCCTGCTCCAGCACGTCGAAGATGTCGAAGGCATGGCCGCCGAAGGGATTGGCCGGCGTCGGCCCGGTATAGATCGGCGGCAGGTCCGGCTGTTCCGCATCGGGCGCGGCATACGGCGCCGGCTCGCCATCGCCCGGCTCCCGCCGCCGCCGGCGTCCACCCCGGCGTCCGCGCCGACGGCCACGACCGTCGTCGTCCTCGCCAGGCGTCTCCATGTGTTCGGGAACGCCCTCGATATGCGTCTCGATGGGAAGATCGGCGTCGGACTGGGTCTCCGTCTCGGCCGCTGCCGGCTGGCTGGGCTCGTCACCCGCGGGGGCCGCCGCCTCGGCGGGCGCCTCGGTGACCGGCTCGTCCCGGCGAGGCCCACGCCGCCGCCGACGCCGACGCCGACGCCGACGCTCTGCCTCCTCGGCGGTCTCCTCGGCGCCGCCTTCCCGTGCGGGCTCCGCCTCCGCAATGTCTTCCGCGTCGGTGACGTCCTCCTCCTCGGCGGCCTCATTGACCTCCTCGGCAGGTAACGGCTCAGGGGGCGCAAACGCCACCTGCGGCTGGTCCGGCGTGATCACGGTCGCCACCTCGCCAGCGATCTGCGGACGCAGCCGGTCGATGCGGAATTGCGGCTCGATCTGCCGGTCATCGCCCGACAGCGTGACGCGCATGCCGTAGCGCAGCTCAATCTCGCGCATACGGTCGCGCTTATGGTTCAGGATGTACAGCGCGATCGGCGTCGCAACATGCACCACGACTTCCGCCGCGCGCCGCTTGCTGCCTTCCTCCTCGATGCCGCGCAGTACATGGATCGCGGCGCTCTCGGTGCTGCGCACATGGCCCATGCCGCCGCAATGCGGGCAGGCAACGAAGCTGGTTTCCGCCAGCGACGGACGCAGCCGCTGCCGGCTCATTTCCAGCAGGCCGAAATGGCTGATATGGCCGAGCTGGATGCGCGCGCGGTCGTTCTTGAGCGCGTCCTTCATGCGCCGCTCGACCATCGCGTTGTGCTTCTTCGACTCCATGTCGATGAAGTCGATGACGATCAGCCCGGCCAGGTCGCGCAGCCGCAACTGGCGCGCCGCTTCATCGGCGGCCTCCAGGTTGGTGCGCAGCGCCGTCTCCTCGACATTGCGCTCCCGCGTGGAACGGCCGGAGTTGACGTCGATCGCCACCAGTGCCTCGGTCTGGTTGATCACCAGATAGCCGCCGGAGCGAAGCTGCACCGTGGGCAGCAGCATCGCGTCGAGCTGCGCCTCCACCTGCGAACGAGCGAACAGCGGCTGGCTCTGATCGCGCCAGAGCTGCACTTTCTTCGCGTGGCTCGGCATCAGCATGCGCATGAACTCATGCGCCGCGTGCCAGCCGGATTCGCCATCCACCAGGATCTCGTCCACATCGCGCGAATAGACGTCGCGGATCGCGCGCTTGATCAGGCTGGCTTCCTCGTAGATCAGCGCCGGCGCCACCGATTTCATGGTGTGCTCGCGGATATCGTCCCATAGCCGCAGCAGATATTCGCAGTCGCGCTTGATCTCAGGCTTCGGTCGGTTGGCGCCGGCGGTGCGTACGATCAGCCCCATGCCCTTGGGGATTTCCAGCTCCGTCATGATGTCCTTGAGCCGGCGACGATCGGTGGCGGAGGTGATCTTGCGCGAAATGCCGCCACCGCGCGGGGAGTTCGGCATCAGCACGCAGAACCGGCCGGCGAGCGACAGGTAGGTGGTCAGCGCCGCGCCTTTCGTGCCGCGCTCCTCCTTCACCACCTGCACCAGCAGGATCTGCCGGCGCTTGATGACCTCCTGGATTTTGTAGTTGCGCATGAAGCGCGACGGCATACGGCGCTCGCCCCGCTCGTCGCCGTCCGGTTCGCCACCGACCGTTTCAGGCGGCAGCGACTCTGGGATGGTGTCGCCGATGTCGTGGTCGCCGCCGTTGTGGTCGCGGCTGTTGCGGTCAGTGTCGCCGGCCGAACCATCATCGTCGTCGCGTTCATCGGCTGCCGTGGTGCTGGTGTCGCTCGACTCCCAGCGGTTGGACGCGTGCGGCGCGGCGGTGTCGTGATACGACGCGGTGTCCTCGCTCGCCGCGAACATCGCGACCGCTGCCCCGGAGTCATCGCCGGTTTCCCCCGGAGCCCGCGGCGCGTCGGCCGAGGCGGCGTGCGTTTCGGCTTCGACCACGGAGGACGCGGCATCACCAGTCGTCGCTTGCGCCGCGACCGGCTCCGCGACCGGCGCTTCGCCGGTGGCGTCGGAGGTATCTTCGTCCGGCTCGATGGGGCCGCGCCGCGTGTCCGACTCGATGATGAGCGGCTGGGCCGGCCTTGTGCCCGCCCGGGATTCGTCCGAGGCGTCGGGCTCGTCCGCCTCGCCGCCCTCGGCGGCGCGTGCTGCCTCGGTGACCGCACCGGGTTCGCCGGCTGTCTCGGCGGCGGGCGATACCTCCCCTGCTCCGCTCTGGGTCCCTGCCCCACCCTCGGCCCCAGCCTCGGCCCCTGCCCCAGCCTCGGCCGGTGGCGCGATGGTTGCTGTCACGCCGGATTCGTCAGCCGTTTCCGCGACGGCTTCAGGTTCGGCATCATGCGCTTGGGCGGGCGGTTCCGGTTCCTGCCGGCCGGCGCGCTCGTCCTGAGTCCGCTCGGCCCGCCCCTGGGCCGCCTGCGCGGCCCGGTCTTCTTCCTCCTCCTCCTGGCGGGCTTCCTCTGCCTCCATGTCGATCAGCCGCTGCCGATCGGCCACCGGGATCTGATAGTAGTCGGGGTGGATCTCGCTGAAGGCCAGGAACCCATGGCGATTGCCGCCATATTCCACGAACGCCGCCTGAAGCGAGGGCTCCACGCGCACGACCTTGGCGAGGTAGATATTTCCTTTGAGCTGTCGTTTCGTCGATGTCTCGACGTCGAAATCCTCGAGGCGGTTACCGTCCAGCACCACCACGCGGGTCTCTTCCGCGTGTGTGGCGTCGATCAGCATGCGCTTGGTCATTCAGTCCTGAACTCCGGTGCAGCGCCCGGACAGGCAGCGCGATCCCTGACGGGACAAGCGCCGGCGGGCGGCTGGAAAGGCTTGCGGAATGGAGCCCGCCCCGATGGCCCGCGTGTCGGTGGGACACGTGTGCCTGCCCCGGGACATAACGCTGTTCGCCGACCCTGCCAGCCGCGCCGTCAATGGAGATGGATGCGAATGGTTTGAAAAATACGGGCACGGCGGCGGTCATATGTCCCTGGCATGCGGGCGGTGCGCTCGGTGGGAACGCGGCCCCGTGAGAAGCGAGAGCCTGCCGCCCATGCGGGCGGCCCCGGCGCGCCGGAAGCGGGCGCGACACGAGCGGTAACGCTATAGCGGTGGGGCGGATCCTCCCCTGCGGCCCGCCGGGCGACCCCCGGTCGGGCGGACCGAATCCTGGCGCCCCATCAGATCGGGCCGAGAGGCGACATGGCGCCCACTGCCCTCGATTGCGTCACCGGAGCGCCGGAGACCATGCCGCAAACGCTGCGCCACCGCAAGCCGATCCTCACCCGGGCAACGATCGGACCCGGACGGACGGCCCGGATCTGTCATCCCCGTGCGATTACACCGACCGCACATCAGATGAACTCCACGCAATCAACAGATAAGCTGACATTGCGAAGGCCCTATGTTAAGAACGTCGCCATGTCCCTGACGCCGTTCTCACGTCGTCTGCTGCTGGGCCGCCTCGCAACCGGTGCCGGGGTGGTCGGCACCTTCCTCTTGCCCGCCTCACTGCATGAGGCGATGGCCGCGCGATCGCCCCATCAGAGCCATCCGGAGACCCATCCGCCCCCGCCGACCAAAGGACCGGCTCGACCGCCAGCGCCGCTGGTCATGCTGGACCCTGGCCATGGCGGCAAGGACCCCGGGGCCATCGGCGTATCCGGCACCTACGAGAAGCACGTCTCGCTCGCCACCGCGCTCGAACTCAAGCACCTGCTGGAGGCCGGCGGCCATTACCGCGTGGCGCTGACCCGGACACGCGACACCTTCATCCCGCTGGACGGGCGGGTCGCCCGCGCGCAGGAGGCCGGGGCGGCGCTGTTCGTCTCGATGCATGCCGACGCGCTGGCAGACCATTCGGTGCGGGGCGCCAGTGTATACACGCTATCCGGCGCCGCATCGGACGCGCAGACCGCGGCCCTGGCGCAGCGCGAGAACAGCGCCGACCGATTCGCCGGCCACAGCTTCCAGGGCACGTCGCCCGAGGTGCAGCGCATCCTCGCCAGCCTGGTGCGGCGGGAGACTCGGGCCGGCTCCTCACGCATTGCCCATAACATGGTCGGTCAGCTGGACCTTGACGTGCCGATGTTGACACACCCCGCACGGCACGCCGGATTCGTTGTGCTGAAAGCAGCCGATATTCCCAGCGTGCTGGTGGAAATGGGGTTCATGTCCAACCCACGCGATGAAGCGGCGCTGCGCCAACCGAACCATCGCCGCCAGGTCGCCGTCGCCATGAAACGCGCCGTGGATGCGTATTTTGCCGCCATCGGGCGCATGGCAGACGTTGCTCTCGGGAAAGGGATGGCTGGCTAGCGCACAACGTGCTGGTCGGCGTTCGGCAAAAGGACCATATCGCGCGACATGACGGGTCCCATCACAGCGGGCGAGCCGCTCTCGCCGCATTCCCATCCGCATCGCCGCGATCCGCGCACCGGTGGTCCGCCGCCCCAGGTGCCTCGGCGGCGGCGCGGCCGCTTCGCCCGCGTCATGCGCGGTCTGCTCGGCGCAGCCTTGGGAATCGCCGTGCTCGGCGGTGCCGTCGGCGCTACCGGCGGCTATATTGCCTGGCGCCATTACAGTGCCGATCTGCCGGACGTGGACGGGCTGCGCAGCTATCAGCCGCCGGTGATGAGCCGGGTCTATGCCGGCGATGCGCGGCTGTTGACCGAACTGGCAACCGAACGACGCATCTTCGTGCCGTTCTCGGCGATTCCGGATCGCGTGAAGCAGGCCTTTGTCTCGGCCGAGGACCAAAATTTCTGGATCCATCGCGGCGTCGATCCGGTCGCCATCCTGCGCGCCGGCGTCACCGACCTGATGCATATGGGCCAGGGCCGTCGCCCGATCGGCGCGTCCACCATCACCCAGCAGGTCGCCAAGAACATGCTGCTGGACAACCAGGTATCGATGTCGCGCAAGATTCGCGAGGCGTTGCTCGCGATGCGCATCGAGCAGGTGCTCAGCAAGGAGCGCATCCTGGAGCTGTACCTGAACGAAATCTACCTCGGCATGGGCTCCTATGGCGTGGCCGCGGCAGCGCAGGCCTATTTCAACAAGCCGCTGGACCAGCTGACGCTGGCGGAATGCGCGTTCCTGGCGGCGCTGCCGAAGGCGCCGAACAACTATAATCCGTTCAAGTATCCGGAGGCGGCGAAGGCACGTCGCGACTGGGTGCTGGACCGCATGGCCGACGACCATGTCGTCACCGCTGCCCAGGCGAGCACGGCCAAAGCCGAACCGATCGTGCCGACCGAATTCCATCGCCCGCCTCCCATCCCTGGCGCCGATTGGTTCACCGAGGAGGTGCGCCGCCAGCTTGTCGCGCAGTTCGGCGGGGACATGACCACGCAGGGCGGATTGATGGTCCGCACCAGCCTGGACCCGGCCTTGCAGATCGCCGCGGAAAGCGCGGTGCGCACCGGGCTGATAGCCTATGACCGCAAGATGGGCGGCTGGCATGGACTGGTGAAGCATCTGGATGGCGGTGCGGCACTGGAGCGCGACTGGGCCGGCCCGTTGTCGCAGGTCGCCCGTCCGCCCGGGATGCTGCCGGACTGGCGAACGGCCGTGGTGCTGACCACCTCCGATTCGGAGGCCCGGGTCGGCTGGCTGGCGCAATCCGACCAGGCCAACCAGGCCGCATTGCCGAAGACCGGGACGCTGGCGCTGTCCGACATGACCTGGGCGCGCCCGCTGCGCGACGGCAAGCCGGGACCAACGCCGCGCCGTGTGAGCGATGTGCTGAAGGTCGGCGACGTCGTGATGGTGGAACCGAGTGCAGCCTCTGCCGCGCCCGCGCCCGCGCCCGCGAAGGGCAAGCCGACCGCGGCACCGACCGGCCGCGTCGCCCTGCGACAGATACCCGGCGTGCAGGGAGCACTGGTCTCCCTCGATCCGCGCACCGGCCGCGTCCTCGCCATGGTGGGCGGCTGGAGCTTCGAGCAAAGCCAGTTCAACCGCGCCACCCAGGCACAACGTCAACCGGGGTCGAGCTTCAAGCCGTTCGTGTATCTGACGGCGCTGGAGCACGGCATTTCCCCGAGCCAGCGCTTCCTCGATGCGCCGGTCGTGATGGACACGGCGAACGGCCGGTGGCGGCCGGGCAACTATGAAGGCACGTTTGGCGGCCCCACCCCGTTGCGGCTCGCGCTGGAGCACTCGCTCAACCTGGTGACGCTGCGGGTCGCGCAGCATGTCGGCATACAGGCCATCGCAGATACCGCGATCGCTTTCCACGAAGTGGACAGCATGCCGCATGTTCTGCCCGCTGCACTCGGGGCGGTCTCGACCACCGTGCTGCAGGAGGCTGGTGCCTATGCCTCGTTGGCCGAGGGTGGCCGGCTGGTGACGCCGACGCTGATCGACAGCGTGCAGGACCCTGACGGCCACGTCGTATGGCGGCCATCCGGCTTCGCCTGCAGCGACTGTGGTGACGCGTCCACGCCGCCTCGCATCGAGGATCAGCGTAAGCAGATTGCCGACCCGGCCAGCGTGTTCCAGCTCGTGACCATGATGCAGGGCGTGGTGCAACGCGGCACCGGCGTGAATGCCGGCAAGGGCCTGAACCGGCCGATCGCCGGCAAGACCGGCACCACGCAGGACTTCGCTGATGCCTGGTTTGGGGGCTTCACCCCGGACCTCGTCACCATCGTCTGGGTCGGCTACGACAATCCCACCTCGCTCGGCAACAACGAGACCGGCGGCTCGGTCGCTGCGCCGATCTGGCATGATTACATGGCCGTGGCGCTGAAGGATCGTCCGGTGTTGACCTTCCCGCAGCCGCCCGGGGTGACGATGGCGACCTGGGATACCGGGTCCGGCACCTCCACCGACGCCTTCAAGCCCGACCAGGTGCCGGGGGCTTCCGTGCCCATCGGCGGCATCGTGAGCGCCACGCCTGGCGTCAGCGACGGCGCAACCACGGCCAACAGTGCCCAATCCGTGCATGGCGGTGTGGACACCACGATGGGCGGCCTGTATTGACCCGCCCCTTACGCGAACCGCCTCCCAAGCGAACCGGCAAAGTGACATGTCCGCGGAATCCGACACCCTCAACGAGCAGATCAAGCAGTCCGTCGCGCTGCTGAGGAGGCATCTTTGACTGGGATGCCGCCGAAGCCCGCCTGGCGGAGCTGAACCACCAGGCCGAGAACCCCGATCTTTGGAATGACGCCGCCGCCGCGCAGAAGATGATGCGTGAGCGCAACCTGCTGGCCACCCAGATCGATGGCGTGCGCAAGCTGGAAGCCGACGTCGCCGACACGCTGGAACTGATCGAACTCGCCGAAGCGGATGGTGACGAGGCGATGGTGGCCGACGGCATTGCCTCGCTGCGGGCGCTGGCCGAGGAAGCGAAGCGGCGCGAGATCGAGAGCCTGCTGGCCGGCGAGGCCGATGCCAACGACGCCTATGTCGAGGTCAATGCCGGCACCGGGGGTACGGAGGCGCAGGACTGGGCGGAGATGCTGATGCGCATGTACATGCGCTGGGCCGAACAGCACGGCTACAAGGTACAGTTGCTGGAGGAGAGCGAGGGCGAGCAGGCGGGGATCAAGTCGGCCACGCTTCTGGTCAGCGGCCCGAATGCCTATGGCTGGCTGAAGACCGAGGCCGGCGTGCACCGCCTGGTGCGCATCAGCCCATTCGATTCGGCGGCGCGGCGCCATACCAGCTTCGCCTCGATCTGGGTCTATCCGGTGGTGGACGACAGCATCGAGATCGAGATCAACGATGCCGATCTGAAAGTGGACACGTATCGCGCGTCGGGCGCCGGCGGGCAGCACGTGAACAAGACGGAGAGCGCGATCCGTATCACCCATGTTCCGTCGGGCATCATTGTCGCGTGCCAGACCGATCGCAGCCAGCATCGTAACCGGGCGACAGCGATGGCGATGCTGAAGGCGCGGCTGTACGAGGCGGAGCTGCAGCGGCGGGAAGTCGCGGCGGCAGCGCAGGAGAACGCCAAGACCGAGATCGGCTGGGGCCACCAGATCCGCAATTACGTTCTTGCGCCCTATCAGCTGGTCAAGGACCTGCGTACCGGGGTGGAGAAGGGCAATCCCGACGCGGTGCTGGATGGCGATCTGGATGGGTTCATGGCTGCCGCGCTGGCGGCCCGTGCCGGTGCGACGCGGAGCGAGGCCAGCGCTCAGGCGCGATAGGTCTGAAGCGTCGGGGGCGTTGCCCCCGAAACCCCCATCAAGGGGCGCTGCCCCTTGAGACCCCGCCAAGGGCCCGGGCCTTGGAGCCGATCCTGTTTGGGGTGCGGAGGGGGCCTACCGTGATGATGCCCTGGTCCGAGGCGTTCGCGCCCCCTCTCCGCTCCAAACCGCATTTGATTGCAAAGGCGAGCCTTTGCTGGAGGTCCAGGAGTCAAGGCCTCCTGCGGGTTTGGGGCACGCCCCGACGCTGCCTAGAACTTCTCCTCGCCGCGATGGCGAACCGGGTCCGGGAAATCCCGATACAGCGCGAACACCGCATTCTGCACCAGCGAATTCACGCCGAAATGGAAACCTTCCACCGGCTCCTGCCGGCCCGCCACACGTTGGAATGCGGCGTCGAGCTGCGCCAGGTCGCGCACCTCGATCATCAAATGGAATTCACCCAATCCGGGTGCACCCAGGCCAAGCTTGCGGCGGGTCAGGCGCCATGTCTCGATCAAGCCCTGGTCCCGCAGATGGCCCAGATACCCCGCGACCTTGTCAGAGAAGGCGACATCGCCCACGCCCGGCTTCAGGTCGCACCAGACGTGATAGATGTCCACCTCATGCCTCCGTCTCGCAGGGCAGGCGCTGCAGCGCTCAGACCAGTGCGCAGAATGCCACGCCGAACAGCACCGCGTGAACGGCGTGACCCGCTTCCCACTGGTTGCGGGACGCCGTCCAGTCCGGCGGCAGCGTCGTCGCCGTCCATCCATTCAACCGCGTGTTCATCGGCGATACCACGCTGAACCACGCGATCAGCCCGATAGAGGTGCTGATTGCCGCGACCAGCACCAGCCTGCCGACGCGGCGCAGGCCGCGCAGCATCACCACCAGCACCCAGGCCAGCACGATCGCGGCGGATTCGACCCCTGCCGCAAACGGACCGAATGCGATGTAAAGATGATGCTGAACGGTGAGCCAGGCCGGCCCATCCAGCGTCAGCTTGCCCGGCAGTTCCAAGACATGCGCGAAGGCGAGACTGAAGATCAGTGTCACCAACACCAGATCGGCGAACAGCAATGCCCGCAGACGCGTCGATCGCGCCATGACGCACTCTCCTCTGTCATGGTCGACGCAGGGAATCGCGCATGACGGCGCGGCGCACAGGACCAATGGTCGGCGCGCCGGCGGTCCATTCACGGCATGGCGCGAGACCGCGCGCGATCAGCGCTTCACTGCGGATGCCACGATCGCCGCGATCGGCAGCGCGAGGCCGGTGTCGTCGCGCCACGTGGCGGCATGGGTTTCAATATCCGCCAGGATCGCCGGCATGGCCGCCGGCGTCTGAGCGTCGATCATCGCGGCCATCCGCGCCGTACCGGCCCGCAGCGCCGCCACCAGCGATGCCGCGTCGGCATGCCGCCAGATCCGACGTTCCAGCCGCGTCTCCGCGTCGACAAAGCCTGCCTCCTGCAAAGCCTCGACGCAGCGCTGCGCGGAGCCCAACCCGCCACCAGGTGCGGGTGCAGAGGACGCCGCGGGGTCGCCGTGCCGGCCCACCGCATCGAACAACAACTGCCACGCGAGATTCTCGGCTGGTTCCGCCCAGGCGGTGAAGGCGAAGCGGCCGTTACCGCGCAGCGCGCGCAGCGCCTGCTGCAGTGCCAGCGCCGGTCGCGGCACGTGGTGAATGCCGAAATTGGAGACCACGGCATCGAAGATTGCTGGAGCGAAGGGCAACGCCTCCGCATCGCCCTGATGATATGCAATCCCCGGATGCGCAGACCGCGCCACCGCCAGCATCGCTGAGGAGAAATCCAGCCCGGTCGCAACCGCGCCGCGTGCCACCGCACGCGCCGCAACGTGACCATGGCCGCAGGCAACGTCCAGCACCTGCATGCCGGCCGTCAGTCCCACCGCATCCAGCAGCACATCGATGAACAGACTGGTGGCAGTCGCGAAGGCGTGCGGATAGGCGGATGCGGCGTTCTGCCAGCGCGCGTGCTCAAACACACGCACTGCTTCGGGATCGAACACCATAACCGCTTCTAGGCTGAAACCGGCACCGGGAAGACCTTGTCCAGTGTCTCCGGACGCATGATCTGGGCGTATTCCGCCACCATGTCGGGAGTGGCGACCTCCACCATCAAGCGATTCTCGATCCAGAATTCGATGACATGGAAGACCGGCGGCTGACCCGGGGCGCCACGTCCGAACATGCGCGTGCGCCAGCCCTCCCGATCGCCGATGCGCTGGACCGATTCGCGGTCGAGCGGCACCGACAGCAGCAGGTGAAACGGCACGTGCGAGGGCGCGGCGTCGTGCGCCGCAATCACCTGAGAATCGCCGCTTCCCGGTTGCAGCACCACGGTTTCGGGATACACCTCGATCATCGAGCCGTGCTCGTCACCGCTGACCGCCATGAACGAGTCCGCGATGCCGCCAGGGAACGGATAGGCTCGGCCGTTCATCAGTTCCGCCAGCACCACAGCGACGTGCCGTGGATCCCGCGCGGCGATCGAGACATGGTGGATCATCTGCCACACCCCCAAACAATTATGCGAGGAGTTTACCCGTTTTCCCCGGATTCGACCACAACCCGGCATGGGACGCCATCGCGCCGCATTAATCCCGTTGCAACGGCAATCAGGTCTGATAGAGGCAGGTGCAGGGATGCGTCACCGACAATACCGCGGGAGACATATGAAACACACTCCTTGGTTGATGCTTACGGTCCTGGTGGTCGTGCGCACTGCACTTGGGGTGCAATTTCAGAGCATCGGCAGTCTCGGGCCGTCGTTGGTCGAGCATCTTGCGATCGACTATGCCGCCCTGGGCATGCTGATCGGCGCCTATCATTTCCCTGGAGTTTTCGTCGCACTCCCGATCGGATGGCTGAATGCGCGATTCGGCGATCGACGTCTGGCATTGACCGCGTTGGCGCTGATGACGCTGGGCGCAGCCGGCCTGGCTGTGGCACCGCGCTTCGGTATTGCGATGGTGGCGCGCATCGTCGGAGGCATCGGCGCGTCCGGGCTGAACACGGTGCTGACGAAAATGGCGATGGACCGGTTCACCGGTTCTGCCCTGACCCTGGCCATCGGCTTTCTGATGGGTGCCTGGCCGCTGGGCCAGGGCCTGGCGCTGATGACATTGCCCGCCATCGCCGCGGCAACCAACTGGCGCGTCGCCCTCGGCGCCACCGCCCTGCTATGCGGCATCGGATTCATCGCGTTGGCGATCCTGCTGCCGCGGGACGAGACGGTCGCCGCGGTACCGCAGCGGCACCGGCTGAACGCGGGGGAAACCGCGCCCCTGCTGGCCGCCGCCATGACCTGGGCTGGCTTCAATGCCGCAATGACCATCGTGCTGGGCTTCGCTCCCGCTTATTTTGTGCGGCAGGGCATGAGTTCCGCCGCCGCCGGGCCGTTGGTCAGCCTCATGAGCCTGCCTTTGATTCCGCTGATCCCGTTGGGTGGATGGCTGAGCCGGTTCACCCGTTGGCCCTTGCGGACAATCGCCGGCTTTCTGGTTGCGATCCTGGTGACGGTGGTGCTCCTGCCGCACGCCACCGCACCCGGCCCGGTGCTGCTGTTGCTGTTGGGCGCCATGATGGGCACGCCGGTGGCGTTGATGATGGCGATGCCCGCGCAGGTGCTGGCGCCGGAAAGCCGAGCGATCGGCATGGGGCTGTTCTACCTGGTGTTCAACGCCAACGTCGCCGTGCTGCCGACCGTTGCCGGCTGGTCGCGCGACATGACAGGCCTGCCGCGCGCACCCTTCTACGTCGCCGCCGCCTGTCTTCTGAGCGCATTGCTCGCATTGGCATTCTACGCCGCCATCCGACGCCCACCCGCAGCGGATGGCTGAGCGTGCCTAATAGGTGCGAAATATCCTTGCGATCTCGTTGCGATCCTGGGTGATGGTCAGCGCCAATGACAACAGAATGCGCGCCTTCTGCGGGTTGAGATTATCGGCGATGAGGAACCCGGCATCGGCCAGCCGGGTGCCGCGGAATGTGCGCCCCCTGCCGGCCCGGGTGGACTGAACGATGACGATATCCTTGGCAGCGGCTTCTTTCAGTGCCGCGAAATCCCCCGGTGGCGCGAACCCCGGCGCGAACCCGGCGGATACGATACCGCGCGCACCCGCTGCGATGAACGCCCGCACCGCCGCGCCATCCGCACCGGTATAGGCATAGGCAATGTCCACCCGCGGCAACGCATCCAGCCCGCGAATGTCGAACTCCGTGGCCGGCGCAGTGCGGCGCAGCGGACGGCGATAGAATGCCACCGCATCGCCATCGGCGTGACCCAGCACACCGAAATCCGGTGTGCGGAACGTTTGCAGCCGCATGGTCGAAGTCTTGGTAACCTCGCGCGCCGCGTGGATCTCGTCGTTCAGCAGCGCCAGCACGCCCATGCCGCGCGCATCGGGACTGGCGGCAACGCGGATCGCATTCACCAGGTTCAGCCCGGCGTCGGTGGACAGTGCGCTGGAGGGTCGTTGCGACCCCACCAGCACCACCGGCACCGAGACTTTCATCGTCAGGTTCAGTGCGTAGGCGGTCTCCTCCAGCGTCGCTGTACCGTGGCCGATGACGATGCCGGCGAGATCCGGATGCTCGGCCACCAGCCGGTCGCACAGCAGCACCAGCGCCTTCCAGTCCGCGAAATCGATGTTGGGGCTGGGTATGTTTCGATATCGGATCGGCAGCACCTCCGCCACCTGCGCCACCTCGGGGAAGCGTTCCACGATCTCGTCGGCGTGCATGACCTTGCCGGTGGCGCCGTAGTTCTGCAGGTCCAGCGGTCCCTGCCCGACCGAGGCGATGGTGCCGCCGGTCCCGACGAACGCGACCTTCGGCCTGCTCATACCAGCGTCACTCCGGCCGGTTCCGCCGTCTCCACGATCGATGGCCGACGCGTGTGCCAATCCGTGTCGCGCTGATACGCGTCCGCGACCTGCAACACGCGCGCTTCGGCGAACGGACGGCCGGCAATCTGCAGGCCGATGGGGCAGGAATTCGGATCGAACCCGCAATTCACGCTGACCGCGGGCAGGCCGAGATAATTGAACGGCCGTGTATTGGCCGACACCGCCATGAATTTGTGCTCGGTTCCCGGCGGGCCATGATCGATATCGGTTTCCGCCAGCGTGGGCAGGCAGGTGCGGATGGTCGGCGTCACCAGCACGTCCACCGACCCGAACACCGCGCGTGCGAACTGCCGAAGGATCGGCCCGCGGCGGCTGAGCGATTCGATGTAGTAGGACGCCGGGATCGCGTAACCGGGATAGATGCGGCCGCTGATATGCACGCCGTAGTCATGCGCGTTCGTGCGCATCCACTGCGCATGGATGGCGGCTGCCTCGACGCGGGAAATGATGCTCTGATAAGTGGCGACCGCGTCCATCAGTGGCAGCGTGATCCGTTGCACAATCGCGCCGCGTGCGGCGAGCACCTCCAGCGCCTGCTCCATCGCCGCCTGCACGGGTGCATCCACGCCATCGAGGAAATACGTGGTTGGCACGCCGATGCGCAGGCCGCGGAGATCGCCATCCAGCGCATCTTCATAGTCCGGCACAGGCAGTTGCGCGCAGGTGGGATCGCGCGGATCGGCGCCGGCGATCACCGTCATGATGCGCGCGCAATCCCGCGCCGTGCGTGCCAGCGGCCCGACATTATCCGCCGAGAAAGACAGCGGCATCACGCCCGCGCGCGACACCCGGGTTTGTGTCGGCTTGATACCGGTCACGCCGCAGGCAGCTGCCGGCAGTCGGATGGAGCCGCCGGTATCCGAGCCGAGCGCTGCGTAGTTGCAATGTGCGGCGACAGAGGCGCCGGAACCGGAGGAAGAGCCACCGGTGATGTATGGCAAGTTCCATGGATTGTGGCAGTCGCCGAACGCGCGATTGTGACCGGTGGGATTCTGCGCGAATTCCGCCATGTTGAGGCCACCGAACGTATAGGCACCGGCAGCGGCGAATCGCTCGATCACCGTCGCAGTGACGGTCGGGCGGAAATCGCGGCGCAGCGCCGAACCGCAGGTGGAAAGCTTGCCCGCCTGGTAGTACATGTCCTTGTGCGCCAGTGGCACGCCATGCAACGGGCCCAAGGGGGCTTTCTGCTGCACGGCGCGATCCGCTGCGTGCGCGGCCTGTTCGGCGCCCTCGTGATCCAGCCAGATCACGGCATTCAATGCCGGATTGACCGCTTCCATTCGCGCCCACAGGGCATTGAGCAATTCGATCGAAGTCGCTTGGCCGGTGCGCACCGCATCGGCGGCTTCGACCAGTGTCAGATCGGCGAGGTTGGTCATGGATTACGACTCCCGCGTCTCGAGCAGAGCCGCTTCGAAGCTGGCTGGTTCATCCTCGAACACCAGCGTGCCGCGCAGCGCCTCGAATGCGCGGATTGTCTCCACAAGATCGGCCGCCATCCGCCGCGCAGGCTCGTTCGGCGCAGCGATGCCGTGCCATCGCGCGATCGTTTGCTCAATCTCAGCCAGGAACGGGTCCATTTTGATCTCCACGACACGTGCCGACAGTATGGCAACAGATGCGGAGTTGAGTGCAATGCCGAATTCCATCGTCATGCGTGGTCGCCCTCGGTGCATGGGCCCCGGAACGTTGTCGCAGCCGGCAGTAATGCGGTCATGAGCGGAGCGGCGACGCCGCCATCCGCGGCGGATACTTTCGAAACCGATATTCCCGCGCGGCTCGACCGCCTGCCGTGGAGCCGCTTCCATTGGCTGGTGGTCTGCGCCCTGGGCATTGCCTGGATTCTTGACGGGTTGGAGGTGACCATCGTCGGATCCCTGTCCGGTGCACTGACGGAAAGTCCCACTCTGCATCTGACAGGCCAGCAGATCGGGCTGGCGGCGAGCGCGTATCTGATCGGTGCCGTCGGCGGCGCGCTGTTCTTCGGCTGGCTTACCGATCGGATGGGGCGCAAGAAACTATTCAGCGTCACCGTGCTGGTATACCTGCTGGCGACGATCGCCTGCGGGCTGTCCTGGGATTTCTGGTCGTTCGCATTCTTCCGCCTGCTGACCGGGGCCGGGATTGGCGGCGAATACGCCGCAGTGAACGCGACCATCCAGGAACTGATCCCGGCACGCCGCCGCGGCTTCACCGACCTGGTGATCAACGGCAGCTTCTGGGTCGGCGCCGCATTGGGTGCGCTGGGCGCACTGGTCGTGCTGGATCCGGCCATCATGCCATCCGAAATCGGCTGGCGCGCTGCCTTCATCATTGGCGGTGTGCTTGGCTTCATCGTCCTGCTGCTGCGTCGCTTCCTGCCGGAAAGCCCGCGTTGGCTGATGACGCACGGCCATCCCGAGGAAGCCGAACGCGTGGTACGCAGCATTGAGGAGCGCGTGGAACGCGAAACCGGCACCCCCTTGCCGCCCACGCCGAACTACACACTGCGCCTGCGCACCGACATCGATTCGTGGTTCGGCGCCGGCGCACGCGCGCTGTTCACGCAGTATCGGCGCCGCACGCTGCTGGGCGTGTCGCTGATGGCCGCACAGGCCTTCTGCTACAACGCGGTGTTCTTCACCTACGCGCTGATCCTGACGAAGTTCTACGGCATCGCCTCCGCCAGCGTCGGGCTGTTCATCCTGCCGTTCGCGCTGGGCAATTTCCTCGGTCCTCTGCTGCTTGGGCGTCTGTTCGACACACTCGGCCGGCGCATCATGATCACCACCACCTACGCCCTTTCCGGCATCCTGATGGCTATTACCGGCTGGCTGTTCACCCTCGGCGTGCTGGACGCTGTGCAACAGACCGCCGCATGGACGGTGATCTTCTTCGTCGCCTCCGCCGCCGCGAGCTCCGCCTACCTCACCGTGGGCGAGAATTTCCCACTGGAGATGCGCGCCATCGCCATTGCCCTGTTCTACGCGTTCGGCACCGGTGTCGGCGGTGTCGCGGGACCGGCCTTGTTCGGTGCGCTGATCGACACAGGATCCCGCGTATCGATCATGTATGGCTATCTGCTCGGCGGCGGACTGATGGTGGCCGCCGCAATCCTGGCCTACCTGCTCGCCAACAACGCTGAACGCCGGTCACTGGAGGAGATCGCACCGCCATTGTCCGCCGTCATTGAATGATCCGTTCAGCGCTGGCTTTGCCGCGACATCAGTTGCAGCAAAGCCAGCAGCCTGGCGTCACGCTCCTGCGCCAGTTCCGCGATACCGCGTCCATGCGCTTCTGCCGTGACGCCGTCGATGATCTGGCGGCACGCATCTTCCGTCAGCGCGGGCGTCGTCATCGTGCTCCACCAGGTTTCGAAGGCCGGCTTGAACTGCTGCAGCAGATGCGTCATGCCGCCGTCGCCACCGCCGAGGTGAAATGTCATGTGCGGTCCGAAGATCGCCCAACGCAGGCCGGGACCGGCAGTGATCGCAGTATCCACATCCTCCACACTGGCGAGCCCATCCAACACCGCGCTGACGGCCTCCCGCCACAAGGCGGCCTGCAGACGATTGGCGAGATGTCCCGCCGCTTCCTTGCGGATATGGATCGGCTGCTTGCCGATATGACGATAGAAATCGAGGCACCAGCGCACGGTTTCCGGCGCGGTCTGCTTGCCGCCTACCACTTCCACCAGCGGAATCAGATGCGGCGGGTTGAACGGATGGCCGATCGCCATGCGCGGCGCGGCGTGCAGCCCATCCTGCATCTCGCTCATGATCAGGCCTGATGTGCTCGATGCCAGGATCGCGTCCGCCGGCAACACGGCGTCGATCTCCGCATACAGGGCACGCTTGATCGCCATCCGCTCGGGCGCGTTCTCCTGCACGAACTGGGCGTCGCGCACCGCATCCGGCGCCACGGCGACAAAGCGCCAGGCATCGGGCGTCGCATCAGCCGCCATGTCGAGCTGCCGCAACGTCGGCCAGGCATTGTCGACAAAGCGCGCGACAGAGTCCTTCGCAGCGGGGTTCGGATCCCAAACCGTCACCTGCAGGCCGCGGGCGAGAAACCATGCGACCCAGCTTGCACCGATCGTGCCGGCACCCAGCACCGCAGCACGCGTCACCTCGGTCGGTTGCACCATCGCGGTTCTCCTGTATGGCTGTGCGACCCTGGTGTAAAACTGCCGCCGGTCGCAGGGTCAAGCAGGGCGGCGACGCGGATTCACGCCCTGGAGTCAGGCACCAATGTTCTCTTTCTACACTCGTATCGGACCCGCCCGCTATCGGGAGCGCTATGGCCTGGCGTTCGAACAGTTCGCCGCGGGCCAGCGGTTTCGCCATCGGCCCGGGGTCACGCTGTCGCAACAGGACAACGTGGAGGAAGCGCTGGACACGCTGAACGGCGCAATGCTGCATTATGATGCGCATTACGCCGCCGCCACCGCCTGGCAGCGCCCGTTGATGGTGAGCACACTGACACTGCAACGCCTGATCGGCATGGCCAGCAAGACCTATGGCCGGCGCAGCGCCATCCTGGGCTTCGACGAGATCATCCTGAACGGGCCGCTGTTCGGCGGCGACACGCTTTATGCGGCCTCCGAAGTGCTGGCCTGCGATCCGTCCCGCCGCAGCATCACGGTGCGGCTGACCGGACACAAGCCGGACAACAGCGAAGTGGCGCGCTGCATCTGCCGCATGGCCATGGCGGCAGCAGATGCAGCGGACGCGCCGCCGGCCGATGAAGATCGTTTCGCCGCCTACCATGCTGCGGAGGATGGCAGCATGGTGGAACAATGCGGTCTGTACTTCGAGGATTGCCGATCCGGCGATCGCGTCGTGCATGCACCGCGCCGCAGCTTCTATCCTGAGGAGGTGGCGACGCATGCCTGGCGCTCGCTGGAACTGGCACCGCAACACCAAGATCTGGCATGGCTGGCACAGGAAGGCCGCGCGCCGACGGTGCCGGAGCCGTTCCTGATCGGTGCGGTCACCGCGCTGACCACCCGCTGCTTCGGCCGTGTGTCCGCCAATCTCGGCTGGAAGGATGTCGAATTGCCGCTGCCGGTGCAGGTCGGCGACACGATCGAGGCGGAGTCAGCGATCCTGGAGGCTCGTGAGTCACGATCCCGCCCCGATGAGGGCATCGTTTCCGTTGCAACCACAGCTTGCAACCAGCGTGCCGAGACAGTGCTGCGCTTTCATCGCACCCTGCTGGTGTATCGCCGCCACGCGGAAGGGCTGTACCGCAAGGCCGGATACTGAGGTCTATCGGCCGCCATCCAGCGCCTGCTCGAATCGCACGGACACCGCGGCACTCGCGATCACGGCGGTATCGGTGCCGGATTCGTCCGGCACATCCAGCCCGCCTTTCACCACCTTCACCGACGCCTTGCCGTGCGGCAGCGACGCCTGGATTGCCGCGGCGTCCACCTTGTCCGGCTGCTGCACCCCGATCGTGACTTCGACCAGCATGGTTTTGGAATCCAGCCCGAGCGACCGGATCAGACTGAGAGAGCTGTGATGCAGTGCGTCCTGCACGGCGCGCAGGGCCGCCTTCGTGTAGTCGCCGCCGTGCAGGTCGTTGCCGGCGCCGAGTTCCAGGATGACTCGCTTGCTTGGCATGGGAGCGGCCTTTCAGAGGATGTCGAGCCGCACAACGGCGGCAGCATGTGCGATCAGCGTGGCATTGGTGCCGGCATCGTTGGGAATCTCCAGCCCGCCTTGCACCACCTTCACCGTGCCGGTGCCATGCGGCAGCACCGCGAGCACCGCTGCCTGGTCCACTCGTTCCGGCTGCGGCACTCCGATGATGACTTCGACCTGCATCGAGTCAACGTCCAGGCCGAGCGCGTTGGCGACGCTCAGGGAGTTGTGCCACAGCGCATCGCGGAGTGCGCGTACCGCCGCCTTGGTCGGGTCGACGCCGCGTATGTCAGTGCCCATGCCGATTTCCAGCACCACGCGTTTCATTGCCATATCAGCTTGTCTCCCTGGCCAGCTCGATCAATGCACGCAGATATTCCTCGCCGCTCTCCACCCACAGTTCCTGACCGATGCGACTGCGAAAATCGTAGGCGCGCAGTTCGAATTCCGCCATGCCGTCGAATTCGTCGAGCCAATTGCAGATCGCCCGCAGCTCCTGATACAGCGGACTGTCGCGCAGCGCCCGCACCTCCGCGGCAAGTTGCTGCAGGTGCTGTGCAACCTCCGCGCTCTGGGTGTCGGATGGATCGGCGTCCACCCTGCGCAGGCGCCGTTCGGCCGCGTTCTCCAACTCGACGGCTTCGCGGGCGTCGTCGTCGGTCATACGCTGTCGGGGCCGGCATTGCGGTCGACGGCACCCTGCCCGCGCGGCAGGGCGCAGGTTCGGCACCCACGACTCCTCAATGTCATCGCCGGCACGTCATGGACGCCGAACCTGCGCCCGGCACGATGCGGTACGGTGGGCAGCTTCCATCCTAACGCGCATGGCGCCTTTGCCGGCCCTGACGGGAAGGGATTGATTTCCCACCCGACATGAAGCTGGAGGATGATCACGAATCCCTCCATCAATCGGCCCTAAGCCTCACTTCGCCAGTTCCGGCTGCCGCACCTTGCTGCCCTTGAACGCCGGCATGACCTCCTTGGCGAAACGCTCCAGCTGCTCCAGCGCCTCCGACTTCGGCACCCCGACCGACAGGCTGACGGAAATGTGGTCCAGGCCGGGGTATTGCTGCTCCAGCTTCTTCAGGTGCTCGATGATGTCGTCCGCAGACCCGGTCAGGAAGCCACCGGCGTTCACCGCGCCCTCGATATTCGGCAGTTTGGCGGTTGGCGCGCGCTTGGGATCGCGCATGATCTCGATCTGCTCGTCGGTCATCGCACGCACCAGGCGCAGCTCGCCGAACATCTTCATGTTCTCTTCGTAATATTTCCGCGCGCGACGGATTCCTTCTTCCTTGCTGTCGGCCATGTAGAAATGGAAGCCGAAGCACAGTCGCTCGCCCAGCGCGATCGGCTTGCCGATCCTCGCATGCGCATCCTGCCAGGCCAGCACGACCTTGTGCATCGCGCCACCTTCCGCAGAGCCGCCGCCGACCATGCCCTGAATGCCATGCTTGGCCATGAAATCCAGCGCGCGCTGCGAGCCACCCTGGATCGGCTGCCAGCATTCCACCGGCAGGCGCAGCGGGCGCGGCACCAGCGTCAGTTCCTTCAGCGCATAACCGCGATACGGGACTTCCGGCGGCAGCGTGTAGTGCTTGCCCTTGTGGCTGAACGACTCCTCATTGAACGCCTTGAAGATGATATCGGCCTGTTCCTCGAACAGCTCACGATTGGCATCCTGGTCCAGCAGCGGCGAGCCGAAGGTTTCCACCTCGCGCGTGTGGTAGCCGCGGCCAAGGCCGAACACGACGCGGCCCTTCGAGAGGATATCCGCCATCGCGTAATCCTCGGCCAGGCGCAGCGGATGCCACATCGGCGCAATGTTGAAACCGCAGCCGATCCGCAGGTTCTTCGTCACATGCGTGAGGTGCAGCGCCATCATCAGCACGTTGGGGATGCACTCGGTGCCCTCACGCTGGAAATGATGCTCCGCCATCCAGAACGTCTCGTAACCGAGACCATCCATCAGCACTGCCATGGACTGCGCCTTGTCCAGCGCGGTCGCCAGATGGGCGTTGTCGTAGCGGCGGTCGTTGATCGGCGTGCCCGCATAGCCAACATTGTCCAGATCGACATGGCCGGCATACAGGCTGTCGAATTTCGTGATCATTGCGTGTCCTCCCGTTGGGATTGCGCTGCCCAGGGCAAACCATCGTAGAGTAGGATTCGTGGCTGGCAACCTTGGGCGCGCAGGACAACAAGCGCTGCCCAGGCAAGACCATCCCCGGGGAGGCGTGTCATGGCCCGTCTGGTCGCCGCATTCGGTTCCTCTCACAGCCCGATGCTGTCAGCGTCGCTGGAGGATTGGCAGGGCGATCTGTTCGTCAGGCGGGATCGGGCGCGCAGCCTGCTCGATCTCGACGGCAATCCGACCAGCTATGACGATTTGGTGCAGCACGCGCCGGCCGACGCCGCGCAGCGCATCACGCCCGAGCGATTGGTGCAGCGTCACACGGAAATGCGCGCCGCCATCGCACGCCTGGCCGAAGACATCGCGGCTGCGAAGCTCGATGCGCTGGTCGTGATCGGCGACGACCAGGAGGAAATGTTCGATCACACCAACATGCCGGCGATCGGCCTGTATTACGGTGACACGATCCGCATGCACGAGCCAGGCGGCGCCGATACGACATTCCCCTGCCATCCGGCGCTCAGCCATCACCTGATCACGGCGCTCGGGCAGCAGGGGTTCGACCTGTCGGTGATGCAGACCACGACGCCCGACCGCGCGGAGGGTCACGCATTTTCCTACGTACACCGGACCTGCATGCACGAGGCCGTGGTACCGATCGTGCCGGTCTTCCTCAATGCCTACTATCCACCGAACCAGCCGACCCCGGCGCGCTGCTTCGCACTGGGCCAGGCGCTGGCACAGGCAATCACCACATCGCCGTTGGACCTGCGCGTCGGTCTGCTGGCATCCGGCGGACTCAGCCACTTTGTGGTGGACGAAGCCTTCGACCGCGCCATCATCGATGCAATGCGCCGCAAGGACCGCGACTTCTTCCTCGCCGCACCGTTGCAGAAACTGCAGTCCGGCAGCTCGGAAATCCGCAACTGGATCTGTCTCGCCGGCGCGCTCGGGACGCTCGATCTCGCCTGGGTCAGCTATGTTCCGGGATATCGCACGCCCGCACTCACCGGCACCGGCCTGTGCTTCGCCAGCTTCCACTGACCCGGAGCACGAACGCCGCCATGGAAGCAACACCGACGCGCCGGCTCGGACTGGCGGGAACGGGGAGATGCCCGGCATCGGTCCGCCGGGAGCGAGCCGCACGTGCTTGAAAAGACCTTTCAGCGCCTTGGCAATTGGAAAGCCGGCGGCAAACTGCCGGAGACCACGCACGACGAGCAGGAAATCCAGGAACTGGGCAACTGCCTGCGACGTCTGCTCTATTCCCCTCACCCGCTGCGAAAACGTCTCCAGCAGCTCGGCGCGAGCGTGGTGCCGGCCAACTTCTACTCGGAAATCCCGACCATCGAGGATATCGAAGGAAGCGCCGGCAACGGCGTTCGTTATGATGCCGTGTTCGATCGCCCGCATATGCTGGACGTGCTGGCCCAACTTGCGCCCTATGCGGCGGAATTCGCGCCATCGATCGACGCATCGGATGCAACTGAATTTGCCTGGAAGGGCGGTCCGTTTTCGTTCAGCGATGCCATGGCGTATTATTGTTTCGTCCGGCAACGGAGACCGAAAACCATCATCGAAATCGGCAGCGGCTGGTCCACACTGGTGGCACACGCGGCGATCCGCAAGAACGGCGTCGGCACCATCGTCTGCATAGAGCCGTATCCTGCGGATTTTCTGTCCCGGATTGAGTCCGTCTCGGCGATTGTGCGCAAACGCGTGCAGGAGATCGACACTCGGTTCTTTGATGATCGGCTGGCGGATGGGGACATCCTGTTCATCGACAGCACGCACACGGTCAAGCGCGGCTCGGACTGCCTGCACATCTATCTGCAGATCCTGCCGAGGCTGCGCGCCAATCTGGCCATCCATGCGCACGACATTTTCCTGCCTCTGGCCCAACCGACCCGTCACATGCTGGATCTGCAAATCTACTGGACCGAGCAGTACCTGCTCTACGCCTATCTGCTCGGCAATGACCGAACCAAGGTGGCGTACGGCAGCGCCTGGCATATGCTGGAAAATACCGACGCACTGCGCCAATTCATGTGTGGCCGCTACCCGCCTGGCGGCGGTTCGTTCTGGTTCACCCAGAAACCGGCCGCGCCCGCCTCGGCGGGGGCGTGATGGCGTCCCCGCCCCCGCTCACCTGCGCGCGACATACAGACCACGGTTCCTGACCGGGCGTTCCAGCGTGGTCACCTGCCCCAACCCGGCAAATGCCAGCATCGCATGGATGCATTTTTCCGTCGGCATCCATTTCGGGACGGAATGAACCCCCTCCACCGGAGGCTGCAGGTAGAGGTAGGCATCATCGTTTTGCTCGTGCAGGGCACTTTCCAGATAGATCATGTCCGTCATCCCGGCCACGATATCCAGCCCCAGTTGCGGATTGCGCAGGTGGTACAGCAGCGCGATCATCAACACACTATCAAACCGCTCCTTGCTGCCCGCAAACGATTCCAGTGAGGCAACCCGCGTGGTTATGGTCTTGATGCTGAGGTGTTCGATCAGCCAGTCGAGCCGCTGGATCATGGCTTTCGAAGCATCGACCGCCAGTACGGTCGCGCCGCGGCGCGCGAGCTCGATGGCGAAGAACCCGTCGGCGCAGCCAATGTCGAGAATGCGAACGCCGCTCAGATCGGCGGGAAGCACCTGCTGCAGAATGCGCCACCGGCTCAGCGGATGATCGAGCGGCTGTGGGCCTGACGATGCCGCGATGTCGCGCGTCTTCAGTCCGTTCGTCAGCTCGATCTGGTGAAACCAGGGACCCAGTTCTTTGACCTTTGCGATGAGGCCGTCGTCCGTGTCGGTCATGCTGCAAGCCTCGGAACCATGCACTGTCACCGGTGTAGCGGGTGGCGACGTGGGATCGATGTAGCCATAGCGGCCTGCCACGATCGCCGTCTGCGCGAGGACCGCGGCACCATGCCGGTCAAGGAACGCGGTCCGGTCGAGCGGTCTTGCATCCTCGGATCGAGCCGAACTGTCGGCCTGCGACGCGGGATCGAAGCTGCTGTTGACCCGCCGCCGCGCGAGGAACTGCGACACGTGGTCCGGCATCGTCAGCCCCAGTCGCGCGCCGAGTGCCGCAGCGACCGAAGCGGGATCGCTCAGCATCTGCTCCTGTCGCACTTCCAGGACCCGATCGGGATGGGCATCGGCCAGACGTGCGCCGGCCACCACATAATCGCACCAGGTCTTCACCGCCTGGTCCAGATCGCGCGCCCAGGGTGGCGGGAAGCCGGAACTCAGCATGGAAAGGCAGACCAAGCGCGGATCCCGGACCACGTGGATGATGTGGGCATCGGGAAACATCTGCAGCAGCTGCTCGCCCACCAGGATGTTCTCGGGCGATCCGTCGATCCAGCGGAGACCACCGGAGCGCGACGCCACCAGCGCGTCCAGGCCAACCCCAATATGTTGCAGGAATTCTGTCGAAGAGACGCCGTGCTTGTCGAGCCATGATCCCTCGGCACTTGCTTGCCTGAAGGATTGGTCCACGCATCCCAATGCCGGCGACAGGAGGTAGTAGAAAAAATGCGTCTCGGCGGACGTCCATAATCCTGGATGGTTGGCGAGCGCCCAACTCAATGCGGAGGTTCCCGACCTCGGGCAGCCGGCGACGAATACCGGGCCGCACTGGTTCGTCATCAGGCTCGCTCCGCGCTACATTTGCTCTGGAAGAACACATCCTACGGTAGAAATCCACACAATGAATCTCGGATCCGTAGAATCAGATGCGGCTATTACTCGCCTTCGGCGATATCCGCCCGTCGAATAGCCGAAGCTACGC
The DNA here is from genome assembly GCA_963789495.1 of uncultured Alphaproteobacteria bacterium. Taxonomy (GTDB): domain Bacteria; phylum Pseudomonadota; class Alphaproteobacteria; order Acetobacterales; family Acetobacteraceae; genus CAWBLP01. The sequence continues at coordinate 139,906 of CAWBLP010000014.1, forward strand.
GGCCCCGCCCTGCACCGCCGGCTCCCCGGGCTGCCGACGCCCCGGGCGGCGGTCACGCAGTACCAGCGACCCGATCACCACCAGGTTGGCCAGATTGAACACCACCCCCAGGGCGAAGGCCGGCGCGTAGATCGCGTAATGGTCGTACAGCGCGCCGCCCAGCCAACTGCCGAACGCCATGCCGGTCATGCCGGTGAACAGCAGCGTCGGCACCCGCCAGGCCGCTTCGGAGGACGGAAACAGCTCACGGATGGCCAGGGCGTAGGACGGGATGATCCCGGAAAACCCAAGCCCGAATCCGGCGGCCACCAGGAACAGTCCGGCCTCATTCTGGGTCAGCAGGAAGCAGCCGATCGCCAGCGCCTGGCAGGCGGACCCCGCCAGCACCGCCCGCAACCCTCCGGCGCGATCGCCGAACCAGCCCCAGAACTGGCGGCTGACGAAGGCGCAGGCCAGCAGCACCGACAGCATGGCCGCACCCTCGGTCGCGGGAATGCCCAGGTCACTGCAATAGGCGACAAGATGGGAAGCCGGCAGTGCCATCGGCACGCAGCAGAGGAAGGCCGCCAGGCACAACAGCCCCTGCAGGACGTTGGGAGGCAGGCCGAGCACGGCGCGTCGCTGCTGGGCGGGACTGGCGTAGCTGGCCGGGTGGAGCGATTCGGGCGCCGGCTTCAGCATGAACAGGGTGAGCGGCAGGATCAGCACCAGCATGAATCCGGCAAAGGCGAGCATGGTGGCCTGCCAGCCGTACCAGGCCATGCCGCGCTCGAACAGAGGCGGCCAGATGATGCCCGCGATGTACTGACCCGAGGAGATCAGCGCCAGGGCAGTGCCACGCCGGCGATCGAACCAGCGGCTGACATAGATCAGCAGCGGGGCGTACAGAGCGCCATTGCCGACCAGGCCGATCAGCAGGCCATGCCCGACATACAGCGCCGGAATGCTGCCGCTGGAGGCAACCGCGAGACCCGCCGCGGTCATCGTCCCGCCGATACTGGTGGCAGCGCGGATGCCAATGCGGTCGGCCAGCCACCCCATCAGGATTCCGCCGACTCCCGTGCCGACCCAGGTCAGCGCCCCGGCAAGGGCGATGACGGATCGCTCGCTGTGCAGTGCCTGCTGGATCGGCTTCAGGCCGACCACCACCATCAAAGGCGCGCCAAAGGCGACGGCGAGAATGGCGAGCGCCACGCAGGCGGCAATCCAGGAGCCGCGCCCCTCGATGCTCTCGTCGTGGCGCGTGAGTGCCCCGCTGTCCGGCATCCTTGCTGCTTCCCCCGCTTCCGTCCCGACCGCCGGGTTTTCGCGGCGTGATACCCGACCTATAAGCGCCGGAGATGGTTGGGCACCAGCCCGCCGGCAAGGGAGAAAGATGCATGTCCGAACCAACCGGCCCTTTGAAGGGTCTGCGCGTCTTCGACCTGACCCGCGTCCTGGCAGGACCCACCTGCGTGCAGATGCTGGCCGACCTCGGCGCCGACGTGATCAAGATCGAGCGGCCCGGCGCCGGTGACGACACCCGCGGCTTTGCCCCGCCCTACATGCAGAACACCAAGGAGAGCGCGTATTTCGTCGGGGTGAACCGCAACAAGCGCTCGGTCACGCTGGATATCGGCCAGCCCGAGGGCCAGGAGATCGCCCGAAAGCTGATCGCCGACTGCGACATGCTGGTGGAGAACTTCAAGGTCGGTGCGCTGGCGAAATACGGCCTGGGCTACCAGCAGCTGCACGCGCAATTCCCCCGCCTGATCTACTGCTCGATCACCGGATTCGGGCAGACCGGCCCCTATGCGCCGCGGCCGGGCTATGATTCGCTGATCCAGGCGATGGGCGGGGTGATGAGCCTGACCGGGGAGCCGGACGGGCTGCCGCAGAAGGTCGGCGTGCCGGTGGCCGATCTGTTCGCCGGACTGTATGGCTGCATCGGCCTGCTCGCCGCGCTGCGCCACCGCGACCAGACCGGGCAGGGCCAGCAGATCGATATCGGCATGTTGGACACCCACGTCGCCTGGCTCGCCAACCAGGGCATGAACTACCTCGCCACCGGCGAAAACCCGCCGCGGCTGGGCAACCAGCACCCCAACATCGTGCCGTACCAGGTGTTCCCGACCCAGGACGGGTTCGTGGTGCTGTCGATCGGCAACGACCCCACCTTCAAGCGGTTCTGTGACGCCTTCGCGCTGACCCATCTGCTGGAGGATGCCCGCTTCGCCACCAATGCCGCGCGGGTGGAAAACCGCAAGCTGGTCACCGACACGCTGACCCCGGTGATGCAGCAGCACCCCACCACATGGTGGGTGGAGCGGCTGGAGGCGCTCAAGATCGGCTGCGGCCCGATCAACCGGCTGTCGGAGGTGTTCGCCGATCCGCAGGTGGTGGCGCGCGGCGCGGTGGTGGAAATGACCCACGGCTCCGGCGAGCAGGTGAAGGTAATCGCCAACCCGGTGCGGCTGTCGGAGACGCCGGTGGATTATCGCCTCGCCCCGCCGCTGCTGGGGGAGCACACGGACAGCGTACTCCGCGACAGGCTGGGTCTGGACGAGGCGAGGCTGGCGGCGCTGCGGGAGAAGGGGGTGATCTGAGACCGGCTGGGCTCACCCGCGCGGATGCCGCTTCAATTCCGCCAGGAGACGCCCTATCTTCTCCGACATGGAACAGTTCGCCGTAACCGACCGGGCCGCGTCCCGCATCGCCGAGATCGTCGCCGCCGAGGGCCGAGATGCCGCGCTGCGCGTCGCCGTACTGGCGGGGGGCTGCTCGGGCTTCCAGTACAAGTTCGAGCTGGACCAGGCGCTGCAACCCGACGACCTGGTGATTGAGTGCGCCGGGGCGAAGGTGGTGGTCGATCCGGTCAGCCTGGATCTGCTGGCCGGCGGTCAGCTCGACTACACCGATGAGCTGATGGGCAGCTACTTCGCCGTGCGCAACCCGAACGCCAAATCGTCCTGCGGCTGCGGCACCAGCTTCTCGCTGGACTGACCGGCGGGTCCCCGCGGCGGGACCGAGAGCCGGCGCAACGTGCGGATGGCCGCCCCGGCGGCGCCTCTCCTATCTGTCGCTCCACACGCAACCGATGGAGCGACACCGATGGATTTCCAAATTTCCGGCCTGCCGGTCGAGCCGTTCATCCCGTTCTTCGCGATGGACGACGCGACGCTGCTGGCCCATGGCGGGCGGCGGGTCGTGGCGAGCCCGGCGGACGGGCCGCTGATGCAACCCTGCCGGGTCAGCCTGCGCGACTCCGCGCCGGGCGAGACCTCGATCCTGGTCAACTTCCCGCATTTGCCGATCGAGTCGACGCCGTACCGCGCCAGCGGGCCGATCTTTGTGCGACAGGGAGTGACGCAGACCGCGCGGTTCGTGAACCAGGTGCCGGCGCAGCAGCGCATGCGTCTGCTGTCGGTGCGGGCCTATGACGCGGACGGCATCATGGTCGATGCCGAGGTGGCGGAAGGCACCGAACTGGAAGCACTGATCGACCGCATGTTCGGCCGCAACGATGTCGCGTTCCTGCATGCGCACAACGCCCGGCGCGGCTGCTATTCCTGCCGCATCGATCGGGTGTGAGCGCGCGGGCCACGCGCTTTCCACCCGGCCAACATGACAAGCGTGAACACCCCTTCGCACTCACGGCGATGGGGCAATTCGGGCGAAACGCAGACCCGTCGCCCGACGGTGACGGGTCTGCATCCCGAATTTGCGTTACGTCGTGGCCTGGTACAGCTCCACTTCCCAGCCCGCGGCGGTCAGCGGGAACGACTTCAATGTGTTCCGCACCGCGAACTGATAGATCGGCTGGAACAGGATGAGCAGGCTCGACTGGTCGATCAGCTGCTTCTCGTATTCCAGGTACAGCGCGGACCGCTTGGTGGTATCGGGTTCGGCAGCGGCCTGCTCGACGGTCTTGATCAGCGCCGGATCGGGCGTCCAGTGGATGCGCTTGGCGACGCGACGCACGCTGGCCGATGCCCACTGGTCCGTTTCTACACCGGATGGATTCCAGAAGGTCAGTACCGCGGTGGATTTCCCGGTGGTGTATTGCGTGCGCAGGTTCACCTGGTCGATCGGGTCCAGCACCACCTTGATGCCGACGCGCGCCAGATCCGACTGCAGCTTCTGCGCCAGCACGGAATAGGACAGGCCGGAGACCGCGGCATCGCCATAGCTCAGCTTGAACTCGAACCCATTGGGGAAGCCGGCCTTCTTCAGCAGGTCCTTCGCCCGGTCCAGGTCCTGATGCCAGCTGTATTTCTTGGTGGTCTCTTCGGTGGACCCGTACAGCCCGATCGGGATGAAACTGGCGCAGCGCATCGCCTTGCCGCCGAGCAGGCTGGTGATGATGCCGTCATAGTCGATTGCACAGGCGATCGCCTGGCGCGCTTCCTTGACCGCGAGAGCCTTGTTGAAATCAGGTTCGTTGGTCAGCGCCATGTACACGTAGTCGAGGCTGCGCAGCCCTTCGACGCGGACGTTCTTGTCGCCTTTCAGCGTGTTGATCTGCTCGGGGATCAGGTTGAACGCGGCGCCGATATCGCCGCGGCGGATCGCCAGCAGCTGGGTCGCGCTGTCGCCCATGTGGCGGATGATCACGTGCTCGAAATGCACCTTGCCGCGGAAATAGTGCTCATTCCGGGTCAGCAGGATCTGTGCGTTGCGGGTCCAGCCGACCAGGGTGAACGGACCGGCGCCGGCCGAATGCTGGTTCAGCCAATTCGTTGCTTTGTCGGCGGTATTGGCGTCGGCGCCGGCGGTGCCGCCCTGCGCGGACACCGCGGCGCGATCCATGATGCCGAAATTCGGTCCGGACAGGATCGCCAGGATCGGCTGGGTGGCATCCTTCAGGATCAGGTCGATGGTGTGCGGATCGACGACATTCACCGCCGTCACGTTGGCGACGTATTGCGACGGCTGGTCCTTCATATTGATCAGCCGGTCGAACGTCCACTTGACATCTTCGGCGGTGACCGGGCGGCCGCTGTTGAACTTCGCGTCGGCCAGGTGGAAGCGCCAGCCCTTGCCGTCGCTGGTCTTTTCCCAGGATTTGGCGAGAGCGGGCTTCACCTGCAGATAGTCGCCGGGCGACATGGTCACCAGTGACTCGTAGGCGGCGCGCACGGTCAGCGGCGCGGTGTATTGCGCTTCCCGCGCCGGATCGAAGGTGATCGAGTCGCTGATGTCGATGCCGAGCACCAGCGTGCCACCGCTGGTTGCAGCATGAACTTTTTCCGGCAGTCCGGCGGCGAGCGCCGCACCGCCGATCCCCAGCATGCGTACCACGTCACGCCGGCCAACCCATCCGATCTCGCGCACCGTCCCCTCCTTATGCTTATCGCTTCGAAGCCGATTATAGGGGCGCGTCGCGGTGATACAACTTGGCGCCTCGCAGCCCTTGGGTTATGTGGCGAGCCAAGGGAGGAACGCATCGCGTGCTACGCTACATCGCCTCGCGTCTGGTAATTGCCGCGGCGATGGTGCTGGCGGCGACGCTGATCATCTTTCTGATTGCGAACACCGTGCCGGGCGATCCGGTGCTGACCCAGCTTGGCGACATTGCCGCCAACAACCCCGACATGGTCGCAGCCTACCGACATAAATGGGGTCTCGACCTGCCGATGTGGGACCGCTACTGGCTGTTCCTCGATGGGCTGGCGCATGGCGACCTCGGCGTTTCCATCTCGTCGCAGCGCCCGGTGCTGGAAGATATCGCGCAATATGCGCCCGCCACCATCGAGCTTTCCACCGTCGCGTTTCTCCTCTCCGTCCTGTTCGGACTGCCGCTCGGCGTGCTCGCCGCGATGAAGCGGGATTCCTGGGTCGATCACCTGGCGCGTGCGGTGTCGCTGATCGGGGTTTCGGCGCCAACCTTCTGGCTCGCCTTCATCATGCTCGCGGTGTTCTACGGCTGGCTCGGTTGGGCGCCGGGTCCGGGCCAGATCGGCGCCGACCAGTTTCCGCCACCCGATGTCACCGGAGTCATGTTGATCGATGCGCCATTGGCCGGGCAATGGGATACGTTCTGGGACGCGCTCGCGCATCTCGTGCTGCCCTCGATCGTGCTGGCGGCCGCAACCGTCGGGTTGATCACCCGCACCACACGGGCCGCGATGCTGGAGGCGCTGTCGCAGGATTATATCCGGGTCGCCCGCGCCAAAGGCTTGTTGCGCCGGGTTATCATGATGGGTCACGCGCTGCCCAACGCGCTGCTGCCGGTGGTGACACTGGGCGGGCTTGCCTACGCGCAGTTGCTGACCGGCACCGTGCTGACTGAAACGATCTTCTCCTGGCCCGGGCTTGGCCGCTACACCTTCCAAAGCGCGGTGATCCTGGACTTCCCAGCGATCATGGGCGTCACGCTGATGGTCGCGATCGTCTATGCAGTGGTGAACCTGGTGGTCGACGTGTCGTACGCGCTGCTCGATCCGCGGGTGATGCGACGATGAGCGTGCCGACCACGGCGCTGACCGACAGCGAGGCCGCAACGATCGCCGCCGCCTCCACCCGCTCCGCCGCCAGCCGCCGGCATCGCTGGCTGCAACGCTACGGCCTGGCCGCGGCGGGCGGCATCGTGATCGTGCTGTGGACGCTGGCTGCGCTGCTGGCGCCCTGGATCACGCATTATCCGCCCAGTGCGGTGAATGTGGTCGGACGTCTCGCGCCGCCGTCATTCGAACATTGGCTGGGGACCGACGAACTCGGCCGCGACGTGCTGACCCGCATCATCTTCGGCGCGCGCACCTCGCTGCTGGTCGGCTTCACCGTGGTGCTGATCGGCGGTGCCATCGGCACGCTGGTCGGTGCCGTCGCGGCCTATGCACGCGGCTTCATCGAAGAAGCGCTGATGCGCGCCACCGACCTGATGTTCTGCTTCCCACCGATCATCCTGGCGATGGCGATCGCCGCGGCGCTCGGCATCGGCACACGCAACACAGTGATCGCAATGCTGGTGGTGTGGTGGCCGAAATTCGCCCGCCTGTCGCGCAGCCTTGTGCTGGGCCAGCGCTCGCTGGAATATGTGGCGGCGGCGCGCACCATCGGCTTCTCGCCGACGCATATTCTGTTCCGCCAGATCCTGCCCAACGCCGTGGGACCGCTGGTGGTGCTGCTGACGCTGGACCTGGGCAATGCGATCCTGGTGTTCGCCGGCCTGTCGTTCCTGGGCCTCGGCGTGGTGCCGCCGACGCCGGAATGGGGATCGATGGTCTCGGAAGGCCGTGAACTGGTGGCGCAATGGTGGGTCGCCACCTTCCCCGGCATCGCGATCCTGACCGTGGTGATCGGTTTCAACTTCGTGGGCGACGGCCTGCGCGACTGGCTGGACCCGCATGCAAGACGACGCTGAACCGCTGCTGCAGGTCGCCGATCTGCGCACCTGGTTCTTCACCGATGCCGGAGTCGTTCGCGCGGTGGATGGTGTCAGCTTCACCCTGCAGCGCGGTGAGACGCTGGGGATCGTCGGCGAATCCGGCTCCGGCAAGAGCGTGGCGGCGAAGTCCATCATGAACCTGCTGGAGGAGCCGGCGCGCATCGTTGCCGGTTCCATCCGGTTCCGCGGCCGGGAGATCACCGGCCTGTCGGAAGACGAACTGCGCGACATCCGCGGTGCGGAAATCGCGATGGTGTTCCAGGACCCGATGACCTCGCTCAATCCGGTGCTGCGCATCTCCCACCAGTTGATCGAGACCATGACGGCGCATGCCCGGTTCGCGCCGGATGCGGCGCGCACACGGGCGGCGTCGCTGCTGGGGCGGATGGGCGTGGCGCGTCCGGAAGGCATGCTGGATGCGTGGCCGCATCAGTTCTCCGGCGGGATGCGCCAGCGGGTGATGCTGGCGATGGGGTTCGCCAACGAACCGTCGCTGATCCTGGCGGACGAGCCGACCACCGCGTTGGACGTCACCATCCAGGCGCAGATCCTGGACCTGTTGCGCGCGCTGAACGCCGACCTCGGCACCGCCGTGATCCTGATCAGCCACGACCTCGGCGTGATCGCCAATGTCTGTTCGCGCGTGCTGGTGATGTATGCCGGCGAGGTGGTGGAGGAAGGTCGGCCGGAGGACCTGCTGACCGACCCGCGGCATCCCTACACCTGGGCGCTGCTGCACGCCGCACCGCGCATGGATGGCGAGGTGACGGCCGATCGGCGCCTCGCCACCATCGAGGGCCAGCCGCCCGATGCGCGCGCCTGGCCTGACGGCTGTCGGTTTCGCGCCCGCTGTCCGTTTGCGGTGGAGGCATGTGCACGCCATCCCGAACTGCTGCCGATCGTCGAGGGCCGCAGCGCACGCTGCTGGGTCACCCAGGACGGCCAGACGCTGCATCCACCGCCGCGCGTTGCCAGTTCGGCCGAACGGGAACGTGAGGCGGCCGCGGCGGCGCCTCTGTTGCAGGTGCAAGGCCTGGTCAAGCATTTCCCGCTGCCGCGCGAGAACTTCCTGGAACCCGTGCGCATGCTGCGTGCGGTGGACGGCGTCGATCTGGAGGTGATGCCGGGCGAGACGGTCGGCCTGGTCGGCGAATCCGGCTGCGGCAAGTCGACGCTCGCACGCCTGGTGATGCGGCTGGAGGAGCCGACCGGCGGACGGATCGTGTTCGACGGCCAGGATATCAGCCATGCCTCGCAATCGGCGATCCGACCGTTGCGGCGCCGCATGCAGATGATCTTCCAGGACCCGTATGCCTCGCTGAATCCGCGCATGACCGTGCGGGAGATTCTGGCCGGGCCGATGCGCCTGCACGGGCTGGTCGATGGCGCGGCCGGCGCCCGCGAGCGGGTGGCGGAGTTGCTGAACCTGGTCGGGCTGCCGCCCGCTGCGGCGGAACGGTTTCCGCATGAGTTTTCCGGCGGGCAGCGGCAGCGTGTTTCGATCGCCCGTGCACTGGCGGTGGAGCCGGTGTTTGTGGTCGGGGATGAGCCGATCTCGGCGCTGGACGTGAACATCCAGGCGCAGATCATCAATCTGCTGATCGGCCTGCAGGAACGGCTGCGCCTGACCTATCTGTTCATCGCGCACGACCTGGCGGTGGTGCGGCACATCTCCGACCGGATCGTGGTGCTGTATCTCGGCCGGGTGGTGGAGACGGCACGGGCGGCGGATCTGTTCCACCACCCGCTGCATCCTTACACCGCGAGCCTGATCTCGGCGGTGCCGACCCCGGATGTGCGGCTGTCACGCCAGCGGATCGTGCTGTCCGGGGAGGTGCCGAGCGCGATCAATCCGCCGTCGGGGTGCCATTTCCGGACGCGATGCCCGGCCGCGACGGATCGCTGTGCTGCGGAGGTGCCACCTTTGGCGGAGGTGGCGTCGGGCCACCGGGTGGCCTGCCATTTTCCGGGGTCGGTGACGGTAAGCTAAGCGTCGGGGCGTTGCCCCGAACCCCACCAGGTGGCTTTGCCCTCTGGCCCCCCAAAGGCACAGCCTTTGCAATCATATACCGTTTGGGTTGGGGAGGGGGCATGACGGCTTCGGACCACGCGGCCACCACAGAACGCCCCCTCCCCAACCCAAACAACATACGGTTCCAAGGGCCGGGCCCTTGGCGGGGTTTCAAGGGGCAGCGCCCCTTGATGGGGGTTTCGGGGGCAACGCCCCCAACTCTCAGCCCCCGGTCACACTCATATGCCGCCCGACAGCCGGCGTCTGGTGCCGCCGGTCGATGATGAAATCGTGACCCTTCGGCTTGCGGCTGATCGCCTCGCGGATCGCATCATCCAGCTCGTCGTCGGTCGCACCGGCGCGCAGCACCGCGCGCAGATCGGCGGAATCCTCCTGCCCCAGGCACATGTACAGCGTGCCGGTGCAGGTCAGCCGCACCCGGTTGCAGCTTTCGCAGAAATTATGGGTCATCGGGGTGATGAAGCCGATCCGCTGCCCGGTCTCCGCAACGTTGAAATACCGCGCCGGCCCGCCGGTGCGGTAATCCGTGTCCTCCAGCGTCCAGGTCTTGCGCAGCCGGCTGCGCACGATCGACAGCGGCAGATATTGCTCGGTGCGGTCGCCGGAGATCTCGCCCAGCGGCATCGTCTCGATCAGGCACAGATCCAGCCCGTGCTCGCCGCACCAGGCCAGCAGACCGTCGAACTCGTCCTCGTTGACGCCCTTCATCGCGACCGCGTTGATCTTCACGGCAAGCCCGGCGGCCTTGGCGGCGAAGATTCCGTCCAGGGTCGGCTCGATCCGCCCGCGCCGGGTGATGTCGGAGAAGCGCACGGGGTCGAGCGTATCCAGCGACACGTTCACTCGCCGCACCCCGGCCGCATACAGCCCCTCGGCATGCTTCGTGAGCTGCGTGCCGTTGGTGGTCAGCGTCAGTTCCTTGAGCCCGTCGCCGATCCGCGCACCCAGCCGCTGAAACAGCGTCATCACGTCGCGCCGCACCAGCGGCTCGCCGCCGGTGATGCGCAGCTTGTTGGTACCCAACCGGATGAAAGCGGAACAGATGCGGTCGAGTTCCTCCAGCGTTAGTACTTCCCGCTTCGGCAGGAAGTGCATGTCTTCAGCCATGCAATAGACGCAGCGCAGATCACAGCGGTCGGTGACCGAGACGCGCAGGTAGGTAATGGAACGGCCGAACGGGTCGATCATGACGGGACGAAACTCCTCCTCGCGCAATGGCGCCACACGCAATCGCGCGCACGGGACTGAGACTCACTTGCGCCACCATGCCCTGCTGTTCAAGGCCCCGCCAGTGGGAGGCTCGCCAGCAAAGGCTCGACAGGCGGGTCCGCCACGCCATAGTACTCATCCGATCCAACCAGCAAGCCTGTCGCCCAGGGGAATGGCTGATGGCTAATGAAGATGACCCACTGCGGGCGGCAGAACTGCTGTGCGCTCGGATGGCGCATGACCTCAGCAGCAGCATCGGCGTGATTGCGGCCCTGCTGGAAATAGCCATCGAGACGGTGAGTGCGGCGGACGAGCCGCTATCCCTGGCCAGGGAGACCGCGGATCAACTGGCGCAGCGGCTGAAGCTGATCCGAGCGGCCTGGGGGCCGGCGGGCGATGCCCTGGATCTGGCCGCGCTCCGCGGCACGGCCGGTGTCCTGCTGCAATCCCGCTGCGTGCTCGACACCGAAGGCGTGCCCTCCGACACCGTGTTTCCCCCCGACATTGCCCGTATCCTTTTGAACCTGCTTATGTTGGCAGCCGAGGGCCTGCCTGGAGGCGGCCGGATTGGGGTTAGCGGCGGTGCTGCCGACCTGGTGCTCGCCATCGCGGGCCCGCGCGCCAAGTGGCCGGCCGGACTGGCGGGCTGCCTCGCCAACCCGGATGCGGCCTGGCGGGCCCTGCGGGAACCGCGCGGCTTCCAGATGGCGATCACCGCGCTGATGGCGTCCGCCGGCGGCATGCGCCTTTCGCTGCTCATGGCCCCCGGAGCATCAACGGTGCCTCCACTGCAACTCAGTCGAACCTGATTTACCTTTTATTCGTCACCCCTGGCCCAGGATGCCCCGCCATCCGCATGCGCGTGGCCCGAGGGGGTGCTTATGGACGACCTGTTGGCCGATTTCCTGACCGAGACGAACGAGAATCTGGCCGAACTTGATGTCGCTCTGGTCAAGCTGGAGCAAACTCCGGACGACGCCGAGACGCTGTCGCAGATTTTCCGCCTGGTCCATACGATCAAGGGAACCTGCGGCTTCCTGGGCCTGCCGCGCCTGGAACGCGTCGCCCATGCCGCCGAGAGCGTGCTGGGCAAGGTGCGCGACCGCACGCTGGTGGTGACGCCGCCCGTGGTCAACGAGGTCCTGCAGGCGCTGGACCGGATCAAGGCGATCGTCGCCGGGCTGGGTGCCACCGGCAGCGAACCCGCCGGTGACGATGCCGCGATGATCGGGGCCCTGGACCGCGTGGCGGCCGGGGAAGCAGCCGAGACAAGCGAGCCCGAACCTGCCCCCATGGTGGAAGCTGCTGGCGCACCGGACGAGCCGGAGGAGCCGGAAGAGTCGATCATCGAGGAGCCGGTGCCGCAGGCGGCCAGACCGCCCGCCCCGTCACCCGGCGCCGCACCCGCGGCAACCACCACCGCTCCACCCACCGCCGCGCAGACGATCCGGGTCACGGTCGATGTGCTGGAGGATCTGATGACGCTGGTCAGCGAGCTGGTGCTGACCCGCAACCAGTTGCTGCAACTCGCGCGCACCCACGAGAACAGCGGCTTCACCGTGCCGCTGCAGCGCCTGTCGCACATCACGTCCGACCTGCAGGAAGGCGTGATGAAGACCCGCATGCAGCCGATCGGCAATGCCTGGAACAAGCTGCCGCGGCTGGTGCGCGACCTGTCGCTGCGAAATGGGCAAGAAGATCGAGCTCACCATGATCGGCGCCGATACCGAGCTGGATCGTCAGGTGCTGGAGCTGATCAAGGATCCGCTGACCCATATGGTGCGGAACAGCGGCGACCACGGGCTGGAGAAACCCGCCGAACGGCGCGCCGCCGGCAAGCCCGAAACCGGGCGCATCACGCTGAATGCGTTCCATGAAGGCGGCCACATCATCATTGAAGTGGCCGATGATGGCGCGCGGCCTGCCGGTGGACCGGATCCGCGCCAAGGTGCTGGCGAACGGACTGGCCGCCGAATCGGAACTGGCCGGCATGAGCGACACCCAGTTGCAGCGCTTCATCTTCCGGGCCGGCTTCTCCACCGCCGCAGTGGTGACCGCGGTCTCCGGCCGCGGCGTCGGCATGGACGTGGTGAAGACCAATATCGAGAAGATCGGCGGCACCATCGACCTGAAAAGCACGGCCGGTCAGGGCACCACCTTCTTCATCAAGATCCCGCTCACCCTCGCCATCGTCTCCGCCCTGATCGTCGAGGCGGGCGGCGAGCGCTTCGCCATTCCGCAGATCAGCGTGGTCGAACTGGTGCGGGCCCACCGGCAAAAGAGCCAGGGGGATGCCGGATCCGACACGATGATCGAGCACATCAACAACACGCCGGTGCTGCGGCTGCGCGACCGGCTGCTGCCGCTGGTCAGCCTGACCGAGCTGCTGGCGCTGGATGCCGCATCCCAGCGCACCGATGGCGATGCCACGATCGTGGTCACCCAGGTCGGCGCCGAACATGCTGGGCATCATCGTCGATCGCGTCTTCGACACCGAGGAGATCGTGGTGAAGCCGGTGGCACCGATCCTGCGCCACATCACCATGTTCAGCGGCAACACCATCCTGGGCGACGGGTCGGTGATCATGATCCTCGACCCCAACGGGATCGCCCGCGCTACCGGCGTCGGCGCCGAGCGGCGACAGCCGGATGCGAGCGGCCGGGCCGGTCGAGGCCATCCGGTCCGGCGACGCGCACCGCGATGCTGCTGTTCCGCGTCGGCGAATCGGCAGACCATGGCCGTGCCACTCGGCCTGGTCGCCCGGCTGGAGGACATTCCACGCGACAAGATCGAGATCTCCGGCGGCTCACCGGTCACCCAGTATCGCGGCAAGCTGATGCCGCTGGTGGCGCTGTCCGGCCAGTTCGATCCGGATCGCACCCATCACCCGGTGCTGGTGTTCGCCGACCGCGATCGCAGCCATGGGGCTGATCGTGGACGAGATCGTCGACGTAGTGGAGGACCGGCTCGAAATCGAGCTGTCCGGCGCTCGGCCGGGCCTGCTCGGCACGGCGGTCATCTCCGGTCACGCCACCGACGTGATCGATACCGGCTATTGGCTGACCCAGGCCTGGCAGGACTGGTTCCGCACCGCGCCCACAGAGCGGTTCCACCGGCGGCGCACGCCGTGTGCTGGTGGTGGAGGACAGCGAGCTTCTTCCGCCAGCTTGCTGGTACCGACACTCGGAGCGCCGCCGGCTATCGGACGTCACCGCGGCACCCAGCGCGACCGAGGCCCTGCGCCTGCGCGACGCCGGCATGATGTTCGACGCCATCGTATCCGACATCGAAATGCCGGACATGGACGGCCTGGCCTTCGCCCGCGCCGTGCGCGAGTCCGGGCCCTGGGCCAACCTGCCGATGATCGCCCTCTCGGCCCACGCCGAACCGCGCGACGTGGAGGCCGGACGCGATGCCGGCTTCACCGACTACGTCGCGAAATTCGAGCGCGACGCGCTGCTGGCCAGCCTGCAGCAATGCCTGGCCGAACCGGTCGGCAACCCATGACCAGGCAGGCATCCCCGCTTGCAGGAGACGATGCATGAGCACCGCCGTGCTGGACCGCCCCGACAGCGTCGCCACTGATGACGAACAGGTCTTCGTCACCCTCACTCTGGCCGACCAGCTTTGCGGCGTCCCGGTTCTGGGCGTGCGCGACATCCTGAGCGAGCAGACGATCACCCGCATTCCGCTGGCGCCGCCGGAAATCGCCGGCAGCCTGAACCTGCGCGGGCGCATCGTCACGGCGATCGATCTGCGCCGTCGTCTGAAGCTGCCACCGCCACCCGCCGGTCAGCCGCGCATGTCGGTGGTGGCGGAACAGGGCGGCGAACTCTACGCCCTGCTGGTCGACCAGGTCTCGGAGGTGCTGACGCTGCGCGCCGACGCGTTCGAGCGCAATCCGCCTACCCTGCCGCCGGAATGGGCCGCCTTCAGCACCGGCATTTACCGGCTGGATGGCAAGCTGCTGGTGGTGCTGGACGTCGGCCGGTTACTGGCGTTGGGCGAGGCTGCCTGAAGGCGATCGCCATGACCCGCACCTGCCTCGTCGTGGACGACAGCCGCGTGGTGCGCAAAGTCGCGCGCCGCATCCTGGAAGCGCACGGCTACGCCGTGTCCGAAGCCGCCGATGGTCAGCAGGCGCTGGATGCCTGCCGGGAGACGCTGCCGGATTGCGTGCTGCTGGATTGGAACATGCCGGTGATGGACGGGCTGACCTTCCTGCAAGCACCTGCGTGCCGAGTTCGGGCCCGACAATCCGCCGGTGGTGTTCTGCACCACCGAGAACGACATGGATCACATCGCTCAGGCGATCGAGAGCGGCGCCCAGGAATACATCATGAAGCCGTTCGATGAGGAGATCCTGATCGGCAAGCTCGCGCAGGTCGGATTGTCGTGAGCGCCATGGCCCACGCGCCTCCGCCCGCAACTGGAGCAGCCCAGGCGCGGGTCATGGTATGCGACGATTCCGTGGTGATCCGCGGCGCCATCAGCCGCATGCTGGAGGCCGATCCCGCGGTGCGTGTCGTGGCCCGCGTCGGCAACGGCAAGGCGGCGCTGGACGAGTTGCAGCGCACCAAGGTCGATGTGCTGGTGCTGGACATCGAAATGCCGGTGCATGGACGGCATGACCGCGCTGCCGCTTGCTGTTGCGCGCCGATCCGCGGCTGCGCGTGATCATGGCCTCCACGCTGACCACGCGGGGCGCGCGACATCGCGCTGCGTGCCTTGCGCCTGGGCGCGGCGGACTATCTGCCGAAACCCTCCTCGATCGGCATGCGGGCGGACGACACGTTTCCGGCGCGAGCTGCTGGAGAAGGTGAAGGGCCTGGCGCGGCTGCGCCACCGCGCGGCGTACCACCAGCGCCGGTCGCGGCGTCGGCACAGCGCTTCGCCCTGCGACCGGCGGCCGTCCTGCCCGCGAAGCTGCTGGCGGTCGGCAGTTCCACCGGCGGGCCACAGGCGCTGTTCACCCTGGTGCAGGGCCTCGGCCGATCGCTGTCGGGTCCCGGTGGTGCTGACCCAGCATATGCCGCGCGACCTTCACGCCGATCCTGGCGGAACACATCACCAAGCTGGGCGGCATGCCCTGCGCCGAAGCCCGCGACGGCGAGAAGCTGGAACCCGGCCGGATCTACCTGGCGCCCGGCGATCGCCATCTGCTGATCGAGGGATCGCGTGCCGTCATGCACGCGCGCCTGTCCACCGATCCGCCGGAGAATTTCTGCCGCCCTTCGGTGGACCCCATGCTGCGCAGCGCGTCGGCCGCCTGCGACGGACGCGTGCTGGTGGCCATGCTGACGGGAATGGGCCAGGACGGGCTGGCAGGCACCCGCGCCATCATCCAGGCCGGCGGCGCCGCGGTCGCGCAGGATGAGGCCACCAGCGTCGTGTGGGGCATGCCCGGCGCCGTCGCTCAGGCTGGTTTATGCCAGGCCGTGCTGCCGCTGCCCCGACTCGCCCCGAAACTGCTCGAACTCCTGCGGAACGCGCGGTCATGACCGCCATGCCGATCACCGCCATCCCCAATCGGACGCCCATCCCGCCGTCACCCACAGCCACGCGCCGCCGCGCGGGCGAGGCTGGAGGCGAATCATGAGCCTCACACCCAGCGCGTTCGACAGCCTCGCTGCGCTGTTGAAGTCACGGTCCGGCCTGGTGATCGGGCCGGACAAGACCTACCTGCTGGAAACCCGCCTGACGCCGATCCTCAAGCGGGAGAAGTTGCGCGACCTGAACGCGCTGGCGGAGCTGCTGCGGCGCCCGGGCACAGAGACGGTCGCGCGCGACGTGGTCGAGGCGATGACCACCAATGAGAGCTTCTTCTTCCGCGACGACAAGCCGTTCCAGCACTTCCGCAATCACGCCCTGCCGCGCCTGCACGCCGCCCGCCCCACCGGAACGCCGCTCCGCATCTGGTCGGCCGCGGCATCATCCGGCCAGGAAGCCTATTCGCTCACCATGATTCTGCAGGAAAGCAAAGCGTCGCTGGGTTCGCGAAAGGTGGAGATCGTCGGCACGGATCTGGCACGCGACCAGCTCGCCCGGGCCAAGGAGGGCCTCTATACGCAGTTCGAGGTGCAACGCGGTCTGCCGGTGCAGCTGCTGATGCGCTATTTCCGCAAGGAAGATGCGGCCTGGCGGATCAACGATGCACTGCGCGCCATTCCGCAGTTCCGCGAATGGAATCTACTCGGCGATTTGCGTCCACTCGGGCGGTTCGATGTGGTGTTCTGCCGCAACGTGCTGATCTACTTCGATCAGCCCACCAAATCGCGCGTGCTGGCAGCGATTGCCGCACAGATGGCACCGGACGCGGTTCTGTACCTCGGCGGCGCGGAAACCGTGCTGGGCATCACCGACAAGTTTGCGCCGCTGCCGAGCGAACGCGGAGTCTACGGGCGCACTCCCGCGCCGAACACGCGACCGGTGGCCGCGTCGGCGCTCTGAGTCTGCAGCCGGTCCCACGAGCCTGCTGTGGTGGTGGGCCAAAGCAAGGGTCGGGGTGTTCCACGGGCAATGCCCGCGACCTTCGCCTGCGCCACCCACAGCACGTGGATCAGTGGGACGGTGAGCGGACGTCCGCCTACTCGTCCTTCTGCATCACCACGCCGGCTGTGGTGCCGCCGTCCACCACCAGCGTCTGTCCGGTGACGAAGCGCCCGGCGTCCGAGGCCAGGAACACCGCGGCGCCGGCAATCTCATCGGGTTCGCCGATGCGTTGCAGCGGCACGTCGCGCGTTGCCTTGCGATAGCGCACGGGGTCGGACCACAGCGCCTTGGCGAAGTCGGTGCGCACCAATCCGGGCGCGATACAATTGGCGCGCACGTTCTGCGGTCCCCATTCCACCGCCAGGTTGCGCGCCATCTGCATGTCCGCGGCTTTGGAAATCGCGTACAGGCCGAGCGACGCGGTGCCGCGCAGGCCGCCGATGGAGGAAATGATGATGAACGCGCCGCCGCCACGCGAAACCAGATGCGGGCAGGCCATGTTCGCCAGCCAGAAATTGCTGCGCACATTGGCGCCCATCACCCGCTCATAAACCTCGTCCGACGCGCCGGATGCCGGACCGAGATACGGATTGACCGCGGCGTTGCTCACGACGATGTCGAGCCCGCCGCATTGCGCGACGGTCTGGTCCACCAGCACCTGCAGATCCTCCTTGCGCGCGATGTGGCAGGGGATCACCACCGCATCGCCGCCCTTGGCGCGGATGCCGGCGGCGACCTCCTCGCAGGCATCGGCCTTGCGGCTGGACACGACGACCTTCGCCCCGTGTTCCGCCAGGCGTTCCGCGATGGCGCGGCCGATTCCCTTGCTGGAGCCGGTGACAATCGCGACCTTCCCGGTCAGGTCGAACAGCGACGACATGGGCGTTTCCTCATAGCTTGGCGAGCGAGCTACTGGCCAGTATGGTAGCGCGCCGGGAAACGTCAATCGGGGCGGTCATGTCAGCGAAACGAACCGACGTCTATCGCCATGCCGAACTGCGCCGATTGCTGCATCCGGGCAGCGTCGCGGTGATTGGCGCTTCGCCCCGGCCGGGCTCGTTCGGCGAACGGGTGTTGTTAAACCAGAACAACTATTCCGGCCGCACTTACGCAGTAAACCCGCGCTACGAGAAGATTGGTGACGTGGCCTGCTATCCATCGGTCGCGGCGCTGCCGGAGGTGCCGGATTGCGCGGTGATCACCGCCGCGCGCGATGCGGTGGAGGCGATCGGTACTGGACTGCGTCAAGGCCGGCGTCGGCGGCGTGGTGATCTTCGCCTCCGGCTATGCCGAGATGAGCCGTGCGGACCGCATCGCCGACCAGGAACGCCTGGCTGCGATTGCACGGGAGAGCGGCGTGCGCATCGTCGGACCGAACTGTATTGGCGTGGTGAATGCGGTGCTGGATTCGCGCCTCACCTTCATGAACATCACGCCGATCCCGCAGCCGCGCCGACATGCCGTGGGGATCATCAGCCAGTCCGGTGCGTTGGGCATGGCGCTGGCGCAGGCGGTGATGCGCGGTGCGTCGTTCAGCCATGTGCTGACCTCGGGCAATTCCTGCGACGTCGATACCGCGGACTATGTCAGCTATCTCGCGGATGATCCGGCCTGTTCGGCGATCGCCTGCGTGTTCGAAGGCACGGCGTCGCCGGAACGGCTGCTGCATGCCGCGGAGTATGCCTGGCAGCGGGACAAACCGCTGGTGGTCTACAAGATGGCAACGGGCGAGGAAGGCGCCGCGGCGGCGATGTCGCATACCGGGTCGCTGGCGGGTTCGCACGCCTCCTATCGCGCGGTATTCCAGCGCGCCGGTGCGGTGCTGGTGGAAGGCTATGAGGCGCTGGTGGAGACGGCGAGTTTCTTCGCCAAGGCGCCGCCGCCCAAAGCGAACGGCGTCGCCGTGGTTGCGGCGTCGGGCGGGGCTGCGATCATGGCGGCGGATCGCGCCGAACAGAACGGAGTGCCATTGCCGCAGCCAGGTGATGCGCTGCGGGAGCTGCTGGTGTCGCGCATTCCGGATTTCGGGGCAGCGCGCAATCCGTGCGACGTCACCGGACAGATTCTGAACGATCCGGAGTCGCTGAACGTTTGCGCCGGCGCGTTTCTGGCCGATCCGCAATACGCCGCGCTGATCGTGCCGATGACTTATGGCTACGCAGCTTCGGCGGCGCGCATTCCGGTTTATGAACGGCTCGCGGGCGAGGCGGGGAAGATGGTGTGTCTCGCCTGGCAGACCGAATGGCTGGAGGGTCCCGGGGTGAAGGAGGCGGAGCAATGCGAGAATGTCGCGTTGTTCCGCTCGATGAATGCGCTGTTCGCGGCCTTGAAAGCCTGGAGCTGGCGCGCCGAAAAGCGCGCGGCGGGTGCGGCTGTCGTTGTGCCGACTCCGGCTCGGGTACGCGACCAGGCGCGAGGGCAGATCGTTGCGGCCGATGGTCGCACGCTGACTGAGCGGGAGGCGAAGGCGGTGCTGGCACTGTACGACGTGCCAGTGGTGGGCGAACGTCTGGCCGGCAGCATGGAGGAAGCGGTCAATGCGGCCGCCGCGCTCGGCTATCCGGTGGTGTTGAAGGTCGAATCCCCCGACCTGCCGCACAAGACGGAAGCCGGCGTGATCCGGCTAAACCTGTGCGATGCGAACGAGGTGCGCGCCGCCTATGACGCGGTGATGGCGAACGCGGATGCCGTGTCGCCGCCGCCACGGATCAACGGCGTGCTGGTGCAGCCGATGGTGCCGCAGGGCGTCGAGATGGTGGTCGGTGCGCGGATCGATCCGTTATTCGGCCCGATGGTGGTGGTGGGATTGGGCGGCATCCTGGTGGAGGTCTTGCAGGACACGGCGCTGGCGCCCGCGCCGG
The DNA here is from genome assembly GCA_963789495.1 of uncultured Alphaproteobacteria bacterium. Taxonomy (GTDB): domain Bacteria; phylum Pseudomonadota; class Alphaproteobacteria; order Acetobacterales; family Acetobacteraceae; genus CAWBLP01. The sequence goes on from CAWBLP010000014.1 coordinate 159,867, forward strand.
TAACGCCGGCCGATGCGTTGGCAATGCTGCACGCCTTGAAAGGCGTGAAGCTGCTGCAGGGATTTCGCGGCATGCCGTCGGTGGACATGCCGCGACTGGCCGAGGTGATCAGCAACGTGTCCCGCTTTGCGGCGGATCAGCGCACCGCGATCGCGGAGCTGGACGTGAACCCGCTGATCTGCGCAGGTGACCGGATTGTCGCGGTGGATGCATTGATCGTGCCGGCATGACGAGGACAGCGCGAATGGACCCGAGGCCTGGCCCACCAGGTCATGGCGGGCGCGGGCCGGCCCGCGCCGACCCCGACGTGGGTGGCATCGGCGATGACGGTGCACGCGCCGGCCACGACGTCGCGCGCGCACCCCACGATCGGGCGGGCGGTAACGGCGCCCCCTACACCCCACCCCACACGGGCCCATTCTCATGCAGCTAGGTGTCGTCGGTGCCGGCATTGTCGGCGTGTCCTGCGCGCTGCATCTGCAGCGCGATGGCCATGACGTCACACTGCTCGATCCGCGCGCGCCAGGCACCGCGACCTCATTCGGCAATGCGGGTGGCATCGTCACCGGCGCGGTGCTGCCGAACAGCACGCCGTCGCTGTGGCGGGACCTGCCGCGCATGCTGTTCAGCCCCGACAGTGCCGTCAGGGTGCGCTGGTCATACCTGCCGCGGCTCGCCCCGTGGCTGCTGCGTTTCCTGCTCGCCGGGCGCGATGCCAGCGTGAAACAGATCAGCCAGGCTCTCCAACCTTTGGTGTCGGGCGCCTATGACGCGCATCGCGAGCTGATCACGCTGTCCGGTGCCGACGGCATCGTGCGTCCGGTGGGCTGGCTGAAAGTCTACCAGACCGAAGCCGCCTATGCCGGCACCGCCTACGACCGGCAGATCATGCAGGCGCACAACGTACGGTTCGACACACTGGGTCCCGACGAAATCGGCCAGCTCGAACCCGCCCTCGCACATCGTTTCGTACGCGGCCTGTTCCAGCCGGACAGCGCCTTCGTCTCCTCGCCCCGTAAACTGACCGAGGCCCATGCTGCGCAGTTCCAGCGCCTGGGCGGCATCGTCGTGCAGGAACGCGTGCGCGGCGTGCAGCCCGATACCGCGGCGGTGCGGCTCGACTGCGAACTTGGCTATCGCAGCTTCGATGCCGTGGTGATCGCCGCGGGCGCCTGGTCCAAGCAACTCGCGCAGCAGGTCGGCGACCGCGTGTTCCTCGATACCGAACGCGGCTACCACCTCAATCTCGAACCGGGAACCGCCGGTGAGCTGCGCCGGCCCGTGGTATTCCCCGAGCAGAGTTTCGTGCTCGCGCCGATGCAGGACGGGATCCGCCTGACCAGCGGCGTGGAACTGGCCGGGCTCGATGCGCCGCCGGATTTCACCCGCATCCGCCGGCTGCTGCCCGCCGCGCGCGACATGCTGCCGGGACTGTCGGACCGGATCACGCGGCAATGGATGGGGTACCGTCCGTCCACACCGGATTCACTGCCGGTGATTGGCCCATCGCCAAAAACGCCCCGCGTATTCTACGCCTTTGGCCACCAGCATCTCGGCCTGACGCTCGGCCCGATCACCGGCCGGCTGATCGCGGACCTGGTGGGCGGACGCGCCCCGGCATTCGACCTCGCGCCCTATCGGATCGAGCGATTCTAAGTCACGATTGTGCAGCATCTGCACGACGAGGAACGCGGCATGACCAACCCCACCATCATCGATCACACGCTGCCCGGCCTGCGGCAGCCGGCTGAAATCGTGCTGGACCGCTGGGGAATTCCGCATATCCGCGCACAGAACCAGCACGACGTGTTCTTCGCACAGGGCTTCAACATCGCCCGCGACCGGCTCTACCAGATCGACCTGTGGCGCAAGCGCGGCCTGGGGATAATGGCGGCGGATTACGGCCCCGGCTTTCTGGCGCAGGATCGTGCCGCGCGGCTGTTCATCTATCGCGGCGATATGGATGCGGAATGGTCCGCCTATGGCAACGCCGAGGCGCATGCCATCTGCGAAGCCTTCGCCGCGGGCATCAACGCCTACATCGCGCTGGCCGAGCAGGACGCTGCGCTGTTGCCGCCGGAATTTGCGGCAATGCAGATCAAGCCCGCCCGCTGGCAGGCGGAGGATGTCGTGCGTATCCGCAGCCATGCGCTGTGCCGCAATGTCGAATCAGAGTCGATCCGCGCGCAGGTCGCGGCACGCACCGATGTCGATACCGATCGTGTGCGCCGTTCCCTCGAACCCGCCTGGGAACTGCGGATTCCGGAGGGCCTGAAACCGTCCGACATCCCGCCCGAAGTGCTGGACGTGTACTGGCTGGCGACGGTTGATCCCGACATCAGTCCGGAACGCCTCGCCGCGAAGCCGGAAGCCGCCTGGCGCTGGACCAAGGTGAACGACTTCGATGAGGTCTTGCAGGACGCCTCCGCGCAGGGTTCGAATAACTGGGTGGTGTCGCCGTCGCGGACGGCAACCGGACGGCCGATCCTGGCCTCCGATCCGCATCGCGAATACCGGCTGCCCTCGGTGCGGTCCGTCGTGCATCTGACCTGTCCCGGGCTCGATGTCATCGGTGCGACCGAACCGCCGACTCCCGGCGTCTTCATCGGCCATAACGACCGGCTCGCCTTCGGGCTCACGATCTTCCCGATGGATCAGGAAGACCTGTACGTCTACGAGACCAAGCCGGACGATCCCGAGCAGTATCGCTACGCCGATGGCTGGGAGCGCATGCAGGTGATTGAGGAAACCGTCGAAGTGCGCGGCATGCCGACGCAGACGGTGACGCTGAAATTCACCCGGCATGGTCCTGTCGTGCACGAGGATGCGGTGAAGCACCGCGCTTTTGTCGTGCGCTCGGTGTGGTCGGAGCCGGGCACCTCCGCCTATATGGGCCGGCTCGCCTACATGAAAGCGCAATCGGTGCAGCAGCATGGCGAAGCGCTGCGCCACTGGTGCGCCCCCACGGTGAACCAGATCGCCGCCGACGTGGACGGCAATATCGGCTGGTTCGCAGTCGGCAAGACGCCGCGCCGGCCGAACTGGGACGGGCTGCTGCCGGTCCCCGGCGATGGTCGTTACGAATGGAACGGGTTCTATTCGCTGGAGGAGCTGCCGCGGGTGATCAATCCGCCGCGCGGCTTCGTCGCCACCGCCAACGAAATGAATCTGCCGGCGGACTATCCGTACCAGGAGCGCAAGCTGGGCTTCGAATGGTCGGAACGATCGCGTTCCAAGCGCATCCACGCGGTGCTGGACGACCAGCCGCAGCACAGCGTCGCCGATTCGATGGCGCTGCAATGCGACATCTTCTCCATCCCCGCGCAGCGCATCGGCCGCCTGATCGGCAACTTCAGCAATGTCTCCGGCGATCTCGCCACCGCACTGTCCCTGCTGCGCAACTGGGATCACGTGCTGCGCGCGGACTCGGCCGCCGCCGCTTTGTTCGAGATCTGGTGGGTGAAGCAGCTCAAGCCGGCGCTGATCGGCGGCATGGCCTCGGACCCGGCAGTGCGCAAGCTGCTGGTGCCCGGTGACAACGAAACCCTGCTCGCCACCCTGGAGCAGGCCGATCCCGCCCTGCTGGACGTGCTGCTGCCGGAAACCCTCGTCTCCGCCTTCAACCAATGCCGTACCCTGCTCGGCGCCGACCCGAGCCAATGGCAATGGGGCCGCCTGCATCACGGCTATTTCGCCCACCCGCTGTCCCGCGTCGCCGGCGCGCAGGGGCTGCGCGACGTCGGCCCGCTGCCGGTCGGCGGCTCCGGCTCGTCACCGATGAACACCAGCTATCGCGCCACCGACTATCGCCTGACCATCGGCGCGTCGTTCCGCATGGTGGTGGACGTGGGCAACTGGGACGAAAGCCGGGTGATCAATACGCCGGGCCAGTCGGGCAACCCGAACTCACTGCATTACGACGACATGGCACCGCTCTGGGCGCGCGGCGACTACGTGCCGATGCTGTACTCGCGCGAAGCCGTCGACGCCGCCGCAGAACTGCGCATCCAGCTCCGTCCCGCCTAGCCGGGGCCCGCTTCGACGGCCTGGAGTGGAATGCGGCAAAGGGTCGGGGGCGTTGCCCCCGAAACCCCCAGCAAGGAGCTCTGCCCCTTGCATCCCCGCCAAGGGCACAGCCCTTGGAACCAACTCTGTTCGGGTTGGGGAGGGGGCGCGAGCGCTTCGGACCTTGGTGACAGCGCGGGTCGCCCCCTCTCCAACCCGAACGGAATTCGATTGCAAAGGCTGCGCCTTTGCTGGGGGTCCAGGGGGCGAAGCCACCTAGTGGGGTTCGGGGCGAAGCCCCGATCTTTGCCGCACGCCACCCCAGCCCGCCAATGCCTGGCCCCGGTTATGGCAGCCGTTCGCCGCCCTCGTAGCGGCGCCAGGCGCTCATCTGGATCGCCGAGGTCAGGCAGTGCACCACCACCGGCTTGGTCTTCACCGCGAAGGCGCGCGCGATGCCGTCGGCGATTTCGCTCTCGTCGCGGATGGTGATGCCCTCGGCGCCGAACGAGCGTCCCCAGGCGGCGAAGTCGGGATTGGTCAGCCGGGTCGCCTCCATGAACTTGCGCTCGGGATAGCGCACATAGCTGTGCATGCCGATCGTGCCGTACATGCTGTTGTCGGAGATCATCAGGATCGGATTGCCGCCATACTGGCAGGCGGTGGCGAGCTCGTTGCCCATCATCAGCGCGCCGCCGTCGCCGACGAAGGCCACCACCTGCTTGCCGGGCCGGCGCAGCGTCGCCGCCACCGCCATCGGCATGCCGGACCCCATCGCGCCCACTACCGAGGACAGAAACTCCTGGCCCGGACGGAACTGGATGTAGCGGTGCACGTAGGAGCCGAAATTGCCGGCGTCCGAGGTCACCACCGCATCGTCCGCCAGGTGCTTGTCCACCTCGCAGACGATGGCGGCGAAGTTGATGCCGTCGGTGGTCGGCTCCCAGGTCTTCTCCAGCAGCTTGCGATGGATGGCGTGCAGCCCGCTGACCCAGCCGGCGCGCTTCGACGCCCCGGCCGGCGCGCCGCGCGCCAGCAGGCGCCTTCAGCACTTCATACGGATCGGCCGGAATGCCCAGGTCGGGCGCGCCAGACCCGGCCGACCTCGTTGGCGTCCGGCCAGACATGCACCAGCGGCAGTTGCGGCTGCGGCGCGGCGGGGAAGCTGTAGGACTGGCTGACCGTGTCGGTCAGCCGCTCGCCCAGCGCCACCATCAGGTCGGCCCGCTTCATCTCGGCGATCAGGTCGCGCGGCACGCGGATGCCCATGTAGCCGCCGTAGTTCGGATGCCGCGCGTCGAACAGTTGCGGCCGGCGATGCGTCGGACAGATCGGCAGCACCCAGTCCTCGGCCAGCCGGCGCAGATCGGCGTAGACCGCTTGTCGTGCAGGGTGTCGGCCAGCAGCGCGCCGCCCACCAGGATCAGCGGCCGCTCCGCCTTGGCCAGCATGTCGGCGAGCCGGTCCAGGTCCTCGGCACGCGCGCCGGCCAGCACCCGCGGGCGCGGCTGATTCAGTTCGGCGTCGGTTGGTCTCGTCGAAGATGTCCTCCGGCAGGATCACCGCGACCGGCCCGGGCGTGCCGCTCTCCGCCAGATGGAAGGCGCGAGCGATCGCTTCCGAGGCCTGCTCCGGCTCGTTCACCTCGATCACCTGCTTGGTGATGTCGCCGAGCAGCTTGGAGTAGTTCTGCTCCTGCAGCGCCAGGCGGCCGAAATCGCGCGCGCTCCACCTGGCCCACCAGCATCACCATCGGCGTCGCATCGTGATAGGCCGAGTGCAGCGAGACCATGGCGTTGGACAGGCCAGGGCCGCGCGAGACGATCGCCACGCCGGCGCGGTTGCGCAGCCGCCCGTCGGCCACCGCCATGAACCCGGCGCCGCCCTCGTGCCGGCAGACGATCATGCGGATCGAGTTGCGTTCCGCCAGCACGCTGGTCAGGCCGACATAGCTTTCGCCGGGGACGCAGAAGATCTGGTCCACGTCATGCGCTTCCAGGCTCTCCGCCAGCAGGCGGGCAACAGTACGGCTCATGAAATCGTCTCCTCGTTTCTTCTTGATCGGGTCCGGTCTATCGGCTGGGGCAGCGCATCAGCGGGTACGGGAATTCGGGGCAATGCGGAAAGCTGATCTCGTTGTCGCCGCGGCGCTGCACCCGCAGGACGTTGGGATCGCCGCAGCCGAAGCCGATCGCGGTCTCGCCCGGCTGGGTCAGGTTGAACATGCCGCCGGACGATCCCTGCAACGGTTGCGGCGGCGTCACCAGGCGGAATTCGACGCCGGTGCCGGTGCCGCGCACCGTCTCCACCAGGCGCTGGATATAGGCGGGGTCGGTGACCGAAACCCGCAATATGGAATCGCGGGTGAAGATCACCGTGGGCTGCGCCAGGCATTCCTGGGCGCTGAGGGAAACCGGCGGTGGGAACAACCCCCCGGTCCAGGCGCCGAACAGCCAGGCATGCGGTGGGGCCGGCCGCTGTTGGGCCGCGACCGGCAGGGCGAGTATGAGGAGCGTGGTGAGCAGGGCAATGCGTCGCATGCCGCCACGATAGGACTGGCCGTCGGCAGTGACCAGACTGCCACCGGCTGATAGAACGCCGCATGCTTCGCAACCTGTACGATCGAACCCTGGCATTGGCAGCCTCGCCAGGCGCGCCGTGGTGGCTGGCCGGCATCGCCTTCGCCGAAAGCAGCTTCTTCCCGGTGCCGCCGGATGTGCTGCTGCTGCTGATGGGCCTGGCGCGTCCCCGCCGCGCCTTCCTCTACGCCCTGATCTGCACACTCGGCAGCGTCACCGGCGGCGCGCTTGGCTATGCGATCGGCTATTTCCTGTTCGATCAGCTGATGCAGACCAGCCTTGCGCATGTGTTGTTCGGGAACGATCCGCTGGGCGCATTCCAGGTCTGGTATGCGCATTGGGGCCTGTGGGTGATCCTGATCAAGGGCCTGACGCCGATCCCCTACAAGCTGGTGACCATCGCATCGGGCGCGGCGCATTTCGACTTCTTCGTGTTCATGGGCGCCAGCCTGGTGACGCGCGGCGCCCGGTTCTTCCTGGTGGCAGCGCTGCTGCGCTGGTTCGGTGCGGCGGCGCGGGATTTCATCGAGCGCTGGCTGACCCTGGTCACCAGCGCCGTGGCGGCGGGCGTCGTCGGCGGGCTGCTGCTGGTGAAGTTTCTGTGATGGTTCGACCGGGCCGGCGGACGCCCGGCGGCCACGTGATCCACGGCTGCGAGCGCTGACCCGTCAGGTGATGCGGCCGGCCGCGGCGCCATGCGTGCGGGCGCGCTCGAAGGCGCCGCGGACCAGTGCGCGTTCGCGTTCGCTCCGGACCCCGATTTCGCCTTCCTGCACCAGGATTTCCGCATAGCTTTGCAACGTCGCCCGCTCGGCTTCGGAGTCGGCGCGGTCCGCCACAAGCAGCACGCTCTCGATCACGCGGCCCATCACGATGGCGCTGGTGGCGGCGGCGCTGGCAACCGGCCCCAATGCGCTGCGCGCAAGTTCGTCCAGGGTCTGCGGCCGCATCACCAGCACCCGCAGCGCACCGCCCGCATCCCGCCGATAGGGTGACGGCAGGCGGCGTGCAGCCAGGCGGCACAGGCCGGCGGCGATCTGATCGATCGCGGGGATCGCGATATAAGGCGCGTTGATGCCCGGCGACAGCGCACGGATCGCGACCTCTGCCAGGTGTTGCAGCGCATAGTCCACGTCCTGGTCGGGCGTGCGCTGGGTGCCCAGCAAGGCGACGTCGCGCAGCTTCGCAGCCACCGCGTCGTCCACCCGGTCGGGTGGTGCGGCGGCCAGCAATTGCGCGCCGTGGACCACGAAGTCGCCTGGCCGCACGTCCAGCCGGACCAGCAGATCGTGCTCCTGCGCCAGTTCCATCAGTGCGGTGTCATCGATCCGGCGAATATAGCCATTCCCCGCGGCGAGGATGGTGCGGGCGGACCCGGCGAAGCCGGCGGGCGGTGTCGGGGACAGGTGAGGTTCGCTGCGTTCACCCTGGCCAAGATGATCGGGAAACACCTGGCCGGTGGTCCGCTCGACCTCGGCGGCCAGCGAGGCGATCACGCTTTCCGCGCGCATCAGCTTCGCCATGTGGTCCAGGAAGTAGATCAGCACACAGACCGCCACGAGGCCGATGGCGATGCCGGCATAGGTGGAGGCATAGGGGACGAACCCGCTTTTGCCGCGCACCACGATGATGACCAGCAGCGAATAGGTGAAGGTGCCGAGCAGGGCGCCGAGGGAGACCTGGCTGCCGCGATCGGTGAGGAAGGTGCGCAGCACGTGCGGGCCGAACTGCGAGGAGGCGAGCTGCAGTGCCACCACGGTAATCGAGAACACGATGCCCGTGATGGTCGCCATGCTGCCGGCCAGGGTGGACAGGATGGAGCGGGCGGCATCCGCCTGCAGCGCCGCGGCCCAGCCCGCCAGGCCGCCAGACGGGCGAGGCAGGATCCAGTCCACATAGGCCATGCCCAGCGCAAGGCCGACTGAGCCCAGCAGCATCAGCGCGGGCACCAGCCAGTAGCTGTTGCGCAGATTGTCCCACAATTCGGCAAGGCGGCTGGCGGACAGGCCGAGCATTCGGAATTCCTGATTGAAAACAGGCTCGCATCAATGGCGTGGCGGGTGATAATGCGCCATGCCGGCTGACGTTCAATGGCCTGGCCGCGAGAGGGGATCCGCATGCTGAAACGCCGCCAGGTTCTGCAATCCGCCGCCGCGTTGCTGGCCGCCCCCGCGATTGCGCGCGGCGAGGCCTCGCAGGTGCTCAGCTTCGTTCCGCAGGCCGATCTTGCTGTGCTCGATCCGGTCTGGACCACCACGTATCAAACCCGCGACCACGGCTTCCTGGTATTCGACACGCTGTTCGGGATGGACGGGGCATTGCGCGCGCAGCCACAGATGGCGGCGGGCGCGGTCAGCGAGAATGACCACAAGACCTGGCGTATCACGCTGCGTGACGGGCTGGCGTTCCATGACGGCAGCAAGGTGCTGGCGCGCGACTGCGCGGCCTCGGTGCGCCGCTGGGGCGCACGGGACGGGTTCGGCCAGGCACTGATGGCGGCGACCGATGCGATCGAGGCGCCGGACGACAAGACGGTGGTGTTCCGGATGAAATACCCGTTCCCGCTGTTGCCGGACGCGCTGGGCAAGACGCCGCCCAGCATGTGCCCGATCATGCCGGAGCGGCTGGCGCAGACCGACCCTTACAAGCAGGTCACCGAGATGGTCGGCAGCGGGCCGTATCGTTACAAGGTGGACGAGCGGGTGGCGGGGTCGCGCGTGGTCTATGAGCGCAACACCGCCTATGTGCCGCGGCCCAATGGTAAGGCGGAAGGCACCGCCGGACCCAAGGTCGCGCATTTCGACCGCATCGAGTGGCACATCCTGCCCGACCCTGCGACGGTTGCCGCGGCGCTGCAACAGGGCGAGATCGACTGGTGGCTGGTGCCGCAGGCAGACCTGCTGCCGCTGCTGCGCAGGCAGTCGCGGCTGAAGGTCGAAAACATCGTGCCGACGGGTTTCATCGCCACCATGCGGTTCAATCAGCTGCATCCGCCGTTCGACAATCCGGCGATCCGGCGTGCGATGTTCGGCGCGGTGGACCAGGCGGAATACATGCAGGGCATGGTCGGCACCGATCCGGAGCTGTGGCACGTCCCGGCCGGCTATTTCACGCCCAACACGCCGATGGCGAGCGATGCCGGGATGGCGGCGCTGACCGGCAAGCGCGATCTGGCGCAGGCGAAGCGGGATCTGGAGGCGGCGGGCTACAAGGGCGAGAAGGTGGTGCTGCTGGCGCCGACCGACATCGCCTCGGCCAAGGCGCTGGCGGACATCACCGCCGACACGCTGCGGCATCTGGGGGTGAACCTGGACGCGCAGCCGATGGACTGGGCCACGCTGGTCGGCCGTCGCGCCAAGATGGACCCGGTGGAGGAGGGCGGCTGGAGCATGTTCCACACCAGTTGGAGCGGACTGGACCAGGTCAACCCGGCCGGCCACATCTTCCTGCGCGGCAACGGCAAGAAGGCATCGCCGGGCTGGCCGGACGATCCGAAGCTGGAGGCGATGCGCGACGCCTGGTTCAAGGCTCCGGATGTCGCGGCACAGAAGAAGCTGTGCGAGGCGATGCAGCTGCAGGCGTTCCAGGATGTGCCTTACATTCCGCTGGGCCAGTATTTCCAGCCGACCGCCTATCAGAGCAACCTCAGCGGCGTTCTGCACGGCAATCCGGTGTTCTGGAACGTCAAGCCGACGGGGTAAGCCGGCCCCGACGCTTGCCCGCCTGCCACCACCACCCCGGGCCAATAGACCCGTCCGCCGATAGACCCGTCCGCGGAAACCGCTCAGCCGATAAACCGCGCCAGCCGAACCGCGGTATGCCCGCGACTTGGCCGCAGGCTTGGCATCACCAGCATGCACGAATCATACGGCGTGCGAATCTCCGTATCGCCATCCAGCGCGATCAGCGTGTTACGCCGCGGCACCACCTCACCGCCGCGCCACGGCTGGACGAATGCGAATTTGCTGGTGGCGGCAGTGACCACCGTTGTCACCTCGGCGAAGCGTTGCGGCACACTGCAATCCGGCGCCGGCAGCAAGGCAGCATCCGCCATACCCAAGTCATGCAACAGGCCGGACATGCAGGCCTGCATCGTGCTCACGGTCGTCGCCTGCCAGTGCTGTCCCGCCTCGGCCAGGTTGGCCACACATGATGTATCGGGTGACGCAAAGCGCCGGTAGTCGATCATCCGCTTGCCGCTGGCGTGACCGCCATCCGCCACCACCAATGCCGGCAAGCCGATGCTGCGCGCCAGCGTCCTGCCCTTCTCCGGCACACCGCACAGCATCAGCGGGTCGGACGGCCACAACATGGAATGCAGATCGAGCAGCACATCCACCGTATCGAGCAGTGGCCGGATCGTCCGCGCCCGCTCCAGCTCCAGCGATTCGCGACGCCCCTCCAGCGTCTCAAGATCCCAGACCCGGTTGATGTCCTCGTCGACGAAGCGCGACAGCGTCGGATGGCGCGGATCGAACCGCGCGAACGCCGCCAAGTTGACAAATCCCATCGTCAGCCGGCCCCGCTGCGGGGTCAGCCCCGCACGCAGCAGCCGTTCCAGCAGGATCGCACCGGCGATCTCATTGCCATGCGTGATCGACAGCACGGCGACATGCGGGCCGGGATTGCCGGAGACGCGGGTGGTAAAGCCGGGAATGCCGGTATTGCCGGGAATCCAGTCGCTGATGTCCGGCGCGGTCAGACGCACATCGAAGATCGGCAGCGGCGGCTGGATCGGCTGGCCCATATGCACGCCTCCCCGCTACATCAGCAGACGATCCGCCAGCCGGCGGATGAAGGCATCGCAGGCGTCGAGCTGATCCTGTGCTATCCACTCGTCCGGCTGGTGCGCCTGCGCGATATGGCCGGGGCCGCAGACGATGGTGGCAATCCCCGCGTTCTGGTAGTGGCCGCCCTCTGTCCCGTAACTAACCTTGCCGGTCGTGTTGGAGCCAGTGAGCTGCTTCACAACCGCTGTCAGTTCATGGTCGGCGCTCAGCCCCATCCCGGGCATGCGCGTGGTCACCTCGTAACTGAAACCGGTGTCCGGATGCACCGCATGCATCGCCGGCTCGATATGATCGGCGATGTAGGCCTGCATCCGCTGCGCATGCCGTTCGGGATCGTCGCCGGGAATGTTCCGCCACTCCATGACGAACTCGGCGCGCTCCGGAATGATGTTCAGGATCGTGCCGCCTTGAACGGTGCCGACATGGATGGTGGTATGCGGCGGATCGAAGCCCTCCTCGAACGGTCCTTCCTTGGCGAGCCGCCGCGCTTCGGCGGCAATCCAGGCGATCGCTTCGCCGGCCGCCTGAACGGCATTCACGCCCTTGTCGGGCTCGCTGGAATGCCCGGGAAGCCCGCGCACCCGCACCAACAGGTTGAGCTTCCCCTTATGCGCCAGGATCGGCTTCATGCCGGACGGCTCACCGACCACGCAGACGGCCGGCTTCAATCCGGACTCGGCCAGATCGACGATCAGCCGTTCCGCGCCCTGGCAACCGACCTCCTCATCGTAGCTGATGAACAGATGCAGCGGCCGCTTCGGCTGTCCGGCAATGAAATCCGGCACCGCTGCCAGGCACGAGGCAACGAACCCCTTCATGTCGCAGGCACCACGCGCATACAGGCGGTCGGCTTTGCGACGCAAGGCGAAAGGATCGCCGGTCCAGGCCTGGCCGTCCACCGGCACGGTATCGACATGGCCCGACAACGCCACGCCGCCGGCGGTCTGCGGCCCGATCACCGCGTGGATGTTCGCCTTCTGCCCGGTGGCATCGGTGCTGATCCGATAGGGAACCCCGTGCTCATCCAGATAGCCGCGCACGAATGCGATCAGCTTCAGGTTGGAGTTGCGGCTGGTCGTGTCGAAAGCGACCAGGCGGGCCAGAAGTTCGGCTGTCGTCATGCGGGCTGCGGCGTGTGGTGCGTTCATGGCGGCCAGTCTATACGGGCCGGCGACTGCGGCAACCGGAGCAGACGCGATGAATGCCCCACGTGTGGCCATCCTGGGCCTGCATCTGGAAGCGAACGCCTTCGCGCCACCCACCACGCGCGCCGATTTCCAGGCGCAGTGCTGGGAAGTTGGCGATGCGATCTCCCAACTCGCGCGCATGGTCAGCCATCTGCCGTCCGAGCTGCCCGGCTTCTATGCGCGCATGGATGCGACCGGCCCCTGGACGCCAGTGCCCATCCTGATCGCCGCCGCGCCCCCGGGCGGACCGATCGAGCAGGATCTGTTCCTGGAAATCTGCGACCGCGTCCGTGCCGGGCTGGCCGCGGCGCTGCCGGTCGATGCGGTGTACATCCCCAGCCATGGTGCATCCTCGGCCACCGCCGACGAGGACAGCGACGGCACGCTGGTGGCACTGGTGCGGCGGATCGTCGGGCCGGCGGTGCCGATCGTCGTTTCGCACGATCTGCACTGCAATGTTTCGGAGCGTCTGGTCGAAGCCTGCGACGCGCTGGTGGTGTATCGCACCAATCCGCATGTCGACCAGCGTGAGCGCGCGGCTGAATCCGCCGACCTGCTGCGCGCGATGCTGGCCGGGATGCGCACCGTGAAAGCGTTCATCCGCCTGCCTCTGACCCCACCCACGGTGACCCTGCTGACCGCGGAGGGGCCTTATGCCGACCTGATCCATATGGGACAGGAGCTGGCCGACGGGACGATCGCCAACGTCTCGGTAGCGGGCGGATTCGTGTTCAGCGATCTGCCAAAATGCGGCCTGAGCGTCACGGTGACGGCGCGGGCGGGGGAAACACCGGCGAGCGCGCAGCACGTGGCGCGGCGCACCGCCCTGGCGATTGCTCGCAGAGCCTGGGCGGAACGGCGTCGGCATACCAGGACGCTGCTCTCGGTGGGCGAGGCCGTCGCGCTGGCGGAGCGCGCCGCTGCCGGCAGCGAACCGCCGGTCATCCTGAGCGATTCCGCCGACAATCCTGGCGGCGGCGGACGCGGCAACACGTCCTGGCTGTTGCGCGCGTTGCACGTGGCGAAGGTGCCGGGTGTGGTGCTGGGGGTCTTTGTCGATCCGGCCCTGGCGGCGGAGGCGCATGCAGTCGGTGAAGGCACACGGCTGCATGCCGTGTTCAACCGGGTGGAGAGCGAATTCGCCACCCGCTTCGCAGCCGATGCCGTGGTGGAAAGACTGACCGACGGGTCCGCGGTCGGCCGGCGTGGCGTGTCGGCGGGCAAACGCTTCAACCTCGGCGCCGCGGCTCTGCTGCGGCTGGAGGGGTCGGGACTGCGCGTCGTGGTCGGCAGCCTGCGCCGGCAGCTCGCAGAACCGGTAATGCTGGAGATGCACGGCATCGATATCGCCGCCGCAAAATGCGTGGTGGTGAAAAGCCGCGGGCATTTCCGCGCCGGGTTCGACGAGTTCTTCCCACCGGACCGCGTGTTCGAGGTCGATGCGCCGGGACTGACCAGCCCGGTGCTGGCGAATTTCCCCTGGCGACGGCTGCCTCGCCCGGTGTTTCCGCTCGATGCCGACGCGACCTGGCAGGAACCCGCCTGGGACTGAGCGCTTGGCCACCGCCGCTCCGCTCGTAACGCCCGAAGCACATTCCTGCTGGACAGGACGGCGCCATCGCGATCATCTCGCGCAACGGGTTGGCGTCGGCGGCGAGCTGCACAACGGCATCACCACCGGCCCGATCAGCGAGCGATGGGGAGGCTCCGGCATGGCTTCTGACGAATCCGGCTGGCCGGCGCATGACAGGACGCTGCATCACCATGGCACGCTGACCGCGGAGGGGGTTTCCTGGTTCGGCAACGTGTTCAGCAATCCGTCGCTATGGTCCGAGCCGCCCCCACCCGACGCGCCTCACCGCATGGCCTCCGCCGATGCAACCGCAGCCTCCGATCCGCCGCCTGCAGCGGACGCGACGTCACAGCCCACCACCGCGGCAATCGCGCCGCTCGCAACGTCATCTTTCGCCGCAGCCGCGATCGGTCCGGCGCCGGAATTCGGTTCGGCCGGGCTCACCATCAATATCAGCTACGATTCGAGCATCGGCAGCGCGCCCGCCGGTTACACCGCCGCCATCGATGCCGCGGTGCAGTACCTCGAATCGCTCATCACCGATCCGATCACGGTGAACATCCAATTCGGCTACGGCAGCTACGACAACGGCACGCGCAGCGTGCCGGCCGGGTCGGTCGGGGCGAATGTCGTCAATCCCGGCTTCACCACCTACAGCAACCTGCGTACCGCCGTGCTGGCCGACGCCACCTCGACCGATGACGCTGCCGCCGTTGCCAGCTTACCCGGCGCCAGCCCGAACGGCAGCAGCTTCTATTTCCTCGCCCGCGCCCAGCAGAAAGCGCTCGGCCTGGTTTCCGCCACCAGCACCGTCATCGATGGCTATGTCGGGCTGAGCAGCGCGGTGGCTTTCACCTACGATCCGAACAACCGTGCCGTGGTCGGCCAGTACGACGCGATCGGCGTGCTCGAGCACGAGATCACCGAGGTCATGGGCCGGGTCGCCTCGCTCGGCACCTATGAGGGCCCGTACTACACGCTGCTCGACCTGTTCCGTTACAGCGCCGCCGGCGTCCGCGACCTGACGCCGGGACCGGGTGCGTTTTCCGTCGACGGCGTGACGCTGCTCAACGCGTTCAACGATCCCACCGCCGTGACCGCCGATGCCGGCGACTGGGACACGACATCCCAAGGCGATTCCTTCGGCTTTGCCAGTACCAACACGCTGCTGCAGGTCTCCGCCAACGACCTGCGCGTGATGGATGTGCTCGGCTATGGCGTCGCCTGCTTCGCCGCCGGCACCTGCATCGCCACCCCGGACGGTGACCGGCCGGTCGAGCGGCTGCGAGCGGGTGATCGCGTCGTTGCGCGGTTCAGCGGCGAAGCAGCGGTGAAATGGATCGGCCAGCGCCGCATCGATTGCCGCCGTCATCCCGATCCGACCTCCGTCACGCCGATCCGGATCCGGCGCAACGCGTTCGGGCCAGGCAGGCCACACCGCGATCTGCTGCTGTCGCCAGATCACGCGGTCGCCACCACCGGGGCGCTGGTGCCGATCCGCCTGCTCGCCAATGGCGGCAGCATCGTTGCCGAACCGGCAATCCGATGGGTGAAGTATTTCCACATTGAACTCGACCGCCATGATCTGGTGTCGGCCGAGGGCCTGGAGACCGAAACCTATCTCGACACCGGCAATCGCTGCGGGTTCAGCAACAGCGACGGCCCCGTCCGGCTGCATCCCGATTTTGCCGGCGCACAGGGCCGACGGGAGGCCGGATCGTGCCTGCGGCTGCTGACCGATGCCGAATTGGTCCGGCTGATCTGGCAGACGCTCGCCACCCGAGCGCAGCAACTCGGGTTCGTCCTGCCATCGGTCGCGACCAGCGCGGACCCGGGTCTGGTCCTGATGGTTGGCGGCCATACAATCCAGCCGGCCGCCATCGCTGCGACCTGCTACCGCTTCGTGGTGCCGCACCTGGCGCAGGGCGCGCGCCTGGTCTCGCGCTCGATGGTGCCCGCCGCGCTGCATCCGTGGCAGGAAGATCGCCGGCGTCTTGGCGTGATGGTGCGAGGCATCACGCTGCACCTGGCGGACCAGCCGGTGGAGCTGGCGATCGACGATCCGGTCCTGGAAGCAGGATGGTGGTCGGTCGAAAGCGACGGCAACAGCCTGTGGCGCTGGACCGATGGCGATGCGGCGCTCCCGGTCGCCCCCGGCTGCCGGATGGTGGAGATACGACTGGGCGATACGCTCGCCTATCCGCTGACCGATGCGAGGGCTCCTGCCATCGCGAACGCACCTGCAAATCGAGCCGCCCATGCCGCCTGACCAAATGGCACGCTATCTCGCCGATGCCGCGCTGTTGGAGGACGGCGTCGCGCAGCGCGTGCTGATCGACATCAATGCCGACGGCACCATCGGGTCGGTCACGCCAAATGCCACCGCATCGGCCGAACGCCTGGCGGGGCTGGTGGTGCCGGGCATGCCGAACCTGCATTCGCACGCATTCCAGCGCGCCATGGCCGGGTTGGCGGAACGCGCCGGCCCCGAGGGTGACAATTTCTGGCGCTGGCGGGAGGTGATGTATCGGTTCCTGGCCGCCCTGACGCCAGAGGACGTAACCGCGATCGCCGCGCAGCTCTATGTCGAGTGCCTGCAGCACGGCTATACCGCGGTGGCGGAGTTTCATTACCTGCACAATGCGCCGGACGGCACGCGGTATGCCGACCCGGCCGAACTCGCCCGCTGCATCGTCACTGCCGCCGACACCGCCGGCATTGGGCTCACCTTGCTGCCGGTGCTGTACCGGCATGGGCAGTTCGGTGGCGCGCTACCCATCGAGGGCCAACGGCGCTTCGTGCTGCCGCTGGATTGCTACGCGCGGCTTTGCCAGGACCTGGCGCACACCACCCGGATCGGCATCGCGCCGCATTCGCTGCGTGCGGTCACACCGGACGAACTGGCCGCGGCGGTGGCACTGGCCCGCTCGCTGGGTGATGACACGCCGCTGCACATCCACGTGGCGGAGCAGGAAAAGGAGGTTGTGGATTGCGTGGCGTGGAGCGGCGCGGGTCCGGTCGCCTGGCTGCTGGACCATGCGCCGGTCGGTCCGCGCTGGTGCCTGGTGCATGCAACCCATGTCGATCCCACGGAACTCGCACCCCTCGCTGCCAGCGGCGCCGTCGTCGGTCTGTGCCAGACGACGGAGGCCAATCTCGGCGACGGCATCTTCCCGCTGCGTGCCTATCTGGCGGAGCAGGGACGTTTCGGCATCGGCAGCGATTCCAATGTCTGCACCAGCCCGGTCGAGGAGCTGCGCTGGCTGGAATATATCCGCCGGCTGGAAACCCGGGCGCGCAATGTCAGCGAGACGCGGCTGGGTGCCTCGGTCGCCACCAGCCTGTACCGGCGCGCCCTGGACGGCGGAGCGCAGGCGCTGGGCCGCAACATCGGCCGGATCGCGCCTGGCTGCCAGGCGGATCTGGTTGTGCTGGATACCGAGCATCCGGCACTGGTGGGGCGAACCGGTGATGCCGTCATGGATGCCTGGCTGTTCAGCGGCAATGCCACGCCGGTGCGGGACGTGATGGTTTCGGGTCGCTGGCAACTGCGCGATGGCCGACACCCTCGTCAGGACGACATCCGCGCGGCGTTCGCCCGCAGCATGCACCGCCTCGCGGGCGTGCTGTAAGGGTTGGAGCGTTGCCCCAAACCCCACCAGGAGGCTTTGGACCGGGGGCAAGCGTCCCCGGCGCGTGCTGCGTCCCACCGCAAGGCACCAAGGTTCAGCCCCTCCCCGGCGCCAGCAGCGCCTGGCAGGCGGCAGGCAGCGGCGGCGGATGGTACGGCTTCGCGGATTTCGGCGGCAGATCGAGCTGATCGAACCACCATTGCAGCGTCGCATCGCATCCGTCACCGGCGGGCGGCGGCGCCATCTGCGCGCAATCCCGCTGACCGGCGGGGCATTCGAAGCGGATATGCATATGCGCGGCATGGCCGTACCACGGGCGGATGAAGCGCAGCCAGCCACGATCCGCGCGCACGTCCCGGCATAGCTGCTGCTTGATCGCGGGATTGACCAGGACGCGGTCCACATGCGGCAGGCTCGCCGCCATGTGCAGCAGGTTGACCACCGCCGGCGACCAGCGCGCCGGTTCGATACCACGGCCGTCGCGACGCACCAGGCTGGCCAGGACAATCGAGTCACGCGTCACCGTGTTCAGCGGCGGACGGGGTGTCATGTCCAGCCCGACATCGGCGTCCAGCCCGAGCTGATGGCTGACATGGCCGCCCGGCAACGGGCCGCCGCGCGGTCGCGAAATGTCCTCCACCAGCAGCGGCGGCATGCCGAGATTATGTGCTTCCAGGGCGAGTTCCTCGATGCCGGCGATGGTCTGCGGCGCGCCCCAGAAGCTGCTGCGATTGCGATGGATGGTCTCGAAGCCCGGCCCGGTATCGGGCAATGGCACGCCA
Source organism: uncultured Alphaproteobacteria bacterium (assembly GCA_963789495.1). GTDB lineage: Bacteria > Pseudomonadota > Alphaproteobacteria > Acetobacterales > Acetobacteraceae > CAWBLP01. The sequence continues at coordinate 178,415 of CAWBLP010000014.1, forward strand.
CCGGCAAAGCAGCCGCCGGTGCTGGCACTGCCGATGATGTGCAACGGACCCGGCGCCGGCCCAAGCGGCGGCGTGGCGGCCCGAACACCAGGCGCCAACAGCAGCAGCGCGACCAACCACAAGAGCCGGGTGAGCCATCCGCAGGTCAGGTCCGGCGCAGGCAGCGAAGCAGCGCAACAATGGGCGAGATGTGTCAGCGTCGCATGTGCTCGCCGGACGTTTCGCGCCTGGGTGGAGCGGAGGCACGAAGCGACGGCATCCAACATACGGCGATCCTCTTGAGTGACGCGACCGAACGGCGCAGCGTTGCGACGGAACGGCGACCCGCTAAGCCCCGACGGCGCCTTCCCGCGCCGGCCGAACGCTGTCGCGCAAGCCGCGAATTGGCGCAGACTGGCGCCCAACGCCAAGGAACGGAGGAAACTCATGAAGGCCCTGTCATCAGAGCAGGTCGAATCCTATCACTACAACGGATTTCTATTCCCGATTCCGGCGCTGACGCCGGACGAGATCGCAACCTGCCTGGCCGGACTCGCGCGGCTGGAAGCTGAGCTCGGCTCGCCCGTCGCGGACGCGGACGTGAAATGGCGGTCCCACGCCTACGCCCATTCGCCCTGGTTCAACACGCTGATCCGTCATCCGCGTATCCTGGACGCGGTCGAGGACGTGATCGGCCCGGACATCCTGGTGTGGACCAGCACGTTCTTCATCAAGGAACCGCATTCGCCGACCTTCGCCGCCTGGCATCAGGACGGCACCTATTTTGGCCTGCAGCCGAAGCATCAGGTCTGCGCCTGGGTGGCGCTGACCGACGCCAGCCGCGAGGCGGGGTGCATGGAGCACCTATCCAGCCACGGCGCGCCACGCCAGTTGCATCACGCACCGCTGGGCTTGGCGAACAGCATCAACCGCGCCGGCCAAACCATCATGGAGACTTTCGACCACTCCGCACCGGTGGCGATGGCGCTGCCGGCTGGCTCGTTCTCGCTGCATCACGAGCTCTCGGTGCACCGCTCGGCGCCGAACGACGCCTCGCATCGTCGCGTCGGGATCGGGCTGAACTACATCCCGACCCATGTGCGGGTGGATGGTCCGGTTCGCCCGATGGCGATGCTGGTGCGGGGCGAAGACCGCTACGGGCATTTCGATCTGATCGAGCCACCGACAGCGGAACGCGACGCGACGGCGCTGGCCGTCCATCAACAGGTGAGCGACCGGTATCGCGAAAACTATCGGTATCAGGTCGAGCAGCATCAACGCGACTTCGCGCCGGCCTGAGCCGATATCCGGCCGGTCTCGCGCATCGCGCTTGTGGTGGGGATACAGCAAGCATCGGGGGCGTTGCCCCCGAACCCCCAGCAAGGGGCGCTGTCCCTTGCATCCCCGCCAAGGGCCCGGCCCTTGGAACCGACTCCGTTTGGGGTGGGGAGGGGGCCGTTCCGCGATGTCGCCAAGGTCCGGGACCGCCGCGCCCCCTCCCCATCCCAAACCGAATCCGATTGCAAAGGCTGAGCCTTTGCTGGGGGTCCACGAGGCAAAGCCTCCTGGTGGGGTTCGGGGCAAAGCCCCAATCGCTTGCTGCACCCCACCACAAGCGCGATGCGCGAGACAGACCGCGGATATCCGCTCAGGCCGGGGCGAAGACGCCTTCGGCGCTGACCGGGTCCGGCCGCTCCAGCTCGGCAGGCGGGTGGGTGAAGGCGGCGTCGCGCTGCAGCACCGGCAACACCTTGTCGGCGAACAGCCGCATGTTCAGTTCCGACTCCTCATGCGGCAGGCCGCCGAAGGAGAATTCGGTGATCAGGTGGTCCAGGCCGGTCAACCGATGCAGTTCCGCCAGTTTCTGGATGCAGTCATCCGGCGTGCCGACGATCTGGATGCTGACATAGAACTCGGTCGCCTTCGACCGGCGGCTGGGGTCCTTCATCTTGGCGTAGGTGGTGCCGATTTTTTCGTACGACTCATAGCCCTTCACCGTCGCCAGATGTCCGTCGGAGAAATTGTAGTGCGCGTCGATGGAATCCCATTTGCGACCGAGGTATTCCAGGGCGCGTTCCTGCGCCTCGGCGCGGCTTTCCGCGACCGAGACATTGGTCAGGATCATCGGCGGACGTGGCGTGTAGCCCTGCGCGGCGGCGAGTTCGCGGAAGCGATGCACGTCGGCGGCGGCTTTGGGCCACTCGTTCTGCATGATCACCAGCATCGAGAAGCCGAGTTTCGCCATGACCTCGACGGAGTTGGGACTGACGGCGGTGCCGTAGAAGCGGCGTTCCGGATGGGAGATCGGGCGCGGTCGGATCGCGGTGCGCGGGATCTGGAAATACTCGCCCTGGAACTCGAAGCTCTCCTGCGACAGCGCGCGCTGAACGATTTGTGCGGCCTCGATGAAGCGGGGCCGAGCCTCCCCCATCGGGATGCGGAAGCCTTCATATTCCGCGCTGGCAGCGCCGCGGCCGAAGCCGAACAGGCAGCGCCCGCCGCACATGATGTCGAGCAGCGCGATCTGTTCGGCGACGCGGATCGGGTCGTGCCAGGGCAGCACGATGACGGAGGTGCCGAGCTGGATGCGTTTGGTGCGGCCGGCGTAGTAGGCGAGCAGTTGCAGCGGCGCCGGCGACATGGCGTAGCCGGTGAAATGGTGTTCCAGCGCGAACAGCGAGTTGAAACCCAGCGGCTCCACAAGATCGCCCATCGCCATGTGCTCGTGCACCACGGAGGCATCGGGGCGGCCTGGCTGGGTCAGCATGTTCAGCGCCATTCCGACTTTCATGGCTGCGTTCTCCCTGGTTTCGGCCGCGTTCGGACTGGGGCGGCTACTGGTGGGTAGATCTGCCCGGACCGTATCAGCCTGAGAGGCTGGCGCAAGCGCAGCCCGGCGCGGGCACCGGGCGATCGCATGTGGTTCGGCATGGGCGGCCGGCGGCCAAGGTGAGAACGCCCCTGGTCTGGCGCAAAGCAGGGCGAAGCAGGATCTCTCAACACGGAGGACGAACGAGGGCGCGGAGGGTCACGGGCGCTGGTGATCCGACAACGGCCATGGCGTGATCAACGACTCCGTGACCCTCCGCGCCTTCGTTCGTCCTCCGTGGTGAAAACTGTGCTTTCGCCGCGATTCACCCCAGCCAAGCCTTGCTCCCGCACAGCCGCCACATGCGACTGCCGCCGCGGGCTACCCGGCCGGCCAGCGCGCCGCCGCGGCCGGGTGTCCCGGCGGCAGCCGGTCGCCCAGGCCGAACAGTTTCTGGCGATACGTCCCCGCGGCGTACTCGCGCTTGTAGACGCCACGCTCCTGCAGCACCGGCACCACCAGGTCCACCACATCCTCGATGCAGTCCGGGATGACCGAGCGCGCCAGGTTGAACCCGTCGACGTCGCCTTCCTCCACCCAGGCCACCAGCTCATCCGCCACCTGTTCGGGCGATCCCACGATCGGCGGCTGGCGGCTGCCGAGCACGAAGCGGTCGATCAGCATGCGCTTGGTCCACCCGGCGCCGAGGGCGCGCGCCATCGCCTCCACATTGGAACGGATCGCCTGGGTCGGCGCGTCGTTGATCGGCTCGTCCATGGCATAGCGGCCGAAATCGATGCCGAGCGAGGCCGAGGCATGGGCCAGCGCGCCTTCGACGCTGGCATGGGCGCGGTAGGCGGCGAGCTTTTCCTGGGCCTCGCGCTCGGTGCGGCCCACCACGACGGTCGCACCGAGGAAGGCCAGGATCGGCCGCGGCGCGGCCCGCGCCCGCAGATCCGCCATGATGCGGCGGACATTCGGGCGGGTGCTCGGGTTGATGAACATGCATTCGGCGTGCTGCGCGGCGAACACCCGGCCGCGATCGGATGCGCCGGCCTGATACAGCACCGGCGTGCGTTGCGGCGACGGCTCCCACAGCGGCAGCGCATCGACGCGGAATTGCTTGCCCTGATGCTGTACCCGGCGCACGCGGGCCGGATCGGTGTAGATGCCGCGGGACCGGTCGCGGATCACCGCGTCGTCGCGCCAACCGCCTTCCCACAGCGCATACACCACGTCCATGTATTCGTCGGCCAGGTCGTAACGGTCGTCATGCTCCATCTGCGCGGGAAAACCCATGGCGCGGGCGGCGCTGTCCAGATAGCCGGTGACGATGTTCCAGCCGATGCGGCCTTTCGTCAGATGGTCCAGCGTCGCCATGCGGCGCGCGAACAGGAACGGCGGCTCATAGGCGAGATTGCAGGTGACGCCGAAACCCAGATGCGTGGTGGCATGAGCCATCGCCGGCACCAGCGCCAGCGGGTCGAGCAGCGGGATCTGCACCGCGGCGCGCAGCGCGGCGTCGGGCGATTGCTGGTAGACATCGTACACACCGAGCACGTCGGCCAGGAACAGCCCGTCGAACAGGCCGCGTTCCAGCGTACGGGCGAGCGACACCCAATGGTCGAGGCTGGTGTAGTCGCTGGAACGGTCCCGCGGATGCGTCCACATCCCGTGCTGGATGTGGCCGACACAGGCCATGTCGAAGGCGTTGAGGCGGATCTGACGCGGCACGCGGGTCAACCCTTTGCTATCCGCCCGACGCCTTCCAGCACGCGGTCCCAGTCGTCAACCTCTCGATTGTCCGGCTCCACCATCACATGCTGCACGCCGATCGCCTGATAGGCCGCCAGGCGGGATTTCAGCTCCGCGCTATCGGCGCCATCCCAGCGGATGCGCATGGATATCGCGAACGCCGAGTCCGGCCGCATCGCACGCAGGCGCTGGATGATGGGAGCCACCTCCTCGGGCGGCAGGCGGCTGCCATGCCAGCCTTCCAGCTTCGCGGCGCGGGCGAGCTGGGCGTCCGCGGTGCCGCCGATCCAGATCGGGACCGGCACCACCGGCATCGGCTGCATGCGCAGGGAGGCGATCTCGCCGGTGATGTATTTGGTCTGGAAGCTGACCGGGTCCTGGGTCCAGACCGCCCGCATCATCGCGATGCCTTCGTCCATTCGCCGGCCGCGCTCACGGAACGGCACACCGAGGGCGGCGAATTCCTCGGCCAGCCAGCCGACCCCGGCGCCCAGGATCAGCCGGCCGCGCGACAGGTTCTGCAGGGTGGCGAGTTCCTTCGCCAGCGGCAGCGGATGGCGCATCGGCAGCACCAGGACGCTGGTACCCAGACGCACGCGTTTGGTGACCGCCGCCACCCAGGACAGGGTCACCACCGGATCGTAGAACAGCGGCGACGGCGGATAGGGTGCGCCTTTCGGCACGATGATGTGCTCGCTGACCCAGACATCGGTCAGGCCGAGTTCCTCGGCACGCATGGCGTGGCGCATGATCAGCTCCGGCGTGGCCTGCGCGCCGGCCTGCGGCAGATGGATGCCAAGCTGCATCACGAGTCTCCTCCTGGTTTCCTGTCCCAAGGGTCCCACACCGCTGCCACCGCGACCACTGCCGCAGCATCGGCGAGGAACCACACCGAACGTCTCACGGTCTGGTCGGATGCATCGGGAAGACGGCTCGCTCAGGCTTTCGGTATGCCTGGGACCGGCCGTGCATCCGGCGGGCTCTCACGGCCGCAACAGCCAGTCCAGGCCGGCGTCGAACACCTCCGTCGGCAGCTGCCAGCTTCGCACCGTGGCGTCTCGCTGGTCATCGGCATCGAAGCGGCCGAACCCGAAGGCGTAAGGCTTGCCGGTCGCGGTATAGATTTTCGCGTGCTGGCGAACCGTGACATGGAACGATTCGAAATCGAGAACCCGCGCGCCATCCGAAGCGAACACCGCGTTCAGCATGCCGGAGCCGGATGGGCCGGCAATCCGGCGCGCGCGACTGAACCGCATGATCTGGTCCGAGAGCGACAGCGTCTCGGGATAGATGATTGCCAGACCACGGTCCTGCGCCTGCTGTTCCAGCGCGAATTCATTGCCGAGCCGCCGGTAGTTTGGTGTGCGCAACTGCGCCAGGGTGCGGGAAACATAGAGCGGGTCTTCAGGCAATCGATGCGACGTGCCCTGATTGGCGCGTTCGGCCAGGCTGCGAAACTCGCGCGCCGTGGTCGAGGAGAAGAAGCCCTCCACATAGAAGTCATTGAAGAACAGCAGCCGGTCGATGGTACAGCCAAAGATCTCCCGCGGCAGAAGGACCGGCCGCGGCGGCAGGCCCAGCAAGCGGAAAGCATCCAGCAACCAATGTGAGCGTTCGGATGCCACGACGAAATCGAACTCCAGCCCCAGCCGGGCCGCGGCGAAGATCTGGGGCATGATGCGAAACAGGAACGAGCCATAATTGCCCGGCTCCAGATCTGCCAGAAACAGCCCGACGCCGGAAATCCGCCGTTCGACGCCGTTCCAGAAATGGCAGGCACTCGCTTCGGTGTCGGAGCGTGGCCGCAGCACGAAGGGCTGCCCGTTCGCGCTGTTGAACTGCAGCAGACGCGCCAGATCCGCCGGCGAAACCACAAGGTCGGGACTGTAAATGCGTCCATCCGCAACCAGGACGGTGGATGAACCGATGACCATACCGCCGGCCACATCGTAGAGAATGGTCGGCGGGCAGCGCAGTTGGTAGTTCGCGATATCGGCCAGACAGGACGCATCCTCTGGCGTGCCGAAGACCTGCTCCGGACCGACCAATCGGCGCTCCTCCGCGGGCGCGACCACATGCGCCATGTTGTCGGTGGCAACGGTCACGCGCGTGGTTCTGACGGGGATGTTGTCGAAGCTGTTGCGCTCCCCGTGTTCAAGCGCGGCGCGGAAGCGCTCGATATCCCAGGGGTGATAGCTCACCGGCTCGCGCCGCTGGCGAGGCCGAACCCGGACGTGGCCGCAACGATGCCATTACGCAGGTTCGTTGACGGGCGGCCGCCGCTCAGGGTCTTGCCAGAAGGCGGACACCGCGTCGCACCCATCTTCGCCGGGCCGCCCGACAGACCGTGCCGATTCCGTATCGGCATCAGCGGCATCAAGGGAGTCGCAAAGACGTCCATGTCGAAGCGAAGGGGAAGGTTGAAGCTGTCGAACCGGAGACAGCCGGTGGACCACCTCCCCTACGTATGTAGCACCACCGTCCCACCATGCCCATCACTGGCGATGGAGAAGCTGGCATCGGTGTAGCTGCCGGTCAGGGAGAATGCCGCGCTGTGAGTGCCGTCGCTGAGCGTCAGGGTGCCGGCACTGAACCCCGCCGACGTGGTCCCGTCGACGAACCCCACCGCGCGCGCATCGATCGTGTCCCCCGCCATGAAGCCCGCGATCGTCGCGCCGAACGAGCCGGTCGTGTCCACCTCCAGCGTGCCGCCGGCATGCAGGAAGCTCAGCGTCGCCCCGCCGGTCACCGCCGCCGCAAAATCCAGCGTGGCGGCACCATCCAGCAGGAACGTGCCGGCGCCGACCACGGATTGTTCCAGTGCCAGCGTCCCCGCAGTCACCACCACGACACCGCTGTTGTAGAGCGTCGCGAACACCGTCGTAGTGCCGATCCCGCCCTGTTGCAGGATCGTCCCCGCATTGCTGATCACACCGAGGCCGGGGAAGCCCGCGCCGTTGATCGTGCCGTTGCCCTGGATCTCCATCACCGCGCCGACGGCGTTGATCAGCGTCGCGCTGTGCGTGGCCGCGGCGACATCACCGCCTCCCAGCGTGATCGGGGCGCCGGACCAGGTCAGCGTGCCGTCATTCTCGATCGACCGGCCGCCGTCAAACTGCACGGCGCCCTGGATCGCGCCACCGGCCAGCAGCGCGGTGCGTCCGCTGCCGGTCTCCACGCCGCCGCTGAGTTGCGCCGGCCGGGTCACGTAAAGATAGCCGGTCCCGGACAGCACGCCGCCGCTCTGGGTGAAGCCATCAGTGAACGGGAAATTGCCGCCCAACTCCAGGCTGCCGCCAGTGAGCGAGAGCGATTGGCCAAACGACACGCCGGACACCGCGGACAGATCGACCGTGCCGGCCTGCACCATTGTATTGCCGGCGACATACGGCCCACCGGTGAAATTGAAACTCCCGCCCAGCCCGGTCGAGGGCACCGTGCCGAATTGCAGCACCGCGGTGGGTGCCACGTACAGATTGCCTGCATTCGAGGTTCCGCCGCCATTCAGACTGAGCACGCCGCTCTGCACCTGCAGCCCGCCGGTGTTGTTCAGCACCGCATCGATATCGGTCCGCCCGGCGCCGGCGAACACCGCGATCACCCCAGCATTGTTGACCACGCCGCTGCCCACCCCCGGAGCGGAGATGCGGCCATCCGCCGTCACGTAGAGCGTGGCGCCCGAAACATTGGCGAGCGTGCCGGCATGCGTCACCGCCGCGGCGTCGCCGGTGCCCAAAGTGATATTGCCTGACGACCAGTTCATCCAGCCGTCATTCTCCACCGTTCGCCCGCCATCGAGCTGGAACGACCCGCCGATAACGCTGGTGCCGATCAGCCGGGTGATCGCCGGCCCGCTCTGCGCGCCGCCGGTCAGCGCCGCACCGCCATACACGGCGAGCAGTTCACTGCCTCGCAGCAGGCCACCGCTTTGCAGCAGCGCGCCTTGCACCACCGCGTTGCCCTGGCTGCCCAGCAGCAACGCGCCGGCGGTGAGCCGCAACTGATTGACGAACATCGCCCCGCTCGCCGTGGACACATCCAACGTGGCGCCGGTGATGGCGGTGGAACCGGCGGCGTATGGCCCGCTGGCGATGCTGAACGTGCCGCCGGGCATATCGCCGGGCAGGCCGCCGAACTGCACCACGGCGCCGCTGGTGACGTAGAGATGCGCGCCGTCCGAGCTGCCGCCGCCGTTCAGGCTCAGCGTGCCGCTCTGCACCTGGATGAAGCCCGGATTGTCGACGAAGGCGTCAATATCGGTCTCCCCCGTGCCGGCGAACACCGCGGTCACACCGGCATTGGCGAAGTGGCTGGCGCCCGCGACCGGGTTGGCGATGCGACCATTCGCGGTGACGTAGAAGGTCGCGCCGGCGACGTTGGTGAGCGTGCCGCTATGGGTGACGGCATCGGGGTCATTGGCTCCGAGGGCGATGCTGCCCGAGGACCAGTTCAGCCAGCCGTTGTTCTCAACCGTGCGGCCGTCATCGAGCTGGAATAATCCACCGATCACACTGGTGCCGATCAGCCGGGTCAAGCCGCTGCCGCTTTGCACCCCGCCGACCAGATTGCCGCCATTGAATACCGTGAGCGTGCCGCTGCCCGACAGGATCGGGCTATCGCCGACGGCGGATTGGGTGAGACCCGAATCCACCTGGGCGTTCAAGGTTCCCATTACCAGGCCGCCGGCGGATAGCCGCAGCCTGCCGAACAGCAGGCCGGACGCGGCCTGCGCGTCCAGCGTGGTGCCGCTGATGACTGTGTCCGGGGCGCTGTACTGGCCGCCGGTCAGCACGAAACGCGCCGCTGCGGGTCCCTCCGGCGCGGTGCCGAACAGCAGGGTGCCGCCCGGCCCCACCTGCAGCGATCCGGCGTCCGAGGTGCCGCCGGCGTTCACCGCGAGCGTGCCCTGCGCCACCATCACGCTGCCGATATTCACCAAGGGAACGTCGAACGACGCGATGCCGGCCCCGCCATCCACCAGAATGGTGCCGGCATTGGCGATGATCGGCCCGCCGCCCCCGACGCCGCTGAGCCGCTGGCCGCCGGGAACAATGGAAAACTCGGCACCCGCCGCATTGGACAGCCGGGGACTCACCGTCAGATCGCCATCCAGGACGATGGTCCCGCCGGTCCAGCGCAGGTCGGAGCCATTGTCCAACCCGCCAAGGTCCAGCGTGCCGCCAGCCATGACGAAGCGGCCCGCCGTGTTGGTCAGGCTGTGCAGCTGGTGCGCAGCGTCGCCGAACAACACGGTCGGTCGATCGGCGAAATCGATGCTGGCATCGGACGCCACATCCGGCACGGTGCCACTGGCCCATCGGGTCGGATCGTCGAACACGCCGGAGACATCGGTCCGCCAGCCCGCCGGTGCCAGCAGCCGGTACGGGCTGACGATCTTCGCGATCGCCTGTGCATCGTCGCTTAACTGGGACGCGGTCAGGCCGAGGCCTGGCGTGCCGGCATTGGTGAACTGGATCGAGGTCAGCATGCCGCTGGCAGCGAGCGTCTCCAGCATGTCCAGCCGCGCCAGGACATTGCTCGCGCTATCCACCACCTGGATGGCATCGCCCGCGACGAAGCCCTGAATGCCGGACGGTGCGAAGCTCGGCAGGTCGGCGATGGTCAGAGTCCCGCCGGTGCCGCTGAACTGGATGGACTGCGAGCCGTCCACCGGCCCGGCCAGGGTCAGGCTACCGCCGGCGATCTTCAGCACCCCCGTGCTGCCATAGGCGGCGCTGATTCCGCTGGCGATGGTGCCGGCGTCGCCGCTGGTGGCCAGCACCGTACCGCTGTTCACCGTCGTCACGCTCGAGTCGACGTGGCCGGACGCCCCCAGACGCAACACCGCGTCGGCGGCGACCTCCACGAAGCCGGTGCCGGTCACGCTGCCGGTCACCGCCAGGGTCCCGCCAGTGGCCCTCACGAAGCCGGAATCGGCGATCGGCGTGGCCAGCGTGCCGTAGCCCTGCACAGTGGTGCCGATGGCGACCGACAGGCCAGCGGCGGCCACCCGGCCATTCGCCAGTTGCAGCAGCCCGTTGGAGATCACCACGCTGCCCGGCGTCATAACCGCTCCGGCCTGGATCAGGGTGCCGCCATTGATCAGCAGCGCGTCGCTGGCGATGGTGCCGGCCGCGGTCAGCGTGGCGGTGCCGCCGCCGAACGCCAGCGCGCCGACACCGCTGACCTGGCCGGCGAAGCTGCCACCGGCGTCGAATTGCAGCGTGCCGCTGGACACCACGATCTGGCCTGTGTCGTACATCGCCACGCCGACGTGGCTGATCTGGGTGCCGCCGGTTTTGCTGAGGATGCCGGAATTGACGAAGCTGTAGTTGCCGCCGGGCGCGAACACCTTGACCGCGATGTCGTCGGTGAAGGCAAACAGCGCGCCCGGCTGGTTCACCAGCCTGGCGCTGTCGCCTGAAGTGACGCCGACCCCCAGGTCCGCCGCGGCCAGCACGGTGCCGGCATTCTGCCAGGTCGCGCCATTGCCCAGCAGCACCTGGACATCACCCCAGGCGGTCAGGGCCACCGTTCCCGTGCTGGTCAGCGTGCCGGCCCCGGTCAACAGCGCCATGTTGTGCGCAGCGGACCCGAACTGCACGTCGCCGGCGAAATTGACGACGCTGCTGGTGCCGGCCGGCAAGGCAAACGCGCCTGCCAGATGCACCGAACCGACATCGCCGCCGATACTGCCGCCGAGCACGCCGCCGGCCAGCAGCTCCAATGTGCCGGTATTGGCGACGATCAGACCGGAATTGGTCACCGGTACAAGCAGGCTGCTGATACCGGTACCGCCGAGTTTTGCCAGCGTTCCGTTGTTGACGAAGGCGAAATTCGCCGATGCCGCGGCGGCTGTCAGCAACCCGGTCTGATCGACCGAAAGTCCGAACAACGCGCCCGGCTGATTGATGATTGTTGCGCTGTCCGACGCGGTCGAGCCGAGGCTGACCACACCGGTTTCCAGGACCAGGCCGGTGTTGATCCAGCTCACACCATCGGCGAGGCGCAGCGCGATGCCACCATTGTCCGACGCGGGCACGCTGGCGACCGCGCTGGTGGCAAGCGTGCCGCCTCCGCCGATCGTGCTGACGAGCCCGCCAAGCTGCACCGCATTGGGCAGCGTCAGACTATGGCCGTTGAGGTCGAAGCTGCCGACTGCTCCCGGCAGGGTCAGCGCCAGCACGCCGGCAAACACGCCATCGGCGGACAGGGTTATTCCGGTGATGTCGACCACAGCGGTATCGCTGTCGACCGGCGGCTGATCCGCGGGTGCGAGCGTGCCCAGTTCATCGGCAATCTGCCAGCCGGATGCCAGGTCGAAACTGCCCGTGCCGCCGCGCCAGTAGAATGTGGACATGCGTTGCTCCCGTATCGGTGCGGCGGCCAGCGGCCCATTGCCTGCTTGCGGGCGGCGATCAACGCCCACGTGCCCGGGTCGGATCGCACCGTGCGCGCGACACACGTCATCCGACCGCGCCGGCGCAGTGATCGCGCGTGACACAGAATGTGCGTGCGCCGGCACCCGATACGGCGGCCGAACGGTGCCGACGGTGCCAAAGAGTGGTTAGGAATTCGTCAATCGACGCAGCCGGTTTCCGAAGGCCGGCGGTGACGCATCATGCGGATCGACCGCGCCCGCAGGCTTTGTCTGTCATTTTCGCGGACGCCTTTGCGCGATGGATCAGCGCAGTGGGCATGTCCGGTTCGCGTCCCGGACGGACGGTTCGCGTCCCGGACCGGCCGCTTTGTGTCATGGCCGGGACAAGTCCACGCCTGTCCGGTCCATTTGTTACGCCCACGATACTCTCTGTGCGGCATTTTGACCCGGGCAGGGCTGAAGCGAGCCCGGTGTGGATCGGAGCCTGTCGAGTGGCTTGCGATGCATGATGTTCGCCCGCACCAGGCGGGCGAGGCGGGTCAGGCTCTCGACGACCGTCTCAGCGCCGTGAGCGAGCTTGATCAGCACGAAGGCGATCAACGCCACCGCGACCTGGATGCGCACCGCGTTCTCGCTGGTGCCGTAGACGTGGCGCATCTTCAGGGTCTGCTTGATCCAGCGGAAGAACATCTCGATCGCCCAGCGCCGCTTGTAGAGAGCGGCAATCTCGCTCGCCGGGGCATCGAGATCATCGCTCATGATGCGCAGGATCTTGCCGGTCTCGGTCATGACCCTGACCTCGCGGATGGCGTTCTGCATCGGGTTGCGGCGGCTCCTGGCCATCCGTCCGGGCAGAAAGCCGATCCGGTCGGAGAGGATGTTGTCGGCTCCCTCCGCCACCGCCAGGGTCTCGATAATCTCCAGCGGCGTGTTGGACTTCAGCCGCGTCACGATCCGGCAGCCGGCCTCATCGAGTTCCACCCCCCAGCCGAAGTCGTAGTAGCCGAGGTCGAACACGTAGGTGGCGCCGCTCTCGATGGGCATCTGCCTGGCCGCGGTGATGTCGTTCACCCGGGCCGGTGTGATCGCGAGATAGAGCGGGGTGTCGGCATCGGGATCGTAGACAATGTGCGCCTTGGCACCGCAGACGTTGGCGGAAAAGCGAGACCAGTCGGCACTCAGGCTGTTCAGCGGCAGGCCGGTGCCGTCGATCACCCGCACACAGTTCGCAAGCTCCTGGCGCAGTTGCGCCCGAGCTTGCCCATGATCGCAAACAGCAGGCCGATGAACACCGCACCCGGACGCAGCGCAGAGGCGTCGGCCAGCGTCGAGCGGCGTGCGCGGGGCAGGGTGGCGTGATAGCGGCGGGCGTCGTGGCTCTCCAGCATGGCCTCGACGTCGCGCAGGCTGTGGGCCTCCGGGACCTGGGCGAACAGCAGTGCCAGCAGGAACTCCTTGGTGGGCAGCTTGCGCACGCCGCGATCGGCGTCGTGTTCGTCGATGAGCCGCTCGAGCGTGCCCCAAGGCAAGTGGCCGGCCAACTGGCGGAATATCGTATTGTGATGGGGCACGGCGTTGGGCTCTCTCATGTTCAATTCGTCGGGAAGCGACTCGAACCAAGTCGAATCAACGCCGTGCGCCAACGCCAGCAAAATGAACCGGACAGAGGTGGGTCAAGCCCGGTCATGACGCGAGAAGCGTGCTGCTCCATGGGAAGTGTGCTGTTCGGCGAGAAGCGTGCCGCTCCGCGGGAAATGTGCTGTCGGCGGCAGGCGGGCAGCCCGCACACCCCGTTTTACTCTAGATTTTGGCGCGTTACTCTGGATCTTGGCGTGTTACTCTGGATCTTGGCGCGGCTTTACCGTGACACAGCACGCGCTACGGTGCGCCCAGCCTCGCCTGTCGCACCTGGCGTGGCCCACGGGCGACCGACAGCGACACATCGAGGTCGCGCAGTACTTCGTCGATCGCAGGATCATTTCGCGGGCCGAATTTCTCCGTGTGGACGCGCACGCGTTGCATCAGTTCCGCGGCCAGCACGCGCAAACCGACCAGTGTGGCGGCTTTGTCCGCCAATCGGCCGGCATCCAGGCCCGACACCAGTGCCTCGGCGGCGTCAGCGAACACCGCGTTCAACGCGGTCAGTCCGCCGAGCGACAAGGCGGCTTCCTCACCACTGGAAACACTGCCGGTCAACGCGCGGCGCAGGAAACGCAAGGCGCCCAACAGGCCAAAGGTGCTTACAGCGTCTTCAACATCGCGGAATGGCAGGGCCATGGTTTCGTACCCAGCGCCCTCCGGTCCCAGCACCGCGTCGCGCGGCACGCGCACGCCATCCAGCACCAGTCCGGCATGGCGGGACGGGCGCAGCGCGTGGAACCGCGGCATGTCCTTCAGTGTCAGCCCGGGCGAATCACGAGGCACCAGCAATGCGCTGTAGCGCTTGCGATCCCCCTCGGTCGCGGTGATCGCCAGGACTACGAAGGCCTCGGCGGATGGGGCATTGCTGACCCAGGCTTTTTCGCCGGTGATGCGAAATCCGTCAGCGTCGGCGTCGGCATGCGTGGTCAGTCGCTTCGGGTGCGCACCGACGCCCGGTTCGGAGATAGCGACCGAAATCGCCCGATCCAGCCAGGCATCACGCTGCGTCGCAGTGCCAAATCCGGCGATGAAATGTCGTCCCACCAATTGACGTCCGGCCCAGATGCCGCCGACACCCAGAAGTCCGGTGCGCTCCACCAGCGCCGCCTTCACACGGGCGATCTTCCCGTAACTCTCAGCCGGTGCCAGCAATCCGCACGCGTCCATGCCTTCCAGCGGCGCACGCGCGGGGTCCGGGCAATTCGCCAGCCAGCTATCCAGCAGGGCATCGATGGCACGCGTCATCGTCGGTTCCGTCACCTGGTTGTTTGGCACAAGCATCGCGCACAACGCACAACACGATCCGTCCAGGCTCACCATGGCCGCGCCCTCCCTACTTGCCAACCGTCACCCTCCCGGGTGTAGCGTGGCCACAAGTCCCTGAACGGGCCAACGCAGGAGGATCGCCCCATGCTGCTCGGCTATTTCTCAATGCCCTCGCATCCGCCGGAAAGAGGTCTGAAGGAAGGCCACGACTGGGATCTGCAGACGCTGCGTTGGCTGGATGAACTGGGCTATGACGAGGCCTGGATCGGCGAGCACTACACCTCGCCGTGGGAGCCGCATCCGTCACCCGATCTGCTGATCGCGCAGGCGCTGCTGCAGACCAAGCGGCTGCGCATCGGACCGGGCGGCTTCCTGCTGCCGTACCATCACCCCGCCGAACTGGCCCATCGCGTGGCGATGCTGGATCATCTGTCGGAAGGGCGGCTGAATTTCGGTGTCGCCGCCTCCGGCCTGCCCAGCGACTGGGCGATGTTCCAGGTGGACGGCATGGCCGGCGTGAACCGCGACATGACGCGGGAAGCGCTCGACATCATCCTGCGGCTGTGGAGTGACGAGAAGACCTTCGACTACAAGGGCAAGTTCTGGAACGTGTCAAAGCCCGACACGATGTTCGAGTTCCTCAAGCCGCACATCTATCCGCTGCAGAAGCCGCATCCGCCAATCGGTGTCGCCGGCCTGTCGAAGAACTCCGACACACTGAAACTGGCGGGCGAGCGCGGCTTCCTGCCGCTGTCGCTGAACCTGAACCCGGCCTATGTCGCCAGCCATTGGGATGCGGTGGAGGTCGGCGCCGCCCGCACCGGCCGCACGCCCAGCCGCGCGGACTGGCGCCTGGTGCGCGAGGTGTTCGTTGCCGACACCGACGCCGAGGCGTGGAAGCTCTGCGTGGACGGCATGATGGGCCGCATGATGCGCGAATACTTCCTGCCGCTGCTGGGCAATTTCGGCTTCCTGGAATACCTGAAGCACGACCAGTCGGTGGCGGATTCCGACGTCACGCCGGAATACTGCGCGCAGCACAACTGGCTGGTCGGTTCGCCCGCGACCGTGGCGGAGAAGCTGGAGCGCATCTATCACGAGGCCGGCGGGTTCGGCGGCTTGCTGGTGTTCGGCTTCGACTATGTGGAAAACCCGCAGGCCTGGTACCGGTCGCTGAAGCTGTTCAAGGAGGAGGTGGCGCCACGGGTGGCGCACCTGGTGCCGGACCGGAAGCGACTGGCGGCAGAGTAGGCCACCGCCCGCGACCCACCGCGGTCAGGCCAGGGAACGATCGCGCCGGTACAGCAACCGCTCCATCTCCGGAACGTAGCGGACCGGCGCGAATCCTGCTTTCTCCAGTACCCGCCGTGACCTGGCGTTGTCGGGTCGCGCAAAGGCGCTGACCGCCGGCAGGCGCAGCACATGGTCGGCAAACTCCATGCAGGCGATGGCGAGTTCGGTCGCGTAGCCCTTGCCCCAGGCAGCCGGGTGGAAATGGTAGCCGAGCTCCACGCCCCAGCCCGGATCGAACGGATCGTGGTACAGCCCGCCCCAGCCGATGATCCGCCCATTCCGGCGGGTGCGGATGGTCCAGGGCGCGACTCCATCGCGGCGCCGGCGCCATTCATGCACCGCGATGCGCCGGCGGCAGGCGCGCAGCGAGGCATCGACATGGGTGAAGCGCATTGCATCAGGATCACCGAGGAAGGTGAACAGCTCCGGCACGTCGGCCAGGGACGGCGAACGCAGGATTAGTCGCTCCGTCTCCACGCCCATCCGCGCAGTTCCGATCATGCCGGCCTCCGACCACATCCTTCCGTCACCTCCTGTCCCGCACCGGCGAGTTCTGCTACGTGAATCCGCATGCGTGAAGCCATCTCCTGCCAACGCGCCCTGTCCCTGACCGACGGATCCATCGCATGAGCACCAGCCGTGTCCTGCACCGCGCCGGCGGCGCACCCCCGATCGCCGCCAGCGGCGAGGGTATCTACCTGACCCTCGCCAACGGGCAGAAGATCATCGACGGATCGGGCGGCGCCGCCGTCGCCTGTCTCGGCCACGGCAATCGCCGCATCGCCGAGGCGATCGGGCGCCAGGCCGCCACCCTGGCCTATGCGCATACCGGGTTCTTCAGCAGCCAGTCCGCCGAGGACCTGGCGCATATCGTGCTGGACGGCGAACCGGGCGGGCTGAGCCATGCCTATTTCTGCTCCTCCGGCTCCGAAGGCACCGAGGCCGCGTTGAAGCTGGCCCGCCAGTATTTCGTCGAGCTCGGCCAGCAGCAGCGCACCCACATCATCGCCCGCCGCCAGGGCTATCACGGCAACACGCTGGGCGCGCTCGCCGCCGGCGGCAACATGATGCGCCGTGCGCTGTATGAGCCGATCCTGTCGAACGCGTTCAGCCTGGTCTCGCCCTGCTTCGCCTATCGCTTCCAGCGCGACGACGAGACCGACGCGCAATACGTGGACCGCCTGGCCGACGAGCTGGAAGCCGAGTTCCTGCGGCTGGGCCCCGACACCGTCGTGGCCTTCATGGCGGAAACCGTGGTCGGCGCCACCACCGGCTGCGTCGCCGCCCTGCCCGGCTATTTCAAGCGGATGCGCGAGGTTTGCGACCGCCACGGCGCGCTGCTGATCCTGGACGAGGTGATGTGCGGCATGGGCCGCACCGGCACCATGCATGCCTGGGAGCAGGAAGGCATCACGCCGGACCTGCAGGTGGTGGCGAAAGGCCTCGGCGGCGGCTACCAGCCGATCGGCGGCGTGCTGATCGCCGGCAAGATCGTGGATGCGATCAACCACGGATCGGGTGGGTTCATGCACGGCCACACTTACCAGGCGCACCCCGTCGCCTGCGCCGCCGCTCTGGAAGTGCAGCGGATCATCCGGGACGACAATCTGCTGGAGAACGTCCGCGCCATGGGCGCGCGGCTGGAAACCGCTTTGACCGAGCGTTTCGGCAATCATCGCCATGTCGGCGACATTCGTGGGCGCGGCCTGTTCTGGGCGCTGGAATTCGTCACCGACCGTGCCAGCAAGCAGGTGTTCGACCCCGCGCTGAAGTTCAATGAGCGAGTGAAGCGGGAGGCGCTGGCAAACGGCGTCGCGCTGTATCCGATGGGCGGCACCATCGACGGCAGCCGTGGCGACCACATCATCGTGGCACCGCCCTACATTTCCGGCGCGGCGGATATCGACGCGATCGTGGACCGGCTGGGCGGCGCGGTCGACGCCGCGGTCGCCGGCCTGGCGAACGGCTGAGCCACGCGCCGCGGCCTGTCCAACCTCATCCGCTCTGGTGGTGGGACGCAGCAAAGGTCGGGGCGTTGCCCCGAACTCCACCAGGAGGCGTTGCCGCCCGAACCTCCAGCAAATTCTCTCCTTTGCAATCGGATTCGGTTCCAAGTCGCCCAGCGTCCGGGACCGAACCGTTTGGCGATAAATTCTACTTAAAGCTGTATTTTAGGGAAGTCCTTCTACGGCCATCGCTCCCACTTTTACTTACATGACAGGGCCCGGTCCCTTCGCGGGATTTCAAGGGGCAGCGCCCCTCGATTGGGGGGTCAGGGCGACGCCCCTTGATCCTTCCTGCGTCCCACCACAAGCGCGGATACGTTGGCCAGGCTGCGAACGTCTGCTGAGGTTCATGCGTTCCGTTATGGCGGATGCGCCGCGTGGAATGCGAGGCATTCTCATCATTTCGCAAACCGCTTGACCTGCCCGGCACAGCCGCCACATTCCCGGCCATGCGCAACTTCTCCGACCTGACCGAACGTGAAATCCTCGCCTTGGCGATCGCCAACGAGGAGGAGGACGGTCGCATCTATCTCGACATCGCCGAGGGACTGCGTGACGAATATCCCGCCAGCGCCAATGTGTTTACCGAGATGGCGGGAGAGGAGGGCGACCATCGCCGCCGGCTGCTCGACCTCTACCGCGAGAAGTTCGGCGAGCACATCCCGCTGATCCGGCGCCAGGATGTCCGCGGCTTCATCCAGCACAAGCCGATCTGGCAGCTGCACCCGCTGCAACTCGACCAGGTGCGCATGCTGGCGGAGAGCATGGAGGAGGAGACCCAGCACTTCTATCGCCGAGCCGCGACACGCAGCCAGGACGTCTCCATCCGGAAGCTGCTGGGTGACTTGGCCGACGCCGAGGTCGAGCACGAACACCGCGCCGATGCGCTGCGGGCAGAGAACCTGCCTCAGGATGTGCGCGAGCGTGAGGACGTGCACGCGCGGCGCTCCTTCGTGCTGCGGGTGATCCAGCCGGGCTTGGCCGGGCTGATGGACGGTTCGGTTTCCACCCTCGCACCAGTGTTCGCCGCCGCGTTTGCCAGCGGCAATACCTGGGAAGCCTTCGTCGTCGGCATGGCGGCCTCGATCGGCGCCGGAATTTCCATGGGGTTTGCCGAGGCCCTGTCCGACAACGGCAGCCTGACCGGTCGTGGCGCTCCGCTGATCCGGGGCGTCATCACCGGACTGATGACAACACTGGGCGGCATCGGTCACACGCTGCCGTTCCTGATTCCGTTCTTCTGGACCGCCACCGCCGTGGCGATCGCGGTCGTGGTCGTCGAACTCGCCGCCATCAGTTGGGTGCGCTGGAAATACATGGACACCCCGCCGGTATCCGCCACATTGCAGGTCGCCTTCGGCGGGGCGCTGGTGTTCGCAACCGGAATCCTGATCGGCAGCAGCTAGAGGTTTACATGCAACATTTGACAGCAACGGCCCCTGCCGCGACGCAGGGCCGGCGGCACGCAGCCATGACCATTGCGCTGCATTGGATCACCGCCCTCCTGGTGGTGGTATTGTGGGGCATCGGCCAGACCGTTGATTTTGCTCCCAACGGGGTCCTGCGCACGGACTATCGCTCGGTACATATCCTGCTGGGCGTGATCCTGGCCGTGGTGCTGATAACCCGGCTGGCCTGGCGCGCCGAAAAAGGCGGCATGCTGCCGCCGCTCGACACCGGACCGATGCTGCTGGTCGCGCGCGCCACCCATTGGACACTGTATATTCTATTGGTGCTGGCGGTCGGGTTCGGCCTGCTGAATGTCTGGGTCCGCGGCGACTCGATCTTCACGCTGTTCAGCGTGCCGCAGCTGGCGCCCGGCAATCGCGTGCTGCGGCACCAGATCGGCGACTGGCATGCGCTGGCGGCAAACGGTTTGCTGATTGTCGCCGGGCTGCACGCCGCGGCAGCCCTATTCCACCATTACATTCTGCGCGACGCGACGTTGCGGCGCATGCTGCCTTGGCAGGCGCGCTGACACAGGCTCAGGCGCGCGGTCCCGGCCGCTCCACATTCGGCAGGAACGCCGTCAGCAACCCGATCAGCGGCAGGAACGAACACAGCCGGTATACGGTCTCGATGCTGGTCAGGTCGGCGATCTCTCCCAGAGCCGCGGCCCCCAGCCCGCCCAGGCCGAATGAGAAGCCGAAGAACATGCCCGCGACCGTGCCGACACGGCCCGGCAGCAGCTCCTGCGCATAGACCAGGATGGCCGAGAACGCGGAGGCCAAGATCAGACCGATCACCACCGACAGCACGCCGGTCCAGAGCAGGCTCGCATAGGGCAGCATGAGCGCGAACGGGAACGCACCCAGGATGGAGAACCAGATCACCGGCTTGCGGCCGAAGCGATCCCCGATCGGCCCGCCGGCGAAGGTCCCCGCCGCGACTGCGCCCAGGAACACGAACAGGTGGACCTGCGCGTTCGCCACCGACAGGTGGAACTTCTGCATCAGGTAGAACGTGTAGTACGAGCTCAGGCTGGCGGTGTAGACATTCTTCGAGAACAGCAGCGCCACCAGAACACCGATCGCGAGCAGCAATTTCCGTCGCGGCAGGGCGGCCGGCTGCGCCACCGCGGCACGGCGGCCACGACGCTGGGCGATGGAGGGGTGGCGCGCGTACCAGACGCTGACATTGGTCAGCAGCAGGATCGCCAGCAGCGCCACCAGCGAGAACCAGGCGATGCTGCTCTGCCCGCGCGGCACTACGACGAACGCGGCCAGCAGCGGTCCGATCGCGGAGCCGGTGCTGCCGCCGACCTGGAACAGCGACTGGGCAAACCCGTAGCGCCCGCCCGAGGCCATCCGCGCCACGCGTGACGATTCCGGGTGGAACACCGACGAACCGATGCCGACCAGCGCCGCCGCCAGCAGGATCACCGGGTAGGCTGTCGCGACCGACAACAGCAACAGCCCGATCAGGCTGCAGCCCATCGCCACCGGCAGGGAGAACGGTTGCGGCCGCCGGTCAGTCACCATGCCCACGACGGGTTGCAGCATCGAAGCGGTCAATTGGAACGCCAGCGTGATCAACCCGATCTGACCGAAGTCCAGATGATAGGACTCCTTCAGAATTGGATAGATCGCCGGAACCAGGGACTGGTTCATGTCGTTCAACAGGTGACAGACGCTCAGCGACACCAGCACGGCAAAGGTGGTGTTGGCTTGCGGCAATGCCGTCACGGGCGCCTGTGGCGCGGCGATCGTGTTCTCGCTCAAGGCGGCGACATCCTTGCTGGTGCTCGGTTCAGTTACCGGCGCATGAGAGGCTATTATAGAGGTTCCGGCACCGTGACCTATGCATCACACGTGTGACTGATCCGCGTCGCGCCGCAAACGTTGCACATCCTGCGCCAAAAGATGCCGCAATCGGTGACCACGGTCACTGCCTTGTAACGGCAGTTCGCCGATAATCCGGTGCTGTGGTCGCCCGCTGGAGGATCAGATGGCGAATTGGAAGAACGATCAGGAAAGGGCCGGCCCGGGAGTGCGCGCATTCCTTGTGCCGATTATGTGGATCGCGGCGCTGCTCGCAAGCTACTGGCTGCTCGCCGACTGGCAGTCAGTGCCGGATCTGATCAGCGGCGCGTTTGCTGCGATCCCGTGACGCATTAAACTGGCCACCGGGCAGTGCGGGCTTTTCGACCCGAGCCATATTAAGGACTGGTATTAAGGACTGGCAGCGGCCGAACCCGTAACATCGGCGCCCTCGCACACCGGCGTATTTGCACACGGGCGCGTTCGCAGACGGGCGAATTCAGGCAGGCGGCAGCTCAGTCGCGCCCAGAATGTGCAGATCCGGCCCCTGCACCAGAACCACGACCCCTCGATCAGGCGGAACCTCGGTTAGATCGCGCTCCCGTGCCGGGTCGAGCACGCTGGCAGAGCGAACGATGTGGTACTCGCGCAGCCGACGGCCGCCATTCTCCCCCGACCCGACCGCGGTTTCCCGCTCCGCATCGTAGCTCGCCACCAGCACGGTGGCACCGGCCGGCGCCGGTCCGATGGTCGACACCAGCCGACCCGCCTTTCGCTGCAGCTGCACCGGCACGGACAGCGGCGCCACCCGCCCGACCGCTTGGCTGATTGCGCGGCGGTCCGATCCGATAACGATGCTGGAACCGTTCACCACCAAGGCCGGTGTGAACACTTCCCCCTGCAGGCGAGCGGCGTAGTCGCGCTGCCGATCCGTCGCCAGCCGACTGGCGTACGGGTCGCGCCAGCCCAGCCGGTTCCAGTAATCCACATGCCAGGCCAGGGCGATCACGCCTGGACGTCGGATGAGTTCCCCCAGCAGTGCATCGGCAGGCGGGCAGGAGGAGCATCCCTGCGAGGTGAACAGCTCCAGCACCACCGGGCTTTCCGCTGCCCGCGCCATCGTGGCCAGGCCGCCTGAGGCAGCCAGGCCGAACAAGAACCCTCGCCGCTGCATGCTGCATCTCCCGCCGTGTTCTGCCGCCATGTCTGACTCGGCTGAGCGGCGGACGTTACGGGGCTTGTGGCGAGCGAACGGATGTTGGCTTGATATCGGGGTCATCGGAGTCAATTCATGCCGCTCGATCACTGGCTCGCCTTCGTCGCCGCCTCCGCCGTGCTGCTCGCCATCCCAGGCCCCACCGTGCTGCTGGTGATCTCCTATGCGCTGGGCCATGGCAGGCGCACCGCGACCTCCGCCGTCGCCGGCGTCGTGCTGGGCGACTTCACTGCGATGACTGCGTCGTTGGTCGGTTTGGGCGCGCTGCTGGCAGCGTCTGCCCTCCTGTTCGGCGTGCTGAAATGGGTGGGTGCCGCCTATCTGGTGTATCTCGGCGTACGACTCTGGCGCGCTCCGGTGAGCCATCTTGCCTCTCTGCAGGAAGCCCAGGCACCGGTTCGGCAGACCCGCATCTTCTGGCACGCCTATGTGGTAACGGCGCTCAATCCGAAAACCATTGTGTTCTTCGTAGCCTTCCTGCCGCAGTTCCTGGACCGAGGCACCTCGATTCTGCCGCAGTTGCTGATCTGCGAACTGAGCTTTCTGGCACTAGCCGCGCTGAATGCGCTGGCCTATGCGTGGCTGGCTTCGACGGCACGGCGGACGATTCGACGGCCGGCGGTACAGCGTGCGGTTAACTGCACCGGCGGGACGCTGCTGATCGGGGCCGGTGCGCTGGCGGTGGCCTGGCGGCACTGAACGGCGCGAGGCTGGGGCCCGTACAGAGTACGGGCCGGCAACGTGCCGGCCCGCTCGATACGGATGCAACGGAAACGCGATCAGCCGTTGCTGTTGTAGTGATACCCCTGCATGCTGTCGCCCTGGTCAGCCTTGGCCTGCTGCCATGCCACGCGAGTCCCCGGCTGGCCATCGTACCTGGGTCGCGACGTTGCTTTGCACGCCGTTCATCAGGTCGGACTGCGCCTGCACAGCAGTACCACCAGGCCCATCGCCCGCAAAGGCGGAGCCAATGCCAAGCGTCAGGATCGCGGCGGCGGCAAGAATCGTGGTCTTCATCTCGACTTCTCCATTTCTGGTTACGCCCGACAGGTGATGCTGATCGGGGTCGCTCGGGCTGTGTGTCTGTTGACCCTTCAGCGATGAGCGGGAGATGGCTTGTGCCTGGCAGAAGATAATCGCGCTTCGGCGCAACTGACCCTTGCAGAAAATGGATGGAATACCGGAGGCATGGTCGCTGTCGCGCGCCCTCCCCGGCCAACTCCGCCCGCCGGCTGGGCAAGGCGGGCCGGGCGGCGCGGCGCTACAACGCGCCGCCGCGCCGCCCGGCCATCGCGCCCAGCCGCAGCCGCAGCGCGTTCAGCTTGATGAAGCCCTGCGCATCGAACTGGTCGTAGGCGCCCTGGTCTTCCTCGAACGTCACGATCTTCATCGAATACAGGCTGTTCGGCGATTCGCGGCCGATGCAGGTGACGTTGCCCTTGTAGAGCTTCAGCCGCACCCGGCCGCGTGACGCTCTTCTGGCTCTCGTCGATCAGCCGCCTGCAGCATGCGCCGCTCCGGGCTGAACCAGAACCCGTTGTAGATCAGCTCCGCATAGCGCGGCATCAGACTGTCCTTCAGATGCGCCGCCTCGCGGTCCAGCGTGATGCTCTCGATGCCGCGATGCGCCGCCAGCAGGATCGTGCCACCGGGCGTTTCATACACGCCGCGCGACTTCATGCCGACGAAGCGGTTCTCCACCAGGTCCAGCCGGCCGATGCCGTTGGCTTTGCCCAGTTCGTTCAGCCGGGTCAGCAGCGCGGCCGGCGACAGCGCTGACCCCGTCGATCGCCACCGGGTCGCCCTGCTCGAAATCCACCGCGATCACCGTCGCCTTGTCCGGCGCGTCCTCCGGCCGGATGGTGCGCTGATAGACGATCTCATCCGCCTCGACCGCCGGGTCTTCCAGGATCTTTCCCTCGGATGAGGAGTGCAGCAGGTTGGCATCGACGCTGAACGGCGCCTCGCCGCGCTTGTCCTTGGCGATCGGGATCTGGTTCTGTTCGGCGAATTCCAGCAGCCGGGTGCGGCTGGTCAGGTCCCATTCCCGCCACGGCGCGATGATCTTGATGTCGGGCTTCAGCGCGTAATAGCACAGTTCGAACCGAACCTGGTCGTTGCCCTTGCCGGTCGCGCCATGGGCCACCGCATCGGCCCCAACCTGTTCGGCGATCTCGATCTGGCGCTGGGCGATCAGCGGGCGCGCGATGGAGGTGCCCAGCAGATACTGGCCCTCATACAGCGCATTGGCGCGGAACATCGGGAACACGAAGTCGCGGACGAAGGTCTCGCGCAGATCGTCGATGAAGATTTCCTTCACGCCGAACATTTCCGCCTTCTTGCGGGCCGGACCGAGTTCCTCGCCCTGGCCGAGATCGGCGGTGAAGGTGACTACCTCGCAGCGGTAGGTGACCTGCAGCCAGCGCAGGATCACGCTGGTATCCAGCCCGCCGGAGTAGGCGAGCACGACCTTCTTCACATCCTTCACGGCCATGGCGGCATTCCTCGTGGCTGGCGCGGCATAGCCGCGCGAAGTAGCCCCGGGCCGGCAGGGTGGCAAGCATGTGTGATGTTGGGGTTCGGCCACCGCGCGTCGCCGGAAATGCATCGTGCGATTGGGGTGGTCCGCGTGCCGCGATTTCGCTGCGAGCCGAGTTTCGCTTGAGGCCGGTTAGGACGTCAGGTCGTGGGGGTAGACTGCGAGAGCGCAGAAGCGTGCGAAGCGGAACGCCGGCCTCAGGCGGCGACGCACCAGGCGAGCAGCACGATCATGCTCCACAGGGCGCCGGAGAGCGCGCTGCCGATCACGAAGCCCCGCGCGGTACGCAACTTATCGAGTGGGGCACGCAACAGGGCCGGTCGGCTGGCACGATCGTCATCCAGGCGCAGTACGGCGCGTGCGTGCATGGGACGAATTCCTTGCTCTTCTGGCAGTAACGAATAATCGAACACGTAGGCGTGAGCAAGCGCCTTCACAACCCCGTGGGTTGCCCTTGCGGACTGCGGTGAAAAGTTTAGATATGGTATCGTAATTATATCGACTTGACATATCGGAACGTATTAGGTTGATCATCTGCAATCTAATTGCCTGGCCCCGCATAGCCATCAACGGCGTAATACCTCGTTATGAACCGCGTAGTCAGAACAAAATCCCACACCTCCAAGAAATCGACCAGTGCCACCGAATCTCCACTTGCGCTCACAAGGCCGTGAGGGCACTAATCACGAGCCTGTGAGAAAACAGGTCCCCCGAGGAGACGCTCCCAAGGAGCGGCATGAGGTGCCCGAATGGATGGCCAGAAGTCTATGCTGACCCAGCCGACCGGTCTTGCCTTTGAAGTGTCCGACCTCGTCATGACGCAGGGGTGGGCTGATTTCCACGAGCTGCGCATGGTGATGGAGCTGGACTACTGCGCGGAAGGGGAGGAGTACGAGGAGGTCGTCGCCCTCTACCCGCGCGACAGTGCCTTTCGTCGCTGGATGATGTGGCGCGGTCCCGCCGGCATCGTCGTTCAGCCAATGATGGGACGGGCCTCCTGCTTCGCCTCGATGGCTGATGCGCTGGAGCGGTTGATCCCCGCGAGCGCGTGATTGGCCGAACGTCGGGTCAGCCGAGGCCGGTCAAGCAATGCCGCCTCGGCACCCTCTGGTGCCGCCTCCCTGGGGTATTTGCCCCATGGGGTCTTCGCATCCACACACCGCGCCTGGGGAAGCTGGCCCGATCGGACCCAAGCGGATCGGGCCAGAGATTGCAGCCGCGGCGCTGCGCCGGTAAGTCTTGGCACTGTCACGCCGACACCGGCCGCGGGTGTAGCTCAATGGTAGAGCCCCAGCCTTCCAAGCTGGTTATGCGGGTTCGATTCCCGTCACCCGCTCCAGCGGCCGCTCCGCTCCGCCCTTGACAGCCGGCCCGCCACGGCCTTTTTACGCCGCCTGCGCAAGTGGCGGGTGGCGCGCGCGATTGGCTGGCCGCCACGTAGGGGTGTAGCTCAATTGGCTAGAGCGCCGGTCTCCAAAACCGGAGGCTGGGGGTTCGAGACCCTCCACCCCTGCCAATCCGCGCAGCCGCCTTGCGGCGGTGGTCCGCATGATTTCGGGAGTTTGGTCAGCGTGGCGGTCGATCCGGCAAAATTCGTGCGCGAGGTGCGGGCCGAAGTGGCGAGGGTCACCTGGCCCTCCCGCAAGGAGACGCTGGTCACCACCGGGCTGGTGTTTCTGATGGTGGCCATTGCCGCTATCTTTTTCTTTGTGGTCGATCAGGCGATCGGCGTCGCTGTCCGCGCCCTGTTCGGCGTGGCCGGCTGAGGAGCGTCAGGGGATATGGCCAAGCGCTGGTACGTCGTGCACGTCTATTCGGGTTTCGAGAAGAAGATCGCCCAGCAGATTCAGGAACAGGCCGCCCAAAAGGGTCTGGGCGACCAGTTCGACGAGGTGCTCGTCCCCTCGGAGAACGTGGTCGAGATGCGCCGTGGCCAGAAGGTGAACGCGGAACACAAGTTCTTCCCCGGCTATGTGCTGGTGAAGATGGAACTGACCGACGACGCCTGGCACTTGGTGAAAAACACACCCAAGGTCACCGGCTTCCTGGGCAGCCGCACCCGGCCGACACCGATCAGCGACGCCGAAGCCGAACGGATCATGACCCAGACCCGCGAGGGCGTTGAGCATCCCCGTCCCTCCGTCCTGTTCGAGGTCGGCGAGCAGGTCCGCGTGGCCGATGGCCCGTTCACCAGCTTCAACGGCACGGTGGAAGAGGTGGACGAGGAAAAGGGCCGGGTGAAGGTATCGGTCTCCATCTTCGGCCGCTCCACTCCGGTGGAACTGGAATACGGCCAGGTCGAGAAGGTCTGACCGGTCCAACGCATCGCGCCTGGTGGCGGGATGCGGCAGGCGTCACACCAATTGCAGCAACTGCGCCTTGAGATAGGCGCTCTCCGGCAGATGCGGATGGATCGGATGATCCGACCCCGCGCCGCCGGTGAACAGGATACGCGCCTCCCGCCGTGCACGATGCAAACCAAAGGCGATCTGCGCACTCCAGGCATCCAGCGCGGCATGATGACTGCACGACGCGATGAACAGGAACCCGTCCTGCGCCACCAGCGGGGCCGCCAGGCGCGCCATCCGGCCATAGGCCCGCAGTCCCGCCTCGGCGTCCTTGCGGGACTTGGCGAATGCCGGTGGATCGCACACCACGACATCGAACCGCTCACCGGCCTCGGCCAGCGCCGCCATCGCCTCGAACGCGTCCGCCCGCGTGGTGACGATCCGTTCCGCCATCCCATTCAGCGCTGCGGCCTCCTGCGCCTGGGCAAGCGCCGGCGCGCTGGAATCCACCAGCACGACGGACGCAGCTCCCGCCGCCGCGCAGCGCAAGCCGAACGCACCGGCATGGCAGAACACGTCCAGCACCCGCGCTCCCTTCGCCAAGCCGGCCACGCGATCGCGGTTAGGCCGCTGGTCGAAGAACCAGCCGGTCTTCTGTCCGCTCAACGGGTCGATCGGGAAGCGGAGCCCGGCTTCCTCCACCATCACCGCTGAATCCGCCCCGTGCAGCAGCGCGACCGACTGCGGCAGGCCCTCCAGCCTGCGTGCATGGGAATCATTGCGCGCCACCACCGCACGCAGCGGCAGCAGCTCGATCAGTGCCGCCACAATCGCCGGTGTCAGCCGGTCCATGCCGGCGGCATTGGCCTGCAGCACCGCGACATCGCCATAACGATCGATCACCAGGCCGGGCAGCCGATCCGCCTCGGCGTGCACCAGGCGATGGAACGGCGAATCGCAGATCCGTGCCCGCAGCGCGATCGCCGATGCCAGCCGGCCTCGCAGCCAGTCAGCGTCGATGACCGCCGCTGGATCGCGATCCAGCAGCCGCGCGGCGATCAGGCTGTGCGGGTTGAACATGAAGCTGCCGAGGGGCGCTCCGTTGTCGCTCTCCAGCCGGACCAGTGAGCCAGGTTCCATCCGCCGGTATTCCGGGCGCATGGCGATCTCGTTGCTGAACACCCAGGGCGAACCGGCACGCAGTCGGCGCCCCTGTCCGGCTGACAGATGCAGGACTGGCCGCTCGTCGCTCACCTGGAAATCCTTTGCCCGCGCATCGCAGCAGGCTCAATCACGCCCTGACCCGCGAGGCAACCCTGCGCAACCGGATGGCCACGCAGGGTCGTGTGAAAGCGCGGCTCAGCCGGTCGGCGCCACGCCGTAGCGCTTGAACCAGGCCAGCGTCCGCTTCCAACCATCCTCCGCATCCGCCTGCCGATAGCTCGGCCGGTAATCCGCATGGAACCCGTGCGGCGCATCCGAATAGATCACGATCTCCACGGTCTTGCCGGCAGCCTTTGCTTTCTCCTCCGCCGCGTGGATGTCGGCCGCGGCGATGCCCTGGTCCCTGCCGCCGTACAGCCCCAGCAGCGGGCAGTTGATCTTGTCGGCGATGTCGATCACCCGCTCCAGCTGGATCGGGTTCGGCTTGCCCATGATCGGCCCGTACCAGGCGACGGCCGCCTTCAGCTGCGGATTATGTGCCGCATAGAGCCAGGTCTGCCGTCCGCCGCGGCAGAATCCTGTGACCGCGAGCCGACCTGGATCGCCCTTCTGCGCACCGGCCCAGGCAGCCGTCGCATCGAGGTCGCTCATGAACTGGGCGTCCGGCGCCTTGGAGATGACCTCGCCGATGATTTGCTTCACGTCGGCCATCGTCGAAAGGTCGCCCAACCGCGCGTAATACTCGGTAGCGACAGCGAGGTAGCCCTGCTTCGCCAGGCGACGGCAGACGTCCTTGATGTACTCGTGGACGCCGAAGATTTCCTCGTTCACCAGCACGATCGGGAACTGGGTGCCCTGCGCCGGCCGCGCATAATAGGCCGGCAGATGACCGTCCTGCACCGGAATCTGGGCCTCGCCGGTATCCAGGCCGGCAGAGTTGGTGTGGATCGCCTGCGCCTCCACCCGCTGCGTTGCCAAGGTGAAGCCGCCGATCAGCCCGGTCATCACCAGGCCGCGGCGCGCCAGCGGATAGCGGTGCAGCCCGACCAATTCGCCCACGTCGCTCATCGTCCCCTCCCATTTATGCGGTTCCGCAAACGTAGGGGCAGGCCGGTGCTTGGCAAGTCGGGGCCGATGGGCGTGTGTCGGTGCCAGCTTCAACGTCACAGGTCCACGGTTGACGCGGGCTTGCATCTTGCCATCCTGCGCCCCCTGCATTCGGGCAGTTCAACGGGAGGATGACGACATGGGAACCACGATCGACCTGAAGGCCGCCGACGGCCACACGCTGTCCGCCTACACCGCGGGTCCGGCCAACGCCACCAAGGGCGTGGTCGTGATTTAGGAGATTTTTGGCGTGAACCACCACATGCGCGACATGGCCGACCGGTTCGCCGCACAGGGCTATGCCGTGGTTGCGCCGGCGCTGTTCGACCGCGTCCAGCGTGGCGTCGAACTCGGCTACACGCCGGATGACATCGCCAAGGGCCGCGACTTCCGCATGAAGCTGACCGACGAACAGGTGATGGCGGATGTCGACGCCGCCGCCAACCATCTGTCGGGCAAGAAGCTCGGGATCGTCGGCTACTGCTTCGGCGGCACCGTCGCCTGGTGGGGCGCCACGCGCAGCCGCAAGTTCTCGGCGTCCTCCTGTTGGTATGGCGGCGGCATCGCCGGCACCAAGGATGAGAGCCCGAACTGCCCGGTGCAGATGCATTTCGGCGAGACCGATGCGTCGATTCCTATGAGCGATGTCGACGCAGTGCGCGCGGCGCAGCCGAAAGTGGAGGTCTACGTCTACATGGGCGCGGGGCATGGCTTCGGCTGCGATGAGCGCGGCAGCTACAGCAAGAAGGACTACGACCAGGCGCAGCAGCGCACGCTGGACTTCTTCACCAAGCATCTCGGCTGAGACGACAACTCACCCCGTCACGGCTGCCAAGGACCGCGCGCCGGTCAGCTTGGCGGGGTGGGCACGTCCAAGTTAGCGTCATGGCGGCGGTGGGTGGTTTGCGTCATCGCCGAGCCCGCTTGCATCATGGCTGGGCCTGACCCAGACATCACCACCGGAATGATCGGGTCTCGAAATATACTCTATCTTCGCTCGATTGCCTGGTCAGGCCCGGCCCAGGCTCGGGAGGTGTGCCGCGCGGCGGGAAGTGTGCCGCGCGGGGGAAAGTGCGCCGCCTGCACGCCGCGCTTTACTCCGCCGCGCTCTGCTCCATCGTGCCGTGAACAAGCCCTGCCCCCGCCCTACCGCCCCTGACGCCGCAGCCGCAGCCGCAGCCGCAGCCGCAGCCGATCGCCCCGACCTTGCCTCGCGAACGCTTGCAAGCTCCCAAACCGCGACGTGAACGTTGTGGCAGGCCAGGCTTTGGGTGGAGGGGTCGTAACCATGTGAACCGGCACTCGCGTGCTATACTGTCCGGCCGATGGCAGCAGATTCCCATGCGGCGGCGGATTTCTACGGCACGGCGCGCGGCGCGGTGGCGGCCAGGCTGCTGCGGGAACGGCTGATCGGGCTGTGGCCTCTGCTGCCGGGACAGTCCGTGCTGGGGATCGGCCACACCGCGCCGTATCTGCGCCTGTGGCGGGACCAGGCCGCCCGCTGCATCGCGCTCACCCCGGCCCAGATGGGGGCGGCGCGCTGGCCGTCCGGAGCGCCCAATCTGACCTGCACCGCGGAGGAGGACGCCCTGCCCTTCCCCGATCTCAGCTTCGACCGCGTCCTGCTGGTCCATGGACTGGAAGCTGCGGAAAACGGCCGCCGCATGTTGCGCGAAACCTGGCGGGTGCTGAAGGATGATGGCAGGTTGCTGGTGGTGGTGCCGAACCGCACCGGCATGTGGGCCTATTGGGAAAGCACCCCGTTCGGCCACGGTCAGCCGTACTCGTTCAGCCAGCTCGGACGGCTGCTTGCCAGCGCGCTTTTTCGGGTGGAGCGCCGGGATACCGCGCTGTATCTGCCCCCGGTCAACTGGCGGCTGTTGATGCGCGCCGCGCCGCTGCTGGAGCGCAGCGGCCGGCGGCTGATGCCCGGTCTGGCCGGCGTCACGCTGACCGAGGCGGTCAAGGACGTGTACGCCGCCATGCCGGTCCGCGCCGCCCCGAGGCGGCGCCTGGTGCTGACCGAGGCCGCCTGATCAGCGCGCTCTGTAGGCCTTGTGGCAGGCGCCGCAGGCATCGGCCACCACCTTGATCTGCGCGGTCATGCCGTCGGTATCGCCAGCCTTGGCCAGCATGGCCAGCTTGTCCGAGGCCTCCGCCAGGGTCTCGGCCGCCTTCTGGAAGCCCGCGGCATCCGACCACACGGTGGGCAGCGCCTTGGTGTCCCCCTTGTCGCTGCCGGGCGGGAACTGCGACGGGAAGGTGCGGATCCAGCGCGCCATCGCCTTCGCCGAACCCTCCAGCTTGGTGACGTCGCCCTTGGCGGCAACCACCGCGCGGATGCCGGCGAAGTCGCCCGACAGCAGATCCTGCCCGGCCTGACGGATCTCGATCGGGTTCGGTCCGGCGGCCTGGGCCAGCCCGGCCAGGGCGAACGTGGCCACGACAGCCAGCGCAATCTTCTTCCTCATGCGGTACTCTCCCCTCTCACGTGTGCGGGACTGCGGTTGCAGCGACGACGCCCGGCCACGACGACTTAGTATCAGACCAGGGCGATCGGCACCATTCCACGTGCCCCCTCAACGGAAGGACGAACATGCCGGCCATTCATTCCATCGCGGTGTTCTGCGGCGCGCAGTCCGGGCGCGATCCCGCCTTCGCACAGGCCGCGGAGGCGCT
This sequence comes from uncultured Alphaproteobacteria bacterium, assembly GCA_963789495.1. Classification (GTDB taxonomy): domain Bacteria; phylum Pseudomonadota; class Alphaproteobacteria; order Acetobacterales; family Acetobacteraceae; genus CAWBLP01. Next base: position 210,798 of record CAWBLP010000014.1, read on the forward strand.
GGGTCAAGGCCTGGCCGAGGCCGGCATCCGCCTGGTGTATGGCGGCGGCCGGGTGGGACTGATGGGGACGCTCGCGGATGCCGTGCTGCGCTCCGGCGGCGAGGTGCTGGGGGTGATCCCCGACTTCCTGACCCAGCGCGAGGTCGCCCATCCCGGCGTGGACCAGATGCTGGTCACCGACAGCATGCACAGCCGCAAACAGCGCATGTTCGCCGAGTTGGCCGCCTTCGTCTCGATGCCCGGCGGCCTCGGCACGCTGGATGAGACCATCGAGATCATCACCTGGCGGCAGCTCGGCCTGCACGACAAGCCGATCCTGCTATGCGACGTCGCCGGTTCGGCCACGCCGTTGCTGGCGACGATCGACGGCGCCGTGACCAACGGCTTCGCCCGGCCGGAGGTGCTTGGCTTGTTCGAGGTGATCCACGGCGTGCCCGCATTGCTGGCGCGGCTGCGCGAGTTGCCGAGCGGCGCAACCGTTGCGGCCGAAAGGCTATAGCGCGGGACAGGGCCCTGACCGTGCCGCTACGTGGCTTCGATCAGTCACAATGCGGACTGGTAGCGCTCGGGAACACGTACCCGCCGGCCTGACGCAAGCTGCACCGCCGGGATGGTGCCGCCAGTCCGGAGATCCGCGTCGGGACTGGCGATGCCACGCGCTCATGATGGGTTACATCTAACTTCCAGGCTCAGGTTTCTCCCGCCAGCCCGTTCCATGGCGAGGGACATCGCAAGATCCGGGCGCGATTGCGCCATGTACGACCCGCACGTCGTTGCGCCGGGTAATCCGGCTGATGTGCGAGAACGATCTCCTGGCTCCTGGGCGCGCCGGTTCGCCCCGCGGACCACGGAACTACGATGCACCATGATTCCGGACGGCGGACACCATGTTGGGGGAGGAGCCTGACGGCCAGGTTCACCGGGGAAGGCCAGGCTGCGGTGTTCATCACCATGGATCATTTTACGGCCGAATGCGTGGGCATCCATGCGAGTTCTCGGGCCAAACGCTTCGACGCCCTGGAGCCGACCCGCAGGGTGTGCGGCAGGACTTCGGTGCGCTCGCGCAGGATACCGCCTGTGGCCTCGCCGTGCGTCACGATCACGGATCGCGAGACCTGTCGGACCACTTCAAGAAGGAGATCGCGCTCCTCGGCGTTGAAAGCTCGCCCGCCTTCGTCCGCGCACCCGAGGGCAACGGCTGCGTCGCGCGGTTCATTCGCACGCTGAACGAGAACCTCTCTGGATCCGCACTTAAGAATTGATCGAGCAAGTATGGCAGGCCCTGCTGAAGTTCAGGGACACATGCCACACGAGATGGCTGATCGAACGGCACGGCTTGATCAGCCCGGCCGCGTTCCGTCGGGCCAGCTTCAACCCGCCGCCACGGCGGCGTAGGCTTCAACTCGGTTTCCCAGAAAAAAGCTGAGGGCCAACAGGCGCCACCACACGCGCCGCCCGAGGAATGGAGACTTTCGATGCGGTTTGGCCTCTCTCCCATCCAGTCCCAGGCCCGCTTTGTCGCCATGCGCGCACAGGCCAGCATGGCGGAAGCGCTCGGGTTCGACGTGCTCTGGGCGCATGAACATCACTCCGGTGGTGCCATGTATCCTTCGCCGCTGATGACGCTCGCGGCCCTGGCCGGAGTCACGACCAGGATTGAACTTGGCACCAACATGCTGTTGCTGCCGCTTCATCATCCGTTGCGGGTCGCCGAGGACGCGGCGATGGTCGATGTCATGTCCGACGGCCGGTTGCGTCTCGGAATTAGTGCCGGTTATTCACCCGCTGACCTACAGGCCTTCGCCGTTCCACCAGACGCTCGAGCAAGGCGTATGCGGGACGGCCTGTCACTGATCCGGGCGGTCTGGACGGGCAAGCCAGTGACCCTCGACAACCAGCTTTGCCGGTTGAGCGAATTCGTGCTGCATCCCAGGCCGATCCGTGACCCGTCGCCACCGATCTACATGGGTGGAACCGTCGATGCCGCGATCCGGCGGGCGGCGCGCCTTGGCGACGAACTGATCATCAGCACGACGCAGAGAAGTAGCGATATCCCTCGCGTTCTCGCCGTTTATGCCGAGGCGCTGCGTGCCGCCGGACAGCAGCCAGAGGCAAAGACCCCAGTGGTCAACCGCATTGTCCATGTCGTGCCCGATGGCGCGGCCAGGCAGGGTGCGCTGAGCTTCTTCGCCGAAAGGCTCCTTGCGTCCTACGATGCCTGGGGACACCAGAACATCACTGGTCTGGATGCCCGGGCGCGGGCGTTGGAACAGGTCGACACGGAACAACTTATCGTCGGGGAGGCATCATTTTGCGCCGACGCCATCGAACGCTATCGCGCACTCGGCATCAAGGAAATAGCCTGCCTGATGAATTTCGGTGGTCCAGAGCCCGAAGCCGTGGAGCGCTCAATGCGGCTCTTCGGCGAGAAGGTAATGCCGCGCGCGGGCGTCTGACGTTCGATCTCCTTCCAGGCCATCACGCGATTTGCGTGCGGGCGAAACGCCTGGCGACAGTCTTCATCTTCAATCCGATTACAATATGGCTTGTACTGCCACCCTGCGTAACAGAGACTACGGCCGACGCACCGAATTCGGCGCCTGCCACAACGCCACCGACGCGGAACACTACAAGTCAGCCGCCTCCTCGTAGGCGGCACCCATCAATCGCAGGCGTGTCGCGTGCAGGATGTCCGTCGGGTTCACGGTATAGAATGACGTTGGCTGGTTCGTGCCGGCGCCGGTGAACGACCGGCACAGGGCTGCGAACACGCTCCGATCCCCGGACATGGCTACCGGATCGCCGCGCAACGGCCGGTTCCACCAGGACAACACGCCCTCGCAGGTCACCTTGTTCAGCATCAGGCAGTTGGGATCGACGAATCCGCCGAATGGTTCGCGAAACACGCCCTGCTGCGGTCCCACCGATTCCCATTGATCCACGCAGATGGCCCGTCGTGATACCGGATGGACGAACCAGCGCAGAGAAAACGCCCAGTCCGCCTCGCGCATTGCTTGCCGCAACAGGTGCAGGTGATCGGGACGCCACCAGTTGTCATCGTCGAGGTAGGCAACATACGGGCTGTTGGCGATGTGGCTGAGGACGCAGCGCAGCACGCCGCCGTCATGCGGCTTCCCGAGGCCGCCGTGGCGCACCGAGGTCGAGTAGCCGGGGTAGAACACCTGCACCGCGCAATGCGCCGGTCGCTCCGCGCAGGCGGCATCCAGCAGCGACAGATCGCCTGCCGGAACGTCGATGCCCAGCAGGACCTGCACCCGCCCGATCATCTCCTGCGCAAAAATCGACCGCAGCGCGTCCCGCAGCGTCGGGCGCAGCACGCTCGGCATCACCACCGCCACATCAAACCGGTCCTGCAGGCAGAGCCCGGCATCGGCGTAGGTCCGGATGAACCCGTTCATGGTGTTGCACCCGCCGCAACGCCGTGGCCGGCAGAGGTCGTGCCACCCGCCACGACCGGTCGCGCATTCACGCGCCGCGTGCCACCTGCGCTGGCGGATGCTGACCACGTCCCTCGCCGATCAGCGTGAACGGCGCCCAATAGAACGGGTGCGCCAGTTCGGCCGAGGATGACTGCGCCGCCGTGTCCAGCATGCCGAGCTGCGCCGCTCGAAGCGATCCCGCCAGCCCGCCATCATTGCCCGCGACATAGCGCCGCAGCGTGTCTGCCACGAGATAGGCGGAGGATTGGTCGCTGATCGACCAGTGGGTCACCAGCAGCGCCCGCGCACCGGCAAAGAAGAACGCCCGCGCCAGGCCGGACAGGCTGTCGCCGCCATCGGCGCCGCCGGGTCCGCCGGTGTTGCAGGCCGACAGGATCACCGCGTCGGCGTCCAGCTTCAGCCCCATCACGTCGCCGGCGGTCAGCAGCGCACCTGACGCAGTCTTCGCACCCGCCGGCGCCGAGGTAACGATCGCCGGTTGCGCCTGGCACTGTATTTCGGCTGGCAGCAACGCGTGTGTGGCGAAGTGCAGCACCCGGTAGTTCTGCAGCCCGACGCGCTCCACCGCCGGCGCGGTGAACGCGGCGCCGAGCAGTGCGTCGCCGGGGCGACCGCCCAGCAGCAGGCGGGCGGCAGTCAGCTCGCGGCGGGCGAAAGGCAGGGGAGGCAGGCTGGCGAACAACCGGGCACTGTCGGCGCAGGCGGCACTCGGGAAGGTGCGCTCTGCCTGCGCCAGGGTCACCGGCTGGAAGTCACCGAACCCGAACCACGGCTCGCGTGCCTGCGACGTGCCGGCGATGTTGCGCAGTGCCACGAAGTTCGCCGCCGCCGGCACATGGGCGATGGTCATGCCGCGGATCAGCCAGGGGGCATCGGCCAGATGCGCCGGGTCAGCCGGGCCAGTGAGCAGCACCGCGAAGGGGATCGACAGCAGCGGGCCGGACGGTGCCACCACCAGCGCCTTGACGCCGCGCAACTCCGGCGCCACCGGCGCCAGCACCGCCTGATACAGTGCATGCGCGTCACGGACGTCGAAAACGGGTAAGCCGTGCGCACCCGGTTCGATGCTGGCGCGCACACTGCGCACGAGGTTCCGCATCTCTGCGGTGCTTGCGTGCATCGGCGCTGCACTGATCCGCCCGTCGCGCAGCGCGAACACCCAGCCGGTGTCGCCGGTCAGGGTCACGGACACGAAAGCCTCATCCGGCTTCAGTGCCTTCAGCACCGCGTCGGCCGGCACAACCTCCTGCACCAGCTGGCCGTAATTCGGCGCCGCCGTCTGCAACGCCGCGTCCGCGTCCGACAGTTCAGCCTGTGCCGCGGCGATGCGCTTGTCGAGTTCGGCCGGCGTGACGACAGGCGGCGGCACGGTGCCGGGCACGGCGCCACGCACCAGGTCGTCGCGCTGCCGGTACAGATCGGCCAGCCCCTGCTGCGCGTCCTGTCGACGCCGGATCGCCGCGGCCACCTTGGGGTCGCGCGTGTTTTCGGCAAGCCGCGCGGCTGCCTGGGCAATCTGCCGTGACGTCAGGCTGTCCTGTGCCAGTTCGGCTGTCTCGAACATGGTGGCACGCAACGACTGTGCGTCCGCGGGCTGCCGCGTTGCCGCGGCGTCGTATGCCGACAGACATGGCGCGAGCAGGGTCGGATTGGTTCCGGATCGCAGCTTGCGGAGCAGATCCGTTGCCGCCCGGCACAACCGCAGGGCCTGGGCGTCCTGGCCCTGACGCGCCAGTTCGCCTGCCTGCAGCAGCGCGGTTTCCGCCACCGGGCGAGTCTCCGGCAAGACCTCGGTGAAGTCTGTTCCGGAACGCGCGAGCCCGGCCGCGGCGATCGTGGTCTGGCCAAGCGCACCGGCGGTCGTGGCTGCGGTTCGGGTCAACCGGGCCGTGACCAGCGGAACCTCCAACCCGTTCGCCGCAGCAAGGCGCCGGGCACCGTCGATCTCTGCTTCGGCTTCCTGGGACCTGCCCAGCCGGCGCAGCACGATGGCGGCATAACGCTTGGTTTCGAGCAGACCCATCAGGGCGGATTGTGTGGTCGGATCCCCAATCGCCGCGCCGCTTGCCAATACGGCCGGCACGCCGAACCGCGTCGCCGAACCTGACAGAGCGCTCGCAGGCAGCAGCGCCGCATAGGCGGTCTCGGCGCGCTTCAGCAGGGCCAGGGCCTGATCCTTGTGGCCCCGGTTCAGCGCATGCAGCGCTTCGTAGTGCAGCAGCCGCGCCTGCGCAGCCGGATCATTGGCGCGTGGCGCCAGGACTGACGCCCGCTGGAACAGGGTTTCCGCTTCGACGAAGCGACCCTGGTCCGACACCTGCAGCGCCAGGTGCATCAACGGGCCGACCGTGTCCGGGTTGTCGGCGCCAAGCGCCTTCTGCTGCACTGCCAGAGCGGCACGATAGGCCTGTTCCGCCGAGGCGAAGTTCTCCGCGAGATTGGCGCGCGCGCCGAGCGACATCAGCTCCTCGAACTGGCCGACATCGCCGGCTGAGAAGGCCTGGGCCGACAGCACGTTGGCCAGCAAGGTGTCGGCGGCTGAGGCCGGCAGCGTGGCGGCAGCGGAGGGTTGGACTTTTCCGGCCAGGACACCGATCGAGCGTTCGATCACCGGCAGGGCCGGCAGGATGCCATCGGCGACCCAGATGCCTCCGCCTACCGAGGCCACCAGCGCCACCTGCGGCCAGCCGCCGATACGGCGGGTGCATTGCAGCAACAGGCCAGGCTCGCCGCCCAGTATCGTGGTGCGCTCGGGCGCCGCGCAGTTGAAGCGGGTGTCGAGCGCCTGGCGCCACGGGCCACTTGCCACCGCCGCCACACTGTCGCCGTCGGCGGCGGACGCGCGGCGCACGCGCGCGGCGGGATGCTGCCAAGTGCCGCAGAACACATCAGCGGTGTCGGGCCGATTGGCCTGCAGCTGATTGCAGCTCTCGCCGCTCGCATTCTTCCCAAGAGGAACGGCCTGCTTCTGGCCGGCGGCGCCGCCCAGATAGGCCTCCGACGGCGGTCGCGCGCAGGCTGCGAGCGTCAGCAGGACAGTGGCGAGTGCGACGGCGGCGCGCATCTAATAGTCCTCGACGGAGATGTTGGGCGGCACGACATCCTGCGCCGTCAGGTTCCCCGGTGTCGGCGGCATGCCCGACAGCGTCAGCAGGTTCAGCTTCGGCGGCTCCGGCACCGGCAACAGCCTCGTGCCCGGAATGAAGGGCTCCAGTCCGCCGAGGACCGACGTGATGCCGGTTACCGGAACGCCCACCGTTGGTGGCGTGGGCGTCGGGGTCGGGTTGTCGGCGTCGGCGTCGGCGTCGGCGTCGGCGTCGGCGTCGGCCTGCAGGTTGCCAGCCCGATGACGCAGCCGTTGAACTGGTAGTTCACGTTCGTGGCGGGGCTGATGAAGGCTGCCGATGCCGCGGCGCCGTCCGAGAATGGCCCTATGCTGCCACCCAAGCCCGCGCTGCCAGGAGTCGTGTAAGTCAGGTCGAGCGCGTTGACGTACACGAGGCCGGCAGCGGTCCCATTGGTGAGGTCCAGGATCAACCAGGTGCCGGGGGCCTGCAGCCCGAGCGGTGGGTCGAACTGCATGTCGCCGGTGACGGAGATCTGCAATGTCGCCGGCCCGTCATTCTGGCCCAGCACGGAACTGGTTTCGATCTGCACGAAACTCGAGGCCTGCAGATAGGCGCCGGGGCCGCCGTGGGACGGTTCCAGTTCGGGCCGCAGGGAGCCGGGGGGCCGCACCGATCCGCCGGTGATGATCGTCGCGCCGTCGCCAAGCGAGATGCGGTGACCGGGTGCGCGGATGGCGATATCGGCTGCGTTCAGGGTACCGCCAATCAGCAGGTCGGCCTGGGTGTTCAGCGTGAAGTCAGGGGCGACGAAATTGCCCAGCACGTCGATCGTGTTCTGGCCGGTCAGGGTCGCGGCGCCGGCAGCGTCACCGGTCAGTGTGCCGGCGATCAGCGTTCCGGTTTCGGCAATGCCGCCCTTGGTCGCATGCAGACCTACCGTGCGGGCATTGAGTTGCCCGGCAATAGCCATCTCGCCCGCAGTCAGGTCCAGCGTCCCCGCCAGGATCGAGCCCGGAACGCTCAGACCGCCGGCTGTGGTGAGTGATGCCGCCTTGTCGACGCGCAGGATGTCATTGACCGACAGGTTCGTGCCGTCGGCCAGTGTGAAGTCTGTCGCGGTGATGGCTCCCAGGGAGTCAATGGCGTTGGCCGGATCGTTCAGTGTCCAGGTTCCCCCGCTGCCGGCCAGGGTTCCGACCGTCACGGGACCGCCCGGCTGGCTGATGTCGCCCTTTGCGTCCAGCCGCAGGGTGGTGGCGATACCTGTCAGGTCCAGAGGGTTGTCCACGAAGATGGCCGCTGCCGACGCCGCCGGCCCGGTCGCGCCGGCCGGAACGTTGGTGAAACCGCCGACATCCAGCGTTCCGCCCGCGGTGGCGATGATCGAGAGCAGGCCGGGGTCCAGCGGGAATTCGCCCTCCAGCCCGTCCCCGATGCTGACCGTGCGCGCCGTATAAGGCGCCAGTTCCACCGTGCCGGCGGTGCTGGTGATGGTACTTCCTTTGTCGACGACGACGATCGCGTCGGAGACCAGCGAGACGCGACCGCGCGGACCGGCCTGCAGTGTCGCCGGTAGGCCTGCCACCTCGGAAAGCAGGACGGCGAACGGCACTCCCTCCTCGGCCGCGGTCCCGAGCAGCAGCGTGCCGCCGGGGTTGGCGACTTCCACGAACAGGTTGTTGGCACTGAGCGTCCCGAAGAGCGCCAGATCGGATCGGTCGACGACGACCAGGTCGCCGTTCGTCACGGCGAAATTTCCGAGATAGTCGATCGCGTTGGCGGTCCCCAACAGGCTGACGTCGCCGGTGACGCCGTTGCCGCTCAGCACCTCGGCCGTGATGGCGCCGTTCGCTGATTCCCGGACCGCACCGGCGGAGCCGAGGTTGATCGTGGCTCCGGGTTGTCCGAGGCGCGCGTTGTCGCTCATGGCGAAGCCGCCGCTGCCGGCGTTGATCACGATCTCCGGTGCCGCCACCGAACCGCCGCCGCCGAGTCGGATCGCGCCGGCGGCACCCGACAACAGGCTGACGGTCCCGCCGGCCGAGGTGCCGCCCCCAGCGACCGTGCCACCCGAGAAGATCGTGCCAAGCACGGAGATCAGCGGTGAGGGCTGCGCCGTTGGCGGTGGCGGTGGTCCGGCACCCGTCGGACCGGCCCCGCCGGTCGCCAGCGTGATATTGCCCGTGGCCGAGACATTGACGCCCGTCCCGACGATCAGTGTGCCACCGGCCTCCAGCACGAGGCTCTGAAACGCCGTCTGGTTCAGAGTGATGTCGGCGCCGACGGTGAGGGTCTGCCTGGCCTGCAGCACGACATCGCCAGTCGCCGAGTTGATGATGATGTTGCCGATCGTGTCGGGCTCACCGGTGAGCGTGTCGCCAGCGTAGATCGTGCCGTTGTTGGTGCCGAAATTGAATTGCTCGGTGCCGCCATCCCCTTCGACGACATCGAGGAAGTCCGGGTCCAGCAGCCAGGTCCCAAGTTTGCCGTTCGGTGCGTACAGGTCCACGGAGCCGGTGACACCCAGGTATTTCCCGGAGGTCTCGATCAGCCCGCCATCGCCGCTCTGGGCGCCGCCTCTGGCGCTGATTGCGCCGTCCATGTGGGTGGTATCGGACGACAGCAGCGCCACCTGCCCGCCATTGCCGTTGGTGATCGCGTCGGCGGCGATGGTCGCGCCGTGCTGCACGGTGACATTGCGGGCGATGCGGGCTGCCGGCGCCGAGGGGCCGGCCCTGGCGCGGTCCAGCGTGGTGCCGATCGCCACCACGCCACCGCCGGCCTGCCCGGACGTATCGATCCTGGCGGTCGATTGCACCGTGACGTCGCCGTCGGCAACGCCCACGATTGCACCGCCGGCTGTCCCGGGCGCGCTTCCGGTGGCGTCCAGTTGCCCGGCGATGACGATCGATCCGCCTATGCCGTCCAGCGTCACCGTTCCGGGGCGATTGCCGACCGTGTCGGCATGGATGTGTCCGCCGGCATTCACCAGGTTCTGCACGATGCCTTCAGCGGCCCGCGCGGTCAGTTGCACCGTCCCGCCATCGGCGCGGATCACGCCGGTGTTGGTAACCAGCGCGGTCACCGGCTTGCCATCAGGCCCGACCGGCGCCTGCGTCACCTGGCCGCTCACGTCGATCGACAGCAATCCGTCGCCATAGAGGTCGAGCGCTGCCTTGCTCGCACCCGCCAGCACGACATGGCCCAGCCTGGCGGTGATGGTGCCGGAGTTTGCCACCTGCGGCGCGACCAGTGCGGCGAGGCCGGCCTCCTTGACCGTGATGTGGCCCTGGTTTTCCACGCGCGCGTTTGGCAACGCCGCCTGGTCGAAAGCGAGCGGCCCGCCGCCGACGAACGCCTTCATGGCGCCATTGGACATGCCGGCCGCGGTCACCATCAGACCCGCCGTGTTGACCTGCGCCCCTTGGTAGAAGGTGACGCCGGACTGGTTCATCAGCACGATCTGGCCGTTGGCATTGATCCGCCCGGCGATCTGCGATGGATTTGGACCGACGACGCGGTTCAGTGTGACGGAACTGCTGGACGGCTGATTGTACCTGAACGCTCTGCTGGCTGCCGACATTGTAGCTCTGCCAATTCAGCGCAGCGCGGTTGCTCGACTGGGTGATGGTGGTCTGAGAGGTGCCGTGGCTGATCGCCGCGGCGCCCGCGACGACGCTGCCGCCGAGGGGTCGCGCATTGGCCGCCGGCTGCGCGGCCACCGGCACCGAAACGACCATGACGGTCGTCGCCTGCAACGCCGTGCTCATCAGCAGGACGGTGCGGGTGCGGCGCATCAGGCCGACCAGCTTCACCCTGTCCGTGCGTCGCGCCTTGGCCATCGATCCGTCTCCTGCCGTCCGCGCAGTCAACCCGCGCACCGCGCCACTCTCGTTCCGCGTGTCAGAAGCGTCCCAGAACGCGCCAGTAAAGGCCAATGCCGTTCAAGGCCGAGATGCTGGGGCCCGACCCATTCGGGTATTTGTTGAATCGGCCCAGCGCCTCGAAATCCAGTTCTGCGTAGCGGGTGATCTGCAGGCGAACCCCGCCACCGGCCGATGCGACATGCGCCGGCAGATCGCTCGCCTGGTTCTGCCAGGTCTCGCCCCAGTCGTAGAAGAGATAGAACTGCGTCGAGATGTCCGCGGAAAGCCCCCACATCGACATGTCGGTGCTGGTGTTGAGCTGCAACTCGGCGGTCGCTGCCAGCGCCTTGTCGCCTGGAACCTGTCCGGCATAGTAGCCGCGCGTGAAACGAGAGCCCCCCAGATAGAATTCTTCTGCCGGCGGCAGCACGTCGTTGGTCCATTGGCCAGCCAGCAGACCCATCAGCGCGACACTGGCTCCCTCCCAGGGCGTGAACAGCGTCTGCGTACGGCTGATCTCGAAATTTATCTTGGTGAAGTTGGTCTTCTCATTCGTGCGTGGCGCCAGGCGCGATCCGCCGACATCGTTCGGTTGCGCGCCCAAGCCGTGCAGACCTTGCGACAGTCGCACCGAGACCGCGTTCACTGCCGCACGGTTCGCTCCCATCCAGAGATCGGACAGGGCGTAGTCCTCACCCAGGCGAACGACCCGCAGCGAATCGAAACTCGCACGCGAAAGACCGCCGCCCGTGTCGGTCCGAACCTCCGACTCCAGGGCGTCCAGCGACACATACACGTTCAAGGTCTGCTGGCGTGAACGGATGATCGGGTAGGTCAAAACGCCGCCGAGTACGTTCGTGGTGCCGTGGTAGTCCAGCACCGACAGGCCGCTGTTGCCGCCGCCGCTCGGCACGGCGATCCCCGTGCCGGCATAGACGCGCAGCCGCAATCCCGAGCCGCCAAGAAACACCTCTTCGGAGACCTGGCCGAAATTTTGGCTGTTCGGGAAGGTGTGGTAGTACGAGAGTTCGGTCCTCTCGCCGAACTCGGAGAAGCTATTGAAGTCGAGTACGCCGATCGCCTCGATCGGACCGGTCTGATCGAAGGCCCGGTTGTCGAAGGAGGCGACACCGGAGATCTTGCGGCGGCTGACCTGGGCGATCAGATTCAACGCACCCGGCTCGTCGGCCGAGGGTTGCAGCACGGCGCGAAGGCTTACCCCCGGCACATCCTGCGCGAGCAGCAGGTAGCGTTCCAGCGTCGCTGCGTCGATCGGCTGCTTCTCGGTCAGCCGGTGCAGAAAGCGCAGCACCTGTGTGCCGGCGGGACCGATATCGCCGTCGAGCTTGACACTGGCGATCCGCCCTTCCGTAACGATGAAACGCAGCTGGCCGCTCGCGTCCAGCTTGGCCGACACGGTTGTCAGGACGTAGCCGGACGAGCGGTATTCCTTCAGGATCGCCTGGCGCGCGGCGTCGATACGGGGCAGCGGAACCGATGGTCCGACAAGCCCTGCTAGATCGGGGTCGAAGGCAGCCTGCGGAAAGGCCGTGACTCCGTCCACCGCGACCGAGCTAACGTGCACCGCCTGATTCGGAACCTCTGCTCCCGGAGGTGGCAAGGCGGGCAGCGCGCCGCCAGGCGACACAGGCGGAGGCGCAGGCGGCAGCACCCGGGACACCGGTGAACCCTGCGGTACGGGAGGTCCCGGCAGCTGCGCCATCACCATTGGCGGGACTACCGATATCAGTGCGCTGGCAAAAAACAATCCGGGCCTGCCCAACTGCACGAGCTCCCGAGCAGAAAATCCACGACGATTCGCGAATATAATAGATATTTGAACGACATATACTCCCCGAACCTCATAACCGGCTCAATTTTGCGTGATTTGATTACTTTCACGCCTGAGCATGGAATGGGTGATTATTCGATACGATACGTAAACCTCATCGCAACGGAACGAGCCGGCCGAACGTGTTCAGCGGCGGATCGGCACGACTCGTCGGGTGACACTTGCGCTGATTGCGCAGGACGCGGCGAGCCGCAGTGCTCTGGCCGCCATCCGCGCCGCGGTCGCCGGTCCGTGCTGGCGGCACGTTGGTGAGGGATTTAATGCAGCTGAATTCCGGCGCGTCTGCTGAGTCACCGCCGCCCCTGCCCGGCCGGACTACCCTGCAGATCGTGCCGGGCACGCGCGGGCCAGGCGGCAAACTGCGCCGGAGACTGAAAGGACGAAAACGTCCGTTCGCCGCAGTCAGCGACGCGGCACAGTTCGTGCTGTTCGGTAGTCCATCGACGACGTTAACGGAGATCGGACACGATGGAATTGCTCACAGAGCTCGCCATCACGGCTTCACCGCGAAGCGACCAAGACGGCTCCAGCCTGACCGCCGGTGCAGGAAACACCAAGGTCACCGGCCTGTTGCGTCTGTTGCTCGATGAGAACCGGGCACTTCGTGCCGCCAATCTGGACCTGAACGCGATGTTGCGGCAGCTCGCGGGTTCGGGCGCTCCAGCACGGCCATTCGCGTTCGCCTGGTTCAGGGCGAAGCGCCGCATAGCGGCGGAGAAGCCTCTAACCGCAAACATTACCAGTGAACTAATGTCCTGGCAGGACGTGCATCGCCACGATACATCCAGCTGGGCATCAGGAGGGCGGTCGGCGGGCGGAACCATGCGTTCTTCGTGGACTTCGGCGCACGGCCGCGATCCATTGTCAGGCGGCTTGGACTTTGGCTGGATGCGCCAGAATGCCGCCCTGCTGCATCTGCTGCGCTCCGGCCAGTGGCAGCCTGTGCCGTACCAGCCACCGGATATCTGGGCCGAACGCCTGGCGACCCGCTCGTCCGGGATCACCACAGACGCTGCCCGCAGAATTCTGACGATGGCGTTTGATGTGGTTCCACAGCCGAGCCGCTCGGCCGTGGTCCAACCCGTGTCACAGGATGAGCGTGCATGGGCGCAGCGGAACCATGCCACCGTTCGCGGCCTCACGGAGGGACAGCTGCGCGGAATTCCGACCAGCCCATCGCGCGCCTGGGTTGCCGCCTTCCAGTCTGCGGTTGGCGGCACGATGGCCGAAATCGCCGCGATCCTGGCGCTGGTCGTCGATATCACTCATCCGGATGATTGGCTCACCGGCATGGTCGCGGCGGAGTAGCGCGTCGGCACGCCGCTTGACCCTGCATCATCCTACGGGTCCGGCTGCGTTAACCCTCCGTAAGCGACATTCCACTATGGTTTCTCGTCCGCGGGGCATAGGGATGCACGCAGCTTGGCAACCGGCCCAGAACATAGTGGCGGATCGGCTGGACCGACTTCGGAGACACTGCAGATCGCGCAGTTCCGACTGCCATGCCATAGCACCTCGCTAGGTATCAGCCGCATGCCGGCGACAGATACCCGCGGACTGCAGCTTGCTTTGTTGCTGCCGGGCGTGGGCACGCGGATGAACAGCACTTGCCTGCGCGCCATTCCCCTGACCAGCCTGTTCGATCTGCTGGTGTGCGAGCTGCCGGGGCACGGCATATCCGGTGAAGTACCCGACGTATCGGTGGAGGGGTTTGCCCGGGAATACGCCGCACTGATCGATCGCTATGTGACAGGCCGACCGAACCTGATGGTGATCGGGGAGTCATTCGGCGGGCTGATTGGGCTGGCATTGGCACGCCTGCGGCCAATCGGATCCATCGGGTAATCTTGCTGGACGTGCCGCTCCGACTGACAAAGCCACCGCTCGACCGGCTGCTGGCAGAGTTCTGGAAAGTCGAACGGTCAGCGTTTCAGCGCCTTATGTATCGCGAGGTGTTCGGATTCGATCCGGAGAACGGCAACCGAACCGGTGAGCGGGATTTCCTCGCACTATTCGAGGGCATGGATACCGACTGTACCGTGCTTGCCGGAGATGCGACGTTTTCCACCGAGCTGTTCCTTGCCGGCAGGCCACCATCGCAGGTGACTGACGACGATCTGGCCGCGCTCTCGGCCTTCCCGCGGACCACCGTCCTGCCGCGGATCAGGCAGGCTGGGCATTGCCTGCTGCTCGACAACCCCTGGGCTTGTGTGGCGGCACTGCGTAGTCACGGCGGCGGCTGACGCGAGTGTCTCGCACCCCACCATTCGTAGTGCTGTGCTGGGAAAGTGATCCCGGCTATGTGCCGCCGTTCCGGATCTCATCGCGCCAGTGCACCATCGGCATTCGCTACCCGGTGCCGTCCCACGTCGCAGTCTGCACCAACCCGCCCGACATCCTTCTGCCGCCGGGCCGCTACGACCTTGAAGCCGAACTGCATGGCCACGGCTTCACCGAGCCGCCGGACCTGATCGTCGTGTGGAGCAACGCTCTGGGCGCAAACAGGCCACAGAACCTGGGGGCGTTTCGCTGTCCCCGTCTGCTGATCTGCGGCGATACCCATCATATGCAGCAGCCAATCCGCAGCATGCTCGACTACGCGCGCGTCGAACCGTTCGATGCCGTCGCCTCCGTCTATGATCGCCATCATCTGCATTGGTTTCAGGCCGCCGGATTTAACCAATGCGCCTGGCTGCCAGGTATCTCTGTCCAGCCGATCGCGCCGCCCTGGCAGGCGCGGCGAACCGATCAGCTCACCTTCGTCGGCCAGCTTGGCCCGATGCATCGATGGCGGCAGGCGCTGCTGCAACAGATAGCGGTGGCCGACGTTCCGGTGCTGTCTGGCCTCACCACGCGCTCCGAAGCCGCAATGCGTTACGCACAGGCGCTGGTGTCGTTCAACGGCAGTCTCAACGGCGACCTGAACATGCGAGTATTTGAGGTGCTGTCTGCTGGTGGGTTCCTGATGACCGACCGTCTGTCGCCGCAAGCGGGACTCGAACAATTGCTCCACCCTGGTGGCGACTGTGAGACCTATGGTGACATTGAGGAACTGCTCGAGAAGCTCGCCTTCTACCGCGCCACACCGGATGCGGCGCTGAGGGTAGCCGCACAGGGTGCCGCGACCTACCGGCGTGATCTGATGCCCGGCCATATGATCGCTGCGCTGCGTGATTGGATGCTGGACGGGCGCCTGCCGGACCGCCTTACTAACCAGACGCACAAATAGGTATCCTCCCGTATGGGAATCGGTTATGCTGTCGTCATGCCGTCGGACCATGATTTCCGCAAACTCCCGTCCTCAACCCAGGCCGAACTGCGACGTGTCGCGGTAAACATGGTGCTCTCCGGGACAAACCGGATCGATGTGGCCAGGGCGATCGGGGTCAATCGACGCTTCGTTGGGGAATGGGTTCGTGCCTTTGAGGCCACGGGAGAAGCGGCGTTGGCCGGTGGGCGGCGCGGCCGACGGCCAGGTGAGCAAAAAGCCCTCAACCGGCGCCAGGAAGCGACGATCCGTCGGCTGATCGTCGGGCGATGCCCCGATCAATTGAAACTCCCCTTCGCACTATGGACCCGCGAAGCGGTTGGCCAGCTGATCGAGCGTAAAGCCGGTATCCGCCTGTCCCCGACGGCCATCGGTACGCTATCTTTCGGCCTGGAATCTGACCCCACAAAGGCCGATCCGGCGGGCGATGGAAAGGAGCGAGGCGGCGATCCAGACATGGATGAAACGCGAATACCCGGCGATCGCGAGACGAGCCCGAAAGGAAAAAGCTGAGATCCATTGGTCGGACGAAACTGGCATCTCGAACCAGGCCAATTACGGCCGGAGCTTCGCGCCGGCGGGCAAGACACCGGTGATACCGCGTCCGGCCACGCGATTTACCCAATCGATGATCTCCAGCGTGACCAACCAGGGCAAGTTGCGCTTCATGATCTATGATGGCGCACTGAATGCAGCGATTTTTCTGAAATTCCTGCGCCGGTTGATCAAAGACACGGACCGGAAACTGTTCGTGATCGTCGACAATCTACGTGTGCATCGGGCCAGGACCGTGGCGGCGTGGGTCGAAGAGAACAAGGATCGAATTAAACTTTTCTACCTGCCGCCGTACGCGCCGGAGCGGAACCCAGACGAATACGTCAACAACGACGTCAAACAAGGCATGGCACGGCGTGGCACGCCAATGAACAAGGCCGCGATGAGGGCTGGGCTGACAGCCCATATGCGCGGGCTACAGGGCAGGCGACATAAGGTGCGCGCATTCTTCCAGGCACCCGATGTCCGCTATGCCGCGTAAGCGCATCCGTGATACATATTTGGCCGACTGGTTAGTAATCCCCGCCACGACCTGCGATGGAACAGCAGCCTTGCGGCAGCGGCGCAGCTCGATCTGCGACTTGCGCTGTACCGAGATGTTGCAGGAACAGCAGCGGCAGACGCCGAACAGTTCGGTTCTATTGGCACCGGGTTGGCCGGTGGCCTCTGTGCTGGATCTGGTGGACCTAGTGTCCTGAACCATAAGACCACCGCATCATGTCGTTGAAGTGTTGTAGGTGCAAAATCGTTCTATGGCGTCGAGGATGTCGTCGGCGGATTTGACCCACCGGAATGGCTTTGGGTTGGCATTGTGGTGATCGAGAAAGGCGTTGATCGCAGCTTCCAGCTCATCGACGCTGCGATGCACGCCGCGCCTGATCTTCCGGTCGGTCAGCAGTGCGAAAAAGCGCTCGACCTGGTTCAGCCAGGAGCTGCTTGTCGGGGTCAGGTGGACATGCCAGCGCGGGCGCTTTGCCAGCCAGTCGCGGATCAGCGCGGTCTTGTGCGTCGCGTAGTTGTCCCAGACCAGATGCACATCCAGCCCGGTCGGTACCGCAGCCTCGATCTCGTCCAGGAATTGACGGAACTCGGTCGCGCGGTGGCGCGGATAGCATTTGCCGATGATTGCTCCGGTAGCGACGTCAAGTGCCGCGAACAGCGAGGTCGTACCGTGCCGGACGTAATCGTGACTGCGCCGCTCAGGCTGACCAGGTCGCATCGGAAACACGGTCTGGCTGCGGTCCAGCGCCTGGATCTGCGACTTTTCGTCAACGCAGAGCACCACGGCATGCTCGGGAGGGGAAACATACAACCCCACCACATCGCGCACCTTGGCCACGAAGTCGGGATCAGTGGAGAGCTTGAATGTCTCCTGCCGATGCGGCTTCAGCCCGAAGGCGCGCCAAATCCGCTGCACCGTGCTGACCGACAAGCCGGTGTCTCGCGCCATGCCACGCGAACTCCAGTGGGTCGCCGCCTCGGGCTTACTCTCCAGCGTGCGGGTGATCACCGCTTCGATCCGTTTATCCTCGATCGTGCGCGGCGCTCCGGGCCGCGGCTCGTCGCGCAAACCCTCGACCCGCTGCGCCAGAAACCGGCGGCGCCATTTGCCGACGGTTTGTGGATGCGCCCCAAGCTGCTGACCAACCGCCTGGTTTTCCAGACCCTCGGCGCAGGCCAGAACGATGCGGGCACGAGCCGCAAGAGCCTGCGAGGTCTTGGGCCGGGCGGCCAGCGCCATCAGCTCAGATCTCTCCGCATCCGTTACATTCAGCGCTTCCAGCCTGCGTCCCGCCATGCCTGCTCTCCGTCTCCAAGACGACAGAGCCTCGCAAGTCACGCCGAATTGACCGCAGTGCAGTTTTCGAATTGCTGATGCGACGGATTTAGGACTTCAGGACACTAGTACCCTACGTCATTGACTTAGCGGTTAAACTTCGAATCGATGCCCTGGCAATGACGGAGCCGATTCGTGACAAGGAAACAGACTGCCAGGAAGCACATCGTCAGACTGAGCGATGATGAGCGCGATCGGCTGAACGCGCTCATCGCAACAGGCAAGCATCCGGCACGCAAGCTTCTCAAGGCGCGTATCCTGCTGAAGGCCGACGTCTCCGAGGCGGGCGAGGGATGGCCCGACAACCGGATTGCCGAGGCGTTGGACACCAGCACCGACACGATCCTTCGGACCCGCCAGCGGCTTGTGGAGGAAGGCCTGGACGCGGCCCTGACACACAAATATTCGCCCGCCTCGGCCCGGCCACGCATCTTCGACGGGGCCGCCGAGGCCAAGCTGATCGCCCTGGCGTGCGGCGAGCCGCCAAGGGGGCGGTCGCGCTGGACCCTTGAACTGCTGGAAGAACAGGTCGTCGAACTGAAGATCGTCGAGCGTGCCAGCGACAACACGATCGGGCGGACGCTAAAAAAAACGCTCTCAAGCCCCACCTGCAAGAACAATGGGTCATTCCGCCGGACGCCAGCGCGGCCTTCGTAGCCGCCATGGAGGACGTACTCGAAGTCTATCAGCGCCCGCACGACCCAGCGCGCCCGGTGGTTTGCCTGGACGAGACGTCAAAGCAACTGATCGCAGAGACGCGCGTGCCGATCCAGGCGAAGCCAGGGCATCCCTCGCGCGTCGACTACGAGTATGAGCGTAACGGCACGGCAAACCTGTTCATGCTGTTCGCGCCGCTGGAGGGATGGCGGCACGTCAAGGTCACAGACCGCCACGCCGCCGCCGATTACGCCCAGGTCCTCAAGGAGGTGTCCGACATCCACTTCCCTGGCGCCGAGAAGATCGTTCTGATCCAAGACAATCTCAGCACGCACAAACCCGCGTCGCTGTACAGGCCTTTCCGCCCGCGGAAGCCCGCCGGCTCGTGGAACGGTTCGAGTGGCATTACACACCCAAGCACGGAAGCTGGCTGGATATGGCCGAGTGCGAAATCAGCGTGCTGTCAAGACAATGCCTGGACCGGCGAATCCCCGACAAACCGACGCTGACCCAAGAGATCGCCGCATGGCAGCAGAACCGCAACAAAAGGCACGCCAAGGCCGATTGGCAGTTCACCAACGCGGACGCCCGCGTCAAGCTCAAGCGGCTCTACCCGCAATTTCA
>CAWBLP010000015.1:0-156194 GCA_963789495.1 uncultured Alphaproteobacteria bacterium
TGACCGTTGCCCAATCGCGATATCCGATGGACCGGATGCGGTGGGGATCGCCAACGAACCAGTTCCAGGCATCGGCGCAGGCGCGGAGGATGGCCTCGTAGCTATCCCAGACCCCGGCGGAGAGCTTGTTGCCGCGGAGGTATTGCCAGACATTCTCCATCGGGTTCAGTTCCGGCGCGTAGGGCGGCAGATGCAGCGGCACGATGTTGCCTGGCAGGATGAGTTCGCCGCCGGTCTGATGCCATCCAGCGCCATCGCAGATCAGCACGGCGATCGCACCGGGAGCGACCTGCTCGCTGATCTCGGCGAGATGGAGGTTCATGCATTCGGTGTTGGCGGCCGGTGTGATGACCGCCGCGCCGACCGCGCGGGCCGGGCAGATCGCGCCGAACAGGTAGGCGGTGTCGTGGCGGTTATCACGCACCATCGGCGGGCGGGAGCCTATCGGCGCCCAGACATAGCTGAGCGAGCCCTTCTGTCCGACCCTGGCTTCGTCCTTACATGAGGGTTCGCTTGTCAATGGTTTCTGGGATGGCACCTCCTGTTTCACGCTCATCGTGGTGAGGCACGCTTGGGCCCGGGGCGGTCCTGTATCGCAGCGACTGCTGCGTCACCTTACATGCGGTCGGGGCCGTAGAGGCGCCCGCACCATAATGCCTCTTGCACGAGGCTTTGCCCCAGTGAGACGCGACCCACCTGAAACGCGGTAGCGCGGAGCTACCAAAGAAGAAGACGGTCGCGCTCCCCGTATCGCCGCTGACGGCTCCTCGCCTGCGGCAATCTGGTTGATTATGCTGTGACTGCGGTCTCTGCGCTGAGCGTGCTGCCGTCGGGCACCACCCCGGTCTCCACGTAGCGCCACAGGGCGATCAGAAGCTTCCTTGCCATCGCCACAATCGCGATCCGCCGCGTGCGCCCCTTCAGTGTGCCGACGCGCTCGCGGAACCACGTGGCCAGCGCGCTATCGGGCTGATAGCGCAACCACAACCAAGCAAGCTGGATCATAGTCGTGCGTGCCCGAGGATTGCCTGCCCGGCTGATGTTCCGGTCGCGATCCATCCCGCCGCTCTGGTAGGGCATCGGTGTGATGCCGACATAGCTGGCGAGCTGACGGCGGTTGGCGAAAGAACGGTAGAACACCTCGCGGACCAACACGGCTGCGAAGTTTTCGCCAACACCGCGGATCCTCTGTAGAGCGATGATCTTGCTAACCACCGTGTCGGCCGCCTCTGTTTCTTCCAGAATTTTGGCACGGTCAGCCTCCAGTTCGCGAATCAACTCCAATACCAGGGTGAGCCGCCGGCGGAGCCGATCAAGCTCGATCCGCAACAACTGCGGAAGAGCACGTCCATCACCCGTTCGCAGCTCTGCTACGTCGCGCTCCCAAGAGCGCAGTGACGGCCTTCCCCGGATACCCTGCGTGAACAGCAGCGCTTCGATCCTGTTCTCGATGCGCAGCTTGTCTTGCACGAGGTGTTCGCGCTCGCGGTGAGGACGCTTGGCGTCCTCCTCGTCCGGCGAGGGTACGCGCACCATGCTGCACACCTGGCGATCGCCGCCCAGCCAGGCGGCAAGCACGCGAAGCATGCCCTCGGCATCGAGCCGGTCAGTCTTGGCCCGCCGGGCACGGCGGTTCACCAGAATGCTGGTCGGCTCGAGCACGTAGGCGACGACGCCATGTGCCGTCAGCAGTCGATGCAGCCAGAACCCATCCCGTCCTGCTTCGAAACAGCACGCCACATCCGCGGGGCCGCCCAGCTTGGCTGAGGCGCGCGACCGAACCTCAGCGATGACCCTGAGCAGCGCGGCCGTGTCGCCGCCCTCCAGGCGATGCAGCCGCAACTTCTCAGTATTTGGCAGGCGTGCAGCAACAAGCCACGAAGCAACGCTGAGTTCGATCGAGACGTATACGATGTTTTCGGACGGCATGGCAGGCTCCCTGGTTTATTGCGGACCCTACCAGTGTTGCCAAGCAGCCGGGGCGATGTCCTGCCTCATAGCATCTGGAACCACAGCTCAACGGGCGTCCCGGACCATGTGGCATGCAAGGCTTGCTTCAGGCTGGTACTGAAGTTTTTTTAAAAGCCTGCTGCGCCGCGACATCCTTCTTCGGGTGATACGGACGCGGCTGCAGCCGGGTCAGCTTCAGCTTGCGCAGCCACTTGCCGATCGTGCGGTCCGGTACCGTGACTGCGAAGCGCCGTGCCACTTCCGCACGCAGATCAACGCAACGCCAACGGACCACCTTGTGAACCTGCGGATCGGGGCCGTTGACCACCAGCTCCCGCAGCTCGGCCATCTGCCCCGGGGTCAATTTAGCCGCGGCGCCCGGCGCCTTGCGCGACACCAAACCGTCGACGCCGCTGACGTTGTATCGATGGACCCAATCGCGCAGTGTTTGCCGATCCATGCCGGATTGGCGTGCCGCATCAAGCCGTGTGGCGCCATCCAGCACCATGGCAATAGCCAGCAAACGCCGCGCCCGCGCTGCATCGGAGGTTCCCGCTGCGATCGACCGCAGCTCCGCCGAGCTGTGCTCCTCGCGGGTGATCGCAACTGCCGCACTCATACCGCTCTCCTGTTCAGGGAATCGTCAACCCTGGCAGAGCGAATTGTACTTTCACCAGGTTGGGAATCGGGCGTGAGTTGGACTCAGCGGCGGTTGGTATTACTCATCCATGGTTGATGGGCGGCATGTTTGGTGGACGAACGAGGATATTGCCGGAACCGCGCTGTGGCGAGATCGCCAGCCTGCTCAATGGCATCGTTTCACTTGGGGCGTTCGTGGACTTTGATCGGCAAGTTGCCACTTCTTGCGCTCAGTTGCGTTGTCGAAATCCACCCCCCATAAACAACTGGACGGGCGCGGCAGACTGGACAATCGGTTCTGGGGGTCACACCATTTCCCCGATGCGTTGGTGAACCCAGACCTCTTCGGGTTCCCCGAATTCGTTGGGTCGCATCTCGACCCGCTCGATCAGGCGGAGATATTGCATCGACAAGGCTTGCAGCGCGTCCTTTACGTCGTTCCGATAACGGGCGGTGTTATAGCGACCGGCCAACTCCGTGTAGATCGTTGCGTGATTCAAGGCAGCTTCGACGACGTAGGGCGGGATGTCAGATTCCCCCATCATGCTCGCCCCAGTTCGCCGTAGATCGTGCCTGTGCCAGCCGGTTGTCCCAGACGCTCTAAAGATCGCTTTCTGGGCGCGATCCCAGTTACCGAGCAGTGTTCCACTTTCGCTGGCAAATACCAGCGATTGTGGTTCGGGATCGTCGTCGCCCTTGACCCAGCGCAGCAGCCCCACCGCATCCCAACTGAGCGGGATCACGACCGGCTTGCGTGGTTTTGTCCTGCGCTTTCTCCCCCGTGTATCCTTCGTTCGTTGCGGCGGGATTGTCCACGTGTGCTGTTCCAGATCAATCTCAGCCCATGTCGCTCCCGCCGCCTCGTTCAGCCTCGCCAAAGTCAGCAGGATGAACAACATCACCGTTGCATGGGGGGATCGCCCTGAGCGCAAGACGGGAAGCAACCGCCGGAGTTCATCATGTGTCAACACGCGGTCGCGTTGCGGAACGCCCTGTTCAGGGCTTACAGCCTTCAGACCGACGGGCGCGTAATCCCGTAGAACTGCCCATGAGATGACTGGCCGAAGCGCGCGGATCGCGTTGTGCGCCGCATGCTGCGATCCGCCGTATGCATCCGCCTCTCGGATGATGTCGCTCGCCTTCATCTCGCGCACCGGCTCGGACATCAGATTGCCAAACACGCGCTCGACCCGCTTTCGACCCGATCCGGTAGACCACGTCTTCGGCGGATCGCCGGACCGTTCGTATTCGGCGACCAACGCTCCCAACGTGCCGATACCAGCCCGCAGTTCGGCTCCTGCGACCCGCTTCGCCCGCCTCTCGGCAATCGGGTCATAACCACCCTCGACCTGCGCGCGAAGTGACCGCGCCGCCTTGCGAGCGGCAGGCGGTGTCATCGTCGGCAGGCGACCCAGCACGAACCGGCGCAGCCGCCCGCTCGGATCGCGCATCCGGAGGCTCCACGCCTGCACACCGGACGGGCTGACACCGAGTTCCAGCCCGCGATGATCGTCGTCGGGAACTTCAACTCGCTTCCCGGTGAGGGCGGCTCGTGCCGTGGCGTCCGCGATGTTGTCCGCCGTCATCTTCATGGTGCGCCTCCGTAGGCACACTATAGGCACAGAATTTCTCGGATTGGCAGCACGTTCGGGGTGGGATTGGGTCTACACGGCGGCGCTTACAGAGAGCCATATAGCCGGAAATCAAGAGATTACGTGGCACGGGCACGGGTTCGGATGGTAGCGGCGGGCGGATTTGAACCACCGACCAAGGGATTATGATTCCCCTGCTCTACCGCTGAGCTACGCCGCCATCCGATCCGGGAGGCGCGGGAGATAGCCCCGCCACCCCCAGGCGTCAACCGCCCCGATCAACCACCCGAATCAACCGCCACCAGGCCGACAGATGAATCCACCGCCCAACACTCGGTCGCCGTCGTACCACACGCAGGCCTGCCCCGGCGCGGGCAGCGCGGGCGCATCCAGACGCACCTCGGCCCCGCCCTCGGTCGGGCGCACCAGGGCCGGGTGAGGCGCCTCCCGGGCGCGCAGCTTCACCATGCAGCGCAGCCACTCCGCGGGCGGCTCCACCAGCCAGTTCACCTCGCGCAGCGACACGGCACGCACGCCAACACTGCGCGGTCCCACGACGATGCGGCGGCTTCCCGGCTCGGTCGCCACCACCACCATGCGCTCGCCGCCATGGGTTGCCGCAGCGCCCAGTCCGCGCGCCTGACCCACCGTGTAGCGCATGATCCCGTCATGCCGCCCCAGCACCTGTCCGTCGCGACTCACGATCTCTCCCGGCGCATCGGCATCCGGGCGCAGACGCGCGACGATGTCGGTATAGCGGCCGGATGGGACGAAGCAGATGTCCTGGCTGTCCGGCTTCTCTGCCACCGCCAGGCCCAGCCGGCCAGCTTCGGCCCGCACCGCCGCCTTGTCCCGCATGCCGCCCAGCGGGAACAGACTGAAAGCGAGCTGATCCCGCGTTGTGGCGAACAGGAACCAGCTCTGGTCCCGCGCGGGATCGGCGGCGCGATGCAGTTCCGGTCCGCCGGGCCCGTCCACCCGGCGCACGTAATGGCCGGTCGCCAGCCGTTCGGCGCCCAGCCCGCGGGCCAGCGCCGCCAGGTCGGTGAACTTCACGGTCTGGTTGCAGCGCACGCAGGGCACCGGGGTCTCGCCCGCGGCATAGCTATCGGCGAAGTCGGCCATCACGGCCTTGGCGAACCGGTCCTCGGCGTCGATCACATAATGCGGGATGCCCAGCCGATCGGCGACGCGACGCGCATCCATGATGTCCTGCCCGGCGCAGCAGGCGCCCTTCCGCCCGCTCGCCGCGCCATGGTCGTAGAGCTGCAATGTGACGCCGATCACCTCGTGTCCGGCCTCGTGCAGCAGTCCGGCAACGGTGGAGCTGTCCACGCCGCCGGACATCGCAACGACGACGCGCACGGCGCTAGTCGCCCATCATGTTGCGCGTGCCCGCGGGCAGCTTCACCACCAGCCCGTCCAGCGCCTCGGTCATCACGATCTGGCAGCCCAGGCGGGAGGTCTCCTCCAGCCCGAAGGCGAGGTCGAGCATGTCCTCCTCGTCCTCGGTCGGTTCGGCCAGCTTGCGGAACCAGGCCTGGTCCACGATCACATGGCAGGTGGAACAGGCGAGCGAGCCTTCGCAGGCGCCCTCGATATCCACGCCATGCTTGTGGGCGATCTCCAGCACCGAGAGGCCGAGCGGGGCATCGACCTCACGACGCGTGCCATCGCGCTCAATGAACGTCATCTTCGGCATCGTGCAGGGGTTCCGTTCAAGCCTTGACGGGTCAGGCGGTTGCGGTGGCCGGGGCGCCGGCATGGGCCGCAGCCAGTGCGGTCGCCGCGAAATCGATATCGGCCGGCGAGGTAAAGCGTCCAATCCCGATACGCAAGGTCCGTGCGGCGGCCTCGTCGGACAGACCCAGCGCGCGCAACACATAGGACGGCTCAATGGCGGCGGAGGAGCATGCCGAACCGGTGGAGACGCACAGATCAGGCGTCCGCTGCATCAGCTCGATGGCGGTGACCGCAGGAAAGGTCAGGTTCAGGTTGCCCGGGATGCGGTCGGCCATGCTGCCATTCACCACCAGGCCGGGCAGGGCGTCGCGCATCTGTTGCAGCATGCGGTGACGCAAGGCGCCGATACGGGTGGCTTCCTCCGCCATCTCGGCCTGGGCCAGCCGGCACGCCTCGCCGAGTCCGACGATCAGGGGCGTGGGCAGGGTGCCGGAGCGCAGGCCGCGCTCCTGCCCGCCGCCGGAGAACAGCGGGGCCAGTCGCACGCGCGGCCGGCGGCGCACGAACAGCGCTCCCACGCCCTTCGGCCCATACAGCTTGTGTCCGCTGACCGAGGCCACGTCGACCTTCCAAGCGGTCAGATCAAGCGGAATTTTCCCCACCGCCTGGGCGATGTCGGTATGGAACAGCGCGCCGGCGTCCTTGGCGATCGCCGCCAGCGCCGGGATGTCCTGCACCACGCCGATCTCGTTGTTCACCGCCATCACGCTGACCAGCAGCGTCGGTTCGGCGAGGGCCTCGCGCAGCACCTGCGGGTCGAGCAGCCCGTCCGGACGCACCGGCAGGAACACCGGCTCGAACCCTTCCGCTTGCAGATCCGCGACCGATTCCAGGACGCATTTGTGTTCGGTGGCCACGGTGATCACGCGGCGGCGGTCACCGCCCATCTGCCTTGCATGACGCGCCGCGCCCTTGATCGCGATGTTGTTGCTCTCGGTCGCGCCGGAGGTGAACACGATCTCCTTGGTATCGGCGCCAAGCAGGGACGCGACCTGGGCGCGGGCCTGCTCCACGGCGTGCTCCGCGGCGTTGCCCATGACGTGTTCGACGCTGTGCGGATTGCCGTATTGCTCGCTGAAGAACGGCAGCATGACGGCCAGGACGCGCGGGTCACATCGCGTGGTGGCCTGGTTGTCGAGGTAAACCGGGCGGTTCGGGGGCGGGGGGGCTGCGCGGGTCATGCGATATTATGTGGTTTCACACGCCCTGCGTCGCCAAGGGGGAGGTGACCGTAGCACGCAGCCGCTCAGCCATGCGCCGATAGGCGGTCGCGAAGGCGTCCACGGCGTCCGCAGTGGCATTCCACGGCAGCGATACGCGAATCGCCTGGCCCGCGAGGTCCCCCAACCCCATCGCCTGCAACACGTGGCTGGCGGCCACCTTGCCTGAGCTGCAGGCTGCACCCGCGCTGACCGCCACGCCGTCCAGGTCCAAGGCGATGACCTGGGCGTCCGCGCGGACTCCCGGCAGTGCGAGGCAGGTGGTGTTGTCGAGGCGGTCCGCGCCGGCGCCACAGGGTATTGCGCCGCAGGCGAGTGCGGCCCGTTCGATTTGATCGCGCAGCCGGCCAAGATGATCCGGTGCGGGTGCCTGAGCGGCCGCGGCAAAGCCGGCGATGGCGGCCAGCGGCGGGGTACCGCCTCGGCGTCCACGCTCCTGCCCGCCGCCCGCGATCAGCGGGGTCAGCGGGGCGAGCTCAGGTGCCAGCACCAAGGCGCCGGCGCCGCCGGGGCCGCCAAGTTTGTGGGATGACACGGCCAGACTGTGGGCGCGGATGGCGTCCAGGTGCACCGGCAGGCGTCCCGCCGCCTGCACCGCGTCGACATGCAGCAGGGCGCCATAGCACCGACACAGGGAGGCGGCCGCGGCGATCGGTTGAATCACACCCGTCTCGTTATTAGCAAACATCAAACACACCAGGGCGGGTGGTCGCTGGGCCAACAGGGTGGACAAGCGCTCCAGATCGGCAATGCCTTGGCGATCGACCGGCAGAATTTCGGCGTCGGGCGCGGCCTGGCGGACGGCGTCGTGTTCCACCGCGCTGACGATAACGCGGCGGCCGAGAGAGAGGGCGTGGATGGCCAGTGCATCCGTTTCGGTGCCGCCGGAGGTGAAGACGAGATCGGCCGGACGAGCACCGAACTGTGCGGCGAGTGCCTCGCGCGCATCTTCGAGGATCCGGCGGGCCGCGCGTCCGGCGGCATGGACTGAGGAGGGATTGCCGGTGACCGCGAGCGCGGCCATCATCGCCGCCTGCGCCGCGGGGCGAAGTGGCTCGCTGGCATTGGCGTCGAGGTAGTGCATCAAGGAAGGAAGTTTCCGCCAGGCGCGTTGCCCGCGGCACCCCCAGCCATTCGGCTTGGAGTGGGCCGCAGGCCAGCGCCCACTCCCCACCCCGAAGATATATGGTTCCAAGGGCCGCGCCCCTGGCTGGGTGTCGAGGGGCAGCGCCCCTCGATGGGGGGGCGAAGGCAAAGTCCCCGATGCGTCTGGCCGCGCCCCACCTCAGTTCGCCGCCAGCGCCACGCGCTCGCCGTCCAAAGCGACCGCCCGCCCGCGCACCCGCTGCGCCACCACATCCGCCAGGGTGATGGCCCGCAGGAACAGCGCGATCTGCAGCCCCAGTTCGTACCACAGATCATGGGTCTGACATCGCTCGCCATTGCCATCCGGCGTCGGGCCGGCCATGCAGCCGCCGGTGCCGTCCTCGCAGCGTGTGGCGTGGATCGGTTCGTCCACCGCCTCCACGATATCGGCGACGCTGATCGTATCGGACGTCCGTGCCAGCCGATAGCCACCGCCAGGGCCCCGCGCGGAGGCCACCAGCCCGGCGCGTCGCAGCTTGCCGAACAGCTGCTCCAGATAGGACAGGCTGAGCTGCTGGCGGGCGGCGATCTCGGCCAGGCATATCGGCCCGCATTCGCAGCCGATCGCCTGGCGCGTGGCCAGGTCGACCATGGCCATCACGGCATAGCGCCCGCGAGTGGAGAGTTGCATGGCTAAGTCCCGGCAGTCTGGCGCTGACGGGCCTGGGCCTGCACCTCGGACAGCCGCGCCACGCGGGTTTCGACCTCGGCGAGTTCGGCGCGCAGCCCTTCCAGATCCCGCAGCACCGGATCGAGGCTGTCGTCGCAGGGCATGCCGTAGGGGTCGAAATGCGGCTCCCGCCGCGGCAGTTTGCGGTCCACCGGGCGCGCCGGAATGCCGACCACCGTGGTATCGGCCGGCACCGGATCCACCACGACCGCATTGGACCCGATACGGGCGTTGTCGCCGATGGTGATCGGACCCAGCACCTTGGCGCCGGCGCCGATGATCACGTTGTTGCCCACGGTCGGATGGCGCTTGCCGCCCATGGTGCGGGCGACGCCCAGGGTGACCTCATGATACAGATAGCAGTCGTCGCCGAGTTCGGCGGTCTCGCCGATCACGACGCCCATGCCATGGTCGATGACCAGGCGCCGGCCGAGTTTGGCCGCGGGATGGATTTCAATCCCGGTCAACCAGCGCGCGATATGGGAGGAGAATCGCCCGGCCAAGTAGAAGTGATGAGTCCACAACCAATGGGACAGTTTGTGCCACATCGCGGCATGGACCCCAGGATAGCAGAGCAAAACCTCTAATGACGACCGCGCCGCGGGGTCGCGTTCGCGATAGGTTCGAATTGTCTCCCGCAGGAACATGAAAGCCATGCGACAATTCCGTTATGAGAGTCCGAGAGTCTTCCCGTATAGTCCGGCCCGCCGCGGAAGAAGGCCCGCTCCGCGGTATGGCTGAGGGCCGAACAGAAGGATGGGAGGAAACTCGATCCGCCAGCTGTTAGCCTTCGCGCGCAGGCTAGGATTTCCGACTTCCACGGTCAAGAATTGTCGGACCCGGTCCTCACGTGGAACTGAATATCGGCGGTCGCGTTCCCATCTGATGGTCGGACCCGAGGCCCAATAGTGGCGGAATTGGGTTGCGTAGGTGTTTTGGGCCGGCGGGGAACGAGAGCTGAGGGGCTTTCGCTCCGGTGCCGTCGGATGCGACAGGAACAGGTTTCGGGATCATCATGCCTGAAGTGATGTTTGCAGGGCCGGATGGCCGGCTTGAGGGCCGTTACCATCATTCCAAGGAGAGCGGGGCACCAGTGGCCTTGATTCTCCACCCGCACCCGCTGCATGGCGGAACAATGAACAATCGTATCACCTTCTCCATGTACCAGGCGTTTCAACGCCTCGGTTGCTCGGTGATGCGGTTCAACTTCCGCGGCGTGGGACGCAGCCAGGGGCGCTATGACGGCGGCATCGGCGAGATCGGTGACGCTGCCTCCGCGCTTGACTGGATGCAGGCGGTCAACCCCAACCATGGCGGACTCTGGATCGCCGGGTATTCGTTCGGCGCCTTCATCGGCATGCAGCTGCTGATGCGCCGTCCGGAGATCTCCGGCTGGGTCAGCGTCGCGCCGCCAGCCAACCACTATGATTTCGGCTTCCTCGCACCCTGTCCGTGCGGTGGGCTGATGATCCACGGCGACACCGACGAGCTGGTGCCGGAGCCGGCAGTGCGGAAGCTGGTGGACAAGCTGAACACGCAGAAGGGCGTGCATGTCGACTACCGGATCTTCGCCGGGGCCGACCACGTGTTCGCCAACCATGCCGACGCAATCGCCGAGGCGGTGGAAGATCATTGCGGCAAGGCGATCACCCGTCGCCAGATGGCGCTCGCCGCCGACTGACCTCCGACAGGGTTTTGTGCATCTGCGAGAGCGGCGGCCATCCGGTCGCCGCTCTCGCCGTTCTGGGGGCATGGAGCGCAGGATTTAGTTGCCTCCCGGGGTCTGACTGACTAGATATGGTGTCAGACTCCGACGCAGGGCTTCGATGATGGATGGCGATCTGATCCGGCTGAATCGACTGCAGGCACAGGGTGTTCCCGGCGCCGCCTTTGGCGATGCGCCGCTGCCCGCCAGGCCGCTCGATCCCGGCATGGGGATCGCCGTTGCGCGGCGCACCGTGCTCCGGCCGGAGGACAACGAATGCTTCGGCCGGGTCGCCGACCGGGTCGCCGCAGGCAACATCGCCCTGCTGGGACGGCACGATCTGGCCACCGCGATCGAGCAGTCCCGGCTTCGCAATGCCATCGCGACCGGCGCGCTGCTGACCTCCGGGCGGCACCTTCAGCACGGCGATGCGGAGCAACCGACCCGCAACATGGAGGTGTTCACCAACTGCGCCACCGCGGCGTCCTCCTTCGCCAAGTTCTATTTGCTGCTGAACGGCTCGGGCGTCGGCCGCAGCTACGACGATGCGCTGATGGCGGTGGACTGGGCGGATGCGCCAACTCTTCTTCTGTATCTGTCGCCGCAGCATCCCGACCATCCGGCGTCCGGCGCCCGTCGGCGCTTTGCCGCGGAGATGGGGGTCGCGCCCGCCGAACTGGACGCATTCCTGGCCAGCGAGCTACTGCCCGATCCGGCGGACGCACCATCGGATGCCATCCGGTATCGGGTGGAGGACAGCCGCGAAGGCTGGGCCAAGGCGGTGGAGCTGCTGGAGGCCATGGCGTTCCGAGGCGCGCGGGAGGAGACCCTGCTGCTCGACCTGTCCGATATCCGCCCGGCCGGCAGACCGATTCGCGGCATGCAGGGGCGTCCCGCCTCCGGTCCGGTGTCCCTGTTGCGTGCGTTCATCAACATCCGCCGTGCGGTGATCGAACCCGCCCGTCGCCGCGACCCGGACGGTGAGGCGATGCAGCCCTGGGAACAGGCCATGCTGCTCGACCATTTCCTGTCGGTGGAGGTGCAGGTTGGCGGCGCACGCCGAGCGGCACGGATGGCGACCAAGTCGTGGCGCGATCCGGGTGTGCTGCGCTTTATCCGCGCCAAGGAGGTCGGCGGCCTGTGGACCGCCAACAACTCGGTGATGGCCGATGCCGATTTCTGGGCGCGGGTGCGCGAGGACGACCCGGCCGATGCGCTGACCCGGCATGCGGTGGCGGTTTTCCGCGAGGCGACCCGCTGCGCCTGGGTCAATGGTGAGCCCGGCTTCATCAACGGCGACCAGTTGGAGGACCATCGCACCGGCACCGCGTGGCAGCGCGAGATCGACACCGACGGCCGCAGCTTTCGCAGCACGCGCTACCAGGTCGACGCCGGCGCCTCGCTGCTGGCGGAGCTGACCCGCCGCGCCGCCGCGTCCGACTTTCCCGCCACCACCAATCCGTGTGGCGAGATCACGCTGCATGTGACCGGCGGCTATTGCGTGATCGCCGACTTCGCGCCCGTGCTGGCCTGCCCGGTCCCGCTGGACCAGGTTTCTCCGGGTGCCCCCAATTCGGCGGTCGCCGCCCTGTGGGACGCGCGGGTGGAAAACTCGGTCCGCCTCGGCGTGCGCTTCCTGATGCGCGCCAACACGATGGATTCGCTGTACGCGCAGGAAGTCGCGCGCACCAACCGCATGGGCATTGGCCCGACCGGACTGCATGAATATGCCTGGATGCGCTTCGGCCTGAGCTTCCACGATCTGCTGGATGCGGCGAAAGCTGCCCCGTTCTGGGCGATGCTGGACCGGCTGTCCCGCGCCGCGAAGGATGAGGGCGTTGCCTATGCCGACGAACTCGGGCTTCGCCATCCGGTGACGGTGACGACGGTGAAGCCGTCCGGCACCATCAGCAAGCTGTTCGGCTTGAGTGAGGGCGCGCATCTGCCGGCGCGGGCCCAGTATCTGCGCTGGGTGCAGTTCAAGGGCACCCGCGATCCCGAGACCGGAGAATGGGAGTCGGATGCCGACCGGCTGCTGGCGGATTACCAGGCACGCGGCTATCCGCTGCGGGCGCTGAACAGCTTTCCCGGCATGACCATCGTCGGCTTCCCCACCGTTCCGCTGATCATGCGGCTCGGCCTGGCGGACCGTCTGGTGACGGCGTCCGAAGCCACGCCGGCGCAGCAATATCACTGGCTGCGACTGTTGGAGCGGCATTGGATCGGCGCCGCCCAAGGCAACCAGGTCAGCTACACGCTGAAGCTCTATACCGACCGCCACGACCTGGACGGGTTCCGCGACATCGTGCTGCGTGAGCAGCCGGGTGTACGCTGTTGCGCCGTGCTGCCGACCCGGCCGGACCATGCGCTGGGCTACGAATACCTGCCGGAGGAGGAGATGGCGGCCGATGCCTTCGCCGCTCTGGTGTCGGTGATTGACGCGGCCGAGGCGCGCGAGGCGGTCGATCTGGCGCATCTGCAATGCGCCAGCGGGGTCTGCCCGATCTGACCGGGCGCGGCATGCGGTCTGCCGCGCCCCCGATCTCTCCGCCGTGCAGCGGGCGACGGCGTAAAAGGCCGGGCTGATCAATCAGTCCGGATCGCGTCCCCGCACCGCGGCGTAGCCGCTGCCGAACGCCGCATCACGCTGCTGGAATGCGTATTTCACCCCATGCGTTTTCATGGTCTCGCGGAATGCCCGTGCCTTCGGGGCAATATGGCCGCGCGCGTCGATCTCCGCGCCGATGCGCTGCAAGGTGCGCGCGCCCATCAGTTCCAGCCCCAGATTGACCATGCGCTTGTTGGCGGACAGCAGATGCGGGTCGACCAGACCCATGCGATCCGCCAGCCGCATCACCTCGGTTTCCAGCTCCGGCGCGGGATAGGATTTCAGCGCCAGCCGGATCTCGGCCGCATCCTTGCCGGACAGGCTGTCACCGGTCAGCAGCAGGCGTTTCGCCCATTGCGGCCCGCAATGATACAGCCACATCGAGCCCGGCGGCGTGCCCAGATCGCGCACCGGCGGAAAGCCGATCCGCGCATCATCGGCCACGATCACCATGTCGCAGAACCATGCCAGCTCGGTGCCGATCCCGATGCAGGTTCCGTGCACCTGCGCAATCACCGGCTTGTGCATGTCGAACAGCACGATGCGCAGCCGCTGCCCCTGTTCCAGCCGCCACACATCGTCGTCGATCTCCTGTCGCCCGCGATACTCCGGCCCGCGCTGCGAGGTGAACTCCGACAGATCCGCACCCGCACAGAAATGCGGCCCGGCGCCGCGCAGCACGACACTGTGCACCGCGTTGTGCTCATCGGCCTCCAGCAGGGCCGCATTCAGCTCGCGCAGCAGTTTCAGGCTGAGCGCATTACGCCGCTCCGGCCGGTTCAGCGTGACGATCGCGGTGGTGCCCTGCACGGCGTAGGTGATCTGCTCGTAAGTCCATGGTTTCCTGCCCTCGGTTGCTCCCGTCACGATCAGAGGCGTACAGCTTCAGCGCAAACAAGGGGGATGGAGACAGCGCCATGAAGATCGCCCGCATCGAGACCTTCCTGTTCGATCCCGGCCTGGCGAAGAACCTGCTGTTCTGCCGCGTGGAAACCGACAGCGGCCTGCATGGCTGGGGCGAAGCCTATGTCACGCCCGGCAAGGAGAAGGTGATCGAGCAACTGCTGCAGACCATGGCGAACTACGTCATCGGCCGCAGCGCATTCTCCATTCGCCACACCGCGCAGGTGATGTTCGATGACTTCGCGATGCGCCGCGCCTCCCTGGACCTGCTGTCGGCGTGGAGCGCGATTGAAATCGCGCTGTGGGACATCGTTGCCAAACACGCCAACCTGCCGCTCTACAATCTGCTCGGCGGTGCCTCACGGGAACGCGTGAAGGTCTACGCCAATGGCTGGTCCAACGGTATCGAAACGATCGAGCAGAATGTCGAGCGTGCGCTGAAGGTCAAGGCGATGGGGTTCTCGGCGCTGAAATGGGACCCGTTCCCCGGCCCGTGGCGCAGCTTCATCCATCGCGAGGATGAGGATCATGTCGTCCGCTACATCAAGGCCATGCGTGAGGCACTCGGGCCGGAGTTCGGCCTGCTGATCGAGGTGCATCGCCGGCTGGCACCGATCCATGCCATCCGTATCGGCCAGCGCATCGCAGAGTTCGATGTCGGCTGGTACGAGGAACCCTGCCTGTGCGACAACATCGAACTGGTCGCGGAAGTACGGCGCGCGCTGCCGGGCGTGCCGATCGTGACGGGTGAGGCGATCTACTCGAAGGAGGGCTTTGCGCAGGCGCTGGCGGCGCGCGCCGCCGATATCATCAATCCCGATATCTGCAACTGCGGCGGCATCTCCGCCATGCTGGATATTGCCGCCATGGCGCAGCCGAACGCGGTCGCGGTGGCGCCGCACAACTACAACTCCACGCTGGTCGGGCTCGCCGCAACGGTGCAGCTTGCGGCGCTGATCCCGAACTTCTGGATCGCCGAATGCTTCATCAACCTGAAGCCGGCCTGCGACGCGATCGCTGTGCAGCCGCTGGTGGTGCAGGATGGATTCGTGGAGCTGCCGACCACACCGGGCCACGGCATCGATCTGGATGTGGCAAGGCTGCGAGAGCGGCCGTATCGCGACATGGGCAGCCGAACCGGCAAGTCGCTGCGCAGCTACACGGAGGAGTTCCCGCGCAAGAACTACGTGGTTGGCGCGACCCGCACCGGATACTGAGCGCGCCGAAGGCCTGCGGTGACCAACGGCGCGATGGTGCGGATGCAGTGCGGGGTACGCGGATCGTGTTCCACGGCCTGCGCGCGCATGGTGCGGGTCAGCGCAGGAATGCGCGCAGCTCGGTCACGAACAGCTCCAGCCGGTCATGCTGCACCCAATGGCCGGCGCCTTCCACGCCGAGCACGCGCGCGGTGGAAAAATGGTCGAGCCGGCCATCCTCGGCCGGGTTCTTCGCCCAGCTCTCCTTGCCGTACACCAGCAGTGTCGGGCAACTGATCCGCCCCCATAATTCGGCGATCGCATCGCGCGTCATGTCATAGGGCGGCCACACCGCGACGTAGGGATCGAACTTCCAGCTATATGTTCCGTCCTCGTTCTGATTGACCGCGTGCTGGGTGAGATGGCGCGCCTGTTCGAGGCTGAGATGCCGGTTGGCCTCCTGCATGCGTTCCAGCGCGGCGTCCAGGCTGGCGTAGCGCCGAGGCTGCCGGGCGGCATAGGCGCGCTGCTGGTCGATCCAGGCGCGCATTCGTTCCGCCATCGGTTTGCGATCACCGGCGACATCGGTGCGCGGGCCGGGGCCGAGTCCTTCGATCGCCACCAGGCGATGCAGGTTCTCGGGATAGATGCCGGCGTAGCGCAGGGCGATGTTGCCGCCGAGCGAATGCGCAACGATGGAGACCGGGGCAAGCTGCTGCTGATGGATCAGTTGGGCAAGGTCGTAGATGTAGCCTGCCATCGTGTAATGGCCCGACATCGCCCAGGCGGAATCGCCATGGCCGCGCAGGTCGGGTGCGATCACGTGGTAGTCGTCACGCAACGCGGCGGCCACCCAGTCCCAGTTGCGGCAATGGTCGCGCCCGCCATGCAGCAGGATCAGCGGCGGTGCCGTCGGGTTGCCCCAGTCCACGTAGTGCAGCCGGGAGCGCTGGGAGAAGAAGCTATGCGAGGTGGGGCCCGCGGACGGAATTGTCATGGTTGCGCCTCGCGACGAAGCCGGATCGGGACACTGCGAGCACCGGCTATCCGCGCGGGGCAGGCGGCCGCGGCAAGCCGCGTCGAGCCCCGCTCGGATGCCCGACCCGGGCCGCGGCCGGCAGTGACCCACCCGCCGGTTACCACCGGTGTGCGAGCCGTCCCCTGCAATGCCGCGTGCATCACGTGATCGGCGGCTTCTGCTTGTGCCAGTCCGTGGCGCGTTCATACGCCGCGGCGACGCGCAGCACGGTCGCGTCGTCGAAGTAGCGGCCGACGAACTGCACCGACAGCGGCAGCCCGTTGCGCGCCAGCCCCGCCATCATCGCCGATCGCCGGATGGCCGGTGACATTGAACGGCGTGCGCGCCTGGCGGGAATAGGTGCGCAGCGTTTCCTCCGCATCCTCGATCCGGCTCGCCGGGTCCATCGAGCTGGCGCAGATCAGCACATCGACATCGCGCAGCGCGTCCTCCACCGCGGCGATCATCTGCAGGCGGCGGCGCTGCGCGCCGACATAATCGCCGGCGGTCATGAACGCGCCGGGCAGCAAGCGGCGACGCGTCAGCTTGGCATAGTCACCCGGCCGACTGCGCAGCCAGGGCGCATGGATCGACCAGGCCTCGCTGCACATGATCACGCGGTTGATGCCGGCGAATTCGTTGAGCGACGGGCAGCGTGATGGTACGCACCTCCGCGCCCGCGCTTTGCAGCACCCGCACCGCATCCTCCAGCGCCGCGGTAGTCTCCGGATGGGCCGGCATGTCGGTCTCGTGGAAATGCCGCACGAAGCCGATGCGCAGGTCGCGCACGCCGCGATCCAGCATGCGGCCAAAATAGCGCGCGCTGGTGGCAGCGCTGCCGGGATCGGCCGGATCGTGCGCCGCGATCGCGTCCAGCATCAGTGCGTTGTCGACGACGCTGCGGGTCAGCGGCCCGACATGGTCCAGCGTAAACGACAGCGGGAACACGCCGCGTCGCGACACCAGCCCGTAGGTCGGCTTCAACCCGACAATGCCGCAGCAACTCGCGGGATTGCGCACAGAACCGCCAGTGTCCGAGCCGAGCGCCATGGGGAACAGACCGGCGGCGACACCCGAGCCGGAACCGGACGAGGAGCCGCCGGGATGATGGTCCGGGTTCCACGGATTGCGTGCCGGTGCGAACGGCAGGTCGAAGCTCGGCCCGCCCAACGCAAACTCATGCGTCGCGGTCTTGCCCAGCACGATCGCCCCTGCCTGGCGCAGCCGCGCAATCACCGCGGCATCCTGCTGCGCCACGTTGTCGAGCAGGATCTTGGAATGGCAGGTGGTCGGCAGGCCGGCGACATCGATGATGTCCTTCACGCCGACCGGCACGCCATGCAGCGGACCGCGGATGCGGCCGGCGGTGATCTCGGTTTCCGCGGCGCGCGCGGCAGCACGGGCGGCATCCGCGTCCAGCCGGATGAAGGCGTGCAGCTTGGGGTCGAGCTGCGCGATGCGCGCCAGCAGCGCGTCCAGCAGCTCTACCGGCGACAGGGTGCGGGCGGCGAAGGCGCGCGACGCCTCCGACGCGGTCAGCCAATGCAGCTCGGTCACAGCCCGACCCCTGCGCGCATCGGCGGCCAGGGTTCGGCGGCGGGATCGGTCGGCACCTGCACGGCGCCCGCATTGTTCAGCGCCTGCGCGGCGGCCGCGGCCACGTCGTCGGGGAATTCCGCCAGCGCCTTGTCCAGGCCGGCGGCGCGCGCCAGGGCGGCGACGAGAGATTGGTCCATGAGATGAGTCCCTGCCTGCTGCTGGGGCGATCATGCTGCGGGTGCGAGTTTGGGGAAAGGGGGCGTAGCAGAATGGAGGAAGGCGCGACGGCGTCGCATCCTCCGCGCTGGAGCGAACCGGCCCAGGCCTGCTCATTTGACAGGACACGCCGATCGGTTGCCGCATGGCCTGGCGCTGCTGGCCCGGGCGTCGATGCCCCCAAGGAGGACCCCATGAAGATCAAGCTGCATCACCTGAACCTGTGCTCGAAGGACGTTCCGGCGATGAACGAATTCTACAGCTCTGTCCTGGACCTGGAGCCCGAGCCGTCGCTGGCGGGTGCCCGGATAAAGGATGACGGCTATTCCGCCGACGTCGCCTTCGTGACCGACGGGCAGACCCAGTTCCATCTGGCCACCAAGGACCTCGGCCTTGGCTTCCGCATGAAGCATATGGTCAACCCGGTGGAGCGCGGCCATATCGCCTTCCGCACCGACGACATCGAGGCTTTCAAGAAGCGGCTCGACGAGAAGGGCATCCCCTATTCCGACTACGGCAAATGGGCGATGAACGGCTGGTACCAGATTTTCTTCTACGACCCCGACGGCAACATCATCGAGGTTCACCAGGCCGACGCGTGAATGCCGCGCGCTTGAGTCCACCGATCATCGGAGACCGCGACTGACATGCCAGAGCAGACAGTGATCGGCTTCCTTGGCCTCGGCCAGATGGGCGCGCCGATGGCCGAACGGCTGCTGGCGCCGGATGTGCGCCTGCATGTGTTCGATCCGCGCCCGGCGGCAATGGCGCCGTTTGCCGAACGCGGCGCGATCGCCTCCGACTCGCCCGCGGCGGTGGCGGCGGCGGCGGAGATCGTCTTCGCCTGCCTGCCCAACCCGCAGGTCAGCGAGGCCGTCGCCGCCGAAATCGCCGGCGGGTCCGCCGTGCGGTTGTACGCCGAAATGTCGACCATCGGGCGGGAGCCGGTGGAGCGCATCGCGGCGCTGCTGGCGGAGCGCGGCATCGCCTGCGTGGATGCGCCGATCAGCGGTGGCCCGGCGGGCGCGCGAGCCGGCACGCTGGCGATGCTCGCGGCGGGTGATCCGGCCGCGGTGGCGGCGCTGCGGCCGTGGCAGCTTCGCATCGGCAAGACGGTGTTCGTCATCGGTGAGCGGCCGGGCCAGGCGCAGGTGATGAAGCTGGTGAACAACCTGCTGTTCGCCACCAATCTCGTGGCCGCGATGGAGGGGCTGGCGATGGGCGCCAAGGCCGGGCTGGATGCCGACACCATGCTGGCCATGGTGAATGCCGGCACCGGGCGGAGCATGGCCAGCGAGCAGGTGCTGGAGGAGGTGGTCAACGGCCGCTTCGCCTTCGGCGCGGCGCTGTCGGTGCTGGACAAGGACATGCGGCTGGGCCTGGCCGAGGCGACCTCGCTGAACGTGCCGATGTGGACCTTGGAGCAGGCGGCGCGGGTCTGGCGCTTCGCGGCGAGCCAGGGCGCGGGGGCCGAGGACCTGACCGGCCTGGCGCGGTTCATGGAGTTCCTGGGCGGGGACAAGATTTCGGCGGCCGGGGGTGGAGTAGGGGTCCCGGGCGGCGTTGGCCGGTCTTCATCCTGCACGACGACGGCAGGGCGCAGCTTGTTCGGCTCCGGCGCCAGGGCGCCGCCGTGCCAGTCGACAATCACGATGTCGCCGACGCCATTTACTCGCCCCCCGACTTTCCCCCCCGCCACGCCCGCGCTAAACCGGGCCCAGAACGCCCAAGGGACCACGACGCATGATCAACAAGATCGTCCAGTCCATGGCCGACGCCATGGCGGGCATCAAGGACGGCTCCACCGTGCTGATCGGGGGCTTCGGCGCCGTCGGCCAGCCCAACGCCCTGATCGACGGGCTGATCGAGCAAGGCGCCAGCGACCTCACCGTCGCCTGCAACAATGCCGGCGTCGGCCATGTCGGCCTCGCCCGCCTGATGGAACTCGGCCGGGTCAGCAAGATCGTCTGCTCCTTCCCGCGCAGCTCCGATCCGGTGGTGTTCGAGACGCTGTATCGCGCCGGCAAGATCGAGCTGGAGATCGTGCCACAGGGCACGCTCGCCGAACGCATGCGCGCGGCCGGCGCCGGCGTGCCGCTGTTCTTCACCGCCACCGGCGTCGGCACCAAGATGGCGGTCGGCAAGGAGCATCGCGAGATCGACGGCCGCACCTACATCGCTGGAACAATCGCTGCCCGGCGATGTCGCGCTGGTGGAGGCGTGGGAGGCCGATCGCTGGGGCAACCTGACCTTCAAGGAGGCCGGCCGCAACTTCAACCCGGTGATGGCGATGGCCGGCAGGCTGACCATCGTGCAGACCCAGCACATCCGGGAACTCGGCGAGCTCGAACCCCGACCATGTCGTGACCCCGGGCATCTTCGTGGACCGCGTGCTGCACGTGCCCTACGGTGATCCCTCCGGTTTCTGAGCGAAAGAGGCCCCCATGCCCGATACCGCCACCGCCGACATCAAGCCGTTCACCCGCCCGCAGATGGCCGCCCGTGTGGCGCAGGACATCCCGGAAGGCTGGTATGTGAACCTGGGAATCGGCATCCCCACCGCCGTCGCCGACCACGTGCCGCTGGATCGCGAGGTGATCTTCCATTCCGAGAACGGCGTGCTGGGCATGGGTCCCGCGCCGGAGAAGGACAAGATCGATCCCTGGCTGATCAATGCCGGCAAGCAATACGTCACGCTGCGCCAGGGCGGCAGCTTCTGCCACCACGCCGACAGCTTCTCCATGATCCGCGGCGGCCATCTGGACCTGTGCGTCCTCGGCGCCTTCCAGGTCGCGGATAACGGCGACATCGCCAACTGGGCCACCTCGGAGAACGACACCGCCCCCGCGGTCGGCGGCGCCATGGACCTGGCGGCCGGGGCCAAGCGGCTCTGGGTGCTGATGGAGCACACCACCAAGGACGGCACGCCGAAACTGGTGCAGCGCTGCTCCTATCCGCTGACCGCGGTCGGCGCGGTGAAGCGCGTCTACACCAACCTGGCGGTGCTCGACGTGACGGAGCGCGGCTTCGTGGTGCTGGACATGGCACCCGGTGTCACGCTGGACGCGTTGCAGGCCCGCACCGACGCCAAGCTGCATCTGCCGGCGTAGCGTTCGCCCTATCATCGGACCGCGCGGACGGGAGGCTGACATGGACCCGCTTGAACACCTGCAGATGATCAAGGACAGCGCGGCCGGCATCGCGCCGCGCAAGGGCGACTTCAAGCGCATCCGCGCCCTGCGTTTCACCGAGCCCGGCTTCGACCGCGCCACCTGGCGGGAGATGTGCAACATGGGCTGGCTCGGCATGCGCGTGCCCGAAGAGTCCGGTGGCGCCGGGCTCGGGGTGCGGGAATTCTGCGGCCTGGCCGAGGAACTCGGCGGCAGCCTGGCACCCGAACCGCTGATCCCCGCCGCGATGGCCGCCGTGCTGCTGCCCGCCGAACACCTGCCGGAGGTGCTGTCGGGCAACCGCATCGTGCTGCCGGCCTGGCAGGAGAAGCCCAACAGCATCGAAACCGTCGGCGACACCGTGCTGCGTGACGGCAAGCTGACCGGCCGCAAGACCTTCATCCCGATGGCCGCCGGCGCCGATGCCTTCCTGGTCACGGTTCCGGGCGGGCTGGCGCTGGTGGAGCGCAATGCGCCGGGGGTCCACCTGGAGCTGCAGCAGACCCAGGACGGCGGCAATATGGGCACGCTGACCCTGGACAACGCGCCGGCCGAGGCGATCGACGGCGACCCGACCGAAGCGCTGGACGTGACCATCATGGCGACCTCGGCCTATCTGCTGGGCCTGATCGATCGCGCCATGTCGATCACCCTGGACTACATGAAGACGCGCGAGCAGTTCGGCCAGAAGATCGGCGCCTTCCAGGCGTTGCAGCACCGCGCCGCGGACATGCAGATCCAGCTCTCGCTGACCCGCGCGGTGGTGAACTCCGCCGCCTATGCGGTGGACAACGAGCCCCGCCGCGCCGCCCGCCAGGGCGCGGTGTCGCGCGCCAAGGTGCGGGCCTCCGACGCCGGCATGGTGGTGACGCGCGCCTGCGTCCAACTGCATGGCGGCATCGGCTACACGGATGCGGCCGATATCGGGCTGTTCCTGCGCCGCGCCATGGTGCTGGTGCCGATGTATGGCGGCCCCTCGGTGCATCGCGCCCGCTTCCGGGTGGTGGCACCGGAGACCGATGATGAATGACACGGTGGGAAATGCCGCGGCGGGCGCCGCCGCCGGGGTGATCCAGGCCCGCGACGGCACCACCCTGGTGGTGACGCTGAACTATCCGCAGCGGCGCAATGCGCTGTCGATGCCGATCCGTGAGGCGCTGATTGCCGCGTTCGAGCAGGCCGAAGCGGACCGCGCCATCCGCGCCATCGTGCTGACCGGCGCCGGCGGCACGTTCTGCGCCGGCGGCGACATCAGCGGCATGCATATCGCGGACCTGGCGCAGGGCCGCGAACGGTTCCGCGTCACCCATCGGCTGGTGAAGCTGATGGTGCACGCCGCCAAGCCGATCGTGGCGGCGGTGGAGGGTTTTGCCGTCGGCGCCGGTCTGTCCCTGGCGCTGTGCTGCGACACCGTCGTCGCGGCGCAGGACGCCCGGTTCGGCGCCCCGTTCGGACGGGTGGGGCTGATTGCCGATTGCGGCCTGAACCACACGCTGCCGCTGCGCATCGGTGCCGGCCGCGCCCGGCAGATGCTGCTGTACGGCGAGCAGATGGATGCGGCGACGGCGGAACGCGTCGGCCTGGTGGACCATGTCGTGGCCAAAGGCGGCACGTTGGACGTCGCGTTGCAACGCGCCCGCGCGCTGGCGGAGACCGCGCCGCTGCCGCTGGCTCTCACCAAGGCGCTGCTGGCCGAGGGCCTGGATGCCGCGCTGGATCGCGAGCGGGAGATGCAAAGCACGCTGTTCCTGACCGCCGATCATGCGGAAGGGCGCGACGCGTTCCTGGCGAAGCGCAAGCCGGTGTTCGTCGGCGCCTGAGCGCCCCAAATGCGGCCCGGTCCCGCCTGCCATCCACATCCTGCCATCTGGCGTCCCGAAATCCCGCGGTCCCGCCATCCCGAACCTTTGCCATTTCGATGATCCGCGTCGCCGCTGGTGCCGCCGACATCCAGGCTGACGCCTCGTCCCGCGGAGCTGCCTCATGACCCGCCACAACCGCATCGATGCGATCGGCGGCAGCATCCTGGTGGTGCTGTGTGCCTTCTGGGGGCTGACCCAGGTCGCCATCAAACTCGCCGGACAGGAAGGCCTGCCGCCGATGCTACAGGCCGGGCTCCGCTCGACCGGCGCCGCGCTGCTGCTGTGCGGCTGGACCGCATTGCGTCACGGCCCCGCCGGCCTGCGCGCCCTGTTCGCCCGCGACGGCGCGTTCTGGCCCGGCATGCTGATCGGCGCGATGTTCGCCGCCGAGTTCCTGTGCATCTATCCCGGCATGCAGCTCACCACCGCGTCGCGCGGCACGCTGTTCCTCTACACCGCGCCATTCTGGGTCGCGATCGGCGCGCATGTCCTGGTACCCGGTGAGCGGCTCAACCCGCGCCAGGTGGCGGGCCTGGTCTGTGCCTTCGTCGGAGTCGGCTGCGCCGTCGCCGACGGGCTGTTGCAGGGTGGCGGCAATCCGGTCGGCGACGCCCTGATCAGCCTCGGTGCCGCCGCCTGGGGACTGACCACCGTGACCATAAAGGTCAATCGCCG
This sequence comes from uncultured Alphaproteobacteria bacterium, assembly GCA_963789495.1. Taxonomy (GTDB): domain Bacteria; phylum Pseudomonadota; class Alphaproteobacteria; order Acetobacterales; family Acetobacteraceae; genus CAWBLP01. The sequence goes on from CAWBLP010000015.1 coordinate 23,853, forward strand.
GCTGCGTGCGATCACGCCGGCGAAGCAGCTGCTCTACCAGCTCGTCGGCTCCATCCCCTATTTCCTGGTTGCCGCTTCGCTGATGGGTCAGCTTTCCGCCAGCCAGGCCACGCAAGGCGCCTGGGCCTGGCTGGTCTATCAGACCGTGGTGGTGGCCTTCATCAGCTACCTCACCTGGTTCTGGCTGATCGCACATTACCCCGCGGGACGGCTCTCGGCGTTCTCCTTCCTGACGCCGATCTTCGGCGCCCTGGCCGGCGCCTGGCTGCTGCACGAGCATATTTCCCTGGAACTGCTGCTGGCGCTGCTGTTCGTCGCCATCGGCATAAGGCTGGTCAACGGCCCCAAACCCGCGCCGGTATCCGCGCTGGGTCCGGCGGTTACGGCGCCGCGGGCTTGAAATACAGGAAGGCGTTCTGCCCGATGTGATAGCCCGGCGGCTGCAGCCCGTACGGGGGGAACGCCACGCTGCCCAGACAGCCGGTGAAGATGCTGTCGTGGATCAGGCAATGGCCGCGAATGGTTGGCCATACCGCCTCGGCCAGCACATCCTGATCGATGTGGTCGTTCTCCACCCGCCACGCCGTATAGGCCTGCATCAGCCGCGGCGTATCGGGCAGGATGTTGCCGACACCGCCCCACATCCCCGCCAGCAGCAGGTCGGTGTGGGTGTACCAGTCCCGCATCGCGTGGAAATGGAAGCGCGACTGCAGCCAGGCATCCACCGCGACGCGCTCCCGCACGCTCAGCAGCGAATCGGCGTCGCGGATCAGGAAGCGACGCACCGAGGGATCGGCGATCACATCGAACCGCCACAGCAGCTTGCGGTGCTGCGGCAGATCGGGCGGCAGCATCATCGGCCGCAATTGCACGCCGCGCCCGGCCAGGTCCAGCAGATAGGGCTGCGGCACGGTGTGGTCGTGATACAGCCGGATGGTCCAGCCCGGGAACAGATGCGGCGCAATCCGCACATTCTCCGACAGCGGCGCCATGTAGCGCGGGTTATCACCCCACAGGCAGTAGGAGATGATGTTCTCGGCGGGATTGGTCCAGTTGAACGCCGGCGGCAGGCTCTGCGGCATGCTCGCCAGCGGCGTGCGACCGCCGAACTTGCGATCCTTGGATTCCAGCGCGCCGCGGCCGGCGGCCACCGCTTCCTCCAGCCGGCCGATCTGCGCATAGGCGTCGCACAGGCAGTCATGCACGTTAGGGCTGTCGGAACCCAACACCAGCGCCTGCTTGCAATGCTCGATCGCACTGCCCGGATCAGCGGCGGCCAGCAGGAACACCGCCAGGTTTTCCTGGATTGCGGCGTTCTGCGGGAACAGGAGGCTGCCTTCCCGCAACACGGCAATTCCCTCGGCCACCAGCCGCTGATTGTACAGCATCAGGCCGAGGAACAGGAAATCGTCCGGTGCATCCCGCCCCGACGCTTTCGCTTCGGCGCGGGTGCGCTGCTGCAGGGCGATGGCCTCGTCCAGTGCGCCACGCCCATACGCTGCGTGCACTGCCTGACGCAGCGCCTCCAGCGAGTCCGTGTCGCTCGGGGTCCCCTGCGACATCGCCTTCAGCGCGGCAGCAGAATGACGTCCGCTTCGGCGGTGGCACTGACCGGCACATCCCCGGCCACGGCATTGGCCGGCGCCGCTGCGGGCGATGCGCCGACCGTCGCGGTCATCATGCGCGGGAACGGCGGCGGGGGCGCAGAACTGTCCAGCCGCACTTCCTTGAACGAGTCGAAGCGCAGGCCGAGCAACGCCGCAGCTTCTTCTGCCCGGCCGCGCAGCCGGGTGAGCGCCTGCTTTGTGGCGTCGGCATGCGCTTTCTGTTCCGTTTCGCGCGCCAGGCGCCAGGCCAATTCCCCGGTGGCGAAGCCCTTCTGTTGCAGCGCGCTGGTGAGTTTCAGCAACGCCGCACCATCCGCGCTGTGCAGTTGCAGCGACTGCCCGGCCTGCCAGCGTTCAGTGCGATCCTGCGGTGTGGGACCGACGCGCCACACCGTGTAGCCGCCGGTCGAGACCGTCACCGCCGGTACTTGATGTGCCTGCGCCACCGCAGCGGCGATCATCGCGTTGACCCGCGCCTGGGCATCCGCCGCACTTGCGCTGACCGCTTCCGCGCGCAGCGTGGCGTCGAGTTCATCCGGCGCCACCATCAGCGTCGCGGTCTCGGCAAGATGCAGCACAGTATCCGCGCAGGCAGGCCAGGCTGCCAGCAGGACGGCGAGCGCACAGGCAGCGAAACGGATCATGCAGCGTCTCCAGGGTCGTTGCGGTCGGCACCCTGCCCGCGCCGTGGCACAGGAGCAAGCGGGATCGGGCCGGCGCGATGAGATAGCGATTGAGGCCGCTTCCCAAACCCCGCGGCATTGGCCAGAGTGCTGGTTGGAAACGTCACACAGATAGATAAAAATGGATCTGTCGTTCGACCTGCTGGGCAACGCCCTCGTGTCCGGAGTGTTGCTCGGGGGCTTCTACGCCGGCGTGACGATCGGTGTCTCGATCTCCTTCGGAATGCTCGACATCGTCAACATCGCGCATCCTGCCTTCATCATCCTTGGCTCCTACATCGCCTATATCAGCAACGCCTGGTTCGGTATCGATCCGATCCTGGCCAGCATCCTGGCGGCTCCCGCATTCTACCTGCTGGGTGCTGGGATTTACGGGATCTATGACGTCGCGTTCGAGCGACGCGGCGACACGTCGCTGCGTGGCCTGGCCTTCTTCTTCGGCCTGCTGTTCATCACCGAGGTCATGCTGGTACTGGTGTTCGGCGTGGACTACCGGCTGGTCGACGCGCCGTATATCGGACCCAGCCTGCATCTGGGTGTGATCGAACTGCCGTTGCGCCTGCTGGTGCCGTGTCTGGTGTCGCTGGCGACGCTGGGCGGCTTGCAGTTGTATCTGTCGCATAGTTTCATCGGCCGAGCGGTGCAGGCGGTGGCGCAGGATCCGTTGGCGTTGCGGCTGATGGCGGCGAACCCGAGCCGCATCAAGCGCATCGCATTTGGCCTGTCGATTGCCACGGCATCGATCGCCGGCGCGATCCTGATCATCATACAGCCGGTGGAGCCGTCGATCGGGCGCGACTATATCGGCCGCATCTTCGCGATCTGCGTGCTGGGTGGTCTCGGCAGTTTCGCCGGCACGCTGGTGGCCGCGATGATGTTGGGTATTGCCGAGAGTCTGACGGCAACCTTCTACGGTCCGTCCTGGTCTCCCGCGGTGGCGTTCGGCGTGCTGCTGCTGACGCTGGCGGTTCGGCCCAGCGGCATTTTCGGGAGGGGATGATGCCCTGCGGCGCGCGTTGATGCGGAACGGCGTGTTCCTGCTATGGGCGAGCCTGGTGGCGGCGCTGACCTTCGCGGCAGCGCTGGCCATCGACAACGCCTACGTGTTCTTCGCCGGCTATGTCGTGCTGCAATACATCGTGCTGGCGACGGCGTGGAACATCCTGGGCGGCTATACCGGCTACGTGAATTTCGGCACCGCGGCATTCTTCGCATTGGGTGCCTACAGCTCGGTCGCGCTGCACAAGCTGGGCGGACCGCCACTGCCGGTGATGATCGTAGCCGGCGGCATCGTGTCCGGCGTGATCGGCCTCGGCACCGGCTATCTCACGCTGCGGCTGCGTGGCACGTATTTCTCCATTGCCACGCTGGCGATGTCGGTGGTCGCGCAGACGCTGATCACCAATTGGAGCTTCGTCGGCGGCTCCCGCGGCGCCTACGTGATACGTCCGGCGCGCGCACCCTTCCTGCCGCTGAGCTACATCGAATATCTGTTCCTGGTCATGCTGGTACTGTCGGTGATCGCCGTGGTCACCGCGCGGGTGATCGAGCGCTCCCGCCTCGGCGCCGGCTTCGCCACCATTCGCGACGATGAACTGGCGGCCGAGGCCTCCGGAGTGCCAACGTTGCGATTGAAACTGATTGCCACCACCTTGTCCGGCGCGTTCATGGGCATGGCTGGCGCGCCGCTGCCGTATTATGTCACGTACCTTGATCCCGCCTCAGGATTTTCCCTTGGCTATGCCGTCAACAGCATCGCCATGCCCCTCATCGGCGGCACCTCCATGTGGCTCGGCCCGGTGATCGGCGCGATCCTGCTGGGCACGCTGCAACAACTTGCGACGGTAACGATATCCTCGGCGCTGAGCCTGCTGATCGTGGGTGTGATGCTGGTGATCTTCGTCGTGGCGGCGCCGCAGGGCATTATCGGCTGGTTCCCGCGCCGGGTGCGCCGATGAACGACGCCCCGCTGCTTGAAGTGGCCGGCCTGTCCAAGCGCTTCGGCGGGTTTGTTGCGCTGGCGGATATCGATCTCGAGGTGCAGCCGGGTGAACGGGTCGGGCTGATCGGACCCAACGGGTCGGGCAAGAGCACGCTGGTGAGCTGCATCTGCGGCACGCTGCGCCATGAGCAAGGCCAGGTACGCTTTGCCGGCCGGCGGCTCAACGGGCTGGTGGCGCATGAACGCACGCGGCTGGGCCTGGCACGCAGTTTCCAACTGCCGCGCCCGTTCAGCAGCATGACGCTGGCGGAGAACCTCCGCGTGCCGATCCTGTACACCGTGAATGCACGCGGTGGTGTCGGTGTGGCCGACGTTGCGGGGCGCTGCGCCGATCTGTTGCGTCAGGTGGGACTGGTGGAGAAGGCAGACAATCTGCCGCGCGACCTGACACAGATCGAGATGCGCAAGCTGGAACTCGCCCGCGCCATGGCCGCCGAACCGCGCCTGCTGATCGCCGATGAAGCCATGGCCGGGCTGTCCCATGCCGAGGTCGACGACATCCTGGCGCTGCTGCTGCAACTGAACCAGCAAGGTGTGACCATCATCATGATCGAGCACATCATGCGCGCAGTGCTGGCGTTCTCTCAGCGCCTGGTCGTGCTGGTGGCCGGGCGCAAGATTGCCGATGGCGATCCGCAGGCGGTGGTGCGCCAGGCCGATGTCGTGCAGGCCTATCTTGGCAGCTAGCCTCACCATCTCCGGCCTCGATGCCGGTTACGGCGCGGTGCGCGTGCTGCATGATGTCTCGCTGTCCGTGCGTGAAGGCGAGACGGTGGCACTGCTCGGCACCAACGGCAACGGCAAGAGCACGCTGATGAAATGCGTGCTGGGCATGGTGCGGCCGACCGGCGGATCGATCATCGCGCAGATTGACGGCGCGCGACACGAGCTGGTGGGGATGTCCACCGAGGCGATCATCGATCTCGGCATCGGTGTAGTACCGGAAGGACGGCGGTTGTTTCCGCGGCTGACGGTGACTGAAAATTTGCTGATGGGTGCGTTCCGTCGCGCCGCGCGTTCGCAGATCACCCGCAACCTGGCGTTCTGTTTCGAGGCGTTTCCGCGGCTGTCGGAGCGGCGTCGCCAGCTCGCCGGCAGCATGAGTGGCGGCGAGCAGCAGATGCTGGCACTGGCGCGTGCTTTGATGAGCGCGCCGCGGCTGCTGCTGATCGACGAACCCAGTGTGGGACTGGCACCGTTGCTGGTCAGCCGGACCATCGACAAGATCAAGGAGCTGAAGGACAGCTACGGACTAACCGTGCTGATGGCGGAACAGAACTTCACCCAGGCGATCCGCATCGCGGACCGCGGCTATGTGATCGTGCACGGTAGGATCGAGTTCGCGGGCGAGTCCGCGTCGGAGCTGAACGACAACGAACTGATCCGGCAGTTCTACCTGGGCGCGTGAACGGCGCACACGCGCCGGGTGACGGCCGGCGTCCCTCTTTCTCATGGCTGACGCAGGCCCCGAGCGGGTCCGGCACCTCCCGTCATGGCCGGCTTGACCCGGCCATCTACCCGAGAAAGCGCATCCAGCAGGCGCAACGCGGTCCGATCGTTCCGGTGTAGATGGCCGGGTCGAGCCCGGCCATGACGAAAGCAAGAGGTCGCTCCACAATCGGACGTGCCCCCCGTTACTTCTGGCAGGCATGGAGCGCAGGCGCCGGCACGACGAAAGCCCGACCGATGCGTTACTTCTTCGCGTCGGTGTACGGATAGATCACCGTCCCGGTCTTCAGGTCCGGTGGCCACAGCACAACCTCAGTCTTCGGGTCCTTGAACTGCTCCACGTCGTTCGCCTTCACGTCGCGGAACTGCACTTCCAGCACGCGCGCCTCGGTCCACTCGCCGTCCTTGCCAAACTTCACCTCGCCGGCCACGGTCTTGAACGTATGGGTCCGCAGGTACTCGGCCAACTTGTTCTGATCCAGGCTCTTGGTGCCCTCGATCGCCTGTTGCAGCACCTGCATGTAGCCATAGGCGAACGGCGGCAGGTAATAGCCCAGCGTGTCCACCCCGGCGGCCGGCGCCCGCGCCTGGTAGTCCTTCAGGAATTCCAGCGCCTCCTTGTTCGCGAGGCCGGACCAGGGCAGCCAGAAGTCGTAATCGACGATGCCGTTCAGCAACGGACCCAGCTGCACCTTGATGGCGGTGCTCTGCAGCCCGACCATGCCGCCGCCGAACATTTTCGCCTTCAGCCCGACCTCATGCGCCGCGCGAACCATGCCGACGCTGTCCGGCGGATAGGAGCAGACCAGCACGAGATCGGGATTGGTGGCCTGGATCGCGCGCACGATCGGCGTATAATCCGCTGTGCTGGGCGGGTAACTCTTGTCGTAGACCACTTTCAGGCCGGCTTCCTTCGCCAGCACGCGGGCGCCATCAAGTGCATTGCGTGGGAACTCGGCATCCGCGCCGACCAGCGCGATGGTCTGCGGCTTCGGGGTCTGCGCCATCGCGGTCTCGAAGAAGCCCTTGGCGAAGCTCTGCTTCGGGTTCGGCCCGCCGGTCGGCGTGAAGGAGAAGTATTTGTCGTAATGGAACTCGGTGTTCACCGCCAGGCCGAACAGGCTGAGGAACATGCGGTCATGCCCCATCACCACCGGCATGGCGGGCGCCACCATGTTGGTGGCATAGCCGCTCACCACGATGTCGACTTTATCCACGTCCAGCAGTTTGGTGTAGATGCCGGGGACCGTTGCCGGGTTTGACTGGTCGTCGTAGTAGACCAGTTTGACGGGACGGCCGAGCAGACCGCCGTTTTTGTTGGTCTGTTCTTCCCACATCTGCATGGCGAGCAGGGCGGCTTTGCCGTTGGGTGCCAGCCCGCCGGTCAGGGCCATGCCGAAGCCGATGGTGATGGGGTTGCCGCTTTGCGCTTGCGCCGGCGCGAGGCCGGCAAGCGCAAACGTCGCGGCAAGCAGCACGCCGCCGAGGCGTCTGGTCAGCATGGTTCGTCCCTCCCGTTGGTTGCTTGCCCGCATCCTATGGCGCGGGCCGCAGCAGGCCAAGCCTTGCCGGCGCAGTCTCGCTTGGCGGACGCTGGCGGATTATGCTGCCCGCTCCAGTCCTTGGGAGGATGCCATGCAGGACCTCGACGAGAACACAGTGACCGACGCCGCGCTGGCGCAGATGGCGGCGACGAGCGACCCACGGCTGAAGCAGATCATGGACGCTGCGGTGCGGCATCTGCACGCCTTCGCGCGGGAAGTGGAGCTCACGCCTGCGGAATGGCTGACCGGCATCCAGTTTCTGACCGCGGTCGGCCAGGCGTGCACGCCGATCCGCCAGGAGTTCATTCTGCTGTCCGACATACTCGGCGTCAGCGCCGTGGTCAACGCGGTGCACGACCGCAAGGCGCGGGAGCTCGGCACCCAGAGCAGCCTGCTGGGGCCGTTCTTTCGCGAGGGGGCACCGGAGTTGGCGCTCGGTGACTGCATCGTCAGCGCCCCATCGGTGCCGCAGATCGTGCTGTACGGCCAGGTCACCGACAATGCCGGCAACCCATTGCCGAACGCGCTGGTGCAGGTCTGGCAGACCGACGAGCACGGGTTGTACGACCTGCAATCGCTCAATGGCGAGGGCATGGACATGCGCGCCAATTTGCGCTGCGACGCGCAAGGTCATTATCATTTCCGTACCGTCCGCCCGCTCGGCTATTCCATCCCGATGGACGGGCCGGTCGGCGACCTTGTGAAGCAACAGAACCGCCACGGCTTCCGCCCGTCGCACATCCATTTCCTGATCGGCGCGGAAGGCCATCGAGAATTGGTCACCGCGTTGTATTTCGGTGACGATGCGAATATCGATTCGGATACGGTGTTCGGCGTGTCCAACTCGCTCGTGGTGCAGGCGAAGGACGATCCCGCCTCGCCGATTCCGGACTTGCGTGCGGTGCGCTACGATTTTCGCCTGGCACGGGCGGACGCCGATGACACCGGCCGCGTCGGTGCCGATCCGTCGCAACTGATGCCGGCTGCCGAGTAGAAGGAATCCGCCATGCCCCGTCGCCTGATCGATATTTCGGTCCCGCTCAAAGCCGGCATCAAGAGCGATCCGCCGCATTCGCTGCCGAAGATCGAATATATGGACCATCACATGACCGCGCCGGCGATGGCGGAATATATGGGGGTCCGCGTCGATCAGTTGCCGGATGGCGAATATGCCGCGGTGGAACGCGCAACGATCAGCACGCATAACGGCACCCATCTGGACGCGCCGTATCACTACTTCTCCACCATGAATCACGCGCTGAAGCCCGGCGGCGAGCCGTCCTGGCGGATCGACGAGGTGCCGCTGGAATGGTGCTTCCAGCCCGGGGTGAAACTCGACTTTCGCCATTTCGACGACGGCTATGTCGCGACGCCGGGGGATGTGGAGGCGGAGCTGAAGCGCATCGGCCACACACTGCGCCCGCTGGAAATCGTCGTGGTGAACACCAGTGCCGGCGCGAAATACGGTGAGGACGACTACGTGGATTCCGGCTGCGGCATGGGCAAGGCGGCAACACTGTGGCTGCTGGAACGCGGTGTGCGGCTGGTCGGCACTGATGGTTGGAGCTGGGATGCGCCGTTTTCCCTCACGCGACGCAAAGTGGCCGAAACTGGCGACGCCGGTCTGATCTGGGAAGGTCATCGCGCAGGACGCGAGATCGGCTATTCGCATCTCGAGAAGCTGCACAATCTGGAGCAGCTGCCCTCGGACGGATTTGAAGTTGTGTGCTTTCCGGTGAAAGTGCATCGCGCCTCGGCAGGCTGGACCCGCGCCGTGGCGATCCTGACCGACTGATCTGCCCCATCAACCGAAAGTCGCCTGCATGTTTGTCCTGAATGACCTGCCGTCCCAGATCGACCCCGCGCTGCTCGACACATTGCGCGAGGCGGAGCCTGCAACGATCGGGCATTTCCGTCACACCGGCTTCATGGCGCCGGAGCTCCGCGCGTTGCTGCCAGGCTATCGGCGTATTGCCGGTACCGCGGTGACAGCACGGGCCTATGGCGCGGACACCACCATCGTGCACTACGCGCTGGGCAAACTGCGTCCGGGCGACGTGCTGGTGTTGGACCGCGTTGGTGACATGCGTCACGCGGCCTGCGGCGGCGGCGTGGCGTTTGCCGCACGGGAGGCCGGCTGCATCGGCATCATCATCGATGGCATGGCGACCGACATTCAGGAATTGCGCGAATACGGACTGCCGGTCTGGGCGCGTGGCCTGTCACCGGTGACCTGCAAGCGCCAGTTCACCCAAGGCGACTTCTGCGTGCCGGTGTCGTGCGGCGGCGTCGCCGTGGAGCCGGGTGACGCGGTGCTCGCCGACGAAAACGGCGTGCTGGTGATGAAGCCGCATGAAATCGTCGAGGCGGCACAGCGCGCGGTCGGCATGCAGAACGCCGAGAAGCAATCGCTGGCGCGCATCGTGAAGGGGGAGCGGCTGCCGGACATCAACGGCACCAACGCGCGTATCGCGGAGATCATGGCTGCCGCCAAATCCGGATGATCGACGCAGCGGAGTCGCAAATCGCCGCTGCCATCGAACGCGACCGCGACGAGACGCTGCAGGACATTCGCGCCGCCATCCGTCAGCCGAGCGTCAGCCGCACCGGCGAAGGCTTGCAGGCGATGGCGGACCGGGTCTGCGACCATTTGGCGCAACTCGGTGCGTCGGTGCGGCAGGTGCCCGGCCAGCACGCGCCGATCATCGAGGCGGAGCTGGAAGCGGCACCGGGCCTGCCGACGCTGCTGTTCTATGAGTTGTACGATGTGCAGCCGGCCGATGGACAGCCCGGCTGGACCGTGCCGCCCTTCGCGGCCGAAATCGTATCGGATGCAACCGGACGCCAGCGCCTGGTCGGGCGCGGTGCATTCAACTCCAAAGGGCCCTTGATCGCAGCACTGGCGACGCTGCGCTGCTTCATCCGCGCCGGCGTGAAGCTGCCCTGCAACATCCACTTCCTGGTCGAAGGCGAGGAGGAAATCGGTAGTCCCAGCCTGCCATCTTACATAGCTGCCAATCACGCTCGGCTGGCGGCGTGCGATGCCGCCTTCATCCCCTATTTCGCCACCAACGCGCGCGGCCGCACCCTGCTGCGGCTCGGCTTCAAGGGACTCGCCTTGCTGGAGCTGTCGGTCACCGGCGGCGAATGGGGCGGGCCGGCGCGCGGTGATCTGCATGCACTGCACGGTGCCGTTGTCGACAGCCCAAGCTGGCACCTGGTGCGCGCGCTGCATGCGCTGCTGGATGAGCAGGGAAACCTGGCAGTGGACGGGCTGGACAGGTTGATGCCGCATCCGCACCCGCAGGACATAACTCTGGTGCAGCAAGCCGCCCACCAGTTTTCACCGGAGGACTACGCTGCGGAGATTGGTGCGCACCGGCTGAAGCGCGGTGCGTCGCTGGAGGCGCTGCTGCATGAGCTGATGTTCTCCTGCACGCTGAACATCGATGCGCTGGCCGCCGGCCGGATCGAGACCGGCGCGCAGGCGGCAACGCTGATTCCCCGCACCGCGCGCGCATTGCTGGACCTGCGCGTCGTGCCAGGCGTGCAGCCGGCGGACGTCATCGCGTTGTTGAGGGCTCAGCTCGACCGACACGGCCTGTCGCATGTCGCGCTGCAGCTACATTCGGCCTATCCGGCGTCGCGGGCGGCACCCAACTCGCCGGTGGTGCAGGCGCTGGTCGAGGCGTGCCGTCAGAACGCCGATGAGCTGATGGTGCTGCCGATCCATGCTGGCGCGGCACCGATGCATGTGTTTTCCGATGTCATCGGCATTCCCTACGCGTTCGGCGGCGTGGGCCATGGCGCCGGCGCGCACGGACCGAACGAGTACATCATGGTGGACGACATCGCGCCGTTCATGCGTGCGGTCGCCGGATTCCTGCTGCGGTTCGGTCAATCTGCTCCGAAAAATCGCCGGCTCGGCCCGCGTGTTTGACACTCCCCCGGCGCAGCCACAGAATCCCCGAACAGGCCAGCAATTCCGACACGTAACAAACTTCGGCAGCATGATCTATAACATCCTCAGCATCGCGGGATCGGATCCCAGCGGCGGCGCCGGCATCCAGGCGGACCTGAAGACCTTCGCGGCGTTCGGCACGTACGGAATGGCCGCGCTGACCGCGTTGACCGCGCAAAACACCCAAGGCGTGCGCGGCTTCCGTGCGATGGATCCGGATTTCGTCGCCGCGCAGATCGACGCGGTGTTCGATGACGTGCGCGTCGATGCGGTGAAGATCGGCATGGTGGCGACCGCCGGAATCGCCAGCGCCATCGCCGGCACGTTGCGGAAATATGCGGTGCGCCATGTGGTGCTGGACCCGGTGATGGTGGCGACCAGCGGCGACCGCCTGTTGCAGGACGATGCGATCGCTGTGATCCGCGACGAACTGGTGCCGCTGGCTACCGTGATCACGCCCAATATGCCGGAAGCGGCAGTGCTGACCGGACAAGCCCTGCCGGAACTCCATCACGGCAATGCGCGCCCTGCTGCCCGCGCTGCACCAACTGGGCTCGAAATGGGTGTTGCTGAAAGCCGGCCATTTGCACGGCGACGACCGCACCGACCTGCTGTTCGATGGCAACACGGTCATCGCGCTGCCGGGCCGCCGCGTCGACACCCGCAACACGCATGGCACCGGCTGCACCCTGTCCGCCGCGATCGCAGCCGGTCTGCCGCAGCACGATGTGCCGGATACGGCGCGCCGCGCGAAGGTCTATCTGACCGGCGCGCTGGCGGCGAGCGAGGCCCTGTCGGTGGGGCACGGCCACGGACCGGTGCATCATTTCCACGCCCTCTGGCCGAAGGACAGCGCGCCATGACTGGATTTTCCGATGCCGCCTGGCAGCGGATCGCAACGCTGCGCGCGGCGATCGATGTGCTGCCATTCAACACGGAACTCGCCACCGGCACGCTGAGCCGCGCGCGGTTCCAGGGCTACATCGTTCAGGATGCGCTGTATCTGGGGCAGTATTCCCGCACACTGGCACTGGCCGGCGCGCGTGCGCCGGACGGCGCATCCCTGCACATCTTCGCCTCCTCGGCGCTGGAAGCGGTGGCGGTGGAGCAGGCGCTGCATGAGAGCTACCTAGGCACGTTCGGCGTCGATCCCGCGCAGCTTGCCGTCGCGGAACAATCGCCGGATTGCCTGGGCTACACCAGCTTTCTGCTGGCGACCGCCTACCACGACCCGTGGGAGGTTCTGGTCGCGGCCTTGCTGCCGTGTTTCTGGATCTATTGGGATGTCGGCCAGACCATCGCGCAGCGCGCCGCCGCGGATAATCCGTATCGAGCCTGGATCGACACCTATTCCGACGAGGCGTTCGGAGAAGCGGTGCGCAGCGTGATCGGCATCACCGACCGCGCGGCCGCGGCGGCGAACCAGACCACGCGAGACCGCATGATGGCCGCGTTCATCCGTTCCAGCCAGTTCGAATGGCTGTTCTGGGACAGCGCGTATCAGCAGCGCGGGTGGCCCGTCGCACTCGGGTGAGTGGCGGCGGTCTGCGCGCTAGCCTTGCGGCGGCAGATGCTGCCGGTACCAGGCCAAAGTCTCTGCCATCACCTGGCGGAACGCCTCGCCGGTATAGACTTCGTAATGTCCCCAGCCGCGCAGCGTCACCAGTTTCTTCGGCTCACCGGCGCGCCGGTACAGGGCCTCGCTCTCCTCGGGCGGCACCAGGCGGTCTTCGCTGGCGGTGATGAACAGCACGGGTCGGGGCGCGATCTTGTCCACCACCCATTCCGGATGGAAGCCCAGCGTGTCGTCCACGTATTCCAGCGGGATTTCACCGACCGCGCCGGGGTTACCACGCCGCGCCGCGGCCGCCAGTTCGGCGGACTGACGGTCCGGCAGCAGCACAGTATTGCGGTCGACGAATTCCGACCCGCCCGAGAGGGTGCGGCGGACGCGGTCCGCGGCCGAACGCGCCATCAGGTCGTGATACTCGTCCGGCCGCCGCACGCTGCGCATCCAGCGCTGGCCGTGGCCGACGCCGACCACCGACACCACGCATTTGACCCTGGGGTCGACCGCCGCGGTCCACACCACCGTCGCGCCGCCGTAACTGGTGCCATACAGACCCAATCGGTCCGGATCGACCATCGGTTGCGCGCCCAGGAAGGTCAGCGCTGCCTGCGAGTCCATTACCCGTCCATAGGGCGAAAGTCGGGACTTCGGACCCTCGCTGTCGCCCCAGCCTTTATAGTCGAAGGTGAGCACGACATAGCCGGCCTGGTTCAGCACGCGGGCGTTATCGGGGAGATACAGGTCGCGCACGCCGGTATAGCCGTGACACAGGACCACGCCCGCGCGTCGCTCCCCCGGTCTCAGATCGTCGGGCAGGAACAGGTTGCCGCCGAGCCGGACGCCCTCGCTGTAGAAGCTGACGGTTTCATTTGACATTGGTCACCTCCACGGGTGAGACGATTTCCACACGCACCTCCTTGCGACCAGCTTGCGGTTGACAGCAGGATGGGCGGTCCACTACCACCATTTCGGCGATACGAATAATGAAGACAATGCAGGGAGCACGTGTAGGAGGGACCTCGTCCCCCCTCCTCAATGTCCGGGATTTGCACACCGAGTTTCGAACCGGCGCAGGAGTCATACGCGCGGTCGACGGGATCAGCTACACCGTCGATCCGGGTGAGACCGTCGCGATCGTCGGCGAAAGCGGGTCTGGCAAGTCTGTCGGGGCGTTGTCGATTCTGGGACTTATCCCGGATCCGCCAGGGCGGATTACAGGCGGCGAAATCATGTTCGACGGCCGGGATCTGCTGAAACTTTCCGACGCGGAAATGCGGGAGATCCGTGGCGGCGCTATCGGCATGGTGTTCCAGGAGCCGATGACCTCGCTGAACCCGGTGCTGACCATCGGCCGGCAGATGACCGAGGGGCTGGAACAGCATCGCGGCGTCGATCGTGCGACCGCTCAACTGCGCGCTGTGGAACTGCTGAACCTGGTGGGCATCGCCGATCCGATGCGTCGCCTGAAGCAGTATCCGCATCAGTTGTCCGGCGGCATGCGCCAACGCGTGATGATTGCGATTGCGCTGGCCTGCGATCCGAAGCTGATCATTGCCGACGAGCCGACCACCGCGTTGGACGTCACGATCCAGGCGCAGATCCTGGAGCTGATGAAGGATCTCACCCGGCGCCTGGGTGTCGCGCTGATCATCATCACGCACAACCTCGGCGTGGTGGCGCGCTACGCGAACCGCGTGAACGTGATGTACGCCGGCCGGATCGTGGAAAGCGGCGTTGCCGCCTCGATCTATCATCAGCCGCGGCATCCGTACACGATCGCGCTGCTGAATTCGGTGCCGCGCCTGGATCGGCCGCGCCAGGCGCGTCTCGATCCGGTCGACGGGCAGCCGCCTGACCTGACGCAGCTCGACCAGGGCTGTTCGTTCCGACCGCGCTGTCGGTTCGCCATCGACCGCTGCGCAGAGTCGCGTCCGCCGTTGGCTGAAACTCACGAACCCGGACATCTCGCGGCCTGCTTCCGCCAGCATGAACTCGGCGTGGTCAAGGAGACTGCTGCATGAACGCACCGCTGCTCGAAGTGAAGGGGCTGCGGATGCATTTCCCGGTCACGGAAGGCATTGTCCGGCGCCGCGTCGTCGGCGAGGTGAAAGCGGTGGACGGTGTCGATTTCACCGTGGCGCGTGGCGAGACGTTGGGTCTGGTGGGGGAAAGCGGCTGCGGCAAGACCACAACGGGCCGCTGCATTCTGCGCTTGGAGCGGCCGACCGGCGGCGAGATTCGCTATGACGGGGTCGACATCGCCAAGTTGGAGCGCAAGGAGCTGCAAGGCCTGCGCCGCCGCATCCAGGTCATCTTCCAGGACCCGTACAGCTCGCTGAACCCGCGCATGAAAGTGGGAGACATCATCAGCGAGCCGATGAAGGTGCACGGCATCCAGCCGGACGCCGCGAAGCGTTCGGCGCGGGTGCGCGAGCTTCTGTCGGTGTGTGGGCTGAACCCCCGTTTTGCTGATCGCTATCCGCACGAGATGTCGGGTGGTCAGCGACAGCGGGTCGGGATCGCGCGTGCCCTGGCGCTGGAGCCGGAATTCATTGTCTGCGACGAGGCGGTGTCGGCGCTGGATGTTTCCATCCAGGCGCAGGTGATCAATCTGCTGGAGGACCTGCGCGAACGCTTCGGGCTGACCTATCTGTTCATTGCGCACGACCTGTCGGTGGTGCGGCATTTGTGCCAGCGGGTGGCGGTGATGTACCTCGGCCGTGTGGTGGAACTGGCTGACAGCGACGAGCTGTTCGGCAATCCGCTGCATCCGTACACGCAGGCTCTGCTGGCGGCTGTTCCGGTGCCGGACCCCAATGTGGAATCGGGCCGCAGCTTTCAGCCGGTGCGCGGTGAGGTGCCCAGCCCGATCAATCCGCCCTCGGGCTGCGTGTTTCATCCACGATGCCCGCGGGCGGTGGAGACCTGCAAGCAGGAGCGACCGCAGATGCGAGAGATCCAGCCGGGTCATTTTGTAGCCTGCAGCGAAGTTTAGTGAACGACGACCTGAACGACCAAGGAACGGGAACGGAAATGAAGCGACGACCAAGTTTGTTTGCATTCGTTCTGGGGACCGCGCTTGCGGCCGGCGCGTTTGCCACGCCAGTCAGCGCAGCCGACGAGCCGAAGCATGGCGGCGTGCTGACCTATATGATTCCGGCTGATGCGCCGCCGAGCTTTGATGGTCATCGCGAGACGACGTATGCGACGGTGCATGCGACGGCACCGTTTTACAGCGTGCTGATCCGGGTCAATCCGGAGAATCCGTCTTCCACCACGGATTTCGTGTGCGACCTGTGCATCGAGATGCCGAAGCCCACCGATGACGGCAAGACCTACACATTCAAGATTCGTGACGGTGTGAAGTTCCACGATGGCACGCCGCTGACCGCTGCCGATGTTGCCAAGAGCTGGCAGGAGATTGTCCATCCGTCCCCTGGCGTCTCCTCGGCGCGGCAAAGCTATTTCGTCATGGTGGACAAGGTCGAGGCGCCCGATGCGCAGACCGTGGTCTTCCATCTGAAGTTCCCGACCAGCGCGTTCCTGCCGGCGCTCGCAGATCCGTTCGCCTATATCTACAAGAAGGACGTGCTGGAGAAGGATCCGCACTGGTACGAGAAGCATATTCTCGGCAGTGGCCCGTTCAAGTTCGTCGATTACCAGATCGGCCAGTCGATCAAGGGCGAACGGGATCCGAACTATTACCACAAGGGGCTGCCCTATCTGGACGGGTTCGTGGCGATCTTCGCCGCCAAGCAGGCGGTGCGGGTGGATGCTATTCGCGGCGACCGAGCGGCGATGGAATTCCGCGGCCTGCCACCGTCCGCGCGCGATCAGCTGGTGAAGGAACTCGGCGACAAGGTCTCGGTGCAGACCAGCGACTGGAACTGCGTGAACATGATCACGCCGAACCACGGGCGTAAGCCGTTCGATGACGTCCGGGTGCGGCGTGCGCTGAACTCTGGCGATTGATCGGTGGAAGGGCGCGCCGGCGCTGTCCAAGATCGCCAATGTGCACACGGTTGGCGGCATCGTGTTCCCCGGGTCTCCGCTCGCCGCGAGCAAGGCGGAGCTGGAGAAGATGGTCGGCTACTGGCCGGATATCGAAAAGTCCCGTGCCGAGGCGAAGCGGCTGTTGAAGGAGGCGGGTGCCGAAGGGCTGAAGTTCGAGCTGCTGAACCGCAACGTCGATCAGCCGTACAAATACATCGCCACCTGGGTGATCGATGAGTGGAGCAAGATCGGCCTGCACGTCACCCAGAAGGTGCTGCCGACCGGCCCGTTCTTCGATGCACTGCGCAACAACGCGTTCGATGTGACGGTGGATTTCAACTGCCAGGGCGTGGTGAATCCCGTGCTCGACGTTGGCAAGTTCCTGCCGCATTCGGCCTACACCGAGAACTACGGCAACTACGAGGACCAGAAGGACATCGACCTGTACCAGTCGATTCTGCACGAAGCCGATCCTGACAAGGTGAAGGCGAAGATGCGGGACTACGAGACCTATGTGATGGACACCCAGGCCCACATGTACATGATGCCGTGGTGGGAGCGTATCGTTCCGATGCGGTCCTATGTGAAGGGCTGGAAGATCAGCCCGAGCCATTACCTGAACCAGGATTTGGCGACGGTCTGGCTGGACAAGTAACCAGGGCTGGCCCGCACGCCCCGGTGGGTGTGCGGGCCGCTTTGCCGACACGGCATGATCCGCCGGTGAGGCCAACAACAAGACCAAAGGTCGATAACAATTCTAGGGAGGTGAACCAATGCGAACCACGCTATTGGGGGCAGGTTTCGGTGCGATCTTTGCGGCCGCATCCGCTGTCCCAACGCCAGCCGCCGCGGCCGAGACGCCGAAGCATGGCGGAACACTGACTTACATGATTCCGGCGTCGTCGCCGCCGAGCTTGGACGGTCACCGCGAGTCGACCTATGCGACGGTTCACGTGGTGGCGCCATTCTACAGCGTGCTGATGCGGGTCAATCCGGACAACCCGTCGGACACCACGCACTTCGTCTGCGATCTGTGCACCGAACTGCCGAAGATCACCGATGACGGTAAGACCTACACATTCAAGATCCGCACCGGCGTCAAGTTCCATGACGGGTCGCCGCTGACCGCCGCCGATGTGGCCGCGAGCTGGCATGAGATCGTCTTTCCGCGCCCCGGCGTACTCAGCGCCCGGCAGAACTGGTACGAGGTGGTCAGTTCGGTCGAGGCGCCGGACGACACCACAGTGGTGTTCAAACTGAAATACGCCACCACGACGTTCCTGCCGTCGCTGGCCGACCCTTATGCATTCATCTATCCCAAGCGCATCCTGGACAAGGACCCGCACTGGTTCGAAAAGAACGTGCTGGGTTCAGGGCCATTCAAGTTCGTCAGCTACCAGATCGGCCAGTCGATCAAGGGCGAGCGTGACCCCAACTACTACCACAAAGGGCTGCCCTATCTGGACGGCTTCATCGGCATTCTTGCCGACAAGCAGGCGGTGCGGGTTGATGCGATCCGCGCCGATCGTGCCGCGATGGAGTTTCGCGGCCTGCCGCCCTCGGCGATCGACCAGCTGAAGCAGGAGCTTGGCGACAAGATCAAGGTGCAGCAGAGCGACTGGAACTGCGGCAACCTGATCACGCCGAATGCCAAGCGCAAGCCGTTCGACGACGTCCGCGTGCGCAAGGCGTTGTTGCTGGCGGTCGACCAGTGGGGTGGGGCGCCCGCGCTGTCCAAGATCGCCAACGTGCACACGGTGGGTGGCATCGTCTTCCCTGGTTCGCCCCTCGCGGCGACCAAGGCCGAGTTGCAGAAGCTTCCAGGCTTCTGGCCGGATATCCAGAAGTCGCGTGCCGAGGCGAAGCGGTTGCTGAAAGAGGCCGGGCAGGAAAACCTCAGCTTCACCCTGCTCAATCGCAACGTCGACCAGCCTTACAAATATGTTGGCACCTGGCTGATCGACCAGTGGAGCAAGATCGGCGTCCATGTCACGCAGCATCCGGTGCCGACCGGTCCCTGGTTCCAAGCGATGCGCAGCGGCGATTTCGATGTCGTCGTGGAGGCCAACTGCAACAGCATCGTGAATCCGGTGCTGGACACGCAGAAATACCTGCCACACGACGTGTTCGGGGAGAACTACGGCGGCTACAGCGACCCCGAGGAAGCAGCTATCTACGAGAAGATGCTGCACGAGACCGACCCCGCCAAGCAACGCGTCCTGATGCGCGACTATGAGAAGCGCATCCTGGACCAGGCGCACGAGTACCCCATGCTGTGGTGGAACCGCCTCATCCCCTACCGGTCCTATGTGCATGGCTGGAAGATCGGGCCCAGCCACTACATCAATCAGGATCTGTCGGTTATCTGGCTGGACAAGTAGACTGCAGCGGGCCGTCTGCGGCAGAATCCGCGGGCGGCCAGGCCCTCCTTTATCGTGGAAGTAGGCGATGTACCGATACATCGTGAAGCGCGTGCTGCTGGTCATCCCCACCCTGGTCGGGGCAGCGGTGCTGGTGTTCATCCTGATGCGCCTGATCCCGGGCGACATCTGCGTGGTGCGGCTTGGCTCCGGCGGCGGCAGCTTCGATCCCCGCGCCGTCGCCGCCTGCCATACCGAAATCGGACTGGACCGTCCGATGATCGTGCAGTTCTTCGACTTCATCTGGGGCTTCTTCCGGCTCGACTTCGGCGTCTCGATGTGGTCCGGCAAACCGGTCACCACGGAAATCGTCGCTCGGTTGCCGATCTCGCTGGAAATCGCCTTGCTCGCCACCACGGTCGCGATCCTGATCGCCATTCCGCTCGGCACGATTTCCGCGCTGAAGCAGAACACCTGGATCGACGTGTTCGTGCGCACCATTGCGATCGGTGGCATCGCCACACCGTCTTTCTGGATCGGCATCCTGTCGATCCTGCTCGTGCTCGACGTCAGTTCCGCCATCACCGGAACGCCGTGGATGCCGCCGATCGACTACGTGCCGATCTGGCAGGATCCGCTGCGCAACCTGGCACTGGCCGCGCTGCCCGCGCTCACCGTCGGCTACCGCTATGCCGCGGTCAGCATGCGCATGACGCGGTCGGCGATGCTGGAGGTGCTGCGCGAGGACTACATCCGCACCGCACGGGCGAAGGGACTGATCAACAAGATCATCATCAACCGCCATGCGCTGAAGAACGCACTGCTGCCCGTCGTCACTGTAATCGGCATCGAGTTTGCCTTCCTGATCGGCGGCCTGGTGGTGACCGAGCAGGTGTTCAATCTGAACGGCGTCGGCCGGCTGTTCGTGCAGGCGGTGCAGAACCAGGACTACACGCTCACTCAGGCTTTGGTCATGCTGACCGTGACCGTGTTCGTGATCACGAACCTTCTGGTCGATCTGTTCTACGCCTGGCTTGATCCGCGCATCCGCTTCAGTTGAGAGGAGGCAGCAACCATGTCTATCACCTTGCCGACTGGAGCCACCATCCCGGCTGCCCCCGAAGTCGTGGAGGTGCGGCGGAGTTTCCTGCAGACGGTGCTGCGCTTCTGCCGCCGTGAGCCGTTGGGTGCATTCGGCATGGGGTTGGTGATTCTTATGGCGATCACCGGCATCTTCGCCGATTGGATCGCGCCGTACAATCCGACTGCCAACGACTTTGCCGCGATGACCGAAGCGCCAAGCTGGGCGCACTGGCTGGGCACCGACCAGTTTGGCCGTGACCTGCTGTCGCGCATCGTGTTCGGCGCGCGCACCGCCCTGATCGTTGGCCTGTCCTCCGCCCTCATCGGCGGAGTCACCGGCCTGGTGCTGGGAGTCGGCAGCGCGTATTTCGGCGGCTGGATCGACCTGACCTTTCAACGCGTGGCCGATGTGATGATGGCGTTCCCACTGATCATCATGGCGCTCGCGGTGGTCTCCATCTTCGGCACCGGCGTGCACAATGTGATCGCCGCCATCACCATCCCGCTGATACCTCGCTGCGCCCGCGTGGTGCGCAGTTCTGCGCTGGCGATCCGCGAAGTGCCGTATATCGATGCGGCGCGAGCCTGCGGCTACAGCCACGCGCGGATCATCCTGCGTCACATGATCCCGAACGTCATGGCACCGTTCCTGATCATGATAACCGCATTCGTCGGTCAGGCGATCCTGGCGGAAGCCTCCTTGTCGTATCTGGGACTGGGCGTGCAGGAGCCGGTGCCGGCCTGGGGATTGATGCTGCAGGGCGGCGCTGAGGAATACGCCTCCACCGCGCCGTGGATCGCGGTATTTCCCGGGCTGGCGATCATGCTGGCCGTGTTGGGGATCAACCTGTTCGGCGACGCGTTGCGGGATGCACTGGACCCGAAATTGCGGGAGCGTTGAAAGTCACTCGGCTAGACCGGCAGGCTGATACGGGCCCGCAGGCCGCCAAGCGGGCTTTCCTCCAGCACGATGTCGCCGCCATGGGCGCGCACGATGTCGCGGGCGATGGTCAGGCCTAGGCCGGTGCCGCCGGTCGCGTCGCTCTCGAACGGGCGGAATACGCTCTCGCGACGATCCGGCGGAATGCCCGGTCCATCATCGTCGACGAGCACCAGCACCGCGCGTCCCTGGGTCACCGCGGCCAGCACCACATGGCGGGCGTGGCGCCGCGCGTTGTCCACCAGGTTGGTCACCGCACGCCGCAGCGCATTGGCGCGTAGCGAGAGCGACAGGACGGGCGGCACCTGCAGCGCCACCTCCGCCCCGGCCCGCCGCGCGCCGGCCGCCACTTCCTCCAGCATCGCCGACAGATTCACCATTTCCGCCTGTTCGGTGCCCTCGCCGCGTGCGAAGGCGAGATAGCCGCCGATCATGCGATCCATCTCCTCGACGTCGGCCTTCATCTCCGTCACGTCCTGGTGCAGTTCCTCCCGCGCGGGCATCACTTCCAGCGCCAGCCGCAGCCGGGTCAGCGGCGTTCGCAGATCGTGGGAAACCCCGGCGAGCATCTCGGTCCGCTGCGCCAGGAAGCGGCGGATGCGCTCCTGCATGCGGTTGAACGCGGTGGCCGCCTGGCGCACCTCCGACGCACCCTCGGGCTTGATCGGACCGATATCGCGGCCGATGCCGAATGCCTCGGCCGCCGCCGCCAGGCGCCGGATCGCCCGCACCTGGTTGCGCATGAACAGCGCCGCGATGACGAACACCAGCAGGGCGACACCAACCAGCCAGACGACAAAGATGTAGATGGTACCGGCATAAAGCCGCTTGCGCGGGGCGGCGATGTTCAGCACGCCATCGGGCAGCTGCAGCCGGATCACCACCGAGCGATTGTCGGACAGCCAGTCGGCGGTGAACGGGACACGAAATTTCTCGCGCAGCGCCGCGGCCAGGTCGTCGTCCATCGGACCCAGGATGTTCACCGCGTGCGAGCGGGGCAGCACCGCGCCAGGTTCGATGATCATCGCGAGGTCGAACTGGTGGCGCGCCTGGCGCAGCACCCACTCCCGATCATCCGGGTCCGGGAACCGGTGCAGCATGTCAAGCGTGTAGCCGATTTCGCTCACGATGGCGCCCGACAGCCGGCGCGAGACCAGGTCCAGATGGCTGCCGTAGAAGATCTGCAATGCCACGGCCTGCAGCAGGATCAGCGGCAGCAGGATCATCAGCAGGCTGCGCCCGAGCAGCGACCGTGGCAGGAATTTCTTGACGGCACGCCCGAAGATCCGAGGGCCTTGCATCTCAAGCTCCCTGGACGCGAACGCGTCGAACGACGATTGCCTCAGTCCGCATCTGCATGGTCGCAAGCCGGGCGGCGCGATGCGTCGCGACCAGGCGGCGTGGCAGTTTGCGCCCCGATCGAGCCGACGCAGGCGCGGGCCGGATCGGACCGGACATCTACGGCCCGGGTTTCAGCACATAGCCACGGCCCCGCACCGTGTGCAGGAAGCGTGGCTCGCGCGGATCGACTTCGATCTTGCGGCGCAACCGGGTGACCTGCACGTCGATCGCGCGCTCGCCCGCATCGTCCATGCCGAGCGCGGCGGCGATCTCCTCGCGCGACAGCACCTCGTTCGGCTTGCGGGCCAGTGCGGTGAGCAGAGCCGATCTCGCCGCCGGTCAGCCGGATCGGTTCCGCCGGGGCCGCGCAGCTCGCCGCGTTCGGCGTCGAATTCCGCGTCGCCGAGCTGCACCGGGCCGGCGGGCGAATTCGGCGGGCGGCGGCGGTGCGCGGCGCAGCAGCGCACGGATGCGCAGCACCAGTTCGCGCGGCTCGAACGGCTTGCCCAGATAGTCGTCAGCGCCCGCCTCGAATCCGGCGATGCGATCCTCCGGTGCGCCGCGTGCGGTCAGCAGCAGCACCGGCATGTCGTCGCGCAGTTCGCGCGCGCAGCGCCTCGGTCAGGCACCAGGCCGCTTTCACCCGGCATCATCACGTCCAGCACCATCAGATCCGGGTTGATGGCGCGCAGCTGGGTGCGGGCATCGGCGGCGTTTTCCGCGGTGGTGACGCGAAACCCTTCGCCGGCCAGGTAGCGCGACAGCAGGCCGCGCAGCCGCGCATCGTCATCGACCACCAGGATATGCGGCTCGTCCGGCATCACGCCTGCCGGATGCGCGGGGACGGGCCTGCGGCGTCAGCTTCTTCGGGCGCGGTCCGCTCGAGATAGTCAGCGGGCCTGCTCGTCCATGATGCCGCGCATCACGCGGCGGAAGCCTTCCACGGCCGCGGGTCCGGCCTCGCGATAGGCGTTGGCCAGACGCTCGCGCTGGCGCTCGAAAGGCGGCGTTCCAGCGCCTGGCCCGGTTCGGGGTGAGGGTCAGCAGCCGCTGGCGGCGGTCTTCCCGGCCGGGGGCCTGCGCGACGATAGCCCTGCTCCACCAGCGCGCTCAGCACGCGGGCGAGCGACTGCTTGGTGATGCGCAGGATGCACCAGCAGGTCGGATACCGTGATGCCGGGATTGCGGCCGATGAAATGCAGCGCGCGGTGATGGGCGCGGCCAAGTCCGAGCTCCTCCAGGATGACGTCGGCGGCATTGGTGAAGTCGCGATAGGCGAAGAACAGCAGGTCCTGCGCCAGCCGCATATCCGGCTCGCGCGGGAACAGCAGCGCGGGCGCGGCGGGGATGGCGGATCGCGGCTCCAGCACGCTGACGTCGCCGCGTTTCGCGCGGTGGGGATCGACATCGCCCTTCGGTTCGGGCATGGCAGACATTCCTCAGGCGGTGGCGGCGAACTTACGTCAGCTTCGTTGACTTAATTGGCGGTGGATTATACGGTACCCCGGCTTGAAAGCAACAATCTTGCGGAGAAGGCGGCCATGGCGCTTGTTCCTTTCGACGACCGAGATGGATGGATCTGGTGGGACGGCAAGCTGGTCCCCTGGCGCGACGCCAAGCTGCATGTTCTGTCGCATGGGCTGCACTATGCCAGCGCCGTGTTCGAAGGCGAACGGGCGTATAATGGAAATGTGTTCCGGTTGCGTGACCACTCCGACCGTCTGATCAACTCCGGGCGCATCCTGGGCTTCGAGATTCCGTATACCGCGGAGGAGATCGACGCGGCCTGCATCGAGACGCTGGCGGCGAACAACCTGACCGAGGCCTATGTGCGGCCGATCGCCTGGCGCGGCACGGAGATGCTGGCGGTGTCAGCGCAGCACACGAAGATCCATGTGGCGATCGCGGTATGGGAATGGCCGAGCTATTTCGGTGACGATAAGATGAAGGGGATCAGGCTGGGGATGGCGGAGTGGAAGCGCCCGTCACCGGAGACCGCGCCGACCGCCGCGAAGGCCACCGGGCTGTACATGATCGGCACACTGTCGAAGCACAAGGCCGAGGCCGAGGGCTACAACGACGCGCTGATGCTGGACTGGCGCGGCCGCGTGTCGGAGGCGACCGGGGCGAACATGTTCTTCGTGATGGACGGCGAGATTCACACGCCGACGCCGGACTGCTTCCTGGACGGCATCACCCGGCGGTCGGTGATGAGCCTGGCGAAGAAGCGGCAGATGAAGGTGATCGAGCGGCCGATCGAGGCGGACGAGCTCAAGCGGGCGACCGAGGTGTTCCTGGCCGGCACGGCGGCCGAGGTGACCGCGGTGCGGGAGATCGCCGGGCAGAATTACACGCCGGGCCGGATCACCGAGACGCTGATGAAGGATTACGAGGCGCTGGTGGTGCAGTCGCCGGCGGAGGTTGCGAAGGTGGTCGGCGCGTAGCGAGGGCGGTCGGGCCACGGATGAAACTCCGTGGCCGCGTCTTGGCCTTTCTGAATTGGCGGGTTGTCGCGGCCGGCTCGTGCGGCACCTTCGTTTTCCGTCATGGCCGGGCTTGACCCGGCCATCTCTACCGGAACGAACGGGTCGCGCTGCAGCCGAAGCAAGCCTGTCGAACCGCCGATGCACAGGCAGGCCCAGCACGATCATGGCCAACTCCACTCTGCTGTCCGATTGCTTGCGCATGCCGTAGGGATGGGGAAGCGGGAGAAACAGTCCGGTTGCGCGAGATCGACCGCCGGGCGGGATGCGGCGCGGCTTGCCGGGGTGGCATGGTCACCCCATTAGAACAGGGATGGAACCTGGACGCAGCGCGACGATGTTCCCTGCCGATGTGCTTGATCCTGGACCCGTGCGGGCGGTCCTCGGCGCCCTGGCTGTGGATTGCGGGATGGGGACGGGGTGCAGTGTGCGGCCGAACGTAATGCTGAGGCTGGGCTCGAATTCAGCGCTGCGTCGGCGCAGGCAGGAGCCCATGCACCAGACAGCGGCAGCGCGTGCCGGTGGCCGGGTGGGATCGGTGGTGCATCGGCACGCACAGGACCTCATGCACCAGAACATGGCGGTTGGGCGCGTGCCGGCGTGCACGGGCCGCCCTGCATCGGCGCGCAGAACCCCATGCACCTGGACGTGGCGATGCCGGCTGGTGCCTGGGCAGTGTTGGGGGTGCAACTGCCTACGCAGGACCCCATGCATCAGAACACAGCGATGCAGGCTGGTGTCCGGGCAGGAGCGGAGGCGCAAGTGTGGGTGCAGGACCCCATGCACCAGAGCCCCGCGGTCCAAACCATCGGCGGTGGGCGAGCCGTGGTGGGTCGGCACGCACGGAACCCCATGCACCAGAAGGTGGCCCAGCAGGCTGGTGCCCGGTCGGCATCGACGGAGCATCGGCGCGCGCAGCACCCCATGCACCAGACCGTAGCGTTGCAGGCTGATCTCCGCGCAGGGTCGGTGGTGCATCGCCACGCGCAGGACCCCATGCACCAGAACCCGGTGGCGTCTGCCCGTGCACCATCAGCGGCACGGAACGGCGCCCGGTCTGCAGCGGCTCGGCACCATCACGGACACAACACCCGACACCATCCGGCGGACGACCGAACCGGCGCGACGACGCCACCATCCCAGGCAGCCCGGCGCGTGCCGCCCGCTCCGCCGCCGCTGCCAGACGCAACACAAGGACCTGCCCATGCCTGACACGCCGACCGACACGGATGTGCTGGTGATCGGCGCTGGCCTGGCGGGGCTGGGCGCCGCCACCGCGCTGCGCGACCGCGGCCTGCGCTGTGTGGTGCTGGAAGCCTCCAACCGCATCGGCGGTCGTGCCTGGACGACCTATCCCGAGGCGCTCGGCGGCGCGTGGTTCGACATGGGGGCGATCTGGCTGCACGACGCCGAACACAACCCACTGGTGCCGATCGCGGAGGCCGCCGGCGATACGCTGTTGCGCGCGGACGAATTGCGCCGCCAGCGCAGCTTCGTCCACGGGCGCGAGGCGACCCCGGCGGAGTATGCCGACTACGCCGCCGCCTGGCCGCGCTTCGAGCAGCAAGCCGACCGCCTGCTGCACCTGCTGCCGGACGCGCCGCTGGCCGACGTCGCCAGGCACCTGCCCGGCGATCCCTGGGCGGTGACGGTGGAGACCTGGGAAGGTCCGGTGATCTGCACGGTGGAGGCGGACCGGTTCAGCCTGCGCGACTGGCGGCGCAATGCGCTGAGCGGCAGCAACCTGGTGCCGCAGGGCGGCATCGGCGCGTTCGTGCAGCGGCGCCTGGGCAACGGGCTCGACATCAGGCTGGAGACGCCGGTCACGCGCGTCCGCTGGAACGGCCCCGGCGGCCGGGTGGCGGTCGAGTCATCGCGCGGCACGCTGACCGCGCGGGCCTGTATCGTGACCGTTTCGACCGGCGTGCTGGGTGCCGGCGCGCTGGACTTCGCGCCAGCCCTGCCATCCACAGTGCAGGAGAGCATCGCGGCGCTGCCGATGGGTCTCGCGATGAAGGTCGCCCTGCGCGCCACAGGCACGGATCGGCTCGACCTGCCGCTGCATTGCTCGGTGGATCGCCAGGTGACGCGCAGCGGTGAGCCCACGATGAACTTTCAGTGCTGGCCGTTCGGACGGGATTACGTGCAAGGCTGGGTCGGCGGCGACACCGCCTGGGAATTGGCGCAGGCCGGGGAGGCCGCGGCGGTCGACTTCGCCCTCACTCAGTTGCGCGCGCTGTTCGGGGCGCGGGTCGATCCGCTGTTCGCCGGCGGCGGCCGGCTGGTCACCCGCTGGGACGCCGATCCCTGGGTTCGCGGCGCCTATTGCTACGCCAGGGTCGGCCAGGCGGATGCGCGCGTTCGGCTCGCCGAACCAGTGTGCGACGAGCATCTGCTGTTCGCCGGCGAGGCCTGTCACGATGGATTTGCCGGCACCGTCGCCGGCGCCTGGATCAGCGGGCAGGACGCCGTTCGGCGCTGTCCGCTGCGCTGATGCTGCCCGGCTCTGACAGCGCAAGAGAGTGAGCCTGTATAGACGCCTGCAGTGTGACGTCACCAGGACGAGGCAGTCGTCCGATTATCGTGCTGGCAAGCGGCAGCGCCGGTTGCGCAGCCCGGATCGATTTGGCAAGTTGTGAAATGCCAAGTTGCCAGACCCTCATCAAGGGGGCGGTAGACCTGGTCAGGGGGGAAAATTCATGGCTGTTGTTCGTCGCCGCGCCGTGCTCGGGGTCGCTGTCGCGCTAGGCGCATTCGGTGTTCTCGCCAGCGGATCCAGCCAGGCGCGGGAACTGATCTACGCCAGCGCCATTCCCGCCCGCCATCCGACCCATGTCATGGGGACCGATCCATTCTTCGCTGTCGTCACCGCCGCCACCGGTGGGTCGCTCACCTTCAAGAGCTATCCCGGCGGCACGCTGGCTGGCGGCAAGGCGACGCTCAATGCGATCAGCAACGGCACCGCGGATATGGGCCTGTTGGCGGATATCTATACCCCCAATGATCTTCCGGTCAGCACGCTGATCAGCGACCTGGCCGTGCTCGGCCGCGACGCGCGCGTCATGACCGGCGCGGTGAACCAGACCTTGTTGCTGGATTGCGCGGAGTGCAAGCACGACTATATCCGCCACAAGGTTCTGCCGCTCGCCAGCTATTCGCTGACGCCGTATCATTTCCTGTGCACGCCGCCCGGCATCTCCGATGTGAAGGATGTGCAGGGCAAGAAAATCCGTGGCACCGGCTCGATGGGCCAGCTGGTTGCGGCGCTCGGCGGCACGCCGGTGAACATCACCAGTGCGGAAATCTATGAGGCACTGCAACGCGGCCAGGCCGACTGCACCCTGGGTCCGATGCCATGGCTGAAGAGCTACTCGCTATGGGATCTCGCCAAGGTCGTCACCAGCTCCAGCGTCGGCACCTATCACGGCACCAACTTCCTCAACATTCGC
This sequence comes from uncultured Alphaproteobacteria bacterium, assembly GCA_963789495.1. Classification (GTDB taxonomy): domain Bacteria; phylum Pseudomonadota; class Alphaproteobacteria; order Acetobacterales; family Acetobacteraceae; genus CAWBLP01. The sequence goes on from CAWBLP010000015.1 coordinate 52,318, forward strand.
ACCGACACCTGGAAGAAGCTGTCGGCGAAGGAAAAGAAGGCGATGACCGATGCGGTGCCGCACGCCACCCGTATGATCGCCGAAGCCTATGAGAAAGACGACGACGCGATCCGCAAGGAAGGCGAAGCGAAGGGCGTGAAATGGGTGAATTCCAGCGCGGCGCTGGATGAGGCCGTCGCGAAGTTCCGCGAGTCGGACATCAAGCGCGTCATCAGCATTGCCGAATCGCGCGGCGTGAAGAACCCCGAGCCGATCGTGAAGCAGTTCATCGCCGCCATCGCCACCTGGACCAAGATCGTCAATGACATCGGCCCGGGCGATTGGACGACCGAAGCGCAATGGGATCAGTACGAGCAGGCGCTGAAGGCCCAGGTGTTCGACAAGGTGAAATACCCCTGAGCCGAACCTGACGCCCCCACCGCATCCAGCGCGGGAGAAATACTGTGCTGCTCGGCCTGGAACGCGTGCTCAACGCGTTCAGCAACCTGATGATGATTGTCGCCGGCGTGGCCATCACACTGATGATGCTGCACATCGCCGGCGACATCCTGGCGAAGCTGCTGTTCAACCATCCGATCGTCGCGACGCTGGAAATCGTCACCTGGTACTACATGGTGGCGACGGTGTTCCTGCCGCTGGGCTATATCCAGATCCACAAGAAGCATCTGATGGTGGAGCTTTTCACCATGAAGATGTCGCCGCGCACACTCGGCGTGCTGGACGGCATCGTTGGCATCGTCGGCGCGATCTATGTGGGCATTCTGTGCTGGCTCACCCTGCAACATGCGATCGAGCAGACCCTGGCCGGCGAAATCCAGGACGCCACCTTCTTCGATCTGCCGGTCTGGCCGACACGCTGGCTGCTGCCGATCCCAACCTTCGCGATGTCGCTGATCTTCCTGACCCAGGCGATCCGCGACCTCACCTTTGGCCTGACCGGCCGCGGTACGCCCTCGATGAGGCCTAAATCCGAAATGGTCATCGAGGAGGCCTGAGGCATGACGATGAATCTCGCCGTCGCCCTCAGCGCAATGGTCGTGCTGATGATCCTGATCGGACTGCGCGTGCCGATCGGCCTGGCACTTGGCGTGGTGTCGCTGATCGGGCTGATGATCGTGCGCAGCACGGAATCTGCACTGGGCATCTTCGCCGATCTGCCGTTCGAATTCGGCGCCAACTGGTCGCTTTCGGCGGTGCCGATGTTCCTGCTGATGGGATCGATCGCGTTCCACACGGGCATGACCGGCAGCCTGTTCAATGCCGCCCGATTATGGTTGAGCGGATTGCCGGGCAGGGCTGGCGGTCGCGACCAACTTCGCCTCGGCCGGCTTCGCCGCCGCATCCGGGTCCAGCCTGGCGACCGCCGCGGCCATGGGGCGGCTGGCGATCCCGGAAATGTTGCGGATGAAATACGACCCGGCGCTGGCCACCGGCGTGGTCGCCGCTTCGGGCACGCTGGGCTCGCTGATCCCGCCGAGCATTCTGTTCGTGCTGTATGGCTGGTTCACCGAGACCTCGATCGGCGCGTTGCTGATTGCCGGGATCCTTCCTGGCCTGCTCACGGCTTTCGTCTACGCCGGCATGATCATCGGCCGCTGCATCGCCGATCCGAGTATTGCCCCGCCGGTCACCGAGCGGATCACCTGGGCGGAACGCGATGGAAGGTGCTGATCGAGATCTGGCCGATTCCGCTGCTGGTGATTGGCGTGATCGGCGGCATCTACTCCGGCATAGCAACGGCTACGGAAGCCGCCGCGCTCGGTGCGCTGTTCGCCGCGCTGATATCACTGGCCCGCGGTCACCTGACATGGCACGCCTTCCGCACCAGCCTGTCGAGGCGCTGGAAAGCACCGCCAGCATCTTCTTCGTGGCGATCGGCGCCTTGCTGCTGACGCGGTTGCTGGCATTGGCCGGCTTGCCGACACTGATGGCCGAGTCGATCTCCGGACTGGCGCTCGATCCGCTCTACCTGGTGATCGGCGTGTCGGTGATCTACCTGATCCTGGGCTGTTTCCTCGACCCGCTCGGGCTGATGCTGCTGACCCTGCCGGTGTTTCAGCCGATGTTCGAAGCCGTGCATCTCGACATGATCTGGGTCGGGGTGATCGTGGTGAAATACATCGAGATCGGATTGCTGACGCCGCCGGTGGGGCTGAACGCCTATGTCGTCAAGGGCGTGGTCGGCGACCTGGTACCGCTGACCACGATCTTTCGTGGCCTGGCCTGGTTCCTCGCGGCGGAGGCGGTGATCATGGTGCTGCTGATCGCCTTCCCGGAAATCTCCACCTACCTGCCGTCGAAGATGAGTTCCTTGAATCCGCGTCCGACCAAGGGTTCAGCCAGGCAGCACATCATCGAGATGCCACTCATCGGCTGATGCACCGGCCAGTGCCTGGATGCGCTCCTCATCGGAGCCCAGTTCGGCAGCGGAACCCTGATAGACGATCTCGCCATTCTCCAGCACATAGGCGTCGTCGGCGACCTCCAGGCTCATGCGGACATTCTGTTCCACCAGCAGCACGGAAATGCCTTCGCTGCGCATCTGCGCCACGATCCGGAACACCTCACGGACGATCAGCGGCGCCAGACCTTGCGAGGGTTCGTCCAGAATCAGCAACCGCGGATTCAGCAGCAAGGCGCGCCCAATCGACAGCATTTCCTGCTCGCCCCCGGATAATTGCCGGCCGCGATTCTGCTTGCGCTCCAACAGGCGAGGGAATAGCTCGTAGATCCGCGGGATCGTCCAGGGACCCGGCCGCTCGATCGGCACCTGCAGGTTCTCATCCACGGTCAGATTGGCAAAGATCCTGCGTCCCTCGGGCACGTAGCCGACGCCGCTTTGCGCGATGCGGAATGGCGGCAGGCCGGTGGTATTCTGTCCGAACACGTGCACGGTCCCGCTGCGCGGCGGCGTCAGCCCGACCAGGCTGCGCAAGGTCGTCGTCTTCCCGGCGCCGTTGCGGCCCAGCAGAGTCGTAATGCGGCCCTCCGCGACCGTGAGACTCACACCGTGCAGGATGTGGCTCTTGCCGTAGAAGGTGTTCAGGCCCTCGGCCTGCAGTGCAGCGGTCATTGCGGAATGCCTTTCGGGACGCCGGCCATGGGAGGCGCCGTGCGACGTCCGCGGTTTTGAGAACACCAGGACAGGCGGGACAACTTGCGGGCATCGCCGCGCGCGGCATAGGACGAAGCACTCATTCGGCCTTGCCCAGATAGGCCGCCTGCACGTGTGGATCGGCGGCGATCTCCTGTGGCGTGCCATCCGCCAGCAAGGTGCCCTGGTCCAGCACGCTGATCCGGTCGGCGAGATTGAACACCACCCGCATGTCATGCTCGATCAGCACGATCGTGTAGTTGCTGTTCTTGTGCAGCCGGCGAATCAGGCCGGCAACCTGATAGGTCTCCTGCTCACCCATGCCGGCCGTCGGTTCATCCAGCAGCAGCAGGCGCGGCTTCAGCGTCAGCGCCATGGCGATTTCAGCGGCGCGCTGATCGCCATGCGACAGCTCGCCGACCAGCCGGTCCGCCTTCGTCGTCAGCCCGGTGAGCGACAGCATGTCGTCGATTGCCGCCTCCACCCGTGCAGCCTCGGTTCGGCTGCGCCATAATGCCAACCGCATACCGGCGGCGCTCTCCGCGCCGATGCGCACATTCTCCCGCACCGAAAGCTCAGGAAAGATCTCGGTGATCTGGAATGTGCGGGCCATGCCGCGTTCCACCCGTGCGGCGACCGGCAGTCGCGTGATGACCTCCCCATCGAACACGATGTCGCCTGTCGTCGGTGGAAAGAAGCCGGAGATAGTGTTGAAGAATGTCGTCTTGCCGGCACCGTTCGGGCCGATGATGGCGCGCAGTTCACCCTTGGCGACGGTCATCGAGACGTTCTGCACGGCGCGCAAGCTGCCGAAATGTTTCGAGATATCGCGAACCTCCAGCATGGCGGTCATGCCGCGTCCCTCCTTTGCAGCATTCCCAGCAGGCCGCGTGGGAAGAACAGCACCACCAGCACGAAGATCAGACCGATGAAGCTCATCCAGTTCACCGTCATCGAGGAGATGTAATCCTGCAGGATGACGAACACCGCAGCGCCCAGCAGGGGGCCCCAGAACGACCGCATGCCGCCCATCACCGTCATGATCACGATCTCGCCCGACAGCGAGTAGTGCAGCCCCATCGGGTCGGCGAAGTTGTTCAGCAGCGCGTACAGCGATCCCGCCAGCGCGGTGAAGAAGCAGGAGATCGAGAATGACAGCCAGATATGGCGTTCAATCGGGATGCCGAGGAAGCGCGCGCGTCGTTCGTTCTCGCGGATCGCGAGCAGGGTGCGTCCAAACGGTGAGGCCAGCAGCAGACCCTGCAGCGCGGTCGCCACGGCAAATACGAACAGCAGGAAGAAGTAGAACAGCGTGCCGCTGGATGCGATGTCGAGCGTGACCGGCCCGAGATGCAGCGGCGCACGAGCGAAGCCGCGCAGCCCGTCATAGCCTCCGGTGAAGTCGTTCCAGCTATAAGCGATGTAGAACGCCACCTGGCCGAAGGCGACGGTGACCATGGCGAAATACACGCCGCGCCGGCGCACGATGAACAGGCCGAACAGCGCGCCGGCCACGCCACCCAGCAAAGTTCCCAGCAGCAGGGCCAAAGGAGTCGAGGCGGCGAGGAATTTCAGTGTCAGCCCGGCTCCGTAGGCGCCCAGGCCGAAATAGGCGGCATGACCGAAACTCATGACGCCGGTGAAGCCGAGCAGGATGTTGAAGGACATGGCCGCGAGGCCGAGCACCAGTACGCGACTGGCCAGCGCGGTGTAGCCGCCGATCCATGGCATCCACACCGGGGCAGCCAGCAGCACCGCCCAGATCAGCACCAGCGTCGTCCAGCTCGAATCGAACGAACGGCGAGAACTCGCCACCGTCGTCGTGGTGGCGCCGTTCATACCATCATCCCTTCTTCGCCCATGAGGCCGCGTGGCCGCAGCACCAGCACCACCGCCATGATGATGTAGATCACCGCCTCACTGCCGGATGGCCAGACTACGGTGGTCAGTGCCGCAGCCACGCCGATCAGCAATCCGCCGACCAATGTGCCGGTCAGACTGCCAACGCCACCCACGATAATCGCGATGAAGCTCGGCATCAGCAGATCGTCGCCCATGTTCGGGTTGAGGCCGATCTGACCACCGGCCAGCACACCGGACAGCCCCGCGAGCAGACAGCCCAGGCCAAAGTTGAAGCTGCGCAGCATGCGCACGTTGACGCCGAGCGCGGCGACGGTTTCCAGGTCGAGCGTGCCGGCACGGATGCGCACGCCGACACGGGTGAAGCGCAGGAAGGCGAACAGACCGGACACCGCGATGACGACAATCACCACCATGAAGATGCGGTACCAGGTGATGAAGAACAGATCGGCGCTGACTGGGGCGGCCATCGCGTCAGGCACGCCCAGCGGCAGACCGTTCGGTCCCCAGAAGTAGCGACACACGTCCTGGATGATGAAGCCCAGGCCGAAGGTGAGCAGCAGGCTGTACACCGGATCGCGGTTGTACACGCGACGGATCATCAGTGCGTTCGATGAACAGCCCGAGTACGCCGGTGACGATCGGCGACACGCACCAACGCGCCCCAGAAGCCGATTACCGGCGTCAGGATGAACGCGAAATAGCCGCCCAGCGCCAGGAAGTTGCCGTGCGCGAAGTTGATGACGTTGCTGAGGTTGAGGATCAGCGACAGGCCCAGCGCCATCAGCACGTAGAACGCGCCGATGATCAGGCCGTTGGTGACGTTGTAGAGGATGACTTGCAGCATGGGCTGCCTTTGCTGGCTTTGACCTGACGCGTCATGGCCGGGCTCAGCCCGGCCATTTCGCCTCTGCTGATCGGGCGGATGTCGGCACGACACCGCCCGGCCGACGGAGTGTGAATGGCCGGGTCAAACCCGGCCAGGACACAGAGGAAACAACTGCGGTTACGCCGGATGCGTCATCTTGCAGCCGGTTTCGGAAACCGGACCGGCGGCCTTCTCGCCAGGCACCAGCGTCTCCACCTTGAACACATTGTCCGGATTGCCACCCTCGGGCGGATGCGCCTGGCCGACGAACACGTTGCTCATCAGCTCGTGGTCGCCCTTGCGGTAACGGATCGGACCAGGCTGCAGCGCGACATCCGGCGGCAGCTCCATGTCCTCGAGCGCCAGGGCCAGCTTCGGACCTTCGAGCGACTTGGCCTTTTCCGCGGCCAGCCGCACGGAATGGATCGCGACATGGCCGAACCAATGGCGGGCGCTCGGCGTCTTGCCGGATTCCTTGCGGAAATCGGCGACGAACTTGCGCGACCTCCGGCACGTTCGGCTGGTCCCACCACCATTCCATGTCCCACCAGCCGGTTTGCGCATCCTTCGGCACCGACTTGATGCTCTCCAGCTCGAACAGGGCGCCGCCAAGTGCCATGTCCTTGTTCATGCCGAACTGCACGAATTGCTTCATGCAGTTGATCTGCGCGAGACCGCCCATGTTGTTCAGCAGCACGTCGGGCTTGTAGGCCTTCGCCTTGATCAGCGTGCCGGAGAATTCGGTCGTGCTGATCGGCAGCATGTCGCCTTCGTACTGGCCGCCCGCCGCCTTCAGGTGCTTCACGAAGCTTTCCTGCAGCGTGTGGCCATAGGCGTAATCGGGCGTGATGAAGAACCACTTCTTGCCGAACCGCTTCACCAGCTCGCCGGTGATCGCCGCCGCGTCCATCGAGGTCGTATTGCAGATGCGGAACACGTTCCACTTGCAGTCCTTGCCGGTGATCGGGTCGGTGTGACCGCCCGGCACGATGTGGAACACTTTCTTTTCACTGGTAACTTGTGAAATCGCATAGGCGATGCCGGAGTTCACATCGCCCAGAATGACATCGACCTTGTCGCGATCGATCAGCTTGCGGGTCTTTTGCACACCGGTGCCGGTGTCGTTGGCGGAATCTTCCACCAGCAGCTCGACCTGGCGGCCGAGGATGCCGCCGTTCTTGTTGACGGCGGCGACGGTGTATCTCGCCCCTTCCACTTCGCTTTGCGCCAGTGCCGACAGGCTGCCAGTCAACGGATCGACCATGCCGATCTTGACCGGCGTTTCGCCGCGCGCCTGGATGATGAAGGGCGATGCGAGCTGGAACGCGCCGAAGGCCGCTCCGGCCTTGATCAGCGTACGACGGTGAACGGACGACGGAAGTCGGATGGTCATTCGGCGTCTCCCCTTGGGCACGTTCCCGGCCCGGTTCGTCATGCTTACTAACCAGACGCACAAATAGGTATCCTCCCGTATGGGAATCGGTTATGCTGTCGTCATGCCGTCGGACCATGATTTCCGCAAACTCCCGTCCTCAACCCAGGCCGAACTGCGACGTGTCGCGGTAAACATGGTGCTCTCCGGGACAAACCGGATCGATGTGGCCAGGGCGATCGGGGTCAATCGACGCTTCGTTGGGGAATGGGTTCGTGCCTTTGAGGCCACGGGAGAAGCGGCGTTGGCCGGTGGGCGGCGCGGCCGACGGCCAGGTGAGCAAAAAGCCCTCAACCGGCGCCAGGAAGCGACGATCCGTCGGCTGATCGTCGGGCGATGCCCCGATCAATTGAAACTCCCCTTCGCACTATGGACCCGCGAAGCGGTTGGCCAGCTGATCGAGCGTAAAGCCGGTATCCGCCTGTCCCCGACGGCCATCGGTACTTATCTTTCGGCCTGGAATCTGACCCCACAAAGGCCGATCCGGCGGGCGATGGAAAGGAGCGAGGCGGCGATCCAGACATGGATGAAACGCGAATACCCGGCGATCGCGAGACGAGCCCGAAAGGAAAAAGCTGAGATCCATTGGTCGGACGAAACTGGCATCTCGAACCAGGCCAATTACGGCCGGAGCTTCGCGCCGGCGGGCAAGACACCGGTGATACCGCGTCCGGCCACGCGATTTACCCAATCGATGATCTCCAGCGTGACCAACCAGGGCAAGTTGCGCTTCATGATCTATGATGGCGCACTGAATGCAGCGATTTTTCTGAAATTCCTGCGCCGGTTGATCAAAGACACGGACCGGAAACTGTTCGTGATCGTCGACAATCTACGTGTGCATCGGGCCAGGACCGTGGCGGCGTGGGTCGAAGAGAACAAGGATCGAATTAAACTTTTCTACCTGCCGCCGTACGCGCCGGAGCGGAACCCAGACGAATACGTCAACAACGACGTCAAACAAGGCATGGCACGGCGTGGCACGCCAATGAACAAGGCCGCGATGAGGGCTGGGCTGACAGCCCATATGCGCGGGCTACAGGGCAGGCGACATAAGGTGCGCGCATTCTTCCAGGCACCCGATGTCCGCTATGCCGCGTAAGCGCATCCGTGATACATATTTGGCCGACTGGTTAGTAGCCAGCGGCAATGGCCGCGCGCCCTCGATGGGGCGCGCGGACCATATCTTTACTCCCGTATTCCCGTCGAGGGGCTATTTGGCAGGCAAAGACCTTCCGTTACATCCGGATGAAGCAACCGGACATTGCCTTTCGTCAATACTACATCATCACTACTCTGCCATTCTCGGGGCACCACTCAGGCAGTCGCGGTCGCGTCCTCCGCCGACAGGTAGGGCAGCGCCAGATCGTGTGCGACCGCTGCGTGCGTAATATGGCCGTCATGCACGTTCAGACCGTGTCGCAGATGTCGATCTTCCGCCAGTGCCGAACGCCAACCTTTCTCAGCCAGCGCCATCACGAACGGCAAGGTGGCATTGGTCAGCGCGAAGGTGGAGGTGCGCGCCACTGCGCCCGGCATGTTGGTGACGCAGTAATGCACCACCCCTTGCTCCACATAGGTCGGATCGGAATGCGTGGTCGGGCGGCTGGTCTCGAAGCAGCCGCCCTGATCGATCGATATGTCCACCAGCACGGATCCCGGGCGCATCTGGCCAATCATGTCACGCGTAACCAGTTTCGGTGCTGCGGCGCCGGGAACCAGCACCGCACCGATCACCAGGTCGGCGCGAATCACCGCCTGTTCGATCGACTCGACGGTCGCGAACAACGTCGTGGCCTGCGGCCCGAATTGCAGGTCGAGCTCTTTCAATCGCGGCAGCGAGCGGTCGATGATGGTGACCGATGCTTCCAACCCCACCGCCATGCGGGCCGCATTGGTGCCGGAAACGCCGCCGCCCAGCACAACCACCTTCGCGGGCGGGACGCCGGGGACGCCGCCCAGCAGGATTCCAGCGCCGCCCTGTTCCTTCTCCAGGCAATGCGCCCCGACCTGTACCGCCATGCGGCCGGCGACCTCGCTCATCGGTGCCAGCAAGGGCAGACTGCCGCGGGCGTCGGTGACGGTCTCGTAGGCGATGCAGGTGGCCCCGGATCGCAGCAGGCCCTCCGTCTGCGTCTTGTCGGCGGCCAGATGCAGGTAGGTGAACAGCACCTGGCCGCGTCGCAGTCGCGCAATCTCGATCGGCTGCGGCTCCTTCACCTTCACGATCAGCTCCGCCGCGGCGAACACCTCGTCCGCGCTGTCCAGCACGGTGGCCCCCGCCGCCCGATAGGCATCGTCGGCGATGCCGATCCCGGCAGCGGCATTGCGTTCCACCAGAACCTGGTGGCCCAGCCTGCCCAGTTCCCGCACGCCGGCGGGCGTCAGGCCAACACGGTATTCGTGCGTCTTGATTTCCTTCGGAACACCGACTTTCACTAGGGCCTCCTTCAGCAGGTCATGGCGCGCTTGATATAATGGGCCGGCGCACCGACTGCGACCGGATACCGACTGCCATCGGAATCGGGCATTGACCCGATGCGACGGGGGCGTTCCATTGGCACCGGAAAACCGGGGAGGAAAACCATGCCGATTACACGCCGCACAGCCACGCGTCTTGGTCTGATGCTGCCGGCCGCGTCCTTGTTGTCCCGCAGTGCGGTGGCCGCCGACGCACCGGTGAAGATCGGCTGTCCCTACCCGTTGAGCGGTAATGCGGCTTCTGCCGGCCAGTCCACCAAGCAGGCGATCGAGGTCGCGGTGGACATCATCAACAATGCGCATCCCGAGCTGGCCAAGCTGCCGCTCGCCGCCAATGCCGGTCTGAAAGGCCTCGGCGGCCGGAAGGTAGAAGTCATTTTTGCCGATCATCAGGGCAATCCGGCCACCGCCCAAAGCGAGGTGCTGCGGCTGATCACCCAGGAGCACGTGGTGGCCATCGCCGGCTGCTATCAGTCGAGCTGCACGCTCACCGCCTCGGCGGCAGCGGAACGTTATGGGATTCCGTTCATGGCGCCGGAATCCGCATCGCCGAACCTGACCGAGCGCGGCTTCAAGTGGTTCTTCCGCACGACGCCAATCGGCACCGATTTCGGCATCGCCTATGCGAGCTTCCTGATGGATCTGAAGGGCAAGGGAACGAAGGTCGAAAATGTCGCGGTGGTGAACGAGAACACCGAGTACGGAACCTCCACCGGTGATGCGATCATCGCAGCGGTGAAGGCGAAGGGGCTGAAGACGGATTTGCGGATTCCGTATAACGCCAACTCGTCCGATGTCAGTTCGCAGGTGTTGCAGCTCAAGAGTGCCAACCCCGACGTGGTCGTGTTCATCAGCTACACCTCGGATTCCATCCTGTTCCTGAAGACGATGCACAATCTGGGCTACAAGCCGCCGATCGTGATCGGCGACGATTCCGGATTCTCCGACAGCGCCTTCATCGAGGCGGTGAGCGGCCTGGCGCAGGGTGCGGTCAATCGCAGCAGCTTCGAGTCCGGCAAGCCAGGCAGCGTGCCGAATCTGGTGAACGCGATGTTCCACAAGGCGACCGGGCGCGACCTGGACGATACCTCGGCGCGCGGCATGCAGGGGTTCCTGGCGCTGATGGAGGCGATCGATCGGGCCGGGTCGACCGAGCCCGCGAAGATCCAGGCCGCGCTCCAGTCGCAGGACCTGAAGCCCGACCAGATCATGATGGGCTACAAGGGCATCAAGTACAACGAGAAGGGACAGAACGTCCTGGCGTCGACCTTGCTGGTTCAGCTCAGCGGCAAGAAATATGTCGCGGTCTGGCCCGAGGACTCTGCAGTGCAGAAGCTGGTGCTGCCGTTCAAGGGCTGGAGCTGAAGGCCGGTCCCAGCTTGTGCCACGCATCCGGTTTACTGGTGGGATGCGGCAAGCGATCGGGGCCTTGTTCCGAACCCCACCAGGAGCCGTTGCCTCCTGGAGCTCCCGCAAAGGCAAACCTTTGCAATCCGTTCGGTTCGGGTTCGGGAGGGCGCGCGGGCGCCTCGGACCAAGCGATCATCACGACCGGCCCCCTCCCGAACCCGAACGCTATGTGGATCCAAGGGCTGTGCCCTTGCGGGGTTTCAAGGGGCAGCGCCGCTTGATGGGGGTTCCCGGGCAACGCCTCCGACGCTTGCCGCACCGCACCACAAGCCGAGATGCGTTGATCCGCGCGCCGCATCACCCCATACCAGCCTTATGCTTGATGATACGGGCTCATGCTGCACACGCACACGCTGATCGGCTTTCTGCATGACTATGGCTATTGGGCCCTGGCGGTGGTGGTCGGACTGGAAAGCCTGGGCCTGCCTCTGCCCGGGGAAGGCCTGCTGATCGCGGCCGCCCTGGTGGCTGGGGCGACCCACGAAATGAGTGTCCCCATGGTGATCGCCACCGCGGCGCTGGGGGCCATCTGCGGGCAGATCGCCGGCTATGGGATCGGTCGCGGCGTCGGCACCAGGCTGCTGCGCCGCTACGGCCGCCACATCTTCCTGCCGCCGCGACGGCTCGCCCTGGGCCGGCTGCTATTCCGCCGCCACGGCACCAAGCTGATCATCGTCGGCCGCTTCATCATTGTGCTCCGCACCATCGCCGCCCTGCTGGCCGGCGCCAACACCATGCCGTGGTGGCGCTTCATGTTCGCCAATGTCGTCGGCAGCATCGCCTGGGCCGCGTTCTACGGCATTGCCGTCTCGGCACTCGGCCGGCAGATGAAGCACATGGCCGGGCCGATCGGCATCGGCGTTGGGGTCGCGGCCGCCCTGGCCGCCGGCGTCGCCTGGCTGATCATGCACCGCCATGAAAAGCGCCTGACCGCGGTGCCCGCGCACCGACAGCCGGCGCCGAGCGTGGACTGGACCGCCTGACCCTGCTGCCTGCCGCACGGCAACACTGCGTCGGTGGCAATCGACGGGCCGCAGCCGCAATGCCAGAACTCCGTCGGCACGGAACAGGAGCACACCGATGAGCGATACCGGACAGGGCAGGCTTGCCGTCATCATCGGCGGCGGCAATGGGATCGGCGCCGCAACCGCCCAGTTGATGGCCCAGCGCGGCTGGCAGATCGCCATCATCGACCGTGACCTGGACAAGGCCCGTGCGGTGGCCGGCGAGGTGAAGGGCCGCGCCTATCATGGCGATGTGACCGATGCGGCGGTCATGCATGGCCTGGCGCAGGAGATCGAGGCGACGCTGGCCCCGCCCTACGCGCTGGTCGTCTCGTCCGGCACCTTCCAGGACCCGGTGCCGCCCGACCAGACCCGGCTGGAGGATTGGGACCGCATCATGCGGGTCAATCTGGACGGCGTGTTCTTTGCCAACCGCGCCTTCGGCCCGGGCATGGCGCGCCGCCGCCAGGGCAGCATCGTCAACATCGCGTCGATCATCGGGCTGGGCGGCACGCCCCTGCATGCTTATGGCTCGACCAAGGCGGCCGTGATCAACCTGACCGAGTCGCTCGCCGGCGAATGGGGCCGCGCCGGCGTGCGGGTGAACGCTGTATCGCCCGGTGTGACGCTGGTGCCGCGGGTGCTGGCCCGACGCCAGGCCGGGGCCCGGTATCGCGGCGACCCCGGCGAGCACACCGCGCTCGGGCGCTGCGCCGAACCCTCGGAAGTGGCGGAATCCATTGAATTCCTGCTGTCGGACCGCGCCTCGGCGATCACCGGGATCAACCTCACCATCGATTGCGGCTGGGCGGCTGGCCGGGGCTGGGTGATGTACGGCGGCGTGCGGCCCGCCCCCGCGGCTTGAGCACCACTGCCCGGCCGGCCGGCGGCGGCACCCTGCGGGACATGCCGGTCTGGCCGCTGGCCGCCACGTTGGCGGTGCAGACCCTGGCCACCATGGCGCTGTTCTCGCTGCCGGCGATCGCGCCGGAGGTGGCGCGCGACCTGCGCGTCAACGGCACCCTGGTAGGCGGGTTCGTGGCGACCGCGTACGGGACCGGCATCATCTCTGCCCTGTTGTCGCCCGGACTGATCCATCGCTACGGCGGCGTGCGGGCCACCCAGGCCGTGCTGCTGGCCGCCGCCGGCATGCTGCTGGTGGCCGTGGGTGAGAGCAGCGTGGCCGGTTTCGCGGTTGGCGCCGTCGTGCTGGGGCTGGGCTACGGTGCCGCGGCCCCCGCCAGCACCCATCTGCTGGTGCCGCACACGCCCAGATCCGTGTTCAACATGGTGATGTCGCTGCGCCAGATCGGCGTGCCGCTCGGCGGGGTGCTGGGTTCGCTCATCCTGCCGCCGCTGACGCTCGCCATCGGCTGGCGGGCCGCGCTGCTGACCGAGCTGGTGCCGATGCTGCTGCTGATGGCGCTGATGGAAATCCCCCGGCAGCGTTGGGATGCCGATCGCGACCCGACCCGGCCGGCATTCGGCCGCACGCTGCTGCAGCCATTCGCCATGCTGCGCGATCGCCGGATCCGCCGGCTGTCCGTCGCCAGCTTCGTCTATTCCGGCATGCAGCTCAGCTTCGTCGCCTTCATGACCGTGCAGCTCACCACGACGGCCGGGTTCGACCTGGTGTCGGCTGCGCGGATGCTGGCGGCCTACCAGATCTCCGGCACGGTGACCCGGCCGATCTGGGGCTGGATCGCGGATCGCTGGCTCACCCCGGGCCAGACCCTGGCGGTGCATGGGCTGGGCATGGCCGCCGCGGCGGTGCTGGCGGGGGAGTTCGGTGCCGGCTGGCCGGCCTGGGCGATCCTGGCGGTGACGTTGCTCGCCGGCTGCACCGCCGGCGGCTACACCGGCGTGGCCTATGCCGAATACGCGGCGCTGGGCGGGATCCGCCGCACCGAGGCCACCGGCCTGGGCACCGCCATGATGTTCGCCGCGGTCATGCTGATCCCACCTTTGTTCGGCTTCGCGGTCACCATGCTGGGCAGCTACGGCCCGCCGTTCATCACCATGGCCGTGCTGGCGCTGTTCAGCGCGCTGCTGCTGCTGTCGCGACGATGACCGGGCGGAGCCGCGCGTTGACCGATGCCGACCGAGCGGCCTGGGAGGCATATGCAAGCCAGTTGACTCCCCTGTCCGGCCACGCCGTGCCCGCGCCGCCGGCACCCGCCGCGGTCCTGCCTCCCCAGCCCGCGCCACGCCCGCCGGCCCGCATGCCGCGGCCGATCGCGCGTCCCCTGGCGGTGGGTGATGCGCCTGGCGGGGTGGATGGCGCCACGTGGCAGCGGCTGCGGGGCGGCAAGATCCTGGCCATGCGCCGGCTCGACCTGCACGGCCTGACCACGCAGCATGCCTTCCACGCCCTGGTCGCGTTCCTGCGCACCGCCCATGCCGACCGGCTGCGCTGCGTCGAAGTGGTCACCGGACGCGGCAGCGGCGAGACCGGCGGGGCCATCCGCCGCGAGTTCCCGCTCTGGCTCAACCTGCCGGATATCCGTCCCCTGGTGCTGGCCGCCGCGTATCCGCATGCCGCCAATCCCGGGTCGGTCCGCCTCCTGCTGCGCCGGGTGCGATGACCGGGACCATCCTTCGATGACGCCATTCGGTGCCAGACTGCGGGCACTGCGCGCCGAACGCGGGGTGACGCTGCGGCAACTGGCCGGCGCGTTGCAGGTTTCGGCCGCCTATCTGTCGGCGCTGGAACATGGCCGCCGCGGCGCGCCGAGCGCCGGGCTGGTACACCAGGTGAACGAGTTCTTCGGGCTGATCTGGGACGATGCCGAGGAGCTGGCGCAGCTGGCCCGCCTGTCCAACCCGCGGGTCACGGTGGACACCGCCGGCCTGACGCCGGAGCAGACTGCGCTGGCCAACCGGCTGGCGCAGGTGATCCATCGCCTGCCGCCGGAGACCGTCGCGGCCCTGCATGCGACGCTGGATACCACGACGCCGCAGTCCAAGCCGCGGCTGCGGCGTGCCGCGGTGCAGGGCCGAACCTGATCAGTCGCGGCGGCGCAGGAATGCGGCGCGATCTGCCTCCCCGCCGATATGGCTCGCCAGGCTCTGCCACAGCTCCGCCGGGGTGCGCGCCTGCGGCACGGCGCGCCGCACCAGCACCTTCGCGATCGGCCCCAGATGCTCCGCCAGTGCCTGCTCGGCCCGCACGATCTCTGCCGGCGCCAGCCGCGACCGGGTGGTGGCCGGGGCGATCACCGTCTGGTCGGACTGCTGCCCGCGCAACGCGCTGGCCATCTCCACCGCCGAACCGAAGCGCTGTTCGGCCCGCTTTGCCATGGCCCGATGCAGCACTGCGGCGAGTGCCGGCGGCATGACCTGCGATGCCGCGGTCAAGGCCGGCGGGTGTTCATTCAGCAGCCGGTAGATCACCTCGGTGGCATTGCCGCCACCGAAGGCCCGCGCGCCGGTGAGCATTTCGTAAAGCACCGCGCCGGCGGAAAACAGATCGCTGCGCGCGTCCACCACGTCGCCACGACATTGTTCGGGCGACATGTAGCTGGGCGTGCCGATGATGACGCCGTGATGGGTCATCTCGGAACTGTCGAAGCGGGCAATGCCGAAATCGGTCATCTTCACGCGGTTGCCCGGCAGCAGCAGGATATTCGCCGGCTTCACATCGCGATGCACGACGCCCAGCGCGTGCGCGCAGGCCAGCGCATCCAGCACCTGCAGCAGCACGGTGACGGCGTCGGCCGGGGCAAAGCGCCCGTGCTGGCGGATCGCATCCGCGACGGTCTCGCCCTGAACATATTCCATCGCCAGAAACGGGTTGCCGTCGTGCAGGGCAAAGTCATAGATCGCGACGATGTTGGGATGGGCGCAGCGGCCCGCCGCCTGTGCCTCCCGCTGAAATCGCGTGACGTAATCCGCCTGGTCATCGCCGGCCAGCAGATCGACGCGCACCAGCTTGATCGCCACCTTGCGGTCGATCACCGGATCATGCGCCTGGTACACGACGCCCATGGCGCCGCGCCCGAGGAGGCGTTCCACCCGATAGCGGCCGATTGCCTCCGGCATGCCGGCCGGCCGCTGGTCGTCAGTGTCGAGCAGTTTCATCGCGCTCGCCAGGCTGCGGCGCATGCGGTTGAACGAGGTCGCGAGCGAGGCGATCTCATCGCGCCCGCGCACCTCGAATTCCGGCACGTCGAGATTGCCGGTGCTGATCTCGCTGGCGCGGGCGGCAATGCGGCGGATCGGCTTCACCACGATGTAATGCAGCAGCAGGTTCAGCAGCAGTAGCGTGATCGCGAAGATCACGGCGAGGCCGCCGAGGTAGAGCGCGAAGGTCGTGGTTGGCGCGCTGCATCGCGAGCTGCATCGGCACGGAGACGATCTGGGCGCCGATGACGTCGCCCAGCTTCCAGCCGAAGCCGTTGGTGGTGCCGTACAGGTCGACCATGGAGGCGGGCGCCGCCTCGGGCGTGGAATGGCAGGTCAGGCAGCTCTTGTCGGTGACGCGGATCGGGCTGCGCGATCGACAGCACGGCCCCGATCGGCGTGGTCCGCGTGTTGGAGAAATCATGCAGCGTCGGGTTCTGCCGGAACACGGTCGATGATCCCGGCCTCCCAGTCGGTGGCCGATCCGCCGGATTGGTCGGGTTCAGCGCGGCTTCTTTGTAGTGGTAGTCGGGGAACTGCTTCGTCAGCGCGCGCAGAGTTGTCCTGCGCCGCGTAGAACGGGATGCTCTGCGGCAGGAAGCGGACCTTGTTCTGTTCGGCCAGCAGCGGGCTGATCTGGGTGTCCGTGTAGTGTCGGATGCGCGGTCCCTGCGCCATCATGAGGCCGCTTGCTGCAGCACCTCGCGGCGGGCGGTGTCGTGCACCAGCCGCCACGGAACAGGCCGCGACCAGGCCGAGGCCGACCACGAAGGCGCTCAGCATCACCAGGTTGAACTTGGCTTTCAGTCCCATGGCGACGCCTTCAGCCGCCGACCAGCTGCGTGGCCTGCTGCCGCGGTCAGGTGGCCGGTCATTCGGCGTGCGCTCGTGCTGCCAGCGGCGGATCGCGGCGCGGGTTTCCGGTCCGAAGATGCCGTCCACGGTAGCGTCATAATAGCCGAGTTTCGCCAGCGCGGCCTGCACCTGACGGCGCTGCGCGTCGGACATCATGCGCCTCATCCGGCAGGCTCGGCGCCGGCTTGGCGGCAGCCCCAGGGGGCGCGGGATGGGGAGCGGCAGAGGGGGCGGCGATAGAGGGGGGCGGCGGCGGATTGGAGGGGGATGCGGCGAGACCGGCGGCATGCAGAGGCCGGCGCGATTGCCAGCGAACAGCTACTGACCGGCATATGGATGACCGCGATCCGAGGCGTCGGTTTCGCCTCCAATTGGCGCTGCATCGCGTTCAGCATCTGGTCCGTCGCCAGCGCACCGCTGTTCAGCGCATCGATCAGCGCGGCGGCGAAGCGGCGTGAGCGGCGTGGTCACCGGCCCGCCCCGGTCACCGCGATCAGCCCGGCGCTATCGGGCAGGTCGGATGGGGCAGTGCGTCCAGCCCGAGATCGGCGGGGGCGCCGGGTGCCGGAACCAGGTCGAATACCACCAGGGCAGGGCCGGTCTGGTGCCGCGCCAATGGGAGCAGCAGGGCCTTCATCAGGATCCCCTGGCTGAACACGTCCTGCGGCCGCAGCAGATCGGCCGAACTGGGCAGGAAGAAGGGCCGCTGGTTCGAACCCGGTGGCGTAGCCGCAGGCATAGATACACCGCGGAGGGTTTCGGCGCCTTTGCCAGGTGTTCGCCGAACCGGGCCAGGGCGGCGTCGGTCGCGCCGATGCCGGCGTCTTCCTGCTCGACGGCGACGTATCCGACCTTGTGCAAGGCGGCCGCTACGGCGTGGGCGGAGGTTGCGCAGCCCGGCAGGGCGGGAAGGCTGGGGTAGCCGGCATTGCCCAGGACCAGCGCCTGTCGTGCCGCCACCGGCCCGGTCATCGCCAGTGCAATGACAAGGACGGCCGGAGCGATGGAGATTAGAAGCGAACCATGCTCCGCGCCTGTAGCGCAGATACGGTCCTTCTCCGACCACCTCCGTGAGCTTGACCGCGCTGGCCGCCCCGGCTTGGCTGTCCGCCAGCGGGAGGATCCCATGGCAATGCGGACAACCATCGGTCATCGTATTCGACACATTCGGCAGTGTGGTGGATTGGCGCGAGCAGCCTGATCGCGGAGCTTGACCGCGTTCGGCCGGCAGCGCGGAATCGCGGCGGACTGGACCGGTTTGGTGGATGCCTGGCGCGCCGCCTATCACCCCTCGATGGACCGGGTGCGCAAGGGCGAGCAGCCCTGGGCCAAGCTGGACGACGCTGCATCGCGGCGTCGCTCGACACGCTGGTGGCGCAATTCGGCATTCAGGGCCTGACCGAGGCCGACCTGGTCCACATCAACCTGGGCTGGCACCGGTTGAACCCGTGGCCCGATTCGGTCGCCGGGCTGACCCGGTTGAAGCGGCGCTTCGTGATCGGCCCGCTGTCGAACGGCAACGTCGCGCTGCTGACCAATATGGCGAAGCATGCCGGCCTGCCCTGGGACATGGTGTTCGGGTCCGACCTGTTCGGCCACTTCAAGCCCGATCCGGAAACCTATCTG
This sequence comes from uncultured Alphaproteobacteria bacterium, assembly GCA_963789495.1. Taxonomy (GTDB): domain Bacteria; phylum Pseudomonadota; class Alphaproteobacteria; order Acetobacterales; family Acetobacteraceae; genus CAWBLP01. The sequence goes on from CAWBLP010000015.1 coordinate 71,070, forward strand.
GGCGTGGCGGCACTGATGGGGTTGGAGCCAGGCCAGGTGATGATGGCGGCCGCGCATAACAACGATCTGGCCAATGCCCGCAAGAACGGGTTGATGACGGCGTTCTTTCCGCGGCCGCAGGAATACGGGCCGCACCAGAAGCGCGACTACGCCGCGGAGCAGGAGTGGGACGTGGTGGCGACGGACATCGAGGATATGGCGACCAAACTGGGCTGTTGAGCGGCACGAACGCGGATCGGCAGCCGAACCGGGTCAGCCGAATACGTGCTCGTCCAGGAATGCGTTGCGGAACTTGCCGTGCGGATCGAACGACCGCGCCAGCTCGCGAAACGCCGGCAGCTTGGGATAGAGCGAGCCCAGTCGCGCCGCCGGCGCGTGCATGATCTTGCCCCAATGCGGCCGCGCGCCGAACGGCAGCAACATCGCCTCGATTTCGCCGGTCATCCCCTGCACTGCATCCGGCTCGCGCAGCCAGGAAAAGTGGATGCCGACGCAGTCTTCGCCATAGGCGGGGCTGAGCCATAGACCGTCGCCGGTCATGCTGCGGATCTCGGTGGTCCACAGCAGCGGATCGATCCGCTCGCTCATCGTGCGCAGCTGTGCGATCGCCGCAGTCGCCTGCCGGCGTGGCACCATGTATTCGCTCTGCAGATGGCCGACCGGGCCGGGCATCACCCCCCGGCGGAAATGCGGCAGCCGGTCGCACCAGGGACCGGGCTCGCCGAACGGGTTGAGTCGCTGCAGCGACTCAGGTGACGCGGTGGCGGATGGCTGGAGCGCCGGCACCGCCCCCAGCTGAGCGGCGGAAACGCTTGCCGGCCGAACATCGTCCAGCCGCGTCTTGATCCACAGCCGGGTCACGGCGGGTCCGGACCAGGAGGTCATCAGGCTGACGCTGTAGCCCGCCGACATCACCGCATCGAACTCCGCCAGCACGGTCTCCCAGGGCAGGCCCTCGAACGCATCCTGGCGCATGTCGAACCCGGGCTGGATGTCGAGCGCCACCCGCGTGACGATGCCGAACGCGCCCAGGCCGACCACCATGCCCTCGAAGCCGGGATCGCCGCGGCGGATGGTGACGAGGTCGCTGGACGCCGTGACGAGCTCGAGCGCGGCCACTGCGGTGGCAAGATTGCCCGATCGGTCGCCGGATCCGTGGGTGCCGGTCGCCACCGCGCCGGCAACGGTGACGTGCGGCAGCGATGCCATGTTGTGCAACGCCCAGCCCGCGCGGTGCAGCGCGAGCGCCAGATCGCCATAGTTGGTTGCGGCACCGACGGTGGCGGTACGGTGGTTCGGATCGATTGCGAGATCGGCGGGGATGTCGCCGAGGTCGATGAGGTCTCCGGGCGAGTCTGCGATGCCGTTGAACGAATGGCGGGCACCGAGCGCGCGAATGCGCGGCGCGCCGGCAACGATCCGGCGCACGTCATCGATCGACTGCGGCCGATGGATGCAGGCCGCCTGGTAGCTGTGATTGTCCGCCCAGTTGTGTTCGCGTGTCATTGTTCCGTCTCGCCCGCCTCGGCAGAAATAATGCCATGCTACGCAGACGTTCACAGCCTGTGCCACACAGCTACTTTGTGGTGCGGTGCGGCAAGCGTCGGGGGCGTTGCCCCCGAAACCCCCATCAAGGGGCGCTGCCCCTTGAAACCCCGCCAAGGGCCCGGCCCTTGGAACCGGCTTCGTTTGGGGGGGAGGGGGCTGGTCGTGATGGTGCCCGGATGCGAGGGGTCGCGCTTCCTCCCCATCCCGATCCGAGAGGCATCGCCGCGGGTGAATGGCCATGACCTGCCGCTGCGGATCGAATTGAAGGCAGCCTGGGCGCTGCACATCAACGTGCGCTCTGTCTGACGACCCTGCGCGTCACCCGCTTGCATCTTGCCTGCAGCCGAACTTCGGCGCTGCCGCGCCTGTTCGTCCCACACATCGCGACTGAATCGTAACGGACACACCGGCGGCGCTTGCCGCTTCATACCATCGGCACTTCCTGCGGCCGTTTGCGTTTTTGGCGTCGACACTCTTCTCTATCAGCCCGCCAACCGCCGGATAACCGGCAGGACGATGACGGGACAAACCACCAACGCCAGCGCATGCGAAGGACACAACAATGACCCGTGCGATGATTTCGGCTCCACAACCCGAAGCAGCGGAAGCGGGCGCCGACATCCTACGCTCCGGCGGAAATGTGGTGGATGCGGCGATCGGCGCCGCGTTGGTGCAGACCGCTGTCGACCCGCAGATGTGCGGCATCGCCGGCATGGGTTGCCTGCACCTGCATCTGCCGCAGCAGGGCGTGCACACGACGATCGATTTTCACGGTCGCGCGCCGCTGGCGGTGCGCCCGGACATGTGGGCGGACCTGATCATCCGTGAGGCGGATGATGGCTGGGGTTTCATTCTCGACGGCCGGGTCAACGAGATCGGCTACCAGTCGATCACCACGCCGATGACGCTGCGTGCGTTCGAGTTGGCGCTGCGTCTCTTCGGCACACGCAGCCTGGCGGATCTGCTGCAACCCGCCATCGGCTACTGTGAGGACGGGTTCCTGGTGCGTCCGCATGTCAGCGAATTCTGGAACTATCCGCCGCGGGCGGGGCGCGGCGGCAATATCGACGTCGTCACCCGCTATCCCGCGACCCGCAGGATCTACACGCGGGACGGCGATACGCCCTATGCGGTGGGTGAGCGGCTGCGCAATTCCGACATGGCGCATACCTACCGCCGGATCGCGCAGCACGGTGCGGACGATTTCTATACCGGCGAGATCGCCGCGCGCATCGTCGCCGATATGCAGCAGCATGGCGGGCTGTTGTCGTTCGAGGATCTGCAGGCCTGCGCGCCGGAGGACAATCCGCCGCTCTGGGGCAACTATCGCGGCTGGCGCGTCGCCACCAACAATCCGCCGGGCGGCGGCATCCAGCTGATCGAGATGCTCAACATCCTCGAGCAGTTCGACCTGCGTGCGATGGGCCATAATTCTCCGGACTATATCCGCGTGGTGGCGGAGGCGATGAAGATCGCGACCGCCGACAAGGACGCCAAGGTCGGCGATCCCCGCTTCGTGCGTGTGCCGGTCGAGGAACTGACCGCCAAATCCTATGCGGCCCGGATGGCGGAACGGATTCGGAGCGGCGAGAAGACGCCTGTGCCACGCTTCAACAGTGGCGGCGCGGAGAGCAAGCACACCACGCAGACCTGCGTGCTGGACGAGCGCGGCAACGCAGTCACGATGACCCACACGCTGGGCCAGCCGTCCGGCGTCGTCACCGATGGGCTGGGGTTCATGTACAACGGAGCGATGGCGGTGTTCGATCCGCGGCCAGGTCATGCCGGTTCGCTGGAACCCGGCAAGGCGCGGTTCTCCGCGTTGTCGCCAACCATGGTGTTCGACGGCGAAACACCCTGTCTGGTGCTGGGTGCACCCGGCGCTACCTACATCACGATGGGCAACCTGCAGGTCATGCTGAACGTGCTGGAATTCGGCATGGACGCGCAGCAGGCGATCTCAGCGCCGCGCTTCGCCGCCGTGTCTGACACGATCGAACTGTCAAACCGCATTCTACGCAGCACTGAACAGGGGCTGCAGGCGATGGGCTATCGCACGCTGCGCCATGCGCAGAGCTACCAGTTCGCCTGGGTGCATGCGATCCGGATGGTTGACGGTGCACTCGATGGCGGTGCCGATCCGGCGACGGGTGGCATGGCGCTCGCGGTGTGACCAGCTGCAGCCGGTGGCGTGGCCTGAGGCACCGGCCCTGCCACCCGCCTACCGCACCAGAGCGGGCAGCAACGCGTCCAACCGCAGCCGCCCCGCCGCTGTCGTGCGCAGCCGGCCATCGTGCCAGGTGACGTAGTCCTCCGCGATCGCATCGTGCAGCACGTCCGCATCCAGCGCGGCGTCCAAGGCGATGCCGGTTCGCTCCGCGAAGCGTCCCGCGTCGATGCCCTCGGTCAGGCGCAACCCCATCAGCAGCATCTCGCGGGCGCGGTCCTCGGTCCCCAGCGCCGTTTCCTCCACCGTACCGTGGCCGCTCCGCTCCACCCGCTCGGCCCAGACTTCCGGCGCGCGATGCCGACGGGTGGCGACCAGGCTTCCTCCCAGCGTCAGCCTGCCATGGGCACCCGGGCCGATGCCGGCATAATCGCCGTAGCGCCAGTAGGTGAGGTTGTGCCGGCTCTCCGCCCCGGGCTGCGCGTAATTGGACACCTCATAAGACAGCAGGCCGAATCGCGCGGCTTCCTCCGTGGTGGCGTCGTACAGGGCGGCCGCGGTGTCGCCGTCCGGCAGCACGATGTCGCCGCGGCGATGCCGGTTTTCGAACGCGGTGCCTGGCTCGATGGTGAGCTGATAGAGCGACAGATGATCCGCCGCCAGCGCCAAGGCCTGGCGCAACTCGGCCCGCCACGCCGCCTCGGTTTGGTCGGGGCGGGCATAGATCAGGTCGAAGGAAACACGAGGGAAGCTCGACCGGGCCAGTTCCAGCGCGGCCACCGCCTGTGCGGCCGAGTGTTGCCGGCCCAGCATCTGCAGCGCGGTCGCATCCAGGCTCTGCACGCCCAGCGATGCACGGTTCACGCCCGCGGCGCGGAATTCGATCAGCCTGGCGGCTTCCACGCTGGTCGGGTTGGCCTCCAGCGTCACCTCCAGTCCGGCGGGCAGGTCGAACAGCCGCCCGGCATCCTCCAGCAGCAAGGCCACCGTCTCGGGCTCCATCAGGCTGGGGGTGCCGCCGCCGAAGAACACCGAGCCGAGCGGGCGCCGGCCGAGCCGTGCGGCCTCCCAGGCGAGTTCGGTGCGCAGGGCGGCGCGGAAGCGGGCCTGCGGGATGCGGTCCCGGACATGCGAGTTGAAGTCGCAATACGGGCACTTGGCCAGGCAGAACGGCCAGTGGATATAGAGGGCGAGCGGTTCCATCAGGGGAGATATGGGTATGTCGGGTGCGGCTGGATCAGTGGAGCGGGTGCGTGCGGCGCTGCTGGCAGCCGGTCATGCGGATAGTATCACCGAATTCCCGGCCGGTACACGCACCGCGGCGGATGCCGCCGCCGCCGTCGGCTGCGACGTGGCGCAGATCGCCAAGTCGATCGTGTTCCGCGCCGGCGGCCGTGCCGCGGTGGTGATCACCTCCGGCGCGAACCGGGTGGACCAGGCGCGCGCCGAGGCCGCGCTGGGCGTGAAACTGGCCCGTGCCGATGCCGACTGGGTCCGGCTGACCACCGGTTTTGCGGTGGGCGGCGTGGCGCCGATCGGCCATCTGGCCCCGCCGCTTCTGCTGCTGGATGCGGATTTGATGGTGCTCGATCCGGTCTGGGCAGCCGCGGGGTCGCCGAAGCATGTGTTTCGCACTACGCCGGACGCGCTGCTGCAGATGACCGGGGCCAGGGTGGCGGAGGTGCGGGCCGGCTGAGCCGCGTCGATCAAGGCGGGGGCGTTGCCCCCGAACCCCCATCAAGGGGCAGCGCCCCATGTGCGCGAATCTAACGCTTGCGCGGTCACGGGGTGGTACGATTCCAAGCTTGGATGCCCCGCGCATCCTCCCTGCGTTCTGGTGAATGGACAGCGATCGTCGCGTCGCTGGCCAGGATTGTCGACCTCGAGGCCACGGCGCGCCAGTTCAAAGCACTGGTGCGCCGGCGCAAGATCCGCTCGGCGGAGGCGTTGCTGCGTCTGGCGCTGATGTGGGGTCCGGGCGGGCAGTCGTTTCGCGCCGCGGCGGCGCTGGCCGGGGATGCCGGCATCGCCGATCTGTCGGACAAGGCGGTCGAAGGGCGGTTGCGCAAGATGGGCGACTGGCTGGCGCATATGCTGGCGGCGCTGCTGGCCGATCGTCTGCACCGGCCCAGCGGCAGTGGGCTGCACCTGTCGCTGGTGGACGGCTCGGTGATCTGCGCGCCAGGCAAGGGCCAGGACTGGCGGCTGCACGCGCGCTACGACCCCGCGCGTGGGCGCTTCGCCGACCTGGCGCTGACCACGACCCGCGAGGCCGAAGCTACCGGACGGACGCGGATCTGTTCCGGCAGCATCCTCATCATGGACCGCGGCTATGCGCGGGTGCGGAACTTCAAGGAAGTGCTGGGGCGTGGCGCCGACTTCGTCACGCGGATCAGCTGGGGATCGGTGAAGCTGTATGACGCAGCGGGCGCGCGCATTGATGTGGCGGCGCTGCTGGCCGGGACCACCGAACCGCGCGAGGTCGCGGTCTGGATCAAGGGTATTCCACGCGGCCTTCGCCTGGTGATCCAGCCACTGCCGCCCGAGGATGCAGCGCGCCAGCGTGCCAAGCGGACGCGCAAGGCCAACAAGAAGAGCCAGCAGATCCAGCCGCGCACCGTGCTCGCGGCTGGGTTTCTGATGCTGATCACCTCGCTGCCGGATGCAGCGCAGCCGATGGCGCAGGTGGCCGCGCTCTACCGGCATCGCTGGCAGGTGGAGATCGGCATCAAGCGGCTGAAGAGCCTGGGCGGGCTGGACCAACTGCCATGTGCTGATCCGGTGCTGGCGCGAAGCTGGCTGCTGGCGCAGCTGATCGCCGCGGTGCTGACCGACGATCTCGCCAACGAGATCGTCGGTTTTCCCCCCTCGGCCTGACCAGACGCAGCCTGCGCCGCAAACGCTGTGGCGGGCTTGGGACACCGCCAGGGAGATCCTGCGTGGCGCGATCCTGCCACGACCCAGACTACGAACCCCGGCCGCCTTGGCGATATTCCGCCACCGCCTTGCCGAAGCGCCGAGACGCCGCACGCTCCAGGCCCACGAGCTCAGGCCCCCGTAAGTTCGCGCGTATGGGGCAGCGCCCCTTGAAACCCCGCCAAGGGCCCGGCCCTTGGAACCGTATGTTGTTTGGGACGGGGAGGGGCTGGTCGTGATGGTCGTGTGGTCCGTGGCCGTCGTGCCCCCTCCCCATCCCAAGCAGTATGTCATTGCAAAGGCTGAGCCTTTGCTGGGGCTCCAGGGAGCAAAGCCCTCTGGTGGGGTCCGGGCAACGCCCCGCCCTTGCTCGATCCGGCTCACCCAGCCCGCGCGCTCACCCCCAGCCGGCCGGCCAGATCCTGGATGAACTGCCAGGCCACCCGACCGGAGCGCGAACCGCGGGTCATCGACCATTCCACCGCCTGCGCATGCAGCGCCTCGGTCTCGATCGGCAGGCCCATGGCGCCGGCGTAACCCTCGATCATCGCGAAATAGGTGTCCTGGTCGCAGTTGTGGAAGCCCAGCCACAGGCCGAACCGGTCGGACAGCGACACTTTCTCCTCGATCGCCTCGGACGGGTTGATCGCCGTGGAGCGCTCATTCTCGATCATGTCGCGCGGCATCAGGTGCCGGCGGTTGGAGGTGGCGTAGAACAGCACATTGTCCGGCCGGCCCTCGATGCCGCCCTCCAGGATCGACTTCAGCGCCTTGTAGTCGGCGTCCTCTTTCTCGAACGACAGGTCGTCGCACAGGATCAGGCAGCGGCGGGTCTGGCCGCGCAGCACGTTCAGCAGATCCGGCAGGGTGCGGATGTCCTCGCGATGGATCTCGATCAGCGCCAGGCATCCCGGCATCTGCGCGTTGGTCACCGCGTGCACCGCCTTGACCAGGGACGACTTGCCCATGCCGCGCGCGCCCCACAGCATGGCGTTGTTGGCCGGCAGGCCGCGGGCGAAGCGCGAGGTGTTGTCGAGCAGCGTCTGCTTCTGCCGCTCCACCCCCTGCAGCAGCGCGATATCCACCCGCGATACACGGGGCACCGGCGCAAGGTGGGGCGGTGCAGGATGCCAGACGAAGGCGTCGGCGGTATCCAGGCTCACCGGCGGGCCCGGCGGCGGAGCGAGCCGGTCCAGCGCGTCGGCGATACGGGTGGCAAGCTCAATCAGGCGCTGGTCCATGCGGCGGTTTCCGGGCAGCTTGACGGGAAGGGGGCGGAAACTATGGTCCGCGCCCGTTCACCGCAAGGACTCGGACTTCCATGCATGGTTTTGCCCTGATCTCCCCTGCCTACGCGCAGGACCCGTCGGCGCTGCTGGGCAGCGCCACGCAGTTCCTGCCATTGGTGCTGATTTTCGCGGTGTTCTACTTCCTGCTGATCCGCCCCCAGCAGCAGAAGCAGAAGGAGGCGCGTGCCATGCTGTCGGCGATCAAACGCGGCGACCGCGTGGTGACCGGAGGCGGCATCCTGGGCACCGTGCAGCGGGTACCGATGGTGCAGGACAAGGACGGCAAGCAGGTCGCCTCCAACGAGATCGAAGTGGAGATCGCCCCCAACCTGCGAGTGACGGTGCTGCGCGACACCATCTCCAGCGTGATCAAGCCGACCGTCGCGAATGACAGCCGGCCCGCAAAGGCGTCCTGAACCGGGCCGCGGTGTGCGGAGCGCTGGTTGCACCGCCTGACGTCCTGAGCAGCAGCGGCCGGTTCGGCGCGGCCTGTCGCGCCTGACGGCGCCGTCCGGGCGAGCATGCCGGCGGTCGGGCGGCTTATCGTCCTCGACGCTCGGAGTGTGCTGCCGGTGCGGTCGGGGCCGGTGGACAGGCCCGTTGCCAGGCCGCCAGCAGCGCCGCTTCCAGGTTGCGGGCGAAGCGCGAGGGATCGCACAGCGGTGATGCGACCACACGCTGGCGCAGTCCCAGCCGGGTGGCCCGCAGCTGCGTCCGGTCGGCCGCCAGCCGACGGATAATTGCGACATAGTCGTCGGGGTCGCGGGCGATCATGTCGGCACAGCCGGCCACCGACAGGTGGCTGCAGGCATGGCGGCCGGCGAAGCTTTGGCCCGGCAGTGTGATCACCGGCACGCCCATCCACAGTGCCTCACAGGTGGTCAGGCCGCCGGCGTAGGGCAGTGGATCGAGCGCCAGATCGACCGCATTGTATTGCCGCAGCAGCTCCTGCCGGGGACGGCGGCCGCGGAACTGCAGCCGCTCCGCGGCAATGTCGCAGGCGGCGAACCACCCCCGGATGCGGGCCTGCACCTCCGGCACGTCGTAGCCCGCATAGATGAAGCGGATGGTGGAGCCGGGCTGGTCATGCAGCACGCGCGACCACAGCCGAACGACGGTGGGATTGATCTTCGGCGGGTGGTGGAAGCTCGCGAAGCTCAGGGGTGCGGTATCGCCGGCGGGCAGGTCGGTCACCGGCGGGGCATCGGCGGGTGGGTCGAAGCAGACATAGCCGTCGGGCAGGCGGATCACCTGCTCGACGTAGCAGGCCTCCTCGCCGGGCGGCACATGGAAGCGGTCGGCGATCAGCCCGTCCATTGCGGCCAGGCCGGTGGTGCCGACATAGCCCGCCCAACTGAGCTGCAACGGCGCGGCGCGGCGCGCGAACACATCCAGTCGATTGCCCCGGGTGTGTCCGGCCAGGTCGATCAGGATGTCGATGCGGTCGCTTGCCACGGCCGCAACGACCTCCGCCGCCGAACGGCCGACGGTGGAGCGCCATGCCCGGGCGGCCCGCTTGAACCGGAGGCTGATCGCGTCGTCGGTTGCGCGGCCGGCGTAGCAGACCACCTCGATCCGGCGCGGATCGAATGCCTCGACCGCGCCGATGGTGAAATACCCCACCGGGTGTTCCGCCAGATCGGCGGACACCAGCCCGACGCGCAGTCTCTCGCGCGCCGGCCGGGGCCGCGGCGGCGATGGCGGAGTGGTCTGGATTGAGGCAGCACGGTCCCAGCGCCGATGCAGGGACGCCAGGTGGCGCGCGGTGACGCCGGGTTGGTATTGCGCGGCCATCAGGCAGGCCGATAGCGTTGTGGTATCGGACGGATTGCCTGCCGCCAATGCTTCGAACCGTGCAAGCGCCTCGCTGACCTGGCCGGTGCGAAGCTGCATATCGCTGAGGTTGAACGCCGCCGGCTCGAAGCTCGGGTCGAGCGCATGGGCGCGCCGGTAGAGCTCCAGGGCCCGTCCGGTATCGCGTTGCTCATCGGCAAGCCGCCCGAGGTTATAGAGCGCAAGGGCCGAGTCCGGGGCCCGCGCGGCGGCGGTCTCCAGCAGCGGTGCGGCGTCCTGGACATGGCCGGCGGCGAGGCAGGCGACGCCGAGCTGGAGGGGAAGTTCGAAACGGTCGGGGAAGTGACGTTGTGCCCGATCGGCGCAGCGCTTTGCGTCCGTCAGGCGTCCGGTTTCGCCGCAAGTGGAAATCAGCGCCAGGTGCACGTCCAGTCGATCCGGCACCAGCTCCGCCGCGCGGGACAGATGGAACACGGCCTTCGTCTCGAGGCCGATCCGGCGATACAGCTGGCCGAGCGCGCAATGCACCCCCGCTTCCTGCGGATGCGAACGGGCCAGCCGTTCCAGGCCTCGTTGTGCCTCCCGCAGCCGGCCGGTGGCTAACAACACTTGCGCAAGCTGGTAGGTCGCGCGGGGATGGGCTGGGCTGCGCCGCAACACCTGTCGGTACAGGGATTCGGCGGCTTCGAGCCGGCCGTGCTCCTGATGTTGCTGGCCCTGGCTGAGCAAGGTGGCAACATTGGCGGCGCGCGGCGGAAGGGTTGCGCTCATGGAGGCGAACCCAGGCACGACGCGACAGGGAGTGGACCGGACACTGGGGTGTCGGTGTGCGCTGCGAGCTTCGGCGAGACGGCCGATTGAGTCATGTGCAGTTCCGGTTGCAAGCGTGCGATGGTAAAACCGCCTGCTTCCCAACCGGCGGAAGCAGTATACGACAGCACATCCGGCAGCCAGTTTGCTGCGGATTTTATGGAAAGACGTCAGTCGTTGGTGGACTATGCTGAAACTGCCAGACAAGCTCAAGGCAGTTATTTACTCAGAATGATTTTGATATTTCCCTAATGTCTTCATTTGATATTTTCCGTTGGATGTTGATGTTTGCCTGATATGGCTTCAGCCCTGGCGGGCCACCAGCACCCAATGGGTGGCCGCCACCCAGTCCTCCGCCACCGGCGCGAGCCAGCGGCGCGCCGAGGTGGACGTGCCGACCGAGCAAATTCTGCCGGAGTGGTCGATCGGCACCGATCCCGCGGTGCATATCCAGAAAATGCAGGCGCTGTTTGAGTCAGCCGCCACCGTCGTCACCATCCATGCCGGCCGGCGGCAGCAGGCGCGGGTGATCGATTTCTACCGCAAGCAAGCGCTGCCAGCGTTGCCTCACCCGGCCTGAACGGCCGAACGAGGGCTTGGGATCAGCCGGGCGGGCGTCCGCGCCCGCGCATTTGCGGCAGATGGGAGGTGTCCATCTTCTGGAAATCCGCGGGTGGGGTGAACAGGGATGCCTGTTGCGGACCGTAGCTGACCTTGGTGGCCTCGATGCTGTTCTCCCGCTGCGGGTCCAGGCTCTTGCCGCGCAGCATCAGCCCATCATCCGTGACGCAGACCTGGCCGCGGTGCTCGGGTCCCTTCACGTCGTAGACGGTGCAGCGGAAGCCCGCGACCGTATCGCTGCCGTGACGGGTGAAGCTGGCGCCTTGCGGGTCAAAATTCATCACCTTCTGCGGATCGAACGGCAGCTCCATGTACATGTGCTCGTCTACCATCACCATGGTCATGCGCCTGGCTGCCCGATCGACGATCGAGTAGCCGGGCTGTCCCGGGACCTCGATCCGCATGCGCTGGCCTTGCGCGGTGTAGTAGATCTTCATGCTGTCCATCCGCTGCGGCGCCTGCTTGCCGGACATGTGGTATTCCACCATCACGTCGCGGGTCGGCAGGATGGACGGATGGTCCTGGGCGGCGTGGGCCGTGCCTGCGGCCGCCAGCGCGGCCAGGGCGATTACGGTCTGCTTCGACATGCGTCCCCCCTCGTTACGTCGGGAGAACTCGGCAAGCCGGTTCGGCCCGGTCAAATCACGGCCCCGCGAGGGCGCGGATTTCCGCCTCCAGCAGCGCAGGCTCCGGCTCCAACCACTGCGCCTGGGTGTCCAGCGCCTCGGCGAGCTGGGACTTGTAGGCCTTGCGGGAGATTTCCTCGGCGCCGAACTGCGCCAGATGCGCGGTGACGAACTGAGTGTCCAGCAGGCGGAACCCACCGAGGCGCAGCCGCGCGACCAGATTGACCAGCGCCACCTTGGACGCGTCGCGGGTGAAGCTGAACATGCTCTCGCCGAAGAACACGCCGCCCAAGGTCACCCCATAGAGCCCGCCGACCAGCTGGCCGTCGCGCCACGTTTCCACCGAATGCGCGTAGCCCATCTGGTGCAGCTCGGTGAACAGCCGCTCGATCTGCGGATTGATCCAGGTGTCCTCCCGCCCCGGCGCGGGGGTGGCGCAGCCGGCGATGGTGGCGGCGAAGTCACGGTCGACGCTGGATTCGAACCCGCCGGCCAACACGGTGCGAAGCAGCCGCCGCGGCAGGTGGAAATTGTCCAGTGGCAGCACGCCGCGGCGCTCCGGGTCCAGCCAGTACAGCCGATCGCCGCGACGCGTCTCGGCCATCGGGAACAGCCCATGGCGATACGCCCGCAGCATCAGCTCTGACGTGATCTCGACGACCCGACGCGACATGGGACGGCATTCTGGGGTGGGCGGGGGCGGGAAGGGAAGCGAATGCGGATTACAAGTTCAGCGAGGCCGGTCCGCTGACCAGGCGGCAGCCGCGGCGGTAGAAGCGCAGCAGACGATCCGCGTCCTTGGTGATGCCGATCCGGCGGCTGATCCCGATTGCGCCGGTCGGGGCGCCGTCCTGCGCCAGGAACAGCTTGCCGGGTGCGGTGAGGTCGAGCCCGTCCAGGCTGCGGTCGATCGCCAGCGCCGCGGCGAGGCGGCCGGGCCCGCGGACGAGATCGCGCTCCGGCACCGCGCCGCGGGCCTGACGCATCAGCGCGGTCCCTTCCAACGGCTGCAATGCGCGGATCAGCACGCCGGCACCGACGCCTTGGGGTTCGGCTGAGACGTTCAGCATCCAGGCGGTGCCGTAGGCGCGGTAGACGTAGGCGTGGCCGGGCTGCAGGAACAGCGAGCGATTGCGCGGAGTGATGCCGTGGAAGGCATGGCAGGCGGCGTCATCCGGCAGGTACGCCTCGGTCTCCACGATGTGGCCGGTGATGCGCCCGGCGGGCAGGTCGCGCACCACGAGCTTGCCGATCAGCCAGCGCGCCAGCAGCGCTGTGGCGGTCGGAAGCTCGGTGCGGCCGATGGCGACGATGGGCTGCGGAATTCCAGACGATTGCACCGGGCAGCCGTCAGCACAGAGTGACCCTGGCGGCAAGATGCGGATCGGATCGATCTGCCGGATGTCCTTGATGGCCTCAAGACGATGGTGCGGGTCCGATCGGATGGATCGGGATCGGGATCGGGATCCGATCGAGGAGAGCCTTTCACCGCACTGCCGAATTTCATGCCGAATGTTGCCTGCCGAGCACGACGACGGTTTACTCGGTCAACACGAGCGCCGTCGCGGTCTCTGACAAGATGAACCTCGCCAACTACACCATGGCGATTCTTGCTGCTGTCACCAGCATCAACAAGGGTGCCATCGCCTTCGCCACCAGGTGTCGCGCACCTGGCGAGGGAGCCGGGCGGGCACCGATGATGGTCCATGTGAACGGCACCGGTGCCGGACGCGCGGTGTGGTCGGGTATCGCACCGACCACGTGATGCGGCCGCATGGCTTGGTGGTCCGCGTCCCGGGGGATACAGTATGCGACGAACCGATGACCGGAGTTAGGGGGAAACATGACCAAGTTCACCTGGGAGCATATCCATCTGCGCTCACCCGATCCCGCCGCCACCGCCGGCTGGTATGAGCAGATGCTCGGCGCAGAGGTGATCCGCACCCCGCAGCCCGACGGCTCCACCCGCATCGATCTCGATCTCAGCGGGCAGAAAGTATTCATCGCGCAATCCGATCCCGCCAAGACCGGATCGTCACCGCAGACACCGTATATGGGGCTCGATCATTTCGGCCTGACCGTCACGGATATCGACACTGCGGTCAGCGAACTGAAAGCCAAGGGTGTCGCATTCACCATGGAGCCGAAAACCATCCGGCCCGGCGTGCGCATCGCCTTCCTGACCGCACCGCAGAACGTCTCGATCGAGCTGATTCAGCGCGGCTGACCCGCGTTCCGCGATCTGTGCCACGCATCCACGCCTGTGGTGGGAGGCAGGAAGCGTCGGGGGCGCTGCCTCTTGAATGGAAGCCAAGCGCCCCGACGCTGACCGCCTCCCACAAAGCGCCGATGCGCGCCTGACTAGCTGACGCCCAGGCGCTGTCGTGCCAGGGCAGCGCCGCGTCCCAATGCGAATAGCTTCGCCTCGGCGATCTCCCGCCGCATCGGCGCCATGCCGCAATTCGTGCAGGGAAACAGCCGCTCCGCCGGCACGTGTTCGGCAACATCCTCGATCAGCGCTGCAACTTCTTCGGGCGTCTCCACCTGGTCGGTCGCGACGTCAATCACGCCCACCAGCACGTCCTTGCCCTCCAGCAGGCGCATCAGCCGCATCGGCACGCGCGCATTGCGGCATTCCAGCGAGACCTGCCCGATCCGGCTGCGCGCCAGCAACGGAAATGTGGCTTCGTATTGCCGCCATTCGCTGCCAAGCGAATCCTTCCAGTCGATATTCGCCTTTATACCGTATCCGTAACAGATATGCACGGCGGTCTGGCATCGCAGTCCCTCCGCCGCGCGCTCCAGCGCCGCAATCCCCCAGCTCGCGACCTCGTCCATGTAAACGTTGAAGGCCGGCTCATCGAATTGGATGACATCGACGCCATCGGCTTCCAGGGCGCGCGCTTCCTGGTTCAGCAGCGCCGCGACGTCCATCGCCAGCTTCACCTTGTCGCCGTAATGTGCGTCCGCAATCGTATCGACGATGGTCATCGGGCCAGGCAGCGTGAATTTCAATTTGCGCGTGGTGCGGGCGCGCGCCAGTTGCGCTTCCGCCGCATGCACGCGGCCGGTCAGCCGCAGCTTGCCGGTGACGGTTGGCACCATCGCCTTGTACCGGTTGTTGCGAATGCCCATCTCCACCCGATGGGCGAAGTCGATGCCCTCGATGAACTCCAGGAACCCGTGCACGAAGTGCTGACGGGACTGTTCGCCATCGGTGACGATGTCGAGGCCCGCATCCTCCTGCAGCTTGATCGCCAGCAGCGTGGCGTCGCGCTTGCCCTCGGCCAGGCCGTCTCCATCCAGCCGCCAGGGTGCCCACAGCTTGATGGGCTCCGCCAGCCAGGCAGGTTTCGGCAGGCTTCCGGCGATCGTGGCCTCCAGCATCGCAACTCTCCGGGCGGGGTGATTATCCGGAGAGCATGCACACGACGATGAGGCCCGATCAATGCGTGCGTGGATGCCGCGGCAGTTTGGCGCATTCCTGCAGCAGGGTCTGCGCGACCGCGCTCCAGTCCGGCTGCACCGGCTGCGATGCGGACGACGTGCCATGCTCCGGCGCGTCAAGCAGGCCCTGCAGCGCCGCAGCCAGGCTGCCGGCCTCGGGTGCGCACAGCGTTGCCAGTGGCTCGTCGCCCAATTGTTCCGCCAAACCACCGACATTCGTGGAGATCACGCGGCGCCCCGCCGACAGCGCCAGCGCCGCGACGCCGCTCTGGCTTGCCTCACGATACGGCAGCACCAGCGCATCGGACCAGGCAAGCAGGGTGCCGATTTCGGCTTCCGGCACCCAGGCGTTCTCCACCGTCACGTTTGGCAGCGCACGCAACCGATTGAGCTCTGTACTTTCGGGGCCGGATCCAATGACACGGACGTGCAGTCGTGGCTGCGGCCCCAGACGTGTCAGGGCATCCGCCAGCAGGTCCAGCCCCTTATACGGCAGCAGTCGCCCGAAGCTGAGCAGGCGCACCAAGCCGTCCCGCCGTGCCGGCGCCATCTCCGGCATGGCAACCGGCAACGGCGGAAAGCGCAAGCGGATCAGCGGCCGATGCGACTGGCCGGTCAGTCCCTGCGCGATCAGGCGCTCCGCCACATGCGTGCTGAGTGCACCCACCGCGTCGGCGCGCCGGCACAAGGCCTGCTGCAACCGCATCTGCAGCGGCTGCCCGTCACCGGGATGGTGATCGGCATCATGCACCAGAACCACGAACGGAATCCGCAGGCGCCGCAGCGCCATCGCCATCAGCAGGTCGAGCGGACCGGGCTGTGCGCACACCGCAACATCCGGCCGCAGCGATGCGATGCGGCGTGCCAGGCTGCGTGCGGCAAACGGCGAGGTGGCAAGGCGCCACATAAAGCCCGGCTTGTTGGCATAGGTGTCCACCACCAGGTCGCAGCGCGGCGGTGAGGGACCGCGCAGCAGCTCCGCGTCCCGCGCCAGCGACAACGCCACCTCGGTGTTCGGCAGCGCGGCAAACCCTTGTGTCAATGCGACGGCCACCAGCGGTGGTCCACCGAAACGACCCCATTGCCAGACCAGCACTTTCACCGTGGCAACCGCGATCCCGTGCGCGCGGCGCTCATGCCATGTCGTTCAAATGACACGCGCTGCGATGACCCGAGGCGATCTCCCGCAACGCCGGCACTTCGACACCGCAACGTGGCATCGCGTGCGGACAGCGCGGATGGAAATGGCAGCCGGAAGGCGGGTTCATCGGGCTGGGGATTTCCCCCTTGATCGCGGTGAACCGCTTGGCACGCGCATCGATGCGCGGCACCTCAGCCAACAAAGCCTGCGTGTACGGATGGTTGGCGCGGGCAAACACCTCCTCGGCCGGCGCCGATTCCACGATGCGGCCGAGATACATGATCAGCACGCGATCCGAGAGATGCTCCACCACGCCGAGATCGTGGCTGATGAACAGATAGGTCAGGTCCAGTTCGCGGCGCAGATCCATGAACAGGTTGAGGATCTGTGCCTGGATCGACACGTCCAGCGCCGCCACCGCTTCGTCGCACACCAGGAATTCCGGCTGCACCGCCAGCGCGCGGGCGATGCCGATGCGCTGGCGTTGTCCGCCCGAAAACTGGTGCGGGTAGCGTCGTTTGAACGCCGGATCGAGTCCGGCTCGCCGGAGCTGCGCATCCAGATAGGTATCGAATTCGCCGCGCGAGGTCAGCCCGTGCACCAGCGGCGCCTCGCCGACAATATCGGCAACCCGCAGCCGCGGATTCAACGACGCATACGGGTCCTGAAAGATCATCTGGACCTTCAACTTCGCCTGCTTGGCCTGGGCAGGCGGCAGCGTGGTGATGTCCTGGCCGCGATACAGCACCTGCCCGTCCGATGGCGGCATGATGCCCGCCACCATGCGACCCAGCGTCGATTTGCCGCAGCCGGATTCGCCGACCAGCCCAACCACCTCACCCGCCGCGACAGTGAGGTCGACAGCGTCCACCGCGCGCACCAACTCATTCTTCGGCACCGAACCAAATCGTCGCGCCAAACCCCGAGCCATCCGCGCCGCCGCGTCGTAGCTCGGCCCGAATCTCTTGGACACACCACGCAACTCTATGATCGGTGTCATCGCGACATCACGCCATCTACCGCCGCAGCTTCGGTCAGCGGATGGAAGCAGCGGGCGAAATGCCCGGGCGACTTCTCGTCCGATGGTGGCGCCTGTTCACAGACAGCATCTGCGCGGTCGCAACGGGTACGGAAGGCGCAGCCAGGCGGCAGATCGAGCAGGCTCGGAGTCATGCCGGGAATCTGCCGCAGCTTCTCGCCGCGATGGTTGCGCGAGGGCACGCTGCCGATCAGCCCGTGAGTGTAAGGATGCACCGGATGGTCAAGCACCGCGTCCGCCGAACCGGTTTCCACCACGCGGCCAGCATACATCACCGCGATCTCATCGGCGAGGCCCGCCACCACCGACAGATCATGCGTGATCCAGATCAGCGCCGTGCCGTGCTCCACCGCCAGCTTCTGCACCTCCGCCAGGATCTGCGCCTGGATGGTGACGTCCAGCGCGGTGGTCGGTTCATCGGCAACCAGCACATCCGGCCGATGCAGCAAGGCGATGGCGATCGCCACCCGCTGGCGCATGCCGCCGGAGAACTGATGCGGATAGGCGGCAAGCCGTTCTTCCGGACTCGGAATGCCAACCATGCCCAGTGCGTCGCGCGATCGCGTGCGCGCCTCGGTGCGGGAGACCTTGTCATGGGCCTGCACCGCCTCGATCATCTGCGTGTCGATGCGCAGGACCGGATTGAGCGTCATCATCGGGTCCTGGAAGATCATGGCGATGCGGTTGCCGCGCAGATGCCGCATCTCCGATTCGGACAGCTTGGCCAGATCGCGTCCCTGGTAAAGAATCGAGCCGCTGACGATGCGGCCGGGCGGATCGACCAGGCGGATGATCGAGAAGCCGGTGACCGTCTTGCCCGATCCGGACTCCCCGACCAGCCCCAGCACGCGGCCGCGCGCGATCGAGAAGGAGACGTCGTCCACTGCTGGGATCACACCGGCACGCGTGAAGAAATGCGTGCGCAGATTGCGGACTTCGAGAGTCGGCTGGGTCATCGCTTGAGCCGCGGATTCAGCACGTCGCGCAGTTGATCGCCGACCAGATTGATCGAGACGATGGTGACCAGCAGGGCAATGCCCGGATAGAAGCTGATCCAGTATTTGCCCGACAGCATGTATTGGTAACCGTTCGCAATCAGCAGCCCGAGCGACGGCTCGGTGATGGGAACGCCGAGGCCGAGGAAGGACAGCGTCGCTTCCAATGCGATGGCGCGCGCGACCTGCTGCGTGCCGATGACGATCAGCGGCGGCAGGCAGTTCGGCAGCAGATGGCGGAACACCACGCGGTATTTCGGTAAGGCGAGGCATTCCGCAGCCTCGATATACTCGCGGCGTCGTTCCACCATTGCACTGGCGCGGACGGTGCGTGCGTAATACGCCCATTCCACGATCACCAGCGCGAGCACGACGTTCATCACGCCCTTGCCAAGCACTGCGAGGATCATCAGGGCGACCAGGATGGATGGGAAGGAAAGCTGCAGATCGACCAGGCGCATGATGGCGGCGTCGATGCGTCCGCCGAAGTAAGCCGCCAGCAGGCCCAGCGTGGACCCGACGATACAGGCGAACAGCGCCGAACCGATACCGACTCCCAGGCTGATGCGCAGTCCGTACAGGATGCCCGAGAACATGTCGCGGCCCTGATCGTCCGTGCCGAGCAGGAAGGTGTAGCCGACGGCTGATTCGGAACCGGGCGGCAGGCGGCCATCCATGATGTCCAGCTGCGCCAGGTCGTACGGGTTTTGCGGCGTGATCCAGGATGCGAAGATCGCCAGCAGCGCGATGATGACGAACACGGCCAGCCCGCCGATCGCGAGCTTCGATGCCGCGAATTCGGCGACGAAGCGGCGAAACGGAGTTTCCTCGCGAACCGCCGGAACCGTGGCGTGCGACACGGGCGAGTCGGTTCCGCTCATCCCTTGCTCTCCAGTCGAACGCGCGGATCCAGCACGGTGTAGAGTATGTCCACCACCAGGTTGATGGTGACGAACAGCAGCACGATCATCATCAGGTAGGCGACGATCACCGGACGATCCAGCACGTTGATCGAATCGATGATCAGCTTGCCCATGCCGGGCCAGGCGAACACGCTTTCCGTCACCACGGCGAAGGCGACGGTGGAGCCCAGCTCCAGCCCGACCACCGTTACCACCGGGATCATGATGTTCTTCAGCACATGCACGAAGATCACGCGCGCCGGCGTAAGACCCTTGGCGCGGGCGAACTTGATGAAGTCCATCGGCAGCGTTTCCCGCACGCCGGCGCGGGTCAGGCGCAGCACCAGTGATATGTTGAACAGCGACAGATTGAGCGCCGGCATGATCAGGTGGCGCAGACCGTCTCGGGTCAGGAACGACCATTGCACGCCGAACAGTTCCGCGGTGGTGCCGCGTCCGGTACTGGGCAGCCAGCCAAGCTGCACCGCGAACACCATGATCAGCATCAGCCCCACCCAGAACGTGGGCAGCGAGAATCCCAGAATGCTGCCGGCCATCACCGTGCGCGACACGAAGCTTTCAGGATACAGCCCGGCATACAGACCCAACGGCAGGCCGAACACGATCGACATCAGCACCGCGGTAACCGCCAGTTCCATCGTCGCCGGCATGCGCTGTGCGATCAACCGCAGCGCCGGCTCATTGAACACGAAGCTGCGGCCGAGGTTGCCGTGCAGGGCATCGTCCAGGAACACCAGGTACTGGCGCCACAAGGGCTGATCCAGCCCCAGATTGGCGATGATGCGGGCACGCTCCGCCTGATCGGCGTCCGGTGAAATCAGAATGTCCACCGGATTGCCGATCACGTGCACACCCAAGAAGACGATGACGGTCATCGCCAGCATGACGAAGCACGCCTGGATCAGACGGCGGATCAGCCATGTCGTCATCGCGGTTAGTGTGCCGGCCGCACGCTGCTGGCGCGCGTTTCTTCATCGACGCGGGCTTCGTAGACCAGCCCTTTGCGTGTCGCCCAGATATTCTTCTGCAGGTGAATCTGCAGCACCGGCACATCGTCCATGGCAAGCTTCATGGCGTGCTGGATCATCTTTTCACGCGCGGTATCGTCCATTGTCTCCATCGCCTGGTCGATCAGCCCGTCCAGTGTGGGATTGGAGTAGCGTCCGCGATTGGCGGTGCCGAGGCCACGCTTCGGATTCCAGGTGGCAAGCTGGGCGCGCAACGGATTGAGCCCTTCACCGCTGGAAACGCCCCAACCGAGCAGGAAGATCGAAAACTCCTGCTTGCCGGCACGGGCAATGTAGTTGCTCCAGGGCAGGCCTTCCACCGTGGTCTGCACGCCGATGCGTTGCCACATCTGGGCGACCGCCTGGATGATCTTGGCATCATTCACATAACGATCGTTCGGCCCGTGCAGGGTCACGCGCAGCCCGTTGGGAAAGCCGGCTTCTGCCAGCAGGCGCTTGGCCTGTGCGGGATCGTAGGCCGGTGCCGCAACGTCCGGCGTGTAGCCGAAGCCGGTCGGCGGCAGGTACTGCCCGGTCGGGATCGCCGCCCCTTCCATCACACGCTCGTCCAGCGCGACGCGATTGATCGCCAGCGACAATGCCAGCCGGACGCGGTGGTCTTTCAGCGGGTTCTTCTCCAGCAGCTCACTATTGGGTCCACTTACGAATGGCGTCGGGCCGCTGCGAGAATGATCCATCCACAGGAAGATCGAGCGGTTGCTGACCACCTCCGCCAACGAAACGCGGCTATCGCCACGCAGTTTCGCCAGGTCGCTCGGCGGCACGAACTCGATCACCCCGACATCGCCGGCCAGCAGGGATGCGGTTCGCGCGGCATCGTTGCTGATGATACGATAATCGACATGCTGCCAGTGCGGCTTCGTGCCCCAATAGCCGTCGAACCGTTCCATCTCGATGCGGTCGCCCGACTTGTAGGCAACCAGGCGGAACGGACCGGTGCCGATTGCATCCTTGCCGCTGTTGAAGTCCTCGCTCGCCGGATCGGGGCCGAGCCCGTGAGGGATGATGAAGACCTGCGACAGGTCGGCGGGGAGCAGCGGGTAGGGATTTGCGGTGTGCAGCCGGATCGTCCGCGGATCGACGATTTCCACCCCGGTGACCGCCTTGGTGTAGATCGAGAACGAAGCCGGGCTGTTCTTCACCCGCGGCACGCGATCCAGCGAATAGGCGACATCCTCGGCGGTGAATTTCGCGCCGTTGTGGAAGGTCGCCTCGCGCAGCTTGAACTCCCAGGTGCGGTCGTCCTTCAACGTCCAGCTGGTTGCCAGGCCCGGAACGGCCTTGCCGCTGGCCTCGCGAGCGATCAGCCGGTCGTAGATGTTCGAATGCGCCGATTCGTTCGGTGCCAGCGTGTGGTAATGCGGGTCCATGCTGGTCACAGGCGCCGAGGAGGCGATACCCAGCGTCTGCGCGGAAGCGGCGCCCCCCGCCAGGCTGGCAAGCACGCATCCCATCCGGACCGTGGTCCCGATCTTCCCAGCCATCATCCACCTCATTTGTCTTGTGATGTCTTATAGCTGTCCCCCGATACGGTCGCCAGCTTGACCGTGATGCGATGCTTTTGAGGGAATTCATGAGGATTCGCCGGGCGATCGTCATCGCCATCAGCCTGCTCACCTTGGCGTCGGGGCGTGTGCCGAACCGTGGCGCGACTACCAGATCATCGAGTGGCAGCCTCGCGACGTTCCACGGCTGCTGACGTTGAAGCGTATCGGCGTCACCGCAGGCACGGTGAATGCCAACCGGGACGGGATCGGCATCTGGCTGCCACAGCAGATCGCACCGCTGCAGGCTGCCGGGCTACGCTGATACATTGAGAATATCGCCACTGATTTTTATTCGTCGTAGCACCGCTGGACACACGGCAAGCCGGTCAACTGGCGATTTCTCGACGCGCAGCAGCACTATCGGTCGGACCCGGCGAACCCGGTCGCCCTGCAGCGTGAGCCCGGCCTGTGGGATCCGGCGTGGCGCGCCCGCATCCGCCAGCCCACAGCAACAGCATGATATCTGGCGCGCGGTGCTGTTCGGTGCACGCGGCCTGGTGTTATGGGACAGCGCCGGAACCATCGTGCAGTCCGACGCAACATTGGGCGCCCGCGGAGGCGCCTATGCGTCCTTGTTCGCGCAGATCCATCGCATCGCGCCGCAACTGATCGACAGCGAACCGGTTACCGATCCGGTTGCCACCCTGTATTCGCCTGCGAGTTTTCGCGTCCTCTGAATGCTGGATCAACAGCCGAAGGGCGACGCCTGGCTGCAGCGCGATGCCAAGACCGAACTCGCCGACAACACCTGGCGGACCGCACTGCTCAGCTTCATGCGCTCGCTGGCTGCGCTGCATCTGCACCCACGGTTCGTGACGCCGTCGATGCTGCCGGGCTTGCGCGCGCGGCTGCTGGTGCTGCCGGATGCGGTGTGCCTGTCGGTGCAGGATGCGCGCGCAATCGGCCAGTTCGCTGCACGCGGCGGCAGCGTGGCCAGTGATGCACGCCCCGGGACCTATGACGCGCATGGCAAGCGGCGAGCCCCGTTCGGATCGTGGCGCCGGACGATCGGGCGGCACGACCGGGGCACGTCATTCGCTTGGCGCGACAGCGACCGCTACATCCGTCGCGCGGCCTGCCGGGCGAGCCAGCCGTCACCACACCCCCGTCAGCAATCCTTGTCGCCGGCCAGGACGGTGCGCCGCGCATCTGCATTGGCGGCCGCTTCGGCCACTGCGATGTAGTCGCGGGTCAGCGGCACCGCGGCCCTGTCGTGCGCGAGCTGGATCTGGAACACCATGCCGTCTTCCCGTCGGAACGAGAGCTCCGCCCCGCTGAGGTAGAACTCGAACATCCGACAAAACCGCTCATCGTACAGCGAGGCGATTGCGTCGCGATTGGCGGCGAAACGCCAGCGCCAGTGGCGCAGCGTCTCGGCATAGTGGAGCCGCAGGATTTCGATGTCGGTGGTGATCAGGCCACTGCGTTCGATCGTCGGCATCACCTCGGACAGCGCCGGACAATAGCCGCCCGGGAAAATGTATTTGGCGATCCAGGAATTGGTGTTGCCCGGTCCCTCGGTCCGGCCGATCGCGTGCAGCAGCGCGACGCCATCCGGCTTCAGGCTGCGCGCCACAATGTCGAAGAAGCTGCGATAATGGTTCACGCCGACATGCTCGAACATGCCCACCGATACGATCCGGTCGAAGCTTCGATCCATCGCCCGATAATCGAGCAGCTCGAAATTCACCCGGTCCTGTAGACCTTCCGCGGCGGCACGGCTGCGCGCTTCGGCCAGTTGCTCACGTGACAGGGTGATCCCGGTAACCCGTGCGCCGTAGTCCCGCGCCAGGGTCAGTGCCATTCCGCCCCAGCCGCAGCCGATATCCAGCACGGTCAGATCAGGCCGGTCCAGGCAGAGCTTCGCGGCGATGTGCCGCTTCTTGGCAAGCTGCGCCTCTTCCAGGGTTTCGTCCCCCTTGGGGAAATAGGCGCAGGAATATTGCCGGTCGCGGTCCAGGAACAGGCTGTACAGGCGGCCATTCAAATCATAGTGATGTGCGACATTACGCTGTGCCCGCGGCGCCGGATTGTATTGGTCCAGCCGGCGGCGGATGCGGCCGAGCCTGGCGCGCAACTGGGTGAAGGGAAGCTGTTTGCTGTTATGGACGAGATTGCTTATCAGCAAATCGAGCAATTCGTAAATACTACAATTCTCCGGCACCAAAGTGCCGTTCATGTAGCATTCGCCCACTCCGAGCGCCGGGTTCAGTACCAGTCTTCGGATAGTGTTGTGGTCTCGCACGCTCATTGTGGCGTGCGCCCCGGATGTTCCACCGTATTCCTGGGTCCGTCCATCAGGCCATCTGACGGTTAGCCGTCCGATGGTAATGAAGCGCCTCAGGATTGAGTCGAGGATCCCCTGCATCGCCCTATACCCATCTCCATTGATCCAGAGATGGACACAGATTGACTGAAGCCGGGGCGTCCCGTCAAAACTGCTTTCGCGAGATGCCGCGGGAGTGGAGGCCGGTTCCGAAATGAGGAACCGGCCGGTTCGTCACATCAGTTGCCAGGCTGCTCCTGGTCGGTTTCCGCCTGGAGCATCGCTTCCAGGTCCATTGTCTCGTCTTCTTCCTCGACTTCCCCGAGCGCTTCGCCGCGTGCCTGGCGCTGTGCCTCTTCCGGGCTGCGGGCAACGTTCACGGTGACCGGGATCGACACCTCGGGGTGCAGCACGACACGGACCGGGACCAGGCCGAGCATTTTGATCGGCTGTTCCAGCACCACCTGCTGGCGGGTGATGGTCAGCCCGGCTTCGGTGGTCGCGTCCGCGATGTCGCGGGCGGAAACCGAGCCGTACAGGCTGCCCGACTCGCCGGCCTGGCGGATGATCACCACGGAGAGGCCGGTGACCCGTTCGGCAACCCGTTCGGCTTCCTCGCGGCGCTTCAGGTTCTGCGCCTCGAGCTGGTGACGCTGCTCCTCGAAATGGGCGAGGTTGTCCTTGGTGGCGCGCAGCGCCTTTTTCTCGGGCAGCAGGTAGTTGCGGGCGAAGCCGGGCTTCACCTTCACCCGATCGCCCATCTGCCCCAGCTTTTCCACGCGCTGGAGCAGGATCAGTTCCACGGCGGCCATGATGGGCTCCTCAGCTCACGGTATAGGGCAGCAGCGCCAGGAAGCGGGCGCGCTTGATCGCCAGGGCCAGCGCGCGCTGCTTCTTGGCGGAGACCGCGGTGATGCGGCTGGGCACGATCTTGCCGCGCTCGGACAGGAAGCGGGACAGCAGCCGCACGTCCTTGTAGTCGATCACCGGCGCATTCGGGCCGGAGAACGGGCAGGACTTGCGGCGGCGATAGAATGGGCGGCGGGCGCCGACCGCGGCGCGGCGGGCGGCGGGATTGACTTCGGTGGTGTCTGACATCGTCGCTTACTCCTCGATCCCGCCACGGTTGTCGTCCCGGCTGTCGTCGCGGGCGCGGAATTCCTCACGGTCATCGAAGCCGCGGCGGCGGCCGCTCTCGAACCGGCCGGCCGGCTTCGGGCCGCGGAAGCTGCGCTCGCGATCGTCCGACTTGCGCGACAGGATGGCGGACGGGGCCTCATCGATGGTCTCGACGCGCAGGGTCATGAAGCGCAGCACGTCCTCGTTCAGCCGCAGCTGACGCTCCATCTCGGTGATGAAGGGCGGCATCGCGTCCAGGCCCATCAGTGTGTAATGGCCCTTGCGGTTCTTCTTGATCCGGTAGGCTAGGCCACGCAGGCCCCAATACTCGCGCTTTTTCATGGCGCCACCCTCGGCTTCGAGCCGGGCGGCGATGTCGTCGACGATGGTGTCGACCTGCTGTTGAGTCACGTCGTTGCGTGCGATCATCACGCATTCATAAAGTGGCATCTGTGCTCCCTCTGGCTGGTGGCCCGGGCCGGGATTGGCCACGCCCGCTGATCGGGCGCTGGGCATAGCCGGGGCGGGTGCCACCACCCCGGCAGGGAAGCCGCGGCGTTAAGCACGGATCGACCGGTGGCGCAACCGCGCGGCATGTGCCCGAACCGAGGTGACGGCGCCGACGCGTGTCACCTGATGTTTGCGCCGATGATGTTTGCGCCGACACCTTGACGCACATCAAGGCGCCGCTCCACCGCGATGCGCTTCAATGCGCCTGCCAGCAAGGAGCCGACGATGAAATCCGAGGTGCTGGCGGCGATCGGCGCGGAGGGGCTGCGCCGGCCCGCTGCCGTCAATGCTGCGCTCGCGGCCAATGACCGGGTGAAATACGCGTTCAGCCTGCTGCAGATGGCGGCAACCCATGCGGATCATCCTGAACTCCCGCCCGCCAGCCTGCAGCAGGAGCGTCTGGCCTGCGGCATTGACGACCCCACGCTGGATGCGGTCACCGCCTGCGCCCGTCGCACCGGCGATGCCTATCTGATCCCACAAACCGCGCGCCTGCTGGGTGATGTTGCGGCGGATCTGCGCGTCATGGCGGCGCCGGTGGTGGAAGCGGGGCTGCCGGGCTTTGCCAACCGGCTCGATGCGCTGCTGGCCGGCCTGCCGGATGTGGCGGAAGACCGGCTGGCTGCCGCCGATCTGGCCGCAATCACACAGGCCGTGCCGGAGGCGGACGGCGCCGACAGTCTGCACCGGCTGGTCATGGACCTGCACAAGGCGCTCAATCGCCTGCAGGCGGGGTTGGCCGAGGAGCGGATCGACGGTGCGGCTGCGTACGGGCTGGCCGCGGCGGACCGGCCGCGTGTCGCGGCCTTCATGGCGGGGCTCAACCGCACGGCGCGGCTGAAATTCGATCACCCCGGCCTCGGTACCACCGCGACCCGGTCGGGTGACCGGCTGGTGATACAGAACGACATCGGCACCACGGACGCCCATGTGATCGTGGTCCATGTGCAGGGCCTCACCGTCGCCGTGACCTATACGGATGTGCATGAGGAGCGGCTCGCATTCTTCCAGGACATGCTGGCGGGCCATGCGCCGTCCTGGGAGGGCACCCGGGCGGGGCAGCTCGGTGGCGCCGGGTTCCAGTTGACCACCGGCCGCTATCAGGCCGCGGACGAGGCGGCCTGCCGGGACTACCTGGAATTCCTCGGTTCGCGGCTGGTGTTCCTGATCGACTGGAATCGCGCCCGCAAGCAACTGCGCGCCTTCCTGCCCGGCAAGGCCCGCATCGGTCTGCTGCGCTGGGCGGCGGAGCAGGAGATCGGCCATCGCGCCTTCGTGGAACTGGGTGGCGCTCGGCTGATCAACCAGGCCATCGAATCGGTTGCCGGGTCGGCGATGCATTTCGGCGATCGCCTGTCCGATGTGCTGGGCCTGGCAGAGACCGAGAGTTTCCTGCGCTTCGTGCTGTCCGCGTCGACCGACTGCCTGACGGCGCGGCGTTCGTCGTCGCTGTTGCGCGACCGGATCCGGGCCGAACTGGCCCGGCATTTCAGCAATGAGGCGCGGCGGCGGTTGGAGGTGGCGGCGGATCATGCCGCGCTGATCTTCGAACTCGCCTGTCTCGTGCGGGACAGTGTGATGGCGCCGCGGGAGGTGGCGGCGGACCGGCTCGCCGCACGGGCGCGGGCGTTCGAGCACGATGCTGATCAACTGGTGGCCGACACCTGGGAGGCAACGGAGCGGCGGCCGGACTGCGCGGCCTTCGGTCCGCTGCTGCATGCGGCCGATGACAGTGCCGACGCGCTGGAGGATGCCGTCTTCTTCGTCGTCCTGCTGGCCGATGCGATGCCGGACGGCGCCGTTCCGGACCCCGCAGTGGCGGAGAAGCTGCAGTCCCTGGCGGGCCTGGTGGTGGAAGCGACGCAGGAATGGCTGAAGGCGGTGCTGCATGCCGCCCATGCCGAGGACCGCGGTGCGGCCGAAGACGCGGACGATTTCCTCATCGCCATCGATCGTGTCAGGGCGCTGGAACACCAGGTCGATGACGCGGAGCGTCTGCTGACCGAAGCCAGCGTCCGCTACGCCACGGATTTCCGGCAACTGCATCTGTACACGGCGCTGGGTGGACGGCTGGAGGAGGCGGCGGACGCGTTGCGCCGCGCCAGCCTGATCCTGCGCGACAAGGTGTTGGGTGAGGTGGTGGATGGCTGAGCTCGATCCGCAGTTCATCCTGCCGCATGCACCCCTGCCGGCGAATGGCGCCGCTACGGTCGGCAACAAGGCGTGGAACCTGATGCGGCTCGCCGGCGCCGGCCTGCCGGTGCCGCCCGGCTTCGTGCTGACGACGGCTTGGTGCGGCGCGCTGCGTGACGGCACGGTGCAGGCGGACGCGTTGCGGTCGGCCCTGTCCGCTGGCGTGGCGCGCCTGGAAGGCGCCACCGGCCTGGAATTCGGCTCGCTCCGCCGGCCGCTGCTGGTCTCCGTGCGGTCGGGTGCGGCGAACTCGATGCCGGGCATGCTGGAGACCGTGCTGGATGTCGGGCTGAACGCACGCAGCGTACAGGGTCTGATCCGGCTGACCGGCAATCCACGCCTCGCCTGGGACTGCTATCGTCGCCTGGTCCAGGGATTTGCCGAGGTCATGGCCGGCCTGCCGGCGCCGCCGTTCGAGGCGCTGGTGCAGCGTGCGGTGGCTGCAGGCGGGCTTGGCAGCGAGCGGGAGCTGGATCATCGCGCCTTGCGTGACATCACGCTGGCGATGCTGAAACGCTACGAGGAACTGGCGGGCGTGGCTTTCCCGGAGGACCCGCTGGATCAGTTGCAGCAGGCGGCCGTGGCGGTGTTCCGATCCTGGGACGCGCCGAAGGCGATGGTGTATCGGCGCTTGAACCGGTTGTCGGACGATGCCGGCACCGCCGTCACGGTGCAGGCCATGGTATTCGGCAATGCTGGCGGCACGTCTGGCGCCGGCGTCGGTTTCACCCGCGACCCCGCCACCGGCGCCCCGGCGGCGTATCTGGATTTCTGCTTCAACGGACAGGGTGAGGACGTGGTCGCCGGCCGGCACACGATCTCGGACCGGGACCGGTTCGCGCGGCTGTTGCCGGGGGCTCATGCGGCGCTGGACGCCGCGGGCGGCACTCTGGAGCGCCTGTTCCAGGACATGCAGGACTTCGAGTTCACCGTGCAGGAGGGGCGGCTGTACCTGCTGCAGACGCGGCGCGGCCAACGCACGCCGGCCGCGGCGCTGCGAATTGCGGTGGACATGGTGGCGGAGGGGCTCATTGCGCCGGAGCAGGGATTGCAGCGCCTGGCCGATGTCGATCTGGCGGCCGTGGCGCATACCACCTTTGCAGCGCCGCTGCCGGAGCCGGTGGCCGAGGCGGTGGTGGCCGGCACCGGCGTTGCGGTTGGTCCGATTGCACTGGATGCGGCCGCTGCCGCCGGATTTGCCGCGGCCGGTACGCCGTCGATCCTGCTGCGGCCGGCGACCGTGACCTCGGACATCGAAGCGTTGGCGCAGTCGGCCGGACTGCTGACCGCCGCCGGCAGCCGCACCTCGCACGCCGCCGTGGTCGCACGACAGCTTGGCAAGGTCTGTCTGGTCGGTTGCCTGGGTTTGGACATCGATCTGGTGCGGCGGCGCTGCCGGCTGGGCGGGCGAGGCTTTGCCGAGGGCGATGCGATCAGCCTCGATGGCAATGCTGGCCGGGTCTATGCCGGGTCGTTGCCGGTCGTGGTCGAACGGCCGGAGCGGGAATTGGCAATCGTGGCGGGTTGGCGGGCGGCGGCGAACGTCGGGGGCGTTACCCCCGAACACCCATCAAGCGGCGCTGCCCCTTGAAACTCCGCCAGGGCCGGGCGCTTGGAACCGATACTGCTTGGGGTGGGGAGGGGGACGATCGTGGCGGTGGGTTGATCCGAGGCCGTCACGCTCCCTCCCCATCCCCAAATCGGACCCGGTTGCCAGGGCGAGCCTTTGCTGGAGGTCCAGCGACTGTCTTGGTTGTCAAGCGTCGTGTCGCCTTTTCATTGTCCGGCGCGGGCGGCGTCGCCTCAAGACTGACGCTGCGCGCCATCGCCTGCGGCGACTTCGGTCTTGACCCGACGCCGCCCGCCCCAGGCCTGGCTTCAGTCGGCACGACAGCGTCCTTCACGCGGCGCGCCATGGCGTGTTGTTCCGCACCATCGCGTTGAGGATCGTCAGCAAGCGTCGCATGCACGCAACCAGAGCCACCTTGCGCGGCTTGCCGGCCGCCCGAAGGCGCTGGTACGTCTCCTTCAGCACCGGGTTCCATCGGCTGCCGATCCAGGCGGCCATGTAGAGCGCCGCTCGCACCGCGCCGCGCCCGCCGCGGATATGCCGCGTGCCATGGTGCTGACCACTGTCATGCGCAACCGGAGCGACACCCACCAGCGCGGCGATGCGACGCCGGTCGAGGCTGCCCAGTTCAGGCAAATCCGCCAGCAGCGTCCGGGTGGTGGCAGCGCCGACACCGGGCACCGACAGCAGCAGCGCCGCCCGCTCGCACCACGCCGGGCTCGCCCGCACCGCGGCGTCCAGATCGGCGTCGAGCTGGCTCAACGCCTTGTTCAGCCACGCCAGATGCGCCGCCAACTGGCGGCGGACCGCCGCAAGCCTTGCCTGCTGCGAGCGCATCGTCTCGGTGCTGATCATCTCCACCAGTTGACGCCGGCGCGCGACCAGGTCCGCCAGCTCACACGCCGCCGCGTCCGGTTGCGGCCGTTGTTCCGGTCGGATCGCCGCAGCGAAACCGGCAATGACCCGCGGATCCAACCGATCGGTCTTGGCCAGACAACCGCTCGCGCGGGCGAAATCGCGGATCTGCCGCGGGTTGACCACCGCCACCGGCAGGCCGGCACCCCACAGCGCCGCCGTCACGACCCGCTCGAAGCCGCCGGTCGCTTCCAGCACGATCAAGGTCGGCGCGCACGGTCGCAGCCGCACCAGCAGATCGTCGAGGCCCGCCGCATCGCGGTTCAGGCGAAACGCTGCGCCGGACGGGTGAACGAAAACGTCGATATGCGCCTTGCCGACATCGATGCCGACGAAGCACGCAGCGGAGTGTGTCGCATCCATGGGATCCCGTCCTTGCTGATGCGGGCTCGACGAGCGGCCCGGGCGACTGTTCGGGCTCAGGGATGACGTCGCGGATGGCACCCCGCGCTGGACCACGGGCTCGCTCGCCCCAGGAGGCAACGGGGTTCCATCCGCACCCGACACCGCAATTCTACCACGGGACGGGAGCGCGGGAGAGATACAAGAAGGCAACGCCTCCAGTGGGGTGCGGCGCGAAGCCTCATTTAGCTCTTCTTCACGCCTGACCGGCATTCTGCGCCCGACAGCATACGGAGGCGTTTATGCCCGAGGACGGCGCGACCGGCGGACTGCTCGTGCCCACGCTGTTCTGGGGATTGCGGGACCCCGAGGCGCTGGCGGCCCTGCAGGTGCTGGCGAACCGGCCGGATGCCGGCGATCCGAGCAGCCTCTGGTTCCTCGCCGACAATCTGCTCACCTACGGCCACACCCGCGGTTTCCTCATGGAACCGCGTTTCGTCGCCGCGGTCCTGGCCGCCCGTCCCGAGCGGGAGGAAAGCGCCGTCGTCTGGCGCACCCACACGCTCTGCTGGGCCGCTGCGAGCTGCCAGGCGCTGGACGGCGACTTCGTGGAATGCGGCACCTATCGCGGCTACTCGGCGGAAGTGATCCTGCACTTCCTGAACGGCCTGCCTTCCCGCCAGTTCTGGCTGTACGACCTGTTCGACCCGAGTGGCGCCGCCGGCGAGGGTCACCGACTCGCGGCCCATGCTCCGGACCTGGCGGATCAGGTACGGGCGCGCTTCCGCGCCTGGGACAATGTCCATGTGATCCAGGGCAAAGTGCCGGCGATCCTGCATGATTCCGCGCCCGACCGGATCGCCTTCCTCCATATCGATATGAACAACGCCGAGGCTGAGCTGGGGGCGCTGGACACTCTGTTCGACCGGGTCGTGCCGGGCGCCATGATCATATTCGACGATTACGGCTGGATCGGCTACCGCGCCCAGAAGGTGGCAGCGGATTGCTTCATGGCTGCGCGCGGGCTCGCGGTGCTGGAGCTGCCGACCGGACAGGGGCTTGTGCTGAAGCGATAGCGTCCCGCTTTCTCGCCGAACGACGGGCGGCATGCCGGCAACCCTTGCCGCGTGCGGCGTGTCTGTGCCACCAGGGGTGGCGAGAGAGCCCGCCATCCTTCCCTGAGGACTTGCATGCCTGACAGCGCCCCGGCCGAGCGCGCCCATCAAGGGCACCCTGATGCAGGGGCGCCGTGGCCTCGATCATGGGCGTGGCGAACGAACGCTCGCTCGGCCTGGGGCATCGCCGCAGCCTGCGCCGCGCAAGGCGCCGAACTCGCCTTCACCTTCCAGGGGGAGGCGCTGGAGCGCCGGGTGCGTCCGCTCGCCGCCTCGGTGGGCTCGTCACTGGTGTTTCCTTGCGACGTTGGCGATGACGCCAGCATCGACGCGGCCTTCGCCGGTTTGCGGGCGCAATGGGACGGGCTGGATTTCCTGGTCCATGCCATCGGATTTGCCGACAAGGCATATCTGCGCGGCCGCTTCCTGGATACGCCGCGCGCGGCCTTCCTGCAGGCGCTGGACATCTCCTGCTACTCCTTCGTCGCCGGTCGGCCAGCGGGCCGTGCCGATGATGCGGCCCGGCGGCACGCTGTTGACGCTGACCTATATGGGGGCGGAGCGCTGGACGCCGCACTATAACGTGATGGGAGTGGCGAAAGCGGCGCTGGAGGCGACGGTCCGCTATCTGGCGGCCGATCTGGGCGGGGAAGGCATCCGGGTGAACGCGATCAGCGCCGGGCCGATCAAGACCCTGGCGGCCAGCGGCATCAGCGACTTCCGCTACATCCTGCGCTGGAACCAGCTCAATTCGCCTATGCAACGTAACGTCACCATCGAGGAAGTCGGCCGCGCCGGGGTGTATCTGTTGTCCGAT
This sequence comes from uncultured Alphaproteobacteria bacterium, assembly GCA_963789495.1. Taxonomy (GTDB): domain Bacteria; phylum Pseudomonadota; class Alphaproteobacteria; order Acetobacterales; family Acetobacteraceae; genus CAWBLP01. The sequence goes on from CAWBLP010000015.1 coordinate 103,808, forward strand.
CTCGGGCCGGGCGTCACCGGCGAGGTGCATCATGTGGATTGCGGCTACCACATCGTCGGGATGAAGAATCCGGCGGCGCCGGACATTGCCATCGTCGAGGCGATGAATGAGCGGGATCACCGTCGACTCCCTGCTGGCGCTGCTGCAGGAGAAGGGGCAGCGGCGCTACGGCTTGCATGACGTCAGCCAGTTGCAGCATGCATTGCAGGCGGCAGTGCTGGCAGAGCGGAACGGCGGTGATTCGGCGCTGATCGTCGCGGCCTTGCTGCACGATATCGGGCACATGGTGCACGGGCTGGGCGACAATCCGGCCGCGAATGGCGTGGATGACCAGCATGAAGCTGGCGGGCCACGCCTATCTGACGGGCTGCTTCGGTCCCGAGGTGACCGAACCGGTGCGCCTGCATGTTGCCGCCAAGCGCTATCTGTGCGCGGCCGAACCGGACTATTTCGGCAAGCTCTCGCCTGACAGCGTGCTGAGCCTGTCGCTGCAGGGCGGTCCGATGTCGTCCGAAGAAGCGGCGGCATTTCGCGCGCAGCCGCATGCCGACGCGGCGGTGCAATTGCGTCGCTACGATGAGGCGGCGAAGGCGAAGGACCTGCCAACGCCGCCGGCCGAGCATTTCCGCCCGCACCTCGAACGCTGCCTGCGGCCGGCGTAACGACGCCGGTTCCCCGGGGGCTGCTGCCAAGCGCACTCATTGGCGGGGTTGTTTCTGTCATGGCCCGAAGGACTTTCCACCCCGGCCCGGAAGTAGTTTCCGTCCCGGCCGGGAGGTTTTTTTTCCGTCATGGCCGGGCTTGACCCGGCCATCTCCACCGGAACGATCGGGCCGCGCAGCATGTCCGGAATGCTCTGTTGGGGGTAGATGGCCGGGTCAAGCCCGGCCAAGACGGGCGGCTGCGAGGCCGCCCGCCGGTTTCATTCCGCGAAATGGCAGGCCACCTGGCGCCCATCCGGCAGCAGGCGCGGCGGCGGGTCCTCCGCCGCACAGCGCGCCTCCGCCCGGGGGCAGCGGGTGCGAAAGCGGCAGCCGCTGGGCAGGTGGCCGGGATCGGGCGGTTCGCCTTCCAGCCAGAACGTTTCCGTCACGCGCCGACCGCCCACCACCGGCACCGCCGCCAGCAGCGACTGCGTGTAGGGATGGCTTGGCCGCGCGAACACCGCCTCGGTATCGCCGATTTCCACCACCCGGCCGAGATACATCACCGCGATGCGCTGCGACACCAGATGCACCACCGCCAGGTCGTGGCTGATGAACAGATAGGTCAGCGCGAACCGTTCCCGCAGCTCCAGGAACAGGCGCAGCACCGATGCCTGCACCGACACGTCGAGGCCGGAGGTCGGTTCGTCCAGAATCACCAGCGTCGGCTGCAACATCAGGATGCGTGCCAGTCCGACGCGCCGCTGCTGGCCGCCGCTGATCTCGTGCGGATAGAGATCGAGATGGCTTTCCGGCAGGCCCATCGCCGACAGCATCGCCAGCATCTGCGCGCGCCGTTCCGCGGCGGTGGCGCGCGTGTGGATCACCAGCGGTTCCTCCAGCGAGCGGCCGATCTTCCAATGCGGATCAAGCGACGCGCCCGGGTCCTGATAGCAGTATTGCAGACGACGGCGCCGGGCCTTGCCTTCGTTCGGCGACAGTGCGGCGATCTCGTTGCCTTCGAAACGGACTTCGCCGCTGCTGGCGCGATGGATGCCGGCGATCGTCTTGCCGATAGTCGATTTGCCGCAGCCCGATTCGCCGACCACGCCCAGGATCTCGCCGCGCCGCATCGATAGCGACACGCCGTCGACTGCGCGCAACCACCCGGTGCGCCGGCCCCAGGCGTTGTACACCGGAAAACGCGTGTGCAGATCACGCAAGTCCAGCAGCGGCCCGGCGCTGTCGTCCGGCTCCGCGGCGTGCGTATCGGCGGGAACCGACATGGCCGGCGCGCTCATTCCGCTTCTGCCATCTGCAGCGCCGGATGATGGCAACGGACCTGGTGACCCGGCTCGGGTTCCTGCCGGTCGGGATGGACGCTGCGACAGATATCCGTCGCACTGGGACAACGCGGATGGAAACGGCATCCCGGCGGCGGCGACACCAGATTCGGCACCTCGCCGGGAATGCCGCGCAGTGACGAATCGCGTGACGGCAGACTGTCCAGCAACAGGCGCGTGTAGGGTGCCATCGGATGGCGGAAGAAGCTTTCGATCGGTGCGGTCTCCAGCGCCTGGCCGGCGTACATCACGGTCACGCGGTCGCAGATCTCCCAGGCGGTGCCGAGGTCGTGCGTGGTGAACAGCACCGATACGCCGCGCTCGCTGGCCAGTCGTCGCAGCAGCTTCAGGATCTGCGCCTGGATCGTCACATCCAGCGCGGTGGTCGGTTCGTCGGCGATCACCAGCTTGGGTTCCGGCAGCAGCGCCATGGCAATCATCACGCGCTGGCGCTGGCCGCCCGACAGCTCATGCGGGTATTTGGCGAGCATTCGTTCCGGGTCCGGCAATTGTACCGTGCTCAGCAACGCCAAAGCCCGCGCGCGATCCATTCGGCGCCGCGCTCGCGGATAGCCTGCCTCGCCGCGCTGCCGATCGGGCGACTTCCAGCGCAGCAGCTCCATGATCTGATCACCGACGGTGAACAGTGGATTGAATGAGCTGAACGGGTCCTGCGGCACGAAGGTGATCGCACGTCCACGCAGTTCCGCCGCGGCCTGTGCCGGATCGAGCGCCAGCACGTCCCGCCCGTCGAACCGCATCGCTGTGCCGTGCAGCCGCGCATTGGGTGGCAGCGCACCGAGAATCGCGCGCGCCAGCGTGGTCTTGCCGCAGCCGGACTCGCCGACCAGGCCCATGATCTCGCCGGGCAGCAGCGACAGACTGACGGAATCGAGCACGCGGGCGATGCCGCTTTCGGTGGTGTAGGACACCGACAGGTCCTGCACCGACAGCAGTTCAGCTTGCATCGGCACTGCCTCGGCGCATGCGCGGGTCCAGCACGTCGCGCAGCCCGTCGCCCACCAGGTTGAAGCCCATCACCACCAGCAGGATCGCGACTCCCGGTGCGGCGGCATACCACCAGGCCTGCGGCAGGAATTCTCGACTCTCGGCGATCATGCGGCCCCATTCCGGGGTCGGCGGCGGCGGTCCGAGGCCGAGGAAGCCCAAAGTCGCGGCGACCAGGATGGTGCCGCCCATGCCGATGGTGGTGCGTACGATCACCGAGGATGCGATCGAGGGCAGCACGTGCAGCACCATCACGCGCAGTGGCGACGCGCCGAGGGCGACCGCGGCCTCGATGAAGACTTCGTTTCGCAGACTGCGGGTTTCCGCATAGACGAGGCGCGCCCAGAACGGCCAGTAGGTGACCGACAGAGCGAGGATGACGTTGTGGATGGCCGGGCCCAGCGTCTGGGCGATGGCGATGGCGAGGACGATCTGCGGCACGGCGAGGAAGATGTCGGACACGCGCATCAGCAGATCGCTGACGCGATTGTTGTAGTATCCGGCGACCAGGCCGACCGGCACGCCGATCAGCACGGCGAAGGTGGTGGCGACGACGGCGATCATGATGGTGAGGCGCGCGCCGAACAGCAGACGGCTGTAGATGTCGGCGCCCATGCGATCGGTGCCCAGCCAGTACGTGCTGTCGGGCGCCAGCAGCCGGTGCGGCGGATCGTAGTTGGTGACGTCGCCGGGAAAGGTGGAGAGCGGATAGGCGAAGATCGCCGCGAGTACCAGCGCGAGGAGGATCAGCATGCCGAGCAGCGCGGAGCGATCGCGTATCAGGCGGCGCAGCACGCTCATCGTCCGCGCGGGTCCAGCACGGCCTGGGCGATATCGACGGTCAGGTTCACCAGGATGAACACGACGCCGATGACCAGGGTGAAGCTCATGATGGCGTTGTAGTCGGATTGCAGGATCGAGTGCACCGCGAAACTGCCGAGGCCGGGCCAGTCGAACACGGCTTCCACTACCACGGCCGCGGCAATCAGGTTGCCGAAGATCAAGCCGATTTGCGTCAGTGTGCCGATCAACGCGCTGCGCAGGATGTATTTCCACACCACGCGCCGGCGCGGAATGCCCATAGCACCTTGGTAGAACACGAAATTACTGGACATCACGTTGAGCACGCCGGCGCGGGTGAAGCGCACGATCGTCGCGAGCGCGGGCAAGGCGAGCGTCAGGACCGGCAGCGCCAGATGGCGCAGTGCATCGCCGAGCGTTGCCCAGTCGCCGCGCAGCACGGCGTCCAGGGTGTAGAATCCGGTGATGGGAACAGGACCCCAGCCATCGATACGACCTTGCACCGGTGTCAGGCCGAGCTGCATGGAGAACAGCAATTGCAGCAGGATGGCGAGCCAGAAGGCGGCCATGGCCAGGCCGGCGACGGTGACGATGCGCACCAGATGGTCCAGCCAGGAATTGCGTCGCAGCGCGGCCACGACGCCCAGCGGCACGCCACCGAGGATCGCGAGTATGATGGCATAGAGGGCGAGTTCGAAGGTGGCGGGCAGGCGGGCCAGCAGGTCCTCGGCGACCGGACGCTGGGTGTAGAGGCTGACGCCCATGTCGCCGGTGACGGCGTCACCGATATAGCGGGCAAACTGCATCGGCAGCGGCAGATCGAGCCCGTATTCGTGGCGGATCGCGGCGACCTGCTCGGGGGGCGCGTTCTCGCCCGCCATCACGCGCGCTGGGTCGGCTGGAATGACATGCGAGATCAGGAATACCAGCAGCACCAGGCCGAACAATGTGGGCGGCATCCACAGGCAGCGCCGCACCGTCATCGCCAGCAGCTTCATGCGGTGCAGCCTGTGCCAGGCATCCATGTTTGTGGTGGATGCAGCGCGCGTCGGGGGCGTTGCGCCCGAACCCAAGTCAAGGGGCGCTGCTCCTGGCATCCCCGCCAAGGGTTCGGCCCTTGGAACCGGATCCGATTGTAAAGGCGAGAATTTGCCTGAGGTCCAAGAGGCAACGCCTCCTGGTGGGGTTTGGGGCAACGCCCCGATGTTGGCTGCCTCCCAAAACAAAGCGGGATGTGTGGCGGCGCGCGGCGGTCATGCCGGCACATCGGATCGAATGGCATCTGCAGGCTCCCTTCCTCCTTCGCAGCATGAAACAGGAGGAGGGGTATGCATGTCCAATGCCATCTCCCCGCGTCCGGATGATGCGGCCACCACCAACCCATCCCTTGCGCGATCTGATCGACGCCCGTTCGCGTGGCATCCGGACCGCTTTGCCCGAGTCCGGTGATGCTGCCATGGACCATGCGGGGGTTGGCCGGCGCGATCGTTTCATAATCCACACGCAGCCGGTGGCCTCGCCTTGCCCGCGTGAAGCGGCTTGATCCTGATCACGTCGGCGCCCAGTCCGCGAGCTCGCGCACGCAGGTCAGGCCGGTGCGGTGCACGGTGAGGGACAGCCTGCCGCGAGGCAGCGTGGCCGCGCTCGGACTCCTTTTGCCTCGTCGCTTGTGGGGAACGCCTGTGCGGACCGCGATGCTCCGGCGATGGGCGAACTGCCCTGAAGCTGATAGGAACGCGCGCGGGCCAGGGAGGGCGCAATGGGCGAGTCCGGCAATGTCACGGTGCTTGATCACCCGCTGGTGCAGCACAAGCTGACGCTGTTGCGGGACAAGGCGACGCCGACCGCCGAATTCCGCCGCCTGGCACGCGAGTTGAGCATGTTGATGGCGTACGAGCTGACACGCCATCTGCCGGTGGAGAAAGTCCGCATCGAGACGCCACTGGAGGCAACCGATGCACCGCGGCTGGCGGGCAAGAAGCTGTGCTTCGTGTCGATCCTGCGTGCAGGAAACGGAATGCTGGACGGGATGCTGGACCTGATACCGTCGGCCCGGGTCGGTCATGTCGGGCTGTATCGTGACCCCACCACGTTACAGGCGGTCGAGTACTATCTGAAGCTGCCTGAGGATGTCAGTGCGCGGTTCTGCATTGTGGTCGATCCAATGCTGGCGACTGGCCACAGCGCGGCCGCTGCAATCACCCGCCTGAAGCAGGCCGGTGTCGGGCAGATCAGCTTTGCCTGCCTGATCGCGGCACCGGAAGGCGTGCAACTGCTGTCCCGGCAACATCCGGACGTCCGCATTCATGCCGCGGGGCTCGATCGGGCATTGGATTCGCATGGCTATATCCGTCCTGGGCTCGGCGATGCCGGGGATCGTCTGTATGGCACGCGGTAGCATTACGCGGCGTGCAGCAAGACAGCGCCGATCCGAGGGCAATCGACAGTGCCGAGACCTTCCGGATAGGGACGAATCCGACAGGATGTCGAGCGAATACATATATCAGTACATTGACAGGTATTGCATCAGAGCTGTCACGGTCGCATCTGATGCGGTGCATGCTTCATTGGCATGGCAGGTACCGTAACCCACAGTCATTGGGAGATAACGCGATGGCCGCTTCCTCATTGGAAGGCCGCCGTGTGCTCGTGGTCGAGGACGAGCTTCTGGTGGCGATGCTGGTTGAGACGGCTCTTGAGGACGAACGCTGCATCATTGTTGGTCCGTGTGACACGGTGTCCGATGCATTGCGCGCCGCCCAGACCGAGAAGCTGGATCTGGCGGTGCTGGACGTCAATCTGGCGGGCGAAATGGTGTTTCCGGTGGCAGAGGTGCTGACCGAGCGCGGCATCCCGTTCCTGTTGCTCTCCGGCTATGGAGAGACGGCGCTGCCGGCAGACCGCAGCCATTGGCCGGTCTGCGGCAAACCGTTCCGGCTGGACGAGCTGGTAGCGACTTTGCGGGGACTGGTCCATGCGGATTGAAGCCGGCCGCAAATAGCGCGCCCCGGACCGCTGTGTTGCGGGGACCCAGGCCGGCGTTTCACACCCAACGAATACGGAGCTGCCAGGCTCCAGCCGCTGTGTTGCGTCTGGGCCAGGCGGATGTTTCACATGGAACGAATCACGAGCCGCCGACGCCTGGTGACGTGGCGTGTGACGTGCCACGTCGGCATCCGCGATCTTAAGGCCGACTCAGTGTCTGTTCGACCTGAACCGGCCACTGGCACGCCACACCATGGCGGCCGGGACGCTTTACCCCAGGCTTCATCAACCGATGGTCGCAGACTACCAGCCCGGCTGCGCGTAATAGCCGCGCGGTGCCGGGTACGCCGGGGCGGCATAGGCCGGGTAGGCCGGGGCGGCATAGACCGGGTAAGCCGGCGCGGCATAGGCCGGCGGTGGCGCGTACACCACGGGCGGCGGCGGCGCGTAATATTGTTGCTGCTGCGAGGCGATCACGCCGCCGATCAGCGCCCCGATCCCCAATCCCAGCAGCGCACCAGCCGCGGCGTTGCCGCCACCACGGCCGTGGTCATGTCGGTGATGATCCCAGCCGCCGTGATTGCGCCATTCCGCCTGGGCGCCGGACGCGGCGAGCATGCCGGCTGCGACCAGGGTGGCCATGACGCGATATCGTCCCGATCGCATGATGTGTTCCTCAATGGTGAACCTGACCGGATAGGTGGGGATCGCGGATGGCCGGATTGCGGCATCAGCGTGATATGTTCGCGGCTCAATCCGGCGTGAGCCGGCCCCGCCGGGCGGGAACCGGCGTTGATGCTGGTACTCCGGGCGCGCGCGCCATCCCGTGGCGGGAGACGGCGCACGCCGCGTGAAACTCGTGGGCTCGCGTTCAATCAGTGGGGTGGACATGTCCACTTCCCGTCATGGCCGGAGCCAGTTTCAGCCATGGCTGGGCCTGACCCGGCCATCTCCCCCGGAGCGATCGGGTCGCGCTGCACGCTCCTTCTTGGGGTAGATGGCCTGGTCAAGCCCCGGACATGACGGGACCTATGTAGCCTGCGTGCCGCATTTCGCGCGATCGTAACGCGCATGGGGGCGAAGGTCCGCCAGCCAGGGATTGCTCAAGAGGAGGCGGAAATCGCCCTGGGACAGCTGCCTCGGGCGGCACCGCATTCGGCCAGGTGACCATACAGTTTCATGGCCACCGCGCAGCATCCGCCCGCGCGTTACACTTGCTTTACTATCGGCAGGCACACTGAGCGCCTCACAACCCTCGGCCCGCCGCGATGAACGTCCTCGCCCGTCACAGCACCATGGCTCGCGCCAACACCTTCGCGTTCGCCGGGATCGAGGCCGTGTCGGTGGAGGTGCAGGTGCAGATTTCCGCCGGGATGCCCGCATTTCTGGTCGTCGGCCTGCCCGACAAGGCGGTGGCGGAGGCACGGGAACGCGTCCGCGCCGCATTGTCCGCCATGGGGTTGTCGCTGCCGCCGAAGCGCGTGCTGGTCAATCTGAAACCCGCCGATCTGCTGAAGGAGGGCAGCCATTTCGATCTGCCGATCGCACTCGGTGTGCTCTCGGCAATGGACGTGCTGCCGCGTGACGAGATCGCCGGCTATGCCGCGCTGGGCGAGCTGTCGCTGGACGGTGCGCTAAATGCCGTCGCTGGCGTGCTGCCCGCCGCGATCGCGGCCTCCGCCAACGAGCTGGGTCTGATCTGCCCGTGTGCCCAGGGCGGCGAGGCTGCCTGGGCCGGTCGGATCGAGGTGCTTGCCCCGACCGATCTGCTGTCGCTGATCAATCATTTCCGCGGTACGCAGGTGCTGACGCCGCCGGAGACCGCCGGCATGACGGACAACCCGCAAGGCCCCGATCTGTCCGACGTAAAGGGCATGGAGACCGCCAAGCGCGCGGTGGAGATCGCTGCGGCCGGCGGCCATAACCTGCTCCTGGTGGGATCGCCCGGGGCCGGCAAGTCGATGCTGGCCGCTCGTCTGCCCGGATTGCTGCCGAACCTGGCCCCTAGGGAGGCACTGGAGGTCAGCATGATCCATAGCGTGGCCGGCCTGCTGGATGGCGGACGGCTGGTGATGCGGCCGCCGTTCCGCGAACCGCACCATTCCGCCTCGCAGGCCGCATTGACCGGCGGAGGCCACCGGGCGCGTCCGGGTGAGGTCAGCCTGGCGCATCGCGGCGTGCTGTTCCTGGACGAACTGCCAGAGTTTCCCCGCCTGGCACTGGAAGCGCTGCGCCAGCCGATGGAATCCGGCCGCACCACGGTGGCGCGCGCGGCGGCGCACATCACCTATCCCGCACGCTTCCAGTTGGTGGCGGCAATGAATCCGTGCCGTTGCGGCTTTCTGGGGGATGCGAGCCGGGAATGCGGTCGCGCGCCCCGTTGCGGCGAGGATTATCGGGCGCGGATCAGCGGGCCGGTGTTCGACCGCATCGACCTGACCGTGGAAGTGCAGCCGGCTACGGCCGCCGAACTGGCGCGTGCGCCTGCCGGTGAATCCAGCGCGGCCGTCGCGACGCGGGTGCTGCTGGCCCGCCAGGCGCAGCGGGCTCGCTTCGGACCCGACGGCGCGTTCAGCAATGCCGAGGCCGACCCTCGGGCGGTGCAGATGGAACCTGACGCCCATCGGCTGATCGAACAGGCGATGGACAAGCTGCGCCTGTCGCCCCGCGGGTATACACGGGTGCTGCGGGTGTCGCGCACGATCGCGGACCTGGCGGGGGCGGCGCAGGTCGGACGGGTGCATGCGGCGGAAGCGCTGGCGTTCCGGCAGCGCCTGCCGAACGGGCGTGGCTGAGACGGTCGATCAGGCTTCCTGGCGGAACGCGTCGGTAATGCGCCGCACCCGTCCCGCCGCATCCACCAAGAGCAGATCGAAGCGCACACCGTTGGCGCCCCATTCCGGATGAGCGCCCAGGATCACATCGGCGGCCGCGAGCAGACGCGCCTGTTGCCGTGGCGACAAGGCGACAGCGGCGTCGGCCAGTTTTGGCCGCGCCTTGACTTCGACCAGGGCCAGCAGTCCGTCCTTCTCCGCGACCGCGTCCACCTCGCCGGCTGGGGTGCGCAGACGTCGCACGTGGATCGTCCAGCCGTCTTTGATCAGCGCCGCGCAGGCGATCGCTTCGGCATCCAATCCGCGTCGCTGCGCGCGCCGGCCGGATGACGCCTGTGGCGGGGATAGACGTTTCTTGCCCATCATGATTGCGGCCGCCGCGAGGCAGTCGCGAATTTGCCACGTCGTGCCTGCATCGCGATTGTCTGCTTGGTCAACCCTATGTCGCCCTGCTGGTCACCAGCAGGTGGCGTCCGAGGTCGCGCCGACACGTCGTGGCGGGAGAAGGTCCGCCATCCACGGCCTTGCCGCACCCCGCTGAAGGAAGCCGTGTTGATGTGGACGGCCCGCGCCGACCATGATGTGGACGCGAATGCGCCAGGATCGATCAAGAGCCATCAGACCATCAGCCAGGCGCGCTCACCAGATCGAAGTAGCAGGTCAGCCGCTTGTAACCCTCAAGCTGAGACCAGATCACCCCGCTCGGCTGTGCCGGATGCAACACCGTATCGGCGGTCAGGATGGTCTTGCCATACTGCAGCAGGCCAAAAAACTGCGTCATCGACTGATCGCTGCAGTCCTCCTTCATCACCGGAGTGACCCCGCAAGTCGACGCAACACAGGCATCGACATCGTAACCCATAACGATCCAGTATTTTGGCGAGCTGGCGACGTAGAGCTGCATCTCCTCGTCCTGCAAAGCATTGGCGTTGCGCTTGCTGATCCGTGTCAGTCGCGCCGCCGACACACCACCCAACATGGCGCGAACCTGGTCGGTTGAGGGTCCGCCGAAACTGATCTCACAGATCTTGCAGGCCGACGCTGCGGCCAGGTTCAGGACGCGGAGTTGATAGCTGGTCACAACCCCCCAGCGCTGGCGGAAGCCGCGCCGCTCGTGGCGAGACTGCGTGTCGATGCCGCGTATGCGAAACGCGTTGTCGAACATGCCCGGCTGCTCGTCGATCACCGCCACCACCGTCTCCGCGGCATGCGCGGCGAGGTGGATCTGCACAATAGTGTAGAAGTCGGTGCTGTAGATCTTCACGGCACGCTCCCCGCTGTGATCGCGCGTCAGGTTATGACATCGTATCAGTCGGCGTCGCTCGATCATAGCGGATTGATATTGACCAATCTGGCGCACCATCGCGCCCACCCGCTATGCTGTCTGCCAGCAACGATGCGATCGGGAGGATCTGCCATGCCGCGTTTCAAGGACTATGTGCCGCACGGCGTCATCCCCGCCACGCTGCTGGCACTGCACGATGATGGCAGCATTGACGAACGCGACACAGGCCGCCACCTGCGCGACGTCGCCGCCACGCCGGGCCTGTCCGCCATCACGGTGAACGGTCACGCTTCCGAAGTGCATGCCTGCACGTTCGAAGAACAGCGGCGCATCCTCGATCTCACGCTGGACGAAATCGGCGATCGGTTGCCGGTGATCAGCGGCGTCTGGGCCGACGGGTCCGACAACGCCGCCCGGATTGCGCGCATGGCGACCGAGGCCGGCGCGTCCGCACTGCTGGTGTTTCCGTCGCAGGTGTTCTCGATGGGCGGGCAGCTTCGCCCGGAGATGGCGATCGCGCATTTCTCCACCATCGCCGCGGCCACCGACCTGCCGCTGATCGTGTTCGCCTATGCTGAACGCAGCACGCTGAGCTACCCGATCGACACGCTGGTGAAGCTGGCGGAGACGGTGCCGACCATCCGCGCGATCAAGGACTGGTCGAACGACCCGATGCTGCATGAACGGCAGATCCACACACTGCAGTCGCTGCCACGGCCGGTGAACGTGTTGACGACGCATAGCGCCTGGCTGATGAGCTCGCTGACCATGGGCTGCAACGGTCTGCTGTCCGGCTCGGGCAGCATCATTCCGGACTTGCAGGTGGCGTTATGGCAGGCGGTGCAGGCCAACGATCTCGCCCGGGCACGCGCCATCAACGACCGGATCTATCCACTGGCGCAGGCGTTCTATGCAGCGCCGGCGCTGGACATGCACAACCGCATGAAGGAGTGCCTGGTGATGCTGGGGCGGATGGAGCGTGCGGTGGTCCGCCCGCCGTTGGTACGGATCACTGACGCGGAACGGGCGCGGCTGCGGGAAGCGCTACGGCTGGCAGGGTTGCTGGAGACACCGCAAGGCGAGGGGCGCCGCGCGGCCTGAGCAGGCGTTTGCCGCCTGTGCCACGCATCCGGGTGCGGGTGGGGTGCGGCAAGTGTCGGGGCTTTGCCCCGAACCCCACCAGGAGGCGTTGCCTCCTTGTATCTCTCCCGCGCTCCCGTCCCGTGGTAGAATTGCGGTGTCGGGTGCGGATGGAACCCCGTTGCCTCCTGGGGCGAGCGAGCCCGTGGTCCAGCGCGGGGTGCCATCCGCGACGTCATCCCTGAGCCCGAACAGTCGCCCGGGCCGCTCGTCGAGCCCGCATCAGCAAGGACGGGATCCCATGGATGCGACACACTCCGCTGCGTGCTTCGTCGGCATCGATGTCGGCAAGGCGCATATCGACGTTTTCGTTCACCCGTCCGGCGCAGCGTTTCGCCTGAACCGCGATGCGGCGGGCCTCGACGATCTGCTGGTGCGGCTGCGACCGTGCGCGCCGACCTTGATCGTGCTGGAAGCGACCGGCGGCTTCGAGCGGGTCGTGACGGCGGCGCTGTGGGGTGCCGGCCTGCCGGTGGCGGTGGTCAACCCGCGGCAGATCCGCGATTTCGCCCGCGCGAGCGGTTGTCTGGCCAAGACCGATCGGTTGGATCCGCGGGTCATTGCCGGTTTCGCTGCGGCGATCCGACCGGAACAACGGCCGCAACCGGACGCGGCGGCGTGTGAGCTGGCGGACCTGGTCGCGCGCCGGCGTCAACTGGTGGAGATGATCAGCACCGAGACGATGCGCTCGCAGCAGGCAAGGCTTGCGGCGGTCCGCCGCCAGTTGGCGGCGCATCTGGCGTGGCTGAACAAGGCGTTGAGCCAGCTCGACGCCGATCTGGACGCCGCGGTGCGGGCGAGCCCGGCGTGGTGCGAGCGGGCGGCGCTGCTGCTGTCGGTGCCCGGTGTCGGCGCTGCCACCACCCGGACGCTGCTGGCGGATTTGCCTGAACTGGGCAGCCTCGACCGGCGTCGCATCGCCGCGCTGGTGGGTGTCGCTCCGGTTGCGCATGACAGTGGTCAGCACCATGGCACGCGGCATATCCGCGGCGGGCGCGGCGCGGTGCGAGCGGCGCTCTACATGGCCGCCTGGATCGGCAGCCGATGGAACCCGGTGCTGAAGGAGACGTACCAGCGCCTTCGGGCGGCCGGCAAGCCGCGCAAGGTGGCTCTGGTTGCGTGCATGCGACGCTTGCTGACGATCCTCAACGCGATGGTGCGGAACAACACGCCATGGCGCGCCGCGTGAAGGACGCTGTCGTGCCGACTGAAGCCAGGCCTGGGGCGGGCGGCGTCGGGTCAAGACCGAAGTCGCCGCAGGCGATGGCGCGCAGCGTCAGTCTTGAGGCGACGCCGCCCGCGCCGGACAATGAAAAGGCGACACGACGCTTGACAACCAAGACAGTCGCTGGACCTCCAGCAAAGGCACAGCCTTTGCAATCAATTCGGTTCCAAGCGCCGGGCCCTTGATGGGGGGTCGCGGGCAACGTCCCCACCACTGTCAATGCGCGTGCGCCAGCCCATTTACCGCGGATCGCGCAATTTCGGAGGACATGTCATGCCAAGCCGGTTGGTGAAGCAACGCAAGCGAGCTGCGCGACAGGCGCGTCGTAATGCGGAGGTCGCGGATGTGCCCACAACGGTACCCGAGCCGAATGCCTCGCGCGTTGCGCAAGGGGGCCGGGTAAACCGGGAGGAAGAAATGAAAGCGGATCCGACGGAGGAGGCGGTCAGGCGGATGGTCGAGGCTGCCTACACGTGATGCGGTCCGGAATGCCTTGCATTAACCGCATGCCGTCGCTGTGAAAGCGTACCGTCCTGCTGCGGCGGGCTGATTAGCCGGCGGCGCCGGGGGACAGCAACTGGCTTTCCCGCACCACGCGCTCATGCCCATCCTGCGTATGTTTAACGCGATACTGGCAGATATTGGCTTCAATCGGCAGCCGGCGAGAAATGGTGTAAACGCCAGGTGGCACTTCGCCGGCGTATTTGTCGATAACCAGACGCACACGGTCGCCAACGGCGAATTTGTAGGACACCATCGATTCCTCCTGCCGCGAAGTGGCCGGTGCCGCATAACGCGGCACCGGGTCTCGAGGTCAGGTGGTTACGAAACCTGCAGGTTCACTGCGGAGGTTTTGCCCTGCTGGCCGCGCTCAATGTCATAGCTGACCTTTTGGCCCTCATTGAGACCGCGCAGACCGGCACGCTCCACCGCCGAGATGTGCACGAAGACGTCCTTCGAGCCATCGTCCGGCTGAATGAAACCATAGCCCTTTTGGCCGTTAAACCACTTGACTGTACCTGACGACATCACGTCACTCCGGATAGATCGGCGACCCGCACTCTGCGGACCGTATTACTTTTCAATGGGAAGTGCCGGAAGCGAGCGTGTCGCGAACTTGGGCATGCATGACCCACGGCGAAAAGTGCCGAGAGCCGGATATGGGGCTGACTGGTGGCAAAATCCAGCGAATTTCGCGAGGTCCGGTTTATTTTGCCTGCTGCGTCGCAGCACGCGTGTGTAGGTTCAAGACCTAGGCCCCTGATGGCGTGGCATTTCCACGCCCGTCGCGTCGGCACAAAAAGGCACAGAGCACATATCATTGATCGGGTTGAATTTCAGGCGGTGCCGGATGCCGTTCCGGCGGCCGTGTGTGTCGCGCATGACCCAATCAGCGGCGGATGGCCGGCAACCGGGCCTGTCAGGCTATGCTGCGCCTTCCACTGGACGCCAACCCCTCGAAATGCGCCACGGAATGTCCGGGCGCTCAAGGAGGGGCAAATTGCGATCCGACCAACGGCCAATGCAGCAGGCCGCCGGCCCGGGCAGAGAGGTGCGGGGATTCCAACTGCCGCTCACCTTCGAGGGTGCCTCCGCCAGGCACATCCATGGCAATGCGCGCCCGCTGTTCGATGTCTCAGGATGCAGGCGCGGTGCGGTCGGCGCGTTCGTGGACATGGCCGCGATCGTACGGATGCGCGAAGCCATCCGGCGCAGCCGAAATCGACGGGGATTTAAGCGGCAGCGCCCCTCGATATGGGTTCCGGAGGCGACGCTCCCGACGCTTGCCGGCGGTCAGGCCGCTGCGGCCTGTGAGCCATTGCGGCGCGGGCGTGCGGTCGCCGTTTCCATCCGCGCAACCGCCTGCCAGGCCTCGCGTCGCTGGGCGGCCTGACTGGACAGTGTCCCGCTCGCGCGCAGGCTTTCCATGGCCGCCTGGCCAAGGCGTCGTCGCAGAGCACCGTCGCGCACCAACCGGCTCATCGCTGCGTACCAGGCCTCTGGCCGGTTCGCCACCAGCAGGCCGCCAGGGCCATCGGCCAGGGAGCCCCGATACACCGGCCCCTCCGACACCAGCACCGCCAGTCCGATGGCGGCGTAGTCCAGCGCCTTCAACGCGGACTTGCAGCGATTAAAGGCGGTATCGGCCAACGGGGCCAGGCCGATGTCCCAGGCCGGTTGCGCGGTAAGCCAGGTCACGAAACCGGGGTAGGAACCGCTTGCCGTGATCGGCAGTCCCGGCCGATGGATCCAGTCGGGCAGGCCGGCGCGCGTGGTGACGCCCAGCATGTCGATGCTCACCCGGTCACCGAATTCCTGCTTCAGCCGCGCCAAAGCGGGTTCGATGATCGCGAAATCGGCGTCATGGGTCGCGGTTCCCATGCAAAGGATCCGGACCGGTCCCTGTTGCCTGCGCCGGTCGGGGGGCAGATCGCACCAGATCCGCTCATCCAGTCCGTTCGGCACGACACGGATATCGGAACGCAGTGCGGCCAGGCTGTCGGCCAGCGTCGGGGTGGAGGTCCAGACCGCGTCGGCGCCTCGCAGCAGGCGCTGCACGAGTTTCGTTTTCGGCCGCAGCTCCGCCGCATCGGCATGATTGCGCGGGATGTGCAACAGATCGTCGTCGATGTCATACAGCAGCTTCGCGCCGGTCTCGCGGCAATGCGCGATCAGGGCATCGGCGGTTGCCAGGGTCGGGATCGCATAGCGCTGGGTGACAATGATGTCGGCCCGGTATCTGGCTACATCTTCGGCATCAGCAAGCACGACATCGAAGTCGCGGGCAATCTCAGGATGATTGAGTGGCAATAACAAACGGATATAGGCGCAGGGGGTCAGCGCGCCGCTGTCGAATCGCTCGGGAATGACGACGATGGTGGTGCGGCCCAGGCGCCGCAGATCGATCGGTCCGCGGCGCGGCTTCGCGGTCCCGACCGTTTCAGGCAGATAATCCCTGGCATAGAAGTCCGCGAGCGGTGGCCGCTGCGGGGGCTTGCGCGGTAGCGGACGTTGCAGTGCGGTGCGCACGGATTGGAACGCAGCGAGCCATTCCTCGGGCGCGGCGCGCGGATCGACCAGAAACGACAACGGCCGCCCCTCGATCCGTTCGGGGAAGGCGCCGATATTGCTGGCCACGACGGGCAGTCCGGCGGTGATCGCCGCGCTCAGCGTGTAGCTGTAGGTTTCCGGCCACTGTGCGGGCAGCCATGCGAGATGCGGTTTCACCCGGGCGAGCAGCTCCGGCAGCGCGCCCTCGTCGTACTGTCCCGTCAGCTTGATCCGCCGAACGACGCTTGGCGGCAGTTCTTCTTCGGGATGGCCGATCAGGTGGAACTCTACCTCTGTTGGATCCGCTGCCTCGATCACCGAGATGGCTGGGTGCATGCCCTTGTGCGGCGCAAGTACGCCGAGCAGGGCCACACGGAGTTTGCCACCTTGCAGGGGCGGCGGGTCGATCGGCCATGGACCGGGTGCGACCGGCTCATGCGGCACCACGATCGCGCGGTCCGCCACGCCGAAGCGGACCAGTCGGTCGCGCACGTCCCGGCTGGGGCAGATCACGCGTTCGGCTTCCTGGAACAGCCATGTGAACTGTCCGCGCCAGGCCAGGATGTCGCGTGCGCCGTGGGAGGGGCTGTCCGCGATGCAGGCATTGCAGGTTGCCGGTCCCGGCTCACCGCAGAAGAAGCTGTCCTTCCACGGCAGCATGTTCACTTGCGGGCACAGGGCGAAATAGTCGTGCACCGTCACATCGAATGGTACGTTCAACCGATGCAGCAGCGTACGCGCATCGAGGTCCATGCCGAGCAGATGGTGCACATGCGCGCGCACGACAGGAAATGCGCGCAGCACCGTGACCAGGTCGGCAATGCGTTCCTCCGGCAGCACCAGGTCGGGATGATCCGGCGTCGCGGCGACCGTCAGCGACGCCCCGCGTGTGGTCGCGCGCAGCAGCAGCACATGGGCCCGCCCTGCCAGATGCTGCACCAGGCGGTCGATGTGGCGGTCCACGCCACCACCCAGGCCATGCGACAGCATCAACAGGACTGGCAATTTCGAGCGATGGAACAGCGCGATGGTGACCGCGAAACGCGACGGGCCCGCGGCGTCGAGCTTCACATGCTGGGCAACGATGCGCCGGTATTGCGGATACCGCCGAACCAGCAGCTCCAATCCTGCGGCTGCCGCTGAGTCGCTGCCGGCGCCGAAACTGACGGCCCCCTCGTGATACACGAAGGTGTCGCAGGCCAGCATGTGGTGCCAGCCGCGTGCGCTGGCGCGCATGCAGAAGTCGTTCTCTTCGCCGTAGCCCTTGCCGAAGGTCTTTTCGTCGAACAGCCCGACATCGTCGAGCGCGTCGCGACGGATATACATGCAGAAGCCGACTGTGGTGGGCACTTCCACCTGCCGGCCTGCGTTCACGGCGTGGCAGGCGGCGTCCAACGCCTGCAACGACATGTCGAACGGCATCGGTCCGCCGATCGTGCCGGGATAGCCACAGATCGTGGCGTTGTTGGAAAACGGTGACACCGACGCGATGCGCGATCCCGCGTAGGCATTGGCCGCCAACCGACGCAGCCAGCCCGCCGGAACCTCGGTATCGCTGTTGAGCAGGGCGACATCGTGGGTCCCGGCCGCCTGCATGCCGCGATTGACAGAGGCGACGAAGCCGAGGTTGCGGCGGTTGCGCAGCAGCATGATGTGCCCGGCGGTCGCCAGCCCGGCCAGCAACCCCGCCAGGCCCGGTTCCGGCGAGCAGTCATCGACCACGATGATGCGGCCCGACGGCCGGTTCGGGTCGGCCAGCACGCTCTCCAGGCAGCGCTGCGTCTCGGCGAGACCCCGGTACACCGGCACCACGATATCGACGCGGACGTTACCGGGGAAGACGAAGGCCGCGGCCTTGGATGGCAGGTAATCGCGAATGTCGATCGGCTTTTCGGTCAGCCAGCCGCGCGCGGCACCAAACCGCAGATGGTGCAGCAGCGGGTTCTTGAGTCCCTCAGGATGCTGATCCGCGTACCACGCGGCGTCGAACCGGGGATGCGGATTGCGCAGTTCCGGCGCCCCGCATTGCAGGTAATGCACCAGGGGAAGCAGGCCACTGGCCGCGACGTCGGGATAGTGCTCCTGGTACCACGCCCCATCGAACCAGCGGTTCGGATCGCGTCCCTCGGCGGCGCCCCAGGTCAGGAAGTGATGCAGCGGATCGGTCCCGACCGACTGAACGTCCGGATAGCGCATGCGATACCAGGCCGGGTCGAAGAGCCCACCCAGATTGGCCCCCAACCCTCCCAGCGGGTTATGCAATGTCTCGTCCAAGGAAGGCGGCATGGGCAGTCCGGGTTCCGATTCGTTCAGTGTCGGGCGAGCCGATTTGGCACCAGGCCATTCGAGGTCTCGACCGTTCCGCCGAACGTCCCCTCGGCTTCCTCCGGATCAGGATGCGGAGTCAAGCAGTTCTACATCCTCGGGTTGCGAATGGGGTGCGGCGCGGCACGGCGTCCTGACCCGGTGATCGTGGCGGCCGGGCGCGGACGGCTCGTCCTCCCAATGGCCGCTGTGCCATCTTGCCGACGCTGCGTCGGCGGCACAGAGTTGCAGTGATGGAAGAGGTGCAATCGATGGATTTCGATCTGTTCGTGATCGGTGGCGGTTCGGCTGGTGTCCGCTGTGCGCGCATCGCCGCAGGCCATGGTGCGCGGGTGGGGATCGCCGAATCGCGCTTCTGGGGCGGGACCTGCGTCAATGTCGGCTGCGTGCCGAAGAAGCTGCTGGTGCAGGCCGGCGAGTACGGCGCG
This sequence comes from uncultured Alphaproteobacteria bacterium, assembly GCA_963789495.1. GTDB lineage: Bacteria > Pseudomonadota > Alphaproteobacteria > Acetobacterales > Acetobacteraceae > CAWBLP01. The sequence continues at coordinate 122,877 of CAWBLP010000015.1, forward strand.
TGGGCGGAGGATGCCGCCGGGTTCGGCTGGACCATCAAGAAGGGACCGCATGACTGGGCCAAGCTGATCGCCGCGAAGGATCGGGAGATCAAGCGGCTCAACGGGATCTATCTCCGGCTGCTCGACAATGCGGGCGCCACGTCGTTCGACGCGCACGCCACGTTCGTGGACGCGCATACGCTGGATGTCGGGGGCACGCGGGTCACGGCGGAGCGGATCGTCATCGCAACGGGTGGCTATCCGGAGCGTCCACCGATTCCGGGCGCGGAGCTGGGTATCATCTCCGATGACGCCTTCTTCCTGCCGAAGGTGCCGCGCCAGGTTGCCATCGTCGGCTCCGGCTATATTGCCGTGGAATTTGCCGGGATTTTCCAGGCACTGGGCGCGGAGGTCCATCTGATCTTCCGTCAGCCGCTGCCGCTGCGCGGCTTCGACCTCGACCTGCGGGAGGGTCTGGCTGAGGCGCTGGGGGCGCACGGCATTGCCCTGTATCCGGGCTGCCTGCCCTCCAGGGTGGAGGCGGATGGCGAGCGGCGCGTGCTGAGCTACGGCGAGGGACGCAAGCTGCACGCCGACCTGGTGTTCTTCGCCACCGGCCGGCGCCCGGCGACACGCAATCTCGGATTGGAGCAGGCCGGCGTCGCCACCAACGCCGCCGGCGCCGTCGCCGTGGATGCGCATCTGCGCACCAGCCAGCACCACATCTACGCCATGGGCGACGTCACCGACCGGATCAATCTGACGCCGGTGGCCACGGCCGAGGGCCACGCGCTGGCGGATTCGCTGTTCGGCGGCACCGGGCGGACCGTGTCTCTGGCCAACGTTCCGTCGGCGGTGTTCTCCACGCCACCGATCGCCACCGTCGGCATGACCGAGGAGCAGGCCGCGGCGCACGGGCCGGTCGATGTCTATGTCAGCAAGTTCACCCCGATGCGGCACACCTTGTCGGGCCGCAACCGCAAGACACTGATGAAGCTGATCGTGGATCACGCCAGCCAGAAGGTGCTGGGGGCCCACATGCTGGGCGAGGATTCGCCGGAGATCATCCAGGGCATCGCGATTGCGATCGTAATGGGCGCCACCAAGGCAGACTTCGACCGCACGATCGGCATCCATCCGACCGCGGCCGAGGAATTCGTCACTCTGCGTAGCCGCACCCGGACGGTGGGCGTGGCCAGGCCGGCGGAATAGGCCTGGACGGGATTGCGCTTTGTCATTCCAATGGCGGCGCGGCGGCGCCGGATGTGACCTTCCGATGGAGAGGGCGGTCGGCGCGAAACGCCGGCCCAAGAACGAATAATCGGAGGACCAACCCATGCGTCGGCGCAACTTCATCGCGGGGGGGATGGCTGCCCTGGCCGCCCCCTTGCCGCGAGCAGCGATCGGCGGCCAGACGAAGACCCTGATCTTCGTCCCGCAGGCAAATCTGACCAGTCTCGATCCGGTCTGGACGACGGCCACCGTCACCCGGAACTTCTCCCTGATGGTCTACGAAAATCTCTACGGCCGCGACGAGGCGTTCAATCCCCGCCCGCAGATGTCGAAGGCCATGTCATCGACGATGATGGCCGGCGCTGGACCATGCGGCTGCGCGAAGGACTGCTGTTCCATGACGGCTCGCCGGTGCTGGCGCGCGACTGCGTCGCGTCGCTGCAGCGCTGGCTGAAGCGCGATGCGGTCAATGAAACCTTCAATGCCCGCGTCGATGCAATCGAGGCGCCGGACGATCGCACCCTGGTCTGGCGGTTGAAGAAGCCATTCCCGCTGCTGGCGCATTTCCTGTCGAAGGTGCAGCCGCAGCCGATCATCCAGCCGGCCCGCCTGGCGGCCACCGACCCGTTCAAGCAGGTGACCGAGATCGTCGGCTGCGGGCCGTTTCGCTTCCTGGCCGACGAGTATGTTTCGGGCAGCCACGCGGCCTTCGCCCGTTTCGATCGCTACACGCCGCGCCAGGAGCCGGCGTCCTACACCGCGGGCGGCCACAAGGTGCTGGTGGACCGGGTCGAATGGCGGATCATTCCGGACCCGGCCACAGCGACCAATGCGCTGACCGCCGGCGAGGTGGACTGGGTCGAACTGCCGCAGCCCGACCTGATCCCGATGCTGAAACGGACCTCTGGCGTGGTCACCGGCCTGCTGGATATCTACGGCACGGTCGCCATCCTGCGGCCGAACCACCTCAACCCGCCGACCAGCAATGTCGGTGTCCGGCGCGCGATGATGGCCGCGGTCGATCCGCAGGAAGCCCTGATGGCTGCGATGGGCGAGGACCCCGCCGGCTGGCGTGCGCCAATGGGCTATTTCCTGCCTGGTTCGCCGGCCGCCAACGAGGCGGGCATGGCGTTCCGCCGCAAGCGCTGGAGCACCGACGAGGTCAAGGCGATGCTCGACAAGGCCGGCTATGGCGGGGAACGCCTGGTGCTGATGCATCCGACCGATCAGGTGATCTACAACGCCTTCATTACGGTGGTGGCCGACTCGTTCCGCAAGGTGGGCCTCAACGTCGATGAGCAGTCGATGGACTGGGGCACCATCGTGCAGCGTCGCACCAGCAAGGCGGCGCTGGACAAGGGCGGCTGGTCGCTGTTTCCCGCCGGCGCGCCCGGGCCGGAATATGTCGATCCGATGCTGGCCAATACATTGCGCAGCACCGGGGCGAAGGCGTGGTTCGGCTGGCCGGACGATCCGAAGCTGGAGGCGGCCTATGAAGCCTGGATCGATGCGCCGACCGAGGCCGCGCGGCGCACCCAGGAGACCGAGTTCCAGCTCGCGGCATTCGCTTCGGTCCCGAGCATTCCGCTTGGCCAATATCTGCCGCAGGCAGCATGGCGTTCGAACGTGACGGGGCTGCTGAGAGGCTCCGCGCCGGTGTTCTGGGGCGCCGACAAGGCCTGACAGGCCAGGGCCTGGCAGGTCTGGGGCCGGCTCGGTCCGATGCCGCGCGGCGAGGCGGGGCATCCGCGGGCGGGTCGGTCCCTGCCGCCCGCATGACCAGGATGCTCCCAGGGCAATCACACTTGGCGACAGCGCGGGAGCACCCGCTCGGTTTGGTGCGAACTGCAACGAGGCAAGGCTTTCAACACGGAGGAAGAACGAGGATGCGGAGGGCCACGGGAGGTCGGTGACTTCACGACGGCCATGGCGCTGTCACCAACTCCGTCGCCCTCGTTGTTTCTCGTGATGAAAAATCTCGCTTCGCTATGGTTCACGCCAGACCAGAGGCCTTCTCGCCTCGGCCGCCGACCGCCCGGGCCGGGCCAAATGCGATCAGCTTGAGAATGCACCGGCCCCTGCTCCGGCCCCCTGTGCCGGCCCATGTAGCCAATTGACCGATTTCGCGACATAACGGCGGCAAGGAGAACCGCCATGACCACCACTGCCCCGCGCTGGACGCCCGATTCCTGGCGCAACCGCCCGATCCGCCAGGCGCCGACCTATCCGGATCCGGCGAAGTTGGAGGCGATGGAGCGCCGCCTGGGCAGGTATCCGCCGCTGGTATTCGCCGGCGAGGCGCGGCGGCTCAAGTCGCAGCTTGCGCTGGCGGCCGAAGGCAAGGCCTTCGTCCTGCAGGGTGGCGACTGTGCCGAGAGCTTCAGCGATTTCACCGCCAATATCATCCGCGACACGTTTCGGGTGTTGTTGCAGATGGCGGTGGTGCTGACCTTCGGCGCGCGGTTGCCGGTGGTGAAGATTGGACGCATGGCCGGACAGTTTGCCAAGCCGCGCTCGTCGGACACCGAGACTCAGGGGGATGTTACGCTGCCGAGCTATCGGGGTGATATCATCAATCGGCCGGAGTTCACGCCCGAGGCGCGCATCCCCGATCCGGCCCACATGGAATTCGCCTATTTCCAGTCCGCCTCGACACTGAACCTGCTGCGCGCCTTCGCCTCCGGCGGCTATGCCGACCTGCACGAGGTGCATCGCTGGAACCTGGGCTTCGTCGAGCGCTCGCCGCTGGCCGAACGGTATTGCGACCTGGCGCATCGCATCGATGAGACGCTGGCCTTCATGACCGCCTGCGGCATGACCAGCGCCACCACGCGCGACCTGCGCGAGACGGATTTCTACGTCAGCCACGAAGCGTTGCTGCTGCCGTTCGAGCAGGCGTTGACCCGGGTCGATTCCACCACCGGCGATTGGTACGGTTGCAGCGCGCATTTCCTCTGGATCGGCGATCGCACCCGCCAGGCCGACGGCGCCCATGTGGAGTTCCTGCGCGGGCTCAGGAACCCGATCGGCATGAAGGTGGGACCGACGCAGGAGCCGGACGACCTGCTGCGGCTGCTGGACCTGCTCAACCCGGCTAATGAGGCGGGCCGGATCACATTGATCAGCCGCATGGGCGCCGACAAGGTGGGCGCCAAGCTGCCGCCGCTGCTGCGCGCGGTGGAGCGGGCGGGTCACAAGGTGGTCTGGCTGTGCGATCCGATGCACGGCAATACGATTTCCACCGTCAACAAGCTGAAGACCCGCAATTTCGATTCGATCCTGTCTGAGGTTCGCAACTTCTGCGACATCCATGCGTCCGAGGGGACCTGTGCCGGCGGCGTCCATGTCGAAATGACCGGACAGGACGTGACCGAATGCACCGGTGGCGCGCATCGGCTCAGCGAGGCCGACCTCACCGAGCGCTATGAGACCTTCTGCGATCCGCGGCTGAATGCCGGCCAATCGCTGGAATTGGCATTCCTGGTGGCGGAGGAATTGAAGGAGCGGCGGGCGTCGGAAGGCCAGCTGCCGGCTGTCGCCGCACAATGACCGCATGAGCGCGGACGGTCTGGCCTCGGGTGGGGGCTTCGCGGCGGACATCGCCGCGCGGACCGACAGCTACTTCAACCGCACCCGGCAAATCGTTGCGCGCTTCGGCGACAAGCGCGTGACCTACGCGGTGTTCCTGCGCCGACCGGTGATCTCCGCGCCGCGGTTGACCACGGATTGGCTGAGCACGGTCGCGGCGGAACGCGGCACGCGGATCGAGATCGACCTGATGCATCCCGAAGGCGGTTGGGTCGGCGCTGGCGAACCGATCCTGTATCTGACCGGCAGCCTGATGCAGCTTTCCGACCTCGAAACTATCCTGCTGCAGAAGATCGGCCCGGCCTGCGTCGCGGCGCATAACGCTTACCAGATGTGCCTGGCATTGCCCGATGTCAGCTTCCTCGCCATGGAGGCGCGGCACTGCGCCGGCGGCGAGATGCAGGAGATGATGGCCTATGCCGCTTCGGTCGGCAGCAGTGCGGCAAAGGCGGAAGGCGCGCGTGGCTTCGTCGGGGGCGCCAATGACGGCACCGCCCATTGGTTCGGTGCGCCGCGCGGCTTCGGCACCATGCCGCATTCGCTCATCGGCTATGCCGGTTCCACGCTGCGTGCGGCGGAGATGTTCCACGAGACCTTCATCGGCGAACCGATGACGGTGCTGGTGGATTATTTCGGCCGCGAGATCAGCGATGCGCTGGCGGTGTGCGAGCGGTTTCCCGATCTCGCCGCGGCCGGCGCGCTGTCGTTTCGGCTGGACACCCACGGCGGGCGCTTCCTGGAAGGCCTCGATCCGGCGGAAAGCTACGCGGTGCTGGAGCGGCATACCCCCGGCGCCATCCGCCGCTACCGCAGCGAGACGGAGCTGCGCTACCTGGTCGGCACGGGCGTGTCCGCGGCGGCGATCTGGCGCATGCGGGAGGCGCTGGATGCTGCCGGCTATGCTCCGGTGCGGATTGTGGTTTCCTCCGGCTTTGGCGTGGACAAGTGCCGCGTGATGGCGGATGCCAAGGTGCCGATCGACGTGGTGGGCACCGGCAGTTTCATTCCTGAATCCTGGCACGAAACCTATGCGACCGCCGATATCGTCGAGTATGACGGCGTTCCGATGGTGAAGGTAGGCCGGGAATTCCTGCTGCGCCGGAACGGCGCGCGCCGTAGACCGGGTGGCTGAGCGATGAAACTGGGCAATCTTGATCGGGTGAACCACCTGGTGGCGGACCTGGAGGACGTGAAGTCCCTGATCGGTCTGGCTGAGAAGGTCGAACCGAACGCCTACCAGGTGTTCATTGAGGCCCCGGGCGATGCCAGCCTGAGAATGTCGGAGCAGGGCGCCACCACGACCCATTCGCGCGGCCTCGCCGTGTCGGCAGGTTTCCTGGCGGATGTGAAGCAGTTGACGATCAACGAGCTCCGCGCGCGCCAGCAGGCGATCCGGAGCGAACTGGCCACGCTCGGCGTCGATCTGGAAGCCTAACCGCAGCCCGGCAAGCATCCGGGCAACGCCCCGATCCTTGCTGCGCCAGCCCGCGGCCACGAACACCGCGGACCGCTATTCCATCGCGCGCGTCGTCAGCGATCCGTCAGCCTGCTGCACGATCGTCGCCACCCGCGCCTCAGCCTCCGCCAGTTTCGCCTCGCAATGCTGCCGCAGGGCCGCGCCACGCTCATAGGCCTTGATCGCATCCTCCAGCTTCTGCTGCCCGCTCTCCAGCCCGCGCACGATCTGCTCCAGTTCGGCCAGCGCCTCCTCGAAGGACAAGCTCGCGACCTCGGGTTGTGGTGCCGCTGCATCCGCCATGATGTGAAAACTCCTTCAGGCCCGCATCAGGCCGCGCACATGCACCGCCGCCGACGCAGCGAGCGCATCGAGGTCGTAACCCCCCTCCAGCACCGAGACCAGTCGGCCGCCGCAATGCCGTTCCGCGACGCCCATCAGCGCATCGGTGAGCCAGCCATAATCGGCGGTCTCCACCCGGAGTTGCGCCAGTGGATCGGCCCGGTGCGCGTCGAACCCGGCCGACACGATGACCAGCCCCGGCGCGAACCGGTCGAGCGCGGGAATGATCTCGTTGCCCCAGACGGCGCGAAACGCGGTGCTGCCGTCGCCGGGATGCAGGGGAGCGTTGAGAATGTTGTCGGCGACGCCACGCTCCCACATGTCGCCGGTGCCCGGATAGCACGGGCTCTGGTGCGACGACGCATAGAACAGGTCGGCATCCGCGGCGAACATCGCCTGCGTGCCGTTGCCGTGATGCACGTCGAAATCCACCACCGCGACCCGCTGCACGCCCCAGGCGGCGCGCGCGTGCAGCGCCGCCACGGCCGCATTGTTGAACAGGCAGAACCCCATCGGTCGAGACGGTTCGGCGTGATGGCCGGGCGGCCGGACCGCCGCGAAGGCAGCGCGCGCCCAGCCCTCCATCACCGCATCCACCGCTTTCACCGCCCCACCGGCCGCCCGCAACGCCGCTTCGGCGCTGCCGCCGCTCATCAGCGTATCGCCATCGAGCTGCACCAATTCGCCGGGCTGCGGCCGGATCGACAGGATCGCTTCCACATAGCGCGCAGGATGCACGCGCTGGAGCTGCTCCGCCGTCGCTTCCGGCGCGACCTCGCGCAGCAGGTCGGAAAACTCCGGCGCCTCCAATGCCGCCAGCACCGCGCGCAGACGGTCGGCGCATTCCGGGTGGTAGGGACCCGTATCGTGTTCCAGGCAGGCGGGATGGGTGATCAGCGCGGTCGGCATCTCACGCGTCCTTCGATTCGGCGCGGCGGCGGATCAGGAAGCTGAACACGCCATTTTCCTCGCTCCAGGCAAGCAGGTCGTGGCCGGTCTCACGGCAGAACCCCTGGAAGTCCGCCACCGCCGCGCGGTCCGTCGCGAGCACGCGCAGGCGCGCGCCCGGCTCCATGGAACGCAGCGATCGGTTGGCCCGCAGCACGGGCAGTGGGCAGTTCATGCCCTTCACGTCCAGCACGGTCTCGCTCATGCCGGGCATCCTGCGGCGCGCGCGCTCGCCCGGCAAGGCAGGGTGTGCGGTGTGCGTGGGGGCGGTGCTGGCCCGGTGAAGCGACAGCCTAGGCCCGTCCCCATGCCCTGCGGATCAGCGCCAATTCAGACCCGACGGCCCAGCCCGGCAGGGCTCAGCACGACCGGGGCTCAGCACGACCGGGGCCCAGCACGATCAGGGCCCGGCCCGACCGAGGCCCAGCACGACAGGGTTCGGCACGACGGTAGGGCGCTGTGACAACGGGCGGCATGATGATAGGCCGCGTCGGTGCCCTGCCGGCCGCCTCAAACCGGCAGGGTCAGACCAGCATTCAGGCGGGGCGGTCCATGGCGGCCAGCATCTCGGCGATCTCCTGGTCCTCCGACGGCGCGAGCCCGCTGATGCCCACGGCACCGATCAGCCGGTCGCCGTGCTTCACCACGCAACCGCCCGGCAACTCGGTCAGCTTGTCGTCGCAGAACGCACGGGCCGGCACGCCGTCCTTGCGCAGGCGCGCCGCAAACGCACTGGTGTCGACCCCGAGACGCGCCGCGGTATAGGCCTTGCCCTCCGAGATCTGGATGCTGCGCACGGGCGCGCCATCCATGCGGGCGAAGGCCAGCAGGAATCCGTATTGATCGCAGGCGGCGACACAGATCGGCCGGTGGAAGCGGGTGGTCGCCTCCGTGACGGCTCGCGCCACAAGGGCTTCGGCGGCTTTGAGCGAGAGTTCCATTGCGACGTCCTTCTAACGCGGTGGAATGCGGGATGAGGCAAGACCGACGGCCAGGAGACACCGACCCGCCTCGCCCCGGGTGCAAAGGGTTGCTGCCGCCAGAACAGGAGTGGAGGGCAGTTTAGGGCCAGACCGTTCCGTCTCCTGCATCGCGGTCAGGCAGCAGATCACGGCATGGAACCGGCAAGCTTGATCTGGCGCAACCAGAGCGGGAAATTGATTCGGTCTATACACCAAATGGCTGTCGGTGCGATGATGAAGTCCGGGACGGAACCTGCCAGCAGGTCGACGTCGACCTGCTGAGCCGTGGCTGCGTACCAGCGACAGCGCCTCGGTCGGTTCGGCGAGCCGCCTCGGGCACTCCGGTGGTCCGGCCTGGTGTCGCTGGTGCCGGCGACCAGCGACCAATTCGGTGGCCCGCGGAAATTCCAGATAGGGGAAGCCGGCGGCACCCGACTGTGCATCCACCCACCTCGGGACGACGTCGATGCCGCCTGGAGATGGCGACGACAGCGACGTAAGCTGCCGCTTGCATGACTTCAGCATCGAATCGGCATCGACCTCGGCGGGACGAAAATCGAGATCACGGTGCTCGCACCGGATGGCGCGGAGCTGCTGCGCCAGCGCATCCCGACCCCGCAACGCGACTATGCCGGCACGCTGCACGCCATTGCCGGCCTGGTCCGCGACACCGAGTCGCAGCTCGGCATCACCGCAACCGTCGGCATCGGCATCCCGGGCGTCATCAGTCCTGCCACCGGGCTGGTGAAGAATGCCAACTCCACCACGCTGAACGGTCACAGTTTCGACCTCGACATGGCCGGCCTGCTGGGACGGGAAGTGAGGGTGGAGAACGACGCCAATTGCTTCGTGCTGTCGGAAGCCACGGATGGCGCCGGGGCGGGAAATCGGCTGGTGTTCGGCATCATCCTGGGCACCGGCTGCGGTGGTGGCATCGTGCTGGACGGCCGGGTGCATCGCGGCCCGCATGGCGTGGCCGGCGAGTGGGGCCACAATCCGCTGCCCTGGGCGCGGCCGGAGGAATTTCCCGGTCCGCATTGCTGGTGCGGGCAATTCGGCTGCCTGGAGACCTGGGTCACCGGCCCGGCCCTGGCGCGGGACTGCAACGGACCGGATGCCTCGGATGCGACGGATATTCCGGCCCGTGCCGCTGCCGGCGACAGCCAGGCGCAGGCGGCGCTCGCCCGCCATGCCGACCGCCTGGCGCGCGGCCTGGCGCAGGTCATTAACTTGCTCGATCCGGACGCCATCGTGCTCGGCGGCGGGCTGTCCAATATGGGACATCTCTACGCCGAGCTGCCGCGGCTGCTGCCGCGCCACGTGTTCAGCGACGTGATCGCGACGCCCATCCTGCCGGCGCGGCACGGCGATTCGTCGGGCGTACGCGGTGCCGCCTGGCTGTGGCCGGCGGACTGACATGCCCGCGTTGTGCCGCGATTGCCTGATGGTGGTCGGCGACACGTCACGCTGCCCGCGCTGTTCCGGTGCCCGCATCGTCCGCCACGAGGCACTGTTCGCCCTCAGCATCGCCCATATCGACTGCGATGCGTTCTACGCCAGCGTGGAGAAGCGCGACCGGCCGGAACTGGCGGCGCGCCCGGTGATCGTGGGCGGCGGCACCCGCGGCGTGGTGGCGGCCGCCTGCTACATCGCACGATTGAACGGCGTGCGCAGCGCCATGCCGATGTTCAAGGCGTTGCAGGCCTGTCCGGACGCGGTGGTGCTCAAGCCAGATTTCCCCCGCTACGTGGCAGTGTCCCGCCAGATCCGCGGCCTGATGGCGGGTTTGACCCCGTTGGTGCAGCCGTTGTCGATCGACGAGGCGGTGCTGGACCTGACCGGCACGGAGGCGCTGCACGGCGCCCCGCCGGCCATGGTGCTGGCCCGATTCGCCCGACAGGTGGAGCAGGAGGTTGGCGTCACCGTCTCGGTCGGGCTGGCGGCGAACCGGCTGATGGCGAAGATCGCCGCCGGCCGCGACAAGCCGCGCGGCTTTGCGGTGATCGGGGCGGAGGCAGCGGCGCTGCTCGCGCCGGAACCGGTGCGGCTGCTGCCCGGCGTGGGCCCGGCCCTGGCGCGGCGGCTGGAGACGCTGGGCATCACCAGGCTGGGTCATTTGCAGGCGCTGGGGGAACGCGAGGCGCTGCGCAAGCTGGGCGAGGATGGGCCGGCGCTGGTCCGCCGCGCTCGCGGCGAGGACGTCCGGCCGGTCGATCCCAGCCGGGAAACCAAGTCGATCAGCGCCGAGACCACGTTCGACACCGACCTGTCGGGGCTGCAGGAGCTGGAGCGTCCGTTGTGGCGGCTGTCGGAGAAGCTGGCGCGCCGGTTGAAGGAGAACGAACTGGCTGCCGGCGGCGTGGTGCTGAAGCTGAAGACGGCCAGCTTTGCCTCGCGTACTCGCGCAATGCGGCTGCCCAGCCCGACGGTGCTGCCGGACCGGCTGTTCGAGGCGGCGCGGGACCTGCTGGCGCGGGAAGCGGTGGGACCGGCGTTTCGGCTCATTGGCATCGGTGCCAGCCCATTGGTGCCAGGAGTCGAAGCGGACCATGGCGATCTGGCCGACACCGAGACTCCCCGCCGGGCGGCGGTGCAGGATGCGATCGACGCATTGCGCGGCCGGTTCGGCAGCGCCGCGATCGGGCGTGGCCGCGGGATGGGGTAAGGGTCTCGGCGCCTGAGGCGAAGCCGGCCCGACCAGTCCTTCCCCCGCGCCGCTCGAACGGCGCACCATCCTGTTCCGGCTCACGCCCCCCGGCTCACTCCCCTCTGACTTACGCCCGCGGATGCGCCTTGCGCCAGGCCTCCAGCAGTTGCGCCTCGTCCACCGCGGTGTAGCGCTGGGTGGTGGACAGGCTGGCATGGCCGAGCAGGTCCTGGATGGACCGCAGATCGGCGCCACCGGCCAGCAGATGCGTGGCGAAGGAGTGCCGCAGCGCGTGCGGCGTGGCGTGGTCCGGCAGTGCCGGATTCGCCGGCGGAACAGCCGCAGGTGCGCTGCGCCACCGCCGGGTCCAGCCGCTTGCCGCGCGCGCCCAGGAACAGCGGCGCTTCGGGTCGCCGGTCCGGATGCAGCGCCAGCCAGGCCGCCATCGCCTCGCGCACCGCCGGCAGCACCGGGACGATGCGCTGCTTGGCGCCCTTGCCGGTCACGCGCAGCATGGCGTCGGCTCCCGGCAGCGGGGCATCGCGCACGTTCAGCGCCAGCGCCTCGGCGATGCGCAGGCCGCAGCCATAGAGCAGGGTGAACAGCGCGGTGTCACGCGCCTGGATCGCGGCCCGATCGGACAGTTCGCCGATATCCTCGGCCACGGCCCGGGCGTCCTTGGGCGGCAGCGGCGCGCGGCACCGGGCGGCGGCTGCGCGGCGTCGCGACCAGGCGCACCGCCGGATTGTCCAGGCCGTGCCGGCGCGCGAGGTAGCGGAAGAAGCTGCGCACCGCCGACAGATGGCGGGCGCGCGTGGCGTTCACCGCTCCGTCATGCGGCCAGCGCGGCGAGCCAGGCGCGGATATCGGCCTGCCGCAGAGCGGCCCAGCGCGGCCAGGTCCGGCTCGCCGCCGAGGTGACGCGTGAGGAAACCAAGAAAGCCGGCCAGGTCGGTGCCGTAGGCTTCCGCGGTCAGCGGCGAGACGCCCGGACGCTCCTGCAGCAGCCAGGCAAGGAAGGCGCGCGGGCGTCCGCGGCGGCATTCGGCCCGGACAGACGTCCGCCAAGGCCGGGAGTCTATGCTTCCCCGCTCGTGCCCTTCTCCTGCTCCGCCTCACCGCCCCAATGCCGCGGCGACCGCGCGGCCGAGGAACGCCAGGGCACCGGCGCCCTGCGCGGGATCCAGCGCCCGCGCGATCGCGCGCCAGCAGGGCGAGCAGCGCCGCCGGCCCGTCGCCCGGGCAGCGCCACCAGCGCGTCATGGCCGGCCAGTCCCGCCGCCTCCGCATGCAGCAGGCGGGCATCCGTGGCGATGTCACGGAACAGCACCTGGCGGCCGTCCAGCAACCGCGCCACCGTGCCCTCCGGCAGCCGCCGAAAGCCGCGCACCCTCCGCTTCGACGCAGAGATGCACCGCGTCGACCGCCAGGATGCCCGGCATTTCTCCCGCGATGCAGTCCAGCGGATCGGCGGAGCGCAGCAGGGCCAGCACCGCCTCCTGCACCCGCGCCGTCAGCCCGGCCGCGGCTCGGCCGGCCGCCAGCACGAAATCCGCGCGCTCCGACATCGCCGCGGCGTGCGTCCGCTCAGCCCGCACCATCGCCGCCATATGGTCGGCCAGTTGTTCGCCATGCACCCGCGCGGCGGCGCCAGCACCCGATACAGCTCCGGATGCTCGGCCAGCCAGCGCGGATGTGCGCGCAGAAACGCCTCGACGAAGGCGGCGTCCGGCATATCGTCCTGTCCCCGTTCGGGCAGCCTCATAGCAGACGATCAGGCAATCTGCTGGCCCGTCTTCGCCCAGTCCGCCAGGAAGCCGGCCAGCCCCTTGTCGGTCAGCGGATGGTTGAACAGCGAGCGCAGCACCGCCGGCGGCAGAGTGGCGACATGGGCGCCCAGCTTGGCGGCCTCGATCACGTGCATCGGGCTGCGCACCGAGGCGACCAGCACCTCGGTCTTGAACGGGTAGTTGCGGTAGATCGCCATGATGTCGGCGATCAGCGCCATGCCGTGACTCGCCGATATCGTCCAGCCGGCCGACGAACGGGCTGACGAAGGTGGCGCCGGCCTTGGCGGCGAGCAGGGCCTGCGCGGCGGAGAAGCACAGCGTGACGTTGACCATCGCGCCGTCGTCGGTCAGGCGCCGGCAGGCGCGCAGCCCGTCCGGCGTCAGCGGCACCTTCACCGTGATGTTCTTGGCGATCGCCGCGCAGCACGCGCGCCTCGGCCATCATGCCGTCGAAGTCGGTGGCGGCGACCTCGGCACTGACCGGGCCGGGCACGACGGCGCAGATCTCGGCAAGCACCTCGAGGAATTTCTTGCCGGTCTTGGCGACCAGCGACGGGTTGGTGGTCACGCCGTCAAGCAGGCCGCTGGCGGCGAGCGACTTGATTTCCGCCGTGTCGGCGGTGTCGACGAAGAACTTCATGTCATCGCTCCGTTTTGCGGCTACGGCTGGGGGATCGTTCCGGATAGTCGGGATACGGATGGCATCGCCACTACGAGGAGACGCGTCGGGTCTGCAGCAGCGGCACGCTTGATCAGCCAGAGCGATCGGGCCGAACCTGTGCGGGCCGCGTGCCCGTGCTGCTGCCCTACCCGTTTCCCGGCCCGTTCGACTACCGCGTGCCCGCCGGACCTCGATCCGCGGCCCGGCGACGTGGTGCTGGTTCCGCTGAACCGGCGAGAGGAGATCGGCGTCGTTTGGGACGCACCGGCCGGCGATGCCGTCCCTGAGCGCAAGCTGAAGCCGCTGATCGGGATCCTCGACACCCCGCCGATGCGCGGCGGACTTGCGGCAGTTCATCGACTGGATGGCGAGCCTACACGCTGGCGCCACCCGGCGAAGTGATGGCGATGGCGCTGCGCGTCGTGCGTCCAGCCGCCGCCAACGCAACGAGCGGCTGGCGGCGCGCCGAACCGCTGCCGGAGGCGAAGCTGACCGACCCGCGGCGCCGCGTGCTCGCGCATTGGCACAGGCGGAGCCACGCTCCACCGCCGACCTGATGCGGACGGCCGGGGTCGGCGCCGGCGTGGTGCGCGGCATGGCGAATGCGGGGCTGCTGGTGCCGGCGCTGCTGTCCGAGACACCGCCCTTCGCGCATGCCGGACCCGGAGCATCCCGGCCCGACCCTGTCGGACGCCCAGCAAGTCGCGAGCCAGCGGCGCTGCGCCACGCGGTGGCGGCGCGCGCGTTCTCGGTCACGCTGCTGGACGGGGTCACCGGTTCCGGCAAGACCGAGGTGTATCTGGAGGCGGTGGCCGAATGCCTGCGCCAGGGCCGCCAGGCGCTGGTGCTGCTGCCGGAGATCGCCCTGTCGTCGCAGTGGCTGGAGCGGTTCGAGCGCCGGTTCGGCGTGGCGCCGGCGGTGTGGCACTCCGACCTGAGTTCCCGGATGCGCCGGACGACCTGGCGCGCGGTGGCCGAAGGCGCCGCGCCGGTGGTGGTCGGGCGCGCGGTCGGCGCTGTTCCTGCCGTTTCCCGACCTGGGCCTGGTCGTGATCGACGAGGAGCACGAGACCGCGTTCAAGCAGGAGGATGGCGTCGTCTATCACGCCCGCGACATGGCGGTGGTGCGGGCACGGTTCTGCCAGCGCGCCGGCGGTACTGGTCTCGGCCACGCCAAGCCTGGAGACGGTGGCGAATGTCGAGGCGGGCCGCTACACGCGGCTGCATCTGCCGAACCGGCATGGCGGCGCGCACGCTGCCGCAGGTGGCTGCGATCGACCTGCGCGAGACGCCGCCGGAGCGCGGCCGGTTCCTGGCTCCGCCGCTGATCGCGGCGGTGCAGGAGACGCTGGGTCGCGGCGAACAGGCCATGCTGTTCCTCAATCGCCGCGGCTACGCGCCGCTGACGCTGTGCCGGCATTGCGGGCATCGCATGCAGTGCCCGAACTGCACCGCCTGGCTGGTCGAGCATCGGACGCGCCAGGCGCTGCAATGCCACCATTGCGGCCATAGCATTCCAATTCCGCCGGAATGTCCGTCCTGCGGGGCGGCGCATAGCCTGACGCCGGTCGGACCCGGGGTGGAGCGGATCACCGAGGAAGCCGCCGCTGCTGTTCCCGGATGCGCGGCGGCTGGTGATGGCGAGCGACACGCTGCCGGGTCCCGAGGCCGCGGCCGCGGCATCGCGCAGCATCGCCGCCCGCGAGGTGGATCTGATCATCGGCACGCAGATCGTCGCCAAGGGCTGGCATTTTCCGCATCTGACCCTGGTCGGCGTGGTGGATGCCGATCTTGGCCTGGCCGGCGGCGACCTGCGCGCGGCGGAACGGACGGTGCAGCTGCTGCACCAGGTTGCCGGCCGTGCCGGGCGGGCGGAGGCGCCGGGGCGCGTGCTGCTGCAGACCTTCAGCCCGGAGCATCCGGTGATGCAGGCGCTGGTGCGCGGCGACCTCGATGCCTTCATGGCCAGCGAGGCAGCTCAGCGTCGCCCCGGCCATTGGCCGCCTTACGGGCGCCTGGCGGCGCTTGATCGTCAGCGCCGATTCCGGGCCGGTGGCGGATGCCCTGGCCCGCGACCTGGGGCGTGCCTCACCCTCGGCGCCCGGCGTGGATGTCCTGGGGCCGGCGCCGGCCCCGCTGGCGATTCTGCGCGGGCGGCACCGGCGGCGGCTGTTGTTGAAGACGCGCCGCGACATCGCCGTGCAGCCGATCCTGCGGAGCTGGCTCGCCAAGGTGCCGGTGCCGCGCGGGGCGCGGGTGGATGTGGATGTGGATCCGGTCTCGTTCCTCTGAGCGGCGTCCTGCGGCCTGTGCCACGCGTCCTCGCTTGCGATGGAAGGCAGGCAAATGCCGGGGCGTTGCCCCCATTCCCTCCACCAGCGTGAATGCGTGGGACCGGCTGCGAACGTCTGCGTTAGCCGGCGGTAGACTCCGGGCGCTTCAGGCGGCCAATGCCGGATCCGCACGGGGGAGACGGACAGGGTCTGCCTGGCGCGCACCGGTCAGCAGGCGCTTCAACGCGATCGGATCGATGGCCCTACCGCCCAGCTCGCCGAAGAAGAACGCCAGAAATCCCTCGATCCGATGCAGGAATGCGTCGAGCTCCTCGGCAGAGCGTACATACGGGGTGCGTCCCGGCGCCAGGGACGGGCTGTGCAGCGACAGCACGAAGATGCGCTGGCCGCGACGGACCAGGGCGCTGGTCAGGCGCTGCAGATCCATGAGGGTGACGCCCTCCGGGCTCAGCATGATGCGTTCCAGCAGCCGCAGGCGCGCCAGCAGGCTGGGCAGCCGCAGACGCGACGCCAGGACGTCATAGATCCATCGATCCACACCGGTGTAAGCGACACGGTGCAATGGTCCGATCAACGCCTGGGTTGTGGGCAGATAGAACAGACCATTCGCCGGATTGGTCCAAAATGGCTGCTCCGGGTAGCCGAAGAAGTTTGGACCACCTGCAATCCCGCTATAGTCCCGAAATGGCAGCACGCTGGTATCGATTTCGAATCCCAGCGCCCGCAAGGAGTCCTCGCGGCGGATGTCGAGGCCATAGCGGCCGGCTTTGTAGATCAGCGGCGACAGGCCGAGCACCTGGCGGATCTTCTCGGTCAGGATGGCGAGTTTGCGTCGCTCCAGATCGGCATCGAGATTGCAGGCGTAGGAGTTGTAGGGACAGACCACTTCCTCGAACGGCGGCGTGACCCAGGGATGCAGGTGGGCACCGATCACGCATTCATTGGCTTCGAGCCACGGGCCGAAGATGTCTCCCGCGCGCGCATCGCTGATGATGGGGTGATCCACCACGTAGCAGGGCCGCAGTCCGACGGAGCGGAAAATGCGATGGCCCCGATGGATGCCTTCGAGCGACTGCACAACTGTGTGGTGACGGGAAAACGAGCCCGTCCAATCGAAATCCTCCTCGGTATCGACCACCAGACAGAGCAGCGGCTGCAGGATGTCGCTGGTATCCGCCTGGTGAAACGCCGGCAGGCTGACGCGCCGGGACATCCTGATCAGCGCGCCGGACGTGCGTGGCGGAGGAACGCCCGCAACGCCCGCACCGAGCGCGCCGAGAGGATCAGAAAGCGGAGGTTGTCGAATGGCCGGTATCCCAGGAGCGCCGCGCGGACCAGGTATTTGATCGCCCTGCCATGGTTGTTCGGATTGGCGCACAGGCTCTTGCCGATCTGGCTGTCGAGGCTGGCCTTGGCCAGAATGCGGTTGCGGAACGACAGGTCCCGCGCGAACGCCCGCGCATGTCGTTCCAGCATGGGGCGGGTGCTGAGCACCGCGTCTCGATTGCTGTCCATGAAGCTGCCACGCGCGAGGCGGATGCGCACCATCTCCTGCTGCACCAGCGCGACGACGCCGTTGCTTGCCAGCTTGATCCACAGGTCGCGGTCTTCGCCCACCCGGAGCCTGGGATCGAACGGACGAATCCCAAGGTCCATGCGGCGCACCATGGCGCAGGGTGTCGCCACGTAGCACTGCCAGAGCAGGCGCTTCCAGCCGTCCGGCAGGCGAGACGGCAGATTGCGGAACAGCGGTTCCACCACCCGATCTTGCTCGTCGACCCAGATCGTCTGGCAACCGCACAAGGTTACCGCGGGGTCATCGTCCAGCATCGCGGCCTGGGCATGCAGCTTGCCCGGCAGCCAGGCATCGTCCGCGTCCAGAAACGCGACATACTCGCCGGTGGCAGCCGCGACGCCCCGGTTCCGCGCCGCCGCCGGGCCACCATTACAATCTTGCACCAAAATCTGGTAGCGCAGGCCATGGCGTTGCAGCGATTCGCGTGCGCGCGCCACGGTGTCGTCCTGGCTCGCGTCGTCGACCAGGATCATTTCCAGGCCGGGAAAATTCTGCGCCGCCACCGAAGCGACCGCGGTTTCGACCAGGGCGGCCGCGTTGTAGGTCGGCATCACCACGCTGACCTTCACCGGCGTCATTGGCCGGCCCGCATCCGCGTCAGTCGCCATTCCGCACTCTGCCACAGTCTTGCGATGCCGCCCCGCATGGTTCGCGCGAAAAGACTGGCGCGTCCGAACCGGGACGTGCCGGTGGAAAAATCCCGCTTCGCTTCGGAATCGCCTTCGCCTCGATCGACAAATCGTATGCCCAGCGTATCAGCCTGGGCAAGCATGTGCCACAGCAGCAGACGACCCGGCGAGACTTTCTGAGCATCCGGGTCATACACCGGAAACCAGTAACTCAACACGTCCTGATGCCGCAGCCCGAGATGCTGGGCCAGCACCCGATCGCCTGCGGTCAGCGTGGTCAGCACCGGCAGGCAGTCGCTTGCAGCGCTTTCAGCCAGGACTTCCAGGAGGCGAAGCCGCTGCGGGTCGGCGAACACGTCGGTCACGTCGGTCCGTTGGTATTGCTGGCGCTTCCGCTCGATCAACTGCAGCACGTCCTGCCGCACCGGGTGTGGCGTGAAGCTGAAATTCAGCGGACCATAGTCGCGGGCGGCGCGGCGCAAGCGCCGCTCGGTGTCCTGCACGAAGCCTTTCCGCGTGGCGCGAAGGGCGGTGAAATAGGCGTCGCTGCCATCGCGCAGGTCGATCTGGTGGCCGATCTCCCAGTTCGGCGCATCGAGACCGAATGCTTCCTGGCCCTCGGCCAGATGGGTCAGGAACAGCCCGCCGAGGCGGCATCGGCGTAACAGCGTCGCGGGATCGACCCGCAGTCCCGGTTCGGCGACCAACCCGGCATTGTCCGACAATTCGCCGCCGATGCGTTCGGCCAGACGGACCCGCGCATGCCAGGGCGACGGGAATTGGAACGGCAGAAAGCCGCGAATGCGACCACTTTCGTGCAACACCGTGACATGGGCATGGCCATGGGTCGCTTCGCAGGCCAGGGCGAAGCCGCGCGAGAAGAACGCCCGCTGCAAATGCGGAGTCGCTGCCATCATCCGCGACCATGCGGTGGTTTCCGCCTCGCCGAGTTGCGACGGGCGCAGGCGTTCGGCCTTCAGCATGCGGCGGCGACCGAGGCGGTTAGCGGGACCCGCCCGCACGACTCTGCTGGCGGCTGCGATCTACGGGGGGTGGCTTGCAACGACTTCTTCCCCCTGGCGGGTTAGGCGGCCAAGACAACCCGGGCACGACGCTCGCCGGCGCGCGGACCGGGTCCGCGATGCGGATCAGTGGCGCCAAATAACAAACCGACGGATATCGCGTAACTCCTTGAGGGGCAAGTGAAACCGGAGCGTCGGCGGCGCTTGCCGCGGCGGCCGCGGCTGCGATACTGACCGACAATGGACCAGCGCCTGGTTTCCGTGGTGATCCCGGCCCGCAATGCGGCTCGCACTTTGGTTCGGGCGGTCCGATCGGTCCTTGCGCAGGATTACCGCCCGATCGAGGTGATCATCGTCGATGACGGCAGCCATGACGACACGCGTGCTGTCGCGGCGGCGTTCGGCGATCCGGTCCGGCTGATCGCGCTGCCGCACGCACGCGGCGCCGCGGCTGCGCGCAATGAAGGGATAAGAGCCGCGGCCGGCAGCATCGTCGCGTTCCAGGATGCCGATGACGAGTGGCTGCAAGGCAAGCTGTCTCGTCAGGTCGCGCTGCTGCTGTCCAGCCCGGATCTGGTGTTCATCGCCTGCGGCGCACGGTTCGTCGGCCCCGATGGCGATGCGCTGGGGCCGCTGTATGGCGGGCAGACCCCCACACCGGGTGCGCGCGCCTGGGTCGGTCTGTTGGCACGCAACACCATCGCCACCCCGACCGTGGTCGCCTGGCGGCAGGCGCTGCTGGATGCCGGCGGTTTCGACGCAGCCTTGCCGGTCGCCGAGGACCAGGACATGTGGATTCGGCTCGCCACGCGCGGCGCGCTTGGCTATCTCGATGCGCCGCTGGTGCGCGTCCACGCCACGCCGGGCAGTCTGTCCGGCGTCGGTTCGGCCGTCAGTGTCCGCCAGCAGATGGAGTTCACCCTGCCCATGATCGAACGCCATGTCGCGGCTCGGCGCAGCGAACTGAGTGCCGCGGAAAGGCGCGGCATCCTCGGGCAGCGTCTGGGCCGGGCAGGGCGGTCGGCCTACACGTTCGGCCATTACCGCGATGGGCTGCGCCTGCTTGCGCGCTCCATCGGTTACGGGTTCGAGCCGACGCAGAGCCTGATGTTCCTGCTGAGCGCCGCGCCTCCGGTACGATGGGCGAAGCGCCGGCTGCGGCGGCAAACCGGCTGATCGGCGGATGCTCCCGCTGCGCCCTGCCGTGCGTGATCTGGCCTATGCGAGCGGAGTGCTGGGCGCCCGCCACCATCTGCGCCATCGCGAAACGCTGACAGCGGTCATGTTCCATCGGGTCAGCGCAGCCGAGGAGCCGGTCACCCAACGTGCCGATCCGCGCTACACCGTTCCCGCTCCGCTGTTCGCCGCGTGCCTGCGGTTCTTCCGCAGGCACTACAACGTTGTCGGACTGGATCAACTGCGCCGCTGTATCGCGGGCGACGCCACACTGCCGCCGCGCGCCCTGCTGATCACCTTCGACGACGGATGGCGGGACAATCTGTCCGTCGCCCTGCCGATCCTCCGGGCACAGGGACTGCCGGCCACGATTTTCCTGGCCGCCTCGCCGGTGACCGATGATCGATCCTGGTGGTGGCAGGAGGTTCTGCTGCAGGCGCTGCGCGAGAGGCGGGCCAGTTGGGATGAGCTTTGGGCGCGTGCCGGCGGTGGTCCGGTTCCGCCTGGCGAGCGCGACCTGCTGCTCCTGCTGCGTTATGGCGGTCTGGATGCCGAGACCCGCCACCGCATCCTGGCGCCGCTGGCCGAGGCCGGCGCGCTCCCGGGCCGCCATATGCTGCGGCTGGAGGAACTCGATGCGCTGGCCGAGGCGGATGTGGCGCTGGCGGCACACGGTGCGGCGCACGAGCCACTGTCGATGATGCCGGATCCGGGCGCGGACCTTGCCGAGGCCCGCCGCATCCTCGCGCCGCCGCTTGCTGGCTGCGGCCAGGCTCTCGATGCGCTGTCGTTTCCGCACGGCCGCTACGACGCGACGACGCTGGGCCTCGCCCGCTCTGCCGGATTTTCGCTGCTGTTCACCAGCGACCCCTGCGTCAATGCCGCACCGCGCGGCCGTCCGGCAGCACTGCTCGGCCGGATTTCCGTGGAGGCTTCCGCAATCGTCGATGCCGCGGGCGCCTTCGTTCCGTCACGCCTGGCAACCTGGCTGTTCCACCGGCCGATCCGCCATCTCGCAGGCTAGCGTCGGGGGCGTTGCCCCCGGACCCCCGGCAAGGGGTGCTGCCCCTTGCATCCCCGCCAAGGGCCCGGCCCTTGGAACCGTATACTGTTTGGGGTGGGGAGGGGGCGTTCCGTGATGGTCGCGTGGTCCGAGTCCGTCACGCCCCTCCCCACCCCAAACAGTATGTGATTGCAAAGGCGAGCCTTTGCTGGGGGTTCAGGGGGCAACGCCCCCTGGTGAGGTTCGGGGCAACGCCCCGATGCTTCCTCCCCCGGTCTTACCTCCGGCGCGCGCCAGGCGTAAGCTTTGCCAAACTTCATTTGGGGAGTGTCCGCCATGAGTGAGAACGGTCCGGAAACCTGCCTTGCCGGTCTGAAGATCCTCGATCTGACCCAGTTCGAGGCCGGCCCGTCATGCACCGAGGCGCTGGCCTGGATGGGTGCCGAGGTGGTGAAGGTGGAGAATCCCAAGGTCGGCGACCCCGGCCGCACCGCCGGCGGCGAGCCCGGCAAGGACGCTTTCTATTTCCTGCAATACAACGCCAACAAGCAATCGGTCGCGGTCAACCTGAAGGACCCGCGCGGCCTGCGAACTGGTCAAGGACCTGGCGGCAAAGGCCGATGTGTTCATCGAGAACTTTGCCCCCGGCGCGATCGAGCGCCTCGGCCTCGGACCGGACGTCATCCGCACGCTCAAACCGTCCATCATCTACTGCCAGGTCAAAGGCTTCGGCACCGGCAGCCCGTTCGAAAAGAACCTGGCGTTCGACATGATCGCGCAGGCGGTCGGCGGGCTGATGAGCATCACCGGCGAGGAGGACGGCCCGCCCTGCAAGCCCGGCGCCACGATCGGCGATACCGGCACCGGCATGCTGATGGCGATCTCCATCCTCGGCGCCTATGTGCGGCGCCTGCGCACCGGCCAGGGCGAGCATCTGCAACTCGCGATGCAGGATTCCGATCCTGCACTACGTCCGCAACGCCTTCACCTTCATGGAACGCACCGGCAAGCCGGCACCGCGCGCGGGGTCGAAGACGGTGGGCGGCGGCAATCCGCCGATCGGCGTCTATCCGTGCAAGGGCGGCGGTCCGAACGACTACGTCTACATCTACACCAGCCGCGCAAATCCCGAGCACTGGACACGATTGTTGAAGGTGATGGGCCGCGAGGATCTGATCGGCGACGCGAACTACAGCACGCCCGAGGCACGCACCGAACGGCGCGAGGAGGTGGACGCCATCGTTTCGTCATGGACCCGCCAGCACGACAAGCACGAGGCGATGCGCCTGGTCGGCAGCGCAACGATTCCGGCGGGCGCCGTGATGGACACGATGGAACTCGCCAACGATCCGACCTTCGTGCAGCGCGGCATCCGCCAGACGATGCAGCACCCGGCAGCTGGGGGAATATATCATGAGCGGCTGGCCGGTTCGCTTCTCCGGCCACACTCCGCCGATCAGCGCCGCGCCGCTGCTGGGCCAGCACGGCGCCGAGGTGCTGGCGGACTGGCTGGGACTGGACGCCGATGCCATCGGCACCCTGCGCAAGGATGCGGTGATCGGCGGGTAACAGGCTCGCGCCGCGGCGTGGCGCCGCCACGCCTCGCCATGGCCGGGCTCCACCCGGCCATCATCGCATTACCGACCGGGTCGCGCGGATCGCCTCTGCGCGACATCTCCTGCCGAACGGAACCTGCACTTCATGACCCATAAATACTGCACCGTACAGGACGAAGGCCGCGTCCGTATCGTCACGTTGAACCGGCCGGAAGTGATGAATGCGCTGCACGCGGACGCGAATGACGAGCTTGCAACCGTGTGGGATGAGTTTGCTGCCCGCGACGATCTATGGGTCGGCATCGTCACCGGTGCCGGCGAACGTGCGTTCTCGGCCGGCAATGACCTGAAAGTGCAGGCGGCAGGCAAACGTCGTCCCAATGGACCGAACGGCTTCGCCGGCATCTGTCATCGTTTCGATCTCGACAAGCCACTGATCGCGGCGGTGAACGGCATCGCGATGGGCGGCGGATTTGAAACCGCGCTCGCCTGCGACATCATCATTGCCGCCGAGAATGCGCTGTTCGCCCTGCCGGAACCGCGCGTCGGCCTGATCGCCGGCGGCGGCGGCGTGCACCGGCTGCCGCGCATGATCCCGATGAAAAAGGCGATGGGCATGGTTCTGACCGGCCGCCGGGTGCCGGCCCGCGAAGGTTTCGAGCTCGGCTTCGTGACCGAAGTGGTGCCGCAGGGCCAGGCGCTGGAAGGTGCCAAACGCTGGGCGGCGTTGATCCTGGAATGTTCACCGAAGGCGGTGCGTGCCTCGAAACAGGCCTCGTATCGCGGCCTTGGCGAGCCGACTCTGGAACGTGCCATGCGCACCGTCTATCCGGCGCAGCAGGAGAACATCGAAAGCCAGGACTACATCGAAGGCCCGAAGGCGTTCGCCGAGAAGCGCAAGCCGGACTGGCAGAATCGATGATACGAAAACGATACGGTATTGCTGGCGTGGTCATGGCGCGTGGTGCCTCGTCGGGACCCGTGACTTGCGGCGCGGCCGATGCGGTGCCGCGAAGCAGGATCACAGCGGCCGGACCGGCGTCGGCGCGCGGCCTCGATCCGCGCTGCCGGCATGATGGGCAGACCGCGCAATACCGCCGATTGATGCCGCCACAGTAGGAAGGCGAACCGCCCATGGGCTTTCACGTGCACAACCTCTATTGCGACGCCGACGGCGAATCGCATTGGCGCGACATCGAGATCGACTGGGCCGAGGACGTCTCCGCCGGCAAGCTGTCCGCGCGCATGCCGGTGAATGGAATCATCTTTCGCCAGACCCAGGCTGAACATGACCGTCCCTGGCATCCGGCGCCGCGGCGGCAATACATCATCAACCTCGACGCCGGCGTGGAGCTCACCGCGAGCGACGGTGAGGCGCGCGTGATCGGCGCCGGCGAAGTGGTGCTGGTCGAGGACACCAGCGGCAAGGGTCATCTGTCCAAGTCGGTCAACAACCAGATGCGGCACTCGATCTTCGTGCCGATCGAATAGGGAGCGACCTCCATGCGCATTCACAACATCTACGTGGACGACAATGGCGAGACGCATTGGCGCGACATCGAGGTGCAATGGGTCGAGGAGCGCAACGGCAGCAAGCTGTCGAAGCGTCTGCCGGCGACGGGTATCATCTTTCGCGAGACCTCCGGCGATTACGATCTCGACTGGCATCCCGCGCCGCGGCGGCAATACATCATCAACCTCGATGGTGGCGTGCAGATCACCGCGAGCGACGGTGAGGCGCGCGAGATCGGGGCCGGCGAGGTGATCCTGGTGGAAGACATCCGTGGTAAGGGCCATCTGTCCAAGTCGATCGGCGGCAAGATGCGGCATTCGATTTTCGTGCCGATCGACTGACCGGGATCAGGGGTTCCTGTCCTGCGGTCCCAAGTCGTGCCGGATGCAGGCCCGGCATCCGCGGCTTTGTTGCGCGCAACAAGGCGCCCATTGGATGACGGGCCTGCACCCCGTGCGCGGCGACACGGAGTAAAGCGCGTCCTGTGAGCAGCAGACTTTCGACCTCCAGCACGCTCTCCGCGTCGGGGTTTGGCACGGCCATCTACGAAAGGAAGATCGTGCTACGAAAGGAAGATCGTGCAGCGCGTGCAGCGCGACCCGATCGTTCCGGTGTAGATGGCCGGGTCAGGCCCGGCCAAGACGGGAAGTGCGCAGTTCGGATGCGGCGGTTTGCTTCATCTTCCTACGCATCCGGCCTGCGCTTGCCATGACATCGGGCCTGCACCCGCCATGGCGCGGTGCACGGCGAAGAAGCGGTGGCGGTAGCGAGGTGGGGCACGAACCACCCACACCTCGCGCCCCTACAAACAATCACCCGGCTTCCAGCTCCTCCAGGATCGGGCACTCCGGCCGGGTGTCGCCGTGGCACCGCTCGACCAGGTCGGCCAATGCGCCGCGCACCGCGTGCAACTCCGCCAGTTTACGATCGAGCCGCGCGATATGCTGCTGCGCCAGCGCCTTCACATCGGCACTGGCGCGGCTGCGATCGCGATACAGCGCCACCAGGCTCTTCAGGTCCTCGATGGAGAAGCCCAGCCGGCGCGCGCCGCCGACCAGGCGCAGCGTGGCGACATCCGCGTCGCTGTAGCTGCGATACTGGTTGGCGCCGCGTGCGGGTGCGCCGATCAGCCCGATCAATTCGTAGTAGCGGATGGTCTTGGGCGGCACGCCGGACCGCCTGGCGGCCTCGCCGATCGTCATCATCGCGTGTTGCCTCCAGCCGGGCGCCAGCGCCGCAGCAGCAAAGCGTTGCTCACCACGCTGACTGAGGAGAACGCCATCGCCGCCCCGGCCAGCATCGGGCTCAGCAGCCCCAACCCGGCAAGTGGAATGCCGACCGCATTATAGAAGAACGCCCAGAACAGATTCTGCCGGATCTTCCGCCAGGTGGCGCGGCTGATCTCGATGGCGCCGGCAATCAGCAACGGGTCGCCGCGCATCAGCGTGATACCGGCCGCCTGCATCGCGACATCGGCGCCGGTGCCCATGGCGATGCCGACATCCGCCTGCGCCAGCGCCGGCGCGTCGTTCACGCCGTCGCCCACCATCGCCACGCGGTGGCCCTCGCCTTGCAGCCGCTCGACTTCCGCCGCCTTGTCGCCGGGCAGCACCTCGGCGCGGAAATCGGTGATGCCGAGTGCCTGGGCCACGGACTGGGCGGTGCGGCGGTTGTCGCCGGTGAGCAGAATGGTCGCGATGCCGGCGTCACGCAGGCGCTGCGCGGCCTCGGCGGCGTGCGGCTTGATCGGATCGGCCACGGCGATGATGCCGAGCAGGTCCGGCTGCGGCTCCAGCGCGGCCACCCACATCACCGTGCGTCCCTGGGTTTCCAACTCCGCGGCCTGGGTCTCCAGCGTCAGCGGCACAGCGTGCTGTTGCATCAGCGGGCGATTGCCGATCGCCAGCGGGCGGTCGCCAACCCGCGCCGTCAGGCCGAGGCCGGTATGGCTTTGGAACTCGGTCAGCTTCGCGAGCGGCTGGTCGCCGAACCGGGCCAGTACGGCGCGGCCCAGCGGATGCTCACTGCCAGCCTGGGCGGAGGCGGCGAGCCGCAGCAATTCGGCCTCGTCCCCGCCCTCGGAGGTCACGATTTCGGTGACCGCCGGCTTGCCTTCGGTCAGCGTGCCGGTCTTGTCGAGTACGACGGTGTCGATCCCGTGGGCGCGTTCCAGTGCCTCGGCGTCGCGGATCAGGATGCCGGCGCGGGCGGCGGCACAGGTTCCCACCATCAACGCGGTGGGGGTGGCGAGGCCGAGCGCACAGGGGCAGGCGATCACCAGCACGGAGACGGCGGCGATCAGGCCGGCGACGAAGCTGCCGGCCAGGGCCCACCAGGCGACCAGGGCCACCAGGGCGCAGGCCAACACGACCGGCACGAACACCGCGGCAACGCGATCCACCAGGCGCTGCACCGGGGCCTTGCGCGACTGGGCGCCCTCCACCAGCGCGATCACACGGGCCAGTGTGCTGTCCTCGCCGATCGCGGTGGTTGTCACCCGCAGCAGCCCGGCGCCGTTGATCGAGCCGCCCACCACCGTGCCGTCCGGCTGTTTCTCCACCGGCAGGCTCTCGCCGGTCAGCAGGCTTTCGTCCACCTGGCTGGTGCCGGACAGCACGCGCCCGTCGGTGGGAATCCGCTCCCCCGGGCGCACCACCACCACGTCACCAAGCGCGACCGCGGCAATCGGCAGTTCCACCTCGGCGCCGTCGCGCTCCACCCGCGCGGTGTCGGGCCGCAGCGCCATCAGGGCGCGGATCGCGGAGCCGGTGGAACGCTTGGCGCGGGCCTCCAGCCAGCGGCCGAACAGCACCAGGGTGATGACGACGGCGGCGGCCTCGAAATAGCTGTGTTGGCCGGTGCCGGTAATCACCAGGAATACGCTGTAGCCATAGGCGGCGGAGGTGCCGAGGGCGACCAGCAGGTCCATATTGCCGGTGCCGGCGCGCAGCGCCTTCCACCCCGCGACATAGAACCGCCCGCCGATGACGAACTGCACCGGCGTGGCCAGCAGCAGCGCGAGCCAACCCGGCAGGGGGATGCCGAACATCGGCAGCAGCAGCGGTACGGTCAGCACCGCTGCGGCGGAGATGCGCCACAGCAGGCGGCGCAGGCGGGCGTCTTCCTCCGCCTCCAGCGCATGTTCGCGGTCGGCATGGCCGGTCAGCAGGGTGGCGTCGTAGCCGGCATCCTCCACCGCCTCGATCAGCGCCTCGGGGCGCAGCATGCCGGCGCGGAGTTCCACCGATGCCTTCTCGGTGGCCAGGTTGACCTGAGCGCGCTGAACGCCAGGCACGGCCGCCAGCGCCTGCTCGACCCGGCCGGCGCAGGTGGCGCAGGTCATGCCGGTGATGGCGAATTCCAGCCGTTCGGCCGGCACGTCGTAGCCGGCATCTTCCACTGCCTGCACCAGCGCGGCGGGCTTCGCCTGGTCCGGGTCATAGCGGATTTCGGCCTGCTCATCGGCCAGGTTCACCGTGGCCTGCACGCCGGGCAGGGCGTTCAGCGCGTGCTCCACCCGGCCGGCGCAGGTGGCACAGGTCATGCCGGTGATCGGCAGGCGAATGCGCTCGCGGGCGGTGTCCCGCGGCGCGGAGACGACCGTGTCCATCGGAGGTCAGCCGGCGGCGGACGATATTTCGGCGCCGTAGCCGGCCTTGCGCACCGCGGCGAGCAGCGCGTCGGTTTCGGTATCCCCCTGCACGACGGCCCGTCCGGCGGCGAGGTCAACGTCCACGTCCTTCGCGCCGGGAACGCGGGACAGCACACGGGTCACGGCATTGACGCAGCCCTGGCAGGTCATGCCCGAGACGACGAGGGTTTTCGGGCCCGTTTCGATGGTGTTGGCCGACATGATCGGCTCCTTCCGGTTATTCGTTCGGAAGTGGAGATGGGGATTACCACCACTGGAAGGTCAAGGGGCCGGGCGCCGGCCTGGCATGGCGGGGAAAGTGGAGCGATGGCGCCGGGCCCGGGCCATCGCATGGGGCGGCAGAGGCGGGCAGATGGGCTCGGTTGGGTGGCGGCCATGGTGAAAGCAAAGCATTCACCACGGAGGCAGAGCGAGCGCCACGGAGCGCCACGGAGTCGGTGATGGTGCAGCGGCCGTGCTGTATTCACCGGCTCCTGGGGCCCTCAGGGTCGTTGCTCCTATTTCGCTCGGAAGAACTGTTTCGCTGCGTCATGGCGGCGAAAGGGGTGTGCTCCAGTCTGCCTCACTATCGATGCGGGGCTGGCCCGGACATCCAGACCCGGAACGAGGGTCGCGCGGGGATGACGATGCCCGATCATCCCGGGTAGATGGCCGGGTCAGGCCAAGTCAGGCGCGGCCGTGACGGGGGCAAAGATGCTCGGCCATGACGGTTTACAGATTGGGCGAGAGCCCCGAAGTCCCATCCGCGAATGCGCTGCATGCGGCAACGAAATCGTGGTCGGAACCCCGGCGGCCTGGTTGACGCGGTGCGGTTCAGCCCACCAGATCGTCCCAGCGCGGGCAGGTTCGCTGCTCGATCGGCCGCAGCCAGGCTTGGTAATTCCCGGCATGGATCACCGTGGCCGGCAGCATGATTTCGGGCGGCACCTTCTCGCCGCGCAAATGGCGCAGTGCGGCCTGGGTCGCCAGGCAGCCCATGGTGAAGCCGCTGTAATCCAGCGATGCGAGCATTCGCCCGGCGCCGATCGCCTGCGCCGCCGGGATGATGCCGTTGATCCCGGTCACCGCCGCCACACGACCGGCCTCCGCCAGGGCGTCCAGCACGCCCAGTGCCATCGTGTCATTGGCGCACAGCACCGCGTCCAGCTTGGGCAAGGTGGGCAGCAGGTCGGCCATCACCGCATGCGCATCCGGCTGCTGGTAGCGGCCCGACACGCTGGCCAGCACGCGGATACCCGGCCAGCCGACCAGCGCCTGGTGGAAGCCGCGCAGCCGGTCCCGGCTGGTGGGTGCGGTGTCGGTGCCCTGCATGATGACGATGTCGCCGGACCCGCCGAGTGACCGGCACAGATAGTTGGCGATGCCGCGGCCCAGCGCCTCATCGTCGCCGCCGATGAAACTGACGAAGCGGCCCGGATGCATCCGGTTGACGAAGCTGATCAGCGGGATGCCGGCCTGGTTCGCCCGCGCCACCGCCGGCGCCAGCGCGGCATCGTCGGCGACCGAGATCAGGATGGCGTCGGGCCGTTCGGCAATGACCGCGTCGAGCAGCGCGATCTGCTGCGCGGCATCGTCCGGCGTGGCGGGGACGTGGTGGGTGGTGCGCGCCGCCTTCGCCTGCGCCGCCCGATCGCAGCCGAGGCGGAACGCCGAATAGTTCGGATTGGTGGCGTTCTTGGTGAAGACGGCGATGCGGGGTTCCGGCATGTCAGTCCTCCCGTTCCAGCAGGCACGCGTCGCCGTAGGAATAGAACCGATAGCCGGTCTCAATGGCATGCGCATAGGCGGCGCGCATCCGGGCGGTGCCGGCGAAGGCGCAGACCAGCATGAACAGGGTCGAGCGCGGCAGGTGGAAGTTGGTCAGCAGCAGATCCACTGCGCGGAACCGGTAGCCGGGCAGGATGAACAGGCTCGGTGTCGCCGGCGAACGGGCGGATGCGGCCGGTGTCGTCCGCGGCCGTTTCCAGCAGGCGGACGCTGGTGGTGCCGACCGCGACGATACGGCCGCCATCGCGTCGGGCGGCGTTGATGGTGTCGGCCGCCGCCTTGGTCGATCTCGCCGCGCTCGGCGTGGATGCGGTGCTGCGCGATGTCGTCGCCACGCACCGGCAGGAAGGTGCCGGCGCCGACATGCAGGGTCAGCGTGACGCGGCCGGATGCCGCGCCGCGTCCAGCGCCGCCAGCAGGGCCGAGGTGAAGTGCAGCCCGGCGGTCGGGGCCGCGACCGCGCCCTCCTGCGCCGCGAACACGGTCTGGTAGTCGGCGGCGTCGTCGGCAGTTCGGGCCGTGCCGGGCGGGCGATATAGGGCGGCAGCGCCAGCGCGCCGGCGCGGTGCAGTGCCGCACCGAACGCAGCGTCCTGGCAGGTTGAAGCGCAACGCCACGCCGCCATCCGGATCCCGCTGCTCCACCGTCGCGGTGAGATCCGCAGCGCCGTCGAAACCGAGCGCATCCCCCACGCGCAGCCGCCGCGCATTGCGTGCCAGCGCGTGCCAGGTGCCGTCCGGCAAGCGGGCGGTCCAGCGTGATGCCGAACTGTGCCGCGCCGCGCCGCGCGTGCAGCTGCGCCGGGATGACCTTGGTGTCGTTCGCCACCAGCAGGTCGCCGGGCCGCAGCAGCTCCGGCAGGTCGCGCACGATGCGATCGGCCAGGGTGCCGCCGGCGACGTGCAGCAGGCGGGCGGCGTCGCGTCGGCCGCGCCGGATGCTGGGCGATGCGTTCGGCAGGCAGGGCGAAGTCGAAATCCGCGATGCGGCGGACGCGGCCATCAGCCGGGCGTCGGCGCCACGCGGCGCAGCAGCCGCACCAGCGGCACCGCGATCAGCACCGCCCAGAGCTTGCCGATCGATCTGCCCGGGCAGGAATTCCAGGCTGCCGAAGGCCAGCGTGAGGAACACGACCGAATCCACGCACCAGCCCGACCAGCGACGACGCCACCACCGCGGTGACCAGCCGCCGCCGCTGCAACGGGGTATAGACGGCGAAATCCGCCAGTTCGCTCGAGCGCGAAGGCGGTGCCGGAGGCCAGCACCAGCGCAGCCTGGCGCCACCAGGGTGGACAGGGCGGTGCCCAGCGCGATCGCCGCCAGCCCCCAACGCAGCCCCAGGCAGCGCTGCAGCACGTCGCGCAGCACCAGCGCCGCGCCCACGGTCAGCACGCCGGAGGGCGCCAGGATGCCAGGCGCCACCGGCACCAGGCAGGGGCCCTGCGGCACGCAGACCGTGCCGACATGCTGGATCATCCAGTTGGCGAGCGGGATCGAGCCCAGGAAGCAGGCGAAGGCGGCAAGCCCGATCAGGCGGCGGCAGCTCGTCGTGCATCATCGTTCGACTGGTAGGAGGCGATCTCGACCAGGTTGCCGTCCGGGTCGCGGCAATACACCGACTGGATCGGTCCCAGCGCGCCGGCGCGCTCGCCGGGGCCGATCAGGATGGTGACGCCGCAATCGTGCAGATGGGCGACCACCTCATCGGGCGGCACGGCGGTGATGAAGCAGACATCGGCCGGAGCCGGGCCCGTCATTCACGCCGGTGGGCCAGCTGCCGGGATCGGCGTCGGCGGGGCGCAGGTTGATCTTCTGGCCGCCGAACTTCAGCGCGGTGCGGTGGTGCGGGCCGAATTCCTCGCGCTCCATGCCGAGCACGCGCTGGTACCAGGCCGCGGCGATCTCCACGTCCTTCACGTTCAGCACGATGTGGTCGATGCGGTCGATGGTGAAGCGCATCGGGATCTGCTCGCCTTGGTTCTGGGTTGTGCGGGCGGGAGGTAGCCGATTTTGCCGCCAGGGGAAACGGGTGGCTTGGCTGTCGCGCGCCCAGGCAAGGCACGCAACGCCTGGTCTGCTTCCGGGAGCGCCGGGGGCCTCGGTTCGTCCATCACCGCCTTGCAGCCGCCGCAGGGCCGGATGAAACCGCCTGGCCGGACGTCCGGCGGCCGGCAGTGCGCGTCCCATGGCGGCGACGGCCCGGGGTCAGGCCGTGGCGAGCATCAGAGTTCGCTGGATATCGAACCGAGCCTGCGCGGCATGGGAGACCGGCCGAATCCAGGTGTCTGCCAACCGGCCTTCGGCAGGCCGTCTAGTGTCCTGAACCATAAGACCACCGCATCATGTCGTTGAAGTGTTGTAGGTGCAAAATCGTTCTATGGCGTCGAGGATGTCGTCGGCGGATTTGACCCACCGGAATGGCTTTGGGTTGGCATTGTGGTGATCGAGAAAGGCGTTGATCGCAGCTTCCAGCTCATCGACGCTGCGATGCACGCCGCGCCTGATCTTCCGGTCGGTCAGCAGTGCGAAAAAGCGCTCGACCTGGTTCAGCCAGGAGCTGCTTGTCGGGGTCAGGTGGACATGCCAGCGCGGGCGCTTTGCCAGCCAGTCGCGGATCAGCGCGGTCTTGTGCGTCGCGTAGTTGTCCCAGACCAGATGCACATCCAGCCCGGTCGGTACCGCAGCCTCGATCTCGTCCAGGAATTGACGGAACTCGGTCGCGCGGTGGCGCGGATAGCATTTGCCGATGATTGCTCCGGTAGCGACGTCAAGTGCCGCGAACAGCGAGGTCGTACCGTGCCGGACGTAATCGTGACTGCGCCGCTCAGGCTGACCAGGTCGCATCGGAAACACGGTCTGGCTGCGGTCCAGCGCCTGGATCTGCGACTTTTCGTCAACGCAGAGCACCACGGCATGCTCGGGAGGGGAAACATACAACCCCACCACATCGCGCACCTTGGCCACGAAGTCGGGATCAGTGGAGAGCTTGAATGTCTCCTGCCGATGCGGCTTCAGCCCGAAGGCGCGCCAAATCCGCTGCACCGTGCTGACCGACAAGCCGGTGTCTCGCGCCATGCCACGCGAACTCCAGTGGGTCGCCGCCTCGGGCTTACTCTCCAGCGTGCGGGTGATCACCGCTTCGATCCGTTTATCCTCGATCGTGCGCGGCGCTCCGGGCCGCGGCTCGTCGCGCAAACCCTCGACCCGCTGCGCCAGAAACCGGCGGCGCCATTTGCCGACGGTTTGTGGATGCGCCCCAAGCTGCTGACCAACCGCCTGGTTTTCCAGACCCTCGGCGCAGGCCAGAACGATGCGGGCACGAGCCGCAAGAGCCTGCGAGGTCTTGGGCCGGGCGGCCAGCGCCATCAGCTCAGATCTCTCCGCATCCGTTACATTCAGCGCTTCCAGCCTGCGTCCCGCCATGCCTGCTCTCCGTCTCCAAGACGACAGAGCCTCGCAAGTCACGCCGAATCGACCGCAGTGCAGTTTTCGAATCGCTGATGCGACGGATTTAGGACTCAGGA
>CAWBLP010000016.1:0-36393 GCA_963789495.1 uncultured Alphaproteobacteria bacterium
TCGGCGTGAAGCTGTTTGACCGTTCGTCTCTGCTTGCGGGATTTGCCGGCTTCCGCCTTCAGCCAGAGCGACAGCTTGTCCGCATAGCGGGCCAGCTTGCTCGGCCGATCAGGAACTCTGAACTTCGGTTCCACCGCGCCCGATCGGAGGTATCTGCGGATCGTGTTCCGCGACAGTCCGGTGCGCCTCGATATCCCCCGGATCGAGATCCCCTCCCGGAACGCCCAGCGTCGGATGACGCCCAACAATGCCATGTCGATCACTCCATGCACCCCCGCTGATGCCAGCCGGGGCAGGTTCGAACATGGGTCAATTCTCAGTGGAAAATTCCGGCCAACCCGGGTCAGTTCTCAATGGAACTCAACAGCTGTCCACAGATCGGCTCGGATAGTGTCCGCCGCGTGCAAGGTATGCGTGGCGAAGATGATGAAGCCCCAATGAGCGGCGCAATCCTGCTCGGCCAGGTCGCGCCGAAGCTCACGATGCTGGAGGTGGACTGCCGCCGCTGGGCGTCAGTCGTTTCCGTCTGGTCACGCAGCATCTCCAGGATTCCGATGCATCCACGCAGGTGATTCCCAACGGCCGCGATCAGTCCAGCAGCGATATCGGGCGTGACGGTGGGTGG
This sequence comes from uncultured Alphaproteobacteria bacterium, assembly GCA_963789495.1. GTDB lineage: Bacteria > Pseudomonadota > Alphaproteobacteria > Acetobacterales > Acetobacteraceae > CAWBLP01. The sequence continues at coordinate 626 of CAWBLP010000016.1, forward strand.
TGCGGCGCTCATGCGTACTCGTCCTCCCTCACGAACGGACCCGACCCTGGCAGCCTCGGCGGTGGTGGCCGTCTGCCGCCCGGCAGATCGTGGTCATCGTCACCGGGACAGATCGTCGCCACCGTCGGGGTCCATGGCTCAGCGCCGGCTAACCTAGTCTGCTGGTGTGGCATACCTCGCAAACACGCAACGCGGCCCCTGTGTCTGTCATTATCAGGCTAACCCATAGATGCTGCGCCATCAGGGTGCCTCCGCTGGCCAGAGGGATCGGCGCAGCGTCGGGTTGCTGACCAGATCGGTGGCGAGACTGTGCATGAACGCGGGTGCAGTCATGTAGCCCCGTCGTGTCGCGACAAGCGTTGCCTTCGCGTAGATCCCGGCCGCAGTTTTCGCGCGCATTTTGCTGATATGGTTCAGCACGCGGCGTGCATCGGCCTCTTTCGCTTTCCATTCGCAGCGTGCCGCATCGAATGTCGGATTTCCAACGAACGGCGCCGCCTGAGTGCGGGCCTCTCGTTGGATCGCCGCCGCCATGGCCTCGAGGTCGAGGAAGAGTGCGACGGCACGCAGCAGCTCTGCATCAGGGTGCTGCTGCGTTGTCTCCGGCGGGGAACCGCTGCCATCGGCGATGGCGCGGAACTGGTTCAGCGTGGCGGCAAAGTTCGGGTGTTCGTCGCGTGCGGGTCACGGGCAGTGGCGTGGGAGGCGGCTGAGTTCTCGGCACCAGAAGTATTCCAAACGGAAAGGTCGCCGTTTGGAATACTTTCGGCGACCTCTCCCTGGCTCAGCGCAAATTTGCGCCAGGGTCGCTCTTTCTATCGCCGCTAGATTGTACCGGCGCCGGGACAGTTCAGGAAGACTTGCTCACACTACTACGGCATTTCGGCACGTCTGGTAATTAGGTCCTTCCCATCCGTCAGGTGCGAGGACTTCTCCTTCCGCTCTCCGTGATCCAGGTTAGCCAGATTTGCCGAGACGACGGAAGGGTTCCCAACATTCAGTAGTTTTGCATGGGTAAGCCAGACCGACGTGGAGCCGCTTTCCAGGCCAACTCGCGCCAAGTCGGGCGCTCGTTTCCTGATCAGCCAGACGATGGCGGCGGGTTCCGACTCCACCTTGCCTTCAAACACACGCGTTCCGTCCTGGTCCAGGATACAGACGCTGGTTTCCTTCAGGGACACGTCCAGCCCGGCAAACGTTCCCATGGTCACTCTCCCCTGGTTCGAGACCGAGGCCAGTTCTACCAACCGAGGGGAGAGCCATCGCGATTAGCCCATGTAAAAGCGAGGGAAATTCGCCTGCGCACGGAGTTGCGCCCCGGATGGACGCCAGGGCGATGATGGTCCACCTGTCGCACCACGCGAAGATGCGCGAGGGTTGCGTCTTTCCGGACGATCTCATCGCGGCAATCGCCAACAAGGCGGCCTGGGCGCTGTCGCGCGTCTGTCCCGGACACGCGATGGAACTACCAGGCTCGAGCGGCGAGGTCCTGAAGGCGAGTGGGCTGAGTGGTCGGAACCGAAGCGCGGCCACCGCCCACTACCCAGGGAAGTCGCCCGAGTGTCCCGATGCCGGCCGCTGCCCGGAGCGCCAGTCCGCCTCGGTCCGCGTCAGTGCGTGCACCATGCTCGGACCGGTCTCGGGTGGGCCGTCAAACGTGATGAAGGCATGAATGCCGGCGGTCGCCGGGTCGACATTCCGTCGAAATACCACCGTCTGGGGGCACAGATGATCGCGGCCGAACAGTTCCGGCGCGCTATACGTCAGCAGGCCGTCGATCATCGTCGCCGGATGTTCGCTCCCGGCCTCGGTGGCATCCGCAGGCAGCTTTGCCGCTGTCAGAGGATAATTCCCCCGGAAGCGGACATCCTCCACCACCAGGTGGTCCCCGTGCCAGCGCGGGTGGATCACCCGGGTCTCGAATCCGTCGGCGGCGACGAAATACATCCCGGCGACATCGTTCGGATTGACAACCTGCGGGACAGTCGCGGGCTGGGCATGAGCGGCCCCGTGCAGCAGGGCGAGGAGGGCGCCGGTCAGTGCGGCGCAGCGGAACTGGCGATGCATGGCTTGCTCTCCGGAGATCGGCTGGCCTCCCGCCAGCCAGGGTCGAAAAGGTGCGCGCCATGCAGACCACGCCCCCCGCGTCCCTCGCCTGAGATCGCTATGCAATTTCGCTGCAATTTGGCAGAATTCGAACTTGCATCGTCGGTCGATCCGGCGCCGATGACCGGTCGCAGCATAAATCACCGAGGCGCGACATGGACCTTGCCAAGGCAACGGGCATCTATCGGTTTGACGGCTTCACACTCGACCTCGATCGCGGTGTGTTACTCTCGTCCGCTGGCGACGAGCTGTCGCTCCGCCGTAAATCCTTCGATCTGCTCTGCACGCTTGTGGCCAATGCTGGTCGGCTGCTGGACCGCGATACGTTGAACCAGGCGATCTGGTCCGACGTCATTGTCACCGATGACGCGATCACCCAGTGTGTTCGGGACGCCCGGTTGGCGCTCGGCGATACCGCACAGAGTATCATCAGGACAGTGCCGCGCCGCGGCTACGTCTTTGCCGCAAAGGTGGCCAGGGCGACCAATCCACCCTTGACTCAGTTGGCCACGCCGGCAATTCCGCTCCCGGACAAACCCTCGATCGCCGTCCTGCCATTCCAGAACCTAAGCGGCGATCCCGAGCAGGAATACTTTGCCGATGGCGTCGTCGAGGACATCACCACCGCCCTTTCACGCACGGGGTGGCTGTTCGTCATCGCCCGGAATTCAAGTTTCGTCTACAAGGGCAAATCACCCGATATCCGCGCCGTCGGCCGCGAACTCGGCGTGCGGTATGTGCTGGAAGGCAGCATCCGCAAATCCGCCCAGCGGGTCCGCATCACCTGCCAATTGATTGAGGCAGCGACCGGCGGTCATGTCTGGGCCGAGCGCTTTGATGGCGAAATGCAAGACATTTTCGATTTGCAGGACCACATCACCGCAGCCGTCGTCGGCGCGGTCGAGCCGAACCTTAAGCGTGCCGAAATCGCGCGGGCCAGCGCGAAGCCGACCGAGCGGCTCGACGCTTACGATCTGTACTTGCGCGCCTGGCCTCATCTCAACTCGAGCGGGCGCGAAGCCTCGGATACTGCGGTTACTCTGCTCCGACAGGCGCTGGAGATCGATCCGACCTATGTGCGCGCGAAGGCTCTCCTGGCGAGCACGTTTGCCACGCGCAACGCGCAGCAATTCGAGGCACCTGGCGACCAAGCGATGGGATTGGCGCTGGCATACGAAATACTGGATACTGGCACTGACGACCCTGAAGCACTGTGCCGCGTCGGCCACACGCTTTCACAGCTGTCGGGTGACTACCCTACCGCGTTCATGGCGCTTAATCGGGCACTGCACCTCCACCCCAATTCCGTTCAGGTTTTGAACCGACTGGCGTGGGTGCATTGCCACGCGAACGATCCTGAACCTGCCGTCCCGCTTTGGGAGCGGGCGATACGATTAAGTCCCTTGGACCCTGCAATAGGCGCGATGCATCTCGGGATCGGAACCGCGCACCTCATGGTGGAGCGCAACGTCGAGGCGCTCCCATTCCTGCAACGCGCCGTGCAGGAATCACCGAGGTTCTTGTCAGCGCATCGAATGCTGCTCCTCGGCCTGGTGCGCCTCAGCCGGCTGGAGGAGGCACGCGCCGCCGCGACGCGGTTGCTGGCGATCAGGCCCGACTATCGCATCGGCCCCGCGCCAACCTACCGTTTCACGGTTGCGTTCTGGGAAGACCGACGCCAAGCGGAGCTGGCCGCAGGCCTTCCCGAATGAGATGACCACAAATTCACGTCGTGCGCGCCGGTGGAGAGGCCGATTTCCGATTGTTAGGTCTATCCATTGAGTGCGCTCATCGCGGTTGTGTCCTATCGGGCGTGCTGACGCGCCGTCCCCCCACGGCATAAGCTCCCCCACCGCGGCCCCTCCAGGAGCAACACGGACCCAGATCTCGCACGGACGATAAACCGGATTGGACTAAACCGCTTCGCGGTAGTTCTTCGATCCGATCTACATATTCCCAATCCGAGAGGGTTCGTTTGTTGGCAACAACCGACGACCTGTCGCTGGTCTGACAACTCCATCGCGTGACGATGCGGCGGCGCCAAGTGGCGCCGTTCATTTCGCACAGGAGCCGCCGATGAGCCCGCTTCGCCATCGCATGATTGAGGACATGCAAATCCGCAACCTGACCCTGAACACACAGCGCGTGTATGTTGAGCAGGTCGTTCGGTTCGCCCGCCACTTTCGCAAGTCGCCTGACCATCTGGGGCCAGCCGAGATCCGGACCTACCTGCTCTACCTGGCCAATGAGAAGCGTCTCGCTGCCAGTTCGATCATTGTCGCAGTCTCCGCCTTACGGTTTTTCTATACCGTCACGCTCAAGCGTCCCTGGGCTGTTGAGGACGACATCCCTGCTGGCAAGCAAGGGAAGAAGCTGCCGGTGGTGATGAGCCAGGACGAGGTGGCGCACTTCCTGGCCGCCGTGGACAATCTGAAGCACCGCGTGATCCTGACCGTCTGTTATGCGACAGGCCTGCGGATTTCAGAAGCTGTCCGACTCACCCCCGACGCCATCGACAGCCAGCGTATGGTCATCCGGGTCGAGCAAGGCAAAGGCCGCAAAGACCGCTATGTCATGCTGCCGCCCAGACTCCTCGAGATGCTCAGGTGGGGTTGGGCGACACGTCAATGCGCCGACCGACCGCCGGCCTCAGAGCGGTGGTGGTCAATGGCCTGCGGGAAAGTTCCTGGCAGGATCGGGCAAACGCTATCGTTGCCAGTCCCGAAGCGGCACCGCCAAAGCCGCCGACGAACTCACCCTGCTCCGCCGCCACTGGCACTGCCTCCATCGCCTGCTTCATCAAACGCGCGCGGCGCAGCCCCGTAGAGTGCGGGTTCGGGTCATAGGGGTCCGTCCCGCGCACAATCCAAGGATCGCCTCGCTCCGCGCCGTCACGCCGCTTGAACCGCACCCCGGTGCCCCCCGATACTTCTCTCCCCCCGCGCCGGACCCGCCACGACCGGCGCGCAGCGCATAACCGGAGATGCACCATGTTCCTCGACGCAATCCCCATCGGCGAAAACCCGCCGGTGGACGTGAATGTCATCATCGAGGTCGGCGTAGGTGGCGAGCCGATCAAATACGAGATGCACAAAGCCGCGGGCACGCTGTTCGTGGATCGCTTCCTGTACACGCCGATGCGCTATCCCGGCAATTACGGCTTCGTGCCGCACACCCTGTCGGATGACGGCGACCCGATCGACGTGCTGGTGGCCAACACCAGGCCGATCATCCCCGGCGCGGTGATCAATGTCCGCCCGGTCGGCGTGCTCAAAATGGAGGACGACGGCGGCGGCGACGAAAAGATCATCGCGGTGCCGTCTCCCCGGCTTACCCAGCGCTACGTGCACGTGCACAACTACACCGACCTGCCGCCCATCACGCTGGAGCAGATCCAGCACTTCTTCGAGCACTACAAGGACCTGGAGCCCGGCAAATGGGTTCGCCTGGTCGGCTGGGGCGATGCGGCCGAAGCCCAAGAGTTCATCGCGCAGGCGATCGAGCGGGCGAAGCAGCAAACCAAGGCCGGGTAACGCCGCGGCTTGCGGCCTGCCGACGCGCCAATCCGGCGAATCCGCGGAAACCTCAAGCCGCGGCGGCATCCTCGCGAATCATCGCGGCACCCTTCTCGCCGATCATGATGGTCGGCGCGTTGGTGTTGCCGGTGGTCAACGTCGGCATCACCGACGCATCGATCACCCGCAGCCCGGCGACGCCGTGCACGCGTAGCCGCGCATCCACCACGGCCGCCGGCCCCTCGCCCATGCGGCAGGTGCCCACCGGATGGTAGATCGTGGTGCCGGTGCGCCGGCAGTAATCCGCCAGCTCGTCGTCGGATTGCAGACCGGGGCCGGGCAGCGTCTCGGCCGAACTGTGCTGCGCGATGGCGGCCTGCTCGAAGATGCGGCGGGTGATGCGGATGCCGGACAGCAACACCCGTGTGTCGTTCGGATCGGACAGGTAGTTCGGCGTGATCACCGGCGCCTGCGCCGGATCGGCCGACGCCGCCATGATCGTGCCGCGGCTGTCCGGGCGCACCGGGCAGACCGCCACCGTCATGCCGGCCTCCCGCTCCAGCGTGCCGAATTTTCCCAGGTCGTAGCTGGCCGGCGTGAACAGCAGCTGCAGGTCCGGGCTTGCCAGCCCTTCGCGCGAATGGGTGAACACCTGCGCGGAGGTCACGCCGAAGGTCAGCGCGCCATTGCCGGCCAGGGCGAACCGCGCCGCCTCCACCGCGAGCCGCGCCCCACGCGCCAGCTGGTTGATCGAGATCGCGTGCTTCGCGCGATGCGACACGCGGGCGACGTAATGGTCCTGCAGATTGCCGCCGACGCCGCGCAGGTCGTGCATCACGGGCACGCCGATGGATTGCAAATGCTCTGCCGGACCGATGCCGGAGATCTGCAGCAGATGCGGCGAGTTCACCGCGCCGCCGCAGAGGATCACCTCGCGCGCGGCGCGCAGCTCACGGTTCTGTCCGCGCTGGCGGAAGCTCACGCCGACGCAGCGCTTGCCTTCGAAGATCAGGCGGGATGCCAGCGCCGCGGTCTCTACCTGCAGGTTCGGCCGCTTGCGTGCCTCGGCCAGGAAGGTTTGCGCGGTGGAGCCGCGGAACCGGCCCTTGCGGGTCATCTGCGAGTAGCCGACGCCGTCCTGCATGCGGCCGTTCAGGTCGCGGCTGAAGGCGAATCCGGCCTGCTGCGCGGCTTCGACGAAGCGATGGGTCAGTGGCAGGATGGTGCGGTAATCCTCCACCTTCAGCGGCCCGCCCTGGCCTCGCACGTCAGGCTCGCCGCCCTGCACGTAGTGCTCGGACTTGCGGAACAGCGGCAGCACGTCGTCGAAGCTCCAGCCGCGGCAGCCCATTTGCGCCCAGCCGTCGTAATCGGCCGGGTTGCCGCGCACATACAGCATGCCGTTGATCGAGCTGGACCCGCCCAGCACCTTGCCGCGCGGCCAGTGAATGCGGCGGCCGGCGGTGCCGGTTCCGGCATCGGCGGAGTAATTCCAGTTCACCACCGGATGCTGCAGCAGTTTCAGCACCCCGGCGGGGATATGGATCCAGGGCAGCCAGTCGCGCGGGCCGGCCTCCAGCAGGACGACACGCGCGCCGGTCTCGCTCAGCCGAGCGGCGACGACGCAGCCGGCGGAGCCCGCGCCGATCACGACGTAATCCGCGTTGAGGCTTTCACTCATGAAGGCTGCCCATCAGGTTTCTGGCGTGTCGTAGCTGGTCGGGCAGCGTCGCGATGACCCCGCTGATGCCGGCATTCCCGTTGCGCCCTGTCATCGGTCCAGCGTCCCATGTTTCCCCCGCACCGTCCGCCTCGTGTCCGATAACGAAGCCGCCAGTTGGGATCAAGTTTGTCGCCGGCCGGCGTCGGGGGCGTTGCCCCCGAACCCCCATCAAGGGGCGCTGCCCCTTGCATCCCCGCCAAGGGCCCGGCCCTTGGAACCGAATCTGTTTGGGGCGGGGAGGGGGCCGTGACGACCTCGGACCAAACGCGCATCGCGATCGGCCCCCTCCCCACCCCAAATCGAATCCGATTGCAAAGGCTGAGCCTTTGCTGGAGGCAAAGCCTCCTGGTGGGGTGCGGGGCAACGCCCCGACGCTTCCTGCCTCCCACCACCCCAGAGAGATGCGTGGGACAGGCTCCGGCTCAGGCCTCCTGCTTGCGCGACAGGAACTGTTCGGCAAGCGTCGCCCAATAGGATGCGCCGACCGGCAGTATCTCATCGTTGAAGTCATACAGCGGGTGATGGACCATCGGGTCGTTCGGCCCGCGCCCCGCGCCGAGCATGATATAGCTGCCCTGTTTGGCGTTGAGCATGTAGGCGAAATCCTCGCCGCCCATGGTGGGATTTCCCATCGGCTGCACGCGGGCCTCGCCCGACACCGCCCGCGCCGCGCGCAGCGTCAGCTCGGTGGCATCCGGATCGTTCACCGTGGCCGGCGGCGTGCGATGGAACATCACCTCGGCCTTGGCGCCGAAGCTCTCCGCGATGCCGGTGGCCAAACGGCGCACGCCCTGCTCCAGCTTGTCGCCAACCTCCGGTTTGAACCAGCGGGCGGTGCCTTTCATGTGCACGGTTTCCGGGATCACGTTGAAGGTGTGGCCGGCATTGATATGCGCGATGGTGATGACGCCGCCCTGCATCGGATCGAGATTGCGCGATACGATGGTCTGCAACGCGGTGACGATCTGGCTGGCGACGACGATCGGGTCGATGCCCTGGTGCGGCTGCGCGCCGTGGGAGCCCTTGCCGGTGATGTCGATGGCGACATTGGCGACCGCGGCCATGATGGGGCCGTTGCGCCAACGGAACACGCCGGCCGGCGCGGACGGCCAGTTGTGCATGCCGAACACCATTTCCATCGGGCATCGTTCAAACAGCCCGTCCCGCACCATGATATCGGCACCGGACAGGTTTTCTTCCGCCGGCTGGAAGATGACATACACGGTGCCGTCGAAGTTGCGGGTTTCCGACAGGTATTTGGCCGCGCCCAGCAGCATGGTGGTGTGTCCGTCATGGCCACAGGCGTGCATGATGCCGGGGTTCCGGCTGGCATAGGGCAGGCCGGTTTCCTCCAGGATCGGCAGTGCGTCCATATCCGCGCGCAGCCCGACCGCGCGGCCGGAATTGCCGCTGCCGCGGATCACGCCGACCACGCCGGTTTTCGCCAGGCCGGTGATGATTTCATCGACGCCGAATTCCCGCAGCTTGTCCTGCACCACGGCGGAGGTGCGGGTTTCCTGCAGGCCGAGTTCCGGGTGGGCGTGCAGGTCGCGCCGCCACTCGGTCATTTCGGGATGGAACTCGGCAATGCGGTTGATGATCGGCATGGCAGGGCGTCCTTCGTGCGAACGGGGTATTTGTGCTATGGCCGGAATGTTCGTGCAAGTCCTTCCGGTAGCGGCATGGCGGTGACGCCGAGGCGTTCGCGCATGGGCGTGATGTCGAATGCCTTGTCCTCGGTCAGGCGGCGGATCTCCGCAGGCTGGATCGGCGGCAGGAATGGCAGAAATGCGGCCAGCCGCGCGGCGGCACGCAGCGGGGCGGCGGGCAGCGGCAGGATGCGCGGCGGGCGCAGGCCGGCAGCGGTGGCCACCGCGCGGACGAAATCGGCGTAGCGCAGCGGCTGCGGTCCGGCGATCACCAGGCTGTTCGCGGCATCCCAGGTCTGGACGAGCGCGGCCAGGATGCAGCGTGTCACATCATCCTGATGGATCGGCTGCACCAGCGCGGCGCCGCCGTCCGGCAGCGGCAGCAGCTTCAGGCGCCGCAGCAGGGCCGCCAGGCGCTGCACGTTGTCCTCGCCCTCGGCGCCATAGATCATCGTCGGGTGCAGCATGACGCCGCGCCGGCCGGAGCCGAGGAACGCGGCTTCACCCGCCAGTACACCGTTGCCGTGCCGGTCCGGCCAGCGGGTGAATTTACGGGTGCTGCCCAGCAGGATCAGCGTCGCGTCCGGGGGGCGGCGGCGATGATCGCCGCGGCGTGGCTGGCGTGCACGGTCGAAACGATGGCGATGGCGTCGCGCAGTGCGGCCTGCAGCGCCGCGGCGTCGCCCAGTTCGGCAACACGCGGCAGGGCGGGTAGGTTGGTCGCCGCCCATTTCGGTGCGCTGCGCACCACCGGCACCACGGCGACCTGCTCGGCCAGCAGCGCACGGCACAGCGCGAGACCCGAGCGTCCGGTGGCGCCGATCACGTGCACCGGACGGTTCGGCGCCTGCACTGGGTTGCTCATGCCGCCAGCCTATAGCACCGCCCCGCGACCGTGGCGTCAGAACGGGGAAGGGCGCAGACCAAAACTCCGCCTCCGCTCGCGGCAGGGGGTTGGCTGGACGGGTTGGGTGAGGTCGGCCGACCTCACTCTCAACGCGCACGGGGTGGGTGTTGGAGCACGCAGCGCGTCCACCCAGCCCCCCGGAACGGTGATCCCCGTGGATGGAGGCTTGCGTCGCACCCCCGCAACCTCATCCCGCCGGGCTCGCCACCCCTCCTGCCGGGACCTCCCCAACCTCCTCCCGCCGGGCCTCGCCAGCCTCCCTCCGACGGGTCGTCAAGGGAGAGGCAGGCTGTGCAGCCTGGTGGGTGACGCGGCAACCGCCCCTGGCGGCGCGGGCACCGGCGCGACACACTCCCGCGCCGTTGCCAACGAAGGAGCCAGGGCATGCTCGAGCAGACAATCGATTGCGTGGTGCAGGCCGCGGACGGCGCCAGACCATTGCATGCGGTGCGCCCGTCCGGCCTGGCCGAGTTGCTGGAGCAGCTGCCGCCTGCGCAGGCCGGCTTTCTGCGCGACCTCGGCTTCCAGGCCAAACAAGGCGACCTGCACTGCCTGCCCGGCCCGGACGGCATCGCCGCCGCGGTGCTCGGCCTGGGCGACAACCGCGGCCCGTACATCTTCGGCGGCCTGCCGATGAAATTGCCGGAAGCCAGCCTGTGGCAGTTGCAGCCGGGTGACTACGATGCGGCGGCGGCCACGCTGGGGTTCTGCCTCGGCGCCTATCGCTACACCGACCTGAAGCCGGCCGAACGGACGCCGGCGCGGCTGGTCGCGCCGCCTGGCAGCGATGCCAGCCTGTCCCAGGCGGCGGCCATCTGGATGGCGCGCGACCTGATCAACACCCCCGCCAACCTGCTCGGCCCGGTCGAACTCGCCGAATGCGCCGCTGCACTCGGCCGGCGTTACGGCGCGGAGGTCACCATCAGCGAAGGCGAGGCGCTGGACACGGCCTATCCCACCGTCGCCGCGGTCGGGCGCGGATCGTCCCGCCCGCCGCGCGTCGTCACGTTTCATTGGCATGGCAGCAAGGCCCACGCCGAGGCGCCGCTGGTGTCGCTGTGCGGCAAAGGCGTCTGTTTCGACACCGGCGGATATGACCTGAAGCCGTCGAGCGGGATGTTGCGCATGAAAAAGGACATGGGCGGCGCCGCCTGTGTGCTGGCCCTGTCCCGCATGGTGATGGAAGCCGATCTGCCGATCCGCCTGGCGGTGCGGGTGGGCTGCGTGGAGAATTCCGTGTCCGGCACCGCGATGCGTCCGCTCGACGTGGTGCGGACCCGCAAGGGCCTCACCGTGGAGATCGGCAACACCGATGCGGAAGGCCGGCTGGTGCTGTGCGACCTGCTGGCGGAAGCCTGTGAGGAACAGCCCGCCCTGCTCGTCGATTATGCCACCCTGACGGGAGCGGCACGGGTGGCGCTGGGACCCGAATTGCCGGCGCTGTTCTGCAATCACGATGAGTGGGCGGAGCGAGTGTTGCAGGCCGGTACTACATCATTCGATCCAGTATGGCGGTTGCCGTTATGGGATGGATACGATGCCTGGTTGCAGAGCCCGGTGGCGGACCTCAACAATATTGGATCAAAGCCATTTGCCGGTGCGATCATTGCGGCGTTATATCTTCGTCGTTTCGTTGCAACTGAAATCGCCTGGGCACATTTCGACGTGTATGCATGGAATGACCAGACCGTGGCTGGAAAGCCCGAAGGTGGTGACGCGCAGGCGATCCGAGCGATGTTGCAGGCCGTTATCGATCGGTTTGCTGGCGCGAGGACCTAGTCTGTTGGATCACGACCGCGTGATTCTTTGACTGGTTGAGTTCCTGAACTGGAATAAAGTTGACGACGGATCGTCTGCGGTTTATCGGGCTGCACGAGGCCGAGTCGTAATGTCGACCCGTCTTATGTTGAAAGGGTTAAAAGATGGCAACGAATCCGACCGCCGATCAGCTGGTTACGATTCTGCGCGAAACGGTGGTTGCGCTGGTACGTCGCGATGGTCCGGATCTGTCGGCACGTCAGTTGGGCGTGTTCCTGACCTGCTACCTGCGTGATGGTCCGCACACGGTGCGTGGCCTTGCCGCCGCACTCAATGTTTCGAAGCCGGCGATCACCCGCGCGCTGGATCGGCTGGGTGAGCTGGAGCTGGCGCGTCGCAAGGTCGACCCGCTCGACCGGCGCAGCGTTCTGGTGCAGCGCACCTTGAAGGGCGCCGCCTTCCTGCGCGACCTGCGCTCCATCATGGGTGAGGCCGCCTCCGGTGGTCCTTCGACCAAGAAGTCGGGCGGAAGCTCACGCGGAGAGACTGGCCGGCGCGTCAGCGCCTGAACGACGACGGGCGAACCGGCTGTGGCATTTGCCCAGCCGGCCTGGGGTTGGTGATGCCGATCGCGCGGCAACGACGATTGTCTGCGCCTCTGCCCATTTGATGCTGACCTGCACAGTATGACTCTTCCAAGGACCGCCAGCGCGCGCGGATAACGCGACGCGTAGCACCGCACGCATCGGACGATGCTGCGGGCGTGCGTTCCCGCGCCATGCAGCCCATCCCCGTCATGGCTGCACGCATCTCGTCTCCGCAATGCGTGCCCGGTCCCGGCTGCGTGCCCGTCATGGCCGGGCTTGACCCGGCCATCTCCACCGGAACGATCGGGTCGCGACGCACGCTCTTTCTTGGGTCGATGGCCCGGTCAAGCCCGGCCATGACGGGAAGCCGTGACGGTCTGTCGGGCCAACGCTCGGTTCTTCGGCGGCCTGGCATTCCTGTTACATACAAAAGCAAGTCCATTACATACGAGGTAAATATATTACATAAAAGAACTGAGACTGAATGCATTGGTATGCGTAACACTTGAATGCACGGGTACTCGCAAAAACGCTCGTGCGCCGGTTCGCAGGCATACGCGATCCATCCACCCACGATCGGTCCACCGGTGACGGTCCTAGTGGCAGCATTCACTGTCATGCATCGCCGCCTATACTCACGGTCATGTACCGCCCCCTATGCGTGCAAATATTCTTATACCAATCGCCCCAGATACTGACCGTTGCCCAATCGCGATCTCCGATGGACTGGATGCGGTGGGGATCGCCGACGAACCAGTTCCAGGCATCGGCGCAGGCGCTGAGGATTGCCTCATAGCTATCCCAGACCGCGGCGGAGAGCTTGTTGCCGCGGAGGTATTGCCAGACATTCTCCATCGGGTTCAATTCCGGCGCGTAGGGCGGCAGATGCAGCGGCACGATGTTGCCTGGCAGAATGAGTTCGCCGCCGGTCTGATGCCATCCAGCGCCATCGCAGATCAGCACGGCGATCGCACCGGGAGCGACCTGCTCGCTGATCTCGGCGAGATGGAGGTTCATGCATTCGGTGTTGGCGGCCGGTGTGATGACCGCCGCGCCGACCGCGCGGGCCGGGCAGATCGCGCCGAACAGGTAGGCGGTGTCGTGGCGGTTATCACGCACCATCGGCGGGCGGGAGCCTATCGGCGCCCAGACATAGCTGAGCGAGCCCTTCTGTCCGACCCTGGCTTCGTCCTTACATGAGGGTTCGCTTGTCAATGGTTTCTGGGATGGCACCTCCTGTTTCACGCTCATCGTGGTGAGGCACGCTTGGGCCCGGGGCGGTCCTGTATCGCAGCGACTGCTGCGTCACCTTACATGCGGTCGGGGCCGTAGAGGCGCCCGCACCATAATGCCTCTTGCACGAGGCTTTGCCCCAGTGAGACGCGACCCACCTGAAACGCGGTAGCGCGGAGCTACCAAAGAAGAAGACGGTCGCGCTCCCCGTATCGCCGCTGACGGCTCCTCGCCTGCGGCAATCTGGTTGATTATGCTGTGACTGCGGTCTCTGCGCTGAGCGTGCTGCCGTCGGGCACCACCCCGGTCTCCACGTAGCGCCACAGGGCGATCAGAAGCTTCCTTGCCATCGCCACAATCGCGATCCGCCGCGTGCGCCCCTTCAGTGTGCCGACGCGCTCGCGGAACCACGTGGCCAGCGCGCTATCGGGCTGATAGCGCAACCACAACCAAGCAAGCTGGATCATAGTCGTGCGTGCCCGAGGATTGCCTGCCCGGCTGATGTTCCGGTCGCGATCCATCCCGCCGCTCTGGTAGGGCATCGGTGTGATGCCGACATAGCTGGCGAGCTGACGGCGGTTGGCGAAAGAACGGTAGAACACCTCGCGGACCAACACGGCTGCGAAGTTTTCGCCAACACCGCGGATCCTCTGTAGAGCGATGATCTTGCTAACCACCGTGTCGGCCGCCTCTGTTTCTTCCAGAATTTTGGCACGGTCAGCCTCCAGTTCGCAAATCAACTCCAATACCAGGGTGAGCCGCCGGCGGAGCCGATCAAGCTCGATCCGCAACAACTGCGGAAGAGCACGTCCATCACCCGTTCGCAGCTCTGCTACGTCGCGCTCCCAAGAGCGCAGTGACGGCCTTCCCCGGATACCCTGCGTGAACAGCAGCGCTTCGATCCTGTTCTCGATGCGCAGCTTGTCTTGCACGAGGTGTTCGCGCTCGCGGTGAGGACGCTTGGCGTCCTCCTCGTCCGGCGAGGGTACGCGCACCATGCTGCACACCTGGCGATCGCCGCCCAGCCAGGCGGCAAGCACGCGAAGCATGCCCTCGGCATCGAGCCGGTCAGTCTTGGCCCGCCGGGCACGGCGGTTCACCAGAATGCTGGTCGGCTCGAGCACGTAGGCGACGACGCCATGTGCCGTCAGCAGTCGATGCAGCCAGAACCCATCCCGTCCTGCTTCGAAACAGCACGCCACATCCGCGGGGCCGCCCAGCTTGGCTGAGGCGCGCGACCGAACCTCAGCGATGACCCTGAGCAGCGCGGCCGTGTCGCCGCCCTCCAGGCGATGCAGCCGCAACTTCTCAGTATTTGGCAGGCGTGCAGCAACAAGCCACGAAGCAACGCTGAGTTCGATCGAGACGTATACGATGTTTTCGGACGGCATGGCAGGCTCCCTGGTTTATTGCGGACCCTACCAGTGTTGCCAAGCAGCCGGGGCGATGTCCTGCCTCATAGCATCTGGAACCACAGCTCAACGGGCGTCCCGGACCATGTGGCATGCAAGGCTTGCTTCAGGCTGGTACTAAGTTTTTTTAAAAGCCTGCTGCGCCGCGACATCCTTCTTCGGGTGATACGGACGCGGCTGCAGCCGGGTCAGCTTCAGCTTGCGCAGCGACCCACTGGAGTTCGCGTGGCATGGCGCCGAGACACCGGCTTGTCGGTCAGCACGGTGCAGCGGATTTGGCGCGCCTTCGGGCTGAAGCCGATCGGCAGAGACATTCAAGCTCTCCACTGATCCCGACTTCGTGGCCAAGGTGCCGATGCGGTGGGGTCGTATGTTTCCCCTCCGAGCGCCGTGTGCTCCACTTCCGCAGTCGCAGATCAAGCGCTGGACGCCAGGCCACCGTGTTCCGAGCGACCTGGTCAGCCGGATCGGGGCCGTCTGACCACCGTCCCGCAGGTCGACCTGCTGCTCGCGGTCAATTTACGTCGCTACCGGCGCAACATCGGCAAACCAAACCGCGCCACCGCCGACGGTTCCGTCAATCGATGGACCCGATCGGGCAGCGGTACCGACCAGGCCGGATTTGCGTCTGGTCTGGGACAACTCGGTGGCGCCAGCCAGCACCATGGCAATGGCCGGCAAAGCGCCCGCGCTGCATGTCCCGCTGAGCCCGACAGCAGCTCCGCTGAACCAGGTCGAGCGCTTTCGCACTGCTGACCGACCGGAAGATCAGGCGCGGCGTGCATCGCAGCGTCGAGACCTGGAAGCAGCGATCAACGCCTTTCTCGATCACCACAATGCGAACCCAAAGCCATTCCGGTTGGTCAAATCCGCCGACGACATGCTCGACGCATAGAACTATTTTCACCTGCCCCACTTCAATGACATAATGCGGTGTCATATGGTTCAGGATACTACGACCCATTCGTGCAAACAGCGCCGCCCAATGCGGCGGCATCCACCTATCCGCGCGCGCAAACCATCGTTCGTAGCGCAGCGGCGTCGCTCACCGGCAGACCGCATACGCTGCGACGGCACAGATAGGCGGCGGGGCCTCCGGCCGCGGGCGTCTTGCCGAACGCCGGGTGGCCTTGCGGCAGCGCATCGGCCGCCGGCGCGCGCAGCACCAGCACCGCCGGATCGGGCGCAGTCAGCGCTGCCACGGTCAGCGCCTGCGCCTGCGGGTGCGCCGGATCGCCGGCGACCACGACGGTCGCCGCCTCCTCCAGCAGATCCGCCGCGGCGAGCAGCCCGGGCATGCCGGCGAGCTGATCCGGGTTGCCGGCGAAGGCGCGCAGCAGCGCCTCCGCCTTGCCGCGCCATGCGGCATCGCCGGTCAGGTGAAACAGCCGCGCATAGACCTCCGCCATCACCCCGGCGCCGGCCGGGACGGCGTTGTCCGCGGCGGTGCGTGGCCGCGCCAACGGCACGTCCGCGGCGTCGGACGCGGTGAGGAAGAACCCGCCGCTGCCATCGGCGAACCAGGTTTCCGCGGCGCCGACCAGACGCTGCGCCTGGCGCAGATACCCCGCGTCTCCGCTGGCTTCGAACAGAGCCAAGGAGGCCCGCGCCATCGCGGCCTGGTCGTCCAGCAGCCCGGACGCGGTGACCCGGCCCAGCCGCCAGGCGTGCTGCACCCGTCCGTCCGGCGCGCCCATCTGCGCCGTCACGAAATCGAACGCCTGCACCGCGCGCGCCAGCCAGTCCGGCTGGCGGAACACCGACGCCGCGCGCGCCAGCCCGGCGATGGCCAATCCGTTCCAGTCCGCCAGCACCTTGTCGTCGCGGCCGGGCCGGATGCGCTGCGCCCGGGCGCGAAACAACACCTCGCGCGCCCGCGCCAGCGCGGCTTCCGCATCCGGCGAGCCGGGTGGGGTGACGCGGCGCAGGATGCTGTGGCCCTCCCAGTTGCCGCCGGCGGTTACGTCATAGGCGCGCTTGAACGCCGGCGCGGCCTCCCCCAGCAGCGCATCCACCTCGGCCTCGGTCCAGACGTAGAATTTTCCCTCCTCGCCCTCGCTGTCGGCGTCTTCCGAGGCGGCGAAAGCGGCGATCCCGTCCACCGTTGCGGCGGTCATGTCGCGGTTCATCCAGCCGACGGTCTCTTCGGCCCGCTGCACGTACAGCGCATCCGGCCGATGCGCCTGGGCCAGCGCCAGCAGCTCCAGCAACTGCGCATTGTCGTACAGCATCTTCTCGAAATGCGGCGCCAGCCAGATTGCATCGGTGGAATAGCGGGAAAACCCGCCGCCGAGGTGATCGTAGATGCCGCCCTGTGCCATGCGGTGCAGCATCAGGTGCAGCGCGTCCTGCCCCTCCGGCTGGCGGGTCCGAAAAGCGTTCTGCCACAGCAGGCGGAAGATCGGCGGATTGGGGAATTTCGGCGCGCCTTTCAGCCCGCCATGTTCGACGTCGTTCATCCGCAGATAGGCGTTGGCGACGGCGTCCAGATGCGTGGGCGTCGGCAGGTCGCCGGGTTCGCTCGTCGAGGCGCGCTCCAGAAAGCGCCGCAGCGCGCTGCCGTTCTGCAATATCGCCTGGTCGCGCTCGCGATAGGCGGAGGCGACGCCCTGCAGCACCTGGCTGAACGACGGCCGGCCCCAGCGCGGCTCCGGCGGAAAATACGTGCCGCCCCAGAACGGCGCGCCGTCCGGGGTCAGGAACATGGTCAGCGGCCAGCCGCCCTGCTCGCCCAGCGCATGCAGCGCGGACATGTAGAGATGGTCGATGTCCGGCCGTTCCTCGCGGTCCACCTTGATGTTGACGAACAGCGTGTTCATCAGGCCGGCGGTCTGCTGGTCCTCGAAGGATTCATGCGCCATCACGTGGCACCAGTGGCAGGCGGCGTAGCCGATGGACAGCAGGATGGGCTTGTCCGCCGCGGCCGCCTCGGCCAGCGCCGACGCGCCCCAGGGCCGCCAATGCACCGGATTGTCGGCGTGCTGCAGCAGATAGGGCGAGGTCTCCCGGGCCAGCAGGTTTTCCCCCGGCGGGTCTTCCCCTGGCGGGTTTTCATTCAGCGGGTTTTCGCCCGGCAGGTGTTCGGACGCGGCCATGGTCTGACTCCTTCCGCTTCGGTGCTGCTGACAGATGGGGCGCCTGGCGTGTGCCGGCAGCCCGGCCGTGGCGCTGTGTCAGTCCAGCGCCAGACCCAGCCGATCGCGCAGCCAGGCCAGCACGGCGTTGACCGTTGCGTCCGGCTGCTCGGGGAACAACGCGTGACTGGCGTCCGGGATCACCACCACGGTGACACGATCTGCGCCCAGTTCGTCGCGCAGGTCATGCAGCGTGCTGCGCGGGCGCCAGGGATCCTGCTCCGCCTGCAGGTCCAGGATCGGCGCGGTGCCGCCGGCCCACCACTCCGCCTGCGGCGTCGCGGCGCTGGCGGCGCGCTGGCTGCGGCTGGAGGCCGGGTGCCAGCCGGTCAGCCAGTCCGCCGAGGGTTCGTGGCCGGGCGCGAAGAAGGCCACCCGCAGCGCGGCCAGGCGGTCGGTATCGGGCAGGGACGTGTCGACGCAGCGGGCCAGATGCTCCCGCAGCTGCGGCGGCGCGTGTTTCGCGGCGGCGGCGGCCAGCACCACGCCCTGCACCAGCGTGGGATGGTCGGCGGCGACGCAGCGGGCGATCCACTGGCCGAAGGCGTGGCCGAGCACGATGGCGGGGCCGGCGGCGGCGTGGCGAATGACGGCGGCGACGTCGGCTGCGTAGTCGTGCAGCGTCAGCCCGTCGAGCTTGCCGGTGCTGCGTCCCATGCCACGCGGCTGCGGCCGCAGCACGCGCAGCCCGGCCTGGGCGAAGGCGGCGGCGGGGTGGTCGAAATCCTCGGAATCGCGCGAGGAGGAGGGCAGCATGACCAGCAGCGGCCCCGCACCCTCGGCGATGACGTCGATCTGCACGTCGTGGTCGCTGACCAGATAGCGGGTGCGCGGGTCGGTCATCGGCGGTGGCTCCTCCGGTTGCCCAGTGCGTTGTCGCGTAACGCCGCTTCGGTGCGGCGGGTTGGGCGCCTCGCTGATCCCATGAATGGCGGTGGCTGGGAAGGGAGCGCAGCCATCGCCGGCGCGGCCCTGGTCGGTCCGGCCGCCCCGGTGCACACTGCGCCACCACGCAGCGACAGACGGAGAGACAAGCCATGGCCGGCAAGGTGATCATCAGTTGTGCCGTCACCGGTGCGATCCACACACCCAGCATGTCGGACTACCTGCCGATCACGCCGGAGGAGATCGCCCGCTCCTCCATCGAGGCCGCGGAGGCCGGCGCCGCCATCATCCACCTTCATGCGCGCAACCCGCAGGACGGCTCGCCCACGCCCGACCCGGCCGTGTTCATGCAGTTCCTGCCGCGCATCAAGCAGAACACCGACGCGGTGGTGAACATCACCACCGGCGGCGGGCTGACCATGACGCTGGAGGAACGTCTCGCCGCACCGCTGGTGGCGAAGCCGGAGATGTGCAGCCTCAACATGGGCAGCATGAACTTCAACATCTCCCGCGCCGGCGACCGCATCAAGGACTGGAAGTTCCCCTGGGAGAAGCCCTACCTCGACAACACCGACAACTTCATCTTCCGCAACACGTTCAAGGATATCGAGGGCATCGTGGAGCGGCTGGGCCGCGGCCACGGCACGCGGTTCGAGTTCGAGTGCTACGACATCGGGCACCTCTACAACCTGGCCTACATGCTGGATCGCAAGGTGGTGGAGCCGCCGCTGTTCGTGCAGTCGATCTTCGGCATCCTGGGCGGCATCGGCGCGGAGCCGCGCAACTTACTGTTCGCGAAGGAGACTGCGGACCGGCTGTTCGGCGACCAGTATGTGTGGTCGGTGCTGGCGGCGGGCCGGCACCAGATGGCGTTCACTACCATGGCCGGGATCAACGGCGGCAATGTGCGTGTGGGGTTGGAGGACAGCCTGTATATCGGCAAGGGGAAGCTGGCGAAGTCCAACGCCGAACAGGTGGCGAAGATCCGGCGGATTCTGGAGGATCTGAGCCTGGAGATCGCGACGCCGGCCGAGGCGCGGGAGATCCTGAAACTGAAGGGCGGGGATAGGGTGGGGTTCTGATCCACCTGCGGCCGGTGCCCGTATTGCGGGTTGGGCGGGGCGTAGCAAGCGTCGGGGCGTTGCCCCGAACCCCATCAAGGGGCGCTGCCCCATGTGCGCGAATCTAACGCTTGCGCGGTCACGGGGTGGTACCGATTCCAAGCTTGGATGCCCCGCGCATCCTCCCTGCGTTCTGGTGAATGGACAGCGATCGTCGCGTCGCTGGCCAGGATTGTCGACCTCGAGGCCACGGCGCGCCAGTTCAAAGCACTGGTGCGCCGGCGCAAGATCCGCTCGGCGGAGGCGTTGCTGCGTCTGGCGCTGATGTGGGGTCCGGGCGGGCAGTCGTTTCGCGCCGCGGCGGCGCTGGCCGGGGATGCCGGCATCGCCGATCTGTCGGACAAGGCGGTCGAAGGGCGGTTGCGCAAGATGGGCGACTGGCTGGCGCATATGCTGGCGGCGCTGCTGGCCGATCGTCTGCACCGGCCCAGCGGCAGTGGGCTGCACCTGTCGCTGGTGGACGGCTCGGTGATCTGCGCGCCAGGCAAGGGCCAGGACTGGCGGCTGCACGCGCGCTACGACCCCGCGCGTGGGCGCTTCGCCGACCTGGCGCTGACCACGACCCGCGAGGCCGAAGCTACCGGACGGACGCGGATCTGTTCCGGCAGCATCCTCATCATGGACCGCGGCTATGCGCGGGTGCGGAACTTCAAGGAAGTGCTGGGGCGTGGCGCCGACTTCGTCACGCGGATCAGCTGGGGATCGGTGAAGCTGTATGACGCAGCGGGCGCGCGCATTGATGTGGCGGCGCTGCTGGCCGGGACCACCGAACCGCGCGAGGTCGCGGTCTGGATCAAGGGTATTCCACGCGGCCTTCGCCTGGTGATCCAGCCACTGCCGCCCGAGGATGCAGCGCGCCAGCGTGCCAAGCGGACGCGCAAGGCCAACAAGAAGAGCCAGCAGATCCAGCCGCGCACCGTGCTCGCGGCTGGGTTTCTGATGCTGATCACCTCGCTGCCGGATGCAGCGCAGCCGATGGCGCAGGTGGCCGCGCTCTACCGGCATCGCTGGCAGGTGGAGATCGGCATCAAGCGGCTGAAGAGCCTGGGCGGGCTGGACCAACTGCCATGTGCTGATCCGGTGCTGGCGCGAAGCTGGCTGCTGGCGCAGCTGATCGCCGCGGTGCTGACCGACGATCTCGCCAACGAGATCGTCGGTTTTCCCCCCTCGGCCTGACCAGACGCAGCCTGCGCCGCAAACGCTGTGGCGGGCTTGGGACACCGCCAGGGAGATCCTGCGTGGCGCGATCCTGCCACGACCCAGACTACGAACCCCGGCCGCCTTGGCGATATTCCGCCACCGCCTTGCCGAAGCGCCGAGACGCCGCACGCTCCAGGCCCACGAGCTCAGGCCCCCGTAAGTTCGCGCGTATGGGGCAGCGCCCCCTGGTGGGGTTCGGGGCAACGCCCCGACGCTTGCTACGCCCCGCCAACCAGCAATGCGGGGTGCTAGCCGCGGGGGAGCAGGTCGGCCGCGCCGTTACGGAACCCTGCCGCGTGCAGCACGCGATCCAGGAAACCCTGCCAGTCCAGCCCCGCTTCGGCCGGCAGCGCCTCCCCGGTCGCGCCCGCCGCACGGTACCGTGCCAGCGCCTGCTCGGTCTGTGCCAGCGCCAGCGTGCGATCCTGCTCGGGCAGCGCGGCCAGGCCGGGCACGGTCAACGCGATCTGCACCACCAGCGTATGCGCGGTCGGCAGCGCCGCCGCACTCTGCGCCACCTCGGCCCCCTGCGGCGCGCACGCCAGCGCGATGCCGTCCAGCCCGCAGGCCAGCGCGATCGGCGCCCCGCCGTCGAACCGCAGCCCGGCCGAGGCCTGCATCACCAGCGCGCCCGCCACCGCCGCCTGCATCGGCAGCCCGCGCAGCGCCACCACCGGCACCAGTGCGTCACCCCGCCGCTGCACCTCCAGCGCCGCGCTCGGCCGCCCGTCCCCCGGCGGCAGCACCCAGTTCTGATGGCGCAGCAGGCACGCGCCCCGGCCCGCCGGGCAGGTCAGCTCCCACGAGCCGATCGCCTCCTGCGCCGGACGCGGTTGCGCCGCCAGCGGTCCGGCCGCCAGCATCGACGCGACAGCCACCCCCAAACGCCGCCCCATGCGACCCATCCTCCCCGGCAAGCGCCCGAGTTGTAGGAAGCCCGGCCCTTCCGTGTCACGCGGATATCTGCGAGCGTGGCAACCATGAACGACGCTGCACCCCCGGACGCCCTCGCGCTGCACCGCGCGCTGCTCACGCTCGACACCCATATCGACATCCCCTGGCCCACCGGCCCGGACCCGTTCCAGGACGGCACCCGCCGGGTCGACCTGCCCAAGATGCAGCGCGGCCACATGTCCGCCGGCTGCTTCGTCGCCTACGTGCCGCAGGCCATCCGCACGCCGGAAACCGAGCAGGCGGCGTTCGACCGCGCCATCGCGATGCTGGACCGCATCGTCGCCATGGGCCACAGCGAGGCCGGCATCACCGCCCGCACCACCACCACCGCCGCCGAGATCGAGGCCGCGCATCGCGACGGCGTGCTGGCGATCATTCCGGTGGTGGAGAACGGCTTCGCCATCGGCCAGGACCTGGCCCGGCTGGCGGCGTTCCGTGCCCGCGGCGCGCGCTACCTGACGCTGACCCATAACGGCCACAACGCGCTGGCCGATTCCGCCTACCCCCGCAAGGACCTGAACGATGTGCCGGCGGAACATGGCGGCCTGTCCGCGCTGGGCCGCGCCGCGGTCGCGGAGCTGAACCGGCTGGGCATGCTGGTGGACGTCGCCCACGTCTCGCGCGACACCATGCTGCAGGCCGCGTATCTGTCGCGCACGCCGGTGCTGTCCACCCATTCCTGCGTCCGCGCGCTGTGCGACCATCCGCGCAACATGGACGACAGCCAGCTCGACGCGCTGCGCGATGTCGGCGGCGTGATCCAGATCACCGCGGTGCCGTCCTTCCTGAAACCCGACGGCAAGGCCGACCAGGTCACCGTCGCGGATTTCGCCGACCATGTGGACTATGCGGTGAACCGCATCGGCATCGAGCATGTCGGCATTTCCTCGGATTTCGACGGCGGCGGCGGCTTCTCCGGCTGGATCAACACGGCGGAGAGCGCCAACGTCACCGTCGAGCTGGTGCGCCGCGGCTACGACCGCGCCGCACTGTCCCTGCTATGGGGCGGCAACTTCCTGCGCCTGCTGCGCATCGCGGAGGAAGTCGCGGCGTAGCAGCGCGCCGCGCCGCCGGAACGTCCCGATCCGCGTTGCAACGGTGGAGGTCCCGATGACAAGCACGGTTCACCTGCCCGACGGCCAAGCGATTCCCGCGCTCGGCCAGGGCACCTGGCACATGGGCGAAAACCGCCGCGCCGCCAAAGATGAAGTCGCAGCGCTGAAACTCGGCATCGAGCTCGGCATGACGCTGATCGACACCGCCGAAATGTACGGCAATGGCGGCGCCGAGGAGATCGTCGCCGACGCGATCGCCGGCCAACGCGACAAACTGTTCATCGTCAGCAAAGTGTATCCGCACAACGCCTCGCGCAGCGGCGTGCCGGCGGCGTGCGAGCGCAGCCTGAAACGCATGCGCATCGACTGCATCGATCTGTATCTGCTGCACTGGCGCGGCAGCCATCCGCTGGCCGAGACGGTGGCGGCGTTCGAGGCGCTGAAGGCAGCCGGCAAAATCCGTTATTGGGGCGTGTCGAATCTGGATGCCGGCGACATGGCCGAACTGGCCGGCGTGGAGCACGGCGGCGCCTGCGCCACCGACCAGGTGCTGTATCATCCGGACAGTCGGGGCATCGAGTTCGACCTGCTGCCGTGGTGCGCGGGCCATAACATGCCGATCATGGCGTATTCGCCGGTGGGGCAGGGGGGACGGCTGCTGCGGTCCCCGGCGCTGGCCGCGGTGGCGCAGCGGCACGACGCGACCCCGGCGCAGATCGCGATCGCCTGGGGGATGCGGCACGGCTCGGTGGTCTCCATCCCGAAAGCGGTGAAGCCCGAGCATGTGCGGGAGAATGCCGCGGCAGGGGAGATCGCGCTGACGGCGCAGGACCTGGCGGAGATCGACGCCGCGCACCCGCCGCCGCGGCGGAAAACGTCGCTGGATATTCTGTAGGTTCCTTTTTGGCGCGCTGTCCTCGGGCATGGTTCATGCCAGGAGGGAGCGGATCGACCCCGCATGGCAGATTTCTGGCCGGCCCGCTGGCGGCAAGCGGCGTTGGCGGTCCCGGGTGGCCGCGCGCCTGCACCTTCCGGATAACTCGAATAATCCGGATTTTCCGACTGTTTTTGGGCGTGGAGGTCTGCCATGCCGCAGGTCCGTGTCACGTCCGCCGAATTCCAAAAGAACTTCGGCCGCTGCCGGGAAGCGGCGATCCGGGAAGCCGTCACCATCACCAACCACGGCCGCGACAGCCTGGTGCTGCTCTCGGCCGATGAGTATCGGCGGCTGAAGCAGCGCGATCGCGAAGCCCTGCTCGTCTCCGAACTCACCGAGCAGGATATCGAAGCGATCCGCACGGCCGAGATTCCAGCCGACTCCGCCGCCTTCGACCACGAACTGGACCGCTAATTGCGTGCCGCGGCCGGATCCTGTTCCCGGCCTGGTCATCAGCTACGCCTATCTGTGGCGTGACCAGAGGGATCAGGCCCGCGAGGAAGGCGTCGAGGATCGGCCCTGCGTCGCTGTTCTGGCGGTCCGGCAGCACGAGGGCGAGCGGATTGTCACCGTCGCCCCCGTCACCCACACGCCGCCCCACCAGCCCGGGGAGGCTGTCGAGGTGCCGGCCGCCACCAGGCGGCGCCTGGGGCTCGATGACGCCCGATCGTGGATTGTTGCGACCGAGGTAAATCGCTTTCTATGGCCCGGGCCGGACCTGCGTCCGATTCCCGGCAAGCGGGGCATGCTCGCGTACGGCAATCTGCCCAGGCAGCTCATGCTTGAGCTGCGCGAGCGGATATCGGAACTGCATCGCAACCGGCGGTTCCGCCTGGTGTCACGGGACATCGATGACAGCGAAGGCGCGTAGGGCAAAGCAAGGCGACGCCGTCGAGATCGTCGATTGCCACGAGAGGAGCAGACCCGTGATATGGGGACGAAAGTCGGACTCCATCCGCGGCGCCTGCCATGATCGTGCGGGCCGATCCATGTCAGAGTGGAACGATCTGCTGCTTTGCCTGTAGGATAGGGGCGTGTCACGACAAGCGTCACGACCCTTTGGCCGGGGCCATGCCAGCAGGAGGCAAAGTATTCAGCCGCAGATATACGCGGATGCACGCAGATGCGCATGAGTCCGGCATGCCGGGTTGGCGGATGACTTCGCCTTTGCCTGCCGTGGCGAGCCGCGCAAATCCGTCTTCCCGTGTCCCATCTGCGTGCATCCGCGTGCATCTGCGGCTGAAATTGCTTGCCTGCGGTCCCCTGGTCCGCGGCGCTGGGTGAACGCAACAGACCTCGCGCCAAGCGCGTTCAGAGCGATTGCATGCATGAGGCGGAGACCCGCGCCGAGCTGATCGACCCCGCTTTGAAAGCGTCCGGTTGGGGCGTGGTGGAGGCCAGCCGTGTCAGGCGCGAGGAAATCACCGCCGGCCGATTGCAGTGAACAAGTTCAGTCGCGATCTGGTGCAGGAAATGCAGGAGGCTGCCGCCTTCGTGGAAGGCAAGCAAGCTGGCGCGCGCGTCCACACGGTGGATGTGCCGGACGTCGTGCCATCCGGCAGCGGCCGCACATGTCCCAGCAGCGGCTTTGCCCGGACCTATCCCATTCCGCTGCGAACGTTGAAAACTGGAAGCAGGCCGTCGCGCCCTGGATGCGCCGGCTGCCGCCTATCTGCAAGGGACTGCGCGGCAGCCGAAGTGGTTGCGCCCGCCGCGGCCGTGCCGCGTGTACCTCGATAGCTTCATCTGCTCAGGTGTACCGATCCGCACTCGCGCGCTTATTCGCTTGGGGGTTTTGTTGGGTTTTTGTAGTCCGTCCATTAGACCCGTTGCGAAAATGAGTACGTTCGCGGCTCTCCGTCGGTGAGCTGAGCCGGCGCGGCCGAGCTTGACAGGTCACGGGACGATTCGATTCGTCGAGAACCTTCTTCATGAAGGTACCGGCCCGATGTCCCGTCCGTTCTCCGCTGCCCGGTTGCGCGCCAGCACGAGCTTCGTCCGCCTGACCGGGGTCAGCGTCGCCACGTTCGACAAAATGCTGAAGCAACTCGCGGACCCCTGGGAGAAAGCTCAGCTGCACAAGGCCAAATCCGGCCGCCCCTGGGACGTCGGTGGTTTGGAAGATCATCTTTTGATCATGCTGATCTATTATCGTTGCTACATCACCCAGGAGTTCCTGGGCTTCTTCTACAACGTCAACAAAAGCGCGATCTGCCGAGCGATCCAGCGGATCGAAAAGCTCGCCCGGCCGCTGATCGGGGTTGGACGGAAGCCCAAAATCAGTCGGAACGAGGCCGAGGCCCTGATCGTCGATTGCACCGAGCAGCCGATCCAGCGTCCTGACACGGACGCCAAACAGCGAGAGCATTACTCCGGCAAGAAGAAGCGCCATACGGTGAAGACCGAATACATCGTTACCCGGAATGGTCGTATCGTCAGCGCCTCGCCCTCTCACCCCGGCAGTCACCATGACCTGGCGATCCGTCGCAATGGACCAAAGCTGCCGAGGAAGGCACGGCTCTACGCGGACAGTGCGTACCCAGGGGTACGACAAGGAACATCGGAACCTGGAATGTCCATACAAGAAGCCAAAGAACGGGAAACTCACTGATGAGGAGAAGGCATATAACCGTGGACTGAGTGGATTCCGTGTCAGGGTTGAGCACCGGATCGGACGAACGAAACGGTTCAGGATCGCTGCTGAGCGGTTTCGCAACCCACTTGGGACGCATCACACCAAAATCTCCATCATCGCGGGACTGGTGAACCTGCAAGCTGGGTTCGGACCGTTCTGATCAGGTGAGGGAAACGCCGCCGGTGAGAACGCGCCGGACACCGCTGACCGGGGGGCCGACTTTCGCAACGGGTCTATTGATGTGGCGGCGCTGCTGGCCGGGACCACCGAACCGCGCGAGGTCGCGGTCTGGATCAAGGGTATTCCACGCGGCCTTCGCCTGGTGATCCAGCCACTGCCGCCCGAGGATGCAGCGCGCCAGCGTGCCAAGCGGACGCGCAAGGCCAACAAGAAGAGCCAGCAGATCCAGCCGCGCACCGTGCTCGCGGCTGGGTTTCTGATGCTGATCACCTCGCTGCCGGATGCAGCGCAGCCGATGGCGCAGGTGGCCGCGCTCTACCGGCATCGCTGGCAGGTGGAGATCGGCATCAAGCGGCTGAAGAGCCTGGGCGGGCTGGACCAACTGCCATGTGCTGATCCGGTGCTGGCGCGAAGCTGGCTGCTGGCGCAGCTGATCGCCGCGGTGCTGACCGACGATCTCGCCAACGAGATCGTCGGTTTTCCCCCCTCGGCCTGACCAGACGCAGCCTGCGCCGCAAACGCTGTGGCGGGCTTGGGACACCGCCAGGGAGATCCTGCGTGGCGCGATCCTGCCACGACCCAGACTACGAACCCCGGCCGCCTTGGCGATATTCCGCCACCGCCTTGCCGAAGCGCCGAGACGCCGCACGCTCCAGGCCCACGAGCTCAGGCCCCCGTAAGTTCGCGCGTATGGGGCAGCGCCCCTTGATGGGGGTTAGAGGGCGACGCCCCCGCCACTTGCCGCCCCCCCGACAAAGACCCGTGGCGGTCAATTCAGCCGCAGATCGATCAGATGCTTCGGATCGGGCTGCAACTCGCCGCGCTCCACCCGCTTGACGATGTCGGTCAGCGCCGCATTGGCCGGGGTCGGGATCCCCACCTCCTCGCCCTTGCGCACGATCAGCCCGTTGAGGAACTCGATCTCCGTCCGCCGTCCCTTCACCATGTCCTGGCCCATGCTCGGCCGGTGCTCGCCACCGCCGGCCTTGTTCACCTCGGCCAGCCGGTGCTCGTCGTACTCGCGCACCGCGGCGGCATCGCCTTCGCCGGCCTTCGCGATGATCTCAGGATCGATGTGGTGGACCTCCTCGAGCTCATAGCCGAGGGCCTGGCCGACGCGGATCGCCTCCGACCCCAGCCGCGCACCGAACCGGCGCAGCACGTCGTTGCGCAGGATCTCCTTACTGATCAGCCCCGTGCTGGCGGACATGCCGTTCGCCATCGCATTGGTAACCAGCTTCGACCAACGCTCGCCCCAGAGATTGGTGGTCACCAGCGCGGAATCGGTCAGCGCCACCAGGCGCTTGATCTCCTTCACCCGGTCGGTGATCCGGCCATGCACCTCTCCGGTGCGAAACACCGTGTGCTTGTCACCACTTTTGCCGGCCGCGCGGCGGACATGGCCGGGCTCGCACAGATCGACGGTGATGGAGCTGGCGATGCAACCAACGACACGGCCCCAGCCGACCACGCCGGCAATCGTCTCCTCGTTCATGCAGTTCTGCAGCGAGACGACGAAGCCGTTGGGCGACAGGTACTGGCTGATCATCGCCGTCGCCCAGGCGGTGTCGTACGACTTCATGCAGACAAAGGCGATGTCGACCGGCTGTTCCTTGGCGAAATGCTGCAGCTCCGTCAGGTGCAGCGCGCGCACCGGCACGGTGAACTCCGGAACGTCGCGAATATGCGAAATGCGCAGGCCCTTGCTGCGCATCGTCTCCACGTGCTCCGGCCATGGATCGATGAAGGTGATGTCTTCACCGGCCTGCGCCATATGTGCGCCGGCATAGCCGCCGACCGCACCGGTGCCCATCACCGCGATTCTGAAGCCCATGGTTTCCTCCCGCTGTCCGTCTGCTGCAGGCAGTGTCGCCAAGTTGCGGGGAAAGGCAACTGCGAGGCCAGGCGGAATGCACGCGTACCGCGCAACGCCCGCATACCGCAGGCGCCCTTGGAGCGCGTTCAGCGTTTGACGTTCCGCGCCACCGCCAGATCGCGTTCGATCGCCTGCCGCATTTGCGGGCCGGCGATCCGGGTCACGACGTCCCGCCAGGCTGCCAGGTCCGGCGCGTCAAGCGGGTTGTCGCGCAGCAACTCGCGCTTGATGAAGGGCAGGCCGGCTTCGGCCAAGGCCCGCCAGCATTCCAGCATTGGATTGCAGTCCGTCGGTTCGCCTGCCGTATCGGTGGCAGCAAATAGCGCGCGGCAGACCAGGCCGGCGCGGCGCAGCCGGCGCGTCAAGCCGATCTCGTAACGGCCTATCACCAGCCATTTGGCCGGCAGCGGACGCACGCCGCGCCAGAACCGCCGCCAGGCCGTGCTGTGCAGGACGTTTTGCCGCGCCAACAGGAAATACGATTGCAGGTGGTAGCCGCGCTGCCGGCTGTCGGTCATGCCCCACAGATCCGCACCGCCATCCATTCGCGCCAGCAGCGGTGCCAGCGCGTGCAGCGGACCGTAGACACTGTCATTCGCCAGCACGAGCTGCCGGGTATCGGTGCGCGGCAGCGCCAGCCACTCCATCGCATCGCGCCAGGCGCAAAAGTCCCGCCCGACATTGTGGCGGAGCAGGATGGCGGCGCAGAGTGCGCGAAGCCGGGACATATCGGCGGGGTCCAGCGCGACGCTGTTGGAAACCAGCACCACCGACAGCTCGGCCGCGCGCAGCGCTGCCAACTGGTACAGCAGGTCCTCTCGCACGACGCCGCGCGGGTCGTAGTGGCAGACCACGGCCACGTCGGGACCCAGCTTCACGCCGGCTTCCGGCCAGGTGGCGACGATCTGGCGGTGGCTGCGCAAATGCCCGGCCGGAGCACTGGCATAGGCCAACAACCGCTGCAGACCGGGGAGGCGGGTGATCGCCGGCCGGCGGGGACGCGACGCCCTCACCGGATCGGGCGTCACGCCACCGGAGCCCCCATTGGGGCCGCCGCTGGAGCCATGCCGGCCGGCGCCGATTGCAACCGTGCCCGCAAGGCGGCGGTGAGTGCCTCCCGGCGTGCCCAGAGCGAGCGATACCAGGCGATGCGGGGGGCGATCTGGTAGGCCAGCATCCGCTCCTCCGCGACATACTCGCGTGCCGCCTCGCCCAGTTCGCGCGCCAGTTCCGGCATGGCCACCAGGCGGCGCAGCAGCGATTGCAGTTGGTCGGCGTCGCGGAACAGCAGGCCGGTGCGATGGTCCTCGATCGGCGTGCCGTACACCACCGTGCTGGCGACCGCGGCGACGCGGCAACTGGCCGCCTCGATGAATTTCAGGTCCGACTTGGCGCGATTGAAGCGGTTATCGGACAGCGGCATCAGCGAGATTTCGCACTGTCCCAGCAGATCCAGATAGGTCGGGTAGTCGCAGGTCGGGGTGAATCGCTTGTGCGGCGATTGCAGCGCATCGAAGAAGCTGCGGTCGTGTACCACGGAGAAATGCAGGCGATCGCCGGCCATGGCCGCCACGGCATTGATCGCCGGCATCAGCGGTTCCCAGTCCTGCTCCCGGTTCAGCGCGCCGAAGAACAGGGTCAGCCGGCCGGGCGTGGCGAAATTGCACGGTTCCGGGAGGCTGACGATGGAATTCGGGAACACCGCCACTTCGGGATTCCGCTCCCGCAGCACCGCCGCGAGGGACGGCGTGCTGGTCTGCACGGCATGCACGCCGCGAAAGGTCAGCTGCTCCGGGTCCTGCATCACCTGGAAGAAGTCCGGATGGTCGTCGAACTCCGTCACCACCAGCCAGCCCGAATTCAGGAATGCCTGCACCATGGCGTGGCCCTGCGGACCGGACAGGGCCGGCCGATGCAGGACGAAGATGCGCGGTGTGTCGTCCTTCGCAGCCGTTATCTGGACATTGGTGGTGAGCATCGTCGCCACCACCGGATCGGTCGCCATGCCGCGCAGCGGATGAACCACCCGCACGTCGGACACGCCACCGACCGGCGGCAGCATGTTGGCGCCGATCAGCATACGTTGCTGCGGCGTCTTGCGGACACGCCAGACATATTGCAGCGGTGCGGCGCGGCGCGCATAGGCGTCCACATCGATATTGAGCGCGCGCAGCGCCGGCGCCATGGCGTTGGCGAAGGCGCGGGACCGGTCGCTGTCGAACACGCGCGGATGCACGTCGCACAGGGTCAGGCCGAGCTCCAGCAGGCCTTTTCGCATGCTTTCAAGGCTGAACCAGCGCAGATGCGTGGTGTCCAGCAGGCCGCTCGGCTCGTAGTCCCAGGTGCCGCGGAGCACGCGCTCAGTGAAGCTCCAATGCTCCAGGTTGGGCACGCAGATCAGCAGCAAGCCATCCGGTGTCAGCGCGTCGACATGGCGGCGCAGCACCGGCCAGGGGTCGCTCAGATGCTCCAGCACATCGCCATAGATGATGCAGTCGATGCCTTCCGGCACGTCGAACGGCATCGGATCGTCTTCGACATCGACCACCGCGATCTCATCCAGCCGTTCGGCGGCGATTGCGGCGATGGCGGGGTCACGGTCGACCCCGAGCAGCCGGGCGCGCGGATTGCGCTGGCGATAAGCGGCCAGCAGGGAGGCCGGGCCACAGCCGACATCCAGCACAACCTGAGCGCTGAGCGGGATCCGCTCGAGCAGATCCGGGTTTGGGACGTCCGGGTAGGAAACCATCTGGCAGCGCTGCTCCGGCGAGGGCGGCGCCCGTGATGGGGCCGCGCCATGACATGAGTGCAGCGGCTGGGCTGCCATTCATCAACCCGAGGTGCTACGCGAATCCCGCGCCCCGCTGCAAGTATCATCGCGGGGCGCGCGACCAGGCCTGGATTTCATCAACCCAGCAGGATTGCGTCGAACTCAGGCGGCACTGAGTTCTTTTGCAGGGTTCAGTTCGTCTACCAGACTGGATGGGCGGCTCGACGCCACGGGTTCGGCTGTCGGCTCGCGGATCATGTAGCCGCGTCCCCAGACCGTGCCGATCAGATTGTCCGCCCCCGCCTGGGCAAGCTTCTTGCGCAGCTTGCAGATGAACACGTCGATGATCTTCATCTCGGGTTCATCCATTCCGCCGTAAAGGTGGTTGAGAAATGCCTCCTTGGTCAGAACCATACCCTTGCGCAGCACCAGCAGCTCCAGAATGGCGTATTCCTTGCCGGTCAGATGCACGGGCGCGCCGGTCACGGTAACCTCGCGGCTGTCGAGGTTCAGCTCCAGCGGACCCACCCGTAGCGCCGGCTGGCTGAAGCCCTTGCTGCGGCGCACTACCGCCTGCATCCGCGCCAGCAGCTCCGCCCGGTCGAACGGCTTGGTGATGTAGTCGTCCGCCCCCATGGCAAGCCCCTTCACCTTGGCCTGCGGCCGGGACATGCCGGACAGGATCAGCACCGGGGTGTCGTTGCGGGCGATCCGCATCCGCCGCACGACCTCATAGCCTTCGATGTCGGGCAACAGCAGATCGAGCAGGACGATGTCGTATTCATAGTGGCGGGACAGCTCCAAAGCCTCCTCGCCGGTGTCGGCATGATCGACCACCGCGCCGCCGGCTTTGAGCATCAGCGCAATTCCGCGTGCCGCCGTGAGGTCGTCTTCGACCAGAAAATCCGCATGCCTGAGACCTCCGAAACGAACAGTTACCTTCATACCACTATTGCGTGTCCTTTGCTACCGAATTTTCACCATTTACGTGTATCTCCGTGTGAAAGGGCCCAAAAAAGCTGTGGCAATGCAATCGTATTACGACATAGATAGATTATTGGGACGAGGTGCCGACCGATGAGATTGGCCAGCTTCGCGGACCGCGTTGCCGCCTGTCGGGCCGATCTGGCGCGCCTGCCGGAGCTGCGGCTGGAAGGTCGCGTCGCCGGCGTGTCCGGTCTGGTGGTGGAGGTGGACGGGCTGATCGGCCACTTGTCGCTCGGTGACCGGCTGGTGCTGGAAATCCGCGGCGGAGACCATGTCCAGGCAGAAGTGGTCGGGATTCGCGGTGGCCTGGTCCAGGCGATGCCGTTCGCACCACTGGACGGGATCGGGCCTGGCGCGCCGGCGACGGTGACCCGCCAGCGCGGCGGCACGTTGCCGGTCGGCGATGACTGGCTGGGTCGGGTGGTGGACCCGTTGGGCCGGCCGTTGGACGGGCGGGGTGCCTTGCCGGTTGGGCAGCCGCGTCTGGTCCGTGCCCCTCCGCCGCTCGCCACGGAGCGCGCGCAACTGGGCGATCGGCTCGACCTCGGCGTTGGGGCACTCAATTGCTTTGCCACGGTGCGACAAGGACAGCGACTTGGCCTGTTCTCCGGGTCGGGCATAGGAAAATCCACCTTGCTGGCCATGCTGGCGCGCAACACCGCCTGTGATGTCGCGGTGCTGGCGCTGGTGGGGGAGCGCGGGCGCCGAGGTGCGGGAATTCATCGAGGACGAACTCGGCCCGGAGGGTGCCGCGCGTTCGGTGGTGGTGGTCGCGACCTCCAACTCTGCGCCGTTGCTGCGGCGCCAGGCGGGCTATGCCGCGATGACGGTGGCGGAGCATTTTCGCGATCAGGGCAAGTCGGTGCTGCTGCTGATCGAGCAGCGTTTCACACGGTTCTGCCTGGCGCTGCGGGAAATTGGCCTGTCGGCCGGGGAACCGCCCGCCCACGCGCGGCTATCCGCCGAGTGTGTTCGCCGAACTGCCGCGCCTGCTGGAGCGCGCCGGTCCGGGCCCCGAGCAGACCGACAGGCCGGCAAGCTGCCGGTCACCGCCCTGTTCACCGTGCTGGTCGAGGGGGACGATCATAACGAGCCGGTGGCGGACGCCGTGCGCGGCTTCCTGGACGGGCATGTCATCCTGGACCGACGCATCGCCGAGGGCGGACGCTATCCGGCGGTCGATGTGCTGCGCTCGCTGTCGCGCGCCGCCAATGGCTGCCTGGAGCCGGGGGAGACCGCAATGCTGCGGCGTGCCCGCGGCGTTCTCGCCTTGCATGCCGAGATGGCGGACCTGGTGCGTCTCGGCGCCTACCGTGCCGGCACCGATCCCGCAGTGGATGAGGCGGTCGCGCTGGCGCCCCGTATTGAGGCGATGCTGCGCCAGAACCGGTCCGAGCGGAGCGGGATGGCGGAGTCGTTTGACCGATTGCGCAACGCAATGGAGCCTGACTGATGGCACGCGACCCGGTGGAGGCGCTGTTGCGCCTGCGTCATATGACGGTGGACGAGGCACGCCGCGACCTGGCGTCCTGCCTGAGTGCCGAGGAGAACGCGGCCGGGGCCGCACGGGAGATCGAGATGGCGATCAGCCGGGAGACCGTCGAGGCCTGCCGCATGGATGCCGACGACGGTGCGGTCCAGGCCTTCGCGGACTGGCTGAAACGGATCCGCCCGGCCGCGCTGGCCGCCGATGCGGCATTGGAAGCCGCCAGTCTACACACGGCCGAGGCGCGGGCGGTGCTGGTCGCGGCGCGTGCCGCCGCCGAGGCAGCGGAAGGATTGCTGGCTCGTCGCGCGGCGGAGCGGCAGACGGTGGCGGACCGGGTGGAACAATTGGCGCTGGACGAAGCAGCGCGGGGCAGGGAGTCCGACGCGCCGCCCGACAGGCCCGTGGCCGTTGGCGAGCGCGGCCGGTCCTGAGGCGGGATCGGCGGCTGCGGCGGCACCGGGTGGGGGTCGGCATTGCCTGATTAATTCGCCGCCGCCACGCGCGCCTTTCCTTGCCGCATCGCGCGCTTCACCTCGCCACCGGCCGCCTCGCGTCACGCGCCGCCTCGCGTCACGCGCCGCGTCGCGCCAGAGGCCGCCTTGCGGCGCATCCGGTCCAAGGGCAGTCGCATTTCGGGCCAGCGCGGGAACATAGGCTCGGTTTGGCGCGAACCGCCGCAAGGCAACGCCTTCACCACGGAGCAAGCGCGAGTCTGACGAAGGGCCACGAGTTGGTGATTGCACGACAGCCGTGGTGAAATCACCAACTCCGTGGCCCTTCGTCGAAACTGGTGCTGGCTCGTGGTGAAGCGACTTGCTTCGCTACGGTGCTCGCCGGACCAGGGGGTATTCACCTCGGCTGCCGGCTGCCCGTGCCGATCCAGATGCGATGACCCCGCATCCGGTCCCGGCGGCCCCACCGCGACATTGCCGCGCGGCGCTCGCGAAGTCGCCGACCACCGTCTTGCCGGCCGAAGTCAGCGCACGCGAAGCGCAGGCTGCCGTGCGTCAACCGCGTCCGCCATTGCGCTCGCGTGCCGCGCCAACGACGTCGCAGTGCCACGCTCCGGGCGGAGCATGCCAACCGCGGCGACGTGCGATCTGGATGCTGTATGCTGTCCGAGACCGGTTCAAACTCGTCCATGAACGGCGTCATCCGGTCAGCGGGTTGAACTGTGGTCGCCAGCGTGCCTCAATTGGCTGGAGGCTGGGCTCCGAGGAGGGGCATGAAGAGAGTACCGCCCGCGCCGCTGTGTCCCGGTGCCGCGCCTGCGGGGCACGGGTCACCGCACGCCAAAATTTCTGCGGTCGCTGTGGGGCCGCGTTGCAACCGGACGCATCGGGCGTGCCGGCGCATCTCCGGTGCCCCGCGTCCAGAACGCCCGCGTCGCGCTGGAGGCGGAGCGCGAAGTCGTTCACCATCCTGTTTGCCGACATCGCCGGCTCCACCGCCTTGATCAACGACCTCGATCCCGAGCAGGCGGCGATGATCCTCGATCCTGTTATCCCAGGCGATGACCGCCGTCGTGCACAGTCATGGCGGCATCGTCTGCCGCATCCAGGGTGACGGGATCATGGCGATCTTCGGTGCTCCGCTGGCGCAGGAGGATCATGCCGCCCGGGCCTGCCGCTCCGCGCTGGAAATCCGGGCGCTGC
>CAWBLP010000017.1:0-7027 GCA_963789495.1 uncultured Alphaproteobacteria bacterium
TTACATCCCTACATGCTTGGTTCGACAGCCGATAATCCAGCGCCCGCGCCCGCAGCCTCACCTTAAGGCGATCTTATATTTATCCAACATTAGAACCTCGCATTCCTCCGAACGGACTAGCCACGCTGGGAAAGGCATCGCATTTGGCGGGGCACGGAGCCGGCAGCCAGATCGAGAACGCGCCTGATCTGGCGCAGCAAGACTCCTTGGCACGGAGAAGAGCCAGGACGCGGCAGGGCCACAGGAGTCGGTGATGGCTCCATGGCCGTTGTGCCCTCACCAACTCCGTGGCCCTCCGTGTCCTCGTTCTTCCTCCGTGTTGAAAGCCTTGCCTTGCTCAGCCACAAGCCTCCACCCAAACCCGACCCGCGGTCCCACCCCACCGCCAAACCGGATCATCCCTGAACAGCACGCCACAGCGCCACCGCGCCGGTATCGCCAGCAGTCCACATCACCCCCGCCACCAAGCGCGCAGCCGCCCGCCCAACCCCCAACGCCCGGGGCCGATCAAGCCGCCTTCGCCTGCCCGGCGATGCGCACCAGCGCCTCCAGCGTATCGCGCGCGAACCCCAGCCGGGTCGCGACGTCCATCTCCCGGGTGATCGCCAGCTTGTGGTCGGGCCGCAGCCGCACCAGCCCGCCCTTGCTGGACAGCCAGGCGCACCAGCCCCGCCGGGTTGGGGAACGCGTTGCCGCGGAACGTCAGCACCATGCCCTTCGGCCCGGCCTCCAGCTTCTCCACCCCCGACTTCGCGGCAGGCGCGCTTCAGCGCCACCACGCCCAGCAGGTTGTCCACCTCGTCGGGCAGCGGGCCGAACCGATCGACCAGTTCGGCGGCCATCGCCTCGGTCTCCGCATCCGAGGCCAGCGCGCCGATGCGGCGATACAGGCCCAGCCGCACCGGCAGGTCGCGCACGTAGTTCTCCGGGATCAGCACCGGCAGGCCCAGAGAGATGTTCGGCGTCCAGTCGCGGGCCGAGGCACCGCCGCGGCGGCCCTCGCCGGCACGGATTTCCGCCACCGCGTCCTCCAGCATCTGCTGGTACAGCTCGATCCCGACCTCGCGGATATGGCCGGACTGTTCGTCGCCCAGCAGATTGCCGGCGCCGCGGATGTCGAGGTCGTGCGAGGCCAGGGTGAAGCCGGCGCCCAGCGCGTCCAGCGTCTGCATCACCGTCAGCCGCTTCTCCGCCGCCACCGACAGGCGCAGGTTCGGCGGCCAGGTCAGATAGGCGTAGCCGCGCTGCTTGCCGCGCCCGACCCGGCCGCGCAGCTGGTACAACTGCCCCAGCCCGAACATGTCGGCGCGATGGATCACCAGCGTGTTCACCGCCGGCATGTCGAGCCCGCTTTCCACGATGTTGGTGGACAGCAGGATGTCGTATTTGCCGTCGCTGAACTCGGTCATCACCCGTTCCAGCTCGGTCGGCGCCAGCCGCCCATGCGCCTGCGCGGTGCGGGCTTCCGGCACGATCTCGCGCAGCCGCTCCGCCATGCGCGCCCAGATCCTCGATGCGCGGCACCACGCAGAACACCTGGCCGCCGCGGAACCGCTCGCGCTGGATCGCCTCGCGGATCACCACGCTGTCGAACGGCATGATGAAGGTGCGCACCGCCAGCCGATCGACCGGCGGGGTGGAGATGATGCTCATCTCCCGCACCCCGGTCAGCGCGAGCTGCAGGGTGCGCGGGATCGGCGTCGCGGTCAGCGTCAGCACGTGCACATCGGCCTTCAGCGCCTTCAGCCGCTCCTTGTGGGCGACGCCGAAATGCTGCTCCTCATCGACGATCAGCAGGCCCAGATCGGCGAACTGGATGGTCTTCGACAGCAGCGCATGGGTGCCGATGACGATGTTGACCTCGCCGCTGGCCAGGCCGCGCTTCACCTCGGCCGCTTCCTTGGCGGTGCACCATGCGGGACAGCTGCGCCACCTTCACCGGCAGCCCGGCGAAGCGCGCCGAGAACGTCCGAAAATGCTGGCGCGACAGCAGCGTGGTCGGCACCACGACGGCGACCTGCGCGCCGGACATGGCGGCGACGAAGGCGGCGCGCAGGGCCACCTCGGTCTTGCCGAAGCCGACATCGCCGCAGATCAGCCGGTCCATCGGCCGGCCGGACGCCAGATCCTCCAGCACATCGGCGATGGCGCGCGCCTGGTCCTCGGTCTCGGCGAAGGGGAAGCGGGCGCAGAACTCGTCCCAGGCGCCTTCCGGCGGCGGCATCACCGCGGCGTCGCGGATCTGGCGGGCCGCGGCGGTGCGGATCAGCTCGCTCGCCATGTCGCGGATGCGCTGCTTCATCCGCGCCTTGCGGGTCTGCCAGCCGACGCCGCCCAGCTTGTCCAGCGCGACGCCCTGGCCTTCGCTGCCGAAGCGCGACAGCACCTCGATGTTCTCGACGGGCAGGAAGAGCTTCTCGTCGCCGTCGTAGATCAGCCGCAGGCAGTCATGCGGCGCGCCGGTGACGTGCAGCGTCGCCAGCCCGTCATAGCGGCCGATGCCGTATTCCTGGTGCACCACCAGGTCGCCCTCGGCGATCTCCGTGGCTTCGGCGATGAACTGGTCGGCCCGCTTGCGCCGGCGCGGCGGCCGGGAGATGCGCTCGCCCAGCAGGTCCTGCTCGCCGACGAGGGCCAGGCGGTCGGCGACGAAGCCGCGTTCCACGCCGAGCGTGACGAGGGAGACCGAGCCGGCGGGCTTGCGGCGGACGGCGGCCCAGCTTTCTTCCTGGGCAGCGTCCTTGAACCCGTGCTCGCGCAGCAGGTTGGCCAGCCGCTCCCGCGACCCGCGGGTCCAGGCGGCGACCACGATGCGCCGTCCCTCCCGGGTCCAGCGTTCCGCCTGGCCGCGCAGCTGGTCGAACACGTTGATCCCCGGTCCGGCACCGGCCTGGGCGAAGGTCGGGCCGGGCCGGCCGCCGCCGTCGACCCCGCCGGCGCCATCCGGCTGGCCGAACGGGGTGAAGGCGAGCAGCGGGCCGAAGGACAGCATCTCGTCCCAGGCTTCCCGGTTGAGATACAGCCGGTCCGGCGGCAGCGGACGATACGGCACCTCGCCGTCGCGCGGGATCGACTTGCGCGCCTGGTAGTGGTCCTCGATCATCTCCAGCCGCGCCGTCAGCACCTCGTCGGCCTGGTGGTCCAGGCTGACCGAGCGTCCGGCAGGTAGTCCAGCAGGTTCTCCATCGCCGGATGGAACAGCGAAACCCAGTGCTCCATCCCGGGATGGCGGCGGCCGTCGGAGATCGACAGGTAGATCGGGTCCTGCGCCGCATCCGGGCCGAACAGGTCGCGCCAGCCGGTGCGGAAGCGGGCGACCGACTCCTTGTCCAGCGGCACCTCGGACACCGGGCGCAGGGTCAGGCGCTGGCGTTTGGCGGCGCTGCGCTGCGTGGCCGGATCGAAGCTGCGGATCGACTCGATGGTGTCGCCGAACAGATCGAGCCGCACCGGGTCGGGCTCGCCGGCGGGGAAGACGTCGATGATGCCGCCGCGCATGGCGTATTCACCGGGCTCCATCACCGTGCCGGCGCGGCCATAGCCGTGCGACTCCAGGAATTCCGCAAGCTGTTCGGGTTGCACCGCGCCGTTGACCCGCAGCTCCAGGCTGGCACCGGCGAAGGCGGCGCGCGGCGGCACCAGCTGCACCAGCGCGTTCACCGTGGTCAGGACGATGCGCGGCCGGTCCGGCTTTTCCAGCAGCCGCGCCAGGGTGGCGATCCGCTCCGCCACCAGCGCCGCGTTGGGTGACACGCGGTCGTAGGGCAGGCAGTCCCAGGCCGGAAAACGCAGGATTTCCGCTTCGGGGGCGACGAAGGCGAGCGCCTCGGCCAGCCGCGCCATGCGGGCGTCATCGCGGGTGACATGCAGGATTCCGCCCGGAAACTCAGCGCGGCGGCGGGCGAGGAGGAAGGCATCCCAGCCCTCCGGCGCGCCCCAGACCTGGATCGGGTCGGTCATCGGCTCAGAAAGTCCTTGATTCGCAGCAGCATGGGCGTCGCTGCCTGCGGTGGGATCGGGCGGCGGCCGGTCAGCCAGTCCGCCAGCTCCACATCCGGTGTTTCCAGCAACGCTTCCAGCGCGGTCAGGTCGCAATCCGTGAACGCCGCCAGGTTCGTGCGGACGAAACCGCCCAGCATGAGGTCGTTCTCGAACGTGCCGCGATGGGTGGCGCGGAAGAGAAGGCGGCGGCGCCTAAAATCGAAGGCAGCGGAGGCGGGATCAGTCATCGGCTCGCCGACATATAGCAATCCGGGCAGGGGAGACTAGCCCTGGACCAGCCAAAGGCTCGGCCATCAAGGCCGGAGGGGGGGTACGTCTTTGATTGGCCAAGGGAGGCAGACAAAGACACACTGGGTGGTCGCTTCTGGGGACAAAATTCGCGTGGACTGTCGGTACTGCGGCTGAGCGAACTCCCTCTGACGGCGTGATGGATTACAAACGGGTTCCGTCCCCGGAAAGCAAAGCTAGCAAACAACGACCGGCTATCTTAATGATCCGAGGGTAATCACACTGTTGGGGTCGAGAGACAATTATGTCCGTTGGGGGGTACGGCCGTGGCGTGCGTACCGTCCTGTCGGGCGGTTGGCGCGTGGCACGCAACGTTCTGGCGGTCTTCGCGGTCGTCTTGCTAGTGCGTGTCGTAGACCCGCTTGGTGTCGACGAGGCCTTGACCCAGCGCGTCGACGACATCGTCGTCCGAGTACCTCTCGGCGCGATATCCAAGCACCGGCCAGGACCGCACGATTGTCGTTATGATCGACGACGCCTATCTTGCTTGGCGCAGGCTTACTTGGCCGATTCCGCTCAGCGAGCATGCCGGCATTGTGGCCCGGCTGCAGGAGGCGGGCGCCCGTTCGATCTTTCTTGACATCGTCTACGAGACGGAGCGCGGTGTTCCAGGTTCGGCTGAGGCGTTCGGTCGCTTGCTGCGCGACATCCGTGCCGGCCATCCCGCAGGGGATGGACGACAGGAGGTCAAGGGAGTACCGGTGCTGCTCGCAGACCTGTTCGGTAAGCTGACCCCCACACGCCGTTGTAGGGACCGCGATCTACCACGCGGCATGACGCTGTCCTCCATTGCTTGCGAGGCGACGGCGGTCGTACCCATCCAACTCCCCACCGAGCACTCGACCTACCCCGCCGTCCAGTCAGCCTATGGCTGTGGGGGGGTTTGGCCGACGCCCGCATTCGCGCAATTCGAGGCCACCGAACGCGAGGAGATACCAGTCTGCGACCACCCGCGGCTCGACCTTCCGCCACTATTTGTTGTGTGGGGCAATGCCGTCTCCACACGCATGGCGAACCGCCCAGGCTATGAGACTTGCCGCTACCGCCAGGACCGGCTGGGCCTGATCGAGAGTGCCGAAGTGGTGATCCGCGGGTTATTATTCGGTCTCAATCATGTCTTCGCTGATCCCTCTCCTTGTATGTACACCGACACTATCTCTGCATCGACTTTGTACGATGACAGTCCACAGGGGATTGCACTGGTTCGTCGCTTCATCAACGGCCGCCATGTTCTAAGCAGGGATTCGTTGGTTGCCCAGCGGAAGTGGCGCTCGCTCTTGATTGAGCGCACTCACGGCTTGGTGGATCGCCCCATCGAGTTGCTCGGGATCGGCGAAGGTCTGATGGGCGAGATGATGCGCCTTGAGGTCCCGCCAGACGCCTTCGATGTCATTGAGCTCTGGCGCATACTTAGGGAGCCACTCGACGGTGAGCCAATGGGCACGGGCGGCGAGCGCTGCCCGGGAGAGTTTGCTGGTGTGGATTGGACCATTGTCCTCGACCAGAACCACCGGTTTGACAGGCTGTCCGGGCTTGGGCCCGTAGAGCCGGTCCAGTTGTTCGAGATGGGCGATGAAGTCGCTGCTGCGCTTGGTCGGACTGGTGTGCACGATGAGCTGGCGCGTGACGTGATCGAACGAACCCACCATCGCCACCTTCCTGGCTTGTCCTGGCGCAGGAACACGTAAATCAGCGCCTGCCTTCGCCCAGACCCGGGCGAGATAGGGATGCGTCAGCGCCTCGCTCTCGTCGCCGTAAAGCAAAACGATGTCGCCAGCGGTGGCCTGCTGTTTGCGCAGTTGCAGGCGCAGACCAACCCGCTCGACATCGGCGGCAACCTGGCGCCCCTTCAGCGTGTGCCGCGGACGCCGCCAGCGGAACTTTTTTTGCGCAGAGCCTTGGACAATTGCGAGCGGCTGATACGCACGCCCTCGCGGTTTTCGATTTCGGCGCGCAACCGGGGAATGGTCCAGTTGTGCCGATCCGCCACAGGTTCCTCGAGGAGCGGCACCGCAACACGCAGGGCTGCCTCGCTCTTCATCGGTGCCGGCCCGGGTGCGACGGTGGCCTTCAAGGCCGCGATACCGCCACGCATGAAGTCGCTCCGCCACAGGCGGACCGTGTCCTCGCGCACGCCAAATGCCTCGGCAATCCGCGCGCTGGTCCAGCCAGCCAATGTCAGACGAACGGCTCGGGCGCGGTCTGCCTCGCCACGATCACGCGAACCGGCGAGCGCCACCAGAGCCGCTTGTTGCTCTTCGCTCGCTGAAAGGGGCGATCTGCCCGTCATGTCCTGCACCCTGCGAATCGGTGCCGGCAGCGAATCGTACCTACCATCCGTTGGTCAAGCTGGCGGATTCTGCTTAGTGGGGACGAACCTCTCAGGCGAGGCAGATCGTGTGATCTCACCGATCCACGGCAGCATTCCTGGCGTCTACCTACATGCAATGGCATTAGACAATCTGTTGGTCGCCAACGCGCAACGGCCCGGCCGCCCGATGCCGCGCTATTGGCAGGTGGATCAGCAAACCTTCCTGGGTTTCAGCATCGAATCCTGGATTGCCAGCTTGTTCATTGCAGGCTGGGTATCGAGCGACTACCTTATAGGGCGCGCGGTACGCTTTCGGACTATGCCACGCTATCGGTTGCAACGCCCAATTCATCCAGGCCGTACGGCGTTCGTCGCGCGCGGCTTAATTATGGTAGCGATCCTTTACGTTGCGTGCGTTTGGGACTG
>CAWBLP010000018.1:0-482301 GCA_963789495.1 uncultured Alphaproteobacteria bacterium
TGACATCGAGCGTCGTGGAACGTTGCTGTGGTGACCTACGGCTTCAGCGAATCCCCCAGCTTGTCCAGCAGCCAGTTGGTGCCCTGCTCGCGGCTGGCGACATCGTCGTACCCGTCCAGGAACACGCCCTGTTCGGTGAAGATCAGCCGTGTGCCCGCGCCGTCGGGATGGAGTTCCACAGTGGTCAACGACACCGAGATGCGGGTCGCATCCAGATGCATGTCATAGGCATAGACGATGCGCCGGTCCGGCACGATGTCGCAATAGGTGGAGTCGAAGCGATGGATCGGGCCCTCCGCCGGACCGCCGCCGAGGCTTTCATGGCCGCCGACCCGGAAGTCGAATGCATGCGGACCGTTGGTCCATTCCGGCGGGCCGGAAAACCACTTCTCCTTGGCGGTCGGGTCGGCGAAAGCATGAAACACCTGCGCCGGCGAGGCGTCGTAGCGGCGTTCCACCACAAAGGTGGCGTGGGTGGATGATGGTTTGGACATTGTCAGCTCCCCTTCCGTCGCATCGGCTGGCCTGCCGTCATACCGATTGCGTATTGCAACTGGTTGCAGGTTACTCGGACTGGTGCAAGGATGCAATCGGTTTTCGAGGTCATAAATGGACGACGCCCACCGCTCGGGATGCCCGATCAATCTGACGCTGGAAGTGGTCGGCGATCGCTGGAGCCTGCTGGTCATCCGCGACATGATCTTCGGCAACCGGCGCCATTTCCGGGAGCTGCTGCTGAAGTCGGAGGAGGGGATTTCCTCCAATATTCTGGCGGATCGGCTGAAGACACTGGTCGAGCAGGGGATCATCACCCGGACCGACGATCCCACGCACAAGCAGAAGGGGATCTACAGCCTGACCGAGCAGGGTATCGCGCTGTTGCCGGTGCTGGCGCAGATGGCGGCCTGGGGTCGCAAATATCTGCCCGTCACCGAGGCACTGAGCATCCGCGCCCAACTGCTGGAGGAGGGCGGACCAAAATTGTGGGAGCGGTTCATGGCCGAACTGCGGGAGACCCATCTCGGCGTGCCGGCGCAGCCGCCTGCGGCCGGGTCTGCACCCTCGGTCGCAGGGGAATTACGCGCCGCCTATGAGGCGGTCGTGGCGCGACGCAGTGGGTGACGG
Source organism: uncultured Alphaproteobacteria bacterium (assembly GCA_963789495.1). Taxonomy (GTDB): domain Bacteria; phylum Pseudomonadota; class Alphaproteobacteria; order Acetobacterales; family Acetobacteraceae; genus CAWBLP01. The sequence goes on from CAWBLP010000018.1 coordinate 1,126, forward strand.
CACAGGCTTTGACCCCGCCCGATCCAGGCTGTAACGGCGTGGCCGGCGCCGAGTTTTCCGGCGGCACCAGTGACGGGAACAACGACATGGCCGACGAGGTGGAGATCAAGGGGGCGATCCGCGACAAGCTGATCGCGCGCAAGCAGGACTGGGCGCGGGAAGGGCGGCTGCTGACGGGCACCACCGCCGATCCGGAGCGCGATCGGCTGCCGCCTGGTCAGCGGCTGGTCACCGACTGGCCGGTGCTGGATCTGGGCGCGGAGCCCGATGTCACGCCGGAGAAATTCCGCCTCGACATCGATGGCGCGGTGGAGCACCGGCTGAGTTTGCGGCTCGACGACTTCATGGCACTGCCGCAGGTGGAAAGCGTGTCCGACATCCACTGCGTCACCCAGTGGTCGCGCTACGACAACCATTGGAAGGGTGTGCCGGCGCGGGCCGTGCTCGACCTTGTCCGGCCGCAGCCGGAGGTGAAGCACGTCGTGTTCCATTCCTTCGACGGTTACACGACCAACCTGCGGCTGGACCAGTTCGACCAGCCGGATGTCTTCCTGGTGCATGAGTGGGAAGGCAAGCCGATCAACCGAGCGCATGGCGGGCCGGTGCGCATGCTGGTGCCGCGGCTGTATCTGTGGAAGTCGGCGAAATGGCTGCGGCGGATCCAGTTCACCATCAGCGATCATCCCGGGTTCTGGGAGCAGCGCGGCTACCACAACAACGGCGACCCGTGGCTGGAGGAGCGTTATGGTTGAACCCACACGGCGCATTCTGTTGGCCGCAATGACGGGGATGGCAGGCATGGCAGCGGGTCCGGAACGGCTGGCCTGGGGGTTCAGCTTCCCCTCGATCGAACAGGGTGCACTGGATCTGGCGCCGTTGCGGGGCCGCGTGCTGCTGGTGGCGAACACGGCGAGCTTCTGTGGCTACACCTATCAGTATGAGGGGTTGGAGCAGTTGCATCGCGCGCAGCAGGCGCATGGGTTGAGCGTGATCGGCGTGCCGAGTCAGGACTTCAACCAGGAGTTTGCCGACAACCGCACGGTGAAGACGTTCTGCGAGACGCGCTTCGACGTGACGTTCCCGCTGGCGGGTATCTCCCATGTGCGCGGTAGCCAGGCAGCGCCGTTCTATGCCTGGGTGCGCGAGGTGCGGCAGTGGGAGCCGTCGTGGAATTTCAACAAGGTGCTCATCGGCCGCGACGGGCGGATCGCGGGCACCTTTGGTTCGGGCGATGAGCCGAATACCGGGGTTTTGCTGCAGGCGATCGAGGCGGCGCTGGCGGCGTAGCGGCGGGGGCGTTGCCCCCGAACCCCCAGCAAGGGGCGCTGCCCCTTGCATCCCCGCCAAGGGCTCGCCCTTGGAACCATATATGTTTGGGGTGGGGAGAGGGCCGTTCCGTGATGCTCGTGTGGTCCGGGACGCCGCGCCCCCTCCCCACCCCAGACAAATTTTGATTGCAAAGGCGAGCCTTTGCTGGGGGGCCAGGGGGCGACGCCCCCTGGTGGGGTGCGGGGCAACGCCCCGCCGCTACAACACTACCGCCGACCGCTCGCTGGCCGCGCGCGACCAGGCGGCGTCCATATCCTCGTCGAACAGCTCGGTCAGCTTCTTCATCATCGTGCCGCCGAGTTCCTCGGCATCCACGATGGTGACCGCGCGCGATAGTAGCGCGTGACGTCATGGCCGATGCCAATGGCGATCAGCTCCACCTGGTCACGGGTCTCGATGTCGCGGATCACCTCGCGCAGGTGCTTCTCCAGGTAGTTGCCCGGATTGACCGACAGCGTCGAATCATCCACCGGCGCGCCGTCGGAAATCACCATCAGGATGCGGCGATGCTCCGGCCGCACCAGCAGGCGGCGATACGCCCAGAGCAGCGCCTCGCCGTCGATATTCTCCTTCAGCAGGCCCTCGCGCAGCATCAGTCCGAGATTCTTGCGGGCCCGCCGCCACGGCGAGTCGGCCGCCTTGTAGATGATGTGGCGCAGGTCGTTCAGCCGGCCGGGATTGCGCGGCTTGCCCGTCCTGCACCCAGCTTCTCGCGGCTCTGCCCGCCCTTCCAGGCGCGCGTGGTGAAGCCCAGCACCTCCACCTTCACCGCGCAGCGCTCCAGCGTGCGGGCCAGGATGTCGCCGCACATCGCCGCCACGGTGATCGGCCGGCCGCGCATCGAGCCGGAATTGTCGATCAGCAGCGTCACCACCGTGTCGCGGAACTCCATGTCGAGCTCGCGCTTGTACGACAGCGCCTGCATCGGGTTCACCACGACGCGCGACAGGCGGCCGGCGTCGAGCAGGCCCTCGTCCAGGTCGAACTCCCAGGCGCGGGTCTGCTGCGCCAGCAGGCGGCGCTGCAGCCGGTTGGCGAGTTTGGAGATCACGCCCTGCAGGTGCTGCAGTTGCTGGTCGAGTTGCTGGCGCAGCCGGGTCAGTTCGTCCGGGTCGCAGAGTTCCTCGGCCTCGATTTCCTCGTCGTATATGCCGCGTATAGGCGCGATAGATGGCCGCATCGTCGGGGTTGGGCCGGTCGCGGCGCGGCTGCGGGCCGCCGGGGCGGTCGTCGCCCTCGGCGATCGCGGCATCCTCGTCGGATTCGGTGCCTTCGTCGTCGGCAGCCTCGCCTTCCATTTCCTCGGGCTGAGCGCCGAGCATGGATTCGGTTTCGGATTCGCTCTGGCCCTGGCCGTCCTGGGAATTGTCCTGCTGGCCGGACTGCTCGCCGCCTTCCTCGCCATCCTCGGTCTGGTCTTCCGGTTCGGCGTCGGCCTCGGCTTCCGCCAGGTCGAGTGCGGCCAGCAGCTTGCGCGCGGCGCGGGCGAAGGCGTTCTGGTCCTCCTGCGCCGCGGTCATCTCGGCCAGCGCCGTGTCGGCGGTCTCGCCCAGCGTGTCGCGCCACATGTTCAGGATGCGCTGCGCCGCGGCGGGGACGGTCTCGCCGGACATCCGCTCGCGCGCCAGCAGGGACAGCGCCGCGGCGATCGGCAACTGGTCCTTGCGGGTCATGCGGTCGTAGCCTTCGGCCTCGCATTCCTCCGCCAGCTTGGCGCGCAGATTGGCTGCGACGCCGTTCATGAAGCGCGAGCCGACGACTTCGACGCGCGCCTGTTCCAGCGCGTCGTAGACGTCGCGCGCCTCCCGGCGGGCCGGCATGCGCGCATTGTGCACAGCGTCGTCATGGTGGCGCAGGCGCAGCGCGAGCGAGTCGGACGCGCCGCGCAGCTTGGCCATCTCCGCCGCAGGCAGCGCGCGGGTGGGCAGCGGCAGGCGGGCGCGCTTGCCGGACAGGCCGGACGGGCCGGGCTGGAACGCGACCTGGACTTCCGGCTGTTCGGCGATGGCCCGCAGCACGCCGGCGGTGGCGCGCTTGAAGTCTTCCGCCCGGTTGTCCTGCTTGTTGGATCCACTCATTGAGTCTGTCCTGTACCGCACAGCGCGGTCATGGCCAGGTCCGACCCGGCCATCTGCCCTTGAGGGTGGTGCATCGTCAGCGTCGGCGACCCGATCGGCCCAACGTGGCTGGCCGGGCCAGGCCCGGCCATGACGACAGGCGCGATCACTTCCGGGTCGTGAAGCCGCCGGTCGGGACCTCTTCGTTGAAGCAGCGCTGGTAGTATTCGGCCACCGTCTGCCGCTCCGCCTCGTCGCACTTGTTGAGGAAGGTGACGCGGAAGGCGAAGCCGATACTGCCGAAGATGCGCGCGTTCTCGGCCCAGGTGATCACCGTGCGGGGGCTCATCACGGTCGAGATGTCGCCATTGATGAAGCCGGCGCGGGTCAGGTCGGCCAGCGCCACCATGCTCTCGATCCGCTTCTTCATCGCGGTGTCGGTCTCCGGTCGACGCCCATCTTCGCCAGCACGATCTCCGTCTCCATGCCGTGCGGCAGGTAGTTGAGCGTGGCGACGATGTTCCAGCGGTCCATCTGGCCCTGATTGATCTGCTGGGTGCCGTGGTACAGCCCCGTGGTGTCGCCCAGGCCCACCGTGTTGGCGGTGGAGAACAGGCGGAACGACGGGTGCGGCCGGATCACCCGGTTCTGGTCGAGCAGCGTCAGCTTGCCCTCGACCTCCAGGATGCGCTGGATCACGAACATCACGTCCGGGCGGCCGGCGTCGTATTCGTCGAACACCAGCGCACAGGCGTGCTGCAGCGCCCAGGGCAGGATGCCCTCGCGGAATTCGGTGATCTGCTTGCCGTCCTTCAGGACGATGGCGTCCTTGCCGATCAGGTCGATGCGGCTGATATGGCTGTCGAGGTTGACCCGGATGCAGGGCCAGTTCAGCCGCGCCGCCACCTGTTCGATATGGGTGGATTTGCCGGTGCCGTGATAGCCCTGGATCATCACGCGGCGGTTGAATGCGAAGCCGGCAAGGATCGCGAGCGTCGTCTCCTTGTCGAATTTATAGGCGTCATCGATGTCCGGTACGTGCTCGGTGCGCACGGAAAAGGCCGGGACGACCATGTCGGAGTCGACGCCGAACACCTCGCGGGCCGAAACCTTGGTGTCCGGCAGATCGATCGCGGAGGTCGGGCGAATCTCGGCGAGGCTGGCAACCTTGTTCATCGGAAAGCTGGTCCTGTGTGTCGATGTCAGAAAAGTCTAGCCCCCCCGTGGGCGGGCGCAAGAGCCGGGGTCCCGCCGCCCTGCTGCCAGGCGGCCTCAGGACCTTGGAACGATGCGACACGGCCAGGCCGCGTCGACGTGAGCGGGTCAACTCGCGGCGGCGAGTCTGCGGTTCGGACGCCAGCCGCGAGCGGACCGCAGCATAGGCGAGATTGATGGTCTTCAGTCGTTCTTCCGCCTCCCGGCTGCCGCCGTTGGCATCCGGGTGGTGGCGCTTGGCAAGTTCCTTATAGCGGGTTTTCACCGCATCCATGCGTGGTGGGCCAGTCCAGCCCCAACGTCGCAAGCGGCTCCTTTAGTTCGGCCGGCGTCGTGGTGGAGGGACGGGCTGCCTTGCCCCGCAGTTTGCCGGTCGCCAGCAGGTGCAGCGGATCGCGCACCATCTCGTCATCCAGCGGGCTGGTGCCGCCCAGCCGGCCCAGCGGCCAGGATGGTCGCTGCCAGGAGGTGTCGGCACGAAGATGCGCCTCGATTTGGCCGGGCGACATGCCTTTGAAGAAGTCCCAGGACCCGTTGTAGGCGCGCACGTGCTCCAGGCAGAACCACCAGTAGTCCGACAGGGCGGTCCGGGATTTAGGTGCCCGATACTCGCCCAGCGCACCGCATCCGGGCATGTCGCAGGTCCGGCCCGGGGCGTCCGGGTCGGGTGCGTAAGCCCTGGATCGCGAGGGACGTCGGCTCATGACATCTATGTGCCGTCGGGCGGGCGGAATGGCAACCTGCGCAGACCGATCTGGCGGCTGGCCCGCCATGCCGGAATCGCGGGCGATCACCCGATGCGTGGACCGTGCTGACCGGCCGGGCAGACGGCGGATACCCGGCGTTTCGCGGAACAGGGGGCAGATACGGTGCCAGTCCCGGCCACCCGCACTGCACTCAGCGTCCGGGCACGCCTCCAGGCAGCCTTGCGCCGCGACCATGCGCCAAAGCAAGCTCGTCGGTCGGCGCTCCTGGCTCCGCCGCGGCACCAGGCGGGATGACCAGCGATCTCCAGATCCTGAAACCGGCCCTGCCGTGGGCGACGCTGCTGTCGCTCCTACGATCTGGCGCCCTCGGCACGCGATCCGTCCTGCTGCGGTGCGGCATGCGGAAGCCGGGCAGGCTTGCCAGGACGCTATGGGCGGGACCACGATCCGGACGGCCGCCGCGGATCTGCCGGAGAGATTGTGCGGGGCCGAGAGGAGGCCCATCGCCATGCAGCAACCCGGAACTTCGGACTCCAGGACGGCAGAACCCGGGACCCGGGCGGAACGGCTGGAAGCCGCGCTGACACAGGCGTTCGCGCCGACCCTGCTGCGCGTGATGGACGACAGTGCGCGCCACGCCGGACATATCGGCGCACAACCCGGCGGACAGACGCATTACAGCGTGCTGCTGGTCACCAAGGCCTTCGACGGCATGAACCGGGTGGCGCGGTCGCGTGCGGTGCATGCGACGCTGGAGCGCGAATTCGCCGGCGGCATGCACGCACTCGCCCTCACCCTGCGCACGCCGGACGAACAGGTTGTCGCCACCCAGCGCGACCGCACCGCCTGACGCCGCGACGTCGCGTTACCGCACCGAATTGACGATCTGGCGGAATGCCTCCTCCGGGAAGGCTTTCAGCGAAGACGTCCGCACATTGCCGAGCTTGCCCAGCAGCAGTGCAAAGCGGGCGGCCACGGCGTCGTCGGGTGCGTCGTAGGTAATGATCAGGTCGTGGACGCCCATGGTCATGTATACCGACAGGAAACGGCCGCCCATTTCCTCCAGGGATTTGCGGGAGGCGTCGATCCGCCTGGGAGTGTCCTCGATCGCGCGCATTCCCTGGTCGGTCCAATTGGCGAGCATGACGTAAGTCGGCATGGCCAACTCCCTTCTTACCCAATGAAGCCAGGACAACGCAGGAGACGCCTGAAACTGCTGGAGTGCAAGCAACTCGATCCGGGCGGATTGCCCGGGCGCGCCGAGACAAGGGGCGGGGAACTCAGTCCGGAAATACAATGGTGTGCAGGTGGCCACCACGGCGGTGACTGACGCAGCCGCGATGTGGCATGCATGCAGGCGATCGGAACCAGGCCGCGCGGAGTAAGCCCAATGCCCGGTATGACCACCGCAGAAGCCACCATCGATGCCCTGCTGCAGCACGGCATCGACACGCTGTACGCGCTGCCCGGCGTGCACAACGACCATCTGTTCGATGCGGCCCACCGCGCCGGTGAGCGACTCCGCGTCCTGCACGCCCGCCACGAGCAAACCGCCGCCTACATGGCGCTCGGCGCGGCGCTCGCCACCGGCAAGCCGCAGGCCTTCACCGTGGTGCCCGGACCTGGCCTGCTGAACGCCTCGGCCGCGCTGCTTACTGCCTATGGTATGGGCGCGCCGGTGATCGCCCTGGTCGGCCAGATCCCGTCTTTCGCCATCGACCAGGGCCACGGCCACCTGCACGAAATCCACGATCAGCTCGGCTTGCTGCGCCACATCACCCGCCACGCTGCCCGCATTCGCGCGCCCCACGAAGCGCCAGGCCTGGTCGCTGAGGCGATCCGCCACGCGCGGGGCGGTCGACCCGGCCCGGTCGCGCTGGAATGCGCGATCGATGTCTGGGGCCGGCGCGGCGTGGTGGAATTCCCGCCGCTGCAGCCCGCGCCGCCGCCACCGGTGGACCCGGACGCGCTCGACCGCGCCGCGGCGATCCTCGGCAAGGCGGAACGCCCGCTGATCGTGGTGGGCGGCGGCGCGCTGGATGCCGGGCCGGAGGTGCAGGCCGTGGCGGAGCGGCTGAACGCGCCGGTCTCGTCGTTCCGCCGTGGGCGCGGCGTCATCCCGACCACCCATCCCCTGGCGGTGTCGTTCACCGAGGGTCACGGGTTCTGGAAACAGGCCGACGCCGTGCTGGCGATCGGCACCCGGCTCTACTGGCAGCAGAGCGTCTGGGGCGTGGACGATGCCCTGCCGATCGTGCGCCTCGACATCGATCCGGAGGAGATCACGCGGTTTCGCCATCCGACCTGCGCCCTGACCGGTGACGCTGCGACCGTGCTGCGCGCGCTGCTGCCGTTGCTGCCCCAACGGGAGCGCGACCGCGCCGGCGAATTCGCCACGGTGCGCGCCGCCTTTGCCGATCGCCTGGCGCGGCACGAGCCGCCGATGGGTTTCCTGCGCGCCATTCGCGCGGCGCTGCCGGCCGACGGGATCTATGTCGAGGAGGTGACGCAGGTCGGGTTCGCCAGCCGGCTCGCCTTTCCGGTGGAGCAGCCGCGCTGCTTCCTCTCGCCCGGCTACCAGGACACGCTGGGCTGGGGCTACGGCACCGCGCTGGGCGCGCAGGCGGCGATGCCGGGCCGAAAAGTGGTGCTGGCCACCGGCGATGGCGGGTTCATGTATCAGGCTGCCGAACTGGCGACCGCGATGCGGCACCGATTGCCGGTGGTGGTCGTGGTGTTCGATGACGGTGCGTTCGGCAATGTCCGCCGTATCCAACAGCAGCAATACGGCAACCGGCTGATCGCCTGCGACCTGACCAACCCGGATTTCGTGAAATACGCCGAGAGCTTCGGCATGGCGGCGTTCCGCGCGACCACGCCGGACGCGCTGGAGACCGCACTGCGCCAGGCCTTCGCGCTGAACGCACCGGCGCTGGTCCACGTGCCGGTGGGCGAGATGCCCAGCCCGTGGGACATGATCCTGTTGCCGCGGGTGCGCGGCTTTGCCGATGCCTGGCGGCCGGCGCTGCCATAACCGGTCTGAGGTTTGGGCTCGTCCGGCCGGGCGAGGGCAGGGGGGCGCCTGGAGCGGGTCCCCGCGCGGTATTACAGCGCCGAAAGGCTCGTGTTGCGCAGGTCGGTGATCAGCATGCAGCCCGGCGCGTGGGTGATGCAGAACTCCGGCCTGGCCTGCGCGATCACGGCCTGCGGCGTCACGCCGCACGCCCAGAACACCGGCAGTTCATCCGGCCCCACCGGCACGGGGTCGCCGTAATCCGGCTTGGCGATGTCGGCGATGCCGATCAGATGCGGCAGCCCGACATGCACCGGCGCGCCGTGCACCGACGGGAAACGCGAGGTGATCTGTACCGCGCGGATCGCATCGGCCGGCTTCAGCGGCCGCATCGACACCACCAGGGGCCCATGGAACATGCCCGCCGGGACGCAGGGAATGTTGGTGCGGTACATCGGCACGTTGACGTTGCAGGCGATGTGGCGGACCTCGATACCGTCCTCGATCAGCGCCTCCTCGAACGAGAACGAGCAGCCGATCGCGAAGCTCACCAGGTCGTCGCGCCACAGGTCGCGAATGTCGGTGGGGTCGTCCACCAGTTCGCCATTCCGCCAGACGCGGTAGCGCGGCAGGTCGGTGCGGATATCCAGGTCGGCACCGAGCGTCGGCAGCATCGGGTCACCGGCTTCGGAAACCGCGAGCACCGGGCAGGGCTTCGGGTTGGCCTGGGCGAAGCGGAGGAAATCATGCGCCAGGGCGCGGGGCAGGATGACCAGGTTGGCCTGCACATTGCCCGGTGCCAGCCCCGCGGTGGGGCCGGTGAAGGCGCCGTCCCGGATCCGCAGCCGCTCCTGCAGGCCGGCATTCCCGCCGCGCAGCATCATCCCGTCCATGGTTGCCTCCGCTTCTCACACCGTTCGAGGCACAGCAGTCTAATGACTGCCCCGCCTGGTGCACAGGGCCGCGAAGCCTGGTCAGTAATGCGTCACCCAGGGTGAATCGAGGGCTTCCTCGATGCGCCGGTGACGGGCCTTGATGACATCGGCTGGCACCGCGCTGACGAAGGCATAAAAGGTTTTGGTGCGGATGGCGTCGACCACACGGTCCCCGACCTTTTTCGGATCGAGGCCGGTGGTGGCCAGGCGTTCGGCCAGTGTCGCCTCATCGCTGGCGCGGACCTGCGGGCCGCCCATGTGGTCCGGGCGGTTGCGGGCGCCGCGCGCGATATTGGTGTTGATCGGACCGGGGCACAGCACGGAGACGCCGACATTGGTGCCCTCCAGTTCGTGCTCCAATGCCTCGGACAGGGAGAGGGCGGCGTATTTGCTCATCGAATACGGCCCCTGATTGGTGCCGCGGCGGTTCTGGAAACCGGCGACCGAGGCGGTGTTGACGACATGACCCGCCTCGCCATGGCTGAGGATGGCGGGCACGAAATGGCGGATGCCGTGGATGATCCCCCAGACATTCACCCCGATCACGAATGCCCAGTCCGCTGGCGGCACATCGACCATCTTCGTGCCGTGCATCGGCACGCCGGCATTGTTGCAGGCGATGTGCAGCTTGCCGAAGTTGCGTTCGGCCTCGGCCAGGGCATCGATCACCGACTGTTCCTGAGTCACATCGATACGCACCGGCATGACCCGTTTGTTGGTACCGGACAGGCCGTGGGCCGCCTGTTCGATGGCGTCCTTCTGGATGTCGGCCATGACCACATTGGCGCCGGCTTCCGCCAGCGCGGTCGCGATGCCGAGTCCGATGCCGGATGCCGCGCCGGTGACGATCGCGGTCTTGCCGGAGATGTCCATGCTGGAAACAACCTTTCGGATGCTGCGTTCAGAGCGGGCGCGGGATCAGGGCGCGGTCAGTCGGTATACTTTCGCCGCGGTACCGCTGTACAGCGCGGTCTTCTCGCTGGCCGAGGCGTTGGCGGTGATGCGTTTGAACGCGTTCCACAGTTCGGTGTAGCCGCAGGATTGTTTGTCGGGCGGGAAGTTGCTTTCGAACATGCAGCGATCGACACCGAACGCCTCGATGCAGGGTTCGATATATTGCCGCCAGGCAGCGGCCAGGTCCTCGGACGATGGCGGTACGTCGCGCTCATGGAAATCGAAGCCGAACGAGACCATGCCGATGCCGCCCAGCTTGCAGTACACGTTGGGGCATTTCGCCATTTCGGAAATATCCTTGCGCCAACTGGCAAGAATCTCCTGGCGGTGGCCGGAATAGGGTCCGACGCCGAGCACGCCGCCGACATGGTTGAGGATGATGGTGGTGTCGGGGAAGGCGCGGGCGAGGTCGATCGCATCCGGTAGTTGCGGATGATACTGCCAGGATTCGAAACTGAGGCCGAGCGGCGCGAGCTGAGAGAATCCTTCGCGGAATTTGGGGTCCATGACGACGTGCAGCGGCACTTTGCGGGAGGCGTAGTTGCTGACGGAGTCATGGGTGTCCCAGGCCACGCCGTGGCGCATGCCGCGCAGCCGGCCGCCGGCGGCGACGATCTGTGCTTCGAACAGTTCGCGCACGCGGGCACCGACGGTGAGGTCGCCACCACCGACGATGCCTTCGGCGACGCGGCAGGGGCCGTAAGTTCCCGATGCGCTCATTGCGGCGAGGCCGGTGACGAACTCGACCTCGCCGAGCGCGGCCATTTCGCGTGGCCCGTCCTTGCGGTACATCGCGCGGCATTCGAGGAACACGGTGGAGACGATGTTGTGTCCGCCGCCGATATCGGCCAGCAGTTCGGGCAGCAGGTAGCGGCCGCGATGCGGGTTGTCCCAGAAATGGTGATGCGGATCGATGATCGGCAGGTCGGGTTCCAGCGCCGGCTCGGTGTGTTTGGCCAGCCATGCGGCAAGGTCGGCGTCGTTGCGGACGGTGGTGCCGCGGAATTCGCCTTTGGCGTCTCCGAACTGGGGCATGGTGGTTTCCTCCGTTGGTGTTTTTGGCCCGCCGGATCGCCTGGTCGGGTTGGGTGGGTGGCAGCTTAGGCCCGGCTTTGGCGATCTCAAACCTGGGGCGGGGGCGGGCCTCTCCGGCTGGCGATAGAACGTGAGGCACGGCGATGACGTAGTGGGCCATGACGAGGGTTGCCGGGCACAGGGCAGCTCCGGTCGGCCGCCGGCATCCTATCCCGTAGCGCACGGTATCCCGCTGCCAACCTCTCCTGTCCGGAATCCCTGCGCCGCCACTTTCGCCGGCTCCTCGCCATCCCGCCCCCTAAGCAGAGATTCGTTGGTTGCCCAACGGAAGTGGCGCTCGGTCCTGATTGAGCGCACTCACGGCTTGGTGGATCGCCCCATCGAGTTGCTCGGGATCGGCGAAGGTCTGATGGGCGAGATGATGCGCCTTGAGGTCCCGCCAGACGCCTTCGATGTCATTGAGCTCTGGCGCATACTTAGGGAGCCACTCGACGGTGAGCCAATGGGCACGGGCGGCGAGCGCTGCCCGGGAGAGTTTGCTGGTGTGGATTGGACCATTGTCCTCGACCAGAACCACCGGTTTGACAGGCTGTCCGGGCTTGGGCCCGTAGAGCCGGTCCAGTTGTTCGAGATGGGCGATGAAGTCGCTGCTGCGCTTGGTCGGACTGGTGTGCACGATGAGCTGGCGCGTGACGTGATCGAACGAACCCACCATCGCCACCTTCCTGGCTTGTCCTGGCGCAGGAACACGTAAATCAGCGCCTGCCTTCGCCCAGACCCGGGCGAGATAGGGATGCGTCAGCGCCTCGCTCTCGTCGCCGTAAAGCAAAACGATGTCGCCAGCGGTGGCCTGCTGTTTGCGCAGTTGCAGGCGCAGACCAACCCGCTCGACATCGGCGGCAACCTGGCGCCCCTTCAGCGTGTGCCGCGGACGCCGCCAGCGGAACTTTTTTTGCGCAGAGCCTTGGACAATTGCGAGCGGCTGATACGCACGCCCTCGCGGTTTTCGATTTCGGCGCGCAACCGGGGAATGGTCCAGTTGTGCCGATCCGCCACAGGTTCCTCGAGGAGCGGCACCGCAACACGCAGGGCTGCCTCGCTCTTCATCGGTGCCGGCCCGGGTGCGACGGTGGCCTTCAAGGCCGCGATACCGCCACGCATGAAGTCGCTCCGCCACAGGCGGACCGTGTCCTCGCGCACGCCAAATGCCTCGGCAATCCGCGCGCTGGTCCAGCCAGCCAATGTCAGACGAACGGCTCGGGCGCGGTCTGCCTCGCCACGATCACGCGAACCGGCGAGCGCCACCAGAGCCGCTTGTTGCTCTTCGCTCGCTGAAAGGGGCGATCTGCCCGTCATGTCCTGCACCCTGCGAATCGGTGCCGGCAGCGAATTGTACCTACCATCCGTTGGTCAAGCTGGCGGATTCTGCTTAGGCACAAATTCCTTGTCCAACCTACGTGTTCCTGGTATGTTCTAAACTCCCTCTCCTGCATCGGAACATCCGCCATGACCCAGACCATCCCCGCCGCGCAGCCGGAACAACTTGACCCCGCCACGCTCGCCACCCTGCTCCGCACCACGCTGGACTGCCTGCCCCACCACCCGGACGCCGCGGACGACGAAAAAGCGACGCTCCGCCAGGCCGCATTGATCGCGATCACCGCGCTCGCCCCGCGCGACCCGATGGAGGCAATGCTCGCCGCCCGCTATGTCGTCGCCCACCACGCGGTGATGGAGGCGTTCCGCTGCGCCGCGCAGCCCAACCTGCCGCCGGGCCTGCAGCTCCGCTACTACGGCCGAGCGATCGCGCTGTCCCGGCTGATGGACGCGGCGATGAAGGACCTGACCCGGTTGCAGGCCCGCGCCACGGTCCGCCCGATCGCGCAGCCTCAGGTCATGCCGGCGCCCCGCCCGCAGCGCCCGCAAGCCGCGCCGCCGCCGGTTTCCGCCCGTTCGGCGCCGCCGGTGCGCAATCACCCCATGCACCGTGACAGCGCCGCCGCCGCGGCCGCCGCGGCGGCCTCTGGCGCACAAGCCGCCACGCATCAAGCGGTCCGTCTGCCCGATCCCGCGATGGACCGCATGCTGGGCGAGATCGCCGCCCGCGCCGCCGCCGGCACCCTGGTCTCCGCCGCGTGACGCCAACACCCCTTGCACCGTGACGCGCCACCCGTCGCCGCCCCGGCCACCCGGCAGAAGCCAACCGCGCCACCCCGGTCGCAGCCGCCGCATCCGGACCTGCGACCAAACCGCCATTGCCGTCCCGGCATTCACCCGTTTCGCCGGCGGCATCCGGCTTATCAAACCCGTCCCCGCCGCCTGGCTTTGACGAGCCGGTGCGATCTTCAGAGGGGACGATGACCAACGCATACGACCCGGAAGCGTGGCGCGAAGCCTGCCTGATGCTGGGAGGCGCATTGGCTGCACGCGCCGGACTGTTGTTCGTCGCGCTCCCGGTGCGGATCGACGTCATCGGCAGGGCACTGAATTGGCGCCTACGCGCCTTCGGCATCACGTTCGCCCTGAGACCGGCCTGCTGATCATGTCTGCGCTCGTCATGCCGCCGCAGAGCCGCGTGACGCCGGGCATCGGACGGATCGCCGCGCATGCCTTTCTCTCGCTGTTCGTTCCGATCCGGCCTTCGTGCCGCTCTCCCGGTTCGACGTGGAAATGCCCAGGCTCCGACTGGTCTCCGGCTTGCTCGCGGCATCGTTCCGCTCTATTCAGCATCGGTCGAAACAGCCAGCCGCCGGAGGGATGCATGACGCGCCGCCATCAGCATCACACGCGCGGACCCTGTCATGCCCCGCAGCATCGCGTTGCGGGGCGGGCCTGGTGCTGGATCTGACCCCGGTTTCTCTGTCCAGTTCGGCCTGTCCGGCGACGTGGTTCCCCGCGCCTTCGGCATGACCCCGCCTCGCTGCGGCGAGCGGACCGGACCAGAGAATCACCATGAGCCTGATTACCCTGCGCGGCCTCGGCATCGTCTCGCCGCGCCCGCTGTTCCAGAAGCTCGACCTCGCGATCAACGACACCGATCGCATCGGCCTGATCGCCCCTAACGGCGCCGGCAAATCCACCCTGCTGCGCTGCCTCGCCGGCCAGGCTGAACCAGGCACCGGGGACCTCACGCGGCGGCGCGGCCTGCGGGTCGGGTTCGTGGAGCAGGACATGCCTGCCGGGCTGGCGGCCCTGCCGCTGCACGAGGCGATCCGCCGCGCCATGCCGGCCGCGGAGCGGGAGGCAAATGGCTGGAAGATCGACCTGGTGCTGGACCTGCTGCAAACGCCGGAGCCGATGCGCGAGCGCCGGTTATCCGAACTCAGCGGTGGCTGGCAGCGTCTCGCACTGATCGCCCGCGCCTGGATCACCGATCCCGATCTGCTGCTGCTGGACGAGCCCACCAACCATCTGGACCTGCAGCGCCTGGCGGTGCTGGAGGACTGGATCCGTTACCAGACCGATGGCGTGGCGATGGTGATCGCCAGCCACGACCGGCAGTTCCTGGATAATTGCACCAACCGGACCCTGTTCCTGCGTCCGGACCTGTGCCGCCTCTACGCGCATCCGTTCAGCCGGGCTCGCGCGCTGCTGGACGCCGACGATGCCGCGCAACAGGCGAAGCTGGCGCGGGATGCGAAGGAAGCCGACCGGCTGCGCCGCAATGCCGGGCATCTGCGCAATGTCGGCATCAACAGCGGCAGCGATCTGTGGCTGAAGAAGGCGAAGCAGCTCAACAACCGCGCCGAGGCGATCGAGCAAAACCTGCGGCCGGCGCACCAGGATCGCAGCGGCGACATCCGGCTGGCCAACCGGGGCACGCACGCCAGGGTGCTGGTCACGCTGGACGACATCGCGGTGACCACGCCGGACGGGCAGGGGTTGTTCCACACCGGCCGGCTGCGGATCTTTCAACGCGACCGCATCGTGGTGCTGGGTGCGAACGGCGTCGGCAAGTCGCAATTCGTCCGCCTGTTGCGCCACGCGACGATGCCGAGCGAGGCGGTCGCCGGCGTGGCGGTCAGCCCCACCGTTGTGCTGGGCTATCTCGACCAGCTGATGTCGCACCTGCCGGCGGCGGAGACCGTGTTTGGCTTCATCACCGGGCAGTTCCGGCTGGGCGATCAGCGCAGCGTCAGCCTGCTGGCCGGCGCGGGGTTCGAGGTCGAGGCGCAGCGCCGTCCGATCGCGCAGCTTTCGCCCGGGCAGAAGGCGCGGCTTGGCCTGCTGGCGGTGCGTCTCACCGAGCCGAATTTCTACCTGATGGACGAGCCGACCAACCATGTGGACATCGCCGGCCAGGAGCGGCTGGAGGCGGAGATCCTGACACAGACGGCGACCTGCGTGCTGGTCTCCCACGACCGGGCGTTCGTGCGCGCGATCGGCACGCGGTTCCTGCGCATCGCGGCCGGGCGCATGGAGGAGGTGGAAGGGCTGGATCTTTGACTTGCCCGGGGCGCCAGCCTGACCAACATCTTCCTGATGCCGAGGTTTGGCCGCGGCATCCCAAGGCTGTCCCGCGCGCGATCGGTCCGTCGGCTACCCCTCGTGGGTATTGCCTTTGGCGCCTCAGCCGGGGACACCCGGTTGATCCGGGCAGACCGGGTGGCGTTCTCAAATCGGCTGCCCGTCGCCGGCGACCGGCCAACGGCGACGGCCGGGGCTATCCCTTCGGCAGATGCTCCGGCTGAGCGAAGCCCATGCTGATCTCCGGGCGCCGGGCAGACTCGTCGCCGGCACCCATCACGCCGATCCGCATCGCCAGGCTGCCCCCCAGCACCGCCAGAGCGGCGAGGCCCGAAAGCATCGGCGAACGGCGGCGGGTCAGCAGCAGCGAGCCGAGGAGCAGGCCCAACGGGGCAACCACGCCCAGGCCGGTGCCGCCGACCTGCTCCATCACACCCGCTTGACTGGCCAGCGCCCGGTCAACGCCGGCTTCTCGATACCGCTGCTCGGGAGCCAGGGTCGCCGCCAGCTCCATCGCCAGCGCGGCGACTGCGATGCTGTCCAGGTCGCGCCCGATCCGGCTGCGGCCTTCGCCGAGGCTCATCGCCGCGGCGGCCGCCGCCACCGACGACGCGCCGAACCGCACGGCCAAAGCTTTCGGGGCGGCGGCCCAGAGCGGCGTGCTGGTGGCGGACAGCAGGGACGCGGTGTAGGTGGCAAGCCCCGCACCCGCCGCGGCCGCCGGCACCTGCGCCACGCGCGCCACACGCCGCAGCCAGCCCAGTCCCTTCACCCGGTCCGCCAGGAACTGCCCGACCGCGGTGACGCCGCTGGCGGCGCTGAAGCTCATCAGGATCCAGGTGCCGATCGACATCGGCGAGGTGCCCTTGGCCACGCGCAGCATGTTGTAGAAGCGCTGCGGTGTGTGCAGATCGTAGATCAGGCAGGCGGCGCCGATGGTGGGTGCCAGCAGCGACAGCAACTGCCCGCGCCGCACCGTGCGCGCGGCTCGCCGTCCGCGGGTGAGGTCGAGCAGCCCGGACAGCAATTGCGCTCCGCCCGACAGCCCGGCCAGGAACACGTAGCTGCCCACGACGGCGTTGTTGAACGGCGCCGGCTTCACCTGCGAGCGGCCGTAATAGGTCCGGCCGTCCCAGCCCTTGCGCTCGTCGCCCAGATCGATCCCTTCCGGCATGCCGTGTCTCCTCGATCAGCGCCGGCGGGCGAAGATGGCGAGTGCCGCCACCGCCAGTCCCGCCACCGCCGCCAGCCCCGCCGCCAGGCTCGGCGCCACCCGGTTGGCCGGCCGCGTCGGCGCGGTGGGAAGGTTGTAGGTTTCCGGCCGCGCGGTAAGCAGGAAGAACGCGTTAAGGTGGTCGAGCCCGCCCGTGGCACCGGGTGCGCCCGGCGTGCCGTACAGATACGCGGAGCCGACACCACGCTGGTGCAGCGCCTCCACCCGGTCCTGCGCGCGCTGCTGCAGGTCGGACAGCTCGCCGAACTGGATCGAATTGGTCGGGCAGGCCTTGGCGCAGGCCGGTTCCAGCCCGCCCTTCAAACGGTCGTAGCACAGCGTGCATTTATGCGCCTTGCCATCGAGCGTGCTGACATCCACCACACCGAACGGGCAGGCCGGCACGCAATAGCCGCAGCCGTTGCAGATGTCCTGCTGCACCACGACGGTGTCGAACTCGGTGCGGAACAGCGCGCCGGTCGGGCAGGCCTCCAGGCAGGGCGCGTTGTGGCAGTGCTTGCACACGTCGCTCATCATCAGCCAGCCGCTCTGGAATGGCTGTTCCACGTCGCCACGCACCGCGTGCTCGATGAAGTTCACGTGGCGCCAGGTGTTGGCCGACAAGGCGCCGGTGTTGTCATAGCTGTCGCCGGTCAGGCCCAGATGGTCGGCGGGCAGGTTGTTCCACTCCTTGCACGCGACCTCGCACGCCTTGCAGCCGATACACAGCGTGGTGTCGGTGAAGAATCCATAGGACTTGCCCGGCTCGATGCGAACTCCGGCGGTGAGTTCCGATTCGTTCGGGATGACCGCGTCCAGATCGGATTGCGGATAGTCCTGCACGCGCGGGTGGAATTCCATCTCGGCTCCTACAGGATCGCGCGAACGGTATGGTCCGGCATCATCGCGGCGCGTCGTCCAGCGCGATGCGTTCCGCGGCGTGGCCAATCACACCGGGCGCCGCGGTGAACCAGACACGAACATGGGACTGTGCGCGTTGCAGCGCCGCCAGTTGCTCGGGCTCCAGCGCGGCACGATGCGACAGCAGGAAATGATGTGCGACACCTTTGCGATCGATCAACTGGAACCGGCCTTCCTGCACAATGGTGACGATACCTTGGATCGATTGCATGAATGCCTCGCGCGTCCGCTGGCGCAAATAACAACGGCGGCAGATTTTGGTTCCCGGCATGGAACCAGAGCGGCGCCGGCGCGTTTGCTCAGCGCCATCTGCGCTGCCACAGGGCCTGCTCATGAAGAAACTTCGCCGCCGCATGACCGATCGCGTTGCCGGATTCGTGACCGACTGGTCGATCCCCCGCCAGCTTGCCGGCCAGAGCGTGATGGCCAAGGCGGCGGAAAGCACGCAGTCGCGCACATTGCGTCCGCGGCTGGAACAGGCGGATCGCATCGGCACCAGTATCTGTCCGTTCTGCGCTGTAGGGTGTTCGCAGCTGGTGTATGCGAAGAACGGCAAGCCGATCCATATCGAGGGCGATCCGCGCAGCCCGGTGAACCAGGGCACGCTATGCCCGAAAGGCGCCGGCACGCTGGGCATGCTGCTGTCGGAGCAGCGCATCAACCAGGTGCTGTATCGCGCGCCCTATGCCACGCAGTGGGAAACCCGGCCGCTGGACTGGGCGATGGAACGCATCGCCCAGCGCGTGAAGCAATCCCGCGACGAGACCTTCACCGAGACCTTGCCCGAAGGCACCCCGGTCAATCACACCTTGGGCATCGGCTCGATGGGCGGTGCCACGCTGGACAACGAAGAGAACTACCTGATCAAGAAACTGTTCGGCGGCGGTCTCGGCATCGTCAACATCGAGAACCAGGCGCGCATCTGACACTCGTCGTCGGTACCCGGTCTGGGGACGTCGTTCGGGAGAGGTGCAGCGACCATGGCCCTGTGGGACCTGGTCAACAGCGACTGCATCGTGGTGATGGGCTCCAACATGGCGGAGAACCATCCGGTCGCCTTCCGCTTCGTCGTGCAGGCGCAGCAACGCGGCAGCACGGTGGTGCATGTCGATCCGCGGTTTACCCGTACCTCGGCGCTGGCGGATGTGCACGCCCCGATCCGCTCTGGTACCGATATCGCGTTCCTCGGCGGCGTGATCCGCTACATCCTGGCCAACGACCTGTGGTTCCGCGACTTCGCCCTGGCCTACACCAACATCGCCACGATCATCGAGGACGGCTACGTCGATCCGGAGGACAATGACGGGATCTTCTCCGGCTTCGACGTGAAGAACGGCACCTATCAGCACGATACCTGGCAGTACAAGGGCGAGGTGGTGCCGTCAGCGCTGGCCGAACATCGCGTCCACACGACGGAGCATACCGAGGGCGGCAAGCGCGCCACCATGGAGCGTCCGCCGCCGACCGATCCGACCCTGCAGCACCCGAACTGCGTCTATCAGATCTTGCGCCGCCATTTCGAGCGCTATACGCCGGAGATGGTGGAGCAGGTCACCGGCTGTCCGCAGCACGTGTTCCTGCGCGTCTGCGAGGCGCTGACGACGAACTCGGGCCGCGAGCGCACCGGTGCATTCTGCTACGCAGTCGGCTGGACACATCACTCCTACGGTGTGCAGATCATCCGCGCCGCCACCATCATCCAAGGCCTGCTGGGCAATGTCGGCCGCCCCGGTGGCGGCGTGCTGGCCCTGCGTGGCCATTGCAGCATCCAGGGCAGCACTGACATCCCGACCCTCTACAACATGCTGCCCACCTACCTGCCGCAGCCGAACGCGTTCAGTCCGCATCACACGTTGCGCGAGTTCCTGGAGGTCGAAACCGTGCCCACCGGCTGGTGGCACAACATGCCGAAATACGTGGTCAGCCTGTTGAAGGCCTGGTACGGCGCGAAGGCCCAGCCGGACAACGAGTTCTGCTATCCCTACGTGCCGAAGCTGACCGGCGATCATTCGCAACTGCCGATGACCCTGGCGATGATCGACGGCGTGATGAAGGGCCAGTTCGTGCTCGGCCAGAATCCCGTGGTTGGAGCGGTGAACTCCGACCTGGTGGAACGCGGCCTGTCGAAGCTGGAGTGGCTGGTGGTGCGCGACTTCGCCATGACGGAGACTGCCAATTTCTGGCAGAAGGGCCGGCTGGTGCAGCGTGGCGAGCTGACGCCGGAGCAGATCGGCACCGAAGTGTTCTTCCTGCCCTCCGCGATGGCGGCGGAAAAGGAAGGCAGCATGACCAACACCACGCGGCTGGTGCAGTGGCATGACAAGATCTGTGATCCGCCCGGCGCTTCACGCTCCGATCTATGGTTCATCTATCATCTGGGCCGGCGCCTGAAGGAGCTGTATGCCGACAGCACCGAGGCGAAGGATGCGCCGATCCAGGCGCTGACCTGGGACTATCCGGTCAGCGGCGCGATCGCCGAACCGGATGCGGCGTCGGTGCTGCGCGAGATCAATGGTTACACGGTGGCGGACCGCAAGCAGTTGGCGAGTTTCCAGCAATTGAAGGACGACGGCAGCACGGCCTGCGGCGGTTGGCTGTACACCGGCGTGTTTCCCGATCAGCACGACAATCGCGCGCGGGCCCGCAGGCCGGATGGACCGGACGGTCCGGGCAGCCATCAGGGCTGGGCGTTCGCCTGGCCGGACAACCGCCGCACGCTGTACAATCGCGCCTCCGCAGACCTCGACGGCAAGCCGTGGTCGGACCGCAAGCGCATGATCTGGTGGGATGCCGACCAGCAGAAATGGACCGGCCTGGATACGCCGGACTTCACGCCCACCAAGCCGCCGGACATGCGCCCCGACTGGGGCCAGCATCCACAGGGAATGGAGGCGTTGGGCGGCAACGATCCGTTCATCATGGAAGCCGACGGCAAGTGCATGCTGTTCGTGCCATCGGGTCTGAAGGATGGTCCGCTGCCCACCTATTACGAGCCGGTGGAAAGCCCGTCACGCAATGCGATCTATGGCCAGCAGATGAATCCCGCGACGAAGCTGTGGCCACGCCCTGGCAACGAACTGCATGAGCCGGAAGACCCACGCTATCCTTATGTGTTCACCACCTATCGCTTGACGGAGCTGCATTGCGGCGGGATCAGCACCCGCGTGATGCCGCATAATGCGGAGCTGCAGCCGGAGGCGTTCGTCGAGATTTCGCCCGAACTCGCGCATGAACTGGGGATTCGCAATCTCGACTGGACCGTGCTGACCACTGCGCGCGGCGAGATCGAGGCGAAGGCACTCGTCACCGAGCGCATCCGACCCTTCATGGTGAACGGCAAACCGGTGCACCAGGTCGGCATGCCCTGGGTGTTCGGCTGGGAGGGTTATGCGCGCGGCGATATCGCCAATGTGCTGCTGGCGATTTTCGGCGATCCGAACACCTCGATCCATACCACCAAGGCCGCAACCTGCTGCCTGCACAGGGGACGTTTGACGCACGCCGGAGGTATCGGACGTGGCCAATGATCTCGCCGCGCAGGTGCTGCAACGGATCGACAAACTGCTGGCGGAGCGGCCGGACAAGATCGGGCATGAATTCTCCGAGGCGACCCGCTGCATGACGGCGTATCGCGATGCGCTGGTCGTGGCATGGCGCGAGAGCCGCAGCGAAGCGGACCGCGTGCGCATGGTGCACGCGAACTCGGTGCTGAGCGTCGTGGTCGGCGCGCACTACCCGTTGGGTGGCGTACCTTGGCCGCATCTGGAAAAGGCGCGCGACCTGCTGGCGGATCTGGCCGGGTAGGCGAGGGCGGCCACGCGGCGCCTCAAGCCTTCAATTCGGGAAAATCCTCCTCGCGGAACTCGTCGGGCGGACGGGTGCCGTCTTTCGCCAGCCGCTCCTCGGTCTGTCGCAGTTCCACTCTGCGGATCTTGCCGGAGATCGTCTTCGGCAACTCGGAAAATTCGATGCGCCGGATGCGCTTGAACGGCGCCAGCCGCTCGCGCAGATGGCGGAAAATCGACAGCGCAACGTCACGATCCGCGACCGTGCCACTGGCGAGTGTCACGTAGGCCTTCGGCACCGCCATGCGCAGCGTGTCGGGCGCCGGCACCACGGCCGCCTCCGCCACCGCTTCGTGTTCGATCAGCACACTCTCCAGCTCGAACGGGCTGATGCGATAGTCCGACGCTTTGAACACGTCATCCGCTCGACCCACATAGGTGAAATACCCGTCCGCATCGCAGGTCGCAACATCGCCGGTGCGGTACGCGTTCTGGCCGAGCGGCGCGAACTGACCCGTCGTCGTTCTGGTAGCCGCGCATCAGACCAATCGGGGCCGGATTGAGATCGATGCTGACCTCGCCTTCAGCAGCTGCCTTCCCATCGGCATCCAGCAGATGAATGCGATAGCCGGGCGCTTCCTGTCCCATCGACCCAGGCTTCACCACCTGGCTGCGGAAGCAGCCGATCTGCACGGTGGTTTCGGTCTGCCCGTAGGCCTCGCGCACGGTCTTGCCCCAGACCTTCTGCACGTGCTCGATGATCTCCGGATTGAGCGGCTCGCCGGCGGAACACACCTCGCGCAGTGAGGTGTGCCAGGACGCCATATCCTCCTGCACGAACATCCGCCATACCGTCGGCGGCGCGCAGAGCGTCGTCACCTTATTGTCGGTGATCGCGGTCAGCATGTCCCGCGCGTTGAAGCGCGGCTGATTGGCGATGAACACCGTTGCGCCGGCATTCCAGGGTGCGAAGAAGCAGCTATAGGCATGCTTCGCCCAGCCGGGCGAGGAGATGTTCAGATGCATGTCGCCCGGCTGCAGCGCGAGCCAGTACATCGTGATCAGATGGCCGACCGGGTAGCTCTGGTGGCTGTGCTCCACCAGTTTCGGCCGCGACGTGGTGCCGGAGGTGAAATACAGCAGCAGCGGATCGGTGGCCGTGTGTCGGCCCGTCCGGCGTGAAACTCTCAGTGCCGGTCAGCAGATCGTCGTAGCGATGCCAGCCCGCAGGTGCGTCATCGACGGCGATGCGGGTGACGGTCGGGTCCAGGCCATCGAATTTCGCCGCATCGGCGGCGCGCGCGACCAGGTGGCGGACGCGTCCGCGATCGAACCGATCCTTCAGGTCGCGCGGTGTCAGCAGCGTGGTGGCCGGGATCACGACGGCGCCCAGCTTCATTGCGGCGAGCATGGTCTCCCAGAGGGGGACGACATTGCCGAGCATGAGCAGGATGCGGTCGCCGCGCTTGACGCCGAGGTTGCGGAGCCCGTTGGCCAGGCGGCTCGATGCGACGGAGAGTTCGGCGAAGCTGCGTGTCGCCCCACCGTCGCCGACGATCTTCAGCGCCGGCTTGTCGGCCAGCACGCCGCGGGCGAGTTCAGCATCGAACCAGTCCAGCGCGTAATTGAAAGTCTCCAGCTTCGGCCAGCGGAAATCCCGATGCGCACGCGTGTAGTCGGCCTGCTGCGCGAACAGGAAGTCACGTGCTTGCTTGAATGCGTCGGCGGACATGGTTTCCTCCCAAGCCCAGGCATTGCTGCCCGCTATTCCCGCTTCTGACCCGCCAGCCAGCGGAACACCACGGAAAAATCCTTGGCGCCGTCACCCGCATCGACCACGGCCTGATAGAATTGCAGCGCGTGTGCGGCCAACGGGGTGGGCGAGCCGGTGGCGTCCGCCGCTTCCTGCGACAGTTTCACGTCCTTCAGCATCAGCGCGGCCATGAAGCCGGGGGCGTAATCTCGGTTGGATGGCGCGGCCGGCACGGGACCGGGGGCAGGGCAATAGTTGCTCAAGGCCCAGGACTGCGAGGTTGCGGTGCTGGTGATCTGGTGCAGCTTGTTCCAGTCCAGACCAAGCTTCTGGGCGAGCAGGAAGCCTTCGGCGACACCGACCATGTTGATGGCCAGCATCATGTTGTTGCAGATCTTGGCCGCCTGACCTGCCCCGGCCTCACCGGCGAGAAAGATGTTCTTGCCCATGGCCTGCAGGATCGGCAGGCCGCGCGCGAAGGCTTCCTCCGTTCCGCCGACCATGAAGGTGAGCGTGCCGTTGGTGGCCCCCACCGTGCCGCCCGACACCGGCGCATCCAGCATGGCGAGGCCCGCCTGGCGTGCGGCTTCGGTGACTTCGCGGGCGCTTGCGACGTCGATGGTGGAACAGTCGATCAGCAGCGGACCGGAGTCCTTGACGGCTTCCACCAGCCCGCCCTGATGCAGCCACACCTCGCGCACGTGCTGACCCGCGGGCAGCATGGTGATGACGAACTCGGCGCCGCGTGCGGCCTCGGCGGCACTGGTGGCGACCTTGCCGCCGGCCGCCTCCAAGGCGCGCAATGCGGCTTGGTTGATGTCGTAGCCGCTGACCTGATGCCCGGCCTTCACCAGGTTCGCCGCCATCGGCGCACCCATATTGCCCAGGCCGATGAATCCGATGCGTGCCATGGTCAGAGTACCTCGAACACCTCGTACACCGGACCTTGTGGCGGACGTCGCCCGGTGCCGACGGCAATGATGCGGTTCAGCCAGTCATAGTGTGGAGCGGCGGTTTCGAACGCGACGGCGGTACGGAAATAATACGTCGACGGATCGACATCCTCACCGCGATTCATCCGCTCCATCACTGCCTCCGGCCCGTGCCGCATGCCGCGATAGGTCATGCCGATGGTCGCGCCGTCCTCGGTCTGCAGCACCAGCCGCACATCCAATGTGGTGGAACCATCCGGCCGCACGATGATCCAGTCGGCCCCGCCGGGCAGCACCGTGCCGCGCAACCGTTCGCCCTGGAACGTGCCGCCGGCAACCAGGCCGATGCGGCGATTGCCATTTGGCGTGACACCGATCGCCTGCATGCCTGCGACCTCCAGCGTGAGCGTAAACAGCGGCGCGGTGCGGATTTCGGCCATGCGGTTGCCTCCTCGATGATCGCGGGATCACACCCGATCCGCCGTCGGGCGGCAAGGCAGTCGGGGGCGTTGCCCCCGGACCCCATCAAGGGGCGCTGCCCCTTGCATCCCCGCCAAGGGCTCGCCCTTGGAACCGACTCTGTTTGGGGCGGGGAGGGGGCCGTGACGCCATCGGACCAAACGAGCATCGCGACCGGCCCCCTCCCCACCCCAAACCGAATCCGATTGCAAAGGCGAGCCTTTGCTGGAGGTCCAGGGGGCAAAGCCTCCTGGTGGGGTTCGGGGCAACGCCCCGATCGCCCGGTGTGACAGTCCGCCGACTCCCGCCTAGCATCGCCCGCGACAAGCCGAACAGGAGGAGCGCCATGCCGACCGATTATCCGCTGCCATCCAGCGACCCCGCCAGCCTCGGCTTTGCCGCGAAACCGCTGGACCATCTGGATCGGCTGATCCGGTCGCATATCGAGGAAGGCCGCTATCCCGGCGCGCAGATCGCCCTGGCACGGCACGGCAAGCTGGCGCTGTTCCGCACCTATGGCGATGCCAGGACCGAAGGCGGCAAGCTGCCCGCCACCAACGAATCGCTGTTCCTGCTGTTCAGCCAGACCAAGGTGTTGACCAGTGCCGCGGTCTGGACGCTGGTGGAGGAAGGCAGGCTGTCCTTCATGGACAAGGTGTCCGACCACCTTCCGGAATTCGCCGCACGCGGCAAGGCCGACATCACGCTGCACCAGGTGATGACGCACCAGGGCGGTTTCCCCGGCAACAACGTGACCAAGGCGACCTGGACCGACCATGCGCGGATGCGCGCGGAGGTGTGCGACTTCTCGCTCGACTGGACCCCCGGCTCGCGCCTGCAATACCACGGCCAGGCCGCGCATCTGGTGCAGGCGATGGTGATCGAGGCGGTCACCGGACAGGACTACCGCGACGTCATCCGCACCCGCGTGATCGAACCGCTTGGCCTCGGCGAGGAGATCTTCGTCGGTGTCCCGACCCAGATGCAGAACCGCTGCGCCGATACCTACGCACCGGAGCCGCGCGACAATTCCGCTGAGTTCCGCGCGGCCGGCCTGCCCAGCGGCGGCGGGTTCGCCACGGCGCGCGGCATGGTGGCGTTCTACCAGATGCTGTGTGCCGGCGGCCGCCTTGGCACGGTGCGGCTGTTCTCGCCGCGGCTGATTGCCTATGTGTCGCGCAACCACACCGCCGAATCCGGCGACGTGCAGATGAACGGCATCCCGATGCATCGCGGCCTCGGCCCGCATGTGCGCGGCGAGAGCGATCGCATTCGCGGCCTGGGCACGATCGGCGCAGCGGCGACCTTCGGCCATGGCGGCGTCGGCTCGTCTTATTCCTGGGCCGATCCGACCAGCGGTGTGTCGTTCACCTATCTGACGAACTTCGTGTCGCCCGATCCGTGGCATTCCATGCGGCTGGATCGAGTCTCCAACCTCGTGCATGCAGCGATCGACTGAGCCATGCGCGTCGCCGCATTCCATCGCGAGGGCGAACCGCTGGTGGTGGAAGATCGCCAGACGCCAACGGCACAGCCGGGGGAACTGATACTGCGCGTCGCCTATTGTGGTATCTGCGGCACCGATCTGCACGCCACCGAGAAAAGCGCCGTCCCACTCGATCCCGGTACCGTGCTCGGCCACGAATTCGCCGGCGAAGTGTCCGAGTCCGGCGCCGCGGGATGGCAACGCGGCGACCGTGTCATCGCACTGCCTTTGCGGGAATGTGACGAATGCCGCCCCCATGGCGGCTGCCGCGATCGGCTCGGCATTCTTTGCGCGCGAACTCAGGTCATCGGCCTGGGTGCGGCGGTGCCCGGCGGTTATGCGGAGTATGTCAGCGTCCCCGCGCATAACGCGCTGCGCGTGCCGGATGGTCTGGACCTGCGCATCGCCGCGCTGACCGAGCCGCTTGCGGTTGGCGCGCATGCGGTGCGCCGTGCGGGTGGATTGCTGGGGGCCAACGTGCTGGTGATCGGCGCCGGACCGATCGGCCTGGCGACCACGCTGTTCGCATGCGCATCCGGCGTGCGGCATCTGGTGGTCAGCGAAGTCGATCCGACACGGCGTGCCCGGGCAGCGGCACTCGGCGCCACTGCGACAATCGATCCAGCGGCGGACCCGGTCGGTGCAACCTTCGCGCAGGTTGCCGGGGTCGCGCCGGACGTGATCTTCGAATGCGTCGGCGTGCCCGGCTTGCTGCGCCAATGCATCGACATCGCCCCGCTGCATGGCCGCATCGTGGTGGTCGGGGTCTGCCGGCAGGAGGATGGTTTCATCCCCCGTATCGCATTGCGCAAGGAACTGATGCTGCAATTCGTCCTCGGCTACACGCGGGAGGAGTTCGCCCTGGTGCTTGATATGTTGGCCACCGGGCGCATCGATGCCACGCCGCTGATCACCGATGTGGTCGGGCTGGAGGCGCTGCCGGCCATGTTCGAAAGCCTGCGCCGGCCCAATCCGCACGCGAAGGTGCTGATTGAACCCGGACGATGACACGGTCCGTGCGGCTCCTTCACCCAACCCACGTCATCCGCCGAGGCTCTCAGCGCGTCAGCCGGAGGAGGCGGGCTTGTCGGTGGTGTTCACTCTAAACACTTGTTTCATTATCGAATCCATGGCGCGGAAGACGACCTCGACGCCGTAGCCGGCGAGGAAGGCCATCGCCGACGTGGAAAGCGTGACGGCTTGCCCAAGCATACCACTGGTCTGCGCTGCGGCGGACTGCGAGTAGAAAAGGCCGATTGAGGCGCCGATCAGCGCTCCCAGAAGCAGCCGGATGTTATTTGAACTGCGGTCTCGGTCGGTCAATAGGCTGGCGGCGAGCCGGTCGTTGTGTCGGCGTAGGACAAATGCGATCGAGCCAAGCCATCCGTACAGGCTTGGCAGCAGATAGTTGCCCACCATCGCCAGTTCCGCGGTAGCCCATTCGACGGTCCGCTTTTGCTCGATATCCACGGTGTGGAACTCCGAACTGCCAAGGCACCCCAAGCTGGTCTGTATGGCCAGATCGAGCCCTGACGCCGGCGGCGGGTCGAATGACGGGGTGGGGCAGACCCAACGCAGCGGAAACTCCCAGGTAGCCAGGTGGTGCGTCGTGATGGAGTAGCGTTGCTTGATATCGTCGGTGCGAAGGCAAACGGCACTGGCATTGGCCGTGGTGCAGTTGCCAGCCGCCGCAACCTCTTTCTGCACTGCGGCATCGTCGCGCCGAATGGCATCCATGCTGTCGAGCAGGGATTTGCCCCAGGCAGTGTATGCCGAGACCGCTACAGCGAAAAGCAGGAGTGCCACGGCCCAGGATCGCATGCAGCGAATCCGCTCGGCCAGAGCGCGTGCTTCGCACGTCAGCCACGGATAGGCTGTCCTCGCAAAAGTCGCCAAATTCTCGCTGCTTTCCGGGCATTCGCACCGCGTTCGCCGGTGGAACCTGCTTGAAAGGGGTGTGGCGCTGACCAGTGTCGTGAAGGCGATGGTCGCACCGGTCGCCGGTGCAGCGCGCAGGTTCAGTATGTCGCGGCATCCCAACAGAAATGCGGCATTGCCCGCCGAACCCGTCCCGCTGGCCTGGATCGGAAACTTGATTTCCATAACCCGGTAGAGAAGACGACAGGGATTGGCCAGGTCTCGTTCTATGTCGGCGTGTGCTTCGGCGTTCCGGTTGCCCGCGGGGTCGACTTCAGCCTGTGGACTGCCGTGATCCTGGTTCAAGGTACAAAATAGCAGTGTTTGCGCCTGCTCTTCATGGCTCGGGCGCAGTGACTTGTCTGGACGCCCCGAGAGATAGTCGATCAGTAGATACACTTCGGCCAACTCCCGATCGAGGAAGTGCTCCTTGGCCGAGCGCTGCCGATCTGGCGTTGATTCCGGAATGGGCGATGAAGAAGAAGGCGGTTGTGAGGGTGGTGCAGGGCCACTCATGCGGAAAGCTCCGTCACGAAGCTCCGTAAGCCTATCGGATATTTTCGGTCTTCACCTGTGAACTGGATCACGGCGGATCCTTCGTTCTTGGTTCCGGCTGCCAATACCTTGCCAGAACGGATTGGTCGGCATGTCTTCCGCACCGGTTCGGCGCCTTGGGGGCGCACCCCGGTTCCCGCCCGCGGTAGCTCGTGCTAATTCATCGATAATCAGTCAGAGGAACCGGTTCCATGAGCAGCACCGCCGCGATCGACTTCAGCAAGCTCTACAGCGATGGGCTGCCGGACCCGACGCCAAAATGGGCGCCATTCCCAAAATACTATTTCGTAGGCGGCAACAACGATCCGGAGCAGATCCCGATCGAAGGCCTGATCGAGGCCGCCGCCTCGGTGCTGCGCCGCGACGGCGCGAAGCTCGCGATCTATAATCTGGGACTGGGTCCGCAAGGCTATCCGGGCCTGCGCCAGTTCGTCGCCGACAAGTCGAAGCAGCATCGCGGCATCGATGCGCCGATCGAGGATATCAGCGTCCTGAGCGGCTCCGGCCAGGGCATCGACATGATCAGCAAGCTGCTGGTCAATCCCGGCGACACCGTGCTGGTGGAGGAATTCTGTTACCAGGGCGCGATGAACAGGTTCCGCAAGCTGGGCGCCAAGGTGGTCGGCATGAAGCTGGACGCCGATGGCATCGTGATCGATGCGCTGACCGATCAGCTTGCCGGTATGAAGGCGCAGGGCACGCTGCCGAAATTCATCTACACCATCCCGACCATACAGAATCCAACCGCAAGCATCCTGCCGCTGGAACGCCGTCACGCATTGCTGCAACTCGCACATCAGTACAACGTGCCGATCTTCGAGGATGAGTGCTACGCAGACCTGCTGTGGCAGGGTATCGACGCACCGCCCGCGCTGTACGCGCTCGACCCCAGCGCCGTGATCCATCTCGGCTCGTTCTCCAAATCCCTCGCGCCAGCCTTGCGACTTGGCTACCTGATCGCGCCGTGGGAGCTGACGCGTCGACTGCTGCCGCTGAAGGTGGACAGCGGGACCGGTGCGCTGGACCAGATGATCGTCGCAGAATATTTCTCGAAGAACTTCGACAAGCACCTGACGCACCTGAATGGCGTGCTGAAGGACAAGCTCGACACGATGGTGGAAGCGGTGGAGCGCGAGTTCGGCAGCGCGGCGGAATGCTGGATCCCGAAGGGCGGCATATTCCTGTGGATCAAGCTGCCGGATACGGTGGACGTGCGCACGCTGATCAAGCCGGCAGCGGATGCCGGCATCGTGTTCAATGCGGGTCCGGACTGGGCGGCGAGCGCGGATATCTCCAAGTCCCATCTGCGGCTTTGCTTTGCCATGCCGGACAAGCAGACGATCCGCGACGGCGTCGCGGCGTTCGCCAAGGTGTGTTATGAGCAGACCGGGCTTCCGCAGCAGAGCGGCAACGTGCGCCGGATTGGCTAAAGGAGAGCGCGGATGAGCGTGCTGAGCGGCAATAACGGACCGCGCTACCGGCATCAGGCGGATGACGCGGCGCCGTATGAGACCATCAGCGTCGATAAGCTGACCCCGATCATCGGCGCCGAGATCGCCGGCGTCGATCTGTCGCAGCCGCTGTCGAATCACCAGATGGCGGAAGTGCATCGGGCGCTGGCCGAGAACATCGTGATCTTCTTCCGCGACCAGGATATGACGCCGGAACAGCATCTGGCGTTCGGCCGCAACTTCGGGGAGCTGCACGTGCATCCCGCCGCGCCGCACGTGCCGAACCATCCCGAGCTGATGGTGATCCACGCCGACAAGGACTCGCCGCGTGCCAATGGTGAAGGCTGGCACAGCGACGTTTCCTGCGGCGAGGAACCGCCGATGGGCAGCATCCTGTACATCAAGACCTGCCCGCCGAAGGGCGGCGACACGCTGTTCGCCTCGATGTACGCGGCCTATGAGGCGCTGTCCGACCGGATGAAGGCGTATCTGGATGGGCTGGTCGCGGTGCATGACGGCGAGGCGGCGTATCGCGGCACCTACGCAAACTACGGCGTGCAGGACAAGCCGATCTATCCCAGGGCGGAACATCCGGTGATCCGCACCCATCCGGTGACCGGGCGCAAGGCCCTGTATGTCAATCGCGGCTTTACCACCCGCATCCTCGGAATCCCCCGCGACGAGAGCGCCGGCATCCTGCGCTATTTATGGGAGCTGGCGGAGGACCCGCTGTTCCAGTGCCGCTTCCGCTGGCGGGAGAATTCGGTGGCGTTCTGGGACAATCGCTGCGCACAGCACCGGGCGATGTGGGACTACTGGCCGCACACGCGCTCGGGGTTCAGGGTGACGGTGAAGGGCGACCGGCCGAAGTAGCCGGCGCGTGCGGGCGGCAGGCTCGTTGCGCAGGCAGCGTGCTCCTTGGTGACCCGCCGACGGCACGGCCCAGGGGGGACGGCCCCGGGGGGACGGCCCGGGGCACGGCTCGTCGGTATTGGCGCTGGCGCTTCCGGCCCTACCGGGACACCAGCCGGAAAGCGCGGCGCCGGGTGCGCGGCGTCTCCTGCGGTAAATCCAGCGGCAGCAGCGGCGAGCGGTCGCTGGCACCTTGGCCGAGAGCGTCGGCCTCCTCGGCGTCCGCCTCCGGCAGGTCGTGCCGACCCAGATAATTCGTCGCCAGATTGCGGAACACGTAGTCCAGCAACGACGTCGCCTGGCCG
This sequence comes from uncultured Alphaproteobacteria bacterium, assembly GCA_963789495.1. Taxonomy (GTDB): domain Bacteria; phylum Pseudomonadota; class Alphaproteobacteria; order Acetobacterales; family Acetobacteraceae; genus CAWBLP01. The sequence continues at coordinate 32,527 of CAWBLP010000018.1, forward strand.
ACCGCCGGATCGCCTTCAACCACGCCGGCCGGGCCGAACCGGGTGAAGGTGAAGGCCTCCACGAACGCCTCCAGCGGCACGCCGTGCTGCAATCCGACGCTGACCGCGACGGCGAAATTGTCCATCAGCCCGCGGAATGCCGCGCCCTCCTTATGCAGGGCGATGAAGATTTCGCCCAATTGCCCGTCGGCATATTCTCCGGTGCGCAGATACAGCTTGTGGCCGCCCACCGCCGCCTTCTGGGTATAACCGCCGCGTCGGCCGGGCAGGTCGCGGCGCGCCGCGATCGCCGCGGGCACCGGACGCAGCTCCGGCTGCGGCGGCATGACATGCAGGAACGGCGCGACACAGTCATGCATCGCCGATGCGCCAACGGTGTGCTTTGGCGGCAGGGGGTTGCCGCCGGCAGAGCACGACAGTCAGTGCTTCCTCCGGCGTCACATCGCTGGCCGCAAGCCAGGCGCGGGCCGCGCGGGTCAACCCGCCACGCGCGCTCAGCGGCGAGAAGCTGGGGGCAATGCCGCCGGTCTCGACGCCGAGCAGATGCCTCGGCTGGACCAGGGGGGGCGATGGCGGTGGTGGCGATGTGACGGGGCGCAGGCGCCTGCAAGGCGGCCTCACGCGCGGCCTGCGCGGCCTCGGCCAGTCCCGGCACCACGGTCGCAGCCAACGGCGCCGGCCAATCGGGGCCGATCCGCCGCAGCACGCCGCTGCTGTCGGCGAGCACTCCGGACATCGCATCGGCACGGCCGCGCAAAATTGTGGCGAGGGCGCGGGCGACATCCCGCGCGGCGTCCGAGCCGTAGTCGATGCCCAGTCCCGCCAGCAAACCGGCGAGATCGGCGAAGCGAACCGCCAGCCGCCTGGCATCCGGCACGGCGAACGCCAGTGCCAGCACGGCCGTATCGACCGCAGCGGTGAAGCCGGCAACGTCGAACCACCCACTCGCGTCCAGGAACCCGGGCAGGCTGAGCACGAAGCCCGGGGCTGGATGCGCTTCACCGCGCCAGATCGGAGCATCCGGGGCGCCGCGACGTTGCAGCAGCAGCGCATGCAGCCGGTCAGCCAGGTCGGGACCATGACCGGCGGCCTGCGCCTGGGCGGCAATCGGATCGATCCAACGCGCCGCGGCCTGTGCCAGGGCGACCGGACCTTGGCCCGGGGCCAGAGCGGCCAGACCGCTCGCCGCGTTGTCATCCCAGGATGCAGGCAACGTGACGAAGCGCAGTGGCTCGTCGGGATCGGGGCCGGCCGTGGTCCGGCGCATCCGAACGCCCTTCCACAGGGGCGGAACGCGGCGCTCGGCCTTGCGATGCTGCTTCATGCCGCCATGCTAAGCTGAGTTGTGCGACTCGGGAAGGTATTTTGTGGCGGGGTTTGATTGTCACCCACCAGATGCAGTGGTGTTGCACAGCCGCACGGGCACAGGTGGACCAATCCACCCAGGCTTCGTATATCCCTGTGTATGAGCATCGGAACCTGGTTGTTCACCAAGCTGAAGGGCCGGCAGGTCGGCAGCGACGCCGCCGGCAATATCTATTATCAGGAACGCAACCCGCGCGCCGGCGCGCTGCGGGTGCGCCGCTGGGTGATCTATCCAGGCGTGCCCGAGGCCAGCCAGGTGCCGCCGGAATGGCATGCCTGGCTGCACTACACGACCGAGGCGCCGCTGCCGATCGAGGCGCGCGCCCCGTGGCAGAAGCCGCATCTCGCCAACGCGACCGGCACGCCGCTGTCCTATCGTCCGCCGGGGCACGATTACCAGGGCGGCCAGCGCGCCCGCGCAACCGGCGACTACGAAGCCTGGACTCCAGGAGGCTAGGCGCAGCTTATGCCTCGTCGCAGCATTGCCGAGGTGCTTACCGGCGCCGTGGTGCTTTTGGTTGCGGCCGGCTTCCTGGCCTATGCGGTCGCGCATTCCGGGCGCAGCAGCGCATCCGGCTACCCGCTGAGTGCGCGGTTCGACCACATCGACGGCCTGGCGGTCGGCGCCGACGTGCGGCTGGCCGGCGTCAAGGTGGGCAGCGTCACGAGCGAGACGGATCGACCCCAAGACCTATCAGGCGCTGGTCGCGATGACCGTGCGCGACGATTTGAAGCTGCCCAAGGATTCCAGCGCCGAGATCACCAGTGAAAGCCTGCTCGGCGGCAAATACATCTCGCTGTCGCCCGGCGGCGATGAGGCGATGTTGCAGCCGAACCAGACGATCACCATCACCCAATCGTCGATCAGCATCGAATCGCTCCTGGGCAAGTTCATCTTCAGCGCCACCAATCTGGCCAGCGGCAGCAAGTCGGACCAGCAGTCCGGCGACCAGGGCAGTGGTGGCAGCGCCGGCGGGCTGCCGCCACTCGGGGGCAGTTCGGGGAGCAAGCCGTGATTCCGCCGCCGCCAAAGGCCTGGCCGGGCGCTCGACGGCAACTCGGTGGGCTGCCGCGAAAAACTGCGGATGCTGGAGGAGAACCACGCCGAACTGGCGCAGGCACTGCAGGATGCGTTCGAGGACGCGGTGCTGATGGGCGTGGATGAGACGGCAATGCGGCAAATTCTGGCCGGCATGATCGAAGGGCTGGAGTTGCCCAAGCGCGCGGGATGAGGCGCACCGCCTGGGCCGCCCTGGCCCTTTCCGTTCTGACCCTGTCCGGTTGGGCCGTGACGATGCCGGATGCGGCCTGGGCGCAGGCCCAGCCGGCTCCCATCACGGCCACGCCGCTGTTGCCGCCCAGCCGGCAATACGCGCCGCAAGGACTGCCGCCCGCGCCGGCGCCTGGACAGCCAGGCGTCACCCAGTCTCAGCCGGGTGCGACACCGGCGCCAACCGCCACGCCGCTGCTGCCGCCCGCTGCAAATCTGCCGAACGCTCAACAGAATGCGCCGGATCAGGCCGCGCCCGGCCAGGCCCCGTCCGGTCAGGCGCCACAGGAACCGGCTCCCCCCGCCCCCAATCCATGGCTGCCGCAGGGACAGGCCATGCTGCAGGTGCTGGACAAGCCGAACGCCCAGAGCAAGACCCTGACGGTGAAGGTCGGCCAATCGGCGAGCTACGGTTCCCTGACCATCGCGGTGCAGGCCTGCGTGATTCGGCCACCCGACATGCCGCAGGACGCCGCCGCCTTTCTGGTGGTCGCCGACCAGCATGCGGACCAGCCGGGCTTCCGCGGCTGGATGGTGAAGTCCGACCCGTCTCTCACCATGCTGCAGAATCCGATCTACGACGTCCGAGTGCTAGGCTGCGGCCCATGACCATCCCCCCATCGCCCCGTCCCTTGCCGCCGTTCGCGCGCACCGCCCTGCTGCTGGACATGGATGGCACGCTGATCGACATCGCGCCGCGCCCGGACCTGGTGGTGGTGCCGCCGGGCCTGATCGATACGCTGTGCAGTCTGCGCGACCGCCTGGAGGGCGCACTGGCGGTGATCACCGGCCGCCCGATCGAGCAGGTGGATCTGTTGCTGAACGCCGCACCCTACGCCGTCTCTGGCGAACATGGTGGCGCGGTGCGGCCTGCGCCCGGTGCAGCGATCGAACGGCCGGAGCTGCCAGTGCCGCCGGCCGAGTGGTTGGTCGAGGGCGAGCGCCTGGCGCAGCAACACCAGGGCGTGTTGCTGGAGCACAAGGCGCACGGCTTCGTGCTGCATTATCGCGCGGTTCCGGATCGCGGTCCGGCGCTGCGCACTGCGCTGGCTTCCCTGTTGGAGGGAAATGCAAGCTTCGCGCTGCTCGCGGCGCACATGGCCTGGGAAGTCCGCCCGCGCGGCACCGACAAGGGCGTTGCGCTGGCCAAACTGATGCGCCGCACGCCAATGACCGGCCGGATCCCGCTGTTCATCGGCGACGACGTCACCGACGAGGATGCGATCGACCGGGCTTTTGAGATGGGTGGCGTCGGGCTGAAGGTGGACGCCGCGTTCGGCACGCCGGTTGAGGTGCGGGCCTGGTTGACCAAGGCCGCTGCCACCGGTGCCTGGCCGACGCCGCCACTGCTGGCCGCAGCGGGGCAGGGGTGACAAACCTCCCGGGCTGAGAGACCGTAACCGCCGGTCATTCGCGCAACGCGGTGGGAGAAGACGGCGATGGCACAAACCGGCATGATGCCGTCCGCAGCCTGGGGCGCGGACGAACTGCGACGCGATCCAGGCTGGGTGTTCACCCTGGACGATGCGGCCCGGGCCGACCTGCTGGCGGCCATCCGCCGGATCGATCCCGCCACCGACAAGCTGACGCTGAGTCGTGACGACGTCGCGATCGGGGCCGCCGCGCCGATCCTGGCCGCGGCGCTGCGCGAGGTGCGGGACGGGCGCGGCATCGCGTTGCTGCGGGGCCTGCCGCGCGAGGAGCTGGACGAACAGGCATTCGCCCTGCTGACCTGGGTGCTCGGCCTGCATGCCGGCGTCGCCCGGCCGCAGAACCGTGCCAGCGACTACCTGACCGGCGTGCGCAATGTCGGCACCGTGTATCGCAGCGCCGGCGGCCGTGGCTATTCGTCCAACGCCGAACTGGATTTTCACACCGACAGCGCCGACGTCGTGATGCTGTCCTGCTTCAACCAGGCGCAGGAGGGCGGCATGAGCATGGTCAGCAGCTCGGTCGCCGCCCATACGCAGTTGCAGGCCGAGGCGCCGGACCTGGCGGATGCGCTGCACCAGCCGTTCTGGTTCAGCCGCCAGACTGAGCAGGCACCCGGCGAGCCGCCGGCCTATCCGAACCCGGTGTTCGACGAGGCGGACGGGCTGCTGTGCAGCAAATGGAACCGCAATCGCATCCGCACCGCGCAGCAGATCGAGGGCGTGCCGCCGCTGACGACCCGGCAGCGCGAGGCGATGGATGCGCTGGACGCAATCCTGCGCCGGCCGGCGCTGATGTACGAGATGTACCTGCGGCCGGGTGACCTGCAGATCCTGAACAGTCAAGTCACGCTGCACTCGCGGACCGAGTTCGTGGATCATGAAGCACTTGAGCGCCGGCGCCTGCTATACCGTCTGTGGCTGGCGCCTCCCGATTCGCCTCGGCTGCCCCAGAGCTGGGCGCCGGCCTATCGGTCGGTGGCGCCGGGCACGGTACGCGGCGGCATCCTCGGTCAGGGGTACGACGCCCATTGCCGAACCTTCGAGCAGCGTCAGGCGACAGCGCTGCGGATGCTTGCCTGAATCGACCGGACGATGGCCGGAATTGGGCTGTCGGTCCCGTCCGCCACACTCACTGGATCGACTGTCACATCAGGTCGGTGGGAAAAAACTTCCCATTCTCCAGTGCGCGGGTTGTCATGGGAATTTCCTTCCCATACATTCCCCGCATGCCCAGCGTGAATGAAATCATCGATCGGCTCGGCGGGGTCGAGGCGGCCGCACGTCTGACCGGGATCGGCACCGAGGCGGTACGCAAATGGCGCCAGGCCGCCTCCATTCCATCCCGCCACTGGCCCGCGGTGATCGCCGCCACCGGCCTGAGTTTGACCGACCTGCAGGGAGGCGCGTCGATGCCGATGCCCGATGCGGACGACTCCCAGCCGCCGCCCGGCGCCACCGCCGCGCTGGTGCTGGCCGATGGCGCCGTGTTCTGGGGCCGTGGCTTCGGCGCGCAGACTGCAAGCCCCGCCCCGGTTGGTGAGGTCTGCTTCAACACCGGTATGACCGGCTACCAGGAGACGCTGACCGACCCGTCCTATGCCGGCCAGATCATCACCTTCACCTTCCCACATATCGGCAATGTCGGCACCAATGCCGAGGACATCGAGGCGCTGACGATCGCGGCGCGCGGCCTGGTGGTGAAGCAGGACATCACCGAACCGTCGAACTGGCGCGCCGCCCAGCACCTCGATGCCTGGCTGCGGGCGCGCGGGATCTCCGGCATCGCCGGTGTGGATACGCGGGCGCTGACCGTGCGCATCCGTGACGGTGGGGCACCGAGTGGCGTGCTGGCCTTTCCGGCGGACGGACGGTTCGACGTCCCCGCATTGCAGGCACAGGCCGCGGGATGGCCGGGATTGGAGGGGATGGATCTCGCCCGCGAGGTCACCTGCCGGCAGACCTACTCCTGGGACGAGACGCGCTGGGCCTGGCCGGCCGGAACCGGTCGCCAGACCGCACCGAAACATCATGTCGTCGCAGTGGATTACGGGGCGAAGCACAACATCCTGCGCTGCCTCGCCTCTGCCGGATGCCGGGTGACGGTCGTGCCGGCCTCCGCCACCGCCGAGGACATTCTGCGTCACCATCCGGATGGCGTGTTCCTGTCCAATGGGCCGGGCGATCCGGCCGCCACCGGGGTCTATGCCGTGCCCGCGATCCGCGGCGTACTGGATGCCGGGGTGCCGCTGTTCGGCATCTGCCTCGGTCACCAGTTGCTGGCGCTGGCACTGGGCGCGAAGACCTTCAAGCTGGACCGCGGGCATCGCGGCGCCAATCAGCCGGTCAAGGACCTGTCCACCGGCCGGGTCGAAATCACCAGCCAGAATCATGGGTTTGCCGTCGACGCGGACACCCTGCCGCCGACCGCTCAGGTGACGCATGTGTCGCTGTTCGACGGCTCGAACGAGGGGCTTGCCTGCAGCGATCGGCCGGCATTTTCCGTGCAGTATCATCCGGAAGCCAGCCCGGGGCCGAGCGACAGCCACTATCTGTTCGAGCGGTTCGTCGGGATGATCGAGCGGCTTGCGTGACATGGACGTCCGATTGCGCCTGCTGCTGGTTGCATTCCGCAACCGCATCAATGAACCCAACATCGAAGCGGGATTCGAACATTTCCTGACCGTTTCGGAAGCACCGGTCGAATTTCCGGAGTTTTGCCAAGCCGTCGCGACCTGTGTGCATGAAGGCCTGATCCGGGAGCCGATCCGCCTGCCGGAAGGCGCGTTGCAGTGTCACTGGCACCTTGAGCTGACGCCGCAGGGCATCGCGTTGGCGAGAACAGTCGCAGACGGCGGCGCGACGGACGGACCGTCATGCTGACCGGCGGATGCTTTTGCGGGTCGGTGCGCTATGCCGTGACCGGCACACCGTTCAACGCCACGAATTGTCATTGCTCGATCTGCCGCCGGACCACCGGGGCGCCATTCGTCGCATGGTTCAGTGTGCCGTTGGAGGAGTTTCGGAGCACGCAGGGCGAGCCGCAGCGGTTTCATTCCACTCCTGACGGGCTGCGCAGCTTCTGTGGACGCTGCGGCAGCCAACTCACCTTTCAACATGCCGGGCGCGATGAGATCGACGTCACGACCTGCAGCCTCGACCATCCCGAAACCATACCGCCGCGCGACAATACGCACACCAGCAGCCGGCTGGACTGGGTAGGCGCCGACGGACGGGCGGACTTTCCCAAATCCCGCAGCGACTGAACCAAGAAGAGCGACTTCTGCATGCCCAAGCGCACGGACATCCAGTCCATCATGATCATTGGCGCCGGGCCGATCGTCATCGGCCAGGCCTGCGAGTTCGACTATTCCGGCGCGCAGGCCTGCAAGGCGCTGCGTGCTGAGGGCTATCGTGTCATTCTGGTGAACTCCAATCCCGCTACCATCATGACCGATCCAGGTCTGGCAGATGCAACCTACATCGAGCCGATCACGCCGGAGATTGTCGAGAAGATCATCGCCCGAGAAAAACCTGACGCGCTGCTGCCGACGATGGGCGGCCAGACCGCGTTGAACACCGCGATGAAACTGGCCGCCAACGGTGCCCTGGAACGCCACGGCGTCGAACTGATCGGCGCCAAGGCTGATGTCATCGACCGCGCCGAGGACCGGCTGAAATTCCGCGACGCCATGGCGGAAATCGGCATCGAATCGCCGCGCTCCGCCATTGCCCATTCGCTGGAGGAGGCGCGCGCCGCGCTGGCGACCACCGGCCTGCCTGCAGTCATCCGGCCCAGCTTCACCCTGGGCGGCACCGGTGGCGGCATCGCCTACAACAAGGAGGAATTCGAGCAGATCGTCGCCGGCGGGCTGGAGGCCTCACCCACCACCGAAGTCCTGATCGAGGAATCGGTACTCGGCTGGAAAGAATTCGAGATGGAGGTGGTGCGCGACCGCGCCGACAACTGCATCATCGTCTGCTCGATCGAGAACGTCGATCCGATGGGCATCCACACCGGCGACAGCGTCACCGTCGCACCCGCGCTGACACTCACCGACAAGGAGTATCAGCGGATGCGCGACGCCTCGATCGCCTGCCTGCGCACGATCGGCGTCGATACCGGCGGGTCCAACGTGCAGTTCGCGGTCAATCCCGCCGACGGGCGCATGGTTGTGATCGAAATGAATCCGCGGGTGTCGCGGTCTTCCGCGCTGGCGTCGAAGGCCACCGGCTTCCCGATCGCCAAGATCGCCGCGAAACTCGCGGTCGGCTACACGCTGGATGAGCTGACCAACGACATCACCCGCGTCACGCCCGCCAGCTTCGAACCCACCATCGACTATGTGGTGGTGAAGATCCCCCGCTTCACGTTTGAAAAATTTCCCGGCACCCCCGCACTGCTGACCACGTCCATGAAGTCGGTGGGCGAGGCGATGGCGATCGGCCGCAACTTCGCCGAGGCGCTGCAGAAGGGACTGCGCAGCATGGAGACCGGATTGTCCGGCCTCGATGAGGTCGAACCGCCCGGCGATGGGGGGCCCGACGCGTTCCGCGCCGCGCTGTCCGAACCTCGCCCCGATCGCCTGCTGATGGCGGCTCAGGCTTTGCGCGCTGGCCTGTCCATCAAGGACATCCACGACACGTCGAAATTCGATCCCTGGTTCCTGCGCGAGTTGTCCCGCATCGTCGATGCCGAACGCGGCGTCGCTGCTTCCGGTCTGCCACGCGATGCCAACGCACTCCGCCGCCTCAAGGCCCTCGGCTTTTCCGACAAGCGCCTGGCGCAATTGACCGGCCGCAACGAGGACGATGTCGCGCGGCATCGCGGCGAACTTGGCGTGGTGCCGGTCTACAAGCGCATCGATACCTGCGCCGCGGAGTTCGCCTCGGTGACGCCCTACATGTATTCCACCTATGAGGGCGGCTACGGCAACCCGGTCTGCGAGGCCGATCCGACCGAGCGCCGCAAGGTGGTGATCCTGGGCGGCGGCCCGAACCGCATCGGGCAGGGCATCGAGTTCGACTATTGCTGCGTCCATGCCGCCTATGCGCTGAAGGATGCCGGGTTCGAGACCATCATGGTCAACTGCAATCCGGAAACCGTCAGCACCGATTACGACACCTCAGACCGGCTGTATTTTGAGCCGCTCACCGCGGAGGATGTCATCGCTCTGGTGCGGCGCGAACAGCAGAACGGCACCGTGCTCGGCTGCATTGTACAATACGGCGGGCAGACACCGCTGAAACTGTCGCAGGCGCTTTCGAAGGCGGGCATCCCGATCCTGGGCACCAGCGCGGACGCGATCGACATCGCCGAGGATCGCGAGCGCTTCCAGCAACTGCTGCAACGCCTCGGCCTGCGCCAGCCCGATAACGGCATCGCGCGGTCGGCCGAGGAAGCCGAAGCGATCGCCGAACGCATCGGCTACCCGGTGGTGATCCGGCCCAGCTACGTCCTCGGCGGACGCGCGATGGAGATCGTCTACGACCGTGCCGGCCTGCATCGCTACATGCGGGAGGCGGTGCGCGTCTCCGGCGAGAATCCGGTGCTGATCGACCGCTACCTGAACGACGCGATCGAGGTCGATGTCGATTGCATCGCCGATGGCGAGACCGTCTATGTCGCCGGGGTGATGGAGCATATCGAAGAGGCCGGCATCCATTCCGGCGACAGTGCCTGCTCGCTGCCGCCCTACACGCTGGCGCCGGCCACCGTCACCGAGCTGAAGGCCGAGACCGAGGCGATGGCCAAGGCGCTCTGCGTGGTCGGCCTGATGAACGTGCAATACGCCATCAAGGACGATGTCATCTACGTGCTGGAGGTGAACCCGCGCGCCAGCCGGACCATTCCGTTCGTGGCCAAGGCCACCGGTGTCGCCGTCGCCAAGATCGGGGCGCGGGTGATGGCAGGGGCGCGGCTGGCGGACTTCCGCCTGGACGACCAGGCGATCGCGCCACATGTCGCGGTGAAGGAAGCGGTGTTCCCATTCGCCCGATTCCCGAATGTGGACACCATCCTGGGTCCCGAAATGAAATCGACCGGCGAGGTGATGGGACTCAACTCCTCGTTCGAACGTGCCTTCGCCAAGTCGCAGTTGGGCGCCGGCGTGTTGCTGCCGATGGCCGGCACGGTTTTCCTGTCGATCAAGGACGCCGACAAGAAGGGCCTGCCGGCGCTGGCCAGGCGGCTGACCGATATGGGCTTCGCGATCCTGGCCACGCGCGGCACCGCGGCACGCATTCGCGAGGCCGGGCTGCCGGTGACGGTGGTCAACAAGGTGCTGGAAGGGCGCCCGCATTGCGTGGATGCAATCCGTTCCGGCGAGGTGCAGCTGGTGATCAATACCGCGTCCACGCCGCAGTCGGTGGCGGACAGCTTTGCCATCCGTCGCAGCGCGCTGACCCACGGGGTGCCGCACTACACGACCATGGCCGGCGCCCGTGCCGCGGTGCACGCGGTGGCCGCCCTGAAGGCCGGAACGCTTGAAGTAGCGCCGCTCCAGTCCTATTTTCGCGGATCGTTCTAGACTGATCCATCGCGGCCGGGCTCACCCGGGCCGCGGCGGTGGTCTATGGACGCGCCGCCTTTACCAACATTGCGATCGACCATCGAAGGACCACGCCGTGCAGAAGTTCCCGATGACTGGCCCCGGACTGCAGCGGTTGGAAGTCGAGCTGCGCCAGCTCAAGTCTGAGGAGCGTCCCGCTATCATTCGGGCGATCGCGGAGGCGCGCAGCCATGGCGACCTGTCGGAGAACGCGGAATATCACGCGGCGCGAGAACGTCAGTCCTTCATCGAAGGGCGTATTGCCGAACTGGAGGAAATTGTTTCCTCGGCGGAGGTGATCGACCCGTCCACCCTGTCCGGCGAGCACGTGAAGTTTGGTGCCCATGTCTGGCTGGTGGATGAGGAGACGGAAAAGGAAGCCACCTACCAGATCGTCGGCGTGCACGAGGCGGACATCAAGACCGCCCGGCTGTCGATTTCCTCGCCCCTGGCGAAAGCGCTGATCGGCAAGAAGGTGGGCGACACCGTATCGGTCCCGGCGCCGTCGGGAGATCGCTCCTACGAGATCCTCGGCATCAAGTTCATCTGAATCGTGACGGATTTCGTCGCGAGGGACGCGCTCAGATTAGATCTGCCACGCCGGACATCGGTCGCGCCTTTCGCGCGGGTTCGGGCGCGCGGTGCCTGCCCCGGCCGTTGCCGGTCACCCCGGCCTGGTCCGTCAACCCGGGCGAAGGAGGCTGCAGTCCGATCTGCCCCGCCCTCCCCCCCATCGTCTCCGCCCTACCCATCGTCTCCGCCCTACCCATCGTCTCCGCCCTCCCCATCGTCATGGCCGGGCCTGACCCGGCCATCTACACCGGAACCATCGGGTCGCCATGGGGCCTCGGTGCCCGATCATCTGGGGTGGATGGCCGGGTCAAGCCTGGCCATGACGACTTTGCAGCAGCCTCCAGCGACCCTGACGAATTCGAACCAGTCCCCGCCTGACCTGTCGAACCCCCACCTGCGCCAAGCCGCCCTTGCGGCATGCGCGGCGCGTTCCCCCCTGCTCACCGCGCGTCCACCGGCATGAGGCACCCGCAATGATCGATCTCGCCGACGTCCAGGCCGCGGCGGAGCGGATTGCCGGGCGCGTCCTGCGCACCGCCACCGTCCCGAGCGACGCGATCTCGCGCGCCACCGGCGCCGAGGTGATGCTCAAGCTCGACAATCTGCAGGTCACTGGCGCGTTCAAGGAGCGTGGCGCGGCGAACCGGCTGGCGCTGCTCAGCGACGATGAGCGCGCCCGCGGCGTCATCGCCATGTCGGCCGGCAACCACGCCCAGGCGGTGGCGCGGCATGCGCATCTGCTGGGGATCGCCGCCACCATCGTGATGCCGCAGTTCACCCCGGCCACCAAGGTGACCCGCACGGCCGCCTGGGGCGCCTCGGTCGTGCTGCATGGCGAGACCCTGGCCGAGGCCGCGGCACACGCGGAAGAACTGGCGCGCGACCACCAGCTGGTATTCGTGCATCCCTATAACGATCCGGCGGTGATGGCAGGGCAGGGGACCCTGGCGCTGGAATTGCTGCAGGACGCCCCCGACCTGGACGCGCTGGTGATCCCGGTCGGTGGTGGCGGGCTGCTCGCCGGCTGCCTGGTGGCCGCGACGGCGCTGAAGCCGGGCATTGCCGTGTTCGGTGTCGAGGTCGAGGCCTATGCCGCGATGGCGCAGCGCCTGGCCGGCCGCTCCGTCTCGGTGGGTGGGCCGACCATCGCCGAGGGCATCGCGGTGCGCGACATCGGCGAGATGCCGTTCGAGCTGGTGCGCCGTCGCGTCACCGATCTGCTGGTGGTGCCGGAGCGCGCGGTCGAAGAAGCCATCGGCCTGCTGGTTGAGGGCGGCAAGACGGTTGCCGAGGGCGCCGGCGCGGTTGGCCTCGCCGCCTTGCTGACGTTTCCGTCCCGATTCCGCGGCAAGCGTGTCGGCCTGGCGATCACCGGCGGCAATATCGACGCGCGCATCCTGTCCAATGTGCTGCTGCGCGACCTGCTGCGCGACGGGCGGCTGCTGCGGCTGCATCTGCAGATCCCCGATCGGCCGGGTGTGCTGGCGGACATAGCCGGCAAGATCGGCGGTCGCGGCGGCAACATCATTGAGGTCTCCCACCAGCGGCTGTTTGCGGCCTCCTCGGTGCAGGCGGCGGAGCTGGAAGTGATGGTCGAAGCGCGCGATTCCGCCCATGCCTCGGATATCGTCACGACGCTGGAGCAGACCTACGCCGTGCGGCGCGTGTAGCGGGTCATACCAGTCATGGCCGGTGCCGGTCGGCCATCCATGCCTTCGCCGCACCCAGCCATGACTTCCGCCGCGCATTGGATGCCTGGGCCGTTGGAGTGTGGGTAATCGCATAGGCACCCGCACCCCAGCGTGCGCGCGCCCAGTATTCTGCTGAAAATCCAGGCCATAGCGTGGTGTTGTGGCCAGATCCGTCGAGGTACCAGCTGCGGCAGCCGGACAGCCACACGGTGCGCCGCATCCGTCGGCGCAGGGCACTGACAAAGCGGGCCTGGGTTGGCTCGCGCACTTCGATCGTGGCGGCCTGCGCCTGCTGCATCCGACGCAGGCAGCGCATCACGTGGCCGATCTGAGCCTCGAGCATGAAGATGATGGAGTTATGCCCGAGGCCGGTGTTCGGGCCGCCCAGCAGGAACAGATTAGGAAATCCGGCGACCGCTACGCCCAGCCAGGCCTGCGCGCCATCGCACCAGGCGTCGGCCAGCCGGACGCCATCGCGGCCGCTGACGGCGAGCGGGCCGAGTGGATCGGTGGCGTGGAATCCCGTCGCGTAGATCAGCACGTCGATCGGCCGGTGCCGGCCATCGGTCGTAATGATGCCATTGGGATCTATGCGGGCGATCGGCGTGTCGACCAACTCCACATTGTCGCGCGTGAGCGTCGGATAGAAATCATTCGATAACAGAATGCGTTTGCAGCCGATGCGATAGTCCGGTGTCAGCTTCTCCCGGACTGGCGCGTCGCCGAGTTGGCGCTTGGCGTGAGTGCGGGCGAAGCGTTCGGCGCCGGCGAGCAGCCGCGGGCTGACCACGAAGCCGAGGGCCCGAAGCTCGTGCTGCCAGTACAGCCACACCCGCAGGGCACGACGAGCCAGAGGCAGGTGGCGCAGTGCCCACCGCCGGCTCTCGGAATATTCCGGGTCATGTTTGCTGAGAATCCAGGCGGGTGTACGTTGGAACAGATGCAATTCAGCAACTTGAGGCGCGATTTGCGGCACGAATTGCACGGCGCTGGCGCCGGTTCCGACCACCGCGACACGTTTGCCCGTCAGCGGTACCGCATGGTTCCAGCGCGCGGAGTGGAATGTCGGCCCGATGAAGCTGTCCTGGCCGGGCAGGGTGGGAATATGGGGCCGACTGAGCGCGCCGGTGGCGGAAACCAGGATCCGCGCGGCCAGCGTTGCGCCATCGGTGGTGCGTATCTGCCAGCACGCCTGCGCGGCTTCGAAGCCGGCCTCCTGCACAGTAGTATCGAAACGAAAATGCCGCTGCAGCTCGAAGCGTCGCACGCAATCCAGCAGATATTGCTGGATTTCCTCCTGGCTTGGGTAACGTCGACTCCAGTCGCTGCGCGGGGCGAAGGAGAACGAATACAAATGCGACGGGATGTCGCAGGCGCAGCCGGGATAGGTGTTGTCCCGCCAGGTGCCGCCGACCTCGGAGGCCTGTTCCAGCACCACGAAATCGTCCACGCCGGCCAGCTTCAGGCGGATTGCCATCCCGATCCCGCCGAAACCGGCGCCGATGATCGCCACGGAATACGGTGTGGTCGGCGTGGAGCGATGGTCGAAGGTCATGCTGCGCCGTAGGGTCTCTGGGGCGGCGCGCCGGCTTGGTCATCTGGAGCCATGTTCGCAGGCGGGACAGCCTGACGCGGATGCAGCGCCGCGTCAGGTGGAGTTGAGATTTTGAACAGCGTCATGCTCTTTGGGTCGGCTTCAATCGGTCGTGTTTCGTGATTCGCGGCGTGTTGGTTGTCACCACGACAGAGGTCGTGGTCAGAAGCCACAGTCGCAACAGGGTTTCCCGCAATGGCCGTTTAACCTGCCGCTGGTTGCCTTCCGACCGCCGCCAGTTCACGCAAGCGGGCCGGTCAGTTCGCCGCGGGCCAGACTTAACATAATATATCTTCTGCGGCATTCGGCCGCCAGCCAGAGCGCCTGGTCGGACGGTTCGAGAAACCGCGATGCACGGCTCCTGTCCCCGCCCAAGGAGTCGTCCTCCGGCGGCACGTACCCGCCGGAACACTCAGCCTCGCGCCAACACAATGTCGAACTCCACCCGCTTCGCGTTTGGCTCCATGCCGCTTGCAGGCGGCAGTTCCTGCACGATCAACGCGTCCTTGCGGCGCGCGCTGTTCAGCCAGGGGTCGGTGGCGTTCCATTCCTCGCCTTCGAAATACATCTGGGTCACCAGACGCTCCGTCGGCGCAGTCACACTGAAATGGATGTGCGCCGGCCGCCAGCGCCCGGGTGCTGCCGGATAAGCGCGTGGCCGCACCGTGCGGAAAGCGTAGCGACCTTCGGCGTCGGTCGTCGTCACGGCGAACCCGGAGAAATTTGGGTCCAGCGGCGCCGGGTTGGTGTCGTGCGGATGGTCGTAGCGGCCATGCGCATTGGCCTGCCAGATTTCCACCGAGGCGCCCGCAACCGGCGCGCCCGAGGTGGTCAGCACACGCCCGGACAGGTACAGGATGGTGCCCTCGGCGCGGCCTCCGCCGGTCAGGTCGCCATCCGTCGCGGCCGTTTTCGACACCGGATAGAATGGGCCCAGAATCTGGTCTGGCGTGCGTTGCAGGAGATCCGCCTGCACCGGATGAATCGCGTCCACGGCATCCATGAGTTGTCTCCTCGTTGGATTTTGCCGGATCTTAGCACAGATCCGGGGCGGCGCGTGCATCCGCCGCCCGCGCAGCCGGTGCCGATCGTGCCTTTGACGCTCCAACAATCACGGGCGCTTGCTGGCACCCAGGATTGCTTCCGTGGTCGCGACTTCGATCCGCTGGCTGAACCCTTCCGGGTGCTGCAAGGCGCCGCTTCGATGGCGCAGCCGAGCGCCGCCTGATCTCCGGTTTACGATGATGGGAAGCGCCAGCCTCCCTCCAGCCGATGCCGATGCTCTACCGAACCGACCTCGCCCTCGCGAGCGACCCTGCCTGACATGGCGTTGCGGGTTGGATAGCAACCGCTGTCCAGATGCGATAGGCGTCACCGGCGCGGACATGGCGCCCCTCAAAGGGGGACCAAGGAGTGGCAATCAGAGTGGAGTACCGACCGTCAGCTTCAGGGCCATCAGGACCGAAGCAGTGCTTGCTGACAAGCGCCTGACCTGTCGCCCATGCTGACCCAGGCGCAGCGCAGCTTCCTTGATGCCGGCCGCGTGGCGCATCTCGCCACCGCAAGCGCGACCGGTGAGCCGCATGTCGTGCCGGTCTGCTACATCTGCATCGACACGTCGCTGTACATCACCGTGGACGAGAAGCCGAAGCGGCACGACATCCCGCTGAAGCGGTTGCGCAATATTATGGAAAATCCTGCGGTCGCGCTGACGGTCGATCGCTGGACGGAAGATTGGACGCGCCTCGCCTGGGTGATGCTGCGCGGCCGAGCAGAAATTTTGCCGTCGGGCAGGGAGCACGACCTGGCACAACAAGCGTTGCGCGAGAAATACGTCCAGTATCGCAACATGGACCTGGCGCCGCTGCCGGTGATCGCGCTGCGCATTGACCGCGCCACCGGCTGGGGCGCACTGGACTGAGTTTGCTAGCGCTTGACCTTCGCCGCCAGCGCCGGCTGCCGGGGCATCCCGGTGGCGCGTCCCCTCGCCTCCCGCCGCGCCGCCCAACTGGTCGCGAGGAAGATCACCAGGCCACCCAGCAGAGTCGTCGCCGTCGGGACGTTCCCGAATACCAGCAGTCCCATCAGGCTCGCCCAGATCAGGTCCAGAAATCGCACCGGCTGCGTCGCCGAGACATCCGCCACGCGATAGGCCTGGGTTGCGCTGTAATGCGCCGCACTGCCCAGGATGCCGCTTGCCAGGAACCAGCCGCATTGCGTCAGGTTCGGCGTCACCCATTGCCAGACCGCGAGCGGCAGCGAGAACAGTGAGATGGTCAGGCACTGCCACAGCACGATTACCTCGGTGCGGTCGCGTCGGGTCAGCGCCTTGGTGATCAGCTGCGAGGCGGCGAACAGCGGCGCCGAGGCCAGCATCGCCAGGTGATAGATGCCGCCGCTGCCGGAGAGATTCGGGCCGACCACGATAATCACGCCGACAAACCCCACCGCTGCGGACACCCAGCGCGCCCAGATCATGCGTTCGCCGAACAGCAGCACGCCGCCCAGCATGACGAACACCGGGCCGGTGAAGCCGATCGCGGTGGTATCGGCCAGGGTCAGATGCGGCAAGGCGTTGAACCACAGCAACATGCCGGAAGTATGCGCGGCACCGCGCCATAACTGCCCGATCAGGCCGTTTGGACTGTAGGCGCGCAACCCGGCACGCAGCACGAAGGGCAGCAACACCAACGCGCCTGAGACATAACGCAGGCATTGCGCCTCAACCGACGGCAATTCCAGCGTGATGTGCCGCAGCACGGTGTTCAGCACCGCGAAGATCGCGCCGGACAGCGCCATCCAGGCCATGCCCTGCACGGAGGGGCGGAGACGGGCGAATGACGCGGCAGAGCGTGGAGGCAACATCGCAGCAAGCGTTGCGGATGGCGCATGGACTGGCAAGCCGGCGCCGATGCAAGCCGCGCGTAAATTCACGCCGCACGCCGCATGCCGACGCGGATTATTGATGCGGCGTGGTGTCGCTGCTCCACATGTTGCGGGCAATCAGTCGCTTGTCGGCCACGCCATAGCCGCCAGCGGCCAGCGCCAGGACTTCCAAATTATCGTCGGTCAGGGTCAGCGCCGCTGATTGGCCGCAATCGCCCCCGTCCGCGCTGCTGCGTGGCCCCGCCCAGTGCGCGCCATAGACCCGGCCAGGACGCGGTGTAAGCGATTCGATCACCAGGCTGCCGCCGGAGCGGCGGATCACCGCGAAGTCCAGCACGCATTCCCCCTGCCCGTCCCGCGTCACCGTCACCCGCGGTGGTGGATCTTGGGAAATGCGATGCATGGGTTCGAAACTCAGCACGTCGCCCACCTGCGGGCCGAATTCGGCTGCGCTCTGGGCCAGCTTGATGGCGCAGGTAAACCCAAGGGTCGCCAAGGTGACCACCAGCACCACCGAGGCGACCAGGCTTTTCCTTTCGGGGCGGCTTGTCTGCATGACGGCGTCTGACTCCCGGCGAGGCCAGTGGCCAGACTTCTATAGTCGAAGACTATTTATGGATTCTGAAGGCGCTCGGAAATATTGTCCTAAATAACCATAGTTAAAAGAAAAATGGCGGCGCTCGAAAGCACCGCCAAGTTTGGGGAGGAGTCCAAGAGAGGAGCGGGACGAAACAAGCTCGTCTGCTTCTCGAGGCACACCATGCCCCGGCGCGCGACCGGTAGCATTGATCTGGATCAAGCAACGAATTTTTTTCAGCCGGCGGCTGCACGGATCCGTGCCAGCGCCTCATCACGGCCCAATGCCGCCAGCGTAAGATCGATGCCGGGGCTCGCCGGACGCCCGGTCAGGGCGGCGCGCAATGGCTGAGCGACCTGACCAAGCTTGTGACCAGTGGCCTCGGCGAATGCCCGCAAGGCAGCATCGAGCGGCTCGGGCGAGAACTCGGTCGTGGCAAGCTGGTCCGCCAGCGCGCGCAGCATCAGCCGGGCCTCCGGGGTCAGCAGCGCTGCCGCCTTGGGTTCCATCGGCAACGGCAGCGGATGTGCCAGGAATGCTGCAGAATCGGCCAGCTCCACGATTGTCTTCGCCCGCTCCTTCAACGCCGGGATCAACGCGCGGATGCGGGCCGCGGCGAGGCTGCCCAGCGCCACGCCAGGGCGCCGGGCCAGGCGCTGCAGGACCTCCTGGGTCAGCCGATCGTCGTCCGCGCCGCGGATATAGACGCCGTTGAGATACAGCAGCTTGGCGTAATCCATCCGGCTTGGCGCGCGGCCGACACCGGACAGGTCGAACAGGCGGATCGCCTCCGCGCGGTCCAGCACCTCGACATCGCCATGCCCCCAGCCCAGCCGCAGCAGGTAATTGCACAGCGCTTCAGGCAGATAACCCTGCTCGCGGAACTCCAAGGCGAATTGCGCGCCGTGCCGTTTCGACAACTTGGCCCCGTCCGGCCCATGGATCAGCGGCAGATGGCCGAACCGCGGCAGCGCCCAGCCGAGCGCATGGTAGATCTGCACCTGGCGGACCGTGTTGGTCAGGTGGTCGTCGCCACGGATCACATGGGTGATGGCCATGTCGTGGTCGTCCACCACCACCGAGTGGTTGTAGGTCGGTGTGCCGTCCGCGCGCAGGATGATCATGTCGTCCAGCTCGCTGTTGGCGACGCGGACGGAGCCCTGCACCAGGTCCTCCACCACCGTCTCTCCGAGCTGCGGCGCCTTCAGCCGGATCACCGGGCGTACGCCGGCCGGGGCGTCGGACGGATCGCGGTCCCGCCAGCGCCCGTCATAGCGCCAGACCCGCCCCTCGGCGCGGGCCTGCTCGCGTTCCGCGGCCAGTTCCTCCGGCGTGCAGTAGCAGTGATAGGCATGGCCGGCCTCCAGCATCTGCCGCGCTACCTCGGCGTGGCGCGGCATGCGGGGTGCCTGGAACACGGTCTGCCCGTCGCGCGACAGGCCCAGCCAGTCGAGGCTTTCCAGGATGCCCTGGGTGGCGGCTTCCGTGCTGCGCGCGCGGTCGGTGTCCTCGATGCGCAGCAAAAATTCGCCGCCGTGATGGCGCGCGAACAGGTAGTTGAACAGCGCGGTACGGACCCCGCCGATATGCAGCGGCCCGGTCGGGCTCGGCGCGAACCGGGTGCGGACCGGCGGCGTCTGCGATGTGTCTGATCCGATTGTCATGCCTCGCATGTAGCACGCGGATTTACCGGCTGTAGATGCCTGCTGCGCTAGGCTGCCACGCATGCAGCTTGCGCGCGCCGCGTGGTACCACCCGGGCGCCGGCTCCCTGGCCTGGTTGCAGGACCTGCTGGCGGGCGAGCGGGGCCGGTTTCCGGTCTGGCTGCCCGTGTTCATGGGCGCGGGCGTGCTGACCTACTTCGCCCTGCGCACCGAACCGCCGCTGTGGTTCGGTGCGGCCGTGCTGCTGCCTGCGACGCTGGCCTGGTTTCCGGCGCGCCATCTCACCGCGCTCCGGCTGCTGCTGGCGCCAGTGGTCGCGGCGGCCCTCGGCTTTACCGCATGCCAGTTTGCCACCGCCCGCGCACCGCCGCTGGAGGTGGACCTGCCAACCCGTGCGACCAGCCTGACCGGCTCCGTGCGGGGGCTGGAGACCCTGCCGCACGGGCGCCGGGTCACCCTTGCAGCGGTGCGGCTGGATGACAGCGCAGAGCCACTGGCGCGCCTGGTTCGCCTGCGGCTGCGCGACACCGACGAAACCCGACTCGCGATCGGTGACACGATGCGGGTCCGGGCGCTGATCCGCCCACCGCCGCCGCCCGCCTATCCCGGCGCGTGGGACGTGCAGCGCGATGCGTTCTTCGCCGGGATCGGCGCCGGTGGCTACGCGCTGGGCACCGCGGAACGGCTGAGCGCCGGCCGCCCGGGCGGCCCGATGCGCCTGGTGCAGGAACTGCGCGCGGCGATCGAGCGTCACATCCTTGCGGTTATCCCGGGCGCGGCCGGCAGCATCGCGGTGACCCTGCTGACCGGCTCGTCCCGCGGCATTCCAGAAGCCGACCATGACGCATTCCGCGCCTCCGGCATGGCGCATCTGCTGTCGGTCTCCGGATTGCATATCGGCATCGTCATGGGGTTCACCATGGCGGTGGCGCGGCTGCTGCTGGCGGTGTCGGAGCGTGCCAGCCTGTTCTGGCCCACCAAGCAGATCGCCGCCCTGGCGGCCCTGGTCGCCGGCGCCGGCTACATGGTGCTGACCGGCATGCATGTGCCGATCGTGCGCAGCTTCTGCATGGCGAGCCTGTTCACACTGGCTCTGATGTGCGGAAGGCGGCCCGCCTCGCTGCGCGGCCTGGCCGTCGCCGGCGCGGTGCTGATCCTGCTCGGGCCGCAGGAAGTCGCCGGCGTGTCGTTCCAGATGAGCTTCTCCGCGGTGCTGGCGCTGATCTCCGGCTACGAGACGCTGCGGCCCTGGCTGCGCCGCCTGCAAGGACGCAGCCGCCCGCGCCGCCTGGGCTGCTATGTGCTGGCGCTGGCGCTGACCAGCGCGCTGGCGGGCACCGCCTCGGCGCCGTTTGGCGCCTATCATTTCGGCCATGTCCAGGTCTACTTCGTGTTCTCCAACATGCTCGCGGTGCCGCTGACGGCGCTGTTCGTGATGCCGATCGGCATGCTGTCGCTGCCGCTGATGCCGCTGGGGCTGGACTGGCTGGCGCTGCGGCCGATGGGCTGGGGGGTAGAGGCCATCCTGGCGATCGCCCGCACCACCGCCGCCCTGCCCGCCGCCACCTTGCAGGTGCCGCATATCACCGCCTGGGGGCTGGCGAGCCTCGCCTTCGGCATCGCCTGGCTGGGACTCTGGCGCACCCGGCTGCGACTGGCAGGACTGGCGCTGATCGCGCTGGGCATCGCCAGCCCCGCCTTCGACCAGCCGCCCGATCTGCTGATCTCGGCGGATGCCAGGCTGATCGCGATGCGCACCGGGTCGGGCGTGTTCATCCAGCAGGTATCCGGCGGAGCGCGGTTCACCCGCGACTCCTGGCTGCAATACTGGGCGGCCGAGGCGGCACAGCCGATCCCGCGGCAAGGTACGGCGGCGAACGGCGCCTTCGCATGCCGCCCCGAGGCGTGCCTGCTGCATCCCCGTCCCGGTTATCGCGGCGTGCTGCTGGTGCGTGGCGCGACCGGGCCGGAGGATTGCCGGGACATCTCCATCATTGTCTCGGCCGAACCCGCGCGCCGGCGATGCCCGCATCCCTGGCCGCAACTGGTGGACCGTTTCACCGTCTGGCGGGACGGCGCCACCGCAGTCTGGCTGCAGCCACTGGCCGCACGCGTGCTGACCGATCGTGCCGCCCGCGGCAATCGTCCCTGGGTGCCGCCGCCACCGCATTCGCACCGGCGCGCAAGCCCCAGTTTACCGCCCGCAACGATCGACGGAGCCGATTGAACCGCGCACTCATCGCATGAAGGATCGATGTCAATTTCGTACCAGGGGCGAACCCGCCCTCGCCTCCCCGCGTTGACCGTCCAGCGATCAGCAGAGGAGCGCATGCATGTTCTACCACACCAAAGAAACCATGATGCCGGTCAACGTCCGCAAGCCGGATGCGCGTTATGGTCAGTTCCTGCTTGAACAATTCGGTGGCGCGACCGGCGAGCTTTCCGCCGCGCTGACCTATTGGGTGCAGTCCTTCCACGTGACCGATGCCGGTATCCGCGACATGCTGCAGGACATCGCCATCGAGGAATTCAACCATCTGGAGATGGTCGGCAAGCTGATCGAGCAGCATACCCGCAAGCTGGATCAGACCGACGTGTTCGACGCCCCGCTGTTCCGCATCCGTGGCGTGGGTCCGCATCTGCTGGACAGCCAGGGCAACGCCTGGACCGCCGCCTATGTCAACGAGGGCGGCAACGTGGTGCGCGACCTGCGTGCCGATATCGCGGCCGAGGCCGGTGCGCGGCAGACTTATGAGGCGCTGATCAAGGCGAGCACGGATGAAGGCACCACCAAGGTGCTGACGCATCTGCTGACCCGGGAGATCACCCACACTGCGATGTTCATGGCGGCGCTCGACAAGATGGGCAAGCTGACCGACCCGATGTTCGGCACGATCGAGCCGGATGATACGGTCGACCTGGTGTTCAACCTGTCGAAGGGTGAGGACCACCGCGGACCGTGGAACAAAGAGCCGAAGTTCCGCTACGTGGAAGATCCGAAGCCGCAGGGTAAGATCCCCTCGGCACCGGTCAATCCGGACGATGAAAAGACGTTGCCGCTGGCCGCGGAATAACTACCGCGTCCGACGGATGGTGATGATGCCACGCCCCGAGGCGCCGTGCCTCGGGGCGTTTGCATGGGTTCGGTTCCAGCGAGGGGTTCACCGGTCGAGCACGCCGTTCCATAGTTGAGGAATTCTGGCAGCTCGAAGGAAGCAACCATGATCACGGTGGAACGACCGGCCGATATGAAGGCACATGTCGGACAGAAGATCGGCACCAGCGACTGGGTCCTTGTGGACCAGGCGATGATCGACAAATTCGCCGAAGCGACCGGCGACCATCAGTGGATCCATGTTGACGTGGCACGCGCGAAGACGGAGATGCCTGGCGGCAAGACGATCGCGCACGGCTACCTGACCCTGTCATTGCTGCCCGGGTTGTCGCACCAGATCTACACGATCCGGCAGCGTTCCCGGGGTATCAACTACGGCTCGAATAAGGTGCGCTTCACCGCGCCGGTACCAGCCGGTTCGCGCGTGCGGCTGCATCAGACACTCAAGAGCGTAGAGGATATCGCCGGCGGTGTGCGCATGACCTTCGACAGCCAGATCGAGATCGAGGGTTCGTCACGCCCGGCACTCATCGCCGAGACGCTCAGCCTCGCGTTCGACTGACCCGCCATCCCCGTGCCGGTCGGCGAGGCTTCGCCAACCATGAGTTTGCCGATCCCGTCAACGAATTTCGTGCAGTTCCGACACCGCCCGCATCCGCGGTCCGGCCATCGCAGGCTAGCCACCCCTCGGCCCGTACGACGACGCTGATCACGACACGGTCACTCGGAGGGGCGCGACAATCGGTCGGATCGATGGTAGCCGCCTCGTGATGCCGGACGAATTTTCCGGCATCGCCACCTCTCCCACCTGGAGCGGTGCAGTTCGCATTTCAGCATCACAGACCGTACAGGCCGGCAAGGCCGCCTTCGTGCCCTCCGCTATGCCAGGTCACGCAGAGCGCGATCGATCTCCTCACCGGTCAGCTGCCAGGCATTGTCCAGTTCCGCCACCACGCTCCGCATGAAAGCCTCTGTCAGCATCAGTGCACGTTGCGGATCATCCAGGTGATCGGCCAGCAGTGCCAGTGCGAGCTGGCGCGGTCCGTCGCCTTCATAGGTCCATTCGAATCCCGTTGAGCTGAACCGACGGATATCGAAACGCGGGTCCAATGGCTTGTCATCCACTGTGACCACTGCGCCGTCCAGGCTGCGTCCGCCTTGGTAGATCTTCATCCGTCCTCCCCGCCCGGTCGCTTCCGGTCCGTCGGCGTGCGTCAGAACATGACGACGCTGCGCACCGTCTCGCCGCGCTTCAACGCCGCAAATCCCTCATTGATCGCGTCGAGCGGAATGCGCGCCGAGATCATTTCGTCCAGCTTCAAACGGCCTTCGAGATAGGCCCGCGCCAGCAGGGGGAAATCCTGCTGCGGGTTGGTGCCGCCATAGGAACTGCGGGTGATGCGCTTCTCCTGCATTAGACTGCCCCAGCGAAATGCGACCTCCTGGTCGACCGCAACCTTGCCGAGCCAGACGACCTGGCCGCCGGGACGCACGGCCTCGACGGACAGCCGGAAACCGGAGGGAACGCCAGCGGATTCGATCACCACATCGGCGCCGCGTCCGTCGGTCAGCACGCGCGCGATCTCCACGGCCTCACCCGGCTCGATGGCGTGTGTCGCCCCGATCGCCTGGGCGAGCTGGCGGCGGGCCGGATTCGGATCGACGGCGATAATGGTGGTGGCGCCGGCCAGCACGCAGCCCTGCACGGCCGAGAGACCAACCGCGCCGCAACCGATCACCATGGCCGCGTCGCCCCAGCGCAGCGTCGCAATCCGGGTGGCCGCACCCACGCCGGTCATGACCCCACAGCCGATCAGCGCGGCACGGTCGAACGGCATGGCGTTCGGCATGCGCACCGCGCTCTGTGCCGGCACGATGCAGTATTCCGCGAAACCACCGAGGTACATCAGCTGATGCACCGGCACCGCGCCGCAGGTCAGGCGCGGCCTGCCGTCGAAATGAAAGCCGCGCGGCGCATTGGCGAGGAATGTGCGGCAGAGGATCGGTTGGGCGCGATCGCAATAGAAGCAGCGGCCGCAATGCGGATTCCAGGACAGCACAACGCGATCGCCGATCGACAGATCGGTGACGTCAGCGCCAAGTTCGGCGATCTCGCCAGCAGCTTCATGCCCGAGCACCGCGGGCAGATGTACGGCAAGCGTCCCCTCCATCGCCTCGAGATCGGTGTGGCAGAGACTGGCGGCCCGGATGCGCACCAGGACGTCGCCGGGCGCGAGCGGCCCGACGTCGAGCGTTTCGATGGTCATCGGTGCGCCGGTCTCGCGCAACACCGCGGCCCGTGCGGTTGGCATGTGGCTCGTCCCTCCCCGCTTCACTATAGCAAGCCGTCGGATGGGCGTCGCCGGTTGGGGTGGCGCATCGGGCTTGAGGGGCGCCGAATCACCTGTGCGCCAATTTTCGATATGCGTGCGGATTGGTTACGACCGAACGGTTTCTGTCGACTGGTACAGGAAGCGACGCCACGAATGGCAGGGCTTCGCCCGATGCGCGTCAAGCCAGGGCAAAACGCGAGACGCTACTTCCCGCGGAATGGCCGGGTTCGACCCGGCCGTCTACCCCGGAAGCAACACGCAGCCCGTGCGCAGCGACCCGATCGTTCCGGCGAAGATGGCCGGCTCAGGCTCCGGTTCGACGGTCAGCGGACCTGCGCCCTCCACCGATCTCGCGCGCATGGACCATGCGGCCACCATGAGGAGCAGGCTTGGCCCGACGCTACACACGGTACAGATGCTGACGCGTTACGCCAAATGCAGCACCGCCCCGTCGCGCAGTGTGACCGTGCGGTCCATGCGTGCCGCCAGTTCCGGGTTGTGCGTCGCGATCAGTGCAGCGACGTTCTGTTTCCGCACTGTGGCCAGCAGCTCTTCGAACACGACATCCGCCGTGCGCACATCGAGGTTGCCGGTCGGTTCATCCGCCAGCAATACCCGCGGCGCGTTGGCCAGGGCGCGCGCGATCGCCACGCGCTGCTGCTCGCCGCCCGACAGCTTGCCCGGCGGATGGTCGGCGCGCGCGGCCAGGCCGAAGGACGCCAGCAGCGCTCGGGCGCGATCGGCGGCTTGGCGGCGCGGCACGTTCGCGATCAGCTGCGGCAGCACCACGTTCTCCAATGCGGTGAACTCCGCCAGCAGGTGATGAAACTGATAGATGAAGCCGATGGTGTCGCGGCGGATCGCGGTACGCGCGGCGTCGGGCAAAGCACCGGCGTCACGACCCTCCACCAGAACGGCGCCTTCATCCGGTCGCTCCAGCAGACCAGCCAGATGCAGCAAGGTGGATTTGCCTGCGCCGGACGGCGCAACCAGCGCTACGATCTCGCCAGCCTGCAACACCAGGTTCACGCCGCGCAATACGGGCAGTTCCCCGCCCTCGGTGCGATAGGTGCGGCAGACGTTGCGTAATTCTAACGGTGGCGTTGCATCACTCATGCCGCAGGGCCTCCACCGGATCGGTTTGGGCTGCGCGCCAGCTTGGATACAGCGTGGCCAGAAGCGACAGCGCTAGGGCCATCACGATCACCTGCAGCACCTCGTGCCAGTCCAGCTTCGCCGGCAGATGCGTCAGATAATACACTTCCGGATTGAACACGTTGGTGCCGGTGACCGCTTCCACCCAGCCCTGGATGGTCTGGATGTTGAGGCAGAACAACACGCCCAGCACGGTGCCGACCAGGGTGCCGGTGACACCGACCGACGCGCCGCACATCAGGAAGATGCGCATCACCGCACCGCGGCCGGCGCCGATCGTGCGCAGCACGGCAATGTCGCCGGTCTTGTCCTTCACCATCATAATCAGGCTGGAAATGACATTGAACGCGGCGACCAGGATGATCAGTGTCAGGATCAGGAACATCACGTTCTGCTCCACCTGCACCGCGGCGAAAAAGCTGTTGTTGTTCTGCTCCCAGTTCTGCACGACGGCGGGCGTATTGCCGAGCGTTGCGCGTACTTCACGCGTGACGGTACCGACCTGGTCGGGATCGCTGATCCGTATCTCGATCTGGGTCACGGAATTCGGCTTCTGGAAGAACACCTGCGCCGCGTGCAGCGGCAGGAACACATAGACGGTGTCGTATTCGTTCATGCCGACCTGGAAGATCGCCACCACCGTGTAGGCGCGCACGCGCGGGACGGTGCCGAACGCCGTGGCGGCACCTTGCGGCGACACCAGGGTCAACTGGCTGCCGACACTCAGGCCGAACTTGCGCGCCAGGCCGACGCCGATGGCGATCGCATCGTCGCCCTGGAACTGGTCCAGCGATCCGGCAAGGATATGATCACTGACCGAATGCAGCGTCTTGAGGTCGGCCTCGCTGATCCCGCGCACATAACCGCCGGAGGAGATGCCGCTGTTGTCGGTCAGCAGCACCTGGCCATCGAGCACCGGGGTCGCGGTCACGACACCAGGCAGCTTGCCCAGGCGCTGCGCCAGGTCCTGGTAGTTCTCCAGCTTGCCGGCCGCGCCGTACACGCCGAGATGGCCGTTGAAGCCGAGGATCCGGCTCAGCAGATCGACCTTGAAGCCACCCATCACGCTCATCACGATGATCAGCGTCGCGACCCCGAGGGCGATGCCGACCAGCGAGAAGATCGCGATGATGGAGACGAAGCGCTCACCGTGGCGCGCGCGGAGGTAGCGGCCGGCGATGGCGCGCTCGAAGGGTCCGAACATGCCTGTCCTATGTCATGCGAAGTTTAACTGACCAGGTCGAATCCTCGAGCGGGCAGCGAAGGCGTGGATGCCGGGCCGGTGCTCGGCATGACGCGGCTCGGCATGACGCGGCAGCCGGGCACGCGGGCTGGATGCACGTGACAGAGCCGGCCAGTGGGCGGACCCGCACCACCGCGGCGCTGCGGGTCCGGACGCCGGTCGTCCGCGTCCGTAGATCCGCGCGGGTTTGCGTAGCGAACTCAAGCGCGGCCGGCGCCACCGGCCAGGACGCGTGCCAGCGCATCCTCCGGCGCTAGCTCTCCGCGTTCCCCGGTCGCACGCCGCTTCAGCTCTACCTTGCCGGCCGCCGCCCCGCGCGGGCCGACGATGATCTGCCAGGGATGCCCCATCAGATCGGCATCGGCGAATTTCACCCCGGCACGGTCCTCCCGATCGTCATAGAGCGCGGTGCCGCCGAGCTTGCCGTACAGCGTCTCGCAGAGCGCATCGCAGGCAGCGTCACCACGCTTCAGGTTCAGGATCGCGGCGGCAAACGGGGCAATACTGTCCGGCCAGATGATCCCGGCCTCGTCATGGCTTGCCTCGATGACCGCGCCGACCAGGCGGGAGACGCCGATGCCGTAGCTGCCCATCTCGGGATGGACCGGCTTGCCGTCGGGTGCCGCGACGGTGCAGCCCATCGCGCGCGAATACCTGGTGCCGAAGTAGAAGATATGGCCGACCTCGATGCCGCGGCCCTCGCGGCGGCGTTCCGGCGCCACTTTCTCCCAGGCTGCCGCGTCGTGCTTTTCATCGGTCGCGGCGTAGTGGGTGGTCATCTGCGTGAAGAACCGGTGCAGATCGCCGGCATCCTCGTAGCTGAACCCGCCGGCGCCGCGGGCTGCGTAGTCGATCTCCTCGAACGCCGCGTCGTAGTACACCTGGCTTTCCCCGGTCGGCGCCAGGATGATGAATTCATGGCTGAGATCGCCACCGATCGGGCCGCTTTCGGCCTCCATCGGGATCGCCTTCAGCCCCAGGCGCTGGTAGGTGCGCATATAGGCCAGCATCATCTTGCGATAGCTGACCACGGCACCGGCATAATCCAGGTCGAAGGAATAGGCGTCCTTCATCAGGAATTCGCGACCGCGCATCACGCCGAAGCGTGGCCGCACCTCGTCGCGGAACTTCCACTGGATGTGGTAGAGGATCTGCGGCATTTCGCGGTACGACTTCACCGACTGTCGGAACAGATCGGTGATCATTTCCTCATTGGTCGGCCCGTACAGCATGTCGCGGTCGTGCCGGTCGGTGATTCGCAGCATTTCCTTGCCGTAATCGTCATACCGCCCGCTCTCCTTCCAGAGTTCGGCTGGCTGGATGGTCGGCATCAGCACTTCCTGGGCGCCGGCGGCGTCCTGCTCCTCGCGGACGATGCGCGCGATGTTCTGCAACACGCGAAACCCGAGCGGCAGCCAGGCATAGATGCCGGCCGAGGTCTGCCGCACCAGACCGGCTCGCAGCATCAGTCGGTGCGAGGCGATTTGCGCCTCGGCCGGGGTCTCCTTGAGCGTGGGAATGAAGCTGCGGGAGAGGCGCATCGTGCGAGTCCATCCGGTGGTTGTCGCGGGGGACCCTAGCCGGAGGCGGGCAGGCCCGCCAGACGGACAAGCATTCTACGATATCGCAATAATTATTGTGCGCCGCACAAGTCCATCACGCAATAAAACTATCGCGAGCTCGCGAAAATCGAACAAAGACGCGTGACTTCCAACAACCGACACGCTAACAAGCCGGCGGCCCGCGCAGTTGCGGCAAGTTTGGGCCAGGTTTGGGGAGGAAACGGGGTCACACGGCAGGGTCGAGGAGCAATCCTCCCCTCGCCGTCGTGATTATCGTTTCCGAAAAAAATGCTGAGAAACTCAGCCCGATCGGTTCAATCTTCCGGGGCGGCGAACATGCCGTGCCGGAAGCTTAACCAGTCACTCGTGATCAGCAGGTAGGCACCGAACCAAACGACCGCGGCAACCAGCGTGGTGGCAATCACCTTGCGCACCACGAGTGGACGGTCCGGCGCGCCCCGCCATCCGCTGCTTGGATCGGCTTCCTGCACCGCGCGTGTGCCTACCGGGAGCACCGCGAACAGCACGGTCCACCAGATCAGCACATAGAGAACGAGACCGGTAAACCAGTTCATTGGAAGTCAATTCGCTCAAATTGAAAGACGGCAGTCTTATTGACCATGGGCCAAAGCCCGGCACAAGCCACCAGCCTCTCAGCCACCGCGTGGCGCCGCGCGTGCTTAGACACGCAGCAGATGCACGTCCACCAGGGGCCGCTTCTGCAGCCGCCGCCCTAACGCTCGTCGCAGGGCGGCCCGTGCGGCATCCGCCAGGGCGGCGTCATCCCGTCGCAGCGACGCCGGCAGATCAGCCAGCGCCTCGGCAAACTCCGCACCGACCCGGACAGCTTCCGGCTCACCGGGCTCGAACAGGCCCGGCGCGCTGAGCTGCGGGGGCGCGCGCAAACGCCCAGCTTCGTCCACCGCCAGGCTGGCCACGACCACCCCATTGAACAGCATGCGCCGGCGGGCCGCCATGACACCGCCGGTCAACGGCACCAGCCGGCCGCCATCCACAACCAGCCGTCCCACTGGCGCGCTGTCCACCACTTCCGGCCGTCCAGGGGCCAGGCTCAGAATATCGCCATCCTCCATCAGGATCGGCGTCGAACCGGCTTCCCGCGCCAATTCGGCATGCGCTGACAGATGGCGCCACTCACCGTGCACGGGCACCGCGAAGCGCGGCTTCACCAGCCGGTACATCCGCCGCAATTCATCCCGCGCCGGATGGCCGGAGACGTGCACCAGATGGTCGATGTCGGTCATCAAGTGCACGCCGCGACGCACCAGATTGTCCTGCACCGTGCCGATCGCCCGTTCGTTGCCGGGGATGACGCGCGAGGAAAATACCACCGTATCCCCCTCCCCCAGCGCGACGCGCGGATGCGTGTCCATCGCCACGCGGGCCAAGGCGCTGCGGGCCTCGCCCTGGCTGCCGGTGATCAGAATCAGGATGTTGTCGTCCGGCACATCGTCGATGTCGTCCTCGCCGAGGAATGGCGGGATGCCTTGCAGGTAGCCGCAGGCCCGGGCGGCGGAATCCAGATTGCGCAGGCTGCGGCCGACAACGGCGACGCTCCGGTCGGCCTCTCGCGCGGCGAGTGCCAGGGTCTCGACACGGGCGACATTGCTGGCGAAGCAGGTCACCGCGACCCGTCCGCGCATGCCGCGGATCAGGGCGGTCAGGCTCTGACGCACCTCGTGCTCGCTGCCGGAATGGCCCTCCACCATCGCGTTGGTGGAGTCGCAGATCATCGCCAGCACGCCGCGCTCCCCCAGCGCGGCCAGCGCGGCCTCATCGGTTGGCGGGCCAACCAGCGGCTGCGGGTCCAGCTTCCAGTCCCCGGTGTGCAGCAACAGGCCATACGGCGTGTCGATCGCCAGCGCCTGCGCTTCCGGGATGGAGTGCGCCATGCGGATGAATTGCAGGCGGAAGGGCGCCAGCTCGATGCTGCCGCCAGGCGGGATGACATGCAGCTTCACCTGGTTGGTGAGCTGCGCCTCCCCCAGCTTGCGGCGCAGCACGGCGGCGGCGAACGGCGTGGCGTAGACCGGGCAGCGGAGTTGCGGCCACAGATGGGCCACGGCGCCAATGTGGTCCTCATGGGCGTGCGTAATCACCAGGCCCAGCAGCGCGTCCCGCCGATCGCCGATGAAGGCGGGGTCGGGCACCATGATATCGACTTCGGGGTGTTCGGCGCCGCCAAAGCCGATGCCGCAATCGATGGCCAGCCATTTGCCATCGCAGCGGTAGAGGTTGAGATTCATGCCGATCTCACCCGTCCCGCCCAAGGGCAGGAAGGCCAGGTCACCGGTTTCTACATCCATATCGAGCTGTTGCTTACCTCAAGAATTGCATCGTCAGAACGAACTGAGCGTTGCGGCGCGTCAGGCGCAGCGGTTGAGACTTGATATAGACCATGGTGGAGCCAATGCCAGCGTTGCTTGGCGCGGGTCGCGGGCTATGGCGCGGCGCGGCGCGGGCAGGATGGCGCGGGCTGCCGTGCTCCGGCACCAGGGGCCCACTCCAACCGTCACCTATGATGATCGTCCCGAGGACATGCGGCGGGGTTCTCATCAATCCGCGCGGGCGGCGCCGGGCTGGCGGCGCCTTGCCCGCCAGCCTCACCTGTCCGTGCTCTCCCCCAGCGTGTCAGCGGCGTGCGCATCGCGTGTGCCCATCGGCCGAGCCGCGCCTGTGGTGGTGTCCTTGTGCGTCTGCCGCTCCGCTTCAGCATTGACTTCGGCGCCAATCAGCACGGCCAGGGACGAGAGGTACAACCAAGTCAGCAGCACCACCGCGCCGCCCAAGGTGCCGTAGGTTTTGTCGTATGAGGAGAAATTGGCGACGTAGACGGCAAACGCGATCGAGCCGAGGGTCCAGAGCACGGTGGCAGTGATGGCACCCGGAGACACCCAGCGCCATTGCGGCTTGTCGCGGTCAGGCGCGTAACGAAATAGGCTCGTCAGACCCAGCATCATCATTGCCATCAGAAGCGGCCATTCCAGCACCAGAAGCAGCCACTTGGTGGTACCGCCCAGGCCAATGGCCGTGACGACGGCTGGCAATACGGCGACCAGCAGGAGTCCGACAATGCCGCCGAGCACCATGCCGAGAGTCAGGATGATCGCGAGCATGTTGAACTTCAGGAAGCTGCGTCGCTCCTGCTCGCCATAGGCGATGTTGAGCGCGGTCATCATGCCGCTCATGCCGCGTGAGGCGCTCCAGAGCGCGAACAGCAGTCCCACGACGGCACTCAGCCCAAGCGCCCCGGTCGAGGCCGTAGCCAACTGGTGCAGTTCCTGCTGCAGCATATCGCGGGCCTGGCCGGGCAGCATGCCGGTCGCGGCGCCCATCTGTTGCTCGATCTGCCCGGGATCCAGGAACAGGCCGTAGATGGAGACCAGCGCGGCGAGCCCAGGGAAGAGAG
Source organism: uncultured Alphaproteobacteria bacterium (assembly GCA_963789495.1). Classification (GTDB taxonomy): domain Bacteria; phylum Pseudomonadota; class Alphaproteobacteria; order Acetobacterales; family Acetobacteraceae; genus CAWBLP01. Next base: position 64,966 of record CAWBLP010000018.1, read on the forward strand.
CCAGCAGCACGCTGTAGGTAACGCCCCCCGCAACCAGGAACAGGTTCTTGTCGGACATGTCCCGCCAGGTCCGCCAGACGACATCCTTCCAGCCGTGTGGGGGAATCTGGGTGGGATTCGCGGCGTCTCGTCCGCGACCGGACGGCGATGTTTGTGCGGGGTCGGCTGGTTTGCGCCTCGCGCCTGTGCCGGTCAGTTCTCCCATCCTGCGGCGAAGGTCCTTGAGTTCCGCGGATCCGCCCATCGGTGCTGTACTCCACTCTCCGGTCGAGTGGCGGGCGCCACCTGACGGCAAGCGAAACACGGTGGCGGGCGCAAAAGTTGCGGCCCGCCAAATTGCCACCACTCAGGCGTTGCCCGTTTGCCTCATCCCGGCAGCGTTCCGCAGCCTGTCCCAGGTTTGGGGTGGAATGCGGGCAAGCGTGGAATGCGGGCAAGCGTGGGAGGCGTCGCCCCCGCCCCCCATCAAGGGGCCTGCCCCTTGAATCCCCGCCAAGGGCTCGGCGCTTGGAACCGGCCGGACCGGTTACTCGTGGTCAATCAGCCGGCTGCGATCGCGTGGCAGGCCAGGCGCCGGGTTGCGTTCCGCCAGCAGGCGCAAGCCATCGAGCGTCAGGTCCGGCTCGATCTGATCGATCATCAGCGTGCCTTCGGTGAACAGCGGCGCCAGGCCGCCTGTGGCAATCACCTTCATCGGCCCGCCGAACTCGGTCTTGATGCGGGTCACCAAGCCTTCGATCAGTCCGATATAGCCCCAGTAGACGCCAGACTGCATCGCCGGCACGGTCGAGCGGCCGATCACTGCCTGCGGCCGGCTGATGCCGATACGTGGCAGGCGGGCGGCGGCCTGATGCAGCGCCTCGATCGACAAATTGATGCCGGGGCATATCACGCCGCCGAGATAGGCGCCGGTCTGGTCCACCACGTCGAAGGTGGTGGCGGTGCCAAAATCCACCACGATCAGGGGACCGCCGAATTGGCGATGACCGGCCAGCGCATTCAGCAGCCGGTCGGCGCCGACCTCGTCGGGATTGTCGACCTTGATCTCGAAGCCCCAGTCGAGGCTGGCGCGGGCGACCAGTGGCTCCACCTGAAACCACTCACGGCAGCAGCGGCGCAGATGGTACAGCGCGGCGGGTACCACGGTGCCGACCACTGCCGCCGATACATCCTGTGCGGTGAGCCCGGCATGGGTCAGCAGTGTCATCAGCCAGACGGCGTATTCGTCAGAAGTGCGCTGCGCGTCGGTGCGGATGCGCCAGGTGCCGCGCCATTGATCGCCGTCGCGAACCGCGAAGACGATGTTGGTATTACCGGCGTCGATGACCAGCAGCATGGGATACAAACCGTCTCATCGCGGGCGATGCGAGGCAACCGACAATGGCCGGCCGGTTCCCCGGCCGCAAGTCGGGGATGCGGACCGTTCGCCGGCCATGACGGGGAAGGTCATCGGAACAGCGCATGTGCCGCGGCCTGGGCGGCGCCGATGAAGGGCGCAGGGAACAGGAAGAAGAAGGTGGTGAACAGTCCGGTAACCGCGGCGACAAAGGACAACGATGCCGGGCGCGGGTCCAATGCCGCCGCCGGTGCGTCGAAATACATCACCTTGACGATGCGGATGTAATAGAACGCGCCCACCACGCTGGTCAGCACACCGATAATCGCCAGCGCCCACAAGCCCGCCTGCACCGCCGCCAGGAAGATGTAGAGCTTGGCGAAGAAGCCCGACATCACGGGGATGCCCGCCAGGCTGAACATGAAGATGGCCAGCCCCATGGCCAGGCCAGGGTCGGTGTTCGCCAGTCCGGCCAGATCGCTGATCTGCTCCACCGCCCGCCCGCGCCGCCGCATCGCGATGATGCAGGCGAACGTGCCGGCGGTCATGAACACGTAGATGACCATGTAGACCAGCACGCCGCGAATGCCCTCCGGCGTGCCGGCGGCCAGTCCGATCAGCGCGTAGCCCATGTGGCCGATGGAGGAATACGCCATCAGCCGTTTAATGTTGCTCTGCCCGATCGCGGCCAGCGCACCCAGGATCATCGAGGCGATGGAGACCAGGACGATCAGCAACTGCCAGGCGCCGAGCAGATGGCCGAACGGCGTCGCCATGACGCGTAGTAGCAGAGCCATGGCGGCGGCCTTCGGCGCGGTGGCGAAGAACACGGTGACCGGGGTCGGCGCGCCCTCATAGACGTCGGGCGTCCACATATGGAATGGCACCGCGGACACCTTAAACGCCAGTCCCACCAGCACGAAAACGATGCCGACGACCAGCCCGGCAGAGGCATGCGACGGGTCGGCCAGCAGCTCGCGCAACTGGTGGAAATCCATCGTGCCGGAGAAGCCGTAGACCAGCGACACGCCGTACAGCAGCAGTCCGGACGCAAGGCCGGACAGCACGAAATATTTCAGGCCGGCCTCGGAGGACCGCAGATCGTCACGCGCAAAGGCAGCCAGCACGTAGAGCGCGAGCGACTGCAGTTCCAGGCCGAGATACAGCGTCATCAGGTTGGATGCCGACACCATGATCATCATGCCGACGACGCTGAACAGCATCAGCACGGGAAATTCGAACCGGCTGATGCCTTGCTTGCGGTTCCAGTCCAGCGCCAAAATCAACGACAGGGCCGCACCGGCCAGGATCAGCTCCTTGTTGAAGGTGCTGAACGCGTCAGCGATGTACTGGCCGTGATAGCCGATGCCGCCGACACGGGTGACTACCAGCAGGGCGGCAATCAGGAACCCGCCGAGGGTGAACATCGTGCACAGCACCGTGCTGTCCTGCCTGCGCAACACGCCGAACAGCAGGATGGCCATGCCGATGCAGGCAAGAACGATCTCGGGCAGAGCGATAGCCCAGTTCATAGCCGCGCATCCCTTCCCTCACGGCCAGGTCCGGGCCGGCCATCGATGTCCTGCAGCATGGTTCGCGAGAAAGTAGGCGTCGACGCAGTCGGACCTGGGGCCGGCGGTCCGGCTTCCGCAGTCCTGGCCGTGTCGGCCATCGCCGCGGTGTGGTGCTGCACCATGGAGGCGACGCTCGCATCCCAGAAGTTGGAGAAGCTGGTCGGATAGACCCCCATCCACAGGGTCAGCACCACCAACGGCGCGAACACCGCCCATTCCCGCGGGTTCAGGTCCAGGATGTGGCGCAGCTCTTCCTTGGTCAGCTTGCCGAAGATCACGCGGCGATACAGGTACAGCATGTAGGCCGCGCCCAGGATCATCCCCATGCCGCCCAGCAAAGCGAGCCAGAAGTTCACCTGCAATGCGCCAAGGATGACCAGGAATTCGCCCACGAAGCCTGACGTGCCGGGCAGCCCGATCGAGGCCATCATGAACAGCATGAAGATCAGGCTATAGGACGGCATGCGATCCGCCAGCCCGCCGTAGCGCGCGATGTCGCGCGAGTGGATGCGGTCGTACACCACGCCGACGATCAGGAACAGCGCGCCGGAGACGATGCCATGTGACAGCATCTGGAACAGCGCGCCCTGGATGCCCTGCACGTTGAAGGTGAAGATGCCGATCGTCACCACGCCCATATGCGCAACCGAGGAATAGGCGATCAGCTTCTTCATGTCCTCCTGCGCCAGCGCGACCAGCGACGTGTAGATCACTGCGACGACCGACAGGGTGAACATCATGGGGGCGAAGTAGGCCGACGCCTCCGGCAGCATCGGCACGGAAAAGCGCAGGAAGCCGTACGCCCCCATCTTCAGCAGCACGCCGGCCAGGATGACCGAGCCGGCGGTCGGTGCCTCCACATGCGCGTCCGGCAACCAGGTATGCACCGGCCACATCGGCACCTTCACCGCGAAGGAGGCGAAGAAGGCGAGGAACAGCCAGGTCTGCATGCCCGCCGGGAAGTTCGTGTGCATCAGCGTCGGGATGTCGGTGGTGCCGGCGTGGAACCACATTGCCAGCAGCGCCAGCAGCATCAGCACCGAGCCGGTGAGCGTGTAGAGGAAGAACTTCACCGCCGCATAGACGCGGCGCGGCCCGCCCCACACCCCGATGATGAGATACATCGGGATCAACACGCCCTCGAAGAACATGTAGAACACGACGAAGTCGAGCGCGCAGAACATGCCGACCATCATCGTTTCCAGGATGAGGAAGGCGAGCATGAACTCGCGCACGTTCTTCTGGATGCTGTCCCAACTGGCCAGGATGCAGATCGGCGTCAGCACGGTGGAGAGCAGCACGAACAGCACCGAGATGCCGTCGACGCCCATTTTATAGGTGACGCCGTATTCCGGCAGCCAGGGCAGGGTCTCGACAAACTGGAAGCCACCCTCACCCGGATCGAAGCGCACCCACAGCACCAGTGACAGCACCAGCACGATCAGGCTGGTCCACAGCGCGGTCCATCGGGCATTGGAATCGATCGTGGTCTGGTCGCCGCGCACCGACAGGATCACCAGGCAGCCGACGATCGGCAGCCAGGTGATCAGCGAGAGAACCGGGAAGCCGGCGGCGTTCATCGGGCGTGGCTCCGCTGGTTCAGCTGGCGGCAGGCGCAGTCTGCGTCTGGGCCACCGCGTCCGCGGCCCGGGCCGCCACCGCTATCGTGGTCGCTGGCAGGGCCGCAACGCTGCCGGTCGAGGTCATGGCGCTCGTTGTCAGGGCCGTACTTTTCCCCGTCATGGCCGAACCTGACCCGGCCATCTGCCCCCGAAGAGACGCGCGCCGTTGCTGCCCGGCCCGATCGCCCGAGGGCGGATGGCCGGGTCAGGTTCGGCCATGACGGGGAAGGTTGCGGGGCGCGTACGGGCCGTGACGGGGCGAGGCCCAGCCCTGGCGGGATGCGTCCCACCCCAGCTGCAAAGCGTCGCGGCGCACACACGATCATCACACTCATCCGAACACCATGAAGATGCCGACCAGAACGACGACGCCGATCAGCATGACGAAGGCATAGACTGCGAGCGAGCCGGTCTGCAGCTTCACCGACTCCCGCGAGCCTTCCGCGGCGAGTGCGGCCAGTCCGTTGGGCACGCCGTCGATCAACGTCGCGTCGCCGGTCTGCCACAAGGTGCGGGCGATGCGCATCGCGGGCTGCACCAGCACCGCGTCGTACAGCTCGTCGAAATACCACTTGTTCAGCAGGAACAGGTAGATCGGGCGGAACATCTCGGCCAGTCGCATCGGCGACAGCGGGAACGCCATATACATCAGATAGGCGAGCGCGATGCCGAGCAGGCCGACGACGGTGGGGGCTGCCTCGACCCAGCCGGGCACGTGCTCGATCGCAGCCAGCACGTGGTTATGCGCGCCATTGAAGATCGCGCCGCGCCAGAACTCCGGCCAGTCCTCGCCAATGAACCAGGTATGCAGCGAGAATCCGGCGATCAGCGCACCGACCGCGAGCACCAGCAGCGGGCCAACCATGACGAACGGGCTCTCGTGCACATGCTCCATCACATGATGGTCGGCGCGCGGCTTGCCGTGGAAGGTCATGAGCAGCAGACGCCAGGAGTAGAACGCGGTCAGGAAGGCGGCAGCGACGGTGCAGATGAACCCGTACATCCCGATGCCGCTGGCGGCCGCATAGGCGCTGGTGACGATGGCGTCCTTGGAGAAATAGCCGGCAAACGGGAACACGCCCGCCAATGCGAGATTGCCCACCCACATCACCGCGTAGGTCATCGGGATCAGCTTCCAGATCCCGCCCATGCGGCGCATGTCCTGCTCGTCGGACATCGCATGGATGACCGAGCCGGCGCCCAGGAACAGCAGCGCCTTGAAGAAGGCATGGGTGATCAGGTGGAAGATCGCCGCCTGATAGACGCCGACGCCGACTGCGACGAACATGTAGCCAAGCTGCGAACAGGTTGAATAGGCGATCACCCGCTTGATGTCGTTCTGCACGCAGCCGACGGTGGCGGCGAACAGCGCGGTCGTCGCGCCGATGAAGGTGACGAAACCCAGCGCCGTGGGGGCGTATTCCATCAGCGGCGACATTCGCGCCATCATGAACACGCCGGCGGTCACCATGGTCGCGGCATGGATCAGCGCGGAGACCGGGGTCGGGCCTTCCATCGCATCCGGCAGCCAGACATGCAGGCCGATCTGCGCGGACTTGCCCATGGCACCGATGAACAGCAGGAAGCCGATCACCTCGATCGCCGGGAAGCTGGCGCCGAACAGCGTGTAGGTGTCCGCCTGGTGCTGCACGACGGCGGGAAAGATGACCGAGAACTCGATCGAGCCGAACTTGAAGAAGATCAGCGCAAGGCCGACCGCGAAGGGCAGGTCGGCGATGCGGTTGACGATGAACGCTTTGATCGCGGCGGCGCAGGCGGATGGGCGATCGTACCAGTAGCCGATCAACAGGTAGGAGCAGAGCCCCACGCCTTCCCAGCCGAAGAACAGCTGCGCCAGGTTGTCCGCCGTGACCAGCATCAGCATGGAGAAGGTGAACAGCGACAGATAGGCGAAGAAGCGATAGCGCGGATAGGCGTCGTGGCCCATGTAGCCGATTGAGTAGACATGGATCAGCATGGAGACGAACGACACCATCGCCACCATCACGGCGGACAGCGTGTCGTAGCGCAGCGCCCAGGTGACGTGGAAGCGGCCGGCCTCGATCCAGGTGCCCAGCGACAGCACGCCGGGCTCGACACCGCTGTTCACCAGTTGGAAGCAGGCGAGCGGCCCGCAGATCGCAGCCACCACCATGCCGAGGATGGAGGCGGTCTGTGCGGCGCGGTCGCCGATCTGCCGACCCAGCAGGCCAGATACCAGGGCGCCCGCCAGCGGGGCAAAGACGGCAAGCGCGTAGAGCATGCTCAACCCTTCATCAGGTTGACGTCTTCAACCTGGATCGACCCGCGGTTGCGGAAATAGATCACGACAATCGCGAGCCCGATCGCGGCCTCGGCGGCGGCGACGGTCAGCACGAACATGGCGAAGACCTGGCCGGTGAGGTCACCCAGCGCGGCGGAGAAGGCCACCAGGTTGATGTTCACCGCGAGCAGGATCAGCTCGATCGCCATCAGGATGATGATGACGTTCTTGCGGTTCAGGAAGATGCCGAAGATGCCGAGCACCAGCAGGATCGCGCTGACGACGAGATAGTGGCTGAGGCTGACGGGCATCATGCGTGTGTCTCCGGCATGGCGGCAGTGTCCGATCCGGTGTCCGACATGGCGGCGGCGACCTTGCGCCCACGTCCAGCTCCGGCCCGAGGATCCTGGCCGAGCCGCCCGCCGCGCCCGCCCCCGCCGGCACGGCCGCGACGCTCGTCTCTCCCGTCATCGCCGGGCTTGACCCGGCCATCTACCCCCGTGAGCGCAGTCCACGTTGCGCTTCGCGTGCCGATCCGCTGCGGGCAGATGGCCAGGTCAAGCCCGGCCATGACGAGGGAGAGGGGAGCCAGCCACCGCGGCGCGGCATCAATGACCATGGTGACCTCCTGCCGGGGCGGTTTCCTCCGGTTCGGGCTCCGTCACCTTCGGCCGGTAGATCCCGGTGGTGCGCATGCCGGCACCCAAGGACACCTGCACCAGTTCCAGCGTGTCTTTCACCTCCCGCTCGACCTGGGTGCGGATCACCTGGTGGCGAGACGAGCGGCGATCGCGCAGGGTCAGCACGATGGCGCCGATCATCGCCACCAGCAGCACCAGCCCGGCGGCCTGAAACAGGAAAATGTAGTCGGTGTAGATCAACCGGCCCAACGCCTCGGTATTGCTCACACCGGCAGGAGTAGGCGACATCCGCAGCGTGCCGGCCTGCGGTGCGAATTGCCAGCCGCCAAGCACGATCACCAGCTCGATGAACAGCACCGCGCCGACCGTCGCACCAACCGGAAGATAGCGCTGGAAGCCGCCGCGCAGCTGCGCGAAATCGACGTCCAGCATCATCACCACGAACAGGAACAGCACGGCGACGGCGCCGACATAGACGATGACCAGGATCATCGCCAGGAACTCGGCGCCTGCGATCAGGAACAGCGCGGCGGCGTTGAAAAACGCCAGGATCAGGAACAGCACCGAGTGCACTGGATTGCGCGCGCTGACCACCGCTGCGGCGGACGCCAGCAGGATGGCGGAGAACAAATAGAACAGAAGATGCGTGATCATCGGTAGGGCGCGTCCAGCTCCAGCCGGCGGGCCAGTTCCGGCTCCCACCGATCGCCGTTCGCCAGCAGCTTGTCCTTGTTGTACATCAGCTCTTCGCGGGTCTCGGTGGCGAATTCGAAGTTCGGCCCTTCAACGATGGCATCCACCGGGCAGGCCTCCTCGCACAGGCCGCAATAGATGCACTTGGTCATGTCGATGTCGTAGCGCGTGGTGCGGCGGGAGCCGTCGTCACGCGGTTCGGCCTCGATGGTAATGGCCTGTGCCGGGCAGATCGCCTCGCACAGCTTGCAGGCGATGCAGCGTTCCTCGCCGTTCGGATAGCGACGCAACGCGTGCTCGCCTTTGAAGCGCGGGCTGAGCGGGCCTTTCTCGTAGGGGTAGTTGATGGTCGCCTTGGGCCGGAAGAAGTAGCGCAGCGTCAGCCCGAGCCCGGAGACGAGCTCCCCCAGCAGCAGGCTGCGCGCGGTGCGGTCGAGAAACGCCATCAGCGGGACTCCACAAGCGCGTCGCGATGGCCGGGGCCATCCGCCCGGCAGCGGTCGGACGGGGATGCAGCAGAGCACAACTGGCCTGGGGCCAGCGCCTGCCATGACGGAAAAGGGTCACGCATTGGGCAGCCATCCGAAGGCCATCAGCGCACCAGCGGTGATCACCAGCCACAGCAGGGACAACGGCAGGAACACCTTCCAGCCGAGCCGCATGAGCTGGTCGTAGCGGTAGCGCGGGAAGGTCGCGCGCACCCACAGGAAGACGAAGAGGCAGGCGCAGATCTTCAGCACGAACCAGAGCGGGCCAAGAGCCGGCCACAGGCCGAACGGGCCCAACCAGCCACCCAGGAACAGGATCGTCGTCATTGCGCTCATCAGGATCATGTTCGCGTATTCGCCGAGGAAGAACAGCGCGAAGCTCATGGCGCTGTATTCGACAAAGAAGCCCGCAACGATCTCGCTTTCGCCTTCCGGCAGGTCGAATGGCGAGCGATTGGTCTCCGCCAGCGCCGAGATGAAGAACACGATGAACATCGGGAACAGCGGAATGCAGTACCACAGGTTCTGCTGCGACCGCACGACGTCGGACAGGTTCAGCGTGCCGGCGCAGAGCAAGACCGAGACCAGCACGAAGCCCATGGAGACTTCGTAGCTGACCATCTGCGCCGCGCTGCGCATGGCACCGAGGAAGGCGTATTTCGAGTTGCTCGCCCAGCCCGCAATGATGATGCCATAGACGCCGAGCGAGCTGATGGCGAACAGATATAAGATACCGACATTGATGTCCGCGATGGCCCAGCCGTCCTGCACCGGGATCACCGCCCAGGCCAGCATCGCCAGGCTGAAGGTCAGCATCGGCGCCATCAGGAACAGCAGACGATTCGATCCCGACGGGATGATCGTCTCCTTCATCAGCATCTTCAGCGCGTCGGCGAAGGGCTGCAGCAGGCCGAACGGGCCGACCACATTCGGCCCCTTCCGCAACTGCATCGCCGCCAGCACCTTGCGTTCCGCATAGGTCAGGTAGGCGACCATGATCAGCAGCGGCACCAGCAGTGCCAACGCCTCCCCGAAGGTGAGGATGACGATGCCGATATCGGTATCGAAAAAGAAGTGGTGCATGGCCTATTCCGCCGCCACCGGCAGAGGCGCGGCAAATGCCGTGACACACGCCGCCATGGTCGGGCTCGCTCGGCTGATCGGATCGGTCTGATAGTAGTTGCCGATGCCGGTGGCGAACGGCGTGTCGCTGAGTACCTGCGGGGTCGCCGCTTGGCCCCGACAGGTCGGAGCAGCCGAAGCGCGGCAGGAAGCCGACGCGACCGAATACCGGATTGACCTGCACCAGCCGCGCACGCAGCGCCTCGAGCGTGTCGTAGGGCAGCCTGTGCCCGAGCAACTGGCTGAGCGCGCGGATGATCGTCCAGTCCTCACGCGCCTCGCCGGGCGGATACACCGCGGCGAAGCCCCGCTGCACGCGGCCTTCGGTGTTCACATAGGTGCCGGGCTTTTCGGTGTAGGCGGCACCCGGCAGGATCACGTCGGCACGCTGCGCGCCGGCATCGCCGTGATGGCCCTGATAGATGACGAAGCTGTTCTGCCCGATCCGCGCCGGATCGATCTGGTCGGCGCCCAGCAGCCACAGCACCTCCACGCCGCCGTCCAGCATTTGCGCGACGGACTTGCCATTGGCACCCGGCACGAAGCCGAGGTCCAGTGCGCCGACGCGCGCAGCGGCAGTGTGCAGCACATTGAAGCCGTGCCACTCGGCTGCCAACGCACCGACCTCGGCCGCCAGCCGCCACGCGGCCGCCAGGACGGCGCTGCCATCAGGACCGCTCAGCGCCGACTGGCCGAGCACGATCATCGGCTTCTTTGCATTGCGGAGAACTGCGGCGAAGTCATGCGAGCCATCGTGCAGGGCGGTCAGCACGTCCGGCGTCGTGCCCAGTTGCTGCGTGCTATAGGTCAGGTCGGTTTCGCCGCCAATCAGGCCTATCGGGATATCCGCCGCCAGCCAGCGCTTACGGATCCGAGCGTTCAGCACCGGCGCTTCCTTCCGCGGATTGGTGCCGATCAGCAGGATCGCATCGGCTTCGTCGATCCCGGCGATGCTGGAGTTGAAGCTGTAGAAATCGCGCCGCGACACATCGAGCCGCGCACCATCCTGGCGGCAATCCAGATGTTGCGAACCCAGCGCAACCAGCAGATCCTTCAGTGCGAGCATGCTCTCCGCGTCGCACAGATCGCCGGCGATAGCGCCAATGCGGTCGCCGGCAACGCCCCGCAGTTTCTCCGTGATGGCGGCGAAGGCTTCGGGCCAGGTTGCGGCAACCAACTTGCCGTTGCGTCGCACCCAGGGCCGATCCAGCCGCCGGCGCTTCAACCCGTCGATCGAGAAGCGGGACTTGTCGCCCAGCCACTCCTCGTTCACGTCGTCATTGATGCGCGGCAGGATGCGCAGCACTTCCGGCCCGCGCGCATCGATGCGGATATTGCTGCCGACCGCATCGAGCACGTCGATGCTGTCCACCTTGTTCAGCTCCCACGGCCGCGCGACGAAGGCGTAGGGCTTCGAGGTCAGCGCGCCGACCGGGCAGAGATCGATGATATTTCCGGACAGCTCGGAGTGCAGCGCGCTCTCGACATAGGTGCCGACTTCCATGTGCTCGCCACGCCCGGTCGCGCCGAGTTCCGGCACGCCGGCGACCTCGGAGATGAAGCGGATGCAGCGCGTGCAATGTATGCAGCGCGTCATCACAGTCTTCACCAGCGGGCCGAGATTCTTGTCCTTCACCGCGCGCTTGTTCTCGGCATAGCGCGAATGGTCCATGCCATAGCCCATGGCCTGATCCTGCAGGTCGCACTCGCCGCCCTGATCGCAGATCGGACAATCCAGCGGGTGATTGATCAGCAGGAATTCCATCACGCCGCGCCGCGCCTTGCGCACCATCGGCGAGTCAGTGTGCACCACCATGCCGTCGGCGACCGGGTAGGTGCAGGAGGAAATCGGCTTGGGCGGCGCCTTCTCGATCTCCACCAGACACATGCGGCAATTGCCGGCGATCGACAGACGCTCGTGGTAGCAGAAGCGCGGAATTTCGATGCCGGCCATCTCGCAGGCCTGGATGACCGAGGAACCGTTGGGGACTTCGACCTCAATACCGTCGACGGTGACTTTGGGCATTAGCGTCGACCCCAGCTTTTCGTGTCCCGGTTTGTCGTGTCCCGGCTTGTCGTGTCATGGCCGGGCTTGACCCCGGCGGCTAGCTCAATCGAGGCGCACGCCACAGCATGCCGATCCGATCGTTCCGGGGCGGATGGCCCGGTCAGGCTTGGCCGAGACGGGAAAACCATTACCGATCCGATCATCCCCTACTCCGCCGCCATGCGCACCGGCGTTGCCCCGGCCCGCGTCTTGTATGCCGCGATACGTTCTTCCATCTGCGGGCGGAAGTGGCGGATCAGGCCCTGGATCGGCCAGGCCGCGGCATCGCCCAGCGCGCAGATCGTGTGGCCTTCCACCTGCCGGGTGACCTGGTCCAGCGTGTCGATTTCCGACGGCTCCGCACGGCCTTCCACCATGCGGGTCATCACCCGCCACATCCAGCCGGTGCCTTCGCGACAGGGCGTGCACTGGCCGCAGCTCTCATGCATGTAGAATTTCGACAACCGAGCGATCGCCTTGATGATGTCCGTCGACTTGTCCATCACGATCACCGCTGCCGTGCCAAGGCCGCTGCGCGCTTCCCGCAGCGAGTCGAAATCCATCAACACGGTGTCGCAAATGCTCTTGGGCAGCACCGGCACCGACGCGCCTCCGGGAATCACCGCGAGCAGGTTGTCCCAGCCGCCACGCACGCCGCCGGCGTATTTCTCGATCAGCTCCTGCAGCGGAATGCCAAGTTCCTCCTCGACATTGCACGGCTTGTTCACGTGGCCGGAGATGCAGAACACCTTCTGACCGGAATTTTTCGGCCGGCCGAGCGAATTGAACCAGCCGGCGCCGCGCCGCATGATGGTGGGCGCAACGGCGATGCTCTCCACATTGTTCACCGTGGTGGGGCAGCCATACAGTCCGACCGCGGCGGGGAACGGCGGCTTCAGCCGCGGCATGCCCTTCTTGCCCTCCAGGCTTTCCAGCAGCCCGGTTTCCTCGCCACAGATATACGCGCCGGCGCCGCGATGCAGATACACGTCGAAATCATAGCCGGAGCCGCAGGCATTCTTGCCGATCAATCCGGCCGCATAGGCCTCATCGATCGCTGCATCCAGTACGCAGGCTTCGTTGTAGAACTCACCTCGGATGTAGATGTAGGCGGCACAGGCGCCCATCGCGAAGCCGGCGACCAGACAGCCTTCGATCAGCTTGTGCGGATCGTGCCGGATGATGTCGCGATCCTTGCAGGTGCCGGGCTCGCTTTCGTCCGCGTTCACCACCAGGTAGCAGGGCCGGTCGGACTGCTTCGGCATGAACGACCATTTCAGTCCGGTGGGGAAACCCGCACCGCCACGCCCGCGCAGGCCGGAGGCCTTCACCTCCTCCACGATCGCGTCGCGCCCCTTTTCCAGGATCGCCTTGGTGCCGTCCCAATCGCCGCGCGACTGCGCGCCCTGCAGCATCACATCATGCAATCCATAGAGATTGGTGAAGATGCGATCTTCATCTTTCAGCATCGTCTCAATCCCCCGGCGCGAAACGCAGCGTGGTCAAGGTGGTGGGCCCGCCCTCCGGCGCCGAGGTCTGCCGGCCGATCATCGAGCCCGGCTTCGGCCGCTCGCCGCGTTGCAATGCGGCCAGCAACTGCTGCACCCGCTCGCCATCCATATCCTCGTAGAAATCGTCATCCACCTGCAGGATCGGCGCGTTCACGCAGGCCCCGAGACATTCCACCTCGGTCATGGTGAAGTCGCCATCGGCACTGGTCTCGCCGAACTCCTGAATGCCGGTGAATGCCTTGCAGGCGGCGGTCACCTCATCCGAGCCGCGTAGCCAGCACGGCGTGGTGGTGCAGACCTGCAGATGAAACTTACCGATCGGCCTGGTGTTGAACATGAAGTAGAAGGTCGCGACCTCGTAGACGCGGATCGGCGGCATGCCCAGGCGATGCGCCGTCGCATCCATCGCCTTCACCGGCAGCCACGCACTGCCGGTCTGCCGCTTCATCTGATTCTGCGCGATGTACAGTACCCGGAAGCACCGCGCTGGCCTGTTTCCCGGCCGGATACTTGGCCACGTGTTTGGCGATCGCCGCCTCACTGTCGGCGTCGAAGGCGAAATGCGCCGGTTGTGCGAAATCGGCTTTGCTGCTCTCGGCCATCATCTACCTGTCTATCTCGCCGAACACGACGTCGATCGAGCCGATGATCGCCACTGCGTCGGCCAGCATGTGCCGCTTCGCCATCACATCGATCGCCTGCAGGAATGCGAAGCCGGTCGAGCGGATCTTGCAGCGATACGGCCGATTGGTTCCGTCCGCCACCAGATACACGCCGAACTCGCCTTTCGGACTCTCGGTCGCGGTGTAGGTTGCGCCAGCCGGCACGTGATAACCTTCGGTATACAGCTTGAAGTGATGGATCAGCGCCTCCATCGAGCGTTTCATCTCGGTGCGCCGTGGCGGGCTGATCTTGTTGTCCTGCACCTTCACCGGGCCCGGCTTCATCTTCGCCAGGCACTGCTTGATGATCTTCACGCTCTCATGCACCTCGGCGAGGCGCACCAGATAGCGATCGTAACAGTCGCCATTGCGGCCGACCGGGACGTTGAAGTCCACTTCGGCATATTTGTCATAGGGCTGCGCCCGGCGTAGATCCCATGGCACGCCGGAGGCACGCAACGGTGGGCCGGAGAAGCCCCAGGCCAGCGCATCCTCGGCGCTGATCACCCCGATATCGACGGTGCGCTGCTTCCAGATCCGGTTCGACGTCAGCAGCCGTTCCAGTTCAACCATGAACTTCGGGAACGTCTCGGCCCATTCGCCGATCCGCTGCTCCAGTCCCGCCGGCAGGTCGCGCGACACGCCGCCGGGCCGAAAATAATTGGAGTGCAAGCGCGCACCGGACGCCGCCTCATAAAACTCCATCAGCTTCTCACGCTCCTCGAACCCCCACAGGCTCGGCGTGATCGCCCCGACATCCAGCGCATAGGTCGTCAGGTTCAGCAGATGGTTCAGCACCCGGGTGATCTCGGCAAACAGCACGCGAATCCATTGCGCGCGTTCCGGTGCCTCGATGCCCAGCAGCTTCTCGACCGCCAGGGCGAAAGTGTGCTCCTCGCACATCGGCGAGACGTAATCGAGCCGATCGAAATACGGCACCACCTGCATGTAGGTGCGGTATTCCAGCAGCTTTTCGGTACCGCGGTGCAGCAGGCCGATATGCGGATCGGCGCGCTCCACCACCTCTCCGTCCATTTCCAGGATCAGCCGCAGCACACCATGCGCGGCCGGATGCTGCGGGCCGAAATTGATCGTGTGGCTGTCGATCTCCACCGTCCTGGTGGCGGTGGGCCGTGCCTCGGTTTCAGGCAGATCACTCATGATGCCTCACGCTTTCGGTGCATCGATCGGTGTCGCTGGCTTCACCTTCATGTCGGCCATTCGTTCGATATGCACCTTCTCATCGCCCGGCAGAGTCGTCACCGCTTCCCAGGGCGAGAGGAAGTCGAAGCTGCGCCAGTCCTGCGTGAGTCGCACCGGTTCATACACCACAGCCTTGCGATCCTCGTCGTAGCGCACTTCGACATAGCCGGTCAGCGGGAAGTCCTTGCGCATCGGATGACCTTCGAAGCCGTAATCGGTCAGTATGCGTCGCAAATCCGGCTGGTCGGAGAAGACGATTCCGAACAGGTCCCAGGCCTCGCGTTCCCACCAGGTGGCACAGGGCCAGATGGTATGCACGGAGGGCACCGGCGCCACCGCATCGGTGGTGACGATCACACGCAGCCGCTGGTTCAACGCGACCGATAGCAGGTTGTAGACTACATCAAAGCGTTCGGCGCGCTCCGGCCAGTCCACACCGCACAGATCCATCATCTGCTCGAACGCAAATTGTGGATCGTCGCGCAGCCGCGTCATCAGGGCGGGCAGCGAGTCGCGATCGGCATCCACGACCAGTTCATCGCGCTCCATCCGGGTCGCCCGCACGCCCGGCAATTGCGCGATAGCCTCGGACAAAGCCTGCAAGGCGGGATTCGCCGTGGGTTCGGCGGTCTGGGTTTCGTCAGCCACGAAGAATGGTTCCTGTGCGGCGGATCTTCTTCTGCAATTGCATGATGCCGTAGACCAGCGCCTCCGCGGTCGGCGGACAGCCCGGCACATAGACATCAACCGGCACCACGCGATCGCAGCCGCGCACCACCGAATACGAGTAGTGGTAGTAGCCGCCGCCATTGGCACAGCTGCCCATGGAGATGACCCAGCGCGGCTCCGGCATCTGGTCGTAGACCTTGCGCAGCGCAGGCGCCATTTTGTTGGTCAGCGTACCGGCAACGATCATCACGTCGCTCTGCCGAGGCGACGCCCGTGGAATGATGCCCAGGCGGTCCAGATCATAGCGCGGCATGTAGGCATGGATCATCTCCACCGCGCAGCAGGCCAGGCCGAACGTCATCGGCCACAGGCTGCCGGTGCGCGCCCAGTTCACCACCTTGTCGAGATTGGCAACCAGAAAGCCCTTGTCTGCCATTTCACCAGTGATGCCCTTGATCACCGCGTCCTGTTCCGGACCCGGCGGCAGCGCGTCCCGGTTCCAGGCGATTGCTGCTCCGCTCATGCGCCTACTCCCACTCCGCCTACTCCCACTCGAGAGCGCCCTTGCACCACTCGTAGACGAAACCGACGGTGAGCACGGCAAGGAACGCAATCATCGACCAGAAACCGAATGCGCCGATTCCCTTCAGCGCCACAGCCCATGGAAAGAGGAACGCCACTTCAAGGTCGAAGATGATGAACAGAATGGCGACGAGATGGTACCGCACGTCGAATCGGCGGCGCGCATCATCGAACGCCTCGAAGCCACATTCATAGGCCGATAGTTTTTCCGGATAGGGCTTCTGCCGCGCCGCGAGCAGCGATCCGCCGACCATGGCGACCGCGATGACGCCGGCAATCACCAGGAACACCAGAATTGGCAAATATCCGAAAAGCACTGGCTGCATGTCAGTTCCGATCGACCAGATGCATGAGCACCGCGGCTTGGAGACACCGCAGCGTCACAACGCGGCGGACATTACCCCCAACCGTTGCGGCCCGCCATACACCCAGCCGAATTGCGCCCCCTGACGTGAGCGAAAATCACCAACATCGAGGGGGCCGCTGCTGGCGCGAGTGACGGGGCTCGAACCCGCGACCTTCGGCGTGACAGGCCGACGCTCTAACCAACTGAGCTACACCCGCAGCGGCAGGGCGCAGCGTTTAGGCTGCGCCGGGGATGGCGTCAAGCGCACGCGGACGGATCGCAGGCCGCGGACTATGACAAAGGGAATGCAGTGGCAGACCAGTCGGCCGCGCCTGGAGACCGGCCTGGCACCGTCGTGGCGCGGTGGTGCCGAAACATGCCGATCGTCTATCGCCCAACGCGACCGCACGCGCCGCAACAACCCAGCCGCTTGCGCTGCGTCGAGACGGGAAGCGGTCACTGTGTGTGAGGAAATGCCCGGCTGCGCTCGGGGCTGGTGGGCGGTGACGGTTTCGAACCGCCGACCCTCTCGGTGTAAACGAGATGCTCTACCGCTGAGCTAACCGCCCAAAACTGACGGAAGGCAAGACGAGGGGGTATAGTTTCCCCCCGCTCGCACCTTTACTGCACGGCGTCTTTCAGGCCCTTGCCGGCCTTGAAACGAACTGTGGCGGAAGCGGGAATTGCCATTTCCTCGCCGGTGCGCGGATTGCGCCCGGTGCCGGCCTTGCGCTGTGCCACGGCGAATGTGCCAAAGCCAACCAGCCGCACCTCCTCCTGCTTCTTCAGTGCCTGCTCGATCGCGCCGAACAAAGCATCCACCACCTCTGCCGCTTTCGCACGCGACAGTTCGGTTTCCTCCGATACGGCAGCGATGAGATCCATCTTGTTCACTGCTGAGTCCCTCTCCTCCCATCGTCAGGGCGTGTCCAAAGACCCGACCGCCATACACGGCCGGCGAACGCGGGGGACACTAGAGGTGCGGTTTCGCTGGCGTCAATGAAAGGAAACGGCCCGCCGGACAGTTCCGACGGGCCGTTGCCCAGGATCAACTGGAAGCCGTCGCCGTCAGTGCGGCAGCGACGCCGTAGCCGCCTCAGAGGGCGGCGGAGGGGTAGCCGGCGCGTCGTCTGGCTCCTGCCACTCAATCGGCTCCGGGCGCCGCGCCAGCGCCTGGGCGATCACCTCGTCCACATCGGCGACGGGGATAAGCTTCAAGTGCTTCTTCACATTGTCGGGAATCTCAGCGAGATCCTTCTCGTTGTCCTTCGGGATGAACACCGTCGTGATGCCCGCACGCAGCGCCGCCAGCAGCTTCTCCTTCAATCCGCCGATCGGCAGCACGCGCCCGCGCAGGGTGATCTCGCCGGTCATCGCGATATCGCGGCGCACCGGAATGCCGGTGAGTACCGAGACCAGCGATGTGGCCATCGCTACACCGGCGGACGGCCCGTCCTTCGGCGTGGCACCCTCGGGCACATGCACATGGATGTCGCGCTTCTCGAACACCGTGGGCTTAATGCCGAATTTGATCGACCGGCTGCGCACATAACTCAACGCCGCCGACACGCTCTCCTGCATCACGTCGCCCAGCTTGCCGGTCTGCTTGATCGCCCCCTTACCGGGCAGCATCACCAACTCGATGGTCAGGATCTCGCCTCCCACCTCCGTCCAGGCCAAGCCGGTCACGACACCGACCATGTCCTCGGCTTCCGTCTCGCCGAAGCGGAACTTCTTCACGCCCGCGAACTTGTCGAGATTCTTGCGCGTGACGGAGACCTTCTTGATAGCCTTGTTGGTAACCAGCTCCTTCACCGACTTGCGGGCCAGGTTGGCGATCTCACGCTCCAGGTTCCGCACCCCCGCTTCGCGCGTATAGTACCGGATCAGGTCGCGCATCGCGTCGTCGGAGATGTGCCATTCCTCCGTCTTCAGCCCATGCGCATCGGACTGCTTGGGGACCAGGTGGCGTTTGGCAATTTCCACCTTCTCGTCCTCGGTGTAACCGGGGATGCGAATGATCTCCATGCGGTCCATCAGCGGCTGCGGCATGCGCAGGCCGTTGGCGGTGGTGACGAACATCACGTCCGACAGGTCGTAGTCCACCTCCAGGTAGTGGTCGGCGAAGGTGGAATTCTGTTCCGGGTCCAGCACCTCCAGCAGTGCCGAGGAGGGGTCGCCGCGCCAGTCGGCGCCGAGCTTGTCGACCTCGTCCAGCAGGAACAGCGGGTTGGAGGTCTTCGCCTTCTTCATGCCCTGGATGACCTTGCCCGGCATCGAGCCGATATAGGTCCGCCGGTGGCCGCGGATTTCCGCTTCGTCCCGCACGCCGCCCAGCGACATGCGCACGAAGTTCCGGCCGGTCGCCCTGGCGATCGATTTCCCCAGCGACGTCTTGCCGACGCCCGGAGGACCGACCAGGCACAGGATCGGCCCGCGCACCTTGGGGCTGCGCGCCTGCACCGCCAGGTACTCGATGATCCGCTCCTTGACCTTCTCCAGACCATAATGGTCGGCTTCCAGCACCGCTTCCGCCGCGACCACGTCGTTGCGGATCTTGCTGCGCCGCTTCCACGGGATCGAGAGCATCCAGTCGAGGTAGTTGCGCACCACCGTCGCCTCGGCGCTCATCGGGCTCATGGTCTTGAGCTTCTTCAGCTCCGCCATGGCCTTCTCGCGGGCTTCCTTCGACAGCTTGGTCTTCTTGATGCGGGCCTCGAGTTCGGCATTCTCGTCCTTGCCGTCCTCGCCCTCGCCCAGCTCCTTCTGGATCGCCTTGAGCTGCTCGTTCAGGTAGTACTCGCGCTGGGTCTTCTCCATCTGCCGCTTCACGCGGTTGCGGATGCGCTTCTCCACCTGCAGCACGCCGATCTCGGACTCCATGTGTCCGAAAACCTTCTCCAGCCGCTCGCCAATCTTCGCGACCTCGAGCAGGTCCTGCTTTTCGGCGATCTTCAGGTTCAGGTGGCTGGCAACCGTGTCGGCGAGCTTCGACGGCTCCTCGATCTGGTTCAGCGACACCAACACTTCGGGCGCGATCTTCTTGTTAAGCTTGATGTACTGCTCGAACTGGGTGACGACGGTGCGACCCAGCGCCTCCAGTTCCTTCGCCTCGCCCGTCTGGTCGGGCATCGGCTCGGTGAGCGCCTCGAAGTAGCTGTCGGTCTCCTTGAAACCGGTGATCTTCGCGCGGCGGCCGCCTTCCACCAGCACCTTCACGGTGCCGTCCGGCAGCTTCAGCAACTGCAGGATCGTGGATACGGTGCCGACGCGATAGATGTCGTCGGCCGAGGGGTCGTCCTGCGCGGCATTCTTCTGCGCGACCAGCAGGATCTGCTTGTCGTCCTTCATCACCGCTTCCAGCGCCCGCACGGATTTCTCGCGGCCGACGAACAGTGGCACGATCATGTGCGGGAAGACGACGATGTCGCGCAACGGCAGCACAGGCAGCATGTCGCCTTGCGATGCGTCCGACCTGGTGGGACCCGTCGCGAACGGATCATCCGGGCGTCCCGGCTTGTCTGGTGCCGGCCGATCGGATTGAGTCATAGTTGACCTCCTTATGGACAGTCGACGCCCTCTCCGCCCAACTGCGGCACGGATGACGCCTTTGCGGGCTTTTCGGCCCGTCTCTCAGAGCGGCATATCGGCAGCCGGGCAATACGGCGCAAGCCCTTGAAATTCCGTCTTCGTCACAGCGCCGCTCAGGCAGAGTGCTCGGCGCGCTCCTTGCCGTACAGATACAGCGGGTTGGCTCGTACCTCGGCGACTTCGCGGTTGATCACCACTTCCTCGACGCCGTCCAACCCGGGCAACTCGAACATGGTGCCCAGCAGAATCTGCTCCATGATCGAGCGCAGGCCGCGCGCCCCGGTCCGGCGGGCGATGGCGCGGGTGGCAACCGACCGCAGCGCGTCCTCGGTGAAGCTGAGCTTCACGCCCTCCATCTCGAACAACCGGCCATATTGCTTCACCAGCGCGTTCTTCGGCTTGGTGAGGATCTCCACCAGCGCATTCTCGTCCAGGTCGTCCAGCGTGGCGACCACTGGCAGACGGCCGATAAATTCCGGGATCAGGCCAAATTTCAGCAGGTCCTCGGGTTCCACCTCGCGCAGGATGGCGCCCATCCGACGCTCATCGGACGACCGAACCTCCGCGCCGTAGCCAATTCCCGACCCCTTGCCACGAGCCGAGATGATCCGCTCCAGCCCGGAAAACGCACCGCCGCAGATGAACAGGATGTTGGTGGTGTCGACCTGCAGGAATTCCTGCTGCGGATGCTTGCGCCCACCCTGCGGCGGCACGGAGGCGACGGTGCCTTCCATGATCTTCAGCAGCGCCTGCTGGACGCCCTCCCCGCTCACGTCGCGCGTGATCGAGGGGTTGTCCGACTTGCGGCTGATCTTATCGACCTCGTCGATATAGACGATGCCGCGCTGCGCCCGCTCCACGTTGTAGTCGGCGGACTGCAGCAGCTTCAGGATGATGTTCTCGACGTCCTCACCGACATAGCCCGCCTCGGTCAGCGTCGTGGCGTCCGCCATGGTGAACGGGACGTCCAGGATGCGCGCCAGGGTCTGCGCCAGCAGGGTCTTGCCCGAGCCGGTCGGCCCGACCAGCATGATGTTGGACTTGGCGATCTCGATGTCGTTGCTCTTCTGGCCATGGGCCAGCCGCTTGTAGTGGTTGTGCACCGCAACCGAGAGCACCTTCTTGGCGTGATCCTGGCCGATCACGTAGTCGTCCAGCACCTTGCAGATCTCACGCGGGGTCGGCACCCCGTCGCGCGATTTGACCAGATGCGTCTTGTGCTCCTCGCGGATGATGTCCATGCACAGCTCGACGCACTCGTCGCAGATGAACACCGTGGGACCGGCGATGAGCTTGCGCACCTCGTGCTGGGACTTGCCGCAGAACGAGCAGTAAAGTGTGTTCTTGGAATCGCCAGACTTGCTCATGAGCACTCCTGCCCCGGACTCCGCCGGGGACCAACTCGCAACTCTAGTCCCCCTCGGCCGCATGGGACAAGGACAACGGCCGGACTAGGCAACAAGGTTGATTAAACTGTCCTGCCTGCGTCCGGTCGGCCACACGGAGGACCGGCACTCGGCAGGCCGGCGACAGGCCTGCTGGTTGCCGGTCCGATGGGCCCGTCGGGCCGCGGCAGCCTGCCCAGACCAGGGCAGGTCTCCACGGTGAGCGGTTCTTCCCGGACTCAGGGCCGGGTGGTATCTTCGGCGGTGCCGGGGCGATTCTCCACCACCTCGTCCACCAAGCCGAAATCGCGGGCTTCCTCAGCGGACATGTAGCTGTCGCGCTCCAGCTTGCGCTCGATCGCCTCGATCGGCTGGCCGGTATGGCGGACGTAAATCTCGTTCAGCCGCTTGCGCAGCGTGAGGATCTCGCGGGCCTGTATTTCGATATCCGTGGCCTGGCCCTGCGCACCGCCGGATGGCTGGTGCACCATGATCCGGGCATTCGGCAGGGCAAACCGCTTGCCTTTGGCCCCGGCGCACAGCAGCAGGCTGCCCATCGAGGCCGCCTGGCCGATGCACACCGTGCTGACCGGGCTCCGGATGTATTGCATCGTGTCATAGATGGCGAGGCCGGAGGACACCACGCCGCCCGGGCTGTTGATGTAGAACGCGATATCCTTGGTCGGATTCTCGCTCTCGGCATAAAGCAGCTGGGCACAGATCAGCGAGCTGACCTGGTCGAACACCGCCCCGGTCAGGAAGATGATCCGCTCCTTCAGCAGGCGGGAAAAGATATCGAATGCCCGTTCGCCCCGGGCGGTCTGCTCGACCACCATGGGAACCAGGGTGTTGTTGTAGACCTCGACCGGATCGCGATCCCTCATTGCGTCACCTGTAAAGCGGATGATTGAAAAATAGGTGAACAGTCGGTGGAATCCAGACCACCCAAACGGCTTAGGCTGCTGAGAAGCGGCATGACCTGCCCATCTGGTCAGGTGCCGGCCGATGATTCGGCGGCGGGCTCATCCCCGGACGGGGCCGAGGCCCCTGCCCCGCCACCCGATGCCGACCCAGCTGCCTCCACCGGCGGCTCCTGCGCGAGCTCGTCCCGCGTCACCACCTGCTCGGTGATCTGGGCCAGTTCCAGCACGTAATCCACCACCTTCTCCTCGAAGATCGGGCCGCGCAGCGAATCGGCGGCGGCGGGATATTTCCGGAAGAACTCCATCATATCCGCCTCGCGGCCGGGATAACGGCCGGCCTCGGCCCGCATTGCGCGGGTCATCTCATCGGGGGTGACCTGGATGTTGTTGAGCCGACCGATTTCGGCCAGCAGCAGACCCAGCCGCACCCGGCGTTCGGCGATCGCCCGATAATCGGACCGCAGCGTATCCTCGTCCTTATCTTTGTCGTCGTCGTCCAGCCGGCCTTCCTTGCGCTCCGCCTCCAGCCGCTGCCAGATCTGGTTGAACTCCTGGTCCACCATACCCTGGGGCGAGACGAACTCCACCTGACCGGCCAGCGCATCCAGCAACTGGCGCTTCAGGCGCAGCCGCGACAGCGCATCGTATTCCTGCTGGATGCGGCGGCGCAGCAGGTCGCGCAGCTCGTCCAGGTTCTCGAACGCCAGTTTCTGCGCGAACGCCTCATCCAGCTCCGGCACGGTCTTGCGGCTCAGTTTCTTGGCGGTGACCTCGAAGGTCGCCTGCTTGCCGGCCAGTTCGGCCGCGCCGTACGGGTCGGGGAAGGTTGCCTCGATGGTTCGGCTCTCGCCAGGCTTGATGCCTTCGAGCTGTTCGGAAAAGCCCGGGATGAAGCCGGTGCCGCCGATTTCCACATCCAGATCGGTGCCGGTGCCGCCGGGAAATGCTTCGCCGCCCACTTTGCCGGCATAATCCAGGGTCACCACCTCGCCCTTGGCCGCGCCACGATCGCCCAGCTCCTCCGCGGGGATCTCCTCCAGCGTGGCGTTGCGGCTGGCCATGTCGGTCATGGCCTCCTCGATCGTCTCGGGCGTGACCTCCGCCTTCAGCCGGGTCAGGTTGATCGTGGCGAAGTCTGGCAGAGTGATCTCGGGCAGTAGCTCCATCTCGAGGCGAAATTCGAGGTCGAGCGCGGCCCCTGTACCGGTATCCAGGCTGACGACGTCCACCTTCGGCTGCAGCGCCGGGCGCAGGCCGCGTTCCTCCATCAGCTGACGGGTGGACTGGTTGACCGATTCCTCCAGCACCTCGGCGGTGATGGCGGTACCGTAGCGCTGACGCACGATCGGCAGTGGCACCTTGCCGGGCCGAAACCCGGGTAGCCGGATGGTTTTGCTCAGGTCGGTGAGACGGGCGGTGCGCCGGTCCTCGATCTCGGCGGCGGGCACCACCACCGTGAAACCGCGCTTCAACCCCTCCGACAAAGTCTCGGTGACCTGCATGTGAACGCCATTCCCTCAAACAGCTATCGCGCCAGATTCCCGGCCTGGTGGTGCGGGCGGAGGGATTTGAACCCCCACGGCTTGCGCCACCAGAACCTAAATCTGGCGTGTCTGCCAATTCCACCACGCCCGCGCCGGCACTCGTCCCTGCGGCCGTGAGCGCGGGGCTTTAGCGCAGGGGCTGCGGCGCGGCAAGGCTGCCCAAAGCGGGAACCCAACTCGCTGCTTCCACGCCGCACACCCGCAATCAGTCTGCAGTAACCGGACGCGTAATGCATTGGCCCGGCCACGCGGCCATGAGATGCTCTGGAAGGCTTTAACATGATGAATAAAAGCCGGTCCTTCCGCAAACTCGCATTGCTCGCAGTGCTGGCCGGCCCCGGTCGGCTGGCTACGCCCCTCGCCAGGGTTCCGGAACCAGCCAGCCTGGCGTTGCTGGGGATCGGGCTGCAGGCCATCCGTCGGCGGAACCTGGAAACCGGGCCCGTTCCCGTGGTGACAGGCTGAGTTCGGGCGACCTTGCGGACTGGTCCGCGAGCGGGCGGGCTGGCCCCGGTTGACCCGGCTCCGGCGCTGCGGCGGGTCTTTTCCCGACCCGCCCGCTTGCATTCCCCCCCGCGGGCGGTATGGGCAGCGCATGAACCCACACCTGCTCCACCGCCAGCCGCGATGACGGGCCGCGACAACGGCGCCGACCTCGCCCCGATCGGCAATTCCCCGGTGGTGATCCTGGTACGGCCTCAGCTGGCCGACAATATTGGCGCCTGCGCCCGCGCCATGGCCAATGGCGGGCTGTTCCATCTGCGACTGGTCGCACCGCGCGATGGCTGGCCGCAGGACAAGGCCTGGCGCACCGCCTCAGGTGCCGACCGGATCCTGGAAGCCGTGACTGTACATGACAGCATCGCCGATGCGACCGCCGACCTGCAGCACGTCTTCGCGACCTGCCCGCGCCCACGCCACATCATCAAGCCGGTGCTCACAGCACGCGGCGCCGCTGTGGAGCTGCGCGCGATCTGCGGCCGCGGGCTGCGCGCCGGCCTGCTGTTCGGACCGGAGCGGGCCGGGCTGGAGAATGACGAGATGGCGCAGGCCGATGCGCTGGTGCGCTATCCGCTGAACCCCGCCTTCATGTCGCTCAACCTGGCGCAGGCGGTGATGGTGCTGGCCTACGAGTGGTGGACCGCGGCAGAGGCGACCGCGCCGCGCAGCCTGATGACCAACGAGACGCGGGTGGCCCGCAAAGCGGAGCTGGAGAATTTCCTGACCCATCTGGTTGATCAGCTGGATGCCTGTGGCTTCCTGCGTAACCTGCCGAAGCGGCCGGGGATGGTG
Source organism: uncultured Alphaproteobacteria bacterium (assembly GCA_963789495.1). Lineage (GTDB taxonomy): Bacteria > Pseudomonadota > Alphaproteobacteria > Acetobacterales > Acetobacteraceae > CAWBLP01. The sequence goes on from CAWBLP010000018.1 coordinate 90,461, forward strand.
CGCAACATCCGGCATCTGTTCCAGCGCGGTGAGGTGACCGAGCAGGAACTGCGCACCTTGCACGGCATCATCACGGAGCTGGCGATCGGTCGCCGGCAGCGCGGTCGGCTGGAGACCGACGATCAGGCCTGACCGTGCCGGCCGCCGACGCCTGTGATCCGCCGCCTCTTGATCCGCGGTCTGGCGATTCGCCGTCTGGTGCGATCAGGCCGACGGCACTCCGAGGACCCCCTGGCTCAACAGCTCGGCCAGTCCGCCACCTTCCGCCGTTTCATTACCAGGCTCACATCGCGCCCCGGTCTCGGGCAGGGTCCGCAAGCGCGGTGATGGTGATCGGCGTCATCACGCCCGCCGGTTGATCTGGATCAACGCCGCTCCTGTGTCGAAGGGTTAACGAGGCTGCACTTCAGGCCGCCCTTGCAGCGAAGCCGCCCACATGCCTCCTGTCCCTATCCCAATTGCTCTGCTTCTCGCCCTCATCGCGTACCCGGCACTGGCGCAGGTGCCGTTTGGCCAGGCGCCGTCTGGCCTGGCGCCGTCTGGCCTGGCGCCGTCTGGCCTGGCGCCGTCTGGGGGCGGTTTGGCGGCCGGCCGTACTGACAATGCGACCATCACCAGCCAGTCCTTGCCACAGCCGGTGCCCGATCAGAGCATCGTCGCGCCACCGGACGACGCGGTCGCGACGCGCCTCCCCGAGCCGCCACTGGATGACAACGCCGCCACCCGGGATTTCCTGATCGCCGCACGTGGCGCCCTGGCCGCCGGCCGCTCCGGTGAGGCGCAGGAAGCGCTGGAACGCGCCGAAACCCGCGCCCTCGATCGCTCTGTGCCATTGTTCCGCACCGCCGACCCGATCCGGGACAAGCTGATCGCCCAGATCGAACAGGTCCTGCGCAGCCTGGCGACCGGCGATCGGCTGGAGGCGATGCGCCTGCTGAAACAAGCCCTCGCAGCCACCGACGATCCAGGCTGACAAGACCCGCCCGAGTCAGGAGTTCCGGCGTATGCCACCAGCCGATCCCCATCCGACCCAGCCCGTCCCGACCGTTCGGCTTTATCGGCCCGCCGACCTGGATGCGCTGGAGTTCGCCACGACGCGCGATCTCGCGCCACTGCCGGGGCTGGCCGAACAGCCGCGGGCAGCCGCGGCAATCGCCTTCGGCACGGAGATCGCCCATCGTGGCTTCAACATCTTCGCCATCGGCAGTACCGCGGCACGGCTGGCGCATTCGATCCAGGTACAGCTTATCGCGACGGCGGGGGACCGGCCGGTTCCGCCGGACTGGGTGTATGTAAATAACTTCGCCGCCCCGCATCGGCCGATTGCCATCAGTCTGCCAGGCGGCCGGGCGGTCGGGTTCGAGAAGGCCATTCACGACCTGGTCGAGGAGCTGAAATCCGCGCTGCCGGCAATCTTCGAAAGCGAGGACTACCAGAAGCGTCGCAGCGCCATCGAGCAGGCGATCCAGGCGAAAAATGAACGCAGCTTTGCCGCCCTGAACGAGAAGGCGACGGCCCGCAACGTCGCGATCCTGCGCACGCCGATGGGCTTTGCCATGGCGCCAGTGAAAGACGGCAAAGTGGTGCCGCCCGCCGAGTTCAATGCCTGGCCGGAAGCGGCCCAGCGGGCGGTGCGTGACGCCATCCAGGAGCTGGAAAAGGAGCTTGAGGAAACGCTCCACGCCCTGCCGCGCGCCGAGAAGGAGCAGCGGGACGCGATCCGCGCGCTGGATCGGGAGACCGCGCAGTTCGCCACCAGCCAACCGATCGAGGAGGCCAAGGCGGGGTTCGCCGATCTGCCGAAGGTAACGGCCTATATCGACGCGCTGCGCGCCGACCTGCTGGAGAACGTGCACTTCCTGCTGGCCGCCGCGGCCGCGAGCGCGGAAGGCGGCTTGCCTGCCATGAAGCAAGCCGGACCGTTCGAACGCTATGAGATCAATGTCCTGGTCGGCCAGGAGAGCGACGCGCAGGGCGCACCCGTAATCGAGGAGTTGCACCCGACGCTCGGCGATCTGGTCGGCCGGGTCGAATACCTGCAGATGCAGGGTGCCCTGGTGACCAATTTCCGCCTGATCAAGGCGGGCGCCCTGCATCGCGCCAATGGCGGCAGCATCCTGCTGGACGCGAGGGCACTGCTATCCGAGCCATTCAGTTGGCCAGCGCTGAAACGCGCCCTGACGCGGCAGCAGATCACCATCGAAGACATCACCCGCTTTGCCGGATTGACCACCACGGTTTCGTTGGAACCCGACCCGATTCCGCTGGACGTGAAGGTCGTGCTCTACGGCGATCGCATGCTTTACTACATGCTGTCTTCGATGGATCCGGAATTCGGCCAGCATTTCAAGGTGTTGGCGGACTTCGACGATACCGCCGACCGCAGTGGGGCGAGCGAGGCCATGCTGGCGCGGCTGATCGGCGGGCTGGCAGCGAAGGAAGGGCTGCGGCCGCTCGACCGCGACGCCACCGCGCGGACCATCGAGCATGCGGCGCGGCTGGCGGACGATTCGGCGCGGCTGACGCTGCTGGTCGAGCAACTGCACGACCTGATCGCCGAAGCCCACCACTGGGCCGGCAAGCAGGGCCGTGACGTGATCACAAGGGCGGACATCGAAACCACGATCGAACAGCAGATCGCCCGCGCCTCCCGGGTGAAAGAGCGCAGCCAGGAGATGATCTTGCGCGACCTGGCGCTGATCGACAGCAGTGGCAGCCGGGTTGGGCAGATCAATGGACTCAGCGTGCTGTCACTGGGCGGCTACAGTTTCGGCCGGCCCACCCGCATTACCTGCCGGGTGCGCACAGGTGGCGGCAAGATTGTCGATATCGAGCGTGAAGTTGAACTCGGCGGACCGCTGCACTCCAAGGGCGTGCTGATTCTGGGTGGCTATCTGGCCGGCCGCTATGCGCCGGATGCGCCGATGTCGCTTTACGCCAGCCTGGTTTTCGAACAGTCCTATGGCGGCGTCGACGGCGACAGCGCGTCTTCGGCGGAGTTGTATGCCATGCTGTCGGCGCTGGCGGAGCTGCCGCTGCGACAGGACCTTGCGGTCACCGGCTCGGTCAACCAGCATGGCGTGGTGCAGGCGATCGGCGGGGTGAACGAAAAGATCGAGGGGTTCTTCGATATCTGTGCCGCGCGGGGCCTGACCGGCACACAGGGCGTCCTGATTCCCGAGTCGAACGTCCAGCACCTGATGCTGCGCGCCGATGTGCGCGAGGCCTGCGCGGCCGGCCAATTCGCCATCTGGCCAATCCGCAACATCGATCAGGGGATCACCCTGCTCACCGGATGCGACGCCGGCGAACGCGGCGCGGATGGCGCCTACCCGGAAGGTTCGGTGAACGGCCGGGTGGAGGCACGGCTGGCACAATTCGCCAAGGCGCGGAAAGAAGCATCTGCGGCGAAACCGGCGGACGACATCACATGACCCCGGCAACGCCCACGCCGTATCGCCGGCTGATCCTGCAACTCGGCCAGAACGGGTCACAACGGGCTGCGATGCGCGTGGCGGCAGACTTCGCGCGGCGCCTCCGCCTCGATCTGCATTGTCGCTTCGTCGAGGATGAGGCGGTGCTGCAACTCGCCGAGTTCTCCTTCGTGCGCGAGATCCGGTTGCCGACCCATCAATGGTCGGTACTGACGGCCGATCGGATCGCCGAAGAGCTGCGCCATGCGACGGAACAGGCGCGCCGCCTGATGGCGGAAATTGCCACCGCGACCGGCATTCCCACCCAGTTCGAGGTGGTGCGCGGCGATCCGGCGCGCTGCCTGACCGGTCTGTGCTCTGCCAGCGACATCGTGGTGCTGGTGCAACCTGTCGCGCCACTCGCCAGCAGCTCCTTCCAGTTCCTTCAACTGCACCAGGCAGCGCTTGATGCGGCCGCATCGGTTCTACTGCTGCCCGAACAGATGTCGCGCCAGGCGGGCACCGTGGTTGCAATCCTGGCGGCTCCGCACGACCCGGCCCTGCCGGTCGCCGCCAGGATCGCGGCCGAAACCGATGAGGCTCTGCTGATTCTGCTGCCCGCCGCCATCCAGGCCGAACAGCAGGTCGTCCGCGATGCGGCCGTCGCCATTGGGGTGCCACCTGCGAGGGTGACGACGGGCGCACTGCCGGGAGACAGTCCCGAGGACGTGCTGCAGGCCCTGGCTCCGATGCAGGAGCGTTTGATCGTGGTCACTCGAACGACCTCGTCCGTCGCAGCAAACGATGGCGCGCGGCGGATTGCAGTTGCGCGCGGCGTGCCGATGCTGCTGGTGGAACCGCCTGGCGCCGACACGCACTGATCGGCTGCTGCCGCGCTGCAGCTTGTGGCAGCGAAACCACAAGCTGGTCCAAGCGGAACCAGGCGGGCCGACGCTTCCTCCCGCACGGATCAGGACGGACCACGGACCTCGGCGGAACGCCGGATCATGACCACACTACGGCTCGTGCGGCCGATTGCCTTCATCGAGACGTGCGACATGATCCTGCAGTCGCTGGCGCACCGCCGCGAACGCATCATGCAGTGCCAGACTGAGGTCATCATAACTTTGCGTCGTGCTTGCCTCGCAATTCACGATAATGGGCCCTTCTGGCACCGACAACTCGAGACGAACCTGATAGCTGCGACCCTGGTGCCGATGACGATGGATCGCATCGACGACAACGCGACACCCGGTCAGGCGGTCGAATAGCCGGCTCAATTCCGCAACAAGCGCGTGGACCTGCTCTTCGGCGGCCGGAACCGCTTCCATATTGCGAAAGGAAATTTGAATAGTGGCCGCCATTTTACGGCTCCTGTCTGTTCTTTATTTTCTCTCAACAAATTAAGTTTCAGCACAATTCTTCACGGAACGCTTTGATCTCTCTCAAATTGCCAGCCGAAAAATCACTTATTCGGAGCGGTTGCAGTCCCGGCAATTCAAGTGTTAGGCCGCTGGCTGAACCGGTGCAGGAGGCGGGCAGGATGAACACCACGCACGAGCGCGTGCTGGGCGTGCTGGGCGGCATGGGACCGCTGGCCAGCGCGCAATTCATGCTGCGGCTGACCCTGCTGACGCCAGCAACCCGGGATCAGGATCATATCCCCGCCGTACCTCTGGTCAGATCCCCGAGTGCCCGATCGGACTCGCGGCAAGCTTTCGGGCGGCGATGACCCGCTGCCCTGGCTGCTGCGCGGCATTGCCGGGCTGCGTCAGGCGGGAAGCGGGGCCATCGCCATCCCCTGCAACACCGCCCACGGGTGGTTCAGGGAGATGCAGGAGCAGGCCGGCGTTCCAATTCTGCACATCGTCGACGCGGCCGCCACCGATCTGCGGCGGCTTGGCATCGCGCCCGGACGGATCGGCGTGATGGGCACCCAGGCGACCCTGGCCATGCGCCTGTATCAGGAGCGGCTGGGTCTGCAGGGCTGGGACTGCATCGTGCCGAACCAGACCGAGATGGACCGCCTGGTCAGTCCCGCGATTGCCGCGGTGAAAGCCAACCGGGTGGCCGAGGCCTATGCGCCGCTGGCCGAAGTGGTTGGCACCCTCGCCGCACGTGGCGCCACCGCCGTGGTGCTCGGCTGCACCGAGATTCCGCTCGGCATCCAGGCCGGGCCGCAAGATCGGCTCGCCGTTCCGGTGGTGGATACGATCGACGCGCTGGCACGGGCCGCCATCGCCTGGGCACGGGACTGATCCAGCACCGCTTCTGTCACCCGAGGCGCAAGCCCACAGGCCGACCAGCACCCGGCCGACACGACGCCGCATCGGTCGAAAGCCGGCCTTGCGATCAGAACGCGTCGTTCGCGCAGACATTGGACAGGTGCTGGGTGGGGCTCGATTGCCGGGCGGAAGTCGTAGCCGCCGCTGAACGTCCAGGCCTTGCTGCGCGCGAAGTCAGCGCTCCGGATGAGCCGGTGCCCGCACCAGGCTCAGGAGATGGAATTGGCCGGCGGGCAGCACATGCTCCTGCATGCCACCAGCGGCAGGGAGCATCGCGAAACGCGAGGCGCAACCTTTGCGTGCGATCTGCGTGCGATAGTCGGGGCGAAACGCATCGGATCGGCCGGTTCGATCCTGATGTGCGCGCCTCACCGCCCGAAACGCAGCAGCCATCGCACCACGCGCTTTGTCATCGGCGAGAACAGCCGTGGAGCGAACAACGAGCCGGCCGCACGCTTGCCGGCCTCCGAACGGGTCGGATACGGCACGATCATCCCGGCCAACGTCGAAACCCGCGTCCGTTCGGCGATCGCCAGGGTCCACAACCCGATCATCTCACCCGCCTGCGGCGCCAGGATGCCGGCACCGATCACACGGCCCCGCGCAACCACCAGCTTGACCAGGCCGGCGGTCTCGGCCTCGGCCACGGCGCGATCATTGTCGGCCAATGGCCAACGCAGCAGCGACACGCGATGACCGGCGGCGCGGGCTTCGGTCTCGGTCAAACCCACCTGGGCCAGTTCCGGACTGGTGTAGGTGACCCGCGGCAAGGCGGCGTAGTCGATCCGTGCCGGCAGGCGGAACAGCGCGCGGCGGATCACGATGCCAGCGTGATACGACCCGACATGAGTGAAGGCACGCGGACCGATGCCCTGTGGGTCGGCAATGTCGCCCACGGCGAACACGCGATGGTTGCTGACCGAGCGCAGTCCACGATCCGTCGTGACTCCGGCCGGCGAACACTTCACCTCGCCAGTTTCCAACCCCAGCCACTCGAGGTTCGGCTGCCGGCCGACCGCCACCAGCAGATGGCTGCCCGTCAGCCGCCTTCCATCGTCCAGCACCAGGGTCGACCCGGGCTCCACTGCCACGACCTTGGTATCCTCCAGCAGCGTGACGCCACGTCCGGTCAGGGCGGTGCGCAGTCCCGCCACCAGTTCCGGGTCCTCCTTCCCAGCGATGCGGCTCCGCGCGACCAGGGTGACGCGCGTGCCCAGCCCGACAAACGCATCGGCCATCTCCAGGCCGATCGGACCGCCGCCCAGAATCAACAGGTGTTCCGGCCGCTCGTTCAGGTCGAACAGGGTGGCATTGGTGAGATAGGGCACCTGCGTCCAGGCCGGGGATCGGCGGCACCAGCGCGCGGCTGCCGGCAGCCACCACGATGCGGCGTGCGGTGATCCGTTCTGCACCGACCTCAACGGCATCGGGGGCGACGAAGCGCGCCTCCCCGCGCAGCACGGTGGCGCCGAGGGGGCGGAACCGCGCTTCGGAATCCGCCGGCTCCAGCGCCGCGATCGCGCCGTGCACATGCGCCTGCACCGCTGCCCAGTCGATCTCCGGCGTGCCGAGGCGCAGCCCCAGCCGGCCGGCTCCGCGTGCGGCGGTGGCAGCATGGGACGCCGCCAGCAGTGCCTTGCTGGGTACACAGCCGAAATTCAGACAGTCCCCGCCCATACGGTCGCGCTCCACCAGCGCCACCTTCACGCCGAGTTGCGCGGCCACCGCGGTGACCGAGAGCCCGGCGGAACCCGCGCCGATCACCACCAGGTCGAAGTCAGCCATCCGTCCGCCTCCAGTCTCCGCCAAATCACCGGCAGCAGCGACAGGGCCGCCAAGCGCGAGCAGCGGCAGCAGAATGCGCGGCGCGAACACGACGGACAGGTCCGGCCGCTCGCCGCGCCCGAGCACGTCACCCAGCCCGGCGCCGATCGAGGCGAACACCAGCGTGCCGGGTATGATGCCGAGCAGCGTGGCGGTGGCGTAGGGCAGCAGCCGCATCCCGCCCAGGGCAGCGGCCAGATTCACCAGCCAGAACGGGAACACCGGGATCAGCCGGATCGCCAGCAGGTAGGAGAATCCGTCGCGCTGCAATCCGGTCGCGGGCCCGGGCCAGCAGGGCACCACCGCGACGCTGCGCCAACTCGGCGAAGGCGCTGCGGGCGAACAGGAACAGCACGATGGCGCCCAGCGTGGCGCCGATCACCGCCAGCGCGCCGCCCAGGATCGTGCCGAACAGCAGCCCGCCGGCGATCGTGACCAGGGCCGCCTCGGGCAGCGACAGCGCGGCTACCGCGACGTACAACGCCGCGTAGGCCAGCGGTGCGACGATCGGGTGCGCCCCCACCCAGCGGGTCAGACCTGCCTGATGACGGGCCAGGGCGTCCCAGCCGAGCTGGTCGGTCAGGCCACTGGCCCAGGCCGCCACCAGCAGGGCCAGCAGCGTGAGCAGCGGCAGGAAGCGGTGCAGCCGTTTCATGGGATTGCGGAGAGCCAGCGCGGGCGATTTTTGGGGCCGAAATGGCGGGGGCGGATACCGGTATCGGGGTCCCGGCGGCAGCCAGACAGATCAGCCGCCAGCATAACGCCGTTCCCGTGGTGCAGCCATAGCGCCATGGTTCGGGGAAAGCATCCGGCAGCCCGGCACCACACTGTCGCGCCGCCGCGATTGACGGGCGGGAGCCGCACCCCTATAAGCCGCCGCCTCGACGGCCCCCTTCGGGTGGGCCCGTTTCCGCGTTCGCGCGGATGTCATAGATTCCGGAGAACTGGCTCGTGAAGCGCACCTATCAACCGTCGAAGCTGGTCCGCAAGCGCCGGCACGGGTTTCGCGCCCGCATGGCAACCGTCGGCGGCCGCAAGGTGCTGGCCAATCGCCGCGCCAAGGGCCGCAAGCGCCTGTCGGCCTGACGATCGACGCGGCTGCCGGTGAGGCCATGGATGTCACAACCCTGGCGAGCAGGCCGGCCGCGAAGCCCCGGCCGGGAGAATGCAAGCCGGAGCGGCTGACCTGCCGCGCCGAGTTCCTGCGCGTCGCCGGGAAGGGTCGAAAGGTCGCAATGCCTGGGCTCGTGTTGCAGGTGCTGCCGCGCGGCGACTGCCAGCCCAGCCAGGTTCGGCTTCACCGTGACGAAGAAGGTCGGCAACGCCGTGATCCGCAATCGCACCCGCCGTCGCCTGAAGGAAGCTGCTCGCCTGTTGCTGGGAAGGAGCAGCCGCTGGCCGGGGTGGACCTGGTGCATGATCGGCCGCGACGCGCACGCGACGCGCGGGCGTTCCCGGCCTTGCAGCAGGATCTGCGTCGCGCATTGGCGAAGGCGGGCGTCGCATGAGTCCGGCGGTGTCTGTCGCAGTCGGCGCCGTGCGCGCCTATCAGTGGACGATTCGGCCGCTGATCGGCGCTAATTGCCGGTTCTGGCCGAGCTGCAGCGAATACGCGATTGAGGCATTGCGTGAAACATGGGGCGCTGCGTGGCGGTGCGTTGGCGGCGTGGCGGATCATGCGCTGCAATCCGTGGTGCGCCTGTGGCTACGATCCGGTGCCGCCGAGACAGCAGGATCAAGGGGTGCTGCCCCCTGAAACCCCGACAAGGGCACAGCCCTTGGAATCATTCTATTTGGGTTCGGAACGGGGCGTAGGTGCCTCGAACCACGCCGGCCGTTCCGGGGCCGGCGCCCCTGGATCGGGCGCGGGAACCGGCCAGTTCGACTGCGGGAAGAGTTACTGATGGATCAAAAGCGGCTGTTCCTGGCGATCGCGGTCTCGCTCGCGATCCTGCTCGGGTTCCAGTACCTGATCGGCCCGCATCTGCCGCACCCGCCGGTGCCGCAGCAGACGGCAACCACCGAGACCACGCCGCGCCGAAGACGCCGGTTACCCCGGCCGAGGCGACGGCCGGGCGCCGCCGCAGCCGCCAGCCCCTGCAGGCCGTGCCGAAGAAGGTGCCGCGCGTGGAGATCGACGCCCCCCGGGTGCGCGGCTCGATCAGCCTGCTCGGCGCGCGCCTCGACGACCTGATCGCTGACCGATTATCGCGAGACCCTGGCGCCCGATTCGCCGCCGGTGCAGACTGCTGTCGAGCCGCGTTCGGAGGAGCATCCCTACTACGTGCAGTACGGCTGGACCGCGCGCCGACGGCAAACCAGGTCAAGCTGCCGGGCAACGACACGGTGTGGACTGCGTCCGGCGGCACCTGTCGCCGGCCATCCGGTGACCCTGTCCTGGGACAACGGCGCCGGGTCTGACCTTCCGGATCGATCGCTGTCGGTCGACGACGAATACATGTTCACCGTGCACCAGACGGTGAAGAACGCCACCGGACAGCCGGTGAAGCTGTTCCCCTGGTCGCGTATCCGCCGCGACTACAAGCCGTCGTCGCCGGCTACTACATCCTGTTCGAGGGCATGCTCGGCGTGGTCGACGGCACGCTGACAGGAAACCACCTACGACAAAGCCAAGAGCGAGGGCGAAGAAGAACCACGGCATCGCCTACACAGGCGACCGCGACCGGCGGCTGGGCCGGAATCACCGACAAATACTGGCTGGCCGCGCTGGTCCCGGACCAGTCCGTGCCATCGAAGGTGGCGTTCCGCCACGTCGAGGATCACGGCGACCACTACCAGGTGGACTACATCACCGAGCAGCCGCAGACCGTCGCGCCGGGCGGCGAGGCGACGCTGCCGTCGCGCCTGTTCGCCGGCGCCAAGATGGTCCGGCTGCTGGACCACTACCAGGATGTCGACCACATCCCGCATTTCGACAAGGCGGTGGATTTCGGCTGGTTCTATTTCCTGACCAAGCCGATCTTCTACGCGCTCGACTGGCTGAACGCCTGGTCGGCAATTTCGGCGTCGCCATCATGATCTTCACCGTCTGCGTCAAGGCGCTGTTCTTCCCGCTGGCGAACTACTCCTATCGGTCGATGAGCAAGATGAAGCTGCTCGGGCCGAAAATGACGGCGCTGCGGGAACGCTTCAAAGACGACCCGCAGAAGATGCAGCCGGAGATGATGGCGCATGTACAGGGCGGAGAAGGTGAACCCCGCCTCGGGCTGCCTGCCGATGGTGGTGCAGATCCCGGTGTTCTTCTCGCTCTACAAGGTGATCTTCGTCACCATCGAGATGCGCCAGGCGCCGTTCTTCGGCTGGATCCACGACCTGTCGCAGGTCGATCCGACCAACGTGTTCAATCTGTTCGGCCTGATCCCGTTCGATCCGCGCCGAACTCACGCCCGTTCCTGCATCTGGGCGCCTGGCCGCTGATCATGGGCCTGCACGATGTTCCTGCAGCAGAAGATGAACCCGCCGCCGCCCGACCCGATGCAGGCGCGGCTGTTCCAGTTCATGCCGATCATCTTCACCTTCATGCTGGCGCGCTTCCCGGCCGGGCTGGTGATCTACTGGAGTTGGAACAACACGCTGTCGGTGGCGCAGCAATGGCTGATCATGCGCCGCACCAGGCTGGCCCGGCCTGGCCTCGCGCGGACCTGAGGTGACGGCATCGGGAACCCGTGACGGACGACGCTGCGGTCACGCCGGTTCCGCAGAGGGAAACCGGTCCGGACGCCGGGCGAACCCCGCCCGCCCCCGCGTCGCTTCAGGAGCGGGGGAGCGATAGCGAACCCACCGCCGAGGAACTGGAAGCCGGCCGTCTGCTGTTCGCGGCGGAGTGCCGGTTCTTCTACGCGCGCGCAGCGGCTGGACCAGTTGCCCCCGCCCGCCGGGCCGGAGGTCGCCTTCGCCGGACGGTCAAATGTCGGCAAGTCCTCGCTGCTGAACGCGCTGACCGGCCGCAATGCGCTCGCCCGCGTATCCGACACCCCTGGCCGCACCCGCCAGCTCAACTTCTTCGACCTGGGCGGAGCGGCTTACCCTGGTCGACATGCCCGGCTACGGCTATGCGCGCGCCGGCAAGGCGATCAAGGCCGACTGGCAGGGATTGATGTTCGACTACCTGCGCGGCCGCCCCACCCTGCGCCGCGTGATGCTGCTGCTGGATGCGCGGATCGAGCTGAAGCAGTCGGACATCGCGGTGATGGACCTGCTGGACCGGGCCGCGGTCACCTTCCAGTTGGTGCTGACCAAGGCGGACAGCGTGAAGCATCTGGTGCGCAAGCGGGACGAGGTCGCACGGCTCGCACGCAAGCATCCCGCCGCCCACCCGCGCCTATGCGTCAGCAGCAGCGTGAACGGACTCGGCGTGGCCGAACTGCGCGCGGAGCTCGCCGCGGTGATCGCGTAGCTGGCGGAAAGGGTCGGGGCGCTGCCCCTTAAATCCCCGCCAAGGCCCCGGCCCTTTGCATCGAATCCGATTGCAAAGCCGGGCCTTTGCTGGAGGTCCGGGAGGCAACGCCTCCGGGTTGGGTCCGGGGCGACGCCCCGATCCTTTGCTGCGCTCCACGACGGCGCCATGCCAGACTGCCCGGATGCACACGATCACCCCAGTCGACAATCCGCCCGACGGACTGCGCGCACATGCCGCGACGGTGGCGCGCGACCTGGCCCTGCTGGGCCTGCCGCCCCGCAACTGGCCGGCAACAGTCGCCGGACCGGACGGGCAGCCGATGCTCGACGTGCTGATCGTCGGTGCCGGCATGTGCGGCATCGCGGCGGCCACCGCGCTATCGCACAAGGGTATGCGCAACATCCTGATGCTGGACCGCGCTCCGGAAGGCCGCGAGGGCCCGTGGATGACCTATGCGCGCATGGGAACGCTGCGCTCACTCAAGCATCTCCCCGGCATCTGCGCCGGCATCCCCTCGCTGACCTTCCGCGCCTGGTATGAGGCGCAGCACGGTCCGTCCGGCTGGGATGCGCTGTACAAGATCCCCAATGCGGACTGGCAGGATTACCTGACCTGGCTCAAGCACGTGCTGGCCCTGCCGGTGCGCAACCAGGTAGCGGTGCTGCGCCTCGACCCGCTGGGCCGGTGCCTGCGCGCCACGCTGGATGACGGCTCGCTGGTGCATGCCCGCCGTGTCGTGCTGGCCACCGGGCGAGACGGCGCCGGCGGCATCACGGTGCCGGACTGCGTCGAGGCCTCGCTGTGGCCCGACCTGGCGGCCCACACCAACGATCCGATCGATTTCACCGCGCTGCGCGGCCGCCATATTGCCGTGCTGGGGGGAGGCTCCTCAGCCTGGGACAACGCCGCAACCGCGCTGGAGGCCGGCGCCGCACGCGCCGACATGTATGTCCGGCGCCATGAGCTGCCGCAGATCAACAAGGGCCGCGGCTCCGCCAGCCCCGGTTTTTTCGAGGGTTGGGCCGCGCTGGACCCCGCCGACCGCTGGGCTGTGCTGGCCTATATGCACGACCTGCAATCGCCGCCGCCGCATGAGACGGTGCACCGCGCACTGGCCCAGCCCGGCTTCACCATCCATCTGGGGACGCCGGTGCTGGCGGCCCGCCGCGCCGGAACCAGGGTTGTCCTGGACCTGCCCGGCCGGCAGGCAGAGGCGGACTTCCTGATCGTCGGCACCGGGTTCCGCATCGACCTGGTCCACGATCCCCTGCTCGGCCCGCACGCCGCCTCCCTCGTAACCTGGGCCGATCGCTACACGCCCCCTGCCCCGCTGCGTCGCCCCGAGCTTGGCCGATTCCCCTGGCTCGATGATGGCTTTGAGCTGGTGGAGCGGGCACCCGGCCAGTGCCCTGCACTGGGCCGCATCCATCTGTTCAACCACGGTGCCACTGCGAGCCTGGGCGCCGTCGCCTCTGACATTCCCGGCGTGGATATCGGCGCGGCCCGACTTGCGTCCCGCATGGCCCAGCATTTCTTCCGTGAGGATTTCCCGTCAATCCGCGCCGGGCTGGAAGAATTTGCCGAACCGGAGCTGGAAGGCACGCCGTTCTTCACGCTCCGGCGGTAGCCAACCGCAGGCACAGGTTGCCGGCACACAGATGGACAGGCGATGGCCAATGCCAGCGGCTTGCCGGGTCAGGGCCGCTTGAGCATCTGACAGCGCCTCATGCACATGGTCCGCTTCCTGGCGACCCGAATGGGGTGGCGGTGACAGAGCAGCCCGGTCCTGCCGCCGGCCTGGTGGCTATCCGGTCGCCGAACCGGGACATGCGGCGGCCAATGCCATCACCCCAGTGCCACAAGCCGATCGAGACACGCCTGGTCGCTGAGCGCCGCGAGGGTTTCGGTGCGGGTCAGGCTATCCAGTGCTGCCGGCAAGGTTTCGGCCTCCTGCAGTTTGACGCGGGCAACCAGCAGGTCGGCGTCGATCGGGTCGAGGCGCGGACGGCGTGGCGGCGGCAGCATGAACCGATGCGCGGCCAGCAGGATCGGGTCGTGCAGCAGCCGCGCCACGCCGGCTGACCGCTCCCTGGCCGTCTGCTCGCCGGCCGCCAGTTCGCGGGCCAGCGCCAGCGCCCGGGCGAGCACGGGCGGCGGCTGTCGCTCCTCGGGGATCAGCAGCAACCCCAGTCGGCGCAGGCCAAGGCCCAGACTGCGCTGGCCGCTCAGCGCGGCGATCGGGATCGCCAGCGCCAGACCGAGCACGACCGGCAGCATCCACAGCGCCAGGTACGGCGACACCGCCCAGGCCGCGCCACCCAGCAGCAGGCCCAGCACGGTGTGGCGGCGATAGCGGCGGGCCGTCATCCGCCAGGGAATGCCGCCATCATCACGACGCTGGGCATTCCAGCCGGAATCGCGGCCGAGCAGGATGGCGACCACATCGACCGACTGAGTCAGCATCACCACCGGCGCCGCGAGGCCGGCGATCAGCGTCTCCAGCAGCACGCTGACCAGCAGTCGCAGCACCCCGCCGCAGCCACGCCGTTCCGCGCCGTGCAACGCCACGACAAAGCTCGCCAGCAGCTTGGGCACCAGCAGCAGTCCCATGGTGCCGACGAACATCCACATGGCGCGCACCGGGTCGATCACCGGCCATTGGGGAAACAGCGATTTACCGGCCGGAAAGTAGTCCGGCGGGATGAAGCGCGCCTGCAGCGAGATGGCGATGCCGGTCAACAGGAACAGCAGCCAGAGCGGCGCGGTGATGTAGCTGCCGATACCGGTCAGCAGATGCAGCCGGCTGACCCAGTGCAGCCCGCGCGTCGGCACTACTGCCGCATGCTGAAGATTGCCCTGGCACCAGCGCCGGTCGCGGATCGCCAGGTCGGCGAGCGATGGCGGTGCTTCCTCGTAGCTGCCCTTCAGTGCCGGCACCATGTGCACTGCCCAGCCGCCACGCCGGATCAGCGCCGCCTCGACGAAGTCGTGACTCAAGATGTGGCCACCGAACGGCTTCGGCCCACGCAGCTCCGGCAGCCCCGCCTGTTCGGCGAAAGCGCGCGTGCGGATCAACGCATTATGGCCCCAGTAATTGCCCTCGGCACCGTGCCACCACGCAATGCCCTGGGCGATCAGCGGTCCGTAGACGCGTCCGGCGAATTGCTGCATGCGCGCATACAGCGTGTTGCCACCGGCCACGATCGGCAGCGTCTGGATCAGCCCGACATCGGGATGCGCCTCCATTGCGTTCACCAGCAACAGGAGCGCCTCAGCGGCCATGACACTGTCGGCGTCCAGGATCAGGAACTGCGGATAGGCACCACCGAACCGCATCACCCAGTCGGCAATGTTGCCAGCCTTGCGCGCCGTGTTCCTCGGCCGTCGACGGTAGAAGATATGCGCGGCGTCGCCAGTGCGCTGGCGCAGTCCCAGAAACGCAGCCTCCTCCTCGATCCAGACGGCCGGATCGGTGGTGTCGCTGAGGATGAAGATGTCGAACCGATCCGCCGCGCCGGTCGCTTGCAGCGACTCCCAGATCGCCTGGAGCCCCGCCATCACGCGGGTCGGCGACTCGTTGTAGGTTGGCATCAGCAACGCAGTGCGGGTTGCCGGCGTCTGCGACTGCGTGGGCAGCAAACGGCGGCCGCCGCCACCGAGCAGGGAGAAGAAACCGGCCAGCGCACTGGTGAAGGACAGCGCGATCCAGGCGAACAGCGCGACGAACAGCGCCAGCATGATGATGGCCAGCGGAGTTGGTCCGTTCACCGCCAGCACGAGATACATTTCATGCGTCGCCGCGGCCGTCATCGCGATGGCGCCGCCAATCACCACGAATCGGCGCAATCCCATCGCACGCGGTGCGGAGGCAGGCCGACCGGTGCGCGGCGGCGCGGCCCGCAACGACTGTGCCGGCATGGCGAGCGGCGCGTCCTCCGGCAAGGCGCGAACCTCGGGCGTCGCCAGCGCCTGCTTCAGGATGGTGTCCATCGGTAGATCCATGTCTCGGTCAGCGGCTTATCGCCATCCATCAGGCGCGCATGCAGCTCCACGACCTTGTTGCTCTGCGGGTCGAGCTCCAGGCTGACGCGCCAGCCGCTGATGTCCGGATTGGGCTGCGCCACCGCCTGCACGATCTTGCCCTTGTCGCAGCCGGCATCCAGTGTCGGCGGCGTCGCGGATTTCCAGGCTTTCAGGCCAGGTCCGACGAAGTCGATCACGAATTGCCGGTGCTTGGCGTCAGCGGAGAGCCCGGTACGGGTCTGCATGGTTTCGCTGACCGGCACATCGCCCGGTGCGGCCCAGCACCAGTGCAGGCGATAGTTCAGCGTGTATTCGCCCTTGGCCTTCAGCGTGTCCTGCGGCCGCCAGAACCCGACGATGTTGTCGTTGACCTCCTGGTCGGTGGGGATCTCCACCAGCTCGACAATGCCGCGGCCCCAGTCGCCGATCGGCTCGACCCATAGCGCGGGGCGCTTTTCGTAGCGGGCTTCGAGGTCCTGGTAGTCGACGAAGGCCCGCTTGCGCTGCATCAGCCCGAAACCGCGCGGGCTGATATCGGCGAAGGCGCTGATCTGCAGTTCATGCGGATTTGTCAGCGGCCGCCAGATCCATTCATCGCGGCCGGTGCGCAGTTGCAGCCCGTTGGAATCGTGCACCGCCTCTCGATAGTCGTCCACACCGACGCGATCGTTGGCGTCAAAGAAGAACATGCTGGTCAGCGGCGCCAGGCCGGACTTGTCGATGTCGACGCGTGGATACAGTGCCATCTCGGTATCCATGATGGTGTCGTCGCCAGGGCGCAGCGTGAAGCGGAACGCCGCGGTCGCGCTCGGGCTGTCGAGCAGGGCGTGCACCACCATCGAATCGCTGCCGGCCGGCGGACGTTCCAGCCAGAACTGGCGGAACTGCGGAAACTCCTCGCCGGCGGATTCCGCGGTCTTGATCGCCAGGCCGCGCGCCGACAGCCCGTAGCCTTGGCCTTTTGCCACCGCGCGGAAGTAGCTGGCACCGAGGAAGGCGCAGACCTCGTCGTAGTAGTCGCCGCGATTGAGCGGGAAATGCAGACGGAATCCGGCAAAGCCGAGATCCGTCGTGTCTGGCCGCGGTACTTTGTCGAAGGTGAACAGATCGGGGCTGTAATGCACCGGCAAGGCGCGGCCGTTCACAACCTGGAAGATCTCCACTCGGTCCTTATAGAGGAAGCCGCGGTGGAAGAATTCGGCGACGAACCGGGTGCCCTGGCCGCGCCAAAGTGCCTTGGACGGATCGAACCGGATAGAGCGGTACTGCTGGTAATTGAGATCCTTCAACGGGTCCGGCAGCTTCGCATCGGGCGGCTGATACGGCTTGCGCGCCAGATCGCGCGCCAGGTTCCGCACCGTGGAACCATCAAATGGTGTGCCGGCATCTTCCGCAGCGGTGGCGCGTGTCGCCCCCAGCGCGGCCAGAACAGGCAAGGACACGCTCCCGCGCAGCAAGTCGCGACGAAGCACCGGCACCTCCTTTTAGGCAGAGCCGGACCTGATCGTGGCAATCGAACGGAAATGTGGCGAAGCGACGCACGATGCGGTGAAGGCGGCGTCAAGCCGTCGCGGCGGTGCATCACTCCACGTCGAGCGACTGGCGGAACCCTATCCTGCCATAAAGCCGGGTGAGCGGTGTTCCGGAGATGCCGTGTACCACCACCGAAGCCGCCACTGTCAGGCTGATGATCGGCCAGATGTCGTGGCGCCCGGTGCGTTGCTGCAATTCCAGCGCATAGAACAGTGCCGCGGCGCCCATCGGACCGAACCAGCCGGCGAACAAGGCACCACGCAGGTCGCGCGTCCAGGGCATCCACCGGTGCAGCAGCAGCCAGGCCGGCAGACGCCGCAGGAGCAGCACACCGAACACGAATACCAGCCCTGGGAGGCCGAGCTCCCACCAGCCGTGCCAGGGCAGCATCACTCCGAACAGCATCATCACGGGCAGATCGAAGAACCGGCCCAACGCCTCATTGAAGCGCTCCTGACGCTCCTCCGCGTCGCCATGCAGGCCGCCGTTCAGCACCACACCGGCGATGAAGGAGGCCAGGATACCGTCACCCCCCAGGAGCCGCACCACGGCCAGGGTCACTACCGACAGCGCTATGGCGGTGGTCAGCAGCGAGGCGTGAGCCGCATCCGGTCGCGCGGCCGCCCAGCGCAGCAGCCGGCACGCCACCCAGCCGGTAGCGGCGCCGACCGCGATGGCAACGCCCACGGACCACAGCAGGACATGCACCACCCAATCGCCGGTCGCCGGTCCGTCGGGGCCGCTGATGAATATCAGGGGCAGCAGGACGAGCGGATAGGCCAGGCCGTCATTGGCGCCGCTTTCCGCGGTCAGTGCGTGGCGCAGCCGCGCCGGCACCGCGCGGGCGGCAAGGCGCCCTGATACGAGCGGGGCGGAGAGCACCGGGTCGGTGGGCGCCAACGCGCAGCCGATCAGCACGGCACCGGCGAGTGAAAGACCCAGGGTGAGAGACCCGATCGCGGCGCTGGCGGCGGCCATCAGCAGCATTCCCGGTCCCAGTGCGACGGCGAGGCCGCGCCAGTTCTGCCGCAGCCAGCCGGCCGGCAGCCGCATCGCCGCGCCCGTCACCGCCAGCGCGAGCGTGAAGCGGGCCGCCTCCTGCAGCACCGGAAATGCGGTCTGCGCGTGGTCCGGCCCCAAAGTCACCAACCCGAACCCTGCCGGCCCGATCAGAACGCCGGCCAGCGCGCAGGCGAGTGGCTCGGAGATCCACAGCGCGGCATTCACCAGCCCGGAGGTGGTGCCGAGAAGGGTGAGCAGGCCGAATAGGACGGCGGTCACACCCCAAAAAGAGTGCAACTGCATCAGACGGGGGTCAGCGGAGCGGTGGGGAGACAGTCGGTGCGCATCCGGCTGCAACGTCCGGGGAAGCGGCGCGTGCGGTCCGAACACCGTCAATTCCGCGCAGGGTCCAAGAAACCTGGGGGGGGACTGGGGCGATGTCCAGCTGCTCCACGGCGGCGAACTGGAGGGTGAGCGACCGGACGCGATGAATTGCGCACTGGCGGGCATCGCCGATCGCACCAAAACGGCCTGCCGAGCATTCAACCGGCACCATCCTGGCCGGCACCATCTTGGCCGACTCCATCTTGGCCAGCACCATTCTGGAGGGTCTGATGGACAGACCCGACGTCAGTTCGAGCCGCTGTATCGAGGAAGCGCTCCAGGAGATCTTCCCCGCCAGCGTCCCACCAGCCTGCACCCCGATGTTCGGCGCCGGCGCCGAGTCCGACGAGCAACGCCGCACCCTGGCCAGCCAGGCCGAACAGCCGCGCGGGCAGGACGGCGGTGCAGACGACCGCGCGGGCGACCCGCATTGGGTTGCGCCGGGCCGACCGGTGGATGAAGACGAGCCAGCCGTGTTTCGGACTTCCGACCGGCAGCGGACAGAGACGACGATCGAGTGAGACAAGGGCAGCGGCAGGGACCGAGGGGGTTTCGGTGCGGCGGCGTTCGTGCGGTTGGCCCGCGTGCGGTTACCGCGCGTCCCGGCGCACCCCGCCCGCCATGCGCATCAGGCTGACCCCGGCCGCGGCGGCCGCCACACAGCCGGCAAACAGCAGCGTCGTGGTGGTGCCATTCATCGGAAACAGCCCGAACACCAGGGCCACCAGGGCCGCGCCAAGGGTCTGTCCGAGCAGACGGGAGGTCGCCTGCATGCCGCTCGCTCCGCCGGTCCGGCTGGCCGGCGCCGAGGTCAGGATCGCCCGGTTGTTCGGCGTGTTGAAGAAGCCGAAGCCAAGCCCGCACAGCGTCATGCGCCAGACGATGTCCCAGGTTGCGGGATGCGCCGGCAACAGGCTGAGCGCGATCAGCCCCGCGGCCATCATGCCGAGGCCTGCCCCGCTGAGGATGCCGACCGGATAACGGTCCGCCAGCCGCCCGGTAAAGGGCGCGATGACCGCCACGGTCAGCGGCCAGGGCGTCATCAACAGACCGGTATGGACTTCGTTGAGGCCCAACGTGTTCTCGAACAGGAAGGGCAACGACACCAGCGCCATGGCCTGTGCCACGAAGGAGCAGACCGACGTCGCCACAGACAGCGCGAACAGCGGGATGCGCAGCAAGTCGACCGGCAGCAGGGGCGCGGTGCGCGAAAGCTGGCGCACCACCAGGGCAAGCCCGATGCCGCATGCCAGTACCAGCTCACCGCCGACACCGACCCAGCCCTCGCCATGGCCGAGGCCGGCAATGGCGGTGATCAGCATGCCGAAGGTAAGCGCGCTCAGGGCCGCGCTGATCGCGTCGAACCGGCCGCCGGAGCGCGGCGTGTCAGGCAGGGCCCGCATGGCGATCGGAATCGCGATCAGGCCCAGCGGCAGGTTCACCGCGAACAGCCAGGGCCAGTTCGCGACGGCCAGGATCCCGGCCGCGACGGTGGGACCCAGCGCAGAGGCGACCGAGCCAACGGTTGCGTTCAGCCCGACGCCGCGCCCGAGCCAGCGGCGCGGGTAGATGAAGCGGACCAGTGCGCCGTTGACGCTCATGATGCCCGCGGCCCCGAAGCCCTGGACGATACGTGCCAGGGTCAGCGTCAGCAGCGAGTCGGACAGCGCGCAGAACAGGGAGGCTACGGTGAACACGCCCAGCCCGTACTGGTAGACGCGGCGATAGCCGTAGATCTCCCCCAGCGAGGCGAGTGGTAACAGCGAGATGGTCACCGCGAGCTGGTAGGCGTTGACCACCCAGATCGACGCCGAGGGTGAGGCGTTCACGTCGCGCGCGATGGTCGGCAGGGCGACATTGGCGATGGCGCCGTCGAGCACCGCGAGGGTGAGGCCGAGCGCGATGGTCAGGATGGCCCAGTAGCGTTGCGGCAGGGGAACGCCGTCGGGCGCCGGCATGATCGGGTTCATTTTGGGCAGCGCAGGCAGATCGGCCATTCACGCCGTCATCCCGGCCGGGCCCGGCAGCGCGGCGAGCACGGCCTCCGGCGTCAGCGTCGCCAGGTCCGGGCGCCGCAGCACGCGCACGGACGCTCCGCGCGGCGCGCAACGGGCGGGGTCCGAGTCGTGCGAGAACAGCACCAGTGACGGGCATCCCGCGGTCGCGACCAGGTGCATCGGCCCGGTGTCGTTGCCGACCGCCAGCTCTGCCGCCCGCGCCAGGGAGGCGAGGTCGCCAAGCTCCGTGCGGCCGGTCAGGTCGATTGCCGCAACACCCTGGCAGATGGCCTCGCCGAGGGGCCGTTCGTCGGCCGTGCCCAGCACCACCGGGGTTAGCCCACGCGCGACCAGCGAAATCGCGAGGCTGCGAAAATACGCCACCGGCCACCGCTTCTGCGGCCGGTGCCGCGAGCTGCCGGGGGCGAGCAGGGCAATTCGCGGCGGTAGCGCGAAGCGGGTCAGATCCGCCTGGCTCCAGGACAGGTCCGCAGGCGGGAAGTCGGCGATGCCCGCCTGCTGCAGCTGACCCTGCTGGCGATCCACGTCGTGGGTGTGGTCGCGGTTCGGGTCACGATCCGGATGCGAGCAGCCGGGCGCGATGCCGGACCATTCCGGCCGGATGCGACGCGGGAACAGTGCGAAATAGCGCGAGGAGCGGCCGGAGGTCTGCAGGTCGTAGACGCGTTGAAATCCGCCGCTGGCCAGCCTGCGGCGTAGGCGGAGCACGGCCAGCAGGTCCCACCAGGCCGGCCGCTCATCCACCCACACCGCATCGAAATAGGGCGAGGCGGCCATCCAGGAGGCGTAGGGGGCTGTGGTCAACAGGGTGATCCGGGCCTTGGCATGGTGGCGTCGGATGGCGGCGAAGGCGGACAGCGACAGCACGACGTTGCCCAACGCCCCCAGCTTCACCACCAGGACGCGGGACGTGGAGGAGGATGACGCGGCGCCCGAACGCTCCCTGGCCTCTTGCGAGGGAAGGTTGGATCTGGGGGACGATGCCCCGGGTAGCGGTGGGGCAGTCTGCACCCCTCCACCCGGACCCTGTCCCGGAGGGGGCGAGGGCGAGCCTTCCGTCCCATCCCGGCGCTCACCTGCATGGGGGGAGGGAGTGCCCTCTGATCCATCCCGGCCTTCGTTCCTATCGAGGGAGGCAGCGCGGCAGGGCGTTCCGACGGGTGCATCCTGGCCCACCATCAGCCGGGTTTCCACGCTACGTACAGCCACTCGTCGCGCAGCAGGCCGTGGCGCACCTCCTGCTCCGGTGAAACGCGGAACACCTCCACCGAGAAGCCCACTGAGGTCAGCCGGTCCGAGAAATCCAGCCCGTACTGGCGGACATGGTCCGCGGCACTGAAATGGGCGTGCCGCGCCGCCGGGTCGGTGATCGCCGGATTCTCGTAGGTCTCCTGCCGCGTCGGGTTGATCGGCACGGTCAACAGCGCGATCCCGCCCGGCTTCAACAGCCGGAACAGCTCCCGCATTGCCGCTCGATCGTCGGGAACGTGCTCCAGCACATGGTTCGCCATCACCAGGTCGTAGCCAGCATCCGGCAAGGCGACTCGCGCAATATCGACCCGGTGAGTCACGCCGGTTTGCAGCAGGTCGGCGGTTTCATACAGCGGATTGGTCCGCAGCCGGCACATTACCGCCTTTTCCGGGGCGAAATGCAGGATGCGTTTGCCGGCGAGCCGGTCGCCGCCGTCCTCGGTAATCCACAGATGCACCAGCCGGTGCCGCTCACGGGACCCGCAGCTGGGGCAGCGCGCGTCCCAGCGCGGCGGATGGCCGACGGCGATGAACACGCCGTGGTAGCCGCAGATCGGGCAGACGCGCGCGAGCCGCTGTTCCCGGAACTGCCGCCTGTCGTGCAGCCAAGCAGCCGCCAGCCGACGGTAAAGTCGCCAACGTCCTGCGGATTCGCCGCTCATCATGTTATGCTGCACTGCGGCATAGCTCTCGATATCAGCCTCCCCGCGTCGCATCAATCCGCGGTGGATGCGTGGCTGCCCAGTGCCGAGCAATATCAAGCCGCCGCGTGACCCAGACATCGGCGAAGCGGGAGACATGGTCGAGCAAGCGTTCCAGCCCAGCGGCGCGCGCCGGGTGGCCGATCAGCCGCATATGCAGGCCGATCGACAACATGCGCGGCTGGGTGCGGCCCTCGCGATACAGAAAGTCGAACGCGTCGCGGCAATAGGTGAAAAAGTCGCCACCGGTGGCGAAGGTGCCACGGCCGAATTTGGAGTCGTTGGTCGACAGCGTATAGGGCACCACCAGATGCGGCTTGCTGCCAACCGTCACCCAGTATGGCAGCTCATCGTCATACGCATCTGAATCATAGAGAAACCCACCCTCCTCCACCAGCAATCGCCTGGTGTTCACACTGGGCGCGCTGCGGCAGTACCAGCCAAACGGGCGCTCCCCCATGGTCTGGCGCAATGAGACAACGGCGCGGGCGATTCGGTCCCGCTCCACCGCCTCGGTCAGCTCGTAATGCTTCTCCCAGCGCCAGCCGTGGCAGCACACATCGTGGCCGGCCGCGTTGATCGCCGCCGCGGCCGGAGGATGACGTTCCAGTGCCAGGGCGCAGCCGAACACCGTGAGCGGCAGGTTGCGTTCGGCAAACAGCCGCATGATCCGCCAGAAGCCGACCCGGCTGCCATAGGCGAACATGCCCTCGGCTCCGAGATCGCGGCCTTGCACACCCGGATTGCTGGCGCCGTATTCGGTCAGCCCCCATTCCGAGGCAGCATCGCCGTCGCCGATCGAGGGCTCGGACCCTTCCTCGAAATTCACCACGAAATTCACCGCCAGCCGCGCGCCGCCCGGCCACTGCGGGTCGGGCGGGCTGGCGCCGTAGCCGATAAGATCACGTTCCATGACTGCTCCCCAAACCGGTTCGCCGCAGGATAGGGCGCGTCCGGATCAGGCGCGACCGGATTGACGGCCGGCGACGGCGCGCCGAAAAGCCGCGTCATGGTGCAACCCCGATCCTGGATTCTCAGCGAGGCCCTGCCCGGCCTGCAATCCCAGGCGATCGGCCTGGCCGAAGCAGCGGGGCTGGATCCCGAGCTCCGCGTGCTGCAGCCCCGCGCACCCTGGAAGTATGTCGCGGCGCGTCTGTGGCCGCATCCGCTCGCCGCCGTCCCCAACGCGGTGCGTGCGCCGTTGCCCGGCTTGGTGATCGGCTGCGGTGGGATGGGCGCCGCGGTGGGTGCGGCGCTGCGCCGGGCAGCCCGCGCGGTGGTGCAAGTGCAGCATCCGCGCATGGACCCCGATCGGTTCGATCTGGTTGTGGTGAACCGGCACGACGAGCTGACCGGGCCGAATGTGGTGGTCACCCGCACGGCGCTGCACCGGGTTACGCCGGCACGTCTGGCCGAGGCTGCGGAAATCTGGCGGGACCGCTTCGCCGCGTTCCGCCGTCCCTTGGTTTCCGTGCTGGTCGGCGGCAACAACGGACGGTTCCGTCTGGACGCGGAAATCGGCGGCCGGCTCTCGGCGGAGCTGGCAGCCATGGCAACACGCGATGGCGTCGGCGTGGTCGTGACACCGTCGCGCCGCACGGATCCCGCCGTGATCCGCCGTTTAACCGAAGCTCTCGCGCCGGTCGGCGGCTGGGTCTGGGACGGCACCGGCGACAATCCCTATTTTGGCATGCTGGCACTGGCGGATGTGATCGTGGTCACCATGGACAGCGTGTCGATGATCTCGGAGGCGGTGGCGACCACGGCGCCGGTCCTGGTGGCGGAACTACCCGGCCGATCCCGTCGCATCGGCCGATTCAATCAGGGACTGCTGGCAGACCGGCGCGTGCGCCGCTTCGCCGGCCGGTTCGAGCATTGGGCCGTGGCGCCGCTGGACGACACGCCGCTGGCCGCGGCGGAACTTCGCCGCAGGTTGGGCGTCTGAATGGATCGCGGCGCTGGTATGAGTGGGTTGGTGATGGGGCCGGCATGCGCAGGAAACCCGGCCGCATTGCGCCTGGGCCGAAACAAGCCTCACCGACTTCGTCAGGAGGACGAAGGCCAAGCCTACCTCGTCAGGGCCTGCGAATGGCCGCGCCCACCTCGTCAGAACAAGCGAGGGTACCGCCCGCCGAAACCAGAACAAGGGAATGCCCCGCCGACCGCGTCATGGTCGGCAAAGCTGCCCCGTCATCGTCAGAACAAGCGAAGGCACTGCCCACCCCGTCGTGCGTCGGCGAAGGCCGGCCTGCTACGCCTTGCCTCATTGCACGCAACAATGCCGTGCATGCCGGGCCGCTGCCCGGCACGACGGTAGAGACGCGACGCGACGGTGGCGATGCGGGATAACAGGAGATGCGGCATGACGGTCACACGCCGTGACGGTGAGCGCGCGGCGTTGGCATCCCACCACCCACACTGATCGTTGGTCGCCACAGGAAGTCGTCGTCACAGGAACCCGATGCTGCAAATTCAGACCTTTGACCAGCGCGCCGGCGGCAACGTCATCTACAAGGCGCTGACCCATCCGCTTGCCGCCGAGGCCATCGCCCAGCTCTATGCCGATCTCACTGGACCGGTCGCGCTGTACGATCCCGACGGCATCGCCGACCCGCTGCTGGCGTTGTATCCCGCAATGCCGGGGCTGGCCGCACTCTACGTGCATGACGTGAGCGCGGTCGGCCAGCGCCGTGTCGGACTGGTCGCACAGCCGCTGACCGAGCTGCCCTCCAGCGGCGCGGCCACCGTGCTGATCGCTGCCTTCGATGCCACCCGGCTCGCCGCTCGTGTCCGGCCTTTGCTACCGCCAGGTGCCACGCTTCGAACGCTGGACGAAGCCAGGCTGCCCGCCGCGCGGCTCACCAATCCGGCCCGCTATCTCGACCGGCTCAACTTCGCGACCAATTTCGCCTTCTTCCGCGACGCCGACGGCCTGTCCACGCGGCTGGTCTCCGCCAATTACTGGTCCGGCTACGGTGCTCGCGCCATCCGGCTTTGGCTGCGGTTGTTCGACGGTGATGGCAGCGTGCTGGCCAGTTGGGAGCAGATCGTGCCGGAGGGCCCGACCGGATTTTCCATCGACAGCAACACGGTCCGCCGACGCTTTCGCCTGAAACCATTCACCGGCCAACTGTTCATCCATGCGGTCGGCGCGGCCGGCCACGATGTGGTGAAATACGCGGTGGATACCTATTCCGTGACAAACGGCGCCAGCCTGTCCTGCACCCATGACGCCAATGCCTGGCCGTCCGACCGTTATGCCGGGCTGCCCGCGCCGCGCCACGACGAGCAGGTCGTACTATGGCTGCAGAACAGCCACGCGGTAGCGGTGCCGGCCGGCACCATCGCGCTCGACCGCATGGGCGCTAACGATCCGGTGAAGCTGGACCAGGAAATCGGTCCCTTCGCCAGTGTGGCGCTGGATGTGGCGACCCTGCTGCCGGCGCTGCGCTGGCCGGCGCAGATCGAGCTGCGCGCCGGCCGCCACATGGTGCGGCCGCGCTACGAGGTGACCCGCGCCGACCGCGTGCGCATCGCGCATGTCAATGTGGAGCGCGCCGACCTGCGCCCCGACCCCGGTATTCCGGCGCTGCCGCCGCAGCTCGGCCGCGGTTACCTGCTGCCGTTCCCGATACTGCCGCGCACCCGGTTCCGCAGCATCGTGCTGCCGACGCCGATGGCGGAGACCCAGGAAAACCTGCCATTGCGGCTGGACGTGTTCGACACCGAAGGCCGCCTGGTTACGCAACGCTTCCTCGGCTGCCTGCCGCGCGACCATAAGCTGGCCGTGGATTTCGACGACATCGACGTCGCCCAAGGCCATGCCGAACTGGTCTATGATTTTCGTGACGGCGGCAGCGCGGATGGCTGGCTGCACGCGCTGTTCCGCTATGAGGAGCGCGAGTCCGGTCACGCCGCGGAATCCAGCTTCGGCGCCCATATCTTCAACACGCTGATGACCTATAAGGATGAACCGCAATCCTATTCCGGCCCGCCACCCGGTCTGACTACGCGGTTGTTCCTCAAATTGGGTGATGCGCAGCGGCGCAGCTTTGCCGCGCTGATCTATCCGGCCTCGGCGGCCTGGCATCCGCGCTCCACCACCACGCTGATCCTGCATGACGGCGATGGCCGCCTGTTGGCCGAAGAACCGCTCGCGATCGCCTGTTCTGGGTCCGCATTGGTCTGGCCGCATGAGGTGTTCGGCGACGGGTTGCTTGGGCGGGCCGGCCGCAATGGATTCGTATTGGTACGCGATACAACCTGTAGACTGTTCGGCTATCACGGCCTAATGAACGATACAGGCGGGTTTTCACTCGACCATATGTTTGGCTTCTAACGGCATTATTTGGACTTGCAGATAATAGCGGGCGGGCGTAACTGGCCCGTGAGTCAATTGTGATCCAGGCAGCTGGGTGTGATTTCGCCTTGCCTGATCTCCCGTCGCAATGACGGCGGCGTAGTGGAATATTACATCAACGTGCGGATATCGTATTATTAGGTCGAATTGCGAATTTATGCGCTAAAACTACCAAGCTATTGCCGGCAATTCACGAAATATTCCCGACCGATTGAGTTCGACCCCGCAGGCTACTGCCAAGCCATCGGGGAGAGCCTGGCATGCCCACGGTCACCGTCGCAGGGGCGCACGGCACCACCGTTACCCTTCAGTTCGATTCCGCCGCCAACGCCATCCTGGCGCAGACCCTCGCCAATGCCATCACCGCCGGGGTGAAAGCAGGTTCGATCCTGCCGGCTTCGGACAGCATGGGGCCGCCGCCGCCTCTGCCACCCGGCAAGACCGGCGAATACATCCAGACACATCCGGGGTTGACCGTGCTGCCAACCGGCTACGACGCCGTGGTGGTCAACACCCGCGACGCGGTGGTGCTCGGTTCGGGCGATGATAACGAGGCCGTGCTGGCCGGCAAGAAGGGCCTCAATTTCCTCGCCACCGGCGGATCGGGCACCGTCGCCGCCGGTGGTGGTGACAGCCGTATCTTCATCCCGACCGGGGATAACGGGAACTGGGCCATCTACACCGGCAATGGCGACGACAGCGTGCTGGCGTTCGGCGGCGGCAACAACACGATCAGCGCCGGCCGTGGCGCCAACACCATCATTCTGGGCGGCGGCCACGACGTCGTGCAATCGACGGGTGATGACACCGTGCTGGCCGGCAGCGGCGCCGCCACAATCAGCGCCATCAAGGCCCATAGCGATCTCATCTACGGCGGATCCGGGTCGCTCACCTTCGTCGGTGGCGAGGGTGGTGCCACGGTGCTCGGCACCACCGGCAGCGTCACCGTGCTCGGCGGTGGTGGACCCGAGCTGCTGAAAGGCGGCAGCGACGGCAACAACCTGCTGATGGCGGGCAACGGTGCGGCGACGCTGTACGGCGGCGGCAATGGCGACACACTGTTCGCTGCCGGGATGCATGACCAGACGCTGTTGGCCGGCGGCGGCAACGAGACACTGTTCGGAGGCTTCGGCGCCGGCGACAACACGTTCCACGCCGGCAGCGGCAACAACCAACTGCTGGGCGGCCTGGGCAACGACACCATGATCGCCGGCAGCGGGGCCGCGACCATGACCGGCGGGTTCGGCGCTGACCAGTTCCTGTTCATCAATGGCCAGGCCGGCGGGACCGACTTGATCCAGGACTTCAACAGCGATGACAAGATCGGTCTGCAAGGCTATGGGCGGCACGCCATCGCGAATGCACTGAAGACCCAGACGGTCTCAGGTGGGTCGGTCACGATCACGCTGTCCGACAGCACGCAGATCACCTTCGGCGGGGTCACCTCACTGAGCGCCGCCAATTTCGCTGCCAGCGGCGGCATTGGTGGCGACGGTCACGGTGGTGGCGGTGGGCACGACGACCATCACGAACAACACGGCCACGGGCACGGGCACGGTGGGTTTCATGGCTCCTGACTTCGGCTGAACGCGTCCGCCTCTTCCCAATCACCGGATCGTCCCCATCCTTGCTGATAATGATCAAGTGAAGGGGAGAGGCGCCCATGCGTGCACGGGGTTTGCTGGCGGTCTTGCTAGGCTGCCTGATCGCAACTGCAGTTGCCGCGCAACCGGCATCGCCGACACGGATTCGCGGCACCATCGCCGCGGTCGATGACCACAGCCTGACCGTGGCCACGCGCGAAGGTCCGAAGGTGCAGGTCGCACTCTCCGACAAACTCACCGTAGCCACCGTACGCAAGATCGAGCTCGGTGCGATCGATACCAACAGCTACGTCGGTATCGCCACCCGTACCGGTGCGGACGGCAAGCCGGAAGCGATCGAGGTGCTGGTGTTTCCCGACGCCATGCGCGGTGCCGGGGAAGGCCATTACGCCTGGGATCTGGAGCCCGGCAGCATGATGACCAACGGCACCGTCACCGCAACCGCGCAGGCCGTCGCCGGACGGGAATTCACCGTGCTCTACAAGGGCCAGTCCATCGCCATCCATGTGCCGCCGGATGCGCCGGTGGTGACCTTCGCTCCGGCCGAGCGCGCGGACCTGAAGCCGGGGGAACGGGTGCTGCTGTCAGCGACGAAGAACGCCGCGGGTCAGTTGTCGACCGGCCGGGTCACGGTCAGCAAGAATGGCGTCGCGCCGCCGATGTAACAAAAGCCACCGAGCCGAAATCCAGCAGAACAGATCGAAGCTCATCGTCAACCCGATCGGCTCGGCGTGGCCGTCGCGGAGGTATGGCAGCGTTCGTTCCGACCGGGACAAAACTGGAGCGGGTGAAGGGAATCGAACCCTCGTATGCAGCTTGGGAAGCTGCCGTTCTACCATTGAACTACACCCGCGCCGGGCGGCCGAAACGTATAAGGGAGCCGGGTTGACGGCGCAATCCACTCGGCCCTACCTTGCGACCCGCCGGTTCGCCGGTCCTCGTGATTTGTCCGGCCGGATTGCGGCGAGGTAAAACAATCGCGCTAAAGAGGCCAGTCGCACGCCCCATCGCCGGGCCGCGACTGCTCCACCGGTCGGGCCAACACGTTGCAAAGGCCCAGACACATGACCACCACCCCCTCCGGCGACCGCGCCGCCACCTACCGCCCCGCGACCCGCCTGGTCCATGGCGGCGTCCAGCGCAGCCAGCACGGCGAGACCGCCGAAGCGCTGTTCCTCACCTCCGGCTATGTCTACGACAGCGCCGAACAGGCTGAGGCGACCTTCGCCGGCACCGTCGAGCACTACCAGTATTCGCGCTTCGCCAACCCGACCATCAGCATGCTGGAAGAGCGGCTCTGCCTGATCGAAGGTGCCGAGGCCTGCCGCACCACTGCCACCGGCATGGCCGCGGTGAACGCCGCGCTGCTGTCGCATCTGAAGGCCGGCGACCGTGTCGTCGCGTCCCGCGCGCTGTTCGGCTCCTGCCACTGGATCGTCTCCACTCTGCTGCCGAAATTCGGCATTGTCAGCGAGTTCGTCGACGGCTCCGACCTGGACCAGTGGCGCGCGGCGCTGGCGAAGCCGGCCCAGCTGGTGCTGCTGGAGACGCCGTCCAACCCGATGCTGGAGATCGTCGACCTGCGCGCGGTGGCGGATCTGGCACACGCGGCCGGGGCGATCGTGGTGGTGGACAACGTGTTCGCCACCCCGCTGCTGCAACAGCCACTGCAGTTGGGCGCCGATGTCGTGGTCTATTCCTGCACCAAGCATATCGACGGCCAGGGCCGCGTGCTGGGTGGCGCGATCCTGTCCAACGCCAAGTGGATCAACGACACGCTGCAGCCGTTCATCCGCAACACCGGCCCGGCGCTGTCGGCGTTCAACGCCTGGCTGCTGCTGAAGGGCCTGGAGACGCTGCCCCTGCGCGTCGAGGCGAGCTGCCGCGCGGCGGTGCGGCTGGCGGATTTCCTGGCCGAACAGCCGGCGGTTTCCCGCGTCTGGTACCCCACCCGCGCGGACCATCCGCAACGCGCGCTGGCCATGGCGCAGATGCAGGGCGGCGGCACGGTGGTCACCTTCGAGGTCGCCGGCGGCAAGGACGCGGCATTCCAGGTGATGAACGCGTTCCGCCTGGTCGCGGTCTCGAACAACCTCGGCGATTCGAAGTCGCTCGCGACTCATCCCGCGACCACCACTCATATGCGCATCGGCGCGGAGGAGCGGTCCAGATTGGGCATTACCGACGGGGTGATCCGACTGTCCGTGGGGCTGGAGGATGCCGCCGACCTGCAGGACGACCTGGCACAGGCGCTGGCCTCGCTGGGCACATTGCGGGCGGAGGCGGCGGAGTAGGACGTCGCGGGGGCAGCGCGCGCTGCCCCCGCGACGTCCGGCCGCGCTCAGGCCGCGGCAGCGACGGCCTTGCCGCCCGACAGGCGCCAGATCCGGTCCAGCCGCTCCACGCCGGTCAGCCGGTGCGCAATCAGGATCACGCTGCGGCCCTCCGCCACCTCGTTCAGCGTGGCGAAGAACTCGCGTTCGGTTTCGGCATCCAGGCCGGCGCAGGGTTCGTCCAGGATCAGGATCGGCGCCGGCGACAGCAAAGCGCGCGCAAGCGCCAGGCGACGGCCCTGGCCGCCGGAAAAGAGAGCACCGCCCTCCCCCACCCAACTGTCCAACCCGTCCGGCAAGGCACGCACCACGTCGCCGACATGGGCGGCGTCCAATGCGGCCCAGAGCGCTGCATCGGTTGCCTCGGGCCGGGCCAGTTGCAGGTTGGCACAGATGGTGTCGTCGAACAGATGCGTGCTCTGGCTCAGCCAGGCGATCTGCGTTCGCACGGCGGCGGCATCCAGTTCGGCGATGTCGGTGCCGCCCAGCAGGATGCGGCCGGATTGGGGACCGACCACCTTCAGCAGCAAGGCGGCAAGGGTGGATTTTCCGGCGCCGGACGGGCCGAGCAGGGCGACGCGGGCGCCTTGGGGGATCTCCAATGACAATCCGTCGAATACCGTGGCCCGGTCCGGCTGCCAGCGGAATTGCACGGCTTCCACCCGCAACGCAAAGCTGCCGGGCAACGCGGCCGGGTGAACCGGTTCGGCAATCGGAGGAGCCGTGTCGGCCACGGCCAGTACGCGACGGGCAGCGGCGGCGGCATGGCCGGCCAGGGCTCCGGCCCGCGGCAGGCCGCCCACGGCCTCGAACGCCGCCACCACCAGGAAGGCGGCCGCGACCGCACCCGCGGGATTCGCCCCGGCGGTCAGCAGCACCGCGAAGATGGCCGCCTGGCCGCACAGGAAGGCGGCGGCGCCGGCCAGCGCGGTGCGCCGCGCCAGGTCGTGCTGCGCGGTCAGCAGGGCGGCCTCGCGGCTTTGCACATTGGCCAGCATACGGCCTTCCGCACCGAAGGCACGTACCTCGCGCAGGCCGGTCAGTGCGTCGAGCGCGGCGATCCGCATGCCGCCGGCCGCGTCCGCCAGGCGCCCGCCTGCGCCGCTGGTCATACGTGCGGCGAGCAGCGGCAGGACGAACGCCGCGATGGCGAACAGTACGCCGATGGCGAGGCCGAGTGCGGGCACCTGCAGGCCGATCACCAAGACCAGCACCGGCAGCAGCAGCAAGGCGCCGGCGACCGGCACGACAATGCGCAGATACAGCCCGTCCAGTGCCTCTACATCGCCGACCAGACGCGCCAGCACGTCACCGGCCTGCCGGAAGCCCAGCCCGCCGGCGCCGGTACGGGTCAGCTGGCGGAAGAACCAGACGCGCAGATCGGCCAGCGCCCGGAACGTCGCCGCATGGGTCACGAGGCGCTCGAAATAGCGCAGCAGCACCCGGGCGATGCCGAGGCCGCGCAGCGCGGCGGGAGCCACCAGGATGCCGGCGGCGACGGCCGCGCCGATCGTGGCGCCGGACACCGCCATCAGTCCGACGCCGGCGGCGAGCGCGAGCAGCGAGACCACCAGGCCGAACAGCAGCCACGCAATGCGGCCGCGCCACAGGCCCAGGATGCGCAGGAGATCGGTCATGGACGACGGCTCCGCCGCGCCATCACGCTGCACCGCGGGCCGGTACGGCCCGTCCGTCGCGCAGGTCCAGGCGGCGTCCGCCAAAGGCATGGGCGGCGGCGGAATGACTGGCCAGGATCACCGTCCGGCCGAGCGCGAGACGGCGCAGGCTATCGAGCACCTCGGCCTCGGTGGCCGGATCGAGGTGAGAGGTCGGTTCGTCCAGCAACAACAGCGGTGCATTCTTCAGAAACGCACGCGCGATGGCGACGCGCTGCGCCTGGCCGCCGGACAGGCCGTAGCCGCCCTCGCCCACCCTGGTGTCCAGGCCTTCGGGCAGGCCCGCGGCAAATTCGGCCACCCGCGCGCTTCGGGCAGCTTCCTCGATCTCGGCATCGGTTGCCTCGGGCCGGGCGAAGCGGATGTTGTCGCGGATCGAGCCGGCGAACAGCACGGGACGCTGGCCGATCCAGGCGGTCAGCCGCGCCAGGGCCTGCGGCACCAGGTCGGAGATATCGGCGCCGTTGATCGTCACGCGCCCGGAGTCGGGACGGACGAACCCCAGTAGAATCTCGATGACGGAGGATTTCCCCGCACCGGATGGCCCGGCCAGCACCAGTGTCTCGCCGGCAGGGGCACGAAAGCTCAGCCCGTCCAGCGCTGGCCCGCGGGCCTGGTCCCAGGTGAGGCCGACGTTGTCGAAGCCGACGGTGACGCCGCGCGCGGCGACGGTGCGCACTTCCCGCGGCGGGGCGGGTTCCGGCAGCGGGGGCAGGCCGATCAGCGCCTCGGCCGCGCCGCTGGCGTGCAGCCGGTCCTGGTAGGCGGCGGCGAAGCCACGCAGCGGCGCGAAGAACTCCGGCACCAGCAACAGCACGAACAACGCCATGGCCGGGCTGCCGAGTCGCCCGGCCAGCAGGGCCAGCCCGTAGCGGATGGCCAACACCACCAGTGCCAGGGCGGCGGCCAGATCCAGCGCAGCGGAGGACAGGAACGCCACGCGCAGCACGCGCATGGTGCGGATCCGCAACTCATCCGCTGCCACCGCCAGGGCAC
The DNA here is from genome assembly GCA_963789495.1 of uncultured Alphaproteobacteria bacterium. GTDB lineage: Bacteria > Pseudomonadota > Alphaproteobacteria > Acetobacterales > Acetobacteraceae > CAWBLP01. The sequence continues at coordinate 124,284 of CAWBLP010000018.1, forward strand.
GCGCCTCATCGTCGGCGCGCCCGTGCATCACGATGGTGGCGATGCCGCGCACCCGGTCGAGGAAACGGGCCTGCAGGCGCGACAATGCCAGGAATTGGCTGCGCGAGGCCGCGGCCGCGCCGATACCGGCTGCCGCCATCGCGATCGGCACCAGCAGGCCGCACAGGAACAGCACGAGGGCGGCCAGCGGGTCGGCCCAAAGCACTGCCAATGTCACCAGAGCGGGGCCGGCCACGGCCAGATTCGCAGCGGGCACCCAGCGCGAGAACAGTCCGTCCACTGCTTCCACCCGATCGACCACGATGGCGGCCAGGTCGCCGGAATGCTGGGTTCGCAGCAAGGCGGGACCGGCATGCAGCAGGCGGGTCAGCGCGTCACTGCGCAGGCGACGGCGGCCGGCGGCGCCGGCGCTGAAGGCGGCGCGTTCCGACAGATAACCCAGCAGGGCACGCAGCAGCGCGAACAAGACGAAGCCGGCGAGGGCCAAGCGGATGCCGGTGGCGGCGGTCCCCGTGAGCTCGCTCGCCAGCACCAGCGCCACGCAGAATGCCTGCCCGATAGCCATTGCCGTACCCAGCAGCCCCAAGGCCAGCATGGGACGTGCGGCCTTCCCGCCGGCCCGCTGCTCCTGACGCAGCCAGGCGCGCGCCGCTGCCTTGCCGTTATCGTTCGCCATATCGAGCGGCATTAGCGCAGCGCGCCCGGATTGGACAGCATGCGGCGCTTAAAGTTCGTCCACGCCGAGGCAAGAACGCCAAGGTGAGGCAGCGGCGCCACGGCCTGCTCATGCTCGCTCCACGCCATCAACCGCGGCCATGCCGACGCACCGCATCGAACAGCTGGGCGGACGGCGCCAGGCGCGGCCCCTCGCCGGTATCGACCGGCGGCACGATCGTTACCCCCCAGCCGGCGAGTGCGGTCATCGAGGTCCGGGCGATCGGATGATCCAGCAGCGGCTGGTTCAGTGACGGCGCCACAATGACCGGCGTGCCCCGCCCGATCGCCTCGGCCGCCACCGACAGCGCGAGACTGTCAGCGATGCCATGGGCCAGCTTGTTGAGCGAGTTGAAACTGCAAGGTGCGAACAACACCACCCCGCGCGGCGGCCGCGGCCGAATGGCCAGGTCGAAATAGGATTCGACCAGCTGGACGTCTGCCACATCGGCCAGGTCGCGCGGTGCGATCACCCGCGCAGCGTTGGGGGTAGGGATCACGATGATGGTGGCGAAACCGCAGCCCGGCAGGCCGCGCGCCAGCTCCGGGCAGCGCGCCGCGGTGGTCGTACCGCTCAGGATCAGGTAGGCGATGTCGAATCGCTCGCCGCCGCCGGGGTCACCCGGGTCCATGCCTCTCTCCTCGCCGCCTCCTCGCTGCAAGCACGCCTGCTCCGACCAATTCCAGGACGGCCGATACCCGGCCCGCCACGCCTCGAGCCGCCAATGCTTGAGCCCCCAATCCTTGAGCCTATCGCGTCTCGTGTTTGACTTCCGATACGACCGCGCGCTCCATGATTGCCGGAAATGCGCGTCCACACCACAGATCGCCTGCGCTCGGCTGGCCGCGGACTGGAGCTTAAAGGCGCCCGGATCGGGGTTTGCGGCAAGCGAGCCGGTCTCGCAGGAGAAATCTTGTGCAGTGCAACATAATCCGGCATATGCTGCCCGCGCGATGACAGGTTCAGCCCGCCCCGCCGTGTTGCTGTATGATTGGGACAACACCCTGGTGGATGGGTGGGCCGGCATCACGGCCGCGCTGAACGCGACATTCAGCGAATTTTCGCTCCCCTTATGGTCTATCGAGGACACCAGGCAGCGCGTGCGCGTGTCTTTGCGCGACAGTTTTCCGCTCATGTTCGGCGACCAGTGGGAACGCGCCCGCGACGTCTTCTATAGCGCGCTCAGCGAACAGCACCTGCAGCACGTCAGCCCAATGCCCGGCGCCACCGAGGCGCTGGCGGCGGGCGCCCCCTGGCCTCAAGGCGTGGTATCCAACAAAGCTGGGCATTATCTGCGAGCGGAAGTGCGGCACCTCGGCTGGTCCGCGTATTTCGGTCCGGTGGTGGGTGCCGGCGATGCCACCGCCGACAAGCCGGATCCCGCGCCCATCCATCTCGCGCTTGCTCGCCTCGAGCGCGTGGCCGAGGCGGCGGTCTGGTACCTGGGCGACACCGCGCTCGATATGCAGGCGGCCCGGGCCGCCGGCGTCACCGCCGTACTTATTGGTGACGCCGCGCATGATGGTGGCGTTGCGCATGCGGCACCGGATATCCATTTCCCTTCCGCGCACCACTTGGCAGCACGACTTCGTGAGCTTGTTTGACAGGGGTGCGCTGCTAGACTGCTTCACCCGCCGGCGGGCGTGCCACGACCCATCGGGACTACAAAATAACATTGAGCAAGAAGAAGGATAGTCGCCGTGGCCAACGAGAAGTCGCAGAACGTGCAGGACGTGTTCCTGAACCACGTGCGAAAGAACAAGACCCCGGTAACGGTGTTCCTTGTGAACGGTGTCAAGCTGCAGGGGATTATCACCTGGTTTGACAATTTTTCCGTTCTGCTGCGTCGCGACGGGCACACCCAGCTCGTCTACAAGCACGCTATCAGCACCGTCATGCCAGGCGCTCCGATCCAGCTGTTCGATGCCACCAAGGCCGAGACCTCGGCCCCGGCGCGAGAGCTGACCTCGGCGGCGACCAGCGCCTGACGGCCCGGATCACGCGCGCCACCACAGCGGGACCAGGATGACCAACGGCCCGACACGGGCCGCCGTGATCTTGCCCTGGGCGCGAGCAAGCGGTTCGCGCGGGGAACGTGACGGCGGCAATGGCGATTCACGCATCACCCCGGCTGATGGCGTGCGCGTGGATTTGCGTGCGGCCGATGCGCGTCTGGCCGAGGCGGTCGGCCTGACCGCATCGATCGGCCTGGTCGTCGTCCACACCGCCATCCTTCCGCTCCGCGTCCGCCGCCCCGCCACTCTGCTCGGCGAAGGCCAGGTCGCCCAACAAGGCCAGGAGCTTAGCCAGCAGGACGTGACGGTGGTGGTGGTGGATGCCGCGCTGTCACCGGTGCAGCAGCGCAACCTCGAACGCGCCTGGTCGTGCAAGGTGATCGATCGCACCGGTCTGATCCTGGACATCTTCGGCGAACGCGCCGCCACCCGCGAAGGCTCGCTGCAGGTGGAACTGGCCCATCTGGACTACCAGCGCTCCCGCCTGGTGCGGTCCTGGACCCATCTCGAACGCCAGCGCGGCGGCTTCGGCTTCCTGGGCGGCCCAGGCGAAACCCAGATCGAGGCCGACCGCCGGCTGATCGGCGACCGCATCGTGCGCCTGAAGAAGGAGCTGGAACAGGTGCGCCGCACCCGCGGCCTGCATCGCTCCGCCAGGCGGCGGGTGCCGTTCCCGGTGGTGGCGCTGGTCGGCTACACCAACGCCGGCAAGTCGACCCTGTTCAACGCGCTGACCGGCGCCGAGGTGGTGGCGCGCGACCAGTTGTTCGCCACGCTCGACCCGACCATGCGCGGGTTGCGCCTGCCGTCCGGCCGCCGCGTCATCCTGTCCGACACGGTGGGCTTCATCAGCGAACTGCCACATGAACTGGTGGAGGCGTTCCGCGCCACGCTGGAGGAGGTGGCGGAGGCTGACGTGATCCTGCATGTCCGCGACGCCGCCCACCCGGAGACGGCCGCGCAGAAGGCCGACGTGAATGCGGTGCTGGAGAGTATGGTCGCCGATGGCACGCTGGATCCGGCCTGGCCGTCACGCAGCATCGAGGTGCTGAACAAGGCCGATCTGCTGGGCGGCGTCGCCGAACTGGCGGCCCGTCCGGGCGTCGTGGCGGTGTCCGCCATCACCGGCGAAGGCCTGCCGGCGCTGGCGGCCGCCATCGACGCCCGTATTGCCGCCGGCATGGAGACCGCGGACTACGCCATTGCGCCGCAGGATGGCGCGCGACTGGCCTGGCTGTACCAGCATGGTGAGGTGGTGGACCGGCAGGACAATGACGCCGGCACCCAGGTCACGGTCCGGCTGCTGCCGGCCGACCGCGCCCGGTTCGAGCACCAGGACTAAGTCGCGTTGGGCGCGCGGCGATCTACGCCGCCGGGCGTTTGCATGACACGAAGCGACGGCCGCACCCCGGCAACAAGTCGTGGATGGTCGCCTTCGGGGGTATCCCAACCCCTGTCAGTCATGATCCGCCCTGACCCGACCGTCCGCCTGGGATGATCGGGCATCGAGGCCTCGTTGCCATCCGAACGGTCCCGCGTCGTGTCGGGTCAAGCCCAGCCACGACGACTTGGGAGGTTGGATACGAGGCCCGTTCGCCCGCTACGACGCGGCACGGTCGGTACCTGAGGTCGGACGCCTCTACCGTTGCGGGTAAACGTCGTTGCGATCCGCGCGATAGCCGTAATCGTCGGAACGGTGCCGATCGTGATCGCGATCACGCCACGCCTCGGCCCGACGATGCTCGTGGCGATCCTCGCGGTCGCGTTCGGCCTGGCGGCGTGCCTCATCCCGCCGTCCGCGCTCATAGGCGTCCTGATCCGACTGGCCGTTCCCCTGGTTCAAAAAACGCTGCGCCTGACCCAGGAATCCGTTGTCGTTGGTATCCGCTCGCGCCGGGACGGCAAGTGTCGTCAGGGGCAAAGCCATCGCCAGCCCAAGAATTGCCGCAGTCAATGTCCGCATGACTCACGCCTTTACTGGTTGGTGCTGTCGGCCCCAACGCCGAAGCTGGCCATGCGTTCCGCGGGCGGGATTCGGCCTCGCAAATGTCAGGCAGGCATGACGATGCCGCATCGCTCGCGACGGTGTCAGTATGATTATGCTCGATGGGAGTATCGTGGCGGAGACGACGGCGCGCTAGTGTCCTGAACCATAAGACCACCGCATCATGTCGTTGAAGTGTTGTAGGTGCAAAATCGTTCTATGGCGTCGAGGATGTCGTCGGCGGATTTGACCCACCGGAATGGCTTTGGGTTGGCATTGTGGTGATCGAGAAAGGCGTTGATCGCAGCTTCCAGCTCATCGACGCTGCGATGCACGCCGCGCCTGATCTTCCGGTCGGTCAGCAGTGCGAAAAAGCGCTCGACCTGGTTCAGCCAGGAGCTGCTTGTCGGGGTCAGGTGGACATGCCAGCGCGGGCGCTTTGCCAGCCAGTCGCGGATCAGCGCGGTCTTGTGCGTCGCGTAGTTGTCCCAGACCAGATGCACATCCAGCCCGGTCGGTACCGCAGCCTCGATCTCGTCCAGGAATTGACGGAACTCGGTCGCGCGGTGGCGCGGATAGCATTTGCCGATGATTGCTCCGGTAGCGACGTCAAGTGCCGCGAACAGCGAGGTGCGTACCGTGCCGGACGTAATCGTGACTGCGCCGCTCAGGCTGACCAGGTCGCATCGGAAACACGGTCTGGCTGCGGTCCAGCGCCTGGATCTGCGACTTTTCGTCAACGCAGAGCACCACGGCATGCTCGGGAGGGGAAACATACAACCCCACCACATCGCGCACCTTGGCCACGAAGTCGGGATCAGTGGAGAGCTTGAATGTCTCCTGCCGATGCGGCTTCAGCCCGAAGGCGCGCCAAATCCGCTGCACCGTGCTGACCGACAAGCCGGTGTCTCGCGCCATGCCACGCGAACTCCAGTGGGTCGCCGCCTCGGGCTTACTCTCCAGCGTGCGGGTGATCACCGCTTCGATCCGTTTATCCTCGATCGTGCGCGGCGCTCCGGGCCGCGGCTCGTCGCGCAAACCCTCGACCCGCTGCGCCAGAAACCGGCGGCGCCATTTGCCGACGGTTTGTGGATGCGCCCCAAGCTGCTGACCAACCGCCTGGTTTTCCAGACCCTCGGCGCAGGCCAGAACGATGCGGGCACGAGCCGCAAGAGCCTGCGAGGTCTTGGGCCGGGCGGCCAGCGCCATCAGCTCAGATCTCTCCGCATCCGTTACATTCAGCGCTTCCAGCCTGCGTCCCGCCATGCCTGCTCTCCGTCTCCAAGACGACAGAGCCTCGCAAGTCACGCCGAATCGACCGCAGTGCAGTTTTCGAATCGCTGATGCGACGGATTTAGGACTCAGGACACTAGCTGCGCACGGCATCCCACCACGGGCACGCCCCCGCCATGCGGTGATAATTGCCGTCGAGCACGTGCAGGGGTTCGCGCTGCCCGTCCGCGGCGGCTTTCAGGCGCATGGCGCGGGCCTGCGCCCGTTGCTCATCCGGCAGCCAGGCCCGGTCGTGTCCCCACAGGCTGGGACCGACGGTCACTTCCGACGCCTGCCAGGTGCCGGGCGTGACTTCCTTGCCGCCCCAGCCGTATTCCATCATGAATCCACCGGGTGATTTCAGATAGAACGATGTCACGGCATCGTTCGGATGCCGCCCCAATGTGGTGGCGATGCGGTCGGGTTCGCCCAGCGCGATGTCGTAACCCTGCCCGACGTCGTCCAGCGAGTACAGCTCGACCATCAGATGATGCAGATCCTGCTTGCCGGTTTCGATCAGCGCCAGGCTGTGATGGCGGGGATTGACGTGCATGAAGTAGGCACGGAACGGGGTCAGGATATAGTCGCTGATGCCGAAGCCGAGGAGATCTCGGTAGAAGCCAAGCAGGTCGTCGATGTTCTTGACGTGGAATACGGCGTGTCCCATGCCGAGCGGACCGGTGCGAAAGCCGGAAATTGTGCGACCTGGGCGGAAGGTTTCATCGGCAACCATCGCGCCATGGAAAGCTTCCAGCCGGTTGCCAGCGGGGTCGGTAAAGCTGATCAGGCCGGTGACGCAGCGCGCATCGGCGAGCGCGACAGGTTCCTGCCGCACCGCGACGCCGGCGGCATCCAATCGCGTGGCCAGCGCATTCAGCGCCTCGGCATCCGCCACTTCCCAACCGAAATAGCGTTCCCCTGCCGGAAGCGTGCGATCCACAATCAGACGCTGCTTGCGGTCGTCCATGCGGAAGGCGCGCACGGCATTGCCGCGCTCTACCATTTGCATGCCGATCCAATTGGTGGCGAAGTCTGTCCAGTCGGTCAGGTCGGATGCACCGATCCCGACATAGCCGAGCGCCTGTACTTCCATGGCATCGCCTCCTCGCGTTGTCGTGGACGCGTCCGAAGTACCAGCTCCGAACGCGCCCTGATTGTGGTCAGCTCGTGTGGTCGGAGCCGCAGGCTGCGGCTGGTGTGGCGAAGACGCCGGCCGTAGCCAAAGCCGCGCCCGACAGTCCGGCAAACACGAAGATCGCGAGAACGATACGCCTGGCCATGTGCTCCTCCTGGGTTTGGAAGCGTCAGCAGCATAAGGCGGTTTGGCCGGCAGGACAAAAGGCAAACGCGACCAAGCTCGGCACGCCCGTTTGCACCGCTACAGCAGCTTCAGGCGATGCGGGACGGTAGGGTCGCGGAATGGCTGTTCGTGCGGGCTGGCAGGCATCCCGTTGATTGGCGAGTCCCGCAAGGTCGAGCCGCCAAGCGGTGTTGCGACGACGGTGCGTGACTGCCGCCGGGTTAGAGGGCGAGGCGCGATATGGTGCTGTGAGAGACGTTGTAGCTGCGTGCGATATCGCGCAGCAGTTCCCCGCGATCACGCCGTCTGATGGCTTCCCTGGTCTGCTGCGGGGTGAGTTTTGGCTTGCGGCCGAGCTTCACCCCGCGGGCGACGGCTCGTTGCTGACCGTCCGTGGTGCGGGCCCGGTTCGATTCGCGTTCGAACTCGGCAAGTCCGCCCAATACGGTGAGCATGAAGCGGCCGTTCCGGGTCGTGGTATCGGCCCAGTTCTCGGCGAGCGAGCGGAATCCGGCCTGTTTGCCGGTGATGGCGGCGAGCGTGCTGAGCAGCTCGCGGGTGGACAGCGCTAGCCGGTTGAGCTGCGTGACCAGTAGCACATCCCCGCTCTCAAGCTGGTTCAGGGCGCGGCGCAGACCGTTACGGCTCAACCCGGAGGCGCTCGCGCTATCGCGGAAAACCGAGACAGCGCCGGCAGCTTTGAGTTGGGCAACCTGTGCGGCGGCACTCGGCCCAGCGTACGAAGCACGTGCATATCCATAGATCATCGTCCTGCTATGCGCCGAATTCATGCGTAGGAAAAGCCCGTACCCGCGCGTGGTGGCAGTCCCGTGCACCATTCTTGATTTATGCACAGCCGATCCCACGCGGGGACCGGCATGGATGGCCGCCCGACTGAACCCGGCAGGCAGGCCGATGGACACGGACCGTGGAATGATCCGATGGCGTCAGGGCACGGCGCGCAGATCGTCACCGCGGAACACCCCGACCGGCTGCAGCACACGCCCGGCATGGCTGATCGCGGAATCCGGCAGGCGCTGGATAGAGGCGAAGAACCGGCCGAGTTGGTCCGGAATACGGCCGGCATGCTCGGGTGCCAGGATCAACATGGTGCGGCCAAGGAAGTCAGACGGCGGATGCGCAAAGCCGAACTGGCGGCTGTCGCGATTGAGACAAAGCACGGTGAAGCCAGGTCCCAGGCCGTAGGCCACCTTGCCGGCATCGCGCCAATTCGGCACCGCGACCAGGTCGCCCGGATGCAGCACGCCGCGCGCGACCAGGTCGGTGCGCAATGAGGTCCAGTCGGTGCCCTCCACGGTCGGGTCCTTGCGGGCAACCATGGAGATCAGCGGATGCAGCCAGTCGAAGCGGATCTGCACGCTGATGACCGCCACCGCCAGGATCGTCAGCGCGGCGGTGGCCAGCAGGGTGCGACGCACGGCAACCCGGTGCAGGTGCCGGGCGACCGCATCGCCCAGCAGCGGAAACAGCATCAGGTAGCCGGGCGCGGCCCAATGATACAGCACGCGCTGACTGGACCAGGCGGAGATCAGCGCGAACAGCACGATCGGCGGGGCGGCGAGCCAGGCCAGCAGCCAGCTTCGCCAGGCGCCCGGGCCGCGGAGGAACGCGGCGATCCACAGCCCCATCATCGGCAACCAGATCCACGGCAGGACAAACAGCGCCTCGCCGCCCAGCGTGGCCAGCGGCAGCATCGGATGAAACCGGCCGCCGAAGGCACGATCGCCCTGAAACGCGAAAGAGGCCCAGTGATGGGTCGCGTTCCACACCGGCACGGGCGAAAATACCAATGCCGCCAGCGCCACGCCCAGCCACGGTTCCGGCCGCAGCAACCAATGTCGATGCCTTGGGCTGGTCAGCAGGAAGGCGCCCGCGCCCGCCAGGGTCAGCACGGCGGAGTATTTGGAGAACAACGCCAGGCCGGCGCAGACCCCTGCCCCACCCCACCACAGCCAGGCCGCCCTCCCGCGCGCCGGCAAAGCGTGCACCATGCACAGCGCGGCGGCGAGCAGCGCGCAGTCGAGCGGTCCGTCCGGCAGCACCCAGGTGCCGGTGGTGACGCTGAACACTGGCGACAGGTTCAGTAGCACGGCCGCCCATAGCCCCGCCCTGGGACCCGCAATGGCGGTGCCCAGCCGCGCCATCAGCCAGGTGGCCAGGGCAAACAGCGCGATGAACGGCAGGCGCACAACGATCGGCGCCTCGGTGCCGGCGAAATGCGCCGCGGCCCAGGACAGCCACCAGGCAGCCGGCGGATGGTCGAAATAGCCCAACGACAGAAGACGGCCGGCGGCGACCATGTAGCTTTCGTCGACGCCCAGGCCGAGTGCGGCGGCGAAGAGCAGGCGCAGGGCGGTGGTGGCGAGGATCAGAAGGGCCAGGGGGCGGAAACACGAGTCGGTCGGTTCAGTGATGCGGACGGGCTGACGATCGTCCGCAGGTATCGGGTGCGGCTGCATCACGCGCGACAGGCTCCATTCCCTGCGTCAAACTCCGGGCTGCCCACGTCGTGGCGGAGGTCTCTGGGCCGCGCTCCGCCATGACCGGTCCCGCGGCTGACGATGGTGCGCGTTTCTGCGATCACGGCCGCCTGATAGACGCTTGTCCAAAGCGGGGCGTGCACCACACATTCGGCCTCGTCCAGGACAAGGCGGCCGGCAGCGCGCGTGAATCCCGGCAGCACCCGGCGGCCAGGCAAGGAACCAGGGCATGGAGTGCGGCTGTTTTCATTGTCTTACCGTGTTCACCGTGACGGAGGTCATCGATTGGATAGATGACGGCAACACCCCGCTGTGCCCGCATTGCGGGTCCGATGCGCTGGTCGAGGGCGTAACGGACCTGATGGAACTATGGCAGCTGCACCAACGCCGTTTCGGCGGCAGCGATCGGTTCGACCCGATCCGCAGCAGGTAAAGCGCGGGACAGCCACCTTGACAGGCGGCCGGCCCGCGTCCCGTTCAGCTTTCCACTACGCGCTGCTGCTGCACGCCAAGGCCTTCGACCGACAGCCGCATCGTGTCACCGACTTTGAGGAACATCGGCTCCGGCTTGATGCCCTGGCCGACACCCGGCGGCGTGCCGGTGGCGATGACGTCGCCCGGATGCAGGGTGATGAAGTGGCTGACATAGCTGACCAGCTTGCGTACCCCAAAGATCATCGTCTTGGTGCTGCCGTTCTGCATGCGCTTGCCGTTCACCTCGGTCCATAGCGGCAGTGCCTGCGGATCCGGGATTTCGTCCTTGGTCACGACGTACGGACCGGTCGGGCCAAACGTGTCGCACCCTTTGCCCTTGTCCCAGGTGCCGGCTCGCTCGATCTGAAATTCGCGCTCGCTGACATCGTTGCAGACGCAATAGCCGGCGACGTAGTCCATCGACTCGTTCTCCGGCACGGAGCGCGCCGTCTTGCCGATGACGATGCCGAGTTCGACTTCCCAGTCCAGCTTCTTGGAGCCGCGGGGCAGCTTCACGTCGTCATTGGGGCCGCACAGCGCGCCGAGCGACTTCAGGAAGATGATTGGCTCCTTCGGCACGGGCATGCCGGCTTCCGCGGCGTGGTCGGCGTAGTTCAGACCGATGCAGATGTAATTGATCGGACGCGCAACGCAGGAGCCCAGGCGCGTTCCGGGATCGACCTTCGGCAGTGAGTTGGCATCAAGGCCATTCAGCATCTTGAGTGCGGCAGCCGACAGCGCGAACCCATCGATGTCGCGCACTACGGCGGACAGGCAGCGGATGGTGCCGTCCTTGTCGAGCATGGCGGGCTTCTCGGCGCCGACCGGACCGTAGCGCAGCAGCTTCATTGGATGCAGTCTCCTTCTGGGCGAGCATCGCCGCACTGCGACGTTGCCCATTGCATGCCCTATCAAAGTCGCCTCGTGCGGCCAGTGATCGGCATTCGGCGGCACTGTGCCGTGGCGTTTGGTGGGGTCAAGCCCCGCCTCACAGATCCAAGCGTGAGGGCATTATCCGATCTGGGAGGGCAACGGCGTCACAGTGTCAGCCCGCCATCGATGACAATGGCCTGGCCGGTGATGAACTGCGCCGCATCACTGGTCAGATAGACCGCGAGTTCGGCAATCTCCTCCGGCGTGCCCAGACGCCCCATCGGCTGGCGGGCGATGAACGCGGCTCGCGCCGAATCCACCGATCCTGCCGCCGCCGCATTCGCCGCAATGCGTTCGTCAAGACTGGGCGTGTGCACCGTGCCCGGGCACAGGCAATTGCAGCGAATGCCGCGCGTCACATAGTCGGCCGCCACCGACTTCGTCATGCCGATTACCGCAGCCTTCGTCGCAGTGTAGATGAAACGGCTTGGCACGCCTTTCAGGCTGGATGCGACCGAGGCCATGTTGAGGACCACGCCATGCCTCTGGTCGAGCATCCCCGGCAGGAAGGCGCGCATGGTGCGGAACATCGACCGGCAATTCAGGTCGAAGGCGAATGCCCACTCGTCCTCCGTCGCCTCCTGCAGCGTGCCCTGATGCACGAAGCCCGCGCAGTTGAACAGGATATCCACCGGTCCCGCGTCGCGCGCTGCCTGCGCGATGGCATCCGGTTGCAGCACGTCCAGCTTCGCCGTACCGATCCGCTCGGATGCGATCCGCTGCACCAGCGCCTCATTCACATCCGTCGCAATCACGCGCGCCCCAGCCGCTGCGAATGCCAGCGCCGTGGCTCGGCCGATCCCCTGCCCGGCAGCGGTGACAAAAGCGGTTTTGTTCGCGAGACGACCGGACATCGCGCACCCCCATGCGGTTCAGCGCCTGGCGGCGCATGGCCGCGTCGATACGAGGTTTCGCGGGTCAGCGAAAGGCCCGGCGGATGCGTCCCCAATCCTCGATCGCATGCTCCTGGCCGGGTGGGATGGACAACACCACCTGGCTGAATCCGGCCGCCTGCAACGTCTCGAACCGTGGCATCAGCTCGCGCTGCGTACCGGTGAAGGTGGTGCCGCGAATCATCTCCGCGGTGATGAACGGACGCTCGTCCGGTCGGACGAACATCAGATGCCCGCGGTGGTTGGACAGGTAGTAAGCGTTGGAAGGTTCGAAGCGACGCGCATGATCGATATAGGCTTCCGTCGCGGCGGCAAATTCCGGACGCATCGCCAGCGGGGCGGGATAGCCGGCCAGCGCGGTATCGGCCGCGCGATGCAGCAGCATGGCGGCACGCGGTCCGCCGAGCGCCATGCCGCGTGGCCCGTCCGCGGGCTCGCCTTCCTCCAGCACCGCGCCACCGATCCAGGCCACCGCTGTCAGATCGTCCGGCGCCTGACCGGCCTGCGCCCAGGTGGCGCGCATCTGCGCCAGAGTCGCGGCGCCACGTTCCGCGTCCGCGACGTTGTCGATCCAGCCGGCACCGAGTTTGGCGGTCAGCGCGCGGGCGCGCGGACCGGATGCGGCGACGAACAGCGGAATCGGATCATCGGTGTTGATCAGGCCCAGATCCGGATTCAGCAGCCGGATCGGCCTTGTCTTGCCTTCCACGGTGAAGTCCACCGTTTCGCCGCGCCACAGCGCCTGCACGACCCGGATGTATTCCTCCATGTCGGCCAGCTTCACCGCGCCCAGACCCATGGTGCGACGGCCGGTGAACCCGGTGCTGATGCCGAACACGATGCGGCCGGGCGCGAGCTTGTTGAGCGAGGCGAAGGCGGTGGCGGCGACCGGCGCGATGCGGTTGGACGGGATCAGCACGCCGGTGCCGAGTTTGATGCGCGTGGTCTTCATTGCGGCGGCGGTCATGGCCACGAACGGGTCGGCGCTGAGCATCTGCGTGTCGAAGAACCACGCATGGCTGAAGCCGAGTTCTTCGGCTCGGCGCACCAGGCGCCAGGAATCCGCGGCGGTCGGAATGGCAATGCCGAACTGCATGGCGTCCCCCTTGTGATTTCTTGTTTGCATGGTCTCGTCGCACAGCGCGGGCGACAGGTCGATACCGTGACGCTCGGCTTGGCCGCCGCTCCGCAGCGCTGCTGCCGGCGCAGATGTGCGATCGCTGGTGAACCGGGCAAGGTTCGGCCGAGGGGCCTGCGTGGGCCGTGACGGGCCGGCTTAGTGGTTGTTGCGGCTCTCCCCGCGGGTCTCGATCACGTTGAGATACAGCGTCGCCGGCTCCAGGCACGCGCCGGTGCCCATCTGCCCGACCATGGACCGATAGATCTCCTCCCATGGCGTCTTGTGCTGCAGTTGCGGCGGGGTCCAGGCGCTGCGCCGCGCCTCCAGCTCGCCTTCCGGCAGCAGCACGTCCACCTTGCGCGTGTTGAGATCGATGCGGATGCGATCGCCGGTCTTCAGCAGCGCCAGCCCGCCACCCACCGCCGCTTCCGGCGACACGTTCAGGATGGATGGGGAGCCCGAGGTGCCGGATTGTCGCCCGTCCCCCATGGTCGGCAGCGCCATCACGCCGCGCTTCAACATGGCAGCCGGGGGCTGCATGTTCACCACTTCCGCGCTGCCGGGATAGCCGACCGGGCCGCAATTGCGGATGATCAGCACGGATTGGTCTTCGACGCCGAGCTCCGGGTCCTCGATGCGGTGGTGGTAGTCTTCCGGGCCTTCGAACACGATCGCCTTGCCCTCGAACACGTTGGGGCGGTCGGGGTTGGACAGGAAACGCGCGCGAAAATCCTGGTCGATGACACTGATCTTCATCACCGCGCTGTCGAACAGATTGCCGGACATCACGACATAGCCGGCGGCTTCCTTCAGCGGGTGGGCGTAACTGCGAATCACCTCGCGATCCGGCTCTGGAATCTCCGCCAGGTTCTGCGCCAGCGTCCGTCCGGTGACCGTCATCACATCGCCATGCAGCTTGCCGGCATCGAGCAATTCCTTCAGCACCGCGGGAACGCCGCCGGCGCGATGGAAACGCTCGCCTAGGAAACGGCCGGCGGGCTGCACGTCGCAGAGCAGCGGAATCTCCGGCCCCAGGCGCTGCCAGTCATCAAGCCTGTGTTCGATCCCCATATGGCGCGCGATCGCCACCATGTGGATCGGGCAGTTGGACGATGCACCCAACGCCGCCGCGGCAACCACGGCGTTCTCGAATGCGCGCTGCGTCATGATGTCGGATGGGCGCAATTGCTCATGCACCATGCCGACGATGCGCTTGCCGGTCTCGAACGCCATCCAGCCGCGCTCCCGATACGGCGCCGGAATGGCGGCGCAGCCGGGCAGCGACATGCCCAGCGCCTCGGCCAGCGAGTTCATCGAGGTCGCGGTGCCCATGGTGTTGCAATGCCCGACGGAGGGCGCGGACGAAGCCACCATCTGCATGAATTCGTCGTAGTTGATCTTGCCCTCGGCGAACAGCTTGCGGCCTTCCCACACGATCGTGCCGGATCCGGACAGACGCCCCTGCCACCAGCCATCCAGCATCGGTCCGCCGGACAGCACGATGGCCGGAATGTTCACCGTCGCGGCACCCATCAGGCAGGCAGGCGTCGTCTTGTCGCAGCCGGTGGTCAGCACCACACCGTCGATCGGGTAACCGTGCAGCACCTCCACCAGGGAGAGATAGGCCAGGTTGCGATCCAGCGCCGCGGTGGGGCGCTTGCCGGTCTCCTGGATAGGATGGATCGGAAACTCCAACGGCACGCCGCCGGCGTCACGAATCCCGTCGCGCACGCGGCTGGCCAGTTCGATATGATGGCGATTGCACGGCGACAGGTCGGAGCCGGTCTGCGCAATGCCGATGATCGGCTTGCCGCCGCGCAACTCCTCGGGGGTGATGCCGTAATTCATGTAGCGCTCGAGATAGAGCGCGGTCATGGCAGGATCGGCGGGATCATCGAACCAGCGACGTGACCGCAGACGCTTGTCGCCGTTGTCCTTGGCCATGACCTGTTCCTTCTGCCCGAGACGGCGCGCACACTGTCCGCGGGTGGGAAGTGTGTCAACGACGGAGCGCGGTGCGCGCTATCCCTTCACACCACCCATGGTGAGCCCGGCCACCATGTAGCGGCGCAGGCCGTAATAGACCGCGATCGGCGGCAGCGAAAACACGATGGCGACCGACATCAGATAACTCCACGGCGCCTCGTCGCTGTCGAAGAACTGGTTGATCCCGGCTGCCACCGTCATGCTGCTCGGCGATGAGAGCAGCAAATACTGGTAGAGGTACTCGTTCCAGGCCAGCAACAGCGCATAGGTCGCCACCGCGGCCAGAGCGGGCGCCATCAACGGCAGATAGATACGCCGGTATATCTGAAACGGTGTGGCGCCATCCACGCGCGCCGCTTCGTCGAGCTCGAGCGGGATCAGTTTGCCATACTGGTGGAAGATCAGGATCGCGTACGGGGTGGCAAACGTCACATTGGCCGCAACGACTGCCCAGATATTATCGGTCAGGCCATAGATGGACATCAGCCGAGTGAACGGGATCACGAGGAAGGACGCCGGAACGGCATAGGTGATCAGCGAAAAATTCCCGATCAGCCAGGCCTTGCGCAGGCGCATGCGCCCCATTCCGAAGCTGGCGAGAGAGCCGATAACCACGGTCAGCAACATTGTCGCAAAACCGATATAGCCGCTGTTGCCGAGCTGCGACCAGAAATCCTTGAGGAACCAAAAATCCCCCGTCAGGATCAGACGGAATCCCTCGAACGAGGGGTCGGTAGGAAACACCGCGCCGGTGAACTCGTCGCCGTCCTCGCTGAGTGCGATGAGCACCATGTTGTAGATCGGCAGCATGGTCCAGAACAGAACCAGCACACCGACGACAATGGCGACGCCGTCGCCGAGGATGCGCCGACGCGACCGTCGACCTGGCGGGCCGGAGGTCAGGGCAAGAACTCATAGCTGCACCTCCATCGTCTGCAGTCGCCGCATCAGCAGGATGGTGAGCGGAATCAGCACCGGCAGCGCCGTCATCACCGCCGTCACACCCAGCTCCGGTCGGCCCCAGTCGAACGCCACACGGAAGCCGAACGTGGCCAGCACCTCGGTCTGCAGTGCCGGCGCACCGCTGGACACGAAATACGCAGTGGTGAAGTCGCCAACCGTCCACAGCGTGGAGAGCAAGGTGCTGACCAGATAGAGATTGCCCAGCAGCGGGAACGTCACGAAGGTGAACCGGCGCAGGCCGCTGGCGCCATCCACGTCGGCCGCGTCGTAGATGTCCTGCGGGATGGCCATCCGACCGGCCATGAAGACCAGCGTCCAGAACGGCAGCCACTTCCAGATATAGGAGACAATGTTTGCGCCCATCGCGAGCGGGTAGGAGTTGAACCAGATCGGGCCCTGGATGCCGAACAGCGTTTCCAGCGCGCTGTTCATGAAGCCACCATAGCCGATCAGCATCCAATGCACCGACAGGAAAGCGGGCAACGCCGGCAGCGCCCAGGGCAGCATGAACAGGACCAGCAATCCCCTGACCCAGCGGCTCTTGCGCATGAAATAGCCCGACAGCAGGAAGGCCAGGAACATCTTCACGTTCACGCCGACGCCGACCAGTAGCAACGTGTTCACGACGGTGAACTTGTAGTGCGGATCATCGAACAGGTCGCGATAGACCTGCGGATTGCTGCCCAGCCAGAGGCCGAACAGAACCGGATACACCACGAAGGCGAGGAACACCGCAACGTACGGCAGCAAGAACGCGATCGCCCAGGCGAACTCGGAGCCCTGTGGCCCGCCGGGCCAGGTCGGGCGCCACGACCGACGCATCGGCATGGTTCGGCCCATCGCAAGCGCCTGCTGCGTGCTGCTCATATTCGCCTCCCCAGCGCCGCATCACCGCGTCCTGGTGCTGCCGGCCGTCCTTGCTGCCGCCGGTAGCCGTTGGTGTTGCCAATTCCAGGCACCCCGCGCGGTCGTTCGGCGCTGTTCCGCGCCTTCGCTGATCGCCAAAGAGAGTAGCTGCACACTGATAGGATCAACAAGCGCAAGGAACGCCACGATCAGCCGCCGGCACACGCAACCCGGCCGTCTTCCAACCGGTACCGGGACGAGCGAGCTTGGGGTCCGTGTTGACCGGCGCCGCTACGCGATGGACGCGGTCACAGCTGCACGCTCGATTTGCGCAATCTGAAGATCAGCAAGACCACGACCGGGATCAGCAGCGGCAGCGCCGAGAGCACCGCGGCAACGCCAAGCGGTGGATTGGCCAGCGTGAACGCATAGCGGATGCCGATGGTGGCCAGGACCTCGGTCGACATGGCCGGCCCGCCGCCCGAGATGAAATTCACCGCATTGAACTCACCCAGCGTCCAGATGGTCGAGAGCAACGTGCAGACGATATAGAGATTGGCCATCAGCGGGAACGTGATATGGCGGAATCTGTGCACAGCATTGGCGCCGTCCACCTCGGCCGCCTCGAAAAGTTCCTGCGGGATCGCCATCCGACCGGCCAGGAAGATCACCGTCCAGAACGGCAACTGCTTCCAGATGGTGGCGGCGATGTTCGCACCCATCGCGAGCCAGCGGTCGATCAGCCAAACCGGTCCGTCGATGTTGAACAGCACGGAAAGCGCGCTGTTGAGAAAACCCCAATGACCATTCAGCATCCAGTGGATCGACATGAATGCCGGTAACGCCGGTGTCGCCCACGGCAGGATGAAGATCACCAGCAGCGCCTTGATCCACCACCGCTTGCGGATGAAGAAGCCCGACAACACGAAAGCCAGGGCCATCTTTACGTTCACGCTGACGCCGACGTAGACCAACGTGTTCATCACAGCCGTCCGATAGATCGGGCTGTCAAACAAATCAGCATACAGTGCCGGCCGGCTGCCCATCCAGAGTCCATAGCCGATGGGATACAGCACCAGCGCCAGAAAGACCGCCGCATAGGGCAACGCGAATGCGGTCGCCCAGGCCCATTCCGGGTCGCGGCGCCGGGCAGGGGCCCGTCGCCGCACGGAAGGCGTGAAGGGTCCCGCCGTAATGGCTTGCTGCGTGACGCTCATGCCCGTCGCCGCCGGGCCATAGGCCGTTGCTCGCGCAGCTAACCCTTTACACCGCCCATGGTCAGACCAGCCGCCATGTAGCGTCGGAACCCGTAGTACAGGACGATCGGTGGAATTGAGTACAGGATGGCGGTGGCCATCATGAAGTTCCACGGCGACTCATCGCTGTTGAGGAACTGCGCCAGCGCGACCGCCACGGTCATGCTCTGCGGCGTCGACAGCAGCAGGAAGTTGTACAGGTACTCGTTCCATGCGAGCAGCAGTGCGTAGGTGCCGACGGCAACCAAGGCCGGTGCCATCAACGGCAGGTAGATGCGGAAATACACCTGCAGCGGCGTGGCCCCGTCGATGCGCGCCAACTCGTCAAGCTCCATCGGGATCGACTTGCCGTACTGTGAAAAGATAAAAATCGCATACGGCGTAGCAAACGTCGTCAGTGCCAGGATCACTGACGAGAGATGATCGCTGAGGTTGTAGATCCCCATGATCCGGTACATCGGAATCGCCAGGAATGACGCCGGGATCACATAGGTCATCAACGCTGCGTTGGTCAGCATCCAGCCCTGCCGCAGATGCATGCGTCCGACCGTGAAGCTGGCCAACGAACCGATGAGCAATGTCAGGAACGTCACCGACAGACCCACGATGAAGCTGTTACCGAACTGATGCCAGAAGCGCGCGAGGTACCAGAAGTCCTGCGTGACCACGACACGGAACGCTTCCAGCGTCGGCGCCTCGGGATACAGCATTCCGCTGAAGATGGACTCATGGCTGTCGAGTGCGATCAGCCACATGTTGTAGATCGGCGCGAGCGACCAGACGATGATCACCAGGCCAATAAGCAGACATGCCGCTTCGACCGCGTAGCGCTGCAGCCGGTAGTGCAGCTTGGAATGCCGCCGCCCCGACCTGGCGATTGTCGCACTCATAGCTGGCCCTCCGACATACGAAGCTTGCGCATCAGCAGATAGACCAGCGGGATCAGAATCGGCAGCGCCGACATCACGGTGGCCACGCCTTGGTTGGGGATCCCGAGGGTGAAGGCGTAGCGGATGCCAAGCGTGGCAAGCACCTCGGTGGACATGGCCGGCCCGCCGCCGGACACGAAGAACGTCGAGTTGAAGTCACCGAGCGCGAAGACCATGTCGAGCAGCGTGCAGACCAGGTACAGGTTTGCCATCAGCGGCAGCGTCACATGCGCGAAGCGGCGCAGGCCGGTGGCGCCGTCCACTGCGGCAGCTTCGTAGAGCTCCTGTGGAACCGACATCCTGCCCGCCAGCAGGATCACCGTCCAGAACGGCAGCGTCTTCCAGATATAGGCGCCGATGTTGGCGCCGAGCCCGGTCCAGCGCTCGTTCAGCCAGACCGGACCGTCGTAGTTGAACAGCTCGTACAATGTACTGTTCAACAGGCCCCAGGTGCCACTCAGGAACCAGTGGATCGACATGTAGGCCGGCAGCGCTGGGGTTGCCCATGGCAGGATGAAGACCACCAGCAGTGCCTTGTTCCACCAGCGCTTGCGGATGAAGAACCCCGACAGCAGGAAGGCGAGCACCAGCTTCAGGTTCACCCCGATGCCGACGTAGATCAAGGTGTTGGCCACCGTCATCAGGTAACGGGGGTCGGAGAACAGTTCCTGATACAGCGCCAGACTGCTGCCCATCCAGATGCCGAAGCCGATCGGATAGACGACGAAGGCGAGAAATATCGCAGCGTACGGCAGGGCGAAAGCGATCGCCCAGACATAATCCGCCCCGTGCAGTCCGCCAAACATCGCGCGTCTCGCCGGGCGAACCCCGGCGAAACCACGACCGACGGCGACTGCCTGCTGTGTGCCGCTCATGCTCGCCTCGCCTTAGCTAGAAGGTGACCTTGGCGAAGATTTCCTCGGCGCGCTTGATCGCCTTGTCGACCGCCGCCTGCACCTTCATGTCGTTCTTGATGACATCGGCGCAGGCCTGGGTCCAAAGCTGCTCGGCGGCAACCTGACCCCAGGCTGGATTGAACCCGTAATAGTTGGCCATGGTCGGCTTCAGCACGCCCAGCGTCACATAGGTCTTGCGGAACGGATCCTTGGGATCCAGCCACCAGGGATCACTCTTTACGACCTCCGCCATCGGCGGCACCCAACGGCCCAGGCCACCCTTCAGGTTCTCGTTCAGCACCTGCGGCTGCATGAAGTATTTCATGAAATCCTTGGCCACTTCGACATTCTTCGCACCCTTGGGGACGAAGCCGCCGCCGGCGCCGAGCTGGTTGGGCATGAATTTGCCGTCGTTACCATTGGGATAGCCCGTTATGGCCATCTCGTGGTAATAAGCCTCCTCTTTCTTAATCGACGCCAGTTCGGTGGACAGCGTGCCGTCGAAATCCATCACGAACAGCTGTTCGTGATAACCGTTGTTGTCGTCGGCGTCATTCCAGCTCAGCGCTTCGGGCGGCACGAACCCGTCCTTGTACATTTTGGTCATGAAGTTGACCGAATGCTCCGCCGCGGCACGCACCTTCGGATCGTCCGTGTGCAATTTGCCGTCAGGGGTCACGATGCCGCCGCCGCCATTGGCGATCATCATGTGGTTGAACAGGTTGTTGCTGTCGTTCGGCCCGACGGTGGTGATCTGCAGGCCGCAGCCGTAGATCTTGCGGTACCGCCTGTCCTTCTTGCGAAGCTCGGTCTGCACCGGCTTGAAGAACTCCCAGGTACTTGTCCCAGGTATCCGGCAGGTCCGACATCTTGAAGCCGGCCTTCTGGACCAGGTTAGCCCAGACATGGAACGGCGTAGCCCCTTGCTTGACCGGGCAAAGATAGAAGGCCCGCTTCTTTGTGACGCTGTTGTAGAAGCTGGAGTTCAGCACTGCGCTTTCGGTCAACTTCGACTTCTGCGTCTCGACGACATCGCTCACGTCGACCAGCTTATCGTTCCAGGCGTTCCAGGGCAGGATCGTCGTGGGTGCATCATGGAAGATCAGGTCCGGGACATCGCCACTGGTCAGGGCGGAGATCGCCTTCTGGTTCAGCGCCATGAACGGCATGGAGCTGAGCGCGATCTTGTTCCCGCTGAGTTTCTCGTAGTCCGCGACGGTCTTGCGGAATGCCTCGTCCTCCGCCGGGACGAACCCCTGCGTAGCCCAAACAACGGCCGACTTGGCTTGTGCGTTGGCAATATACGGACGCGCTAATGGCCCAGCGATCGCGAGTCCCAAGGAACCGCGAATAACTGCGCGTCGGTGCATGGATACCATGCCCGTTACCTCCCTATTCTGCCGAGCGTCTAGGCCCGTGCAAATTATGATTTCGACCCGGTCAGGCTGCGCTACGGCCAAACGCAAGGTCAAATGCTTTGTCGCCCATCCCGGGCTTATCACGAACTCGTGACTCCTTTCTGTTTCAGTAACGCGCCCCGGTATCAATTTTGCCATTCCAGGGGAAATAGCATAAGATAAAGCATAATATAATCAATGCCTTAGTTTCGCCCAATTGCTGCAGCGCGCAAAACCGCTATTCCGCCGCGTGCGGCAAGATGATGGGCGGACGCCGCCCGGCCAGCCGCTCCAGCGCCAGGTACACCACCGGCGTCGTATACAGGGTCAGTACCTTGTGACACTATTAGTCCGCCGACAATCGAAATGCCCAACGGCCGGCGCAGCTCCCACCCGGTGCCGAACGCCAGTGCCAGCGGCAGCGCTCCCAGCAACGCGGCCAGCGTGGTCATCATAATCGGGCGGAACCGCTCCAGACAGGCAGCGTGAATCGCGTCCGCCGGAGTCATCCCGTGCTGTCGTTCCGCCTCCAGCGCAAAATCGACCAGCATGATGCCGTTCTTCTTCACGATGCCCATCAGCAGCACGATGCCGATCATGCTCATGATCGACAGATCGGTGCCGGTGATCAGCAGCGCCAGCAACGCACCCAGCCCAGCGGATGGCAGGGTGGAGATGATGGTCAGCGGATGCAGCAGGCTTTCGTACAGCACGCCCAGGACGATGTAGATCGCAATGAGGGCAGCGCCGATCAGCAGCGGTTGCGACGACAGTGACTGCTGAAGCCATTTGGCGTTGCCGGCGAATTCCGTGCGTACCTCCGCCGGCATGCGCAGATCCCGCGCGGCCTGCTCCACCGCCTGTTCCGCCGTGCCGAGCGCTTCCCCAGGCGCGAGATTGAAGCTGAGCGTGGCGGCGGGAAACTGCCCCTGGTGGCGCACCGCCAGCGGCGACGTGCCGCGTTCGAAATGCGCGACGGCCGATAGCGGCACCTGCTTGCCGCCCGACGCCGCCACGTAGATGCGGTCCAGCAAAGACGGGTCGGTCTGCAACCTGGGATCGATCTCCAGCACCACCTTGTACTGGTTGCGTTGCGTATAGATGGTGGAGATCTGCCGTTGCGCATACGCATTGTTCAACGCGTTGTCGACATCGGTGGTCCGCACGCCCAGACGCGCGGCCGCATCCCGATCGATTACCACATTCGCCTGCGGGCCGGCGCGATCCTGGTCGGAGGTGACATCGGCGATGCCTGCAGTCTGCTTCAGCCGGTCCTCCAACAGGAGCGCCCAGTGCCGCAACAGACCTACATCCGGTGCAATCACCACGAACTGGAATTGCGAGCCGCCCTGGCGTCCACCGCCGCGTAGATCCTGCGCCGAGAACAGGAACGCCTGGACACCGCCGATCCGGGCCAGCGGAGCGCGCAGGCGGGCGATCACCTGTTCGGACGAGGCGGCGCGGTCCGGCTTCAGGGTCACGGTCATCGAGCCGCGATTCATCGTGCTCCAGCCACTGGACACGCCGACGGTGGAGCTGACGGTGGCAACCGCGGGATCGGCCAGGATCACGTCGACCGCCTTGCGCTGCAGCTGCTCCATTGTCTTGAACGACACATCCGGCGAGGCCAGCGTGGAGCCCATCAGCATGCCGGTGTCCTGGATCGGCATGAAACCCTTCGGCACGACGGTATACAGCCGCACCGTCAGCACGATGGTGAACAGCATCACCAGCAGCATGAAGGCGCGATGTGCCAGTGCCCAATCCAGCGTCCAGGTATAAAAACGCTGCGTGCCGGACAGGGCACGGTCCAGCACCCGCCACACCCGGCCATGCTTCGCATCGTGCGCTTCCGGTTTCATCCAGCGGCCGCAGATCATCGGCGTCAGCGTCAGCGACACGGCCGCGGACACCGCGATGGCCAGCGTCATCGTCATGGCGAACTCATGGAACAGCCGCCCCATGATGCCGCCCATGAAGATCAGCGGAATGAACACGGCGACCAGCGACAGGCTGATCGACATCACGGTGAAACCGATCTGCCGCGCGCCGAGCACGGCCGCGCGCATCGGCGTCATGCCGCGCTCCCCATGGCGCACGATGTTCTCGATCATCACGATTGCATCGTCGACCACGAAGCCGACCGAGACGGTCAGCGCCATCAGCGAGAAGTTGTCGATCGTGTAACCGAGGAACCACATGCCAGCGAGCGTGCCGCAGATCGACAGCGGCACCGTCACCGCGGCGGCGACGGTCGGGATCAGCCGGCGCATGAACATGACCACGACCATCAGCACCAGGCCGATGGTCAGCATCATGGTGTACTGCACGTCCGCGACGCTGGCACGGATCGTCGTGGTACGGTCGGACACCACGGTCACGCCGATGTCCGGCGGCAGCCAGGACCGCAGCTGCGGCAGCAGCGCGCGCACCCTGTCCACCGTTTCGATGACGTTCGCACCGGATTCCTTGCTCACCGTCAGCAGGATCGCCGGCTGCCGTCCGCTCCATGCCGCGAGCCTTGTGTTGGCGGTGGCATTGATCACCGTGGCGACGTCGGACAGCCGCAGCACCGCGCCGTTGCCGGCCGTCAGCACCAGCGGTGCATACTGGTCGGCCTGGGAAATCTGCCCGTTCAGCCCGATGGTCTCGGCCCGGCGTGGCCCCTGGAACGACCCGGTCGGCCCCAGCACATTGGTGCCGCGGATCGCGGTGTAGACGTCCTGCGCGGACAGGCCGGCGGCGGCGAGCCGCACCGGGTCGAGCTGCACCCGCACCGCCGGCTTCTCGGCACCGTTCACCGTCACCTGCGACACGCCTTCCACCTGCGACAGGCGCTGTGCCAGCGTGGTGTCCGCCGCATCGTAGATCTGCGCCGTGGTCAGCGTGTCGGACGACAGCGCGATGGTCATGATCGGCGCATCGGCCGGGTTGAATTTTCGATAGTGCGGCCGGGTCGGCAGGTCGCTGGGCAGATCGGCGGTGGCGGCATTGATCGCCGCCTGAACATCGTGCGCCGCGCCGTTGATGTCGCGATCGATGTCGAACTGCACCACGACCGACGTGTTGCCGATCGACGAGGTCGAGGTGATCTCGGTGACCCCGGCGATCTCCCCCAGCCGGCGTTCCAGCGGCGCGGCCACGGAATTGGCCATCGTTTCGGGATCGGCGCCCGGCCGCCCCGCCATTACCACGATCGTCGGGATGTCCACGCTGGGCAGCGCCGCCACCGGCAGGAACCGGTAGGCGACGATGCCGGACAGCAGCATGCCGATCGCCAGCAGCATGGTGGCGACCGGACGCGCGATAAAGGGCGCCGAGAAGTTCATCCCTCGTCCCGCCGCCCGCGCGCGGTGACAGGATGCAGCGTCATTCCGCGGCCGCCGGTTCGGGCGCCCTCGGTCCGCTGAAGCGCAGCCGCAACCTCTCGAACGTCAGGTAGATCGCCGGCGTCGTGTACAGCGTCAGGAACTGCGACAGCAGCAGCCCGCCGATGATGGTGACACCCAGCGGCCAACGCAGCTCCGACCCCGCCCCGTGCCCCAGTACCAGCGGCAGGGCGCCCAGCAACGCCGCCATCGTGGTCATCATGATCGGGCGGAATCGCAGCAGGCATGCCTCGCGCATCGCATCTTCCGGCGCCATGGTGCCGCTGCGCTCCGCATCCAGCGCAAAATCCACCATCATGATGGCGTTCTTCTTCACGATCCCCATCAGCAGCACGATGCCGACCAGCGCCACCAGCGACAGGTCGATGCCGCACACCATCAGCGCGAGCAGTGCGCCGATGCCGGCCGATGGCAGCGTGGACAGGATCGTTACCGGATGGATCCAGCTTTCGTACAACACGCCCAGCACGATGTAGATCACCACCACCGCGGCGCCGATCAGCCACGGCTCCGCCGCCAGCGACTTCTGGAACTCCGCCGCATCGCCCGAATAAGTCCCGCTGATCGTATCCGGCATGCCGATCGTCTGCTCGGCCTGCGCCACTGCATCCACCGCCTCACCCAGCGAGTATCCCGGCGCCAGGTTGAAGCTCAGCGTCACCGACGGGAACTGCATCTGATGTGTCACCACCAGCGGCGCGACGGTCCGTTCGATGGTGGCGATCTCGGTCAGCGGCACCTGCGCGCCGTTCAGGCCGGGCACCCGCAACAGGCGCAGCGAGTTCGGATCGGCCTGCCAGGACGGATCGGCTTCCAGGATCACGCGATACTGGTTGGCCTGGCCGAAGATGGTGGAGATCTGCCGCTGGCCGAACGCGTCGTACAGCGTATCCTGCATCTCCTGCATCGACACGCCGAGCCGCATGGCGGCGGCGCGGTCGACATTGATCATTGTGCGGAAGCCGTTGTTCTGCTGGTCGCTGGCCACGTCACGCAGACCGGGCACCTGCGCGAGCTGATGCAGCAGCCGCGGCGCCCAGGTGGCGAGCTCCGCAGGATCAGTGTCCATCAGCGTGTACTGGTACTGGGTGCGGCTGACCCGCGTGCCGATCTGGATATCCTGCACCGGCTGGAAATACGCGGTGATGCCGGGGATGTCCGCGATCGCCTGCTGCATGCGCGCGATCACCTCGGGCGCGGGATCGCGCTGGCTGATCGGCTTCAGCGCCATGGTCAGCCGCCCGGCATTCGGCGTGGCATTGATCGAGCCGGAGCCGACGAACGACACCACACCGGTGACGGCCGGGTCCTTGCGCAGCCGTTCGGCCAGCTCGTTCTGCAAGGTCAGCAAGCGGGGGATGGAGACGTTCTGCGCCGCCTCGGTCACCGCGATGATCACGCCGGTGTCCTGCTGCGGCAGAAAGCCTTTCGGCACGATCGCGTACAGTCCGATCGTGCCAATCAGCGTTGCACCCGCAACCACCAGCATCAGCGTCTCATGGCGGAACGTCCACGCCAGGCTGCGACGATAGCCGGCCAGCAGCCACTCGAACGCAGCCTCGGAGGCGCGGGCGATGCGGCCGGGATGTTCGTCGCGCGCCGGGCGCAGCAGACGGCCGCACATCATCGGGGTCAAGGTCAGCGACACCACGGCGGAGACGATCACCGCGACCGACAGGGTGACGGCGAATTCCTCGAACAGCCGGCCGACCACGCCGGTCATGAACAGCAGCGGAATGAACACGGCGATCAGCGACACCGTCAGCGACACGATGGTGAAGCCGATCTGCGCCGCGCCGCGATAGGCCGCCTGCAACGGGCGCATGCCCTGCTCGATATAGCGCACCACGTTCTCGATCATCACGATGGCGTCGTCGACCACGAAGCCGGTCGCGACGGTCAGTGCCATCAGCGACAGATTGTCGAGCCCGTAGCCCAGTTGCTGCATCACGCCGAATGTGCCGATCAGCGAAAGCGGCAGCGCGACGGCGGGGATCAGCGTGGCACGGAGCGAGCGCAGGAACAGGAAAATCACCAGCACCACCAGCACCACCGAGATGATCAACGTGTACTGCACATCGCGCACGGAGGCGCGGATGGTCTCGGTGCGGTCGGTGACGATGGTGAGGTGGATGCCGGTGGGGATCGCGGATTGCAGCTTGGGCAGCGCGGCCTTCAGACGCTCCACCGTCTGCACGATGTTCGCGCCCGGCTGGCGCTGGATGTCCAGCACCACGGCCGGGGTGCCGTCATAGCGCGCGGCGACGCGGTCGTTCTCCACGCCGTTGACCACCTTGCCGACGGCGGACAGGCGCACCGGTGCGTTGTTGCGCCAGGCGATGATCAGGTTCTTGTAGGCATCGGCATCGACCAACTGATCGTTGGCGCCCAGCGCGAAGGCCAGGCGAGGTCCGTCGAAGCCGCCCTTCGCGCCATTGGCGTTGGCGGCAGCGACGGCGGTACGCACGTCCTCCATCGACAGGCCATAGGCGGCGAGCCGTGCCGGATCGACGCGCACGCGCACGGCCGGACGCATATGGCCCTGCACCGTGACGCGGCCGACACCGTCGATCTCCGATAGTTTCGGTTGCAACAACGTGTCGGCGGCGTCGCTGACCCGGTCGATCGGCAGGGTGTCGGAGGTCAGCGCCAGGGTCAGGATCGGCGCATCGGCTGGGTTCACCTTGGCGTAGGTCGGCGGATACGGAAGGTTGGCGGGCAGCGTGCCGGCGGCGGCGTTGATCGCCGCCTGCACGTCCTGCGCGGCCGAATCCATCGCGCGGTCGAGGCCGAATTGGAGCGTGATCTGGCTGGTGCCTTCGCTGCTTTGCGAGGTCATCAGCACCAGGCCGGGGATCTGGCCGAATTGCCGTTCCAGCGACGCGGTGATCAGAGTTTCCACGGTTTCGGGCCCGGCGCCGGGAAGCTGCGTGGTGACCTCGATGGTGGGGAAGTCCACTTCCGGCAGGGCGGAGACGGGCAGCGAGCGATAGCCCAGGGCGCCGGCCAGCAGGATTGCGATCGCCAGCAGCCAGGTGGCGATCGGCCTTGCGATGAACGGGGCGGAGAGGCTCATGGCAGGCCGGCCGGGGGCGTTGCCCCCGAACCCCCATCAAGGGGCTTTGCCCCCTGAACCCCCAACAAAGGCTTGCCCTTGGAACCATATATGTTTGGAGTGGGGAGGGGGCATTCCGCGGGGTTGCCAAGGTCCGAGGCCGTCACGCCCCCTCCCCACTCCAAACAAATTTCGATTGCAAAGGCGAGCCTTTGCTGGGGGTCCAGGGGGCAAAGCCCCTGGTGGGGTTCGGGGCAACGCCCCGCCCTGCCCGCCATCACCCCGCTCCGGCGCGCCGCCGGCGAGCGCCCGGCGCACTAGGCTGCTCCGCTGCCGGCTGCGCCCCCGCCGGGGCCGGCTGCACCACCGTCACCTTCGTCCCGTCGGACAGCCGCGACGCGCCGTCCACCACCACATGATCGCCCGGCTTCAGCCCCTGCGTGATGATCGACGCATCCGCGTCCTCATGCCCCACCGTCACCGGCTCGCGCTTGGCGGTCTCGTTCGCCTCCACGCGAAACACGTAGGCGCCCTGCGGACCGCGCTGCACCGCCGCCGGCGGGACCACCACCGCATTGCGCGCGGTATCCACCTGCAGCCGCACCCCGACGAATCCACCGGGCCACAAAGTTTCGCCCGCGTTGGGGAAGGTCGCCTTCAGCTTGATCGTGCCGGTGGTGGGATCAACCTGGTTGTCCAGCACCGTCAGCGTGCCGTGATCCAGCACTTTCGACGCGCTGCCATTGGCTCCCTGCGCGTAGGCCAGCACCGGCGCGGGGCCCTGGCGGATCGCCGCGGCAACCGCCGGCAATTCCTGTTGCGGCAGCGTGAACACCACGGAGACCGGCTGCAACTGCGTGATCACCACCAGTCCCGTCGCATCCGACGGATGCACGATGTTGCCGGCATCCACCTGCCTGATGCCGGTCCGCCCATCGATCGGCGCGGTGATCGTTGTATAGCCGAGGTTGATGCGGGCCGTGTCGATCTGCGCCTGATCCTGCTCGACCTGCGCCTGGAACTGCGCCACCTGCGCCTTTGCGGTATCCGCCTGCTGCGCCGAGGTATAGTTGTTCGCCACCAGCTTCTGGTATCGCGCCAGGTCCAGTTTCGCGTTCGCCAGCAGCGCCTCGTCCTGCGCCTTCTTCGCCACTGCCTGGTCCAACGCCGCCTGATACGGGCGAGGATCGATCTGCGCCAGCACGTCGCCCTTGTGAACCCCCTGCCCTTCCTTGAAGTTCACCGCGACCAGCGGACCATCCACCATCGGCTTGATGGTCACGCTGTTGAACGCCTGCACTGTGCCCAGACCGTCCAGGAACAGCGGCACGTCCTTCTGTTCGGCGGCGGCCTGCAGGATCGGAATCGCCTGACTGGCATTGCGGTTTTTGCTTGCGGTTCGCGACGAGCCGGCCGGCCACAGCCAAATGGTGCCACCGATCGCCGCCAGCACCAGCACGCAGGCCAGCAGCATCGGCCAGCGACGGGTGCGGCGTCGCGTCTGCAGATCGGCGGGTTCTCTGGTCAGCGCGTCCATGAATCGCCTCTGGTCAATGCGTCCCGATATCGGGACGACCGCAGCAAAAGCCAATGAAGCGTTGGCAAGGCGATGCCGCGCCGGTCACGCCGGTTCATCGCAGATTGCCTCCGACCGGCAACGCCACACCGCCAGGCAGCAGCGACGGCGACAGGCCGGGAAACGCCTCCTTTGGAGAGCCGCCGGCTTCGATCCAGCCGCCACCCAACGCCTTGTAGAGGTCCACCAGCGCTTCAGCACGGGCCAGTCGCACCTGCACCAGCGTATCCTCATCGTTCAGCAGCGTAGTCTCCGCCTGCAGCACGGTGGTGATGTCGGTGGTGCCGGCCTGCATCTGGGCTCGCGCGATGTTGGCGGCGCGTTGTGCGATCGCCACCGCACGCCGCTGCAACGTCTCCTGCTCCGTGGTGAAACGCCACGCGGTCAGCGCATTGTCCACATCGGTGAAGGCCTGCACCACCGCCTTGCGGTAATCCGCCAGCAGCTCCGCCTGGCGTCCCTTCGCCTGCTCCAGTTCTCCGCGCAGCGTGCCGCCGTCGAACAGCGGCTGGGTCAGGCCGGCAGCCAGGGAGGCCAGGAACCCGCCGGGTCCGAACAAGGTGCTCAGCGCGGCATTCTGGAATCCGGCCGACCCCGTTAGCTGCACGCTGGGGAAGAACGCGGCCCGCGCCGCCTTCACATCGAAATGGGCGGCCTGCAATTGCGCTTCGGCAGCGGCCACGTCGGGACGGCGCGCCAGCAAGGCGGAGGGCAGTCCGGGCGCAACCGGCGGCAGGGTCAGGCTGGTCAGGGTGCCGGGACGGACGGTGATCGCCTCGGGCGGCTGACCGGTCAGAATGCCAAGCCCGATCAGCTGCTGTTCCATCTGGCTGCGCAGGGCCGGGATCAGTGCGCGCTCATTCGCCACCAGCGTTTCCTGCTGCGCCAGGTCCAGCGCCGAGGCGGTGCCCGCGCCCAGCCGCCCGCGGATCACCGCGAGCACCTGCTCCGCATCCTTCAGGTTACGTTGCGCGACGCCGAGCCGGTCAGCATAGGCGAGTGCGGTAAACCAGGTGAGCGCGACATTGCTGACCACGGTCAACGCCACGGTCTGCTGATCGAACCGGGTGAACATGGCGTTGGCGATCGCCGCCTGCCGCCCGGCGCGGATCCTGCCCCAGAAATCCACCTCATAGGCCGCGTTGAGTCCGAGGCTGTAGCTGTGGGTCTCGATAGCCGCGCCGCTGCGCCCGCCGGTCCGGCTGCTGCTGAAGCTGGCACGCTGCCAGCTCGCATCGCCGGTGGTATTCACACTGGGCAGCAAAGCGGCGCCGGCAAGGCGAACCTGCGCGTCGGCTTGGCGGACCCGGGCGATCGCCGCGGCGATGTCGAAATTGCTGGTCCGCGCGTGCGCGATGAGCGAATCGAGCTCCGGCGAACGAAACCCGCGCCACCAGCCCTGCTGCGGCCAAGCGGCGGCCTCAGTCGCCGCACTGGCGCGGAATGCCGTCGGCACGTCCAATGCCGGGCGCGCATAGTCCGGTCCCAGGCTGCAGCCGGCGAGAACCAAGGCGGCGGCACCTGTCGCCAGCGCGAGCCCGCGCCGGATGAACTGCCATTCAGCCAATCAACAACCTCCTCGCGCCTGCCAATGGTCCTGTCGGAAGGCGGCGCAATGATGTCCATGCACGGGCTGTGTAACCGCTGTATGTCGGAGCTCGAGGCGGCCGGCGATGCAGCCGAGACGCAGGCTTCGTGGCGCGCGCGGGGTGTGCCAGCGTGTCGGCGCGCACCCTCCGCCTCCGTGGTCGAGGCCGGATCGCGCGGAGTGCGCTCGACGCGCCGGCGCGCGCGCCGCCAGTGCAGTCGGGATCGCCCGCAACTGCGGTCAATTACCGCACGCAGCACAATCCCTGGATGGCGGGCCTTCGCCCGCCGGGACGGAGCACGCACGAACCGCCGCCCGCTGGAGCTCTTATTCCAGGTCAGGCCCTAACAGAATCCGCGATCGCGACATCACGCGCACCGCAGCACGCCGGATGTCGAGGCCGAAGCCTCTCGGTTCGGTTGGCGGTGGCGACTCAGGCGATTAGGCTTGCCCGATTCGCGCCACTTGTCATTCATCATGACCAGACACACCCGCCGATGCCTCGGCCCAACGCGCAGGAGATCGACAGTGCCGCGTGACGGCCAGTGGTTCAGCCGATGATCGTCGGCACCGCCGGACATATCGACCACGGCAAGACAGCGCTGGTGAAAGCGCTCACCGGCGTCGATGCGGATCGCCTCGCCGAGGAGAAAAGGCGTGGCATCACCATCGACCTGGGTTTCGCCTATAGCGGGTCGTTGGGTTTCGTCGACGTGCCGGGCCATGAGCGATTCGTCCACACCATGCTCGCTGGTGCCAGCGGCATCGACGCGGCGCTGCTCGTGGTGGCGCTGAACGACGGCATCATGCCGCAGACCACCGAACACGTTGCCATCCTCGATCTGCTCGGCATCGCGCGTGGCGTGGTCGCGCTCACCAAATGGGACCTGGCACCCGAGCGCGTGCCGGAACTCGCCGAGGCGGTCTGCGCGCTGCTCGCCCCGACCGGCCTGCGCAATGCGACACTGGTCCCCGTCTCGGCCTTCACCGGGCACGGGATCGAAGCGGTGCAGGACGCGCTGCTGGCCCTGGGTCCTCGCGGCCGCAATCAGACCGGGCATCCAAGGCTGGCGGTGGATCGCGCGTTCACCCTGCCCGGCGCGGGCCTGGTGGTGACCGGAACGCTGGTCGCCGGACGCATCGCGGTCGAGGACCGGCTGCTATTGTCTCCGTCCGGGCTGGAACTGCGGGTGCGCGGTCTGCATGCCCAGAACAAGCCGGCGCAGAGCGCCGAAGCCGGCCAGCGCGTGGCACTGAACGTAACCGGGCCACGCCTCTCCAGGGAATCGGTGACGCGCGGCGACTGGGTGCTGCATCCGGACGTCCATGCCCCTACCCTGCGGCTCGATGCCCGGCTGCGGCTGCTCGACAGCGAGCCCGCCGCGCTGCGCTGGGATACGCCGGTTCACGTGCATCTGGCCGCAAGCCACGTCATGGGCCGCGTCGCGCCGCTGGATCGTGAGCGCATCGAGCCCGGCATGGATGCGCCGGTGCGTGTCACCCTGGAACAGCCGATCGGCGCACTGGCTGGCGATCGGCTCATCCTGCGCGATGCCGGGGCGGCGCGCACCATCGGCGGCGGCATGGTGATCGACCCGTTTCCGCCGCCGCGCGGCAGCCGGACCCCAGCCAGGCTCGACAGGCTGGCCGCGCTGGAACCGCAGGATGCCGTGCTGGCGCTGCGCGGTGTCTTGGCGCAACCGCCGGGTTGGGTGGAACGAACCGCGTTCCTGCGGGCGCGCAACCTGCCGGCGGCGGCGCAATCCGCACTCCTGGCCGACACACCGGCGGCAGCGCTCGCCGACCTGCTGATCGCGCCGGAGCGGCTGCACACCCTGCGCGAACACGTGGTCGCCTCGCTTGCGGCGCATCATGCCACGGCGCCGGATCAGCCGGGGCTGCAGGCTGAACGGCTGCGTCTCGCCTTGCCGCAACGCATCCCGCAGACAGGATTTCGTGCCCTGCTGGAGGGGCTGCTGCGCGCCGGGTCGGTGCAACAGGACGGGCCCTGGCTGCGCCTGCCGCAGCACCGCGCCCGGCTGATGCCGCAGGAGGAGCGCCAGTGGGACGAGCTGCGGCAGCTGATCGAGGCCGACCGCTTCCGGCCGCCGCGCACGCGGGACCTGGCGCGAAGCCTGACGATGCCGGAACCGGCGATGCGCGGGCTGCTGAAGCGGCTGCAGCGGATGGGACGGCTGGTGGAGGTCGCACCCGACCATTTCTTTCTGCAAGAGACGGTCTCCGAGATGGCCGGCATCGTGACAGCGCTCGCTGCGGCCGATCCGGCAGAGGAGGTGACGGCGGCGGGCTTTCGCGACCGCCTGGACAGCGGGCGCAAGATCGCCATCCAGGTATTGGAGTTCTTCGACGGTGTCGGATTTACAGTGCGGCGCGGTGACGTGCGGCGGGTGCGCACCGACCGCGCGGGCCAATTCGGCATGGCGGTTCAGGCCGACGACAGGCCGAACTGACGCCGCGCGTGCGGGGCTGGAAACAATCGGGGCGTTGCCCCGAACCCGCCAGGAGGCGTTGCCTCCTGACCTCCAGCAAAGGCTCAGCCTTTGCAATCGGATTCGGTTTGGGATGGGCGGGGGCGTGGCGGTCCCAGACCCCGGTGGCATTGCGACAGGTCCCCTCGCCACCCCAAACGGAGTGGTTCCAGGGAGCGAGCCCTTGGCGGGGATTGGTTCGGAGCAACGCCCCGATACCTACCTGCGCCTACTCCGGCTTCTCAAGATCGCGTGCAACCTCCGGCTGGTGCAGCAGCCGGTTGATCTTCGACGCATATTCGAGCGCATGATCCGGCTGGAACGACAGATTGGGAGCGAATTTTAGCCGCACCGACTGTGCCACCTGGCCGCGCAGGAACGCCGACGCCCGCTTCAGCGCCGGCAACAGTGCCTCCACGTCGGATCGTCCCAGGCGCGACACAAACACCACGGCATGTTTCAGGTCCGGTGTGGTACGAACCTCGGTCACGGTGATAGCCGCCTCGGCCAGTTCGGGATCGCGGAAGTCACGCCGCTCGAATACGCCGGCCAGCACGTGGCGGATTTCCTCCGCCACGCGCAGCTGACGCTGGCTTGGTCCAGCCTCGCGCTTCCTCAACCCGGAACCATCTCCGTCTCGAAGCACTCGACCACGTCGCCTTCCTGCAGATCGTGGAAGTTGGCAAACGACAGGCCGCATTCGTAGCCACGCGCGACCTCGCGCACGTCGTCCTTGAAGCGCTTCAACTGCGATAGCTCGCCTTGGTGGATCACCACGTTGTCGCGCAGCAGCCGAACGCCGGCGCCCCGCTTCACCAGCCCATCGGTGACCATGCAGCCGGCGACCTTGCCGGTCTTGGTGATGGTGAACACCTTACGAATTTCCGCGTAGCCAAGGAACTTCTCACGCGCCTTCGGGGCGACCTTGCCTTGCACCAGCTTCTCGATGTCGTCCGCCACCTCGTAGATGATCGAGTAGTAGCGAATATCGACATTGTCCCGCTGGGCGAGTTCGCGCGCCTGGGTTGTCGCACGCACGTTGAACGCCACCACCACCGCGTCGGACGCCTTGGCGAGCTGAATGTCGCTTTCGGTGATCTGCCCCACCGCCGCATGCAGCACGCGAACCTTCACCTCCTCATGTGCAAGCTTCAGCACTGTGGCCTGGATCGCCTCGGCGCTGCCCTGCACGTCGGCCTTGATCAGGATGGCGACTTCCTTCTGCTCGCCGGCCTGGATGCGCGCCAGCATCTGATCCAGCGTGCCGCGCGCACCGGCGGTGGCCGTCGCCGCCTTGTCACGCAACTTGCGAGCCCGGAACTCGGTGATCTCGCGCGCTCGACCCTCGTTCTCGACCACCACGAACGGCTCGCCTGCGGTGGGCACGCCGGATAGGCCCAGCACCTCCACCGGGGAGGACGGTTCAGCGTCCTGCAACGGGCGGCCCTTGTCGTCGAGCATCGCACGCACGCGACCCCATTCGGCGCCGGCCACCAGGATATCACCCTGGTGCAGCGTGCCCTTCTGGACCAATACGGTGGCCACCGGGCCACGGCCACGATCCAGCCGCGACTTCGATCACCGCACCTTCCGCGGCCCGATCCGGGTTCGCCTTCAGGTCGAGGATTTCAGCCTGCAGCAGGATGGCTTCCTGCAGCTTGTCCAGCCCCGTCTTCTTCAACGCGGAGACTTCCACGTCCTGCGTTTCGCCGCCCATGTCCTCGACGACGACGTCGTGCTGCAGCAGTTCCTGGCGCACCCGGGTTGGGTTGGCGTCGGGCCGATCCATCTTGTTGATGGCGACGATGATCGGGGCGCCGGCCGCCTTGGCATGGCGGATCGCCTCGATCGTCTGCGGCATCACGCCGTCGTCCGCCGCGACCACCAGCACGACGATATCCGTCACGCCGGCGCCGCGGGCCCGCATCGCGGTGAACGCCTCATGACCCGGCGTATCGATGAAGGTGATGCGCTCGCCGGTGTTCAGCGTGACCTGGTAGGCACCGATATGCTGGGTGATGCCGCCGGCCTCGCCGGCCGCGACATCGGTGGCACGCAGCGCATCCAGCAGGCTGGTCTTGCCGTGGTCCACATGGCCCATCACGGTGACGACGGGCGGCCGTGGCACCAGCTCGGACTCGGTATCGACCGCGCCTTCCAGGCCGAGCTCGACGTCCGACTCGGACACGCGGCGGGCGCGATGGCCGAACTCCTGAACCACCAGTTCGGCGGTGTCAGCATCGAGCGACTGGGTGATGGTCGCCATGACGCCGAGTTTCATCAGCGCCTTGACCACTTCGCCGGCACGGGCGGCCATGCGGTTGGCCAGTTCCTGCACGGTAATGCTGTCGGGTAATATGACGTCACGCACGACTTTCACCTGATCCGAACGGAGGCGTTCCAGTTCGGCCTGCCGGCGCTCCCGCTCGCGCTGGCGACGAACCGAGGCGAGGGAGCGAACGCGCTCGTCCTCGCCCTCGATGGCGGCCTGGACATCGATCCGGCCGGCGCGGCGGCGATCCTCGCCACCCTTCTTGGGTGCGACCACAGGCGGCTTGCGTGGCGGCATGCCAGCCCCGGGCCGCCGGATCGGCCGGGCCTCGTCCTCGTCCTCGCCGGCACGGGTGCCGGGCTTGAGCCGCAGGGTTTCGGTCGGCGTCGGCGCGGGTCCACCAGGACGCGGCTGCGCGGTCGGAGAGGCCGAACGGCGAGCTTCGTCGGTACCGCGAGCGGTGGGTGCCGCGGTCTGGGCCTCCGCCGCCTGGGCCGCCGTGGTGACTTCCGCCACCTTGCGGGCCTCTTCCTCGGCCTGCTGACGCGCGGCCTCCTCCGCCTCCAGGCGGGCTGTTTCCTCGGCGGCCTTGCGCGCCTCTTCCTCGCGCCGGCGTGCTTCCTCGGCCGCCGACAGGATGGAGATCTTTTCCTGCTCGCGCCGTTCCGCCTCGCGCCGCGCGGCTTCGCGCTGCTGCTCCACCAGCGCACGCTGCCGTGCCGCCAGTTCGGTCTGGGTCAGCGCGCGACTGGGCCCCGCGGGACTGCGGCCGGCTTGCGACGACCCGCGGGCCGACGGCGCGGACCCACCCGAGCCGCCGCCCTGCTGGGCCGGCGGCGTGCCTGGGGTCGCGACCGGCGCGCGCTTCTTGCGCACCTCGACCTGGACGACCTTGGATCGTCCATGACTGAAACTTTGCCGGACGGAGCCCGCATCGACAGGTACGGCCGAGCTCCAGCCGTCCTGCCGGACGCAGGGACAGCCGTCCGCCCTTGCCGGTATCCTGATCGTTGGTTCCGCTCATGCTTTACCCGTTGGCACCCGCTGCTTCATTCGGTCCGGCAGTGTTCTGCCGCGTTCGTCTCAGTCCGGCTAGCCGTGTCGCTTCGATAAGCAGCGACTCGGCGAGCCTGCCGGGTGCGATTGCTACATGCACCACATAGTCACGTCCGAAGACCTTGCCCAGCGCCGCGCCTGGCAATGGCGCCAGCACGGGCATCGCCGGTGCTGCACCAGACAGGAGTCGCACCCGTTCGGCCTCGCTGCCGTCCGACGCCTGCAACACGATCTGCGCCCGCCCGGATCGCAGCCATTCGCGCGCCTTTTCGAATCCGGCAACTGCCTGGCCGGCGCGGCGGGAAAGGCCCAGCAGCTCGCCGATCCGCCGGATCAGAGCCACCTCAAGCACAACAAGGAGGTCGGGGGGCACCGAAACCGGACCACGAGCGGCCCTGGCAAACGCACGCGTTAAGTTTCCCTTCGCGCTCGCCGATTCTATCACATCCCCCGCCGCGCTCAACCAGATTCCCCGGCCGGGCAGCCTTGCAACCAGGTCAGGGACCAGCGAGCGGTCCGGCGCCACCACGAAGCGGATCATCCGCTCCTTCGGCAGCCGTTCCCGCGTCAGCACGCACCGGCGCAGCGGGCCGGTTTCCGGCTCGTCTCCGTTGGTTCCGTCAGCGTCGGCAATCGGGTCGATGATGCCCTGTTCAGTCGTGGCCCGCCTCCTCCGCGGCAGCGGGTTCCGCCGCCTCGTCGCCGAACCAATGGGCGCGCGCCGCCATGATCACCTCGTTGGCGGTCGCCTCGTCCATGTCGCTGCCGACGATCTCGATCAGCTCGTCCGAGGCGAGATCCGCGAGATCGTCCAGCGTCTTGACCTCTTTCTCACCCAGCGCGACCAGCATCGCGGGCGTCAACGCCTCGATCGCGGCCACTTCATCGGTAACGCCCAGCTCTTCGCGCTTCTGGCTGAGTTCGGTGTCACGACGGGTGAGGAACGCCTCGGCGCGGCGGATCAGTTCTTCGGCGACATTCTCGTCGAACCCTTCGATCGAGGCGAGTTCATCGGGCGGCGTGAATGCCAACTCCTCGACGGTGTTGAAGCCCTCGGTCACCAGCAGGCCGGCGATCACATCGTCCACGTCCAGCGCCTCGACGAACAGGCCGGAACGGCGGCGGAATTCCTCCTGCCGGCGCTCGCTTTCCTCGGCCTCGGTGAGGATGTCGATGTCCCAGCGGGTGAGCTGGCTGCCGAGACGGACGTTCTGGCCGCGGCGGCCGATCGCCAGGCTGAGCTGGTCGTCCGGCACCACCACTTCGACGCGGCCGGCTTCCTCGTCCATCACCACCTTGGTGACCTCGGCGGGCGCCAGCGCATTCACGACGAAGGTGGCGGCCTGCGGGCTCCAGGGGATGATGTCGATTTTTTCTCCCTGCAGCTCCTGCACAACGGCCTGCACGCGTGAGCCGCGCATGCCGACGCAGGCGCCGACCGGGTCGATCGATGAATCGCGGCTGATCACCGCCATCTTGGCGCGGCTGCCGGGATCGCGCGCCACCGCCTTGATCTCGATGATGCCGTCATAGATCTCCGGCACCTCCTGAGCGAACAGTTTCGCCAGGAACCCCGGATGGGTGCGGCTGAGAAAAATCTGCGGGCCGCGCGGTTCCTCGCGCACGTCATAGATGTAGGCACGCACCCGGTCGCCGTTGCGGAAGCTTTCGCGCGGGATCAGTTCATCGCGGCGCAGCAGCGCCTCGGCGCGGCCGAGTTCCACCATCAGGTTGCCATACTCGGTGCGCTTCACCACGCCGTTGATGATCTCGCCGACGCGATCCTTGAACTCGTCGTACTGCCGCTTGCGTTCGTATTCGCGCACCCGCTGCACGATCACCTGCTTGGCGGTCTGCGCGGCGATGCGGCCGAAATCGATCGGCGGCAGCGGATCGACGATGAAATCGCCGATCACCTTGTCCGGGAACAGCTTGCGCGCGATGTCCGCGGACATCTGCGTGTCTTCGTTCTCCGCGGTCTCGACGATTTCGGTCCAGCGGGACAAGCGCACATCGCCGGTCTTGCGGTCGATCGTGGCGCGGATGTCCTTCTCGTGCCCGTATTTGGCGCGACCGGCTTTCTGGATGGCCTGTTCCATTGCCTCCAGCACTTCCTCGCGGTCGATCGTCTTCTCCCGCGCGACGGCGTCGGCGACCAGGAGCAGCTCAGGACGGGAGACGGCGGTGTCCATGGCGGGCCTCTGTCAGTTGGTCCGAGGTGGGGTTGTGGTGGCTTCGATCAGTGCGTCGGTCAGTACCAGCTTGGCCCGACGCAGGTCGGCGAGTGGCAGCGAGACTTCGGAGCCGTCGTCCAGCTGCATGCGTGCGGCCTGGTCGTCGGCGCCCAGAATGACACCCGAAAAACGCTTGCGTCCATTCACCGGGGCGATGACTTCGGCGCGGGCGAGATGGCCGGCATACCGGTTCCAGTCCTTGATGCGGGTGAGCGGACGATCGATGCCGGCAGAACTGATCTCCATGGTCCAGGCGCCAGGCATTGGATCGTTGACATCCAGCACGGCGCCCAGCTGGTGGTTCAGCAGTTCACAGTCCTCGATGACGACGGGCGCGCCATCGGCACGATCAACCATGATCTGCACGGTGGGCCGATCCCGACCGAGCACGGCGACGCGCACCAGCTCATAGCCCAGATGTTGCAAGGTGGGCTCGATGATGGTTGCGATGCGGGCTTCGAGTCCCGAATGCTGCGTTGCCGTTTCGTGCAAAACAAAAAAGGCGGCCCGTGAAGGCCACCCCCCGTACCTCAGCGGAGAAGGATTTGCTTCACACACATAGCGAAGCCGCGGCTTGCATGCAAGGGAGGTAAGCGTCGGGGATTTGCCCGGACCCAACCAGGAGGCGTTGCCTCCTTGACCTCCAGCAAAGGCTCGCCTTTGCAATTGGATTCGGTTTGGTGTGGGGGGGGGCACGCGTCCCCTCCCCATCCTAAACGGGGTCGGTTCCAAGTCGCCCAGCGTCCGGGCCCACACCGCTTTGGCAGTAAATTCTATCTAGGGCTTTATTTTTGGGAACTCCTTCTACACCCGCCGCTCCCCACCTCTATTTACATGACAGGGCCGGTTCCTTGGCGGGGGTTCCAGGGGCAGCGCCACTTGATGGGGATTCGGGGGCAAAAGCCTCGGAAAAGTTAGCGTGACGTAACAAATGACGCAGCTTTACCTCCGAGGTCATGGCCACCTGCTGCCGCGCGTGTAACATGGCGTCATGTCACAAGTCAGCGCAGGCTTCGGACCGCTGCTGCGCGAATGGCGTCAGCGGCGTCGCATCAGCCAGCTCGACCTGGCCCTGCAAAGCAATGTGTCGGCGCGCCATGTCAGCTTCCTGGAAACCGGGCGCTCCCAGCCGAGCCGCGATATGGTGCTGCACCTGGC
Organism: uncultured Alphaproteobacteria bacterium; assembly: GCA_963789495.1. GTDB lineage: Bacteria > Pseudomonadota > Alphaproteobacteria > Acetobacterales > Acetobacteraceae > CAWBLP01. The sequence goes on from CAWBLP010000018.1 coordinate 164,581, forward strand.
AGACGAGCTGGACATCCCGCTGCGGGAGAGGAACCTGCTGCTGACCGCGGCCGGCTATGCGCCGGTGTTCCGGGAGCGGACCTTGGCCGATCCGGCCTTCGGCGCGATCCGCCGGGCGGTGGAGCAGGTGATCCAGGGCCACACCCCCTTCCCCGCGCTGGCAATCGACCGGCACTGGACACTGGTTACCGCCAACGACGCCGCCTTGCGGCTGATGGGGGATGTCGAGCCGACCTTGTTGCAGCCGCCGGTGAACGTGCTTCGGGTCGCGCTGCATCCCTGCGGACTGGCGCCGCGCACGGCGAACCTGCCGGAATGGCGCGCCCATCTGCTCGATCGCCTGCGCCGGCAAACGGAGGCGACCGCCGATCCCGTGCTCATCGCTCTGCTGGCGGAACTCCGCGATTATCCGCAGGCCCGATCGTCCCCACGGCCGAAGGCCCGGCAGGAGCATTCGGGGGCGGTGGTGCCGTTCGAGTTGGTGACGCATGCCGGGGTGATGAGCTTCATTTCAACCACTACGGTGTTCGGCACGCCGGTCGACATCACCTTGGCGGAGCTGGCGCTGGAGTGTTTCTATCCCTCGGATGCCACGACCATCGCCCTGCTGCGCCAGGAAGCGGAGACTCGATCGGAGCATCTGCTGAACGATCCGGGGATCGAAACGCACAGCAATCGGTTGCGCCACGCTTTGGCGCGCGGCTGAGGACCGATCCGCGCGAATCGTGGCGAGTTGGCGGGGGTTGCGACTGAGAAGAGGGCGCCACCCGCTGGTCGAAAAATCGTTCCCATCCAACTGATTTTTCAGCTAAATTGCCGCCTTCGCAGCCACGCCCCAGCTCCGGATGCCGCGCGCCACCCGCACCAGCCAACGCCATGGATCCTCCGCCCGCTCTGTCCCGGCCGCGCGGCGCCTGCCGGCCGGCCAGGGTAGCCGTACCCCGCCGCGCGGACGCAGCACGGTCGCCGAGGCGCCGGCACCGGCCAGACCGCGCCGCCGTCGCCTCCGCCTGCTCCGCTGGGGGTTCATCGCAACGGTATGGGTCGCACTGGCGCTGGCGGTCACCGTGCTGTGGTTCGCCCGCGACCTGCCACGCCCGGCCGATGCGCTGGACGCCGTCCGCCGCCCAAGCCTGACGCTGCAGGACCGCACCGGCCGCATCTTCGCCAGTTTTGGCGATGTGGTGGGCGAGAAGCTGCGACTGTCGGACCTGCCCGCCGCGATGCCCGCCGCTGTGGTTTCGGTGGAGGACCGACGGTTCTGGCACCATCGCGGCATCGACTTGATTGGCTTGGCTCGCGCCGCCTGGATTGACTTGCTGGCCAGGCGCATCGTGCAGGGCGGCTCCACCATCACGCAGCAGGTCGCCAAGACGCTGTTTCTCAGCAACGCCCGCACCATCAGCCGCAAGGTGCAGGAACTGCTGCTGACGCTGTGGCTGGAACACAGCTTCACCAAACGCGAGATTCTCGAGATCTACCTGAACCGGGTCTATCTCGGGTCGGGCGCCTGGGGGGTCGATGCGGCGGCGCGCATGTATTTCGGTATTTCGGCGCGCCACCTGAAGCTCTGGCAGGCGGCTGTGCTGGCAGGACTGCCCCGCGCACCCTCGCGCTTCAACCCGCGGGTCAACCCGTCCGCGGCTGAGGCGCGCGGCAAGGAGGTGCTCGCCGCGATGGCGGAGACCGGTGCGATCACCGCCGCGCAGGCCCAGTTGGCCGCGTCGCAGATCGCGTTTCCGCCACCGCCTGCCGCCGCCGCCGGGTGGTTCGCCGATTGGGCGGCCGCCGAGGCACAGTCCGTGCTGCCCGAGGATACCGACGCCAGTCTGCGCACCACGCTGGACTCGCGGTTGCAGACCATCGCGGAAACGAGGCTGGACGCGTTACTAAACGGGCCCGGCACGCGGGCCGCTGCCGGCCAGGGCGCCGTGGTGGTGCTGGATGCCGCAACCGGGGCCGTTCGCGCCATGGTGGGCGGACGCGACTACCGTGCGGGATCTTACAACCGCGCGGTGCTGGCACGCCGCCAGCCGGGTTCTGCGTTCAAGCCATTCACCTGGCTGGCCGCCCTGCAGGCGGGCAAGCGGCCCGACGACACGGTGCTGGATGCACCGGTGCGTATCGGCAAATGGAGCCCGCATAACTTCGAGCCGCACTACCAGGGCGAGATCACCCTGCAGGAGGCGCTGGCCGAGTCCAGCAATACCGCCGCGGTCCGCCTGCTGCTGGCATCCGGCGGACCCCGCGCGGTCGCAGCTGAGGCCGCCCGGCTCGGCATTGCCGATCGGCTGCCCGACGACGCCTCGCTCGCCCTCGGCACCGGCGAGGTCGGGCTTTTGGAATTGTCCGCCGCCTATGCGCCGTTCTTCAATGGCGGCAAGCGGGTGACGCCCTGGGGGATCGAAGGTGCCGCGCATACGCCAACCCAGCCGGTCATCACAGCGGACCAGGCCGCAATGATGGCGCAGATGCTGACCGCGGTCGTCGCGCGCGGCACCGGACGCGCGGCTTCCGTTGCCGGCCACCACGTCGCCGGCAAGACCGGCACCACCTCGGATTTCCGCGACGCCTGGTTCATCGGCTGCGTTGACGGCATGGTGATCGGCATCTGGTTGGGCAACGACGACAATCGGCCCATGAAGTCCGTGCAGGGTGGCGGCCTGCCAGCGCAACTGTTCCACGATATCGCCGTAACGCTGCGCTGATCGGGCCCGCGGCGCGGACCGGATGACTTGGGCAGCGCGACGCCATGACCGAAGGCGCTGCTGCATAGCGGCATGAAACTGTCTGTGGCGGGCTCGCGCCGGCGCTGGCGTTCACATGCCGTTGCGCGAGGGAACCAGACGCCATCCCGACCCCTTTCATATTCAGGCCGCGGCGACTGCTCTGAAGTCAGGAGCGGCGGCGAACCAGGCGCTTAGATCGCGACCACATCAGGAGAAAGTTCATGATTCAGGCCCGAACCCTCGGCGCAGCGCTCGCCCTCGGCGCTCTGACGGCGCTGCCCGCGTGCTCGATGTTCGACCATCACGCCAGCAGCCAGTACGGCCACAGCAGCGCGCCGAGCAGCTACAGCAATGCCGGCACGCCCAACAACACCGCCGCAATGGGTAACAACGTGACCCAGGCGCCGGTCACCCCCGATCTGGTCCGCAAGGTGCAGACCGCGCTGCATCAGGATGGCGCCTATAACGGCCAGATCGACGGGATATGGGGGCCGCGCACCGAAAACGCCGTGCGCCACTACCAGCAGGCGCACAGCCTCACCCAGTCCGGCGCGATCGACGAGGCGACGCTGCAGGCGCTGAACGTGCCATCTGATAACGGCCAATACGGCCACAGCAATACCGGCCACGACAGCATGGGCCAGAACAACATGGGCCCTAACGGCACGGGACAAGGCAATAGCTACTCGACCAGCGGGTCCACCGATACCACCCGCACTTACAGCACCGGCAGCGGCAACTCGGGCAGCAACCACGCCGACTCGATGCCGTATCCGTCAGGCAACGGCCCGGCCCAGAACAGCGGGACAAGCAGCTACAACAGCAATGGGGCGGCCGGTAACGGTTCAACCAACTCCGGCAGCGGCAACACCAGCCGCTAACGGGCGTCCGCGCCAGGCCGAGCCTTCTCCCCGGGGGCGCGGCCTGGCCGCGTGTCGCGGCGCACCCTGCGCCAAGCTGTTGCAGGCGGGCAGCACTGCACGCCATGGTTGCGCCCCACGCATCACGAGATGCGGGGCGCTGCAGCGGCGCGTTTCGTGTTTGCGCGCGAAGCTGACGCATTGCTGCGGGAGTGGCCGGTCCTCTCGCGAATCCTTATCATTGGATGGCTGCAACGAGTGAAAGCTTGCTCCGGAGCAACCGACGCCGTGTCTCCGGTCGAACAGACCCATCACATCAAACTCGGAGCGGAGACCGCCAGTTCTGCACCGGGCGCCGCGCGCGTCAGGCCGATTGTGTTGTAAGCCGCGGATGACAAACTGCTTTATTTCCGGTCCCTTTCATAGTCTCCCAATCGGCAGTGAGCCGCCAGTGGCGCAAAGCAGCCGGCGCTGCCTGCATCCGCTCCTGCGACGCCGAAACAAAGCGCGGGATGCTGTCTTCCAACTCGATCGCGTCCCCGGTGCGGCCTGTTTGAGTATCGCGGCGGCCAGTGCGTCCGGATCCTCCGGTCGACGGACCGACCACCGGTCCCAGGAATTCCGGCGTCCCGCCACCATGCGATCCGCGTCTATATTCAGATACAAAATAGTCCTAAAAATGATATTATCTTGACGAAGCTTTACATCCTCACATCCTTGTGATACCGCATCGTTAACGATGGATCACGAACGATCGGCACGTCAATGACGCGGGTTCGGTCCCGTCGTGCGGCTCTGGGAGGGATGCATGACACGATCAATTGGCCCGCTAGCGGCCCTGATGCTTTTGATCGGCGGCGTGTTCTGTCAGGCCCAGGCGCAAAGCACCGGATTGATCGGCGGCAATCAACTTACCCTCGGAAGCCTCGTGTTCACCATCAGCTCCTGCACGATCACCGAAGGGGCGGGCTCGACCTACCACGCCTGTGATGGCAGCGATAATTTGACGCTTGCGAGGGACCCTGGATTTCAGCGGTGTCGGGGTCGGTGTGATCATCAAGTCGATGAATGCCGGCACGCCGATCCTGTCCGCGACCGGTTGCGGCGCCTCCTGCGCGGCGGATGTCTCCTATGATCTCAGCCTGACATTGGATATCGCGGCGCTCGACGCCAATACCACGTTTACCGGGATTTCTCAGAGCCTGACAGGTTCGGCCAATCCCAACACGGTGCAGAACCAGCAATCGGTCGGCGTCGGCGAGGCCGCCTACGACACGACCTATACGAGCTACCTGTCGCTCAGCACGGATCTGTCGAACCCCAGCATGTCGGGCAACTTCGCCGTGCACTGCCCGGCTGTCGTCACCTGTTTCTCAATCACCAAGGATATCGGCCTCCTGGTGAACCACGCGACGGATGGCAGCCAACTCGCGCTGACCACCGTCTCGCAAGGCTTCATCGAAACGCCTGAGCCCGCCTCGATGGCCATCCTGACCGTCGGTCTGCTCGGCCTCGGCACCATCCGGCGCACGTTCGCCCGGCGCTGATCTCCGCCCCCTAGTCCGCCCCCCAGTCCGCCGTCCTCTCGCTTGCGAGGTTTCGAACCATGGCTTCCCGGTCCTTCAGCAACCTGGTGAACCAGGACCTGACATTCACGTCGATTACCGTCAACGAGCTGGACATCGGCAGCGTCAATGCCTTCGTCAGCACGGCCCACGGCCCACGGCCCTTCGGCGATCGCGCCGACCGGCTATGTCGGCATGCAATGGAGCGCATTCCACGCCGGTGCCTTCGGGCCAGGTGCCTCCACCAGCTTCACCATCAGCTACGATGTCGACGTCACGGACCCGACGCGGGCGATCACCAGCCTGCAGGAGCTCTATATCGTCGACACGCTGGTCGGGAATGCCCAAGCGACAGCGACCGAGAGGGTATTCGACAGCAGCGGTAACCTGATCACGACACTGACCTGGAACAGCGGCGGCAATCCGGCGGCACTCACCACGTTGCCGATCGCCTACCAACATTTGCATGTCGAGCTGTCGATCACCGAGACGGTGACAAGCAACGCCGGCAGCCTCGATAAGGTCGATATCAGCGTCATCCAGCAGAATTTCGGCCAGACCGCGACCTCGCAGCTGGCAACGATCGGCGACAACGTCTTCTACGACGCCGCCGGCACCGGCATTCAGAACGACTACGCTGGCACGCCGGATGCGAGCCCGGGCGTGCCTGGTGTCGAGGTCGACCTGTTCAAGCTGGTCGGCGCCACCTACACGCAGGTTGCCAGCACGACCACGGATGCGGACGGACTGTATCAGTTCATCGTCAATCCCGGCACGTATGAGCTGCATTTTGTCGCGCCGGTCGGCTTCACGCTGTCCCCGCAGCACCTGACGCCGACCGACCTGGGGAGCACGCCGTTCCAGACCACTGGCACAACCGGGCCGATCACCGTCAACGCCGGCGATCATCTGCACTGGATCGATGCCGGCATCGTACCGCCGGGAGGTGGCGACCAGGCCACCGCGGAAATCGGCGATATGTGTGGCTCGACGCGAATGCCAACGGCGTTCAGGAGGGCAACGAGTTCGGCATCGCCGGCGTCACCGTAGTGCTGGAGGATACGACCGGCACCAACGTGCTGGCCACCACCACCACCGACGCCACCGGCTACTATCACTTCGCCGGCCTGTCGGCCGGCCAGTACACCGTGCAGTTCGTCGCGCCGACTGGCGGTGTGTTCACCACTCCGCTGCAGGGCGGCAACATGGCGACCGACTCCGATGCCAACAGCGCCGGCCTGACCGCGCCTGTTACGCTGGTGTCCGGCCAGAACGACACCACGATCGATGCCGGCGTCTATCAGCCGGCGGCGTTGGGCGACTACGTGTGGCTCGATGCCAATGCGAACGGCGTGCAGGACGGCGGCGAAGCCGGCATCGCCGGCGTCACGGTGACGCTGGAAGACGCCAGCGGCACCACGGTACTGGCGACGACCACCACCGATGCAACCGGGCACTACGCGTTCACCGGCCTGACGCCCGGCCAGTACGAGGTGCAGTTCGTCGCGCCGACTGGCGGTGTGTTCACCACGCCGCTGCAGGGTGGCAACACGGGGACCGACTCCGATGCCAACAGCGCCGGCCTGACCGCGCCTGTTACGCTGGTGTCCGGCCAGAACGACACCACGATCGATGCGGGCATTTACCAGCCCGCCGCACTGGGCGACTACGTGTGGCTCGATGCCAACGCGAACGGCGTGCAGGACGGCGACGAAGCCGGCATCGCCGGCGTCACGGTGACGCTGGAAAACGCCAGCGGCACCACGGTATTGGCGACGACCACCACCGATGCAACCGGGCACTACGCATTCACCGGCCTGACGCCCGGCCAGTACACCGTGCAGTTCGTCGCGCCGACTGGCGGTGTCTTCACCACCCCACTGCAGGGTGGCAACACGGCGCTCGACTCCGATGCCAACAGCGTCGGCCTGACCGCGCCTATAACGCTGGTGTCCGGCCAGAACGACACCACGATCGATGCCGGCGTCTATCAGCCGGCGGCGTTGGGCGACTACGTGTGGCTCGATGCCAATGCGAACGGCGTGCAGGACGGCGGCGAAGCCGGCATCGCCGGCGTCACGGTGACGCTGGAAGACGCCAGCGGCACCACGGGTACTGGCGACGACCACCACCGATGCAACCGGGCACTACGCGTTCACCGGTCTGACGCCCGGCCAGTACACCGTGCAGTTCGTCGCGCCGACTGGCGGTGTCTTCACCACCCCACTGCAGGGTGACGACACGGCGCTCGATTCCAATGCCAATGGCGCGGGACAAACCGCTGCCGTGACATTGGTCTCCGGCCAGAACGACACCACCATCGACGCCGGACTCTATGCCAATCAGACAGGCTCGATCGGCGATCTGGTGTGGTTCGAACTCCAATGCCGACGGCCTCCAGAACCACTGCGAGGATGGCATTGCCGGTGTTACGGTGAACCTGATCGGTGCAGGCGCAGACGGGACGTTCGACACCGAGGACGATCAGATCCTGTCGACCACCACCACGGACACCGCTGGCGCCTATCACTTCAACAACCTCGCGCCCGGTAGCTACGAGGTGCAGGTCATCGCGCCCATCGGCTATCATTTCAGCACATCGTTCCAGGGTAGCAATACCGGGCTCGATTCCAACACCAATGCACCGGTTACGCCGCATCCGTTACGGTGACGACCGGAACCAACATCGCCATCGATTCCGGCCTGTATCAGATTGCCCCACTCAGCACATGCGATCTGCAGGTCCTGAACGGGTGCGGCTCCAGCTACGGCCCAGCCTCCGGCGCCACCTTCACGGATGGCCCGATCATCGTCGTCAGCGGCACCGCTGCCCCGTTGTTCACCGGCCCTGACGCCGGCCATGTCGACAGCGTCGTGCTGGTGCTCAGTGCCAACGCAAGCGCCATCGCATCCCTTGGCTCGCAAACCATCCAGCTCGTCTTCAATGGCCAGAGCGTGACGTTCTCGGCTGCGAACTTCGCGTCGAGCTATGCGGAAGGCTTCCCGACCGGCAACATCTCTGGAATCGGCAAGGGCCAGGTGAATGGCATCAGCTTCAGCTCTTCGCTGCATGCAGCTGTCGATTTCGATTACGCCACGCTGCTGAACGCACTGGGCCCGACCGGCACATCGCTGGGCGCGGTCACCGTCAACTCTCCGATCGACCTGCGCGTCGATGTGTTCGGCGATCGCAATGGAGTGATCGTCGACAATGCGGCGAACAGTGGCGCGGAAGGCGTGAAGGGCGTCGCCGGCGACGGAAGTTGCCCGGCGAACGCCTCGCTCGGCGATTTCGTCTGGCTCGATGGCAACGCCAACGGTGTGCAGGACAGCGGCGAGAGCGGCGTCGCCGGCGTGTCCGTCGCATTGATCGGCGCCGGATCCGACGGAAAATTCGGCACCACCGACGACGTTACGCTCGCCACCACCACCACCGATGGCAGCGGCCAATACGCGTTCCGCAATCTCAACGCCGGCCAGTACCGAGGTGAAATTCAGCGCACCCGCGGGAGATACCTTCACCACGGCGTTGCAGGGCGGCAATACCACCGCTGATTCCAATGCCAACAGCGCCGGGCTGACCGCGCCGATCACGCTGGCCGATGGCGAGGCCAATACCACCATCGACGCCGGGCTGATCGTCCGGCCCGCCGCCCTCGGCGACTATGTGTGGCTCGATGCCAACGCCAATGGCGTGCAGGATAGCGGGGAGACCGGAATTGCCGGTATCACCGTCAGGCTGGAAAATGCCGCCGGCAGCACGGTGCTCGCCACCACCACGACCGACGCCGCCGGGCATTACAGCTTCACCGGTCTCGCGGCCGGCCAATACTCCGTGCAGTTCGTCGCACCGTCCGGCTATCAGTACAGCGCGGCACTGCAAGGTGGGAACACCGCCACCGACTCCAACGCCGGCAACGCCGGGCAGACTGCGCCGGTTACGCTGGCCGCAGCACAGGTCGATACCACGATCGACGCCGGGCTCTACCAGCTCACGGCGCTGGGCGACTATGTGTGGCTCGATGCCAACCGCAATGGCGTCCAGGACAGCGGCGAGAGCGGCATCGCTGGCGTGACGGTGAAGCTGGAGAATGCCGCCGGCAACAACGTCCTCGGCACCACCACCACCGACGCGACCGGTCATTACAGCTTCACCGGCCTGGCTCCCGGCCAATATTCCGTGCAGTTCGCCGCACCTTCCGGCTACACCTTCAGCAGCGCGCAGCAGGGCGGCACTACTGCGCTCGAACTCGAACCCGAATGCGTCCGGCCAGACCACGTCGATCAGCCTGGGTTCCGGCCAGACCGACGCCACGATTGATGCCGGTCTCTATCAATCGTCGTCCGGCGGCACGCCCGGTATCAGCGTGCTGAAACTGCCGTGCCAGGCGGTGGTCGGCACCTGCAACCAAGTGACCTACACCTATAGCGTCGTCAATACCGGCGCGGTGCCGCTGACCAACGTGCAGATCACCGACAATATCGGCACTGCCTCCCACCCGAACAACGTCACGCCCACCGCCGTCACCAGCCATGGGTTCAATGTCGGCGACACCGATCATAACGGGCTGCTGGATACCGGCGAGACCTGGCAATACACTAACACGATCAATGAGTTGGGCGGCTTCGGGTCCAGGAGCAGCTCGCAAAGCCACATGGTCAGCGGACACAACCTGACCAGCGGCTGCACCGCCTGGCTGAACTCCAGCTTCACGCCAACATCCTGCAAGGACGGCTCGACCTACGTCTTCAAGGATATCAGCTGCAAGATCAGCGGCCCCGGCTGCTCCACCACCACAGTGAAAATACCGGACGCCTACGTCACCTTCTCGAAAGGCTGCAGCTCGCCCACCACCACCTTCAACTCCTCGCAGAATTGCTGGATCACCACCCTGCCCGCCAACTGCAACCCGGGTGACGTGTTCCTGAGCGGCCTGCCGTTCCAGGTGCCGTCGGGCAGCAACCTGTCCGATGCCTCGATAGCCTGGTCGATCGGATCGAGCGGCAACAATTGCGGCTCCTCCAGCCTGTCCTGGGATACCGGCTGCACCGGCTACGGCAGTTTCAACCAGAACAACTGCGACGGCTCGAGCGACTACAATCAGATCGGCGTCAAGGTCTGCGACAACGGCAGCGGATACGGCAGCGGCGGCAACACCGACCAGGGCTATGGCTGGAACTACGGTGGTGGCGGCGGCTATTGCGGCGGCTATTCCAACTATGGCTGGGGCGGCGGCTGGTCCGGCAGCGGCAGCGACTGGCAGGGGTCCAGCAAGGACTGCGCCGGCACGCCGGAAAACCAGTACACCGGCAGCAACGACGGCTACCCCAGCTACGGCTCCTACAGCGGCAGCTGGGGTTATGGCGGCTATGGCTATGGCAGCACCGCCGGATACGGCTCCGGCGGCAACAACAACGGTGGCGTCTGCGATAACGGCGGCGGCAGCGGCACCTGCTACCAGGGCCAGCTCGGCGACAATCCGCAGGCCGATACCGTCACCGTCACCGCGCAGCCCCTGGGTCACGGCTTCGACCTCGGTGACGCGGCGAATTATGGCATCATCACCTTCAGCTCCGGCACGTTCAAAGGCTCCAGCTCTGCCATTATCCACGGCGATGTCGGCCTTGGCGCGTATTGCGGCACGGTCTCGGTCAAGCTTTACAGCGAGCGGATCGACGGCGACCTGGTGACCACCGGCACGTCCCCGCGCAGCACCGGCGGCACCGTCACCGGGCATGTCACCGGCTACAGCAGCTCGCTCTCGGGCGACATCAGCGCGTTGCAGTCACTCTCCGCCACCCTCGCCGGCGAGCCCGCAACCACCCTGTCGCTCAGCTCGGGCATGGTGATCGATGCCACCGCCGGGGTCTTGGACAACCAAGGCAACTACGTTTTCAACATCACCCGCTGGGCCAACAACATCACCATCAAAGGCGACGGGTCCCACAACGTCGTGCTGAACATCTCCTCCAAGGTGGTCCCGGTCCTGGAGAACGTCTCGCTGACCGGCGGGCTGACCGCCAACCAGGTGCTGTTCAACGATCAGGACGACGACACCATCACCGGCGTCAACAACACGACTTTCAACGCTACCTTCCTGGCACCGAACGCGACATTCGAAGTCACCGGTGTGACGGTGAATGGCCATTTGTTCGGTGGCGCCAATGGCGACACCTTCGGCTTCACCGCGGGCGCAACGCTCAACACCCCCGCCAATACCGGTGGTTCGACCAGCCCGGTCACCACGGTTGCCGCGTCCGACTCCAAGGAAATCCAGGTGCTGTCGAACAACAGCAGCATTTCGGTGAACGGCAACACGCCGACCGGCAGCCTGTCGCAGCTCTACGGCACCGGGCAGCGGATCGAATTCAGCTACACCCCGAAGGACACGGTGTCGTTGAAGCAGATCCAGTCCGGCCTGGCGACAGTCAGCGGCCAAAATGCCAACCCGATGGCGTTCATCGAGATCAGCAACAGCAGCAACCCGTTCGCCTCGAATGCGCAGATCTACTTCGAGGGTGAAGTCATCACCGGCGAGAAGGTCTTCGCCGATGCCGCCTACGACCAGCTGACGAACACGCCGAACGCCGCGCCCAACAACCATTTCAGCACGGTGGCCGGTTCCGACATCTATGCCTTCGTGTTCAACAGCCAGGCGGACCTCCTCAACCACGCCTCGCCAATTCAGACCATCTCCTACAACACCAGCGGCAGCCAGGCGATGCACTTCGGCGATCAGATCGGCAGCCTGACCGTGGTCGGATATGTCGGCACCAGCGGCGGCCACCTGGTGTCCTGAACGGGCACTCGAACGGAATCAAGCGTCAGTGGCGTTGCTTCCGAACCCCCATCAAGGGGCGCTGCCCCATACGCGCGAACTTACGGGGGCCTGAGCTCGTGGGCCTGGAGCGTGCGGCGTCTCGGCGCTTCGGCAAGGCGGTGGCGGAATATCGCCAAGGCGGCCGGGGTTCGTAGTCTGGGTCGTGGCAGGATCGCGCCACGCAGGATCTCCCTGGCGGTGTCCCAAGCCCGCCACAGCGTTTGCGGCGCAGGCTGCGTCTGGTCAGGCCGAGGGGGGAAAACCGACGATCTCGTTGGCGAGATCGTCGGTCAGCACCGCGGCGATCAGCTGCGCCAGCAGCCAGCTTCGCGCCAGCACCGGATCAGCACATGGCAGTTGGTCCAGCCCGCCCAGGCTCTTCAGCCGCTTGATGCCGATCTCCACCTGCCAGCGATGCCGGTAGAGCGCGGCCACCTGCGCCATCGGCTGCGCTGCATCCGGCAGCGAGGTGATCAGCATCAGAAACCCAGCCGCGAGCACGGTGCGCGGCTGGATCTGCTGGCTCTTCTTGTTGGCCTTGCGCGTCCGCTTGGCACGCTGGCGCGCTGCATCCTCGGGCGGCAGTGGCTGGATCACCAGGCGAAGGCCGCGTGGAATACCCTTGATCCAGACCGCGACCTCGCGCGGTTCGGTGGTCCCGGCCAGCAGCGCCGCCACATCAATGCGCGCGCCCGCTGCGTCATACAGCTTCACCGATCCCCAGCTGATCCGCGTGACGAAGTCGGCGCCACGCCCCAGCACTTCCTTGAAGTTCCGCACCCGCGCATAGCCGCGGTCCATGATGAGGATGCTGCCGGAACAGATCCGCGTCCGTCCGGTAGCTTCGGCCTCGCGGGTCGTGGTCAGCGCCAGGTCGGCGAAGCGCCCACGCGCGGGGTCGTAGCGCGCGTGCAGCCGCCAGTCCTGGCCCTTGCCTGGCGCGCAGATCACCGAGCCGTCCACCAGCGACAGGTGCAGCCCACTGCCGCTGGGCCGGTGCAGACGATCGGCCAGCAGCGCCGCCAGCATATGCGCCAGCCAGTCGCCCATCTTGCGCAACCGCCCTTCGACCGCCTTGTCCGACAGATCGGCGATGCCGGCATCCCCGGCCAGCGCCGCCGCGGCGCGAAACGACTGCCCGCCCGGACCCCACATCAGCGCCAGACGCAGCAACGCCTCCGCCGAGCGGATCTTGCGCCGGCGCACCAGTGCTTTGAACTGGCGCGCCGTGGCCTCGAGGTCGACAATCCTGGCCAGCGACGCGACGATCGCTGTCCATTCACCAGAACGCAGGGAGGATGCGCGGGGCATCCAAGCTTGAAATGGTACCACCCCGTGACCGCGCAAGCGTTAGATTCGCGCACATGGGGCGCTGCCCCTTGAAACCCCGCCAAGGGCCCGGCCCTTGGAACCGGCTCTGTTTGGGGTGGGGAGCGGGTCGTTTCGAGATGATACCCTGGTCCGGGACCGTCACGCTCTCCCCACCCCAAACCGACTCCGATTGCAAAGGCGTGCCTTTGCTGGAGGTCCAGGAGACAACGCCTCCTGGTGGGGTTCGGGGCAACGCCCCGACACTTGCCGCACTCAGGCTGCCGCCGCCTCCAGGACCTGGCTGGCCGCCCAGGCGGTTGCCTGGATCGACGACCAGACCGGAATACCCAGGGCAGACCGCAGCCCCGACATGACCTCCAGCGTCGGCAACTGCGAGCAGGCAATGAACAGCGCCTCGCTGGATGACGTCGCCACAGCGCGCGCCTTGTCCGCCACCTGCGCGGCCGTGATGCGACCCAGCGCGTCGGTGTCGGCACAGAAGAAACTATCCAGCACCTCCACCGCGACGCCCCCACTGCGCAGATAGGCGCGCAGCCCGTCATTCACCGCCGCCAGATAGGGCGTCACCACCGCGGTGGACCGAACGCCCTCATGCCGCAGCACCTGCAGCATCGCATCCGCCGTGCTGACCACCGCCGCGCCCGAACGGTCACGCAGCCCTTCGACCAGCGCCGCATTGCCTTCGGGTCCCGCCAGGAAGCCGGCGGCAGTGCAGCCGTATACGATCACGGCCGGGCGTGCCGGCAGGAACGGCGCAACCGCGGCCAGCGTGCTGTCGCGATAGGCCGGTAGGTCCGCAACCGTCAGCATGCCCGGCGGACGCGGCACGCGGGCAACCGAGAATGGTGCCAGCGCGGGACAGAGCGCGTTCATCTCGCGCTCCATCGTAGTGTTGTTGGCCGGCACCACCAGCAGACCATGCGTGCCTGTTCCGGTCATGCCTTCCTCCCCTGCCCTGTGCGGCACCCATCCTGCGCGGCGAGCCGGACATGGGCAAGCGCCACGCCGGATGCGCAGCGGGAGGCAGTTCGGTGACTGCGCGCTTTGCTGCTACACTCTGCGCCACCGCGAGCCAGCAAGGGAAATCGCATGCGTATCGCGCTGATCCACGCCTTGAAGCATTCGATCGTCCCGATCGAGCACGCATTCGGCCGGCTATGGCCCGAGGCGCGGCTCGCCAACCTGCTGGATGATTCGCTCTCCACCGACCTGGCCCAGGAGGGCCGCCTGACCCCGGCGATGACCGAGCGCTTCCTGACTCTGGCGCGCTATGCGCAGGCGACCGGCGCGAATGCGATCCTGTTCACCTGCTCCGCCTTCGGCCCGTGCATCGAGGCCTGCGCCGCGGCACTCGCGCCGATGCCGGTGCTGAAACCGAACGAGGCCATGATCGAGGAAGCGCTGACGATCGCCGGCCCGACCGGACGGGTCGGGCTGCCGGCCACCTTCGCTCCCACGCTGGACTCCATGCCGCCGGAATTCGTCGTGGCCGCGCCCGGTATCGGCGTGGAATGCAGTCTGGCGGAGGGTGCCATGGCCGCGCTGGATCGCGGCGACATGGCGGCTCACGACCAGGCGGCCGTGAAGGCAGCGATGGCGTTGCGCGGCTGCGACGTGATCACGCTGGGCCAGTTCAGCCTGGCCCGTGCCGCCGCGCTGGTAGCAGAGGCAACCGGCCGCCCCGTGTTGACCACGCCGGATAGCGCCATCCGCAAGCTGCGCCGCCTGCTGCTGGGGGAGACGGCCGGCTGATCGGCCCGGAACCAGGGAGAGCAAAGATGGATCTGGAGCAGTTTCGCGCCTCGCTGGCGCAGGTGGAACCGCCGGCACAGGCCGATCTCGCATTGCAGACGCTGTGGTGGGACGGCAAGGGCGACTGGACCCGGGCGCATGAGTGCGCGCAGCAGGACGAAAGCCCGACCGGCTCGATCGTGCACGCCTATCTGCATCGCAAGGAAGGCGACCTGTCCAACGCGCGATACTGGTACAATCGAGCCGGACGCTCCCCTGCAGCCGGCAGCCTGGACGAGGAGTGGGACACACTCGCCCGCGAGTTACTCGGCCGGTAGACGCTGGCACCCCTCCTCATCCCAAACCGGATCCGATTGCAAAGGCAAGAATTCGCTGGAGGCAAAGCCTCCTGATGGGGTTCGGGGCAACGCCCCGATGCTACTCGCATCCCACCACATGGCGTGGCCGCGGAACGCAGCCTAGCGATAGCGAACCCAGCGCCGCTCGGAGGCCGGTCGGGTGGCGGACGGTGGCCCAATGCACAGGCCGATCACCGCCGTCAGATAGAACAACGCCGCCAGCCTTGGCGCGACCAGCAGGTAGTCGAACAGACAGCAGCACAGCATCGCCACCAGCGACGCCGCATAGGCCATCGCGATCCGGTCGCCGCGCTGCGCGGCACGCAGCGCACCGGCAATGCCGCCGACCGCCACCAGCAGCAGCGTCACCAACCCCAGCACGCCGCCCTCGAAGTAGCTGGCCAGGTATTGGTTCTTGATCTGCCAGACCAGGTGGGCGTCGTCAGTGAAATACCAACGCTGCATGCCATCCGCGAAGTCGCCGTTCGCCACCAGATCGCGGCCGTCCACGTCGAGCAGCCGCACGTTGGTGACGTCCAGCATATCGCCGGGCTGGCCGAACAGGGTCAGCTCGACCGGGCGCCGCAGCAGGCCGAACAGTTTGCGCTGCGGCGGTCCGGGCAATGCGATCGTGGCACCGAATTCCTCCCATTCGCCGGTTCGGCTCGACTGGAAATTGGCCGCGGTACAGTTCTCCGAATACAGCAGCAGCTTTTCGCAGACCGTGACCGACAGCGCGCCCGCGCCCTCCCGCGAGCGTTCGGCCAGCTCCAGCCGGTAATGCTGGTCGCGCCGGATTGCCACCTTCTGGCCGATATACAGCGGCGAGCCCACCTGCATCCGCAGGAACGACGGTTTGCCGTCCGGCTGCTCGATGCGGAAGTTGGTGGGGGCCGCGCCGGAGGACCGCTCCAGCAGCGCGGTGCGCGGATAGCTGCCGTAGCCCATGCCGAAGAACAGCGCGGTCAGTGAATCGTCCATCAGCTCGATGCCACCGATCCAGTTGGCCCCCCGCGTGGTCAGGTCGGGCAGCACGGTGCGGAAACGGCTTCCCCCGACGCGGACGAGTACAATTCGCTCGCCGCATGTCACCGCCCACTGATCCGTCGGGTCTGCCGCACGCCGAGCTGGAAGCTCTGGTGGTTGAGCTGCTGGGCGAGGTGTCGGAGCTGAAGCAACTGGTGGCGGCACAGCGCGATGAGATCGCCTGGCTGAAGGGCCTCAAGGGTCGCCCATCGATCAAGCCGAGCGGCATGGAGAAGGGCACCGAGCCGAAGCGCGGCGGCAAGCGGGGCAAACGCCGCGGCCGCGGCAAGGTGACACCGCGGGTCACACCGCAGACCGAGGTGCTGCGGGTGGCGCATCCGCCGGGTTCGCAGTTCAAGGGCTACGAGCCGTATCGAGTGCAGGAGCTGGTGCTCACGGCACGGGCGGTGCGCTACCGCCGCGAGCGCTGGCTGACGCCGCAAGGCGAGACCATCGTGGCGCCGCTGCCCAGTGGCATCCGCGGCCATTTCGGGCCGGAGCTGCGGCGCTTCGTGCTGATGCAGTACCACCAGGGCCAGGTGACCGTCGAGCGTTTGGTCACACAGCTTCAGGCGATCGGCGTCAGTATCTCGAAGCGGCAGGTCATGCGCCTGCTGATCGATGGACAAGATGACTTCCTGGTGGAGAGCTGCGAGGTGCTACGTGCCGGACTGGCGACAGCGGACTGGGTCACCGTCGATGACACCGGCGCGCGCCATCGCGGCGCCAATGCCGTCTGCACGCAAATCGGCAACGACACGTTCGCCTGGTTCGGCACAACGGGCAGCAAGAGTCGCCGGAACTTTCTTGACCTGCTGCGTGCCGGTCACACCGATTACGTGATCAACGATGCGGCGCTGGACTATATGCATGAGCATGCCCTGGCCGGACCGCTCATCCAGCGACTGGCAACACATGGGCAGCGGCAGTTCGCCGATCAGACCGCCTGGATGCGCCATCTTGAGCAGCTCGGCATGACCGGTCTGCCGGTGACGCCCGATCCGGTGCGCGTCGCCACAGAAGCTGCGCTGTGGGGCGCGGTGAGCGCACACGGGTTTCTCTGCGAGGCGGTCATAGTCAGCGACGATGCCGGGCAGTTCAACATCGGCCAGCATGCGCTGTGCTGGATCCACGCCGAACGCCTGGTGCACAAGCTGGAGACCTTTACCGACCAGCAGCGTGCCGCCCAGCAGCATATCCGCGGGCTGATCTGGTGGTATTATGCCGACCTGAAGCTCTACCGGCGTGAACCGACGCCACGCCGACGCCGTGAAATGCGGGGGCGGTTCGACCGCATCTTTCACCGACGTACCGGCTTCGCCACTCTGGACCGCCTGCTCCAGCGGCTGCACGCCAACAAGGCCGAGTTACTGATGGTGCTCGACCATCCCGAGATCCCGCTGCACACCAACGGTTCGGAAAACGACATCCGCTGTCAGGTGACAAAGCGCAAAGTCAGCGGCGGAACCCACAGCGATATCGGCCGAGACTGCCGCGACGCTTTCCTCGGGCTCGCCAAGACCTGCACCAAGCTCGGCATCGCATTGTGGGACTATCTCGGTGCCAGGCTCAGCATCTCAGGTGCTCCCGCCGTCCCGCACCTTCCCAGCCTCATCCGCCGCCGTGGCCAACCCGCCTGAAAACACCACTCGCCCGGGATTTTGCCCCGGTTACGCAACCACCCGGTAATCCACTGAAAAATCGAACAACCCTGGGAACAGCGCCCGCTCCAGGATGGTCGCGACCGACACGCAGCCGAGGCCGGCGATCATGCCCCAGGCGAACCGGTGCGGCACGTCGCCATGGCTGCGTTGCCGCGCCCGCAGGAACGGCAGCAGCGCCATCGCCACCAGGAAGCCTTTCGCGAGGCGCAGGGCATTCTCGGGCTGCAGGTAGGGATTGCTCGACCCGCCCGGCACGGCGTCCGGCACGGTCAAGCCGCGCAGCACGCCGACAGTGCAGGCGAAGCAGGCCAGCAGCAGCACCGCGCCCGGCATTCCGCGGAGCAGGAAATCGGTGCGTTGCGGCGGTGCGCGCCAGGCGAGCACGCCGATGGTGACCAGCAGGAACAGGTCCGGGCCGGAGAGATAGAGCCAGCCGGTCCAGGGCGCCAGGTTCCAGGCCGGCAGCGCCATCGGGATCACGAACAGCCACAGGTTCGGCCGCCAGCACAGCGCCAGGCCATACACCGCCACCGCCGCCGCCAGGTCCAGCCGGCCGAACGGGTCGTGCTGCAGCAGCAGCGCCACCGCGACGAGGCAGGCGACCAGCACGCCGGCGCGGAGGCAAAGCGCCAGGACATGCGCGGCGCCGCCCGCGGTCGCCCCCGCGGGCACCGATGCGGCGGGTGCCACGGATGGCGGGGCGGTCGCCACGGCCGGCCGCACGCCGCCTGCCGGCATCACAGGTATTCCACGTCGGGTCGCGGCGCAGCCACGTCGCCGCGGGCCGCGGCGGGCACCGGGCGCAACCAGTTTCGGTCCTGCACCAGCCGGCTGCCGAGGATCATCTCGGTGATCAGCCGCCAGACCGCCGGCATCCACCTGGCCGCCAGGAAGGCGACTACGGCCGCCACGCCGACCGCGTTGATGTCGGGTTGCCGTCCGGGCTGCAGCCAGCGGGCGAACTCGATGCCACCGGCCAGCAGCGAGGCGAGCCAGAAGGCCAGCGCCGCGGACGGGCGCTGGAGGCTGCGCATCCACAGCAGGACACCGATCGGGGCATACATCAGGATATGGGCGACGACGTTCTTCGCCGCCTGGGTCTTCGACACGATGTAGTAATCGTAGAGCGGGATCAGGCCGCGTTCATGCAAGCTGGCGACCGCGTCCGCCAGGCTGACCCAGTGGCGCGCCAGCAACCCGTTGACCAGCACCAGCGCCGCCAGATAGGGCAGCACCAGCAGTGGCGTGGCCTCGCGCAGCCAGGCCCGCACGCGCACCAGGTCCTGGCGGAGCAGCCAGCGGATCAGGCTGGCGCCGAGCAGGATGCCGATGGTGCGATAGGCCAGCGCGGGCAGCGAGGTGGTGCCGCTGATCAGCAGCATCGAGGCCAGAGTAACGCCCAGCATCAGGCAGAAGCCGATGGGGACGCTGCGCGCGATAGCGCGGCGCGGCTTGGCCAGCACCAGCAGGGCGCCGATCGGTACGGTGGCGAGGGTGCCGGCGATCAGCACCGCCAGGCGTTCGGTCAGCGGTCGGCCGGCGGCGGTCAGCGCAAACAATTGGCCCGGCAGTTCGGCCAGCCGGTCCGCCAGGTCGGCGGCGCTCAACGTAATGTCGAACGGCACCAGCAGGAACAGCACCAGTAGGCCCGTGTACAAGCGCAGGATCAGCAGCAACCCCTGCCTCCCCCGCGGCACCGCACCGCGAAGCAGCGAGGCGGCACGGTGGTGGAACGCGGCGAGCAGGATGATGCCCAGCGCGGCCCCCAGGCATTGCGCGGCGATGTAGTTCAGCGACACGGTGCGGGGCGGAAAGAACAGCTGGGCGAACTTGATCGCCAGGATCACCGCGGTGCAGAGCGCGAACGCGGTAGCAGCGGCAAGCATGCGCGGCGCCACGCCGGACCGCGGCCAGATCGCGCCGGAAACCAGGAACCCCAACGGCACCAGCATGGTCAGGTTGCCCATCCAGTCGGCGCGCTGATCGGAGCCGGTGTCGAAGAACCGCACCGCCAGGTAGCGATGCCACGCCAACGCCGGATCGAGCGGCACGAAGTGCAGGCCAAGCGGGCCCAGCACCGTGCTGACATAGGCCATCGCGAGGATGTACAGGCCGGCCCACAACCCAAAGCGCAGACGGGGTGAACCGGCGCTGCCCGGGTGCTGCATGCAGCGGCGACCTTGTCAGAGCGGCGTGCGAGGATGCCGGCCGATTAGCAGGTCCGCCGCCGGCCTGTCATCCTTTCCGCTCGGATCGGGATCGCAGGCGGTGCTGCGCATGCGGTAGAGCGCGGCGAAATCGGAGTGCCGCACCAGGCGCAACCGGTCGGCGGCAAATCCGGCCAGGTCGGGCTCTCCCCCGGCATCCAGCAGCAGCAGCGCCTGGTAGCCGCACAGGTCCACACGGCCGGGCCGCAGCAGGGCACGATGATCGGGCAGACCACCCACCTGCTCCGCGAGCGCGTGGTAGCGCGGCTGCCAGCGCACCGGCTGCTGGGTCGGATTGTCGAACAGGAATGGCCAGAAGGCGTGCCGCTCGATCACTAGTAGGGCCGCCATATGCGGGTCGGTGCGCAGCCCATTCGACAGCCAGCGTGCCGCCCGGGTGGCGCGCCAATAATCCGGCGCCTCGGCCGGTGCGACCGACGCCACCATCACAGCCGTGCCCGCCGGCACCGCCGCCATCACCGCCCGCAACTCGCGCAGGTCTCGCGCATGGCCGGACCAGGCCTGCAACACCACGCCGGTGCGCAGCGTGAACAGCGTCAGCAGCGTGCCTGCGATCACCGTGGCGGAGCGGCGCGACAGGCGCAGCGGCCGGAGGCCGGCGAACAGCATCAGACCCAGCATGGCGATGAACCGCGTGTCGCAGGAATACGCGCCCTTGGCACCGAACGGGGTCACGAGGTAGAGCCCCGCCAGCAGCGCGATAGCCAGTCCGGCAGAGCGACCAATGCCGAGGCGGCGCGCGCAATACAGACCAATCGGCAGCGCGACGACGGCAATCGCGGTGACGATGTCCAGCGGCAGATTGTAGTTGGCGAACGGCACCAGCAGCTGACGCAGCTTGTCCAGCGGCGACGACCAGACGATCGCCTCCCGCTCACCGGCCAGCGGCGACAGCGCGTACAGCACGCAGGCGGGCGCCATCACGCCGGCCAGGATGAGCAGGCGCGTCAGGACGCGTGCCGGCTCGCGTCGCAGCGCATGCAGCTGTGCGATCTCCCACGCCCCGACCAGCAGGGCGAACAGCACGAGGCCGGCGAGGTGGCAGAGGAACAGGCCGGCCGCGCCGCATGCCGAGAACACCACGACCGGCACGGGGCGCGCCGCCCGCCAGCGGATCCAGACGGCGGCGAGCAGCAGGGCAAGGCCGACCGCCAGCATGAAGTTCAGGAAGCCCAGCAGCATGGTTTGGTTCCAGGCCACCAGGACGGCACCCAGCGGCCACCAGCAACGCTGGCCGAACACCGCCCGGCTGTAGGCGATGCTGCCCAAAACCGGCAGCAGCAGCGCGGCCGCGATCAGGATGCGGCCGGCGACATGAACCGGAAACGCGTGCAGCATTGGCGGCAGCAGCAAATCCAGGCCGAGATTGGGCGTAATGATCCAATGCGGTACGGCCAGACGGGCGAGCGAAGGATCAGCGGGGAATGCCAGTATCACCGCCCGCGCGAGGTGGTTCGGATAGTCCAGCAGCGGCGGCACATCCACGACCAACAGCGGTGCCAGCAGCAGCGCGCTCAGCACGCCCAGGGCGGTCCACCAGGCCAGGGCACCAGCGCCTGGCAGGCGCAACGCCGCGACCAGCGGGGCCGGGATTGCCTGCCCGCGCGTCAGGTCGGAGGGCATGCGCCACCAATTCCACCGACGCTCGGCATCGTCGGTTCATGCCGCACGCCGTGGCTGTACGGCCTGCCTGATTTCGGGTTCCACCAACGGCGAGCCCGGGCGGCTCGCGCAGCCAGCGCCACGCGGCGACGGTAAAGCGGTTCCCGCCATCGAGGGTGCCAAATCACGGGCGCAAGGGCTGTCATACACCAGGAGTTTTCGCGGGCCATCGCGGCAAGATTACGGTGATGGAGCGGCCGATCGCGGTAGCTCTCGCCGCGCCATGTGCGTGCCGGCCGATGCGCGCGCCGGTTGCCGGCTGACCCCCGTCGACTGGTCAAGCGCGCAGCCGCTGGGCATGATCGCGCCGCTCAACGAAGGCCGGAGGAAACCCATGGACGCTGACGCGAAGAAGACCACGCTGCGCATGATCCCCTACGGAATCTATGTGCTCACCGCGGATGACGGCAAAGGCAATGTCGGCGCGGCGACAGTGAATTGGGTGACCCAGGCGTCGTTCGTGCCGCCACTGGTGGTGGTGGGCGTAAAGGCCGATTCCGGCGCGCACACCGTGGTCAAAGGCACCGGCAAGTTCACGCTGAACATGCTGGGCAAGGAGCAGAAGGGCCTCGCCTTCACCTTCTTCAAGCCGGCCAAGCTGGAGGACGGCAAGCTGTCCGGCCAGAGCTTTCATCTCGGTACCAACGGCACGCCGATCCTGGACGCGGCGATCGGCGCGGTGGAGTGCACGGTGCGGGAGATCGTGGAGATGGGCGACCACCACATCGTGGTGGGCGAAGTCACCGAGGCGCATCTGCAGACGCCACCGTCCGGTCGCCCGGACGCGGCCATCCTGGAGATGAAGGACCTCGGCGACACGGTTTATTACGGCGGCTGAGCCGCGCGGTCGCGGACCGGTGGGACGGTCGGGTCAGCCGTCCCACACTTCGCGCGGCATCGGCAGATTGGCAAAGTCGGCGTCGACCGGGGGCTGGTTCGGTTCGATCCCCGCCATGCCCAACAGCATCACCCATTGGCGGACATGCTGCCCGCAATGCCAGGTGGTACGCTCCAGGTATTCGTGCAGCATCTGCGGACCGTAATAGGTCTGCACCGTCTCCCGCCCCGACTTGTCGGCCTTCGCGGCCCACCAGTCCACCAGCCGGTGATGCACATCGGCCCCGTACGCGGCGATCTCCGCCGTGGTCTGCATGGTGTCGGGCGGCGGCGCGACCAGGCTTTCATAGGTCAGCGGCGCGCCGGCCGCGACCTCGAGGAAGGCATCGGGAATGCGGAACAGATGATGCCCCAGTACGCGATAGGTGCGCGGGCGGTTGGGCACCTCGACGGTGAGCCGATCATCCGGCATCTGCGGCACCAGCCGCTCCGCCGCGGCGAGGAACCGGTCGAGCCGGCCGATCAGCTGGTCGGGGGATAACACCGGGCCAGCGGCTTCGTTGAGGCCGAGGAATTTCACCACATGCGCGATGTTCTGCGCATAGACGAAATCGTCGCCGCGTGAGAGGACCGGGACCGAACGCGCACCGATACGTCGCAGCTCCGCCAGCCCGTCGGCGTCTTCCAGCACATTGATGGATTGGAACCCGATCGCACGGACCGAGAGAAACTCTTTGAGTCTCAGGCAGCTGGTTCATCCAGGCTGCCAGAACACCTTTAGTGCTGTGGCGGACATGCGGTTTCCCTTCTATCGGGATGAAGCTTTGCCCGCCGGCGTTGCGGCGTCAATGCAGAAACGTGTGCGCATTCGGCGCCGGAGGGGCGCGCGGCCCTTCCCCACCCCAAACGGAGCCGGTTCCAAGTCGCCCAGCGTCCGGGCTCGCACCGCTTTGGCAGCAAATTCTAGTTAAGGCTGTGTTTTTGGGAACTCCTTCTACACGCGCCGCTTACCACCTCTATTACATGACAGGTCCGGGCCTTTGGCAGGGATTCAAGGAGCAGCGCCCCTTGATGGGATTCGGGCGCGACACCCCCAACGCTTGCCACGTCCCACCATGGCATCTGGATGCACGGCTCAGGCGCCCATGTGGCGTTCAACGATTGCGATGGCCCGGTCCGGCGTCATGCCAGCGGTGTCCACGACGACATGCGGTTCCGGCCAGGGCGCGTAGTCACGATCCAGCACAGCCTGCCAGGTCGGCAGGATCAGGCCGTCAATATCGGACACCCGCTGTTCCACCCGTCGACGATGCTCGATGCGGTCGGAACAGATGACTTCGATTTCCAATTTTGGCGTGCGGGCGAGAGCGGCGGTCTGCAGCCATCCACGACAACTCGCCGGAACCGGATTGACACAATCGGCGATGACGATCTGGCCATTGGTCAGGTTGGAGGCCGCGAGGGCATAGGCCACGATGTAGCCGGCTGGCCCGATATCGCGGCCCGCCAGGCCAGTTGACCGGATGGCCTGCTCGATGACATCGACGCGCAGGTAGGTCGCGCCCCGCCGGGCCGCCAGCGCACGAGCAATCGTCGTCTTGCCCGTGCCGGGAAGTCCACCGAACACGACCAGCATCGTCTGCCCTCCGGTTTGAATGGGCGCCAGGTCCCGCGACACGCGGCGCGCTTTGCATCTTCCGCTGAGGACCGCAACAACAGCCTAACAATAACATCGGGGCAGCCGGACAACGGGATTCCGAGCCATGTGGATATTGCGCCATTGACATCGCTCTGATCTGGACTAAGTCCATATCCGATCAACCGGAGCAGAGATGCGAAAGCCGACCGAAAAACCTGCCGGACAGATCGAGGCCGGACCGGATCAGCTGGACCCGGCGCGATTTTCCCCCGCCAACCGGCGTCGCCTGAGCGCACCAGGGCTGCGCACGTTTCTGGCGATCGCCGATCTCTGGGGGCTGACGGAAGAGCAACGCCGCCTGGTGCTCGGGTTTCCCTCCCGCTCAACCTATCATAACTGGGCCAGAACGGTCCGTGAGCACGGCGACCTGACGCTGGATGTCGATGTGTTGACCCGCATCTCGACTGTATTGGGCATTCACCAGGCGCTGGGCATCCTGTTCGACACCGAATCGGAAGGCATCGCCTGGCTGCGCGGCCCGCACAAGGCGACAGTATTCGGCGGCCGGCCACCGCTCGCGCTGGTCACCAGCGGCACCCAGGACAGCCTGCTGACGGTCCGCCGCTTCCTCGATGGCGCGCGCGGCGGGCTCTACATGGCACCCAATGAGGTGGATATCGGCTTCACGCCCTATACGGACGCCGACGTCCGGTTCTCGTGAGTGAGCCCACCGTCCCGGCGCCGCAGCCGAGCTATCGGCTGATCCCGTCGCGCTTCCCCCCGATCGGACTGTTCGACACGGTCGCCACGGCCGCCGACCTGCGCGCCGTGCTGGAACTGGTCGGCTGGACCAACGACCGGCTGGTGGCGGACCGCATTGGCCGGCTGCCGGAACACGAATGGGTCTACGGTCGCGCCAACGCCAGCATCGTGATGGCGACCTTCCTGCACGTGCCAGCCGACGGCATGCAATTCAACGGCGCAGCGCTCGGCGCCTGGTACGCCGCCGCCAGCCTGACCACCTCGGTGGTCGAGGTGGCGCATCATCTGCGTCGCGAGGCGGTCGCGCGCGGCCTGCCGGCGCTGCGGCGCAGCTATCGCACCTACACCGCGGAGCTGGTCGGTGCATATCTCAACATTTGTGGAGAGCAGGCTGCGCGGGCCGATGTTTATGCGTCGGACAGCTACGCGGCTTCGCAGGCGCTGGGCGAGACGGTGCGCGCGGCGGGTGGTGCCGGGATCGTCTATGACAGCGTCCGGCATCAAGGCGGCGTCGCGGTGGTGGCGTATCGACCGCGCAACATCGGCAACGTGATGCAGACGGATCATTACGAGATTTCGGTGCAGGCGGCGGTGGCACGGATCGACGTGCGCAAGCTAAAGGCGTAACGGTGTGCGACGAAGTTGAAACAACCAGCGCCGGGGTATTGCAGCCCGCCATTGATGCCGTCCCGTTGGATTGCGACAAAGAACCAGCGTCGGGTGCCGCCCCTCACGCCGGGCGCCGCCCTCGCCCCTGTCATGGCCGGGCTCGACCCGGCCTTCTACCCCGGAATGATCGGGTCGGGTCTGACCAGAGTTCGCGCCGTCGAGGGAACGATGGCCGGGTCACGGCCCGGCCAGGACGGCGGCGGGAACAGGGGGGAGTAAGGGGTCCGGCAAGCACTACTTCGAAGTAACTAAAAAGCCGCACCTCACATCACCAGCCCGCCATCCACGTGTAGCGCCTGGCCGGTGATATAGCCGGCGGCCGGCGAGGCCAGGAACGCGATAGCCGCGGCCACCTCGTCCGGCAGCCCGACACGGCCCAGCGGAATACGCTCGGTCTGGCGGCGCAGCGCGGCAGGATCCATGGCGGCATGGGCGCCGGAATCCTTGCGAATGAACCCAGGCACCACCGCATTGACGGTCACGCCGGACCCCGCCAGCTCGACCGCAAGCGCCCGCACCAGCGCCTCCAGCCCCGCCTTGGCTGCCGCCGACGCAGCAAACAGCGTCACATCCGGGCGGAACACATGGGCGACGAAGCTCGACACCGCCACCACCCGGGGATGCGAGCCGGCGCGCAGATGCGGCATGGCGGCGCGCGCCAGGCGGAAGAACGCGCCCTGGATCGCCTCCACCGACCCCGTCATCGCCGCATCGCTGAGCGCTGCGAACGGCGTGCGGTCGGCGAAGCCGGCATTGCTGACCAGAACGTCGAGACCGCCGAACCGTGCGACGGCATCGCCGACCAGCGTCTCGGCCGTGCCCAACTCCGCCAGGTCGCCCAGCGCCACCGCCGCTTCGCCGCCGGCCTCCCGTACCGCTTCGGCCACCGCCTCGGCGCCGTCCTGGTTGCGACGGGTATGCACCAGGATGGCACAGCCCGGTCCGGCCAGCGCGCGGCACACCGCCGCCCCGACCCCGCTCGCCGCGCCCGTCACCAATGCCACGCGGTTGCGCGCCATGCCTGTCTCCCTGCACTCTCGGATGCATTGCAGGCCAGAGCCGGATCCAGGGCAAGACGGGCCGGAGCAAGGTCGGGCCGGGGCAAGGTCGGGCCGGGGCAAGGTCGGGCCGGGGCAAGGTCGGGCCGGGGCAAGGTCGGGCCGAAGACCGCCGCTTTGGCCCGGCCTGGTTCCCAGCCCCACCGCCCGCGCCGGCGTGGCCGGGCGGCCGCCTCTCGACCAGCCCCCCGTGATCGAATAACCTTGACCTAAGCCGTCCGGGCACCTTCGTTCCCGGGCCGGGGAAACGCGAACAGACAATCGGGAGCGATGATGTCGAGTCTCACTTACGCTGCGCCGACCACCGTGGATGAAGCCGTCAAGCTGCTGGCCAATGCAAGCGGCCTCGCCAAGGTGCTGTCAGGTGGAACCGATCTGCTGGTGCAATTGCGCTCCGGACGGATGCGGCCGGATCTGATCGTCGATACCAAGCATATTCCCGGTATCATCGGCATCCGGCAGGAATCGGACGGCAGTTTCGTCGTCGGTGCCGCGACGCCGGGTGCGGTGATCGAGGCCCATGCCGGCCTGACCAAGGCCTGGCCGGGCGTCGTGGAAGCGATGGACCTGATCGGGTCCACCCAGATCCAGGGCCGCGCCTCGCTGGCCGGCAATCTTTGCAATGCGTCCCCGGCCGCCGATTCCGTGCCTGCCCTGTTTGCCGCCCGTGCCATTGCCGTGGTCGTTGGACCGAGCGGCAAGCGTGAGATGCCGGTGGAGCAGATCCCCGCCGGTCCCGGCCGGACCAGCCTGGCGAAGGGCGAGTTTATCCTGGAGTTCAAGCTGCCGGCGCGTCCGGCACGCTCGGGGGACGCCTATCTGCGCTTCATCCCGCGCACGGAAATGGACATCGCCGTGGTCGGCTGCGGCATCAACGTGGTGCTGGACGAGGCCGGCAAGTGCATCGAGGCGCATGTGGCGCTGGGTGCCGTCGCGCCGACCGTCCTGCTGGTGCCGGCGGCCGAGGCGGCGCTGGTTGGCAACATGCTGGACGACGCCACATTGCAGAAGCTGGATGCTGCCGCGCAGGCCGCCTGCAAGCCGATCGACGACAAGCGTGGCACCATCGTTTATCGCACCAAGGTGGCCGGGGTGCTCGCGCGCCGCGTCGCCGCCATCGCGTTTGACCGCGCGCTCGGCAAAGCCGGCGCAAAGACTCACTGAAAGCGGGAAGTAATCGAATGAGCAAGCATCACGTTTCAGCCATGATCAATGGCGAATCGATCGAATTCCTTTGCGAGACACAGCAGACCCTGCTCGACGTTCTGCGCGACGAGGTCGGCCTGACGGGCAGCAAGGAAGGCTGCGCCTCGGGCGACTGCGGCGCATGCAGCGTCATCATGGACGGCAAGCTGGTCTGCTCCTGCCTGGTGCTCGGCTGCGAGGCCGACGGCAAGACCATCACCAGCATCGAGGGCATCGCGCAGGGCGATCACCTGCATCCGATTCAGCAGAAGTTCCTGGAGCACGCAGCTCTGCAATGCGGCTTCTGCACCCCGGGTCTCATCGTCGCGTCGAAAGCGCTGCTCGATGAGAACCCCAATCCGACCGAGGAGGAAGCGCGTTACTGGCTCGCCGGCAATCTGTGCCGGTGCACGGGCTACGACAAGGTGATCCGCGCCGTCATGGACGCCGCGGCAGTGATGCGAGGGGAGAAGGCCGCATGAACTACGTTTCCTCCGATCTGAAGGTTGTTGGCACGCGTCCGGTGCGTCCGGACGGTGTGGACAAGGTCACCGGCCGCGCCCAGTTCGGCGCGGATATGCGCATGGCCGGCATGATCTGGGGCAAGGTGCTGCGCTCGCCGCACGCCCATGCCAAGATCCTGTCGATCGACACCAGCAAGGCCGAGGCGCTGCCCGGCGTGAAGGCCGTGGTCACCTCGAAGGACTTCCCGCACATCGCGTCGGAAGAAGCCTTCGTCGGTGAAGGCCCGATGAACTTCCGCGACCTGTCGCGCAACTGCCTGGCCTGGGACAAGGCGCTGTACGAAGGCCACGCCGTGGCCGCGGTGGCCGCGACCACCCAGGCCATCGCCGACGCCGCCCTGGCGCTGATCGACGTGAAGTATGACGTGCTGCCGCATGTCATCGACGTCGAGGACGCGATGAAGGACGACGCGCCGGTGCTGCACGAGGACCTGTTCACCTCGGGCGTGACGCCGACGCCGAGCAAGCCGTCCAACATCGCCAAGGTGGTGACGTTCAAGAAGGGCGACTTCGAAGCCGGCATGAAAGAGGCCGAGGTGGTCGTCGAGGGCCGCTACACCACGCAGCCGGTGCATCAGGCCTATATCGAGCCGCATGCCTGCGTGTGCAGCTACAATGCCGACGGCCAGGTGCAGATCTTCAGCTCCAGCCAGGGCCATTTCATGGTCCGCGCCTATTGCGCCAAGCTGCTGGGCCTGGAACTGGCCAATGTCCGCGCGACCGCTCTGGAAATCGGCGGTGGGTTCGGCGGCAAGACGCTGGTGTATCTGGAGCCGGTGGCGATCGCGCTGTCGAAGAAGGCCGGCCGCCCGGTGAAGATGCAGATGACGCGGGAGGAAGTATTCCGCGCCTCCGGTCCGACCTCCGGCGCCACCATCGAGGTGAAGCTGGGCGCCAAGAAGGACGGCACCATCGTCGCCGCGCAGGAAATCCTGAAGTATCAGGCCGGCGGCTTCCCCGGCTCGCCGATCGGACCCGGCTGCATGTGCGGCTTCGCCATGTATGACCTGCCGAATGTCGACGTGGTCGGCTACGACGTCGTGTCCAACCGCCCGAAGGTCGCCGCCTATCGCGCCCCGGGTGCGCCGATCTCCTCCTTCGCGGTGGAAAGCGCGATGGACGACCTGGCGCGCAAGCTCGGCATGGACCCGATCACGTTACGTGAGAAGAACGGCGCCCGCAACGGCACCAAGACGCATTACGGGCCGACCCACCAGAACATCGGCTTCATGGCCACGCTGGAAGCCGCGAAGAACCACCCGCACTGGAAGGCGCCGCTGAAGCCTGGCCAGGGTCGCGGCATCGCCTGCGGCTTCTGGTTCAATATCGGCGGCGAGTCCTCCGCCGGCTGCCATATCGCGGAAGACGGCTCGGTGGTGGCGGTGTCCGGCAGCCCGGATATCGGCGGGTCCCGCGCCTCGATCGGCATGATGATCGCCGAGGTGCTGGGCGTGCCGGCCGAAACGGTGCGGACCATCATCCCCGATACCTCCGCGATCGGCTTCACCCATGTCACCGGCGGGTCGCGCGTGACCTTCGCCACCGGCATGGCGGCGACGCAGGCCGCGGAACGCACCGTGGAGGACCTGAAGCGGCGTGCCGCGCAGATCTGGGAAATCCCGGTCGATGCGGTGGAGTGGAAGGACGGCAAGGCGTATCCGGCGGGTTCCAATGCCGGCGCGTTCGAACCGCTCGACCTTGCCGCTCTGGCACTGAAGGCCGGCCGCACCGGCGGGCCGATCGGCACCGAGGTTTCCCTCAACGCCCAGGGCGCCGGCCCGGGCTTCGGCGTGCATATCTGCGACGTCGAAGTGGACCACGAGACCGGCGCGGTGAAGATCCTGCGCTACACGGCGATCCAGGACGTGGGTCGTGCCATCCACCCGAGCTATGTGGAAGGCCAGATCCAGGGCGGTGCCGTGCAGGGCATCGGCTGGGCGCTGAACGAGGAGTACATCTACGACGCCAAGGGGAAGATGGATAACGCCGGCTTCCTCGACTACCGCTGCCCGGTCGCCTCCGACCTGCCGATGATCGAGGCGGTGCTGGTGGAAGTGCCGAACCCGCGTCACCCGTTCGGTGCGCGTGGCGTCGGCGAAGTGCCGATCGTGCCGCCGATGGCCGCCGTGGCCAACGCGATCCGCAGCGCCACCGGGCTGCGTATGCCCGACCTGCCGATGTCCCCGCCCCGCATGCGCGCGGCGCTGGACGCGGCCAAGCCGGCGCTGGCCGCGGAGTAGTG
Organism: uncultured Alphaproteobacteria bacterium; assembly: GCA_963789495.1. Taxonomy (GTDB): domain Bacteria; phylum Pseudomonadota; class Alphaproteobacteria; order Acetobacterales; family Acetobacteraceae; genus CAWBLP01. Next base: position 195,474 of record CAWBLP010000018.1, read on the forward strand.
CGGCTATCCGACGTCATGGCGGGCGAAAGCCCGCCACCCACGGCTTGCCGGGAGATTCTCGGGTCCGCGAACCACCGCGGCGCCCGGGGCCTTCCGCAACAAGTCATGCATGGCGGGCATTCACCCCCTGTGCGTGAAGATCGGGCAAAGCACGGCATGCGTACCGCGCATCTCCCCCGTCATGACCGGGCGTGACCCGGCCATCTGCCCAGGAAAGCGCCGGCAGCATGGGCTGCGTGGCCCGATCGTCCCGATGTTGATGGACGGGTCAGGCCCGGCCATGACGCGAAGCGGATATGCCCACCCCGGTCATTTGACGCGCACGGGGAATTCGCCCGCCATGACGCGGGAATTCCCGTCATCCGGACAGCCGGTCTGATGCCGAAGGTCGTCATCTCCGGCTCTGCCTGCCAGCGGTTTACCAACGGCAGAACGGAGCTGGAGGTCGCAGCCACCAACTTCCGCCGCCTGGTGCGGGAGCTGGACGAGCGGTTCCCCGGCCTGGGAACCCAGGTCGAGGAAGGCATGGCGATCGCCATAGATGGCGAGATCTTCCAGGACGCCTACAGCGCCAGTTTCGGGCCGGACAGCGAAGTGGTGCTCATTCCCAAGATCGCCGGCGGATAGCCCGCTCGGCCTGCGCAACGCGGCCGCCATGCCCGATCCGGCGCCGCGCCGCCCCTCTCCTTGGTTCCTGTCGTTGGCACACGGCCGCCCCTGGCTGACAGCATGACCGCCTGGGCGTCGTACCCGGCGGAAACGGTGTCGCTTGGGATGACGGTGCGGTGCGGACCCTGGCGTGGCCCGCACCGGATACCGCTCAGAAGATCAGCCAGGCAAACCCGAGCAGGGTATTGTTGCCACTGGCGTTGGTGCCGAAGCCGTCATAGTTGCTGCCCCCGCCGTTGAACTCGGTATAGGCGGTGTATTGCAGCCCGAGTTTCAGGTTTACCCAGGGGCCCATCCACAACTCGTCCTTGCCGAACGGCACCCAGTCGGCCTCGATGGTGAAGGCGTTGCTGTCCGGCTTGGAATTGGCGCTGCCAGTCAGATCGGACCCGCCATAGGCGGCCGAGGGGTACAGAACCGGGTTGGCCGGTCCCCACGTGCGCTGCCAGCCCAGCGTGACGCCATAGGTGTCCCGATACCAGTAGGACACGCGAAGCCGGGCCTGGTTCAGGCTGGACTTGGCGCTAAATCCGGTGGCGTTGTCGGCGTTGAATGCGGCCGTGGTGCCGTTCAGGGTCTGGTCTTCATGGGTGAAGATGCCTTCGACCGTGACGACATTGGTGCCGTCTCCCATATACTGATAGCCGGCATCGAACGCGTAGTCCGTGTAGTGGTCCTGGCCCATCGATCCGTCGCTCTGGAACGGAATGCCATTGGGCGGATTGACATTGGCATGCATGAACAGGGCGCCGACATGCAGCGCCTGGGCGTTCCAGTCCCATTCATAGGCGGCGCGGAGATAGGGCGCCGGACTGGTGATCGCGCCCACGCCGTAATCGTTGCCGATGCGCGCGAGGGACCACGGGCTGAACGTATTGTAAGCGCCGGCCTCCAGGTAAAGATGCTGATCGTACCAGGCATAGACCGTGTAGCCGATGCTGTTGGCGTTGAACCCGGAGGACAGCATCACGTCCGCGGTGGGTGCCGGCGCGATGGCCGAACCGATGAACGGGTAACCCCAGGCGAAGGTGGAGTTGTACGGATCCTGCACGGTCGGGTTGTTGTTCAGCGTGGCACCGACCTGCAGCGAATGGTCGCCCAGGAAGAACGTGGTCGTGTACGGACGCAGGTCGGCATTGTCGACCGCCGTGGTGTTGTCCACCGGAGAGTAGGTGAACTGCATGAAGCCGCCGGTGTGTTCCGACACGCCGCCGGCCAGAAACAGGCTGATCTGATCAATCGAAAAATTGTTATTTGCTGCGTAGTGATGCGGGATCTGGTCAGCGGGCAGGCCGGCGCGGGTATTGGTGAAGGACGACTGTACCATCAGCGACAACGGGATCTGGCTGGCCAGGCCTGAACCACCGGTCTGCGTATAGCCGCCGATCTTGAAGGCGCGGCCGAATGGCGTGAGCTGCGGTCCGAACGAACCGACATGGCACATTGCACAGGTTTGGCCGGTCTGCGCCGCGAGACCAGGCACCGCCTGTGCGCGCGGACTCAACAACATGACGAACGACAAAACCATCAGCGTGGGAAAGGCAAGTCGGCGTGTGGACCTGAACATGGCAGCTCTTCCCTATCAACATCGGAGAAACTGTTCGCCGTTCCGTCGGATGTCGTTGATCTGGGTCAAGCATGGACGCCGAATGACCCATCAGGACATGAATTGACTTAGTTATATTTTGATTTCAGCGATATTATTTGAGTGTTGCCAAGTAAGCGATCACATCGGCCCGTTGCTGGGGATCCTTGAGTCCGGCGAAGCTCATCTTGGTTCCCTTCACCATGCCGCGCGGGTTGGCCAGCCACGGATCGAGTGTTGCCGCATTCCACGTCACGTTCAGCGCCTTGAGTGCGGGCGAGAAATGGAATGATGGCGCGGTCGCACTCTTGCGTCCCACGACACCGAACAGCGATGGGCCGATCATATTGCGATCTGGCAACGGGGAGTGGCAGATCATGCAGCGCGTCCGGAATATCCGCCGCCCGGCCGTCGGATTGCCCGCGGCTGCAGCCGGAGACGCCATCAGCGGCGACATCACGCCGGCCGCCATGGCGAGCAGCCATGCCAGAGACGCGATGGAAGACTTGAGTTGCATGCAGAGAACTCCTGTGCGGCCCGCAAATCTCGGGGAGCGGTGGAAAGCCTGGTAACCGGATCCGGGCGAATGCCCGGTCTCATCGGCTGCAACCGATCCATTCATGCCACCGAATCACGTGATGCTGCCTGGGCAGACGCCCCGGCCATCGCGCCATGCGCGCAGAGCCACGGGTCTGCCCGAGCCTGGATCGCGTCGCTCATCGCGGTGTGTACCGGGATTCTCTGTGTGCGGTTGGACCCGACCCACTGGGATGCTGGCCCGGTTCCCGACCTGTCAGGCACAGACCGGCCTGCAGCCGGTACAGACACAGAGGTTACCGGCGGACGGAAGACTGTCTCACGCACCGGTCGGACCCTGGACACGCTCGATGCCTACCGGACCCGCTCCCCTGCGGCTCCCGCACCGGGGATCAGGCGCAGGCACGGGACTGCGGTTCGGCCGGCAGCACGTGCGGACTCAAGCGGCGGTGGATGATTTGTCGTGCGCGGCACTGGGAGACGCCGGAACCCGCGGAACCGGACCGCCACGGCGGCGGCAGCGGCGGATGCCGAACGCGAAGCACCCGGTCTGGACAACATCGGCTTCATCCACTGCCTCCAGGCTGACAACGGTGCCAGTCGCGGACAGTTCCATACCATCACAGATTGTCGAGCACCAGTCCTCTGTACCTATACAGAGCGCCAGCGTAAATTGTTTTAGCACAATTTCCTCGTCGAAAGAAGTCTCAATCACTGCTCCATGTTCCGGAAAGCTGAACGAGTGCTGCACAGGAATGACCACACGGGCACAAGGATGCGATGGTGTGATCCGATTAATGAAATTATTGTCATCAATACTTGCTGAGAGCTCTGTCAGTAAGCCTCCGGTCCCGCCCACCCGGATCCGCAGCATCATCGCCGGACGATAGCGCCCTTGGCCTGGCCGAACGGGACCATCATGGCCGAACCCAGGCTCGCCGGGTCGTGCGACGCACGGCGCCGCGATGACGCAACCGCGACCGACCCGACACCGTTGCGGATGGTTGAAACCAGGGCGATCAGGCGACGCCCGGGCTGGAGACAGGCCATGCCGATCCGACCGCTGCGGGCCACCATCAGTCTGTGCTTCGGGCTGGCCGTGGCCGGCTGCGTCTACGCGCCGCCACCCCCGCCGGTGTACGGCTACAACCCGTATGACCCCGGGCAGCGCGCGGTGGCGGGCGGGTTGATTGGCGCCGGCGCGGGGGCCGCGATCGGCGGTATCGCCGGCGGCGGCCGCGGGGCGGCATTGGGTGCCCTCGCAGGCGGCGCGGTCGGTGCCGCGGCCGGCGCGAGCAGCACGCCGGAACCGCCGCCGCCGCCCTATTATTATGCGCCGACGCCCTATTACGACGGCTACTGACCGCCCTGCCCTACCCCAGCCGGCCGATCCGCCCGGCCGTGAGACCGCCATCGATCACCAGTTCCGACCCTGTCATGTGGCTGGATGCGTCGGAGGCCAGGAACAGCACGCCGTTGGCGATGTCCTGCGCCTGACCGGGCACGCCCAGCGGCACCGTCGCGGTGGCGATCAGATGCGGATCGAGCGGCGCATTGGCGCCCGGCGGCAGCTTGGTCCAGATCGGCGTCTCGATGATACCGGGATGCACCGAGTTCACCCGGATGCCGTCCCGCGCCTGCGCACATTCCAGCGCCATGGATTTCGCGAACAGCCGCACCGCGCCCTTGGTCGCGCTGTAGCAGGCCAGGTTGGCGGAGCCGCGCAGACCGGCGACCGAGGACATCATGATGATCGATCCGCCACCGGAGCGGCGCATCAGCGGGATGCCGTATTTCACCGTCAGGAACACGCCATCGACGTTGATCGCCATCTGGCGGCGCCAATCGGCCAGCGACATGTCGATGGCCGACCCCATGATGCCGATGCCGGCATTCGCCACCAGGATATGCAGCCCGCCGAATTTTTGCTCCGCCGTCGCGACGACCGCCGGCCAGCCGGCTTCGTCGGTGACGTCATGATGCAGATAGGCGGCGCCGATCTCCTCGGCCAGGCGCTGGCCCGCGGCATCGTCCAGGTCCGTGAGCACGAGCTTTGCGCCTTCCCGCGCCAGGGTGCGCGCGCAGGCGGCGCCGATGCCGGATGCCGCGCCGGTGACGATGCCGACCTTGCCGTCGAGCTGGGCCATGGTTTCCTCCGGATGGTGGTGGTGATGGAGGGATCATCCAGCCGGACGGGGATTGTTCCAAGGGGCGGTGTGGCGTTTCCGAACGCCAGGAGCATCCGGCGCATACGGCAAGCGCTCGTCACCCCACGCCGCTCAGGGAGCCGTCGCGAAGTCCCGTTGCCTGATCTGTGGCGCGATCTCCCGCATGAACAGCTTCAGCGCGCGGGCGGAAAACTCCGCCGGCATCGGACCGGTTCGGAAGCGGATGAACACGCCGCCGATGCCGGTCCTTTCCAGGCTCGTGAAATCCTCCAGCATGCTTTCCGGCGACCCGCACAGAACCGGCAATCCCGGCTGCGCATTGGCCTTGGCGACGGCCGCCTCGAACGCCGTGCTTTGTGCCGCGCGATAGGTCTCCATCATCCGGAAATACGGCAGACCGACCTCGACGGCTTCCTTGTCGGTCGGCGCAAGGACGACGGTGCGGGCGACCCAGCACTGTGAGATGGCGTGATCGATCCTGTCGGCGCTGATGCCGGCTTCCTGCGCCGCCTTGCGATAGATCGCAATATTGCGTGCGGCCCCCGGGGCGGTCGCCGCCGCCATCAGCACGGGGCGCCCCAGACGCCCCTGAGCCGCGAGGGAGGACTCCGACGCGACGCTGCGCAGGATTTGCGGATAGGGATTGGTATAGGGCCGAGGCCGCAGCATCGGGATTTCGAAGTTCCAGTATTTGCCGGCGTTCACGACCTTCTCGTTGGTCCAGCATTGCAGCAGGATTTGTTCGATTTCCTCGAAGCGCTCCTGCGCGGTATCGGGGTCGATCTCGTATCCGCTGTATTCATGCGTGTTGACCAGGCTGCCGCGCCCGAGCCCGACGATCAGGCGACCCTTGGCCAGGTTGTCGATCAGCGAGATCTGCTCCGCCATGCGGAGCGGGTGGTAGAGCGATGTCTGCAGGACGGCGAAGCCGATCTTGATCCGGCTGGTCGCCATTGCCAGCGCGGCGGCGAAGGTCGTGGGATCGACGTACGCACAATTGCCGTCGAAATGGTGCTCGACGAGAAACACGGCGTCCATGCCCTGATCTTCCGCAAGCTGGGCTTCGCGGATCGCCTCGTCGATGACCTGCGCATCCGCTGACGGATTGCGGGATTCGTGAAACAGAAAAACACCGACTCTCATCCACTTCTCCTGCGGCCACTCATTTCCGACGGCGCTCGAGGCAATTATGGGGCCGGCATGCGTGGCTTTGCGGTGGGGCGGATAGGTCTCAGCGGTCGGTCGGTCAGGCGACGTTGGCGTGACCCCGCCATGATGGGTGCAGGCCCACCATTCATGGCTTGCTGTGGGGGACGCTTCGCTACAATCCGCTCCAGCGCTTGAAATTTTCCCCAGCCAGGCCTGGAATGGCGGGCCGTCGCCCGCCATGACGAGGTGGGCAGGGTCGCAATCTGACCGACCAATTCTTAAGCAATTGGCCGCTGATCGGCTGCCGAAAGCGTCGGACGCGGATGCATCAAAACCGGATATTCGGCCAAAGAACTTGGGCTGGCGGATGGACGTACGATTGGTTTCAGGCGATACTGGTGGGTAACGGCAGGCGGACACCCACTCCATCACGACATCTTGCGCCCCGTTTCAGGCAATGCCGCTGCAGCGGCGGTTCGATCGTCGCAGCACAAATGGTCACATCACGCACCCACCGCCCAGAAACGCGGCAATTCGCCGCGCCGCGTTCTGCGGATTGACCCGCATCGAAGCGTGTCGTCCCCGTTCGGTTCCGGCGCTGAGAGTTTTGCGCTGCCGATCGGTCGTCACAGTCTGCGATGGTCTGCAGCGAACCACTGCGGCAACGCCGTCGCGTTTCCTCGCCGCTCGCCAACCCCGACAAGGGCCGCTAGCGTGATGCGTGAAGCCGATAAATGGGGGAAACGACATGCAACAGGACACCATGAGTTTGGCGCCGGATACGCTGGATCGGCTGCACCGGGTCAGTACCGCGACCATCACCACGCAGTTGCTGAAGAACCATGGCATGCGCACGCGCGCGATAACCGGCGTGAGGCCGGTGGACCCGAAGCGTTGCAAATTCATCGGCCCCGCCTACACCGTTCGCTACGTGCCGATGCGCGAGGACCTGTCGATGGGCGGCAAGCGTGCGCTGGGCATGAACCCGCTGGGCGATGCCATCGACGCCGCGCCCGCCGGCAGCATCTTCGTCTTCGACATGAACGGCGACGCCACCAGTGGGGCCCTCGGCGACATCCTGATCGCGCGCCTCATTGCCCGCGGCGTGGCCGGTGTGGTCGCCGATGGCGGCATGCGTGACATCGAGCCGGTGCAGCAGATGACGCTGCCGGTGTTCTGCCGTGGCTATGCCGCGCCGCCGAGCTTCGCCTCGCTGCTGGCGGCGGAGACGCAATGTGTGATCGGATGCGGCGGCGTGCTGGTGATGCCGGACGACATCGTGGTGGCGGATGCCGATGGCGTGGTGGTGATCCCGCGCTATCTGGCCGACGCGGTGGCGCAGGCCGGTGACGAACAGGAGCAGATGGAGGCCTGGGTTCGCCGCAAGATCGAAGCCGGCGCCAGCGTGCATGATTTCTATCCGCCCGGCGAGCAGGCGCTGGCGGAATACCGGCGATGGCAGGCAACAGAGCGTCGGTAACACCGGCATAGCCCGGTGGCACGCAACGGCGCCGCGGCACAGGACAGGAGGAAACGCATGCTGCACGGCAAGTCCGCGCTGGTCACCGGCTCCTTGGGCGGGATCGGGTTCGCTGCCGCGAAGGCGCTGGCAACACAAGGCTGCAACGTGATGCTGAATGGCTTCGCGCCAGAGGAAACCATCCACGCACGGGTAGCAGAACTGGAAGCACTGGGCGTGCGCGCGGCGTATCACGGGGCCGATCTGCGTCAGCCGGCACAGATCGCGGAGCTGGTACAAAACACGGCGGATATGTTCGGATCGCTCGACATCCTGGTGAACAACGCGGTGATGCGGTTCTCCGGTGCGATCGAGAACTTTGCACCGGAGCACTGGGACGAAGCGCTGGCGGTGAATCTGTCGGCACCCTTTCATGCCATCCGCCTGTCGCTGCCCGGCATGAAGACGCGCGGCTGGGGACGCATCGTCAACATCGCATCGATCTACGGCCTGTTCGCGACGGTGGACCGTGTCGATTACATCACCACCAAGACCGCGCTGATCGGAATGACGCGCGCCGTGGCGCTGGAATGTGCGCGCAGCGCGATCACCTGCAACGCCATCTGCCCCGGCACCGTGCTGACGCCGGCAATCGATCGTCGGATCCAAAATGAAATGCAGCGCGATGGCCTGCCACGCGAGGAGGCGGAGGAACGCTTCCTTGCCGCCCGCCAGCCTTCACGCCGCTTCGTCGCCGATGACAATGTGGGCGGACTGATCGCCTTCCTGTGCGGGCCTTACAGCGGCGACATCAACGGCGCCGCATTGCCAATCGACGGCGCCTGGACCGCCGGGCGCTGACCCGCAGCCAGGCACGGTCCCGATCTGTGTCGCAGATCGGGACGCCGCTCAGCCGCACCGCCATGGCGCGCGCAGGTTGATCAATTAGCAAAACTGCACGCGACCTGTCGACGTCACGTGGCGTAACCTCGGGGAAGACGGCGATGGCCTGTTCAATGCGCGACAGATTCGGGATCGATGTCGGACAGAAACTACGCCTCGAGGAGGCCGTCGACTGGGCCGGGCGGCACGACGTGCGGCACATTGATATCCAGCTCGATACAGAACCCGATGCCTTCACCAATATCGATGCCGCACGTGCCTCTGCCGTGCGGCAGCGCTGTCAGCAGCAAGGCGTGCAGGTGGCGCTCCACACCGCCTCGGCGGTGAATGTTGCGGAATGCGCGCCGCTGGTCGGTGAGGCGGTTGATGGCTACTTGCGCGGCTACATCGATGCCGCCGCGCTGCTCGATGCAAGCTGGGTCGTCGTGCACGCCGGCTTTCATTTCACCGCCGATGTGAAGCCGCGCATGCAAGCGGGGTTGGCGCGTCTGCGGCGCATGGTCGCCTATGCCGAAACCAAGGCCGTGCTGTTGCTGCTGGAAAACCTTAACAAGGAACCTGATGACGCCGAGGTGCATTACCTGGCCCATACGCTGGAAGAATGGTGCTTCTATTACGAGCGCATCCACTCCTCCTCCTTGCGCCTGTCTTTCACCGCCAATCACGCCCATCTGATTGCGGACGGTGTCGCCGGCTTCCTCGCCGGCATGCCGGTCGAGCGGGTGACCGAAGTACGGTTGGCGGATTGCTTCCGCAATGGAATCGAGCAGCATCTGCGGCCAGGCGACGGCGACTTCGATTTTCCCGGCCTATTTCGCGCGCTGGCTGCACGCGGCTTTACCGGGCGCTACACCTGTGCCTTCGGCTCGCTGAACGACATGCTGGCGGCGCGGGAGCAATTGGCAACGCTGGCCGAATAGACCGCGCACGCACTATCATCGATCCGGCAGGCTCAGTGGTGCAGCAGATCCTGGATGCGGCTTAACACATGCTTCTGCGAATAGGGCTTCTCGATCAGCCTCGTCCGATCGTCGTCGCTGGCATGCGAGGTGTTGTAGCCCGAGGTCAGCAGCACCGGGACTTCCGGATGATGCGCGCGAATCCAGCGCGCCAGAGCGAACCCATCCATCTCCCCGGGCATGCGGACATCGCTGAACACGACGTCGACGGGCCCGTTCCCATCCACCAGGCCAATGGCTTCGCGTGCGTCCTCGGCCTCCAGAACGTTGAAGCCGCAGTCACGCAAATACTCTGCGATCGGCATACGCACCAACAGCTCATCCTCGACGATAAGGACAGTCGGCGGCGTCAGGTCATCGGACGGTGTGCGATGGTGCATGATTATGCTGTGCATACGCCGGATATGGCGCTGGGTCTGCCCCGATTGGGTCGACCTCGCAGTATATTTACCGCATCATTTCAAATTATTGCAGGACCTTCTCGGAACAAGCCGGGGTTTGCAATTAAGTCATGCTGACGGCTTGGTCGCCCTCGACAGCGCAATGGAGCGACAAGTCACGCGGCAAGGCTGTAACAAGTATTTGACACGCCAACCGCGGCACCGCCACCTTTCGGTCAGACAAAAACAATGGAGGCTCACGATGACGCGACGCGGGGTGTTGGACAGCGGGCTGGGCCGCAGGACGTTGCTGGGTGCGGCGGCGGCGGCCGGCCTCGCCACCGGGCTGCCGGCGCGCAGCTGGGCGGCTGGCAAGCGCTTTGTGACCGCGAACAACAGCCCCTACGACACGCTCGATCCCCATACCGTATTCGATATCGGACGCATCGCTTCGCGTCTGAACATGTATGATTGTCTGGTGCGCTGGGTGGACAACCCGCCGAAGCTGCAACTCTGGCTGGCCGACAAGATCGCGATCTCGCCCGACCGCGTGACCTACACCGTCATGCTGAAGAAGGGTGCCAAGTTCCATGATGGCGCGCCGATCACCGCGGACGACGTGGTGTATTCCATGGAACGCATCCTGGCGATGAAGAAGGGTGCCTACGGGTTGTTCAAGGGCACCATCGATCCGGGTCGTACCAAGGCGCTGGATGCCGGCACGATCCAGTTCACCCTCAACCAGCCCTACGCCGTGTTCACCTCCATCCTGTCGGAGCTCTGGGTGGTGAACAGCAAATTGCTGCGCGGTCACGAGAAGTCCGGCGACTGGGGTGCCGACTGGCTGGCCCGCAACGAAGCCGGATCCGGCAGCTACAAGCTGCGCCGCTACGACCCCGCGATCGGGTTTCAGGCAGAGCGGTTCGAGGGGCATTTCGAACCATTCGGCAAAGGCAACATTACGGAGACCGAGTTCCGCACCGTCATCGAAACCGCCAGCCGCGTGCTGGGACTGGAGAAGGGCGAGTTCAACACCACCGACGGCTATCTGCCGCAGGACCAGATCAAGCGCCTGAAGCAAGGCGACAAGGTGCAGATCTGGGATGCCGAGTCACTGCGCACGATGTACTTCATCATCCACAACCAGCGTGCGCCGCTGAACGATGTGAACCTGCGCAAGGCGCTGTGCTACGCGTTCGACTACGATGGTTTCATCAACAACATTCTGGGCGGGCTGGTCACCCGTAACGCCGGTATCATTCCCAGCAATCTGTGGGGCGCGCCGAAGGATCTGAAAGGCTACACCTACGATCTGGACAAGGCGAAGCAGCATCTGGCGATGGTGAAGGCGCCGATGCGCCAGTTGGAGATCGGCGTGCTGGCCGGCTTCGCGCAGAGCGAGGCGGCGGCGCAGCTGTTGCAGTCCGGCTGCGCCAAGATTGGCATCGACATCAAGCTGAACACCGAGCCGTGGTCGGTGATTTCCGGCAAGTTCTCCGACCCCGAACGCACCCATGACCTGGTGCCGCTGTGGCGCAGCGCCTATTTCGCCGACCCGCATAACTGGACCGGTTACATCTATAACAGCCGCAACATTGGTGCCGGCAACGCGAGCTTCTACAAGAACCCGAAGTTCGACGAGCTGACCGATAAGGCACTGGAGCTGACCGAGATCGAGGAACGCCGGCCACTCTACGAGGAAGCGTCCCGCATTCTGGTGGACGACGCAGCGGGGCTTTATGTTTATAATACGAAATGGTTCGGCCCGTTCACCAAGAACGTCAAGAGCGTGCGGTTCTGCCCGATCGGCGACGCACAGGACATCCGCTGGATCGAGATGACCTGATCCGCGCTGCGCATCCCACGCCTATGGTGGGGTGCACCAAGCGTCGGGGGCAAAGCCCCCGACGCTTGCCGCCTTCCACCACAGGTGTGGATACGTGGCCCAGGCCGGAGAACCCGTGGTCAGGACTCCTGCGGCGAGGCAGCCAGCAGCTTCTCGATCGGGTCCCAGACGAACGCGGTTTGCATCACCGACTGGCCGCCAACCTGGATTGCCGCCTCCGCTACCGCACGCCCACCGAGCCGCGCATAGAACCAACGGCTGGGGTTGTCGCGCAGCACCCAAAGGAAGGCAGAGCGGCAGCCAGTCGCCGCCAGATGGGCAGCGGCGCTGCGCAAGAGGCGACGGCCGATCCCGCGCTCGCGGAAATCGTCCAGCAGATACAGGGTTTCCACCTCGCCTTCCGCCAGCCGCTGCCCCCCGATCTCGCTGCCAATGCGCGCTCGGCCCGCCGTCGTGAAGCCGACCACACGCGATCCGCTGCCGAACCCCACATCCACTCCGCTGGCGCTGGCCACCAGCACGCCGGCACCGGCGCGGATCGCCGTGTCGTAATGCGCCGCCTGCCGCGGCACCGACAGCCGCGCCAGATAGGCATCGGGCAGGATCCCCGCGTAGGCGCTCCGCCAGGCCGCGACATGCACCGCCGCGATGGCGATCGCGTCGGCCGGACGCGCGCGCCGCACTGCGATCATGCCACCCGCTCCAGCACCGCGGCGAAGAACCCGTCCGTGCCGTGCCGCGCCGGCGTCAGAGTAAGCCACTCACCGGAGCCGGGCGGCGGCCCCTCCAGGGTCCAGGCCCGTGCCAGCGGGACCGGGCGAAACGCGGCATGACGCGCGAGAAAGCTGCTCACCTGGGCCTCGTTTTCCTCTTCGAGCAGGGAGCAGGTAGCGTAGACCAAACGGCCGCCGACGCGAACCAGGCCCTGCGCGGCATCCAGGATCGCCGCCTGCTTGGCCATCAGCTCGACCAGGTCGTTCTCCTCCAGCCGCAGCCTTGCATCGGGGTTGCGGCGCCAGGTGCCCGCCCCGGTGCAGGGCGCATCCACCAGCACGCGATCAAAGGTGCCGGCACGACGCTTGGCCCATTTGTCACCCCGCTCCAGCAGATGCCGTTCCACATTGTGCGCGCCCGCGCGGCGCAGCCGACGCACCGCCGCGTCCAACCGCGGCACCGATACGTCGCAGGCCATCAGCTGGCCGCGGTTTGCCATCGCCATCGCCAGGGCCAGCGTCTTGCCCCCGGCCCCGGCGCACCAGTCGGCGACCCGCATCCCCGGTGCCGCACCGACCAGGGCGGCGACCAGTTGGCTGCCCTCGTCCTGGATCTCCACCAGTCCGGATTGGAACGCCGGCCCGGTGGTGACCGGCCGCCGTCCCGCGATCCGCAACCCCCAGGGAGACAACGGGGTCGGCTCTGCCTGCCAGCCTTCCTCGGCGAGCGCGGCTTGCGCCTGCTCGCGGGTGGCCTTCAGCAGGTTGACCCGCAGGTCCAGCGGCGCGGGCTCGCCCAGCGCGGCCAGTTCCGCCTCGAGGCGCGGGCCGAACCGCGCCTGCAGCCGGGGCAGCAGCCAGTCCGGCAGCTCCAGCCGGACCGGGTCCGGCATGGCGGGATGGTCCAGCGTGTGGTTCTCGGCCTGGCGCAGCGCCTGCAGCTCCTCCGACGCCAGGCTGGAAGGGGCGAACCGGCCGCCGGAGAACGACTCCTGCACGCCGTGCAGGGTCCACCCCTCCAGCAGCAGCGAGGTCGCCACGCGCAGCCGAGCCGTGACGGCACGGGCGCCGATACGCGCCAACCACCACTGCAACCGGCGCTGTGCGCGCAGCACGCGCCAAACCCGGTCCGACACGGCGCGGCGGTCCCCGGAACCGATGAAGCGGCGGGCGCGAAAGAAGTCGTTGGCCACCGCATCGGCGGGGCGACCGGAAGCGGAGACCGCGTCCAGCAGGTCGATGGCGGCGGCGATGCGGGCGGCGGGGGTCACGGGCCGGCGGCATCCGGACCGGCGAGTCCGCGCAGGACGTTGCTCCGCGCGGCACTGCACCACCGCATGGCGTGGGCGTGCCGGCGGAGCGCAGTTCGGCCCCGCCACAGGCGCGCGCGGCACTCGCCGGTGCGCCGGACAGTAAAGGCACGAGCGTCCGGCAGGGCAGGCAAACGAGCAGGATGGGGGGACATGGCGTCGATATAGGTCGCGCTGGGCGGCAGGTCCATTTCGTGCAGGCGCCCTGCCCCGCGGATTGCCGGCTGGAGCACCCTGCCGCTACGCCACGGGACGCGCCTCGCCCTTGATCTGGGTGCGATGCATGATCCGCCGGCTGGCGCCGTCGAACACGTCGCGTTTGTGCATGGTGCAGCGGTTGTCCCACATCACCAGGTCGCCGACCTGCCAGCGCTGGGTCCAGGCCAGCGCGGGATCCTCCACATGCGCCCAGATCGCGTCGAGCAGCGCCTCGCTCTCCGCCAGGTCCAGCCCCACCAGCCAGGCATTGCGCCGGCGGCCGAGATAGAGCCCCTTCCGTCCGCTCTCCGGATGGCGGCAGACCAGCGGATGCACTGCGCCGGGGCTGCTGCGCGGATCGTCAGTCGCGGTCACGCCTTCACGCAGGAACCCGCCGCTGTTGTAGGTCCCGTCATGCTTGATCCGCAGTTCGGCGCAGCGTGCCTTCAGCGCCTCCGACAGCGTCTCCCAGGCGGCATACATGCTGCAGAACGAGGTGTTGCCGCCCGCCGGTGGCACCTCCAGCGCATACAGCATGCTCGCCTTGGGCGGGTCGTCGAGGTACGACATGTCGGTGTGCCAGACCAACTCGCCGGCGCCGAGGCTGCCGATCGCCACCCCGTTCTCGGTTACGTTGGAGACGATGTAGAGCTCCGGCTTGCCGTCGACGAAGCGGCGGCCATTCTCCTGAACCGGCGCCCAGTCCAGTGGGCCGAACCGCCGGCTGAAGGCGATCAGGTCGTCGTCACTGAGCGACTGGCCGCGGAACAGAAGGACCTGATGGTCCACCCACGCCCGCCGGATGGCCGCAAAATCGGGATCATCCACCCGGCGCAGATCTACGCCGCGGATTTCCGCCCCGAGGGCGGCGCCGGTGGGAACCACGTCCAGCATCGTTCTCCTCCTTGCGTTGTCGCGGGCGTCAGGCAGCCTCCCCCAACCGGTCCGGCAGGGCGGCCAGGTCCGGCAGCTCGATGGCGGTCGCGTGCAGGCCATACTCGCCGGGCTGGTGCGCGCGGTTCACCCAGAACACCTGGAACCCGAACGCGCCGGCGCCGAACGCATCCCATGGGTTGGACGACACGAACGCCATCTGTCCGGGCCGCAGGCCAAACCGGTCGGTGGCCAGCCGGTACACCCGTGGGTCCGGCTTGAATACGCCGACCGATTCCACGCTCAGCACGTCGTCCAGCAGCGTGTCGATGCCGGCCGAACGGACCGCATCGGCCAGCATGCCGGGCTCGCCATTGGACAGGATCGCCCGTGCGATGCCCTGCTCCTTCAGCCGCTGCAGCATGGCCGGGACTTCCGGATAGGCGGCGAGTTCGCGATAGGCCCGCAGCACATCGGCCAGCAGTTCGGCGTCGGTTATCCCGTGGCGGGCGGCGGCCCAGGCCAGCGCCTCCTCGGTCAGGTGCCAGAAGTCGCGGTGCTGCGCGGGGCCGGCCAGCGAGCGGACCCAGGTGTATTCGATCTGCTTGGCCCGCCAGTCGGCGCTGATCGACTGCCAGGTCTCGCCGATCCGCGCCGCGTGCGCGGCCATGGCCGCATGCACATCGAGCAAGGTGCCATAGGCATCGAAGATGGCGACCCGGACCTGCGACATGGCTCAGCTCTCCCGGTAGTTGGGCGCCTCTCTCGTGACCGACACGTCGTGCACATGGCTTTCCCGCAGGCCGGCATTGGTGACGCGGCGGAACCGGGCATTCTGTTGCAGTTCGCCAATAGTGTTGCTGCCGGTGTAGCCCATGCCGGCGCGCACGCCGCCCACCAACTGGTGCACTGCCTGGTCGACCGGTCCCTTGTACGGAACCATGCCCTCGACACCCTCCGGCACCAGCTTCAACTGGTCTTTGATGTCCTGCTGGAAGTAGCGATCGGCCGAACCGCGCGCCATGGCGCCGATGCTGCCCATGCCGCGATAGGATTTGTACGAGCGGCCCTGATACAGGAACACTTCCCCCGGCGCCTCTTCGGTGCCGGCCAGCAGGCTGCCGATCATCACCGCCTCGGCCCCCGCAGCCAGCGCCTTCACGATGTCGCCGGAGTTGCGCATGCCGCCATCGGCGATACCGGGCACGCCGTGTTCGCGACAGACCGCGGCGCATTCCAGCACCGCGGTGAATTGCGGCACACCGACCCCCGCCACCACGCGGGTGGTGCAGATGCTGCCAGGACCAATGCCGATCTTGACCGCATCGGCACCGGCCTCGATCAGTGCCAGCGCGCCTTCCGGGGTCGCCACATTGCCGGCGATGACCTGAACGGCGTTGGACTCCTTCTTGATCGCCGCCACCGCATCCAGCACGCCGCGCGAATGGCCGTGCGCGGTGTCCACCACGATGACGTCGACATCGGCCTCGATCAGCGCACGGGCACGGGCGCGCCCGTCCTCCCCCACACCGGTGGCGGCGGCGACGCGCAGCCTGCCGAGCTCGTCCTTGTTGGCGAGCGGGTGGGTTTCCGCCTTGTCCATGTCCTTGACGGTGATCAGCCCGACGCAGCGATAGGCCTCGTCCACCACCAGCAGCTTCTCGATGCGATGACGGTGCAGCAGGCGACGCGCCTCCTCGGGCGAGACGTCGGCCTTCACCGTCACCAGGTTCTCCCGCGTCATCAGTTCATAGACGCGCAGGCCGGGATCGCTGGCGAAGCGGACATCGCGGTTGGTGACGATACCGACCAGCCGGCCGGAGTCTTTCTCGACCACCGGGACACCGCTGATCCGGTGGCTCGACATCAGCATCTTGACGTCGGCCAGGGTCTGGTCGGGATGGATGGTCAGCGGGTTCACCACCATGCCGGACTCGAACTTCTTGACCCGGCGGACCTGCGCGGCTTGTTCCTGTGGCGAGAAGTTCTTGTGAATCACGCCCATGCCGCCGTGCTGCGCCATCGCGATCGCCATTTCGGCTTCGGTGACGGTATCCATGGCGGCGGAGATGATGGGAATGCGCAGGCTGATGGTGCGGGTGAGCCTGGTGCTGGTGTCGGTGGCGGACGGCAGCACCTGGGAATAGGCGGGCACCAGCAAGACGTCATCGAACGCATAGGCGTCCAGCACCTGGGGTATGGCGATGCGCCCGGCGCTGCTGGCAACGCCGGGATCGGACGAATGGGGACTGTCGAGAGCCATGGGGCGGGGCCTTTCCGCAACCTTGGCGGCCCCTCTTATGCGGATGGCGGGGAGTCTGCAAGCACAGCAGTGCGACACGCGCTCGGGCTGGGGTCGCGTCGCCGCCTGGCTCCGCCCGCGGCGGGGGGCGGCATTCCCCCCTGCCCCGGCATGTTTCGCGCGCAACCGATTGGCTCAGGCACGGATCTCGGGGCATGGATCTCGGGGCATGGATCTCGCACACGAATTCTGGCCGTGATACGCGCCGCCGCGTCACTGTCAGCGGCAGTCGCATGTGGCGGCCGGACGGGAACACGCCTCGGGTTTGGTGCCAGGCGAAGGCAGAAGTTATCACCACGCGCGTGCCCGGAGACCGGCAGGAAGCAGAGGGTGAAACTCCCCTGCGATGAAGGAAGAGCGCCGCGCGCCAGTGCCCGGCAAATGCGACCTCCCGATTACCATTCGACAATATCTTGACAGGGCGATGTCACCGTTGTGAGCCTGCAAGATGCAGTCCGAACGGGAGGCAGCCATGGCATGGAGCTACGACCAGGCAAGCGGCCGGTTGACACGGGATGGCGAGGTCATCGGGACTGGTTATGCCGGCAAGGGGGCCAGTAAGAATGTCCCCGAGGATCAGGACAAACCGTTCCTTGGACCGCTTCCGCGCGGCACCTACAGGATCGGACCGGTTCGGGCCGATGGCGGCCATATGGGGCCGTTCGTCCTTCCGCTCACGCCTGACCCCGACAACGTCATGTTCGGCCGGGATGCGTTCTTCATCCACGGCGACAGCGTCGCCAATCCCGGCACGGCGTCGGATGGCTGCATCATCCTCGGCCCCCGGTTCCGCCACATGATTGCCGATAGCGGCGATACGACACTGATCGTCACCTGACCTGGCGGCACTGCCCAGCGCTGGTCAGATCGGCGTCAGTTGGAGCAGCGACCGGCTACACGTGAAAGCTTTCGCCGCAGCCACAGCGGCCCTTCTCGTTTGGATTGGTGAAGGTGAAGCCGGAGGCGAGCGACTTGGTCTCGTAATCCATCACTGTGCCGATCAGGAACAGGCTGGCCTTGCGATCGACCAGGACGGTCAGCCCCTTGTCGTTCACCACTTCGTCGCCCGGGCCGGGCGCGTCGGTCCAGGTCATGTCGTAGGACAGGCCGGAACAGCCCTTCGTCTTCACGCCGATGCGCAGCAGGCGGCCATGCTCGCCCGTCTCGTACAGGCGGCGCAGGCGTTCGGCTGCCGTCTCGGTCAGCGTCATCAGCGGCGGCAGAGTACGGGTCTTACGGGGTGCGGTGGTTGTGCTCATGAGAAACTCGATGTTGGCACGATTAGAACATGTTCAATTGCAGGCGGGCTTCCTCGGTCATCCGACTTGGATCCCAGGGTGGATCCCAGACGGTTTCGACGTCGCAGCCGGTCACACCCGGCACCGTCATGACGGCATTGTGCACCTGCTCGGGCAGTTCCTGCGCACTGGGGCAGGCCGGCGCGGTCAGCGTCATTTCCACCTTCACCTGGCCATCGTCGTGGATATCGACCGTATAGATCAGGCCGAGTTCGTAGATGTTCACCGGAATTTCCGGATCGTAGACGGTGGCGATCGCGGCGATCAGCGCGTCCTCGGTGGGACGCGGCGTCGTCTCGCCTTCCGGAGTCCAGGCGCCATGTGGCGCGGCGCTCATGTCATTCACTGGTAGCCTCCTTGCTCCCCTCCAGCGCGGCAATCAGCGCATGCCACGCCAGTGTCGCGCATTTCACCCGCGACGGATATTCGTGAACGCCCGACAAGGGCTGCAACCGCTCCAACGACTGTTCCAGCGCCGCGTCGCAATGCGGGCAGGTACCGGTGCGCGCCATCTCGCGAAACGCGGCGAACAACGCGCGGGTGTCCGACTGGCTGCGGCCCTTCACGGTTTCCGCCATCAGGTCGGCCGAGGCGATGCTGATCGCGCAGCCGCGCGCTTCGAAGCCGGCGTCCTCAATCGTGGCGTCCGGTGCGAATTTGACCCAGACCTGCACCCGATCGCCGCACATCGGGTTGTCACCCTTGGCGGTGGCGTCGAATGCCGCGAGGCGCTGCGCGTGCCGGGGATGGCGACCGTGATCCAGGATCACTTCCTGATACAGGTCGCGCAGCTCGTCGAACGTGTCGGTCATGTCAGACTCCTCCCCTCCCCTTGCGGAAGGAGGATGGAGGAAGGGCGAACGGCTGGCACGCTTCCTCTCCCAGCCCTTGATCCAGCCTCGCGGTCCCAGCCCGCAGGAAGCAAGTCCCCGGGAAGCAAGCCCCCAGGAAGCAAGCCCGAGGAGAGCAAGCAAGCTTTTCGCTGGCCATCACGTGAAGAACGCCCGCACGCGGGTCAGCGTGTCGGCGAGAAAGTCGATCTCGGCATGCGTCGTGTAGATGCCGAAGCTTGCCCGCGCCGTGCTGTCCAGGCCGAAGCGATGCATCAGCGGTTCGGCGCAGTGATGGCCGGCGCGCACGGCGATGCCCTGCCGGTCCAGCAGCGTCGCCACGTCGTGGGCATGCGCCTGGTCGAGCGAGAACGACACCACGCCACCGCGATCCTGCGCCGCGCCGAGGATACCCAGCCCGGGAACCGCCGACAGCCGCGCCAGCGCATGCTCGGTCAGCGCCGCCTCATGCGCGGCAATCGCGTCGTAGCCGATGCCCTGCACGTAATCGATGGCCGCTTTCAGGCCGATGCCCTCGATGATCGCCGGCGTGCCGGCCTCGAATTTATGCGGCACCTCGGCCCAGGTGGATTTCTCGTAGGTGACCGAGGAAATCATTTCGCCACCGCCGAGGAACGGCGGCATCCGGTCCAGCAGCTCCCGCCGCGCCCACAACACGCCGATCCCGGTCGGGCCGTACAGCTTGTGCCCGGTCCAGGCGTAGAAATCGCAGTCCAGCGCCTGCATGTCGACGCGGCGGTGTACGATCGCCTGCGAACCGTCGAACATCACCTTCGCGCCTTGCGCATGCGCCAGCGCGACGATGCGCTCCGCCGGCGTGACCGTACCCAGCACGTTCGACATATGGGTGATTGAGACCAGACCGACCTTGCCATCGGCCAGCAGCGCCTCGAACGCCGCCATGTCCAGTTCGCCGGCATCGGTGATCGGCGCGACCCGCAGCTCGATGCCGCGCTCGTCGCGCAGGATCTGCCACGGTACGATATTGGAGTGATGCTCCATGCCGGAGATCAGCACCGCCTGACCCGGTTGCAGAATGTGGCGGCCGTAGCTGTAGGCGACCAGGTTCAGGGCTTCCGTGCTGTTGCGCACGAACACGATCTCCGACCGGTCGCGCGCGTTCATCAGCGCGGCCACGGCATCGCGTGCGGCTTCATAGGCGTCGGTGGTGCGCTCGCTCATCCAGTGCAGGCCGCGATGCACGTTGGCGTATTGCGTCTCCATCGCGCCGCGCATGGCGTCGATTACCGCGCGCGGCTTCTGCGCCGAAGCGGCACTGTCGAGGAACACCAGTGGCTTGCCGCGGATGGTCTGGGCCAGAATGGGGAAATCCGCGCGGATGCGTTCCACATCCAGCATGGCGGGGCGCGCCGAAAAATTCATGCCTGCTGCCTTTCCCACCAGCGATCCACAGTCTGCTCCAGCGCGACGCGGATGTCCTCCGACGCGATCGCTTCCAGCGCTTCGGCCAGGAACGCCCGCACCAGAATGGACCGCGCCTCGGCGTCCGGGATACCGCGGCTGCGCAGATAGAACAGCTGTTCGGCATCCAGTTCGCCCACTGTGGCGCCGTGACTGCATTTCACGTCGTCGGCGAAAATCTCCAGCTCCGGCTTGGTATCGATCTCGGCGTCCGGCGACAGCAGCAGCGCCTGGTTCATCTGGTAGCCGTCGGTCTTCTGCGCGTGGCGGGCAACTTCGATGCGCCCCTGGAACACGCCCCGCGAGCGGCCGGCGAGCACGTTCTTCACGGTCTGCCGTGAATTGCAGTTCGGTGCGTCATGCCGCACCACGGTGGTGAAATCCGCGTGCTGCGAACCGGTCAGCAGTTGCGCGCCGTTGAGATGGGCGGTGCCGCCAGGTCCGGCGAGATGCGCATGCACCTCGGTGCGCGCCATGCGGCTGCCGAGGTTGAGCGCGAACCCGTCATAGCTGCCGCCCGCGTCGATCTCCGCGTACAACGTCGAAAGATGGAACGCGGCGGAGGATTCGTTCTGCAGTCTGACATGCGTCAACGTCGCATTTCCGGCGACGTGCACCTCGCTGACTGGATTGTGCAGATAGGTGCCCTCGCCGATGGAGGTTTCCAGCAGCGTCAGACGGGCGCCCGCTTCCAGCCGGATGGCATGCCGCGGATGAAACGCGGTGTTGGCGCCGCCGCTATCGGTGGCAAGGCTGATGAGATGCAGCACGCCGGCATCCATTCCCTCGCCCACCTGAAGCAGCGCGCCGTCTTCCGCCAGCATGGTGTTGAGCGCGACCAGGGGCTCGCGGTCGGGACGCGCCACGATGCCGAATTGAGGCTGGTCAGCGAAGCGGCTGAACCGCATCGCGACCGGCAGCAGCGACAGATCCTCGCGGAACCGCCCGTCGACAAACACCAGTCGCGCCGCGTCGATCTGGGGCACGCGGGCGAGCAACGCACTGCAATCGGTAAGCGGCGTCAGCGGCTCCTGGAACGCGGCAGAGGCGACTGGGCGCAGGTCGGTGTATTTCCAGGCCTCGACACGGCGACCAGGCAGACCAGCACTGCGGAATGCGGCCGCTGCCGCGTCACGCGTGGCGAGGTCGCCGGGCAGGCGATCGCGCAGTCCCTCGTAGCGGGCGAGAAAACCGTCGGCGCCGGTACGGGTGGCGGCCGTCATCGTGCGCCTCCATCCTTGCCGTCATGTCCCGGCCGTGACGGGGTTGGGCATGACGCAAAACGCAGCTGCAGCATCGGCATCACGCAGCCTCCGCGACCACGTCGACATAGCCGCGCGCCTCCAGCTCGTGCGCAAGTTCCGGCCCGCCGGAGCGCACGACACGGCCCCCGGCCAGCACATGCACGCGGTTCGGCACCAGATGATCCAGCAACCGCTGATGATGGGTGATCACCAGCGCGGAAAATTCCGGCGAGCGCAGCGCATTCACGCCCTCGGCCACGATCTTCAGCGCGTCGATATCGAGACCGCTGTCGGTCTCATCCAGGATCGCCAGCTTCGGGCGCAGGATCGCCATCTGCAGCACTTCATTGCGCTTCTTTTCGCCGCCGGAGAAACCGACATTGACGGCCCGCTTCAGCATATCCTCGGGCATCGCCAGCCGCTTCGCCTCGGCGCGCGCCAGTTTCAGAAACTGTACCGCGTCCAGCTCGCCTTCGCCGTGCGCGCGACGAACGGCGTTCAGCGCGGTGCGCAGGAAGTTGGCGTTGCCGACGCCGGGCAGTTCGATCGGCGCCTGGAATGCCAGGAAAACGCCGGCGGCAGCCCGCTCTTCGGGTTCCATCGCCAGCAGGTCCTGGCCGTTGAACGTCACCGACCCGCCGGTCACCGCATAGTCCTCACGGCCCGACAGCACATAGGCGAGCGTCGACTTGCCAGACCCGTTCGGCCCCATGATCGCGTGCACCTCCCCTGGCGGCACCGTCAGATCGATGCCCTTCAGGATCGGCTTGTCGTTGATCGATGCGGCGAGGCCACGAATTTCCAGCATACGTCTTATCCTGCTTGTCTCATGTCCAGGTTCGGCCTTGCCGGGATGGCGGACCGCGGCGGGATAACGCACCGCCCGCGGAGGTCACCCGATCGAGCCATCACCCCACCGAGCCTTCGAGACTTACCGCCAGCAGCTTCTGCGCCTCGACGGCGAATTCCATCGGCAGTTCCTTCAGCACGTCCTTGCAGAAGCCGTTGACGATCATGCTCACCGCATCCTCTTCCGACAGGCCGCGCTGGCGGCAATAGAACAACTGGTCGTCGGCGATCTTGGAGGTGGTCGCTTCGTGTTCCACCTTCGCCGTCGGATTGCGGCTTTCGATATACGGCACGGTATGGGCGCCGCACTGATCGCCGATCAGCAGCGAATCGCATTGCGTGTAGTTGCGCGCGCCCTTCGCGGATGGCGCCATGCGCACCAGGCCGCGATAGGTGTTGTTGGAACGCCCGGCGCTGATGCCCTTCGACACGATCGTGCTGGTGGTGCCTTTGCCGACATGGATCATCTTGGTGCCGGTATCGGCCTGCTGCATGTTGTTGGTGACGGCGACGGAATAGAACTCGCCGACGCTGTCCTCGCCCAGCAGCACGCAGGACGGATATTTCCAGGTGATCGCCGAACCGGTCTCCACCTGGGTCCAGGAGATCTTGCTCCGCGCGCCGCGGCAGGCGCCGCGCTTAGTGACGAAGTTGTAGATGCCGCCACGGCCTTCCGCGTCACCCGGATACCAGTTCTGCACGGTGGAGTATTTGATCCGCGCATCGTCATGCGCGACCAGCTCCACCACAGCGGCGTGCAATTGGTTCTCGTCGCGCATCGGCGCGGTGCAACCTTCCAGATACGACACATAGCTGTCGGCATCGGCGATGATCAGCGTGCGCTCGAACTGGCCGGTACTGCGGGCATTGATGCGGAAATAGGTCGACAGCTCCATCGGGCAGCGCACGCCCTTGGGGATGTAGACGAAGCTGCCATCGGTGAACACGGCGGAGTTCAGCGCGGCGAAGAAGTTGTCGCCCGCGGGAACCACCGTGCCGAGGTACTGCTGCACCAGCTCGGGATAATCGCGCACCGCCTCGCTGATCGGGCAGAAGATCACGCCGGCCTTTTTCAGCGTCTCGCGGAAGGTGGTGGCGACCGACACGCTGTCGAACACCGCATCGACCGCGACCTGGGTGTTCTCCACCGTGTCGGGATCCACGCCGGCGAGAATCGCCCGCTCCTTCAACGGAATGCCGAGCTTTTCGTAAGTGCGCAGCAGCTCGGGATCGACCTCGTCGAGGCTCTTGGGACCGGTCTTCTTCTTCGGCGCGGCGTAATAATGCAGGTCCTGGTAGTCGATCGGCTGGTGATGCACCTTGGCCCAGTGCGGCTCCTCCATCTGCAGCCACGCCGCATACGCCTTCAGGCGCCAGGCGAGCAGCCAGGCGGGCTCCTGCTTGCGGGCCGAGATCAGCCGGATGGTGTCCTCGCTCAACCCCTTCGGGGCGATGTCCATTTCGATCTCGGTCTCCCAGCCCCATTTGTAGCCGGACTGGGTGACGGACTGGACGGTATCGAGGGTCTCGGTAACGACAGGCATGCAAAACGTCCTATTCGGCAGGCAGCGAGGCAGTCGGGCGCGCCGGCAATCGGAAGGCGCGGGGAATGGCGGCATCCTGCATATCCGCCAAGGTGATGGACGACAGCGCCTGTTGGATGGCCTCGTTCACCGGGTCCCAGCGTCCTCGCATCGGGCACAGTCCCTGGGCTTCGCATTCGGTGGTTGAGCCGTCGACGCAGGCGGCGAGCGCGATCGGGCCGTCTATCGCACTGATCACGTCCGCGATCGGTATGGCGGTGAGCGGCCGCAACAGCCGGTAGCCGCCGCGGGCACCGCGCTGAGACGCGACCAGCCCGCCGGACGCCAATGTCTTCAATACCTTGGCGACCGTCGGTTCGGGTATCCCGGTGCTTCCGGCGATGCCAGGCGAGGTTTGCACGCCCTCCGTGCCGGCCAGGCGGACCAGTACGACGACGGCGTAATCGGTCAGCTTCGACAGCCTGAGCATGGCGTGCGAAACCCTTCAGCCCACGCAATCTGGGGCGGTTATGGTAAGCGGACCGCATCAGTCCTGATTGCCGGGAAATGGCGTATCCGTCCGCGGGCGTCAAGGGGTTGCGCGCTTTCCCCGAGGGTTACTTTCCGGGGGGTTAAGGGAAACTTGACCATCGCCCGCTAAACGCATGGCGAACCGCGACCTGCAATTCCAGGATCACCATGCCCCTCGATAGCTCAGCGCCACCGGCGGCTACCACCGAAACCGACCTGGATCGATCCGGCCGGCTCGCCTTTCTGCGGATCGATGACGCGGCGTCTGAACGGCTGAAGCGGCTGGAACCGTTCGTGACCGCCAACCTGCCGGCGATCGCCAACGACTTCTACGGGTTTATCGGCCAAAACGCCCATCTTGCGCCCCTGCTCGGCGGCGCCGAACGGATCGCCCGCCTGAAACAGACGCAGACCGCGCATTGGCGAGAGTTGTTCCTGGGCACCTTCGATTCCGCCTATTTCCAACGCGCCGTCGCCATCGGCCATGCGCATGAACGGATCGGGCTGGAGCCGCGCTGGTACTCCGCCGGGTACTGCCTCATCCTCGAGAAGCTGATCGGGCTGATGGCCAACAAGGCCGGCGCCCGCAAGGGACTGGCCGAGGATATCGCGGTGGTGCTGCGCGCGGCCTTCCTCGACATGGACCTCGCCATCTCGACCTACATCGAGGTTGGCGAGGACAACCGCATGCGCCGCGAGATGCTGGCGATGTCCGACGTGCTGGACCGTGAAATGGCGATGAGTGCCGCGGAGATCGGCGCGAAGTCGGAACGCCTGGCCGACATGGCGGAAACCCTGGGGCACGTGGCCGAACAGGTGCGCGGGATGGCGGAAGCGGTGACCAGTTCCGTCGAGACCACGGCGGAGAACGTGCAGACCGTCGCCAGTGCGACCCAGCAACTGGAGGCATCCAGCCGTGAGATCACCAACCATGTCGGACGCGCGGCGACCGTGACGCAGGAGGCGGTGCAACAGGTTTCCGCAACCGGCGAGACCGTGCGGGAGCTGGCCACCGCGAGCGGCCGCATCGCCGATGTGGTGACCCTGGTGCGCAGCATCGCCGGCCAGACCAAGCTGCTCGCGCTGAACGCCGCGATCGAGGCAGCGCGCGCCGGCGAGGCCGGCAAGGGATTTTCGGTGGTCGCGACCGAGGTAAAGAGCCTGGCGCGGCAAACCGAGGAGGCAATCGGCAACGTCAACGCGCAGGCGCAGGCGATTGCCGGCGCGACCGCCAGCGCGACGTCCATGGTGGAAGGGATCGCCGACCAGGTGCACGCGGTGCACGCGATCGCCGAAGACGTCTCGAACGCGACCGACCAGCAACGCGCTGCGACCGGCGAGATCATGCGCAGCGTGACCCTCGCCGCCGAACACACCCAGACCGTCGCCGATCGTGCGCGGGACCTGCTGGTGCAGGCCGAGTCCACGGACACCTCGGCGAGGCAGTTCCGTACCCTGGCGAAAGCCGTCAGCACGGAAATCCAGGACCTGCATCGGCGCCTGACCGTCATCCTGCGCTCCTCCCAGGCGGGCGATCGGCGACGGGAGGAGCGTGAGCCGGTCTCGCTGGGCTTCTCCATTGCCAGCCCGGTCGTGATCAGCGGCCATACCGCCGACCTGTCGGCCCGCGGCGCATTGCTCGCGTCACAGGCTCCGGACTCGCTGAACGGCCAGACCATCACCGTGACGTTCGACCAGATCGGACCCTTGAGCAGCGTGGTGCGGGCAATCAGCCCGCTGGGCGTCCATGTCCAGTTCGCCTCCATAACAACGGACCAGCAGGAGGCGATCGCACGCACGCTCCGGGCAGCACACGAATCCGACCGGGAGTTCATCGGCCACTGCCAGTCGGCGGCCGGTGAAGCGGCGCAGGCATTCGAGCGCGCGCTGCAGGCCGGCCGGATCGACGAGACGGTCCTGTTCCGCACCCATTACCGGGAGATCGCCGGAACCGATCCGCAGCAATACCTGGCGGAGCACAATGCGCTGTGCAACTCGATCCTGCCGGCAATCATCGAACGAGGTCGGCGCGCCAATGCACGGATCGTGTTCTGTATCGCGAGTGATCGGAATGGCTACATCTCGACCCATCATCCCGAGGTGAGCAAGCCGCAGCGCCCGGGCGAGACCGCCTGGAACATCGCGAACAGCCGCAATCGTCGCCTGTTCGACGACCGCGCCGCCATCCTCGCCGCCCGCAATTCCGGACCGATCCTGATCCAGGCCTATCCCCGCGATCTCGGGACCGGCCGGCCGACCATGCTGAAGGAGTTCGACGCCCCGATCATGGTGCGCGGGCGGCAATGGGGCGCGATGCGGCTGGCGATCAAGCCCTGACCGCTCGCCGGCGCGGCAGGCACCGCCTTCCCTGGCACCACAGCACGCCGCAGCCCATCGCCTCACCTGCCGGGTTCACAAACCCTGTGGTCCAGCCTAATACCCGCCGGTAGCCAAACCCACGGAGGACAGGCATGGCGGGCATGATGGAAGGCAAGGTGGCGGTCGTCACCGGCGCCGGCGGCGGCATCGGGCGCGAAATCGCGATCATGATGGCGGCGGCCGGAGCGAAAGTGATCGTCGCGGATATCGGCGCCTCGCTGTCCGGCGAAGGCGGGTCCGCCACGCCAGCCGAACAGACCAAGCAGCTGATCGAGCAGAAAGGCGGCGCCGCCGAAATCTGCACCGAATCGGTCGCGGCCTGGGGTTCGGCCCAGAAGATCGTCCAGGCGGCGATGGACCATTTCGGTCGCATCGATGCCGTGGTGAACAACGCCGGCATTCTCCGTGACGTGATCTTCCACAAGATGTCCGAGGATGACTGGCTGTCGGTGATCGCCGTGCACCTGAACGGGTCGTTCTTCGTATCCCGCGCCGCCGCCGAACATTACCGCAAGCAGGAGAGCGGGACGTTCGTGCACATCTCCTCCACCTCCGGCCTGATCGGCAATTTCGGCCAGGCCAATTATTCGGCCGCCAAGCTGGGCATTACCGCGCTGTCCAAGTCGATCGCGCTCGACATGCAGCGCTACAATGTGCGGTCGAACTGTATCGCCCCCTTCGCCTGGAGCCGGATGACCAGCTCGATCCCGGCGAGCACGCCGGAACAGCAGGCGCGGGTGGCGAAGATCCAGCAGATGACGCCGGATAAGAACGCGCCGATGGCGGTGTACCTGTCCTCGGACGCGTCGAAGGGTGTTACCGGCCAGGTGTTCGGCACTCGGATGAACGAGCTGATCCTGTTCAGCTCGCCCCGCCCCATCCGCATCGTGCACCGCGCGGAGGGGTGGACCCCGGAAAGCATTGCGGAACACGCCGCGCCGGCACTGAAAGCGGCGTTCATGCCGCTGGACCGCTCGGGCGAGGTGTTCGACTGGGATCCGGTCTAAAACGGGAGCGCCCGGGGGCGTTGCCCCGCACCCCACCAGGAGGCTATGCCTCCTTGTATCTCTCCCGCGCTCCCGTCCCGTGGTAGAATTGCGGTGTCGGGTGCGGATGGAACCCCGTTGCCTCCTGGGGCGAGCGAGCCCGTGGTCCAGCGCGGGGTGCCATCCGCGACGTCATCCCTGAGCCCGAACAGTCGCCCGGGCCGCTCGTCGAGCCCGCATCAGCAAGGACGGGATCCCATGGATGCGACACACTCCGCTGCGTGCTTCGTCGGCATCGATGTCGGCAAGGCGCATATCGACGTTTTCGTTCACCCGTCCGGCGCAGCGTTTCGCCTGAACCGCGATGCGGCGGGCCTCGACGATCTGCTGGTGCGGCTGCGACCGTGCGCGCCGACCTTGATCGTGCTGGAAGCGACCGGCGGCTTCGAGCGGGTCGTGACGGCGGCGCTGTGGGGTGCCGGCCTGCCGGTGGCGGTGGTCAACCCGCGGCAGATCCGCGATTTCGCCCGCGCGAGCGGTTGTCTGGCCAAGACCGATCGGTTGGATCCGCGGGTCATTGCCGGTTTCGCTGCGGCGATCCGACCGGAACAACGGCCGCAACCGGACGCGGCGGCGTGTGAGCTGGCGGACCTGGTCGCGCGCCGGCGTCAACTGGTGGAGATGATCAGCACCGAGACGATGCGCTCGCAGCAGGCAAGGCTTGCGGCGGTCCGCCGCCAGTTGGCGGCGCATCTGGCGTGGCTGAACAAGGCGTTGAGCCAGCTCGACGCCGATCTGGACGCCGCGGTGCGGGCGAGCCCGGCGTGGTGCGAGCGGGCGGCGCTGCTGCTGTCGGTGCCCGGTGTCGGCGCTGCCACCACCCGGACGCTGCTGGCGGATTTGCCTGAACTGGGCAGCCTCGACCGGCGTCGCATCGCCGCGCTGGTGGGTGTCGCTCCGGTTGCGCATGACAGTGGTCAGCACCATGGCACGCGGCATATCCGCGGCGGGCGCGGCGCGGTGCGAGCGGCGCTCTACATGGCCGCCTGGATCGGCAGCCGATGGAACCCGGTGCTGAAGGAGACGTACCAGCGCCTTCGGGCGGCCGGCAAGCCGCGCAAGGTGGCTCTGGTTGCGTGCATGCGACGCTTGCTGACGATCCTCAACGCGATGGTGCGGAACAACACGCCATGGCGCGCCGCGTGAAGGACGCTGTCGTGCCGACTGAAGCCAGGCCTGGGGCGGGCGGCGTCGGGTCAAGACCGAAGTCGCCGCAGGCGATGGCGCGCAGCGTCAGTCTTGAGGCGACGCCGCCCGCGCCGGACAATGAAAAGGCGACACGACGCTTGACAACCAAGACAGTCGCTGGACCTCCAGCAAAGGCTCGCCTTTGCAATCACATACTGTTTGGGTTGGGGAGGGGGCGCGAGCGGCCTCGGATCATACGATCATCGCGGAACGGCCCCCTCGCCACCCCAAACAGAGTCGGTTCCAAGGGCCGGGCCCTTGGCGGGGATGCAAGGGGCAGCGCCCCTTGCTGGGGGTTCGGGGGCGACGCCCCCGTCCCTTACCGCACCGCCACCCCGTGGCGCCCACGCCCACCGCCAGGCGAGAGCGGCGCATCCGCCGGCTTGCACCCCGTGATCATGGCGACCACCAAATTCTCCCGGTGCAGCCACGATGATGCGATCACCCCGGCGACATGCAGGCCAATCAGAACCAGCAACAGATGCGCCGAGAGATGGTGCAGGTGATCCACCCATGGCACGCCGAACCAGGCGTCGGTTTCCGACATCCAGCCGCTGCCTGCGACCACGACCAGCAGCACCAGCAACGCGATGATCATCGCCCCGCCCGCGGGGTTGTGGCCGAGATGCCGCGGCGCCCGGCCGCTGCGCAGCCGGCTCAGGTAGTGCAGCACCGTGCGGGGGCCGGTGACGAAGCTGCCGAACCGGGCATTCCGGGTGCCGACAAAGCCCCACACCACACGCGCCATGACCAGCACCAGCACCGCGTATCCCGCCGCCTCGTGCAGCCAGCGTTGTTCGTCGGTCAGGAATGCGAGCAGGACCGTGCCGGCCAGGCTCCAGTGGAACAGCCGGACGAAGCGGTCCCACACCGGCACCATCGGCCCGGCCGCGGACAGGCCCGCCGCATCACTCGGCATTGTGAATGGCGCCGGTAGCAGCATCGAGCTCCAGCTCGAAGCGCTTGCCCTTGGAGTCGAACCCTTTGGCTTCGTAGCAGCCGTTATGCAGCGAGAGACTGCGGATCTTGGTGAAGCCGCGCTGGTGCAGGCTTTGCTCCATCGCGGTGCGGGACATCGGATGTCCCGAGCTCGTGCAGGATTCCTCCGCAAAAGCCGGCGTGGCGGCGAGGGCGACGGCAAGGCAAGCGAGAACGAGGGCCAGGCGCATGAGTGATTTCTCCGTGTCATTGTGACCCGGCCACCTTGCGCGCGGAGGCTTACAGGTGCCTTACCGGCTGACGGGATGCTGCATCCGTCTGCGATCGCGACCGCCCCGGCACCGCAGGATCGGCGGATCAGGTGATCGAACGCCGTCACCGACCCAGCCGCGGTGATCGTCGGGCACGGGCGCTATCGGCGCACCAGGATGTAGTTGATCGACAGCTTCACCGTGATGCTGTCGTCCGGCGTATCCGCCGGCAGCGGTGGCAGATGCGCATCGCGGAACGTCCCCACCGCCGCCATGTCCAGCCAAGGCGACCCGGACCGGCTCTCCCGTTCGACCTTGCGCACATGCCCGTAGCGATCGACGACGATCTCGATGCCGACGGTGCCGTCCTGGCCATTCGCCACCGCCTGGTCGGGATAATAGGCGTGCTGCAACCACCATTCGTGCAGGGCATCCAGCCAGCTCGGGTCCACATGACCGCTCGTCACCCGCGCGAATCGGCCGAATGACAGCGAGCCGCGGGCGGCCGGACCATAGCTCGCATGGGCGGTCCGATGCCGCGACGGCGCCAGCGTCGCCCCGAGCGAGAAGTTCATCGGCACGGGAAATTGGGACGGCGGTGCCTGCGCGTGCGGCCTGGCCTCTGGAGGCGGCGGTCGCGTCGGAATGGGCGGTGGCGGCTTCAGTGGTTTCAGTAGCGCCAGTTCTTGCGGCGGAGACGTCCGCGCAATCTGGGATTCGGTCGGTTGTGCTGGCGGGGGCGTCGGGACCGGCCGGGGCTTGGCCGGTTGCGCTGGCGGCTGCGGTTCTGCGTGGACTGCGGCGGGCGCATCGGACGGCGCGACGGGCGGCTGAGGGTTCGCGGCGGCCGGGCTGGGCGGGGCGGCCTGGGCGACCGGCGGTTCACGTACCGCAGGCGCCTCCGCGGCCGGGACCGGGGCAGACGGCTCAGCGGGCGCCTGCGGTGGCGGAGGCGGCACCGGCGGCTGCTCCGCCACACTGGGCGGCGTTGGTGGTGGCGGCGGAGCGGTCTCAGCGTCGGAAGCGGGAGGAGTCGGCGGTTCGGGCAGGCTCGCCTGCGCACTGGGCTCCGGCGCGGACCGCCCGGTGTCCTGCTTCGGCATGAACACCATCGCAACCGGCGACGGCAGCATGGGCTCCGGCCTCGGCTTCGGCCCCGGCGCGACCAGGAACAGCAGCAACACCGCCAGATGCAACGCAAGCGAAACGGGCAGCAACCAGCCCAGGGACCGGTTCATGCGGCTCAACTGGATTCGCCTGTCGCGCCGCACTGACACCGACCCTGCTGCGGTCATGGTAGCGGATATAGAGGCGAACCCGCCCGCGTCAGCAGGGACGCCGGCAAGTGGCCATAACGCGGCGCGCCGCTACCGCGCCTGCTGGATCGCCGACAGCAGCCAGTGCCCACCCCCGGTGACTCGCATGAAGGTCCACAACTCGGTCGCGGTCTGATGCTCGGTCGGGCTGCCATCGACCACCCGTCCGGCGGCGTCGCGCGTGACATCCACCGCGGAGAACCGCATCGCAACCGACGCATATTCGCGGTTGCCCTCCCGCCACGCCTGGGCCAGATCGCCCTGCAGCAGCCGGACATCGGTCACCACGTTGCGCACGCCCGCGCTCTCCTGCTCCGCCAGTTGTTCGGCGAAATAGCTCAGCATTTCCGGCGTGGTCATGGCCCGCAGCGCATTCAGATCATGCGCGCTCCAGGCCGCCTGGATCGACTGCAGCATCTGTTCGAACGCCTGATAATCCGCCGGCTCAACCGGAATCGACGGAGTGCCGGGCGCAGCGGCGCCACCACCGCCACCCATCGGCATCCCGCCATAGCCGGGCGCGCCGTTGCGTGCGAACAGGCCCGGGCCACCGGCAAACGCCGGCGAGCGGCCGCGGAACAGCCGAAGCAGGAAGCGGACCGCGATCACGATCAGGAAGATCTGCAGCAGGAAGCCGAAGAAGCCGCCGAAGCCCATGCCGCCGCCACCCCAGAATCCGTGGCCGAACAACAGCCCGCCGATGCCGGCACCGATCAGCCCGCCCATCAGGCCGGACATGAACGACGACCGCGGCCGGAACCCCTGGGATCCGAAGCCGCTGCTGCCATAGCTCGGTGACGGCGTGTTCGGGGTCATGCTGCGCTGCATCGGCGCCACCGACGGCGCCGTCCGCGTACCGGATGGCGCCGACCAGGTCATGCTGCCGCGACTGCCGAAGGAGCGGCCGCCGCCGGCCCGCGCATCGGCCAGGCCAGGCGTGAGTGCCAGCGCCAACGCAGCGACAGCAGCAAGAAACAGGGAGGTTCGACGCATCCGGAATCGCTTCTCTGTGAGCATTGGGCCGCAATATGGGGACTGGCCGCCCCCGCGCATAGGGGCGGGCCTGCGGACGACCGCCTCAGGCGCCCGCCATCGTCATGCCCTCCACCCGTACCGTGGGCGAATCCGTGCCGCGGCGGAACTGCAGGTCGTTGGCCGGGGTCAGATGGCCGAACATCTCCAGCAGATGTCCAGCAACAGTGATCTCCGCCACCGGTTCGGCGATCGCGCCATCGCGGATCATATACCCGGCGCAGCCACGGCTGTAATCGCCGGTGAGCCCGTTCACCCCCATGCCGATCAGCTCATTCACGTACAGCCCCAGCTTGATGTCGGCCATCAGTTCGGCGGGCGAAAGCGGTCCATTGTCGAGGAACAGATTGGTGGAGGACGGCGACGGCGGCCCGCCGGTGCCGCGCGAGGCATGGCCGGTGGAGGTCATGCCCAACTGGCGGGCGGATCGGCTGTCCAGCAGCCAGGTCGTCAGCACGCCGTCGGCGACCAGGTCGCGCGTGGCGGTCGGGGTGCCCTCGCCGTCGAACGGGCGGGACCGCAGGCCACGGACGCGCAGCGGATCGTCATGGATCTCGATGCCGGCCGGGAAGATGCGCCGGCCCAGGTGTTCCTTCAGGAAGCTGGTGCCGCGCGCCACGCTGGCGCCGTTGATGGCCCCCGCGAAGTGCCCCAGCAGGCTGCCGGCGACGCGCGGATCATAGATCACCGGCAGTTTCGCAGTGGCGGGGCGGGTCGGATTGAGCCGCGCCACGGCCCGTTCGCCGGCACTGCGGCCGATCATGGCCGGATCGTCCAGGTCCGCCAGGTAGACGGTGCTGTGGTAGTCGTAGTCACGCTGCATCGCGGTCCCGCTGCCGGCCAGCGCCGTGGCGGAAACCGAATGGCTGCTGCGCACCAGGCGCCCGGCGAAACCGGCCGAGGTGGCCAGCACCACCTCAAAGCGGCTGAACCCGGCCGAACCGCCTTCGGAGTTGGTAACGCCAGACACGGCCAGCGCCGCTTCCTCGGCCGCCGCGGCGCGGGCGATCAGTGCCTCGGCATCCGGTTCGGCGGGATCCTCCAGATCGAGCGGCGGCCAGTCCAGCATCAGCGCGGTCTCCGCGAGCCCGCCATACGGGTCCTCCGGCACCACCTTGGCCATCGCCACGGCGCGTTCCGCCAGACCGGCAAACCCGGCCGGATCGACCGCGGTCGCCGAAACCATGGCCGAACGCTGGCCGAGGAACACGCGCAGACCCAGGTCCCGCCCCTCCGAGCGCTCGATATGCTCGGTCGCTCCCAGCCGTCGCTGGACCGAGAGCGAGGTGCCGCCAACCAGGACGGCGTCCGCCGCGTCGGCGCCGGCGGCGCGTGCATGCGTGATCAGGTCTTGCAGCAGGTCGAGCATGTCGGTCATGTGGCGCTTCCAGCAACTCCGGGACCAATGTGGGCCGGCCCCACGCGACGGACCAGGGATCAGAGAGAAAAGGACAAGGTCACGGACGATAGGCGATATGGGTATCGGGTCTGTAAGGTCAGCCGGCCGAACCGTCCATTCCCGGCGAGGTTCGGCAGTCGGTGGCTTTCCGTCTCCGCGTCACCCCACGGCCAGTTGAACGCCAGCCCGGTTGCGGCCGAGGCGCCGGGGAGCAAGCTTCGCGCCGCCATGATCCGGTCCCTCGTTTTGTGCACCGCCGCCCCCCTGCCAGCGGAGCGGAGTGCGGCATGAGCCACGCGATCCCGGTGCAGATCCTGCTGGTCGAGGATGACGACGCGGTCCGCGATGTCACCGCGATGATGCTCGAGGACCTCGGCTATGCGGTGCTGGAGGCCGACAATGCCGCGGCGGCACTCGAATTCCTTGGCAAGTGCCTGCGCATCGACCTGCTGATGGCGGACTTCGCGATGCCCGGCATGACCGGAGTGGAGCTGGCAAAACAGGTAGGGGTTCTGCGCCCGGACCTGCCGGTGCTGCTGGTGACGGGCTATGCAGATGCGGCCACGATCGCGGCCGTGGGCACTGACCGTATCGTGCTGAAGCCGTTCCGCAATGAGGATCTGGCGCGGAAGATCAGAACCGCCCTGGGTGCGGGGGAGAACGGCCAGGTCGTGACGCTGCGGCGCTGAGCGCGAGGCCTCGCCCCGAAGCCGGGCCAAGCCGGGCCCATTGAGGAGGGTGCTGCCTCCCGGCCGCGGCTATGAAACCGCCCCAGCTCTAATCTGCCGGCACAACGATGCGCCGCTTCCCGTCCCGCGGGATCATCACCTCAGGCACCGCCGGCGGGAACGCCACATCTTTGGAAAGGCGAACGGCCGTGGGTTCGATGGGTGGGGAACAGCTTGGTTCGGGTCGAGGTATTCGCGTCGACGAACCTGCCTGGGACGGTGGATACTCGCGATGCACATCCGCATCAGTCCGTCGCAAGACCGGGCGCGCGGGCATCCCGGGGCGCGGCACGCGATCGCGCCGCGCCCCGCTTCCGTTATGCCCGTTGTACCAGTTCGATCAGGTAGCCGTCCGGGTCCTTCACGAAGGCGATGATCGTGGTGCCGAACTTCACCGGGCCGGCGGGCCTGGTGATGGTGCCGCCAGCGCCGGCCGCGATCTCACATGCCGCCGCCACGTCCGGCACGCCCACCGCCAGGTGGCCGAACGCGGTGCCCATCTCGTATTTCTCGACGCCGTAATTGCAGGTCAGCTCGATCGCGGTGCTGCTGTCCTCATCGCCGTAGCCGACGAAGGCGAGCGTGTATTTGCCGTCCGGCACGTCGCGCCGGCGCAGTTCCTTCATGCCGAAGGCCTTGGTGTAGAAATCGATGCTGCGCTGCAGGTCGCCGACGCGCAGCATGGTGTGCAGAAAACGGCTCATAGCCTCACTCCCCTTTGGCAATGGTCTCCGGATCGAGACCTAGCAGAAACAGCCCCGCTTCATCCGCCGCGGCGATCGTGGCCTCCGCATCGGCCAGGATGGTGCCGCCGGCCTCGAACGCAACCCCGCGCAGCCCGGCGGCCCTGGCGCCGGCGATCGTGTCCGGGCCGATGGTGGGCAGGTCGGCGCGGCGATCCTGCCCCGGCTTGACCAGTTTCACCAGCACGCCACCCGGCCCGTCCCGCCGCAGGTCCACCGTGCGGGCCAGCATGGCATCGGTGCCCTCCACCGCCTCCACCGCCAGCACCAGCCCCTGCTGCACGATGCAGCCCTGGCCGACATCCACTTCACCAAGAGCGCGCACCACGGACACGCCGCGGGCGATATCGGACATCGCCAGCGCGTCGGGAGCGGCGCGGGTCAGCACGCCGGCGGCGCCGAGCGGAGCGCGGAGGATTTCCTGGGCGCCGACGACGCGAAAGCCTTCGTCACCCAGCACCTTGATCACTGCGGCCAGCAGCCCGTCATCGCCGGCGAAGGCGGCGCGGCCGATGCGGGCCAGGATGCGCGCGCCCTCGCCATCCGGCCGCAGGTCCAGCAGCGACGGGCGCCGCACCGGGCCAATCAGCACCAGGTCCTGGCAGCCGGCGGCACGCAAGGCGGCGAGGATGCGGCCGGCAGCGCCCATCCGGATCACTTCGTGCGGCCAGCCCGCCAGCACCGCGCGTTCGGCAAATCCCTCCAGCCCGACAATGAACACCGACCGACCCGCCGCCCGCGCCGCTGCCGCCACCTGAGCGGGCAGGCGGCCACCACCGGCCAGGATACCAAGCGTGCGAGGGGGCGCGGCGGCGGGACGGTCGGACATGGTGCGGAATCCGGAGCTGAATCGAGAATCGGCTGACGGCATCGCACGCGCCCGGATGAAAGGGACGCCACGCAGGCCGGCTGGTGCCGGTCTGCCACGGAATGCGGCCTGCCGGCCATGGGGGATCGACCGCTGCGCCGGCCCGCGCAGCCGCCGGGTCGAGCAGCCAAATTGGGCAGCCAAATCGGGCAGCCAATACATGCCGCTGTGCGTCGGGACAGCACTCACGCGGCCAAGTCGTGGAGTTTGGCGTCTCGCGATCGGTCTTGAGCAGCGCGTCCGGCCGCGCACGAGCCATTGGCCCACACCTGCCTACGCTAGGCGGGTCGGCGCCAGGTGACCCCACGCCCGATGCCGGAGCCGCGCAAGGCGCAAGCCGGCAGGTTTCACCACGGAGGACGAGCGAGAACCACGAAGCGCCACCGAGATGTCCGGGGTTGCCCGATCGGCTGAAGCCGAACCCTGCTCCCTCCGCGGACCTCTGTGTTCTCGTCCGTCCTTCGTGGTGAAAGCCTGCTTTCCTCCCTGTCGGCGGATCGCGCCCAGCCCCGCGGAAAGACCCCAATCCCTCCGAAGCTCAGACAATATGAAAATTGTGCGGCATTTTAGTCGCGATGCAATTGCAGCTTCATTGAAACCCATACTCTGGCATTGCCATCGCCACGCGCTTTCAGACACAAGCCGTTATTCCATCCCCTCACGATCTCGTGAGATCACCGCCAATCGGAGATCATCACGCCGATGACCGACGACGACGAGCCATCCGCCGTGGGGTGCCACGCAGCGGCCGGCAGCATCCTGCAGGGCCTGCACATGCTGGCCGAGGAAGCTGACCATCTGCGGCTGTCGCGCACGTATGTGGCGCTGTGCAAGGCGATCCGCGCCTGCCAGGCCGAGCAGGCCCGGGCCAACCCGGCCATCCGCCCGCGCCCGCGGCGGTATCTGACCCTGCACTGAGCCGGCCCCCTTGCTCTGCACCGGCCCGGCGCCCAGCATGGCCGGACCGCAATGCCCCCTGCCCCGCCTCGCGCCTGGGTTCGTCTGCCGTCCGGTCGCCGGCTGAACCTGCTGGACCCCACCCCATTCGACTGGGCCGACCACGACCTGGCGCTCGGCTTGGCGCGCACCTATCGCTGGGGCGGTCACTCCGCCTGGCCGCATCCCTTGTCGGTGGCGCAACACAGTTTGCTGGTGCTGGCGCTGCGCCGCGCGCGCAGCCCGTCCGGCCTGTCCGATGCCGTCGCCCGCCGGGAACTGCTGCACGACGCAGATGAGGGCCTGCTCGGGTTTGACCCGATCTCGCCACTGAAACCCTTTCTCGGCCCGGATTATGCCGCCCTCGCCGCACGGCTGCAGTCGGCGATCGCACGCCGCTATGCGCTGCCACCCTGGCAGACGGAGGAGCGCCGGAGCCACAAGCGCGCTGACCGCATTGCCGCCGCGTCCGAG
The DNA here is from genome assembly GCA_963789495.1 of uncultured Alphaproteobacteria bacterium. Classification (GTDB taxonomy): domain Bacteria; phylum Pseudomonadota; class Alphaproteobacteria; order Acetobacterales; family Acetobacteraceae; genus CAWBLP01. Next base: position 233,542 of record CAWBLP010000018.1, read on the forward strand.
GCGGTGCACGTGGTCGGCTGGACCCGCGAGGAGGTGCGCCACACCCTGCGCATCGTCGAACCGCCGGAGGAGATCGATCCGCTGGCCGGCTGGTTCGCGGTGCCGCCCTGGGAGCCGTGGCCCGCGGAGGCAGCGGCCCAACGGTTCCTCGCCACGCTGGAGCGGCTGACCGCCACCGCCTGAGCGCGGCCCTCGCCGACACCCGCCGAGGCAGCTGCGCCTCCACAGTGCCGGCCGCGCACCACACCGACCGCATACCGCCCCGACCGCCTGCCACAGCGGCCGAGTTGCGAAACGGCGGCACCGTCATCCCGGACTGAACTTGCTGCTGGCCGAGGCGGCTACCGGCAACCTGGACCCTGCCCGATTGCTGCTGACCGACGGCCTGCCGCCGACGTGGAGCGCACAAGTCCGGCCCAGCGCACACCCAGCTGTCATCCTCCGGCGCTTTCCTTCCGCCCGCGTCACCGCCACTCTGCGCCCATGCGCACTCTGGCCCGGGGCTTGATCCGCCTGCTCACCGCACTTGGCATCGTCATCCTCCTGGTCGTGGCGCTGGTCGGAGGCGCCCTGTGGCTGACCCTGCCGCGGTCCGACCAGGCGGCGCGTATCCAAGGCCTCTCCGCGCCGGTGGATATCAGCTTCGATGCCGATGGCATTCCGCGCATCCGTGCCGCCAATCGGCTCGATGCCGCCGCCGCACTGGGCTTCGTGCATGCCCGCGATCGGATGTTCCAGATGGAGCTGATGCGGCGCAACGCCTCCGGCCAGCTGTCGGAGATCGCCGGCTCGGTGACGCTGGGGATGGACCGCACCATGCGCACGCTGGGGCTGCGGCAGCGCGCGGTGGCGGATTACGCCGCCCTGCCCGACGACACCAAGGCGATGCTGCAGGCCTATGCGCGCGGCGTGAATGCGTGGATCGAGCAGCGTGGCCGGCTGGCGGCGCCGGAGTTCCTGGTGCTGGGCGCCCCCGAACCGTGGGAGCCGGTGGACAGCCTGCTCTGGGGCAAGACCATGGGGCTGTGGCTGTCGATGAACTGGCGCACCGAGCTGTCTCGCCAGGCGCTGGCGGGGCGGGTGCCGCAGCCGCTGATCGACCAGCTCTGGCCGGCCGAAGCGGGCGGCCATCCGGAAGCCGCGCTGGCGCGCCCGATCCGCTTCGCCGATGCGGCGGCGCGGCTGGATGCGGTGCTGCCGCATTTCCCGGCGCCGTTCACCCTGCCCGACAGCGCGTCCAACGAATGGGCGGTGGACGGGCGCCACACCGCCAGCGGGGCACCGCTGCTGGCCGGCGATCCGCATCTGCAGTTCGGCTTCCCGGGTATCTGGTACCTGGCCCGGATCGACACGCCGGAGGGTCCGCTGGTCGGTGCCACCGCCCCCGGCATTCCCGGCCTGGTGATCGGCCATAACGGCCGCATCGCCTGGACCTTCACCACCACCGGCGCCGACGTGCAGGACGTGTTCGAGGAAACCCAGGCCGGCCCCGGCCAGTACATGACCCCGGACGGCCCACGCCCCTTCACCATCCGCGAGGAGCGCATCAAGGTCCGCGGCCAGCCAGACCAGGTACTGACGGTGCGGGAGACACGGCACGGCCCGGTGGTCAGCGACCTGATCCCGGGCGACCAGCGGCTGCTGGCGGTGCAGATGGCCAACCTCGCCCCCGGCGACACCGCCGCGGCCGGACTGCTCGCGCTCGACCACGCGCAGTCGCTGGAGCAAGCGGGCAAGGCCGCGGCACTGATCACCTCACCGGTGCAGAACCTGCTGGTGGCCGATCGGCAACGCATCGCCCTTTTCGTCACCGGGCGGGTGCCGCTGCGCCGCGCCGGCGACGGGGCGGCGCCGGTGCCCGGCGACGGCTCGCACGACTGGACCGGATGGGCCTCCGGTGAGCAGTTGCCGCGGTATGTGGCCCCGGAGAGCGGCCGGCTGGTCAACGCCAATGAACGGATCGCGCCGCCCGGCTTCCCGGTGTTCCTCGGCCGTGACTGGTTCGGCGACTGGCGGGCGCGGCGGATCCGCACCCTGCTGGAGGCCACCGACCGCCACACCGCGGCCGATTTCGCCCGCATGCAGGTGGATGTCGTGTCGGACTTCGCGCTCCAGGTGCTGCCGGTGCTGCGCGCGGTCACCGCCTCGGACCCCGGCGGGGCGACTGGCAAGGCGCAGGCCCTGCTGCGCGATTGGGACGGCGGCATGCGGATGGACGCGCCTCAGCCGCTGATCTTCAACGCCTGGATGGACCGGTTCTATGAGGCGGTGCTGGGCAAGGCAGGTATCCCGTTGCGCAATGGCGGACCACAACCGGATTTTCTGGCCTTCGTGCTGTCCCCGGCCGGCGCGCATTGGTGCGACGGCGACTGCGCACCGCTGTTGCGGTCTTCACTGGATGCGGCGGTGAAGGCGCTGGAGGAACGGTTCGGCGCCGATCCCGCCGCCTGGCGCTGGGGGGAAGCACACCCGGCGGTGTTCGCCCATCCCGTCCTGCGTACAATCCCGTTGCTCGGGTCGTTGACCACCGTCACCATCCCCAGCCCAGGCGATGACACCACCGTCGATCGCGGCGCGCCGGTGCCCAATCAGTTCCAGTCCGTGCACGGGGCGTCCTATCGCGGCGTGTACGATCTATCCGACCTCGATCGCTCCCTGTTCGTTGTGGCGCCGGGCCAGTCCGGCAATCCGCTCAGCCGCTACAGTCGAAACTTTGTGCAGCGCTGGCGCGACGGCGCTACCATAGAGATCGGTCCTCGGCCGGACCGGATAATTGCGACGGTGCATCTGACGCCATGAGCGACCGGACAATGCCCTGGCTTCTCCAGGAAATGCTCACCGAGGGCGTGATGTGGCGCCGCGTCCTCGGCTGGTGCGTGGATGTGCTGCTGCTGGCGATCCTGCTGGCGGTGTTGGCGGCGCTGCTGCTGCCGTTCGGCCTGCTGACCTTCGGGCTGGGCTTCTCGTTCTACGCCGTGCTGCCGATCATCCCGTTCCTCTACCACACCTTGTTTCTGATCGGGCGAATCAGCGCTACCCCTGGCCAAAGGATGCTCGGCCTGGTGGTGCGCAACAACGACGACCTGGGCCCGCCCTCGCCGCTGCAGGCAGTGATTTCGACCCTGCTGTTCTACCTGACGCTGGCAACCTCCGGCCTGCTGCTGCTGGTGGCACTGTTCACCCTGCGCCACCGCACCCTGCACGACCTGCTGAGCGGACTGGTCGTGGTGCGGGTTCGCGGCATGCAGGCGTTGACCCAACCGCCCGGCTATTGGAACATGCCCGGCGGACCTCGGTAGCTCATGACCTATAAGCCCCCGCGCCGCCCGCAATTCTTCTACACGACCGCCCCCCTGCCCTGCCCCTACGTGACCGGGCGGACGGAGCGGAAGGTCGTCACCGAGATCACCGGCCCCGATGCGGACGCATTGCACGACCGGCTGTCGCGCGCCGGATTCCGCCGCAGCCACAACATCGCCTATGCGCCGGTCTGCCCGTCCTGCCAGGCCTGTGTGCCGATCCGCATTCCAGTCGCCACCTTCCAGCCGGAGCGCACGCTGCGCCGGGTCTCACGCAGCAACGCCATGGTCGAGGGGTTCGAAGTGCCGCCCCGCGCCACCGCCGAACAGTTCCACCTGTTCCAGCGCTACCAGGCCGCCCGCCATGGCGAAGGCGACATGGCAACGATGAGCTTCTACGACTACAGGGCCATGGTCGAGGACACCCCGATCGAGAGTTTCATGGTGGAGTTCCGCGACCCGGACGACCAGATGGTCGGCGCCTGCCTGACCGATCGGCTGGGTGACGGGCTGTCCGCGGTCTACAGCTTCTTCGCCCCGGGGCTGGAGCGGCGCTCGCTGGGGACCTACGCCATTCTGTGGCTGATCGACCGCGCCCGGTCGCTGGACCTGCCCTATGTCTACCTCGGCTACTGGGTGCCGGAGAGCCGCAAGATGGCCTACAAGGCCCGGTTCCGGCCCAGTGAGATCCTGGCCGGCGGGGCGTGGCGGATGATGACCGACGCGGATCTGGGCGGGGAGCCGGTCTCCGACGCCGAACTCGTGCCGCAATCCGCAAGCTGACGGGACCGTCGGGGCGATCGGCATGACCGATGAGCCGGACTGGCTGCTGTGGGCGCGGGAGATCCAGGCCACCGCGCAGACCGGGCTCGCCTTCACCAAGGATCCGTACGACGCCGAACGCTATCTGGCCCTGCGCCGGCTGGCGGTCCGCATCCTGGCGGCCCATAGCGGCGCCGATACCGCCCGCATCGCCGCGCTGTTCGACCGCGAGGTCGGCTATGCGACGCCGAAAATCGGCGTGCGCGGCGCCGTGTTCGATCCCGACGGCCGCATCCTGCTGGTGCGCGAGGCCGCGGATGGCGGCCGCTGGACGCTGCCCGGCGGCTGGGCGGAGGTGAACCAGACCCTCGCCAAATCCGTGGTCCGCGAAGTGGCGGAGGAGTCCGGCTACACGGTGCGGGCTGAAAAACTTGCCGCGCTGTGGGACCGTGCGCGGCAGGGCCATCCGGTCGGCGCGTTCTCGATCGTCCGCGCCTTCTTCATCTGCAGCCTGCAAGGCGGCACCGCGCGCACCAGCCTGGAGACCACCGAGGTCGGATGGTTCGCCGAAGCGGCGCTGCCCGCGGACCTGTCGCCTGGCCGCATCCTGCCGCACCAGCTGGCGCGCATGTTCGCGCATTTCCGGCAGCCGACACTGCCGACGGAGTTCGAGTAGCCGCCGACGCCTATTGACCGGTCGAGCGCCACAGGTCGGTGCGACCCGGACCTGGCTTGCGGCTTCCGGCCTGACCCATCGGCCGGGCCGCGTGATCCTCACACAGCGTGCTGCGGTATGGCGGATACCAGCACTCGATCGGCACCTCCCAAGGCAGGGCCTCGGAGATTTCGCTGGTCCGCGCCGTCGTCGTGGGCCGATCGGCCGTGGTTGGGAGTCGATCGAGTGAAGCCTGCGCCGCGCCCAGGCTCCAAACCGTCATGGCGCCAGCAACCGAGGCGGGCAGCAAAGATAGCGCCCACCGTTTCGATCGCGGATTGGCAGCGTGCGCAACGCGGTGACGCGGTGGCTGCTTGCCTCGGTCCCTCATGCGGATCTCCGTTCACGCGCGATGGGCGTACACAGACAACACGTGTGGCGTCAATTCGAAAGGCCCGGGTGGCATCAACCTATCGCGTGCTCCGGCTGAAGCGGCCACAATCAGCGGCGATGCGCGAGCGCCAGGCCGATGCCCGCACCGATCAGACAGCCGCCCGACAGCCGGTTGCGCAGCCGGCCCCGCATCGCCAGCACGCCACGCAGCCGGCCTGCCAGCAGCGCCCACACACCATCGAGCACCACCGCAACGATCAGGAACGTCACCGACAGCACGGCAAGCTGCGGCCCGATTGGCGCGTCCTGCGCGATGAACTGCGGAAAGAACGCCCCATAGAACAGCAAGGTCTTTGGATTGGTCAGCGAGATCAGGAAGCCGCGTAGCGCGATTTCCCGCACCGAACGAGGCTGCGGCGGCGTGCGTGTCAGATCGACCGGCGCGGCGCGCCATTGCCGGATACCCAGGTAGAGCAGGTAGCAGACGCCCAGCCAGCGGATCCAGGTGAACCAGTCGGCCAGCACATCCAGCGTGGCGGTAAGCCCGAACGCGGTGAGGACAAGCTGCAGCACGATCGCGCCGGAGGTGCCGGCTACCGTCAGCAATCCGTAGCGCGTTCCATAGGCCATGGTGTTGGCGACGATCAGCGAAACGTTCGGCCCCGGGATCATGATGAGGATGGCCGAGGCGAGGACGAAGCCGAGATAGAGATGGAACTGCATGGGAACCGCCTTCCCGTCGGAACAGGTGTCGGACGCGACGGCCCGCACGATACGGCAGGTGATCGAACTGTCCATCCGGCGGGCGGCCGATCGGCGCCCTGCACCGTGCCTGCCCGCGCCACCGCTCAGCTCCGGCGCGCGGGCGGCGACCATCGCGGCCGGACGCCGTTGCTCGATGAGCCGAACGCCGCGCTGGACCTGGCGCAGCAACGCCGCGCCTACGTTTCGTGCGCGACCTCGCAGCACGCGACGCCGCAATGGTGGCGGTGCTGCACGCTCCCAACCACGCCGCCGATGCCCGCCAGATGTTGCTGCTGCGCGACGGCCAGGCGCCGGGGCCGGCGCACCCGCAGCGGTGCTGCCGGGAAAGACCCTCTGCGCGTGACTGGGCGTCGCGGTCGAGGAAGTGCAACGCCCCGACGAGCCGGCGCGGTTCGCGGTGTGACGGCGAACGTCGCCCGACGTCCTACCCGACCAGCTTGCGCAGGAACCCGGTGCGCTGACCGGCGCCCGCCATCATGAAGCTGGCGTCCTGACCCGACAGGATGAAGCGCGCGCCCATCTCGATGTAACGCGGCATGATCGCCTCGTTGTAGATGCCGGCCATGCCGGGAAACTTGTTGTGCTTGCGGCAGGCGGCGATCATCTTCGCATAGGCGTCCGCCACCCGGTCGTTGCCGAAATCGCCGTGGATGCCCATCTCCGCGCACAGATCGTTGCTGCCGATCAGCAGCACGTCGACACCCGGCACCGCGGCGATCTCCTCCGCATTGGCAATGGCGGTCGGCGTCTCCAGCATCACCACGGTCAGGTTGGAGTCATTCAACGCCTTCGCCGCCTCGCCGGTACTGGCGCTGCGCAAGCCGTAATGCGGGCCGATGCCGCCCATCGAGCGATGGCCGATCGGCGGGTATTTCAGCTTCTCCACAACCTCCCGCGCCTCGGCCGCGGTGTCGACATGCGGCATCACGATGCCCAGTGCACCGTTATCCAACGCGCGTGTGGCAATCGAATACTGGCCGTTCGGCACCCGTGCGATCGGTGCGATTCCGGCATCCAGTGCGGCAACGGATATCTGCGCGCAGGCTTCCAGCGACATGACGCCGTGTTCCATATCCAGGAACAGCCAGTCGAAGCCCGACACCGCCATCGCCTTGGCGATCTCGACGCTGCGCGTCATGCGCACGCCAACCCCCAGCGACAGCTTGCCCTGCTCCAGTTTCTCACGCGCGACGTTACGGACGGTCATGGGACGTTTCCTTGATCAGACAAGCGTGTCGATGGCGGTGGCGATCAGCTGGTTCAGCGCGGCGAGATCCATCTTGTGGTCGGTCTCATTCGCCACCGCAACGGTCAGCCGATGGCGGCGCAGGATGAAGATGCGTTGATCGGATGCGCCCGACGCCCAGGCGGTGTCTTCCGGCAGGTCCGGGAACAGTCGATCGCTGTTGCTGCGGAAGCAGGCGGCATAGCTGGTGCCGGTATGGGTGGAGGTCAGCGCGTAGTCTGCCCAGCCTTCCGGCAGCAGGCGCACGCCATCCCACACGCCGTCCTGCAGATACAGCACGCCCAGTTTCGCGTAGTCGCGCAGCGTGGCGAAGCCGGCACCGGAGGCGATGAAGTTGCCGGTGATATCGGCGGAATGCTGGTAGCTGGTCATGCCGAGCCGATCGGCGAGCAGCGCATAGACGGTCTGGTGATACGGCAGGCCGCGCCGGGTGATCTGGTCGCGGATGATCGCACCGATCACGTTCATGCCGCTGTTGATGTAGCGGAACACCGCACCGGGCACCGTCGCAACCATGCAGCGCTGCGCAAGATCGAAGGCATCGCCGGCGTCCTGGTACACCGCGCTGTTCTCGAACCCGATGGTGCAGCGCCCGTCGTCATGCAGCACCGGAAAGCCGAGGCCGGACCGCATGCGCAGCAGGTGATCGAGCGTGATCAGATGATGCGTGCCGCGGGCGTCGCGCCACAGCGGCGCCGGCGCCGGATCGTACACCGAATTCAGCCAACCATCATGGATCAGCCGCCCCACCATCGTGCAGCTCATCGCCTTGGTCATCGACCAGCTCGGCGTCGCGCGATCCGCGGCCCCGAACGCGCTGTAGCGTTCCATCAGCACACGGTCGGGGGTGGCGATCAGCATCCCGTACGCACCCGAGGATGCAGCGAAGAACGCATCCGTCGCCGCGGCGAGTGCCGCCGGCACCGGCGGATGGCGGTCCACCGCCTCGCCATGCGGCCAGGCGCGGCCGGCCCCGCTCGCGCGACCGAGCGGCTTTGGATCGAACATCGGCACGGCGTGCTCGCCCAGCACGATGCCGCCGTAACCGGGACGCGCGACCGCGGCACCGATCACCGGCGCCGGAAACGCCGGGTCGTGCCAGATCGCCGTGGCGCGGCGATCGGCTGGGTCGGTGTCCACACGCAGATGGCCGGCTTGCTGCGCCGCGCGCAACTCCGCCTGGATGCCGTCGTCGCCGGCACGTCCGCTCAGCCCGGCCGGCGGCAGCGACCCACGCCAACGGAAATGCCGATCCGCCGTCGCTCGGTCGAGGCCGGTGACGAACATCATGTCGGCGTAGCGCTTGGCGGCGAAGTTCACGGTGCGCTGGCGCAGCGCACGCCGCGAGGCGTCATACACCACCGGATCGGGCAGGCTGTCGCCGAACGGCTGCGGCGTGCGGTCGAAGATCGCTTCGACGACGGCGGGCGCCGGCGGGGCGGGCGGACGGACGCTCACTTCACCGCCTCCGGCTCGCGGGCCGGCGCGGCGGTCTGGAAGTAGCGGTTGCGCATGCCCTTCTGGTTCTCATACAGCGAGCCCTGCCGCGTCGCCGGCGGCAGCGGCAGGCGCACCGGCACCGGCTTCAGCCGCGGCTCGCGCGCGACACCGGCCACCATCAGCTCGTTGAATTTCGCGATCCCGGCGGGATAGCCGAGCAGCGGCCAGGCATCGGCGGTGCGGAACTGGAACAGCAGCAGGCGGCGATCCTGCTCCGACAGATTGGGCGCCGAACCGTGCACCGCGCGCACATGGTGGATGGTGATGGAGCCCGCCTTGCCGGTCAGTGGAACGGCGGAGGCGTAGTCCACGTCGTGATTGGTTGGGTCCATCGCACCGCAGAACACGCCATCGGCATGGTGGTCGAACACCGGACCGCGATGGCTGCCGGGCACGATCATCAACGGTCCGTTCTGCATCGCCATGTCGTCGAACATCACGCCGACCGCGGCCAGGTCGTCATTGGTATGGGGATAGAACGCCCAGTCCTGGTGCCACTCCACCGGCGCGCCGAAGCCGGCGCATTTCAGGTTCAGCTTGGCGGTGTCGAAGCGGATGTCCGGCCCCCACAGCGCCTGCAGGGCGGCGACGATCTTGGGATGCCGCGCCAGGCTGGCATAGGCCGGATGGTGCAGATGCGCGGTCTTGATCCGGCGGACACGCGGGTTCTCCGGCGTGTGGCTGTCCTCCAGATCGTAGATTTCGTTGTGCTGCGTCACGCTGCGGGCGCGCTGCACGAATTCGTCGGTGACGTCGCGCAGGCACTGCACTTCATCCTGCGTCAGCACGTCCGGAACGACGATGGCGCCGATCTCGTCGTATTCGGCAATCTGAGCCTTGGTCAGCATGGGGCGTTCCTCCTGCCCGGGATGCTACCACCGGTGTGCCGGTCCGTCATGGCGAGCCGCCGCTTGGGACCCGGCAAGGCGCGGCCCCATGCGACGCCAATGGCATCGGAGCCGTGCCGACCGGGCATTGCCGGGCTGGCGGTCGATGGTAACTTGATGTCAATCGTCAGGGTGCAAGCTGGATGTCAGTCGTCAGGGTGCAAGCTGGCGAGTGACTGTTGGCGGCCGCGTGGGACGCAACCGACGCTGGCTGCGGCATTTCAAACCCGGCCCTGTTGATCGAGGATAGAAGGACCTACCGATGTCATCGCTGAAGACCACAGCCGGCGGCCTCGCCGCTTTACTGCTGCTGCTAACCGGATGCGTCTCGCAGCCACTGGGCCCGACGGTCGCGGTGATGCCGGCGCCCGGCAAGCCGTTCGAGGTATTCCGGCAGGATCAGGCGCTGTGCCAGCAATACGCTGACCAGCAGACCGCCGGCGGCGCGCAGCAGGCCAACAACAAGCAGGTGCTCACCGGCGTGGTCGGTACGGTGCTGGGCGCCGGGCTGGGGGCTGCGATCGGCGGCGGGCGTGGTGCGGCGATCGGTGCCGGATCCGGGGCCCTGGCGGGCGGGCTGGTGGGCGCCGGGCCGGTCCAGCGGGAGCAGATGGACCTGCAGCAGCGCTACGATCTGGCCTATTCGCAATGCATGTATTCGCGCGGAAACCAGGTGCCCGGGCTGCAGCCGTCCTATTATCCGCCGCCATCGTCACAACCTTACGGCTGAGGCGACCGCGCCAGGCCTGCCACGGCAACGTGAAGCTGCTCGCGCTGTTGATATCGCATCCGCCTCGAATCCGTCCCGTTTGGGGTCCTGTTCGTTGGTCGCTCAACAGCAAAGGATTATGCGAATGCGATTGGCCCCCACGCTTCTCGCCCTGTCGGCACTCAGCCTGCTGGCGGCCTGCGGGACGAAGGAACCCGAACGGGCTGAAGGAGGAGCGGCGACCGGCGCGGCTTCCGGTGCGGCGATCGGAGCGATTGCCGGTCCGCCCGGGATCGTCGGCGGTGCCTTGATCGGCGGCGCGGCAGGCGGGCTGAGCGGGGCTGCGACCAAGCCGGAGGATGTGAACCTCGGCGCCCCGCCCTGGCACGATAACACCGAAGTCGGACAGAAGGCCGCCAAGCATATGGCGAACTGATCGGGAGCGTCGCTCCAGCCGGAGCAACGGTCCCGATCGTCCCGGGCGAAGGCCCGGGACGCAAGCCTTGCCGACCCTGGAGCCTGCCTTGCCGGCGAGGACGGCCAGGCAGTGGGTCATGCGGTCCTCGCCACCACTCGGAGGCCAGCGTGCCGGCGGCCGCCACGACGGGTAGCACGCGCCTCGCGTCATGACAGACCCACATCATAGCCGAGCTTGAGGCACGCTCCCCCCGGCGCCGTGGGTGGACTTAACCCGGCAATCTACCCGAGGAAGAGCATGCAGCGCGACCCGATCGTTCCGGTGTCGATGGCTGGTTCAGGACCGGCATGGGGGGAACCGGACGTGCCCGGTCGGCAACTCGACGTGGCCGACCGATCACTTGCCGCGTCTGATAGATTGACGCGTTCCGCCTACTTGAGGCGCCCAGAGGCAGGCCCCAGAACGACCACCCGCCCCTGAAACAGCCAGACTCAGCGGGAGTAGAATTCCACCACCAGGTTCGGCTCCATCTGCACCGGGTAGGGGACATCCGACAGCTTCGGCGCGCGGGTGAAGCGGCCCTTCATTGCTCGGTGATCCACCTCCAGGTACTCCGGCACGTCACGCTCCGAGCTCTGCGCGGCGTCCAGCACCATCGCCAGCTGCTTGGACTTCTCCTTCACCTCGATCGTGTCGTTGTCCTTGACCTGATACGAGGGAATGTTGAGCCGGCGCCCGTTGATCAGCACATGGCCGTGTGAGACGAACTGCCGCGCCGCGAACGGCGTCATGGCGAATTTCAGGCGGTAGCAGACCGCGTCCAGCCGGCGCTCCAGCAGCTCGATCAGGCTCTCCGAGGTGTCGCCCTTGCGGCGCACGGCCTCGTCGTAATACTTGCGGAACTGCTTTTCGCCGATATTGCCGTAATAGCCCTTCAGTTTCTGCTTCGCCATCAACTGCGTGCCGAAGTCGGTCACCTTCTTGCGGCGCTGCCCGTGCTGGCCAGGCCCGTATTCCCGCTTGTTGATCGGCGACTTCGACCGGCCCCACAGGTTGACGCCCAGTCGGCGGTTGATCTTGTACTTGCTCGCGACGCGCTTGGTCATGGTTGCGCGCAGTCCTTCTTCTATGTTGTTGCACCGGTAGGCCTCGCGGCAACGCCACGCGACGGGGCAGACCCCGAGGGCCTGTCCACGTTCCCGGCAATAGCAGGCACGCCGCGTTGATCTGCGGCGTGCCCGCGCGGCGTATAGGCGTCGGCGGGAGGAACTGTCAAACCGCAGCGCCGGCAAACCGGCCGCAGCGCTACCAGGGCATCACCTTGCGGCCCATCAGATGGTCGAACAGGGTGCGGAAATTGGCCTGGGCCAGCACGTGCCCATCAGTGGAATCGACCACTCCGCACGCCACGCAAGGGTCGCGCGCCGCCATGCCGGCCGTGGTGCCGTTGGCGATCGCGCCGAACATCCGCCGCGCATCCCGCAGCACCGGCCCGTTGCGCACGCGGTCCACCGGTTCGGCGGCATTGCCCACCGTGTCATATGGCGCCACTACATAGCAGCACGGATGCACCTGGCCGTTCGCGTTGATGCTGATGCTGGAATACAGATAGTCGCAGCCGAAATACCCGTGCCCGTCCCGCTGCCGCGCCGCCAACTTGCGCCAGCCGGCCTCGATGCCGGGTTCCGGGATATGGGAGGACCGGTCAGGCTTGTGGCCGTGCAGTGTGGCGCTGATCGGCGGCGCGGTGATGCCGGGCTCGACGCCGAACTGATCCACCCCCAGCGCGGTGGCGAGCGTGCGGGCCGCCTCGATCTCGTGGCGGTTCCATTCGAATTCCAGGTAGCGCCAGTAGAGATAGGGGGTCGGCCGGCCCAGCCGCCGCTTCGCTGCGACCAACTGGCGGATGTTCTCGATCACCAGGTCCAGCTCGCCGCCCTTGCGGTAGATCTCGTAGGTCTCCTGCGTCGCCCCGTCGATCGACAGGATCAGCGAATCGACGCCGGAACTGACCAGCGCCTCGATCGCGTCAGGCTTCATCGGCACCGACAGGTTGGTGCTGATCAGCACCCAGATGTCATGCCGTTTGCAGCGCTCGATCAGTTCGGGCAGGTGCTTGTTCAGCAGCGGCTCGCCCCATAGCGACAGCCAGATGCGGGCCAGGCCGTCGCCGTAATTTTGCAGGATCTTCTCGATCTGCGGCACGGTCATGATCTGCATCGTGTAGCCGTCACGGCGGATCATCTCCCCCGCGCAGTTCGGACAGTGCAGCTGGCAGGAGAAGCACGGATCGATATGCCCGATCACCGGCAGCGCGGTGGTTTGGATCACATGCGACAGACGCTCGCGCTCGTTCAGGATCAGGTTGTCGAGCTTCTTCACCCGCAGCGGCGGCAGGGTAGCGGCCTCAGCGGCGACCTGCTGTTCAGGGAAGCCCACTTGCGGCGCCAGCGTGCCGATCGGGACCCCGTCGGCGTAGAACCCGATCGGCACCGCCTGCGCGCCCTGCAATCCGCCGGGCAGCGTCAGGGTGACGTCGAAGCCACAATTGCGCGCCAGACGGCCATCATAGGCGATGACGTCCGGGCGGGCGAGGTGGCACGGGAAGCTGTATTCATGCGCGCCGATGCGGGCACGGCCGGTCACCCGGGCGCCCACCCGCCCGCCCACCGGGCTGTACCAGCCGGTGATGGTCAGGAACCCGCGCGTGCCATCGATGGCATGCAGGTAGTCTGCATTCTCGATGAAGCCGAGCCCATCCTGGGGCGGATTTTGCGACATGGGCGCCCACCTCCGGCGGGCCGTGAGCGCTGCGCAGCGCGATCGAGGTTGCCGGACCTTCCGAACCTGGCGGAAGGCGGTGAGGACTTCCTACACCAACTGCACCCTGCCGAGGCAAGCATCGCCTGCGGGGCTGGCCGGCTGACGCGCGATGCGGCCGATTAAACGACCGCTGGCGGCAGCGCCCATCTTGCGCCCGGGCGCCGCTGCCCGTAGCAGGCCTGCCATGGTCACACGCGGCGAAATTCTCTGGCTTGGCATCGCATCCGGCGTCTCCGGCTGCCTCATCGGCGGCATGATGCTCGGCATCGGCATGGATCTGATCGTCAACGGGCAGCCGCTGGGCTGGCTGCTGATGCTGCCGGGCGCGCCGGTGGCGGCGATTCCCGGCTGGCTGCTGGGCCGCAAGCTGGCGCAGCAATTGTAGCGGCAGGAGGTATCGGGGCGTTGCCCCGAGCCCCACCAGGAGGCTTTGCTTCCTGGACATTCGAATCGGTTCCAAGGGCCGGACCCTTGGCGGGGATTCAAGGGGCAGCGCTCCTTGATGGGGGTTCGGGGGGCAACCGCCCCCGAAGCGTTCGGCAATTACAACGGCTGCCCCAGCTTGCGACCCGGCATCGTCGCGGGATGCGCGACCGGCGCCACCACAGCCGGGACCGGCTCCAGGATATCCTCCGGAATATACCCCGCCTCATAGAAGCTCTGGCATTGCGCATAGGATGCCAGCAGGTCGCCGCCTTCGCGGAATGCCGACAGCCGGCACGCCCCGCCGCAGACCGAGTTGAACGGACAGCGCCCGCAAATCCCCTTCAGGTCCTCGTTGCGCAGCGAGCGCGTGTAGCGGAACAGCGGCAACTCACTCCAGATTTCCCGGAACCGACGCTGTTTGACGTTGCCCGCCACCAGGTCCGGCTCGTCGCTCGCCACGCCGCAGATCGCGACATCGCCATTGCTCAGCACGCCGCAGAAATTCATCGCCCAGCCGCAGGCGGCGCCGCGCCCGGGGATCACCTCGTCCAGATACATCAACAGCGGCGGCAGGTTGACGAAGATGTTCATCCCCGTGCTCTTGCGCAGCACACGGCAGTATTCCCGCAGCTCGAAGATCTGCTCCGGCTCCAGCGCCTGGTTGTCGAATGCGGTGCCGCGCCCGTTGGGGTGCAGCAGCGACAGCCGCATGGTGCATCCGTAGTCACGCGCCAGCTTGGTCAGGAACGGCACGTCGGCGATGTTCATCTTCGACAGCGTGGCGTTGACATCGAAGCCCAACCCGGCGCGGCGCAGCGCGTCCATGCCGGCGAGCGTGCGGGCCAGCGCACCCTTCTCGTCGCGCAGCCGATCATGCGTCGCGTGGTCGCCGTCGATCGAGATCGAGATGGTGGCGTTGCTCAGCGACGCCAGGAACATGGCGGCGCTGTCGTCGATCAGCGTGCCATTGGTTGCAAGTGAAACCTCCATCCCCGCGCGGTCGAAGATGGTGGCGACCTCCCGCCAGTCGCGCCGCGCCATCGGCTCGCCGCCCGACAGGATCACCCGTCGCGCGCCCAGCCCCGCCGCGTCCTCCGCGATCTGCGCCACGATATCGAGCGGCAGGTTCTCGGTCTTTCCGCGTACTGCCTTGTCGTAGCAGAACACGCAGCCGAGGTTGCAGGTCTTGGTGGCGTTGAAATGGATCGTGTCGAGCGGCGGCACGCCGTCCGGCGATACGCGCGCCGCCGCATCCGTGCGCGGCTGCGCACGGGCGGCGTTGATGGCATCCATGGGTTACCCGACCTTGACGGCGGAGAGCAGCCGGCCAGCGATCTGGTCGATCGCCTCATCGGAAATGGTCGCGGGATCGCCCAGCATATCCAGCGGACTGGCGTCCTTGCCGGCGCCGCAGGCGACGCACCAGGCCTGCTTGCCCAGATCCTTCAGCCCCTCGACGAATTCAGGCAAGGTCTTGCCGCCCAGCACATCGCGCGCCACCGCCTGCACAGCTTCGAATTTGTCGAGCGGATTGGCGCTCTTGCCGGCGCCACAGGCGACGCACCAGTCCTGCTTTTCCCCGGGCCGCGCGAGACCGGCGATCGCCTGGCGCAGCGCCACGCGATCCACGGACAACGCCATGCTACGCGAGGTAACGTTCGACTTTGGCTCAGTCATGTCACGATTTCCCCTTGTATTGTCGCTCGTCCGCTCGACCAGCGGCATCAATTGTCAACTCTGATCAGGATATTTCAACCAAAAAATGGGTCAGTCATACTTATACATCCTGAAACTGGACTTCTCACGGAATCGAGAGATTTAACAGAGCCATCACGCTCCACAGACGGATCGCGCCCGACCTCGCCCTGGGGCCGGCGCATCCCACACGGCCGCAGAAAACCAGCCGGCGATCCGTTCGGCCAGGCGTCGCGTCATGCCGATCGGCCTGCGTCGAACAGCATGACCTGCCGCGACCAACCAGGGACAATCCTCAGTCAGCAATCCCGGGCGCCATCGACACGCCGCCGGCCACACCGATTTGATATAGGACTGACGTTCTCTTCACAGAACCTTGTCACGCCGGCCGCGCTATTCCTCGGTCTCCAGGCTGAACTGCCCAGCCTCCTCGTCGTAGCTGAACAGCTCCGCATAGCGCCCCCAGCCGATCACCGCGCGCAGCGTGTCATCGGCGTAGTCGGGCGACATGTGGTCCTCCAGCTCGTCGCGGAACCGTTCCGCCGAGGCGCGGTGATTCCAGCGCTGCTCCAGCACCTGGCGGATCATCGGCACCAGCGGCACGTGGCTGCGCAACGCATCGGCGAAGATCGCCTTGCGCTCGTCGGTATCGGCCGCGACGAAGCGGCGCCCCGCCTCGGCCAACACGATGTCGCCTTCCTCCATGGTGGCGAAATGCAGCAACTGCAGCGTCTCGCCCAGCGGCAGCAGCTCGTCCACCTCGTATTGCAGCGCGTTGGCCAGCGCCGGCAGGTCTGCTCGCCCGTTATACGGCGGCACCGTCAGCGCCTCCATCAGGCCGGCCATCTGGTTGGTGCCGACGCGCTGCAGCGGCATCGCGAGATCCGGCGGCGCCAGCCCGGCTGCGGTCCGCTGCGGCACCGGGCGGCGCGTCATCAGCGCGTAGATGTCGTCCACCATCTGGCGGAACGCCGGGTCCAGCCGGTTGCGCGGATGCGGAAACTTCACCCGCAGCTCGCTCGCCACCCGGCCGGGATTGGAGGAGAACACCAGGATGCGGTCGCACATCAGCACCGCCTCCTCGATATTGTGCGTCACCATCAGCACCGACTTCACCGGCAGCCTTCCTTCCGACCACAGGTCGATCAGGTCGGTGCGCAGCGTCTCCGCGGTCAGCACATCCAGCGCGCTGAACGGCTCGTCCATCAGCAGCAGATCCGGATGCACCACCAGGGCGCGCGCCAGACCGACCCGCTGGCGCATGCCGCCAGAGAGTTCCTTCGGATAGGCGCTCTCGAACCCGCCCAGGCCGATCAGGTCGATCGCCGTCTCGGCGCGCTTTTCCCGCTCCGCCCGCGCGATGCCACGCGCTTCCAGGCCCAGCTCCACATTCTCCTGCACGGTCAGCCAGGGGAACAATGCGAAGCTCTGGAACACCATGGCGACGCCGTCGGCTGGCCCGTGCAGCGGCCGCCCGCGCCACAACACCTGGCCGGCGGTGGGGCGCAGCAGGCCGGAGACGATGCGTAGCAGGGTGGACTTGCCGGAGCCGGAGCGGCCCAGCAGGGCGACGATTTCTCCCTCATGGAGCGACAGGTTGACGCCATCGAGCACCACCAGATCGGCGTTCGCTTCCTTATGATAGGACTGGCGGCAGTCCTGCACCTCCACCAGGGACGGCACGGTGGCGGCGACGGTGTCCATGGGCTGGTCTCCGACGGTCAGGTCAAGGTCAGGCGACGCTGCGCATAGGCGTAGAGCGGGGTCCAGAGCAGCCGGTTCAGCGCCACCACGAAGCCGGCCATCACCGCCACCCCCAGGATGACACGGGGCAGGTCGCCGCGGGTGGTGGCCTGCGCGATATAGGCGCCGAGACCATGTGCCAGCAGCCTGGTGTCGCCCCAGGACACCGCCTCGGCGACGATGGCGGCGTTCCAGGAGCCGCCCCAGGCGGCCATCGCGCCGGTCACGTAATAGGCGAAGATGCCGGGCAGAATCACCCGGCGCCACCACAGCAGACCACGAATGCGGAAATTGCCGGCCGCCTCCCGCAAATCGCCGGGAAATGCCGCGGCGCCGGCGACCACGTTGAACAGGATGTACCACTGGGTGCCCAGGATCATCAGCGGCGTCAGCCAGATGTCCGGGCTCAGGTGGAAGTACACGATCGCCAGCACCACCGGCGGGAACAGCAGGTTGGCCGGGAACGACGCCAGGAACTGCGCCACCGGCTGGGCGCGGCGGGCCCAGACCGGGCGCAGCCCCAGCCAGACGCCGATCGGCACCCAGACCAGCGTCGCCAGCACCAGCAGAACCGAAACGCGGATCAGGGTGAACACACCCAGCAGCAGCGCCTCGCCGACATCGCCCCAGCTCAGCGCGCCGGAGACGAACTGCGACAGCCGAATGGAGGCCCATCCGGCCACGCCGGCCACCAGCGCGAAATAGACCGCGTCGATGATGCGCGAGGGCGGGCGCTGGGCGATGGCGGCGCGCGGCCGGCCCGCCAGCCGCAGGCCCCCCAGCATACCGACTGCCTGGCCGAACCACTCCCCCATCACCGCGAGCAGACGGGTGCGGCGGAACAGCCGCAGCACCCAGGGGTCTTCCACCGCGGCGCCGGAGGAGGTGGTCTCGACGCGGAACTTCTCCGACCAGGCGACCAGCGGGCGGAACAGCAACTGGTCATAGGCCAGGATGACGCACAGCATGGCGAGGATCGCCCAGCACACGGCGGCGATGTCGCGCTGCTCCAGCGCGACGGCGACGTAGGAGCCGATGCCCGGCAGGGTCCAGGTATGGTCGCCGACCGAGACCGCTTCCGACGCGACCACGAAGAACCAGCCGCCGGACATCGAGATCATGGTGTTCCACACCAGTCCAGGCACCGCGAACGGGACCTCCAGCCGCCAGAAGCGCTGCCAGGCGGTCAGCCGGAAGCTGATCGCGGCCTCGGCCAGGTTCTGCGGCACGGTCTTCAGCGACTGGTACAGGCTGAACGCCATGTTCCAGGCCTGGCTGGTGAAGATCGCGAAGATCGCCGCCAGCTCCAGGCCGAACACCTGGCCGGGGAACAGGCTGATGAAGAACACCACGGTGAAGGTGAGGAAGCCGAGGATCGGCACCGATTGCAGGATGTCGAGCAGCGGGATCAGCACCAGCGCCGCGCGCCGGCTTTTCGCCGCGGCGGTGCCGTAGGTGAAGGTGAACAGCAGCGACAGCGCCAGGGCGGCGAACATGCGCAGCGTGGTGCGCGCGGCATAGGCCGGCAGATGGCCCGGGTCCAGGCTGATCCGGGTGGCGCCCGGCGCGCTGATCGGCACCAGCGTGCCCTGCGCGACATGCACCAGACCGACCAGCGCGCCGAACACGCACAGAATGGCGGCGGCGTCCCAGACGTTCGGCGTGCGTCTGGCGGTCGCCAGCGAGGGTTGGATCGTGGCAGGCATGCAGCTCAGCGTGGTTGATGGGCATGCGGTGTTACCGCGCGCGGGTTTGCGGTGTCACGCCCGGGCGGTGTGGCGATTGCGTGACAGCCTGACCTGACCCGCCGCGACCTCAAGCCGATTGCGCGTCAGGCGGGACCGCGACCGCAGAGCGGCGGCGCCAGCCCGCCATACCGCGCCGGGCGCACAGCAGCAGGCAAGCCGGCACAATCAGCAGAACCAGCAGCAGCGTGCAGGCGAGTGCCGAGGCGGTCGGCCAGTCGCGATTGGCGAAGAACTCCGCCCACAGCACGCGCCCGACCAACTGCGCCCGCGGACCACCAAGCAGCTCGGGGATGACGTATTCGCCGACCGCCGGGATGAACACCAGCAGCGATCCGGCGAGAACGCCCGGCAACGACAGCGGCAAGGTCACCCGCAGGAACGCACGCAGGGGCGGCGCGCCGAGATCGGCCGCGGCCTCCAGCAGCACCGGATCGAGCTGCGACAACCGCGCATACAGCGGCAGCACCATGAACGGCAGGTAGGTGTAGACGATGCCGATATACATGGCGGTATCGGTATAGAGCAGCCGCAGCGGACCAACGCCCAGCCAGCCCAGGCCGGTGTTGATCCAGCCATCATCCGCCAGCAGGCCGATCCAGGCGTTCAGCCGCATCAGGAAGCCGGTCCAGAACGGCAGCATCACCGCCAGCAGCAGCGCGTTGCGGCGCCGCGCCGGCGCACGCGCGATCGCCAGCGCCATCGGATAGCCGGCCAGCAGACAGGCCAGTGTGGAAAGCCCCGCGACCTTCACGCTGAGCAGCAAGGCGCCGCGATACAGCCTGTCGGTGAGGATCAGTGCGAAATTGTCCAGCGTCGGATGCCGCAGCGAGAATGGCGGAATCCGCTCCACCGGCTGCGCGAAGGCGATCGCCAGCACGATGGCGGCGGGCGCCAGCAGCAACAGCAGCAGCCAGGTCCAGGGCACCGCCAGAACGGCCGTCCGGCGCAGCGTCATGGTACCGCACCCCCTGCCCGTCGCCCCCCGGCCCGTCGCACCACGCGCCGGATCATCGGTCGCTCGGCAGCAGGATGCCGGCCTCGGCAGGCCACGACACCACAACCGGCTCGCCCACCGCCGGCAGGCCGGCCCGCAGCCCGTCGCCCCTCTGCCCGTCGTCCCTCTGCCCGCCGCACCACGCGCCGGTCATCGGTCGCTCGGCAGCAGGATGCCGGCCTCGGCAGGCCACGACACCACAACCGGGTCGCCCACCGCCGGCAGGCCGGGCCGCAGCCCGTCGCGCAGCGCCTCGGTGACGCGCAGCGTGGTGCCGTCGCTCAGCCGCACGCCATGCGTGAGGGTTTCGCCGGCGTAGCTCCGGCTCACCACCACGCCGTCGAGCCGGTTGATGTCCGGCCGGCCGCCGAGACGCAGACGCTCCGGCCGGATCGCCAGCAGGCCCCGCCCCGGCGCGGCAGGGATTGCGGCGCGCAGGCTCTGGCGCAGGCCTGGCAGGACCAGTGTCGTGCCGTCCGGGCCGACCTCCACCGGCAGCAGATTGGCCGCGCCGAGGAACTCGGCGACAAAGCGGCTGTTCGGCCGTTCATAGACTTCGGCGGGCGTGCCGATCTGCTCGATGCGGCCGGCCTGCATCACGGCGATCCGGTCCGCCAGGCCCAGCGCCTCCTCCTGGTCGTGGGTGACCAGGATGAAGCTGGTGGCGAGGCGGCGCTGCAGCTGCGCCAGCTCCTCGCGCGTGTCGGCGCGGAGGTTGCGGTCCAGCGCGGACAGCGGTTCGTCCAGCAGCAGCAGGTGCGGTCGCGGCGCCAGACTGCGCGCCAGCGCCACCCGCTGCTGCTGTCCACCCGAGAGCTGGTGCGGCCGGCGCGGACCGAACCCCTCGAGCTGCACCAGCGCCAGCATCTCCGCCACCCGCGCCGCGACGGCGGCACGCGGCAGCTTCTGCTGGCGCAGACCGAAGGCGATGTTGGCGGCGACGGTCATATGCGGGAACAGCGCGTAGGACTGGAACATGGTGTTGACCGGCCGCCGGTGCGGCGGCAGCGGCGCGAGGTCGATGCCGGCGAGCGCGATGCGTCCGGCGTCCGGCCGGACCAGCCCGGCGATGGCACGCAGCAGGGTGGATTTGCCGGAACCGGAACCGCCGAGCAGGACGAACAGCTCGCCCGGCTGCACCGTGAGGTCCAGCCGGTCCAGAGCCGTCACCGGACCGTATCGCACCGTCAGCCCGGTGACGTGCAGCCCCGAATCGTGTGCATCCCGCATTGGGCAGGCGTTATAGCCGCGAAATTCGCGCTGTGCCGGGCGATGCGTGGCCTGCCAGGGACCATGAGTTGGCGGCATCGGGTCACGGCGCAGACGCGTCGGTAACCGCCGCGGCAGGGGTTCGCCAGGGTCCAATCGACGGCAGGGATGGCATGGAGCCCGCTCATGCCGCCTGCCAGGCATCGGTGATGGTGAGGCCGCACGCCGAAAAGCATCCGCACGGGGGCCAGGCCGGCGTTTCCGGCCATCATCCTGAACGGTGGCCACAGGGACGGTCCCCGCCTGGCACTGGCGCCGGGCGCAGCGCCGCCTGTAGCATAAGTTCATCGGCCGATATCCAGCAGGTTCAACATGTTCGACAACACGACTGTACTGGTGGTCGGTGCTGGGCCAACGGGCCTGTTGCTGGCATCGGAGCTGCTTCGCCGGAATGTCGAGTGCCGGGTGATCGACGCACATCAATCGCCGTTACACTGGGATCGGGCGACAGTCGTGCATCCGCGCTCACTCGAACTGTTCGAGGCCATGGGTCTCCACGACCCGCTCCTGACCGCGGGTGTGAAGCAACGTGTTGCTCGTCTTCATTCCCAGGGCGTCGTGCTGGGCGAGATCGATCTCTCGACCTGCGGCAGTCGCTACGGGTTCAACATCGGAGTTTCGGAGGAGGTGACCGAGTCGATCCTCACCAGGTACCTCCACCGGCAGAATGGCGACGTGGCCCGTTCATGCAGCCTGATCGGACTGGCGCGCCACGAAGACGGAATCCTCGCGACCGTGCAGCGGGCAGCCGCAACGGAGCACGTCCTGGCCCAGTGGGGTGGTGGGCTGCGATGGGCTCCACAGCACCTGCCGGACCCTGATCGGGATCGATATGATCGGACACGACATCATCCAGCCCTGGGCCGTGTTCGACGCGACCTTGGTTGGCTGGCAGGAATCCTATGAGGCGAACTACGCCTATCTCGACGAGACCCCGGTCATTCTGACCGCGCTTCCCGACCGGAGATGGCGCGTCTATCTGAGGCCATCCTCTCCCACCTCCGACCTGGCGCTCGACGCATCGTCCACTCTCAGGCGCTATCTGCCCCGGTTCGAGTTTGATGGTGTCGAGAACCCGGCACGTTTCCACTGTCACACGAAGGTCGCGGAGCGGTTCCGATCGGGTCGTGTCCTGTTGGCGGGGGACGCGGCCCATGTGTGCTCCCCTGCCCAAGGTCACGGGATGAACACCGGTCTGCAGGACGCGGTTAACCTGGCCTGGAAGCTGGCACTCGTCTGCCACGGCTTGTCCGACCCCGCGCTATTGGACAGCTATGAGGCAGAACGGCGCCCGGTGGCCGAGTTGGTGACTGCATCGGGGGACGCCGTCGAGCTTGCTCAAATGGTAGTCGATCCAGCCGAACGGAGAACCCGCGACGAAGCGCTTCGGGCGGTGTTCGCCGACCCGGACTCGCGACACCACGAGGCAGTTGCAGAGGCGGAACTCGACATCGACTACGGCGCCTCACCCATCGTCATGGAGGACAGACACGATGCGCTCGCACCGGGCCAGCGGCTTCCGGATACAATCGAGGTTCGTCTCGCCGACGGGACCACATGCCTGCTGCATGAGCTGACCTACCGCGCCGGCCATACGGCACTGCTCATCGGTGGCTTATCGGGCCTCGCGGAAGCACGCGCGCGCGTTGAGACCTTTATCCGTGCTCAAGGTCTCGCATCCGACATCGTAGAAGAAACCGTGGTGATTGCGACAGGCCCCGACGACGATCAGAACCCGCACCCACGAATCACGCCGACAGCAGCCGAACGAATGGGCATCGGTGAGATGACCCTTCTTGTCATCCGGCCTGATGGCCACATCGGCCTCCGATCGGACCGCAACCATGCTGACGACATGGCATCCTACCACCGGCTGCTGGGACTTGTCGCAACCTAGGACCGGGAGGCGCGAGGCTGGTGGGCGGGAGACCTGGTGGGCGGGAGACTGGCCGGCGAGAGCCTGCGCGGACGCGTCCAGCGTCCGGTCTGCATTCCCGAATATCTGGCCGCCGCCTTGCTCGAGCCGCAATAATTGTGAGATCCGCCCGCACGACCTAGGCTGGCCGGAGAACGCGCGAAGCCCGCGCCTGAGGGGGAACAAGTGACATGGACACATTGTCCGACGTCCTGGAAACGACCGAGTTGCAGCAGGTTGCAGCGGGCTTCGTGTTCACCGAGGGTCCGCTCTGGCATCCCGACGGATTCTTCTGGTTCGTCGATATCCGTACCAATTCGCTGTATCGCATGGTGCTGGGCCAGGCGGCCGAACTGGTGCGCAAGACCGAAGGCG
This sequence comes from uncultured Alphaproteobacteria bacterium, assembly GCA_963789495.1. Taxonomy (GTDB): domain Bacteria; phylum Pseudomonadota; class Alphaproteobacteria; order Acetobacterales; family Acetobacteraceae; genus CAWBLP01. The sequence continues at coordinate 257,164 of CAWBLP010000018.1, forward strand.
GCAATGGCACCACCTTCGATCTGCAGGGCCGGCTGATCAACTGCGAAGGCGAAGGCAAGCGGCTGACCCGCACCGAAGCGGACGGGTCGGTCACGACCCTGGTGGACCGGTTCGACGGCAAGCGGTTCAACCGGCCGAACGACGTGATCTGCCATTCCAGCGGTGCGCTGTATTTCACCGATCCGTCCTATCGCATCCCGTTGGCGGAACGCGAGCTGGACGCCGCGGTGTATCGCGTCACGCCGGACGGGGCGGTCTCGCAGGTGGTGCCGGTGGAATATCCGAACGGCCTGGCGCTGTCGGCGGATGAACGCACGCTTTACATCGCCAACACCCGCTGGACGCAATACATTCACGCGGTGGAGCTGGACTCGGCCGGCAACATGGTGCGCCGGCGGGTGTTCGCCGACATGTCGGCCGATGGCAGCAACGGCGTGCCGGACGGCATGAAGCTGGATGCGGCGGGACGCGTATTCTGCACCGGCACTGACGGCATCTGGGTGTTCGCGCCCGACGGCAGCAAACTCGGCATCATCACGATGCCGGAAGTCTGCGCCAACATCGCGTTCGGCAGCCCCGATCTGCGCACGCTGTTCTGCACCGCGAGCACCTCGGTCTACACGCTGCGCGTGAAAACTCCCGGCCTGCCCCACCCATGGTACAGCACCCGATCGAAATAGCTCCGTAACCTGCCTCGCCGTACAGCAACTGCCGGACCGAGGCCGAGAGTACGCCGCGGTCCGGCAGTATGACGCCGTCGTCAGGAACCACGCCATCGATCGAAGGAGCTCACGCGCATGCCGGCAATGCTGGACGAGAACATGGTGGGGCACGACGCCGACACCATCGGATTTCCCCATCTGCTGCTGTGCATGGGGTTCGTCGCCCGCACCAATGCCGATCTATGGGGCGTGCATCTCGTCGACCCGAATGACTCGCCGGGCATGTTCACCCAGTTCGTCAACTGGGCGCAGGCAAAGGGGCTGGTGACCGGGAACATCACCGACATCTACGGCTCCGGCAATCATCACGTGCGCTACGGGACCAACGATGCCGGCGCCGGTCTGCAGGCCTGGACCCTGGAAATGCAAGGCTTCGCCAACCAGCTCGGCTGGAACGGCCCGGCGCATGGCTTCGATACCAGCATCATCAATCCGCAGGACGGCACCTATGTCGAATATCACCTGCAGCTCGCCGGCAATCAGCCCTGCACGATCTTCTACAAGAGGAATGAAAAAACCGTGGATACCGGCATCGCTCCCGTCCCGTATGCCGGCGGGACCAGCGATGTTGCCGCGTGGGATACCTATTTCAATCGGTTCAAGCCGCTGCCACTGGTTCGGACCGGCGTGGTCGGGCGGCAGTCGTTCTTCCACACCGGCGTGTTCCACGAGGTGGATTATGGCGTGCGGCTGACCACGATCAACGTGTAGCGTCACGCCGTCCGCGCATGTCATGCGTGGGTCAGAATATTCACCAGACGGCCGAACGGATCGCGCACATAGAATCGCCTCACACCCCAGGGTTCGCTTGCTGGGCCATAGGCGATCGCGAAGCCCGCGGTGACGGCGCGGCGATAGGTGTCGTCGAAATCATCGACCTCGATTGAGAGATCGGGCACCGGCGTCCCCGATCCGCCTTCGCGTGCGACGCTGACCTGCGGTGGTGCCTGGCTGTCGGATGCGAAGGTCACGATCCAGCCGAGATCCATCACGACGGCCAGGCCGAGCACGTCGGCGTAGAAGGCCTTGGCGCGGTCGGTGTGTTCGGCTGCGATGTTGGCCACGATGCGCGTTACCGCCATGGGATGTCCCTTGTTGCGAGAGATCGTTCGCGGGCTGCACCACCTGTCGAATCGCCCGCATGTTCATTGCGCAACGGGGCCGGCGCCCAATCGCACACCCGATCCACCCCATCCGCAATCACTACGTCGTCGCCGGTCCGCATGTCACCCGCCGTCGGTCGCGCACTGAGCGCGCAGTGCTGCGTTTTCCGCCTCAAGCTGTTCGATGCGCAGGCGGACAGGTGCCAACGCGTGCTGCAACTCCGCCTCGGTAAAGCGCGGCGTGATGTGCTGCGGGCAATTCCAGCTGAACGCCTCCAGGTGCAGGATGAAAGCGCGCTCGACCCGGGCTCGGTAGCCCGGCATCGCAAGCCTCGCCGCCAGCTCAGGATCGGCCTGAAGATCCCGCACCTCGACATGCACGTACAGCTTCAACCTGCGTCGGTTTGGGTAATCCACCAGGATAAGTGCCGCGCGATCGTTCGCGGCCAGATTGCCGAGGCTGACATACTGGCGGTTGCCACGAAACTCCGCGAAGGCGAGCGTGCTGTCGTCGAGCACGTGCAGGAACCCGGTCGGTCCACCGCGATGCTGCACATACGGCCAGCCGGTCTCGGAGACGGTGGCCATGTAGAAACTGTCGGCGGCGGCGATGAATTGCGCCTCCGCCTCCCCGAACCGATCGGACGGGCGATTGGCGCTGGACTCGGCCACCAGGGCCGCACTGCCATTTGCCTGCTGGGCGGCCTTCACGCTTGGCGTGCCGGCGATGTCGAGGAATCCGTGCGCCACGGCAATTGCTCCCTTGTTGCGACGGCAGGCCGGCAACACGGACGCGCCGCACCCGCTGTCGTCGTAGGCGGCGTGCCGGCGCGGCCGCGATCGGCCTGCTGGCCGCAAAGATGTCTTCTCCCACCCTGAACAATAATCCTGTATTATTGAGACTTATCATTCCAGGATATGGAACCATCATGGATCGCCTCGAAGCCATGTCGGTCCTGCTGGCGGTGGTGGAGGCCGGCACCCTGTCCGCCGCCAGCCGCAGACTCGGCGTCCCTCTGCCGACGGTCAGTCGCAAGCTGTCCGAACTGGAGGCGCATCTGAAAACGCGCCTGCTGCTGCGCTCCACCCGCCGGCTCAGCCTGACCGATGCCGGCGCCGCCTATGTCGCGGCGGCGAGGCGAATACTGGAGGAAGTGGGCGAAGCGGAGCGCGCCGCGGCGGGCGAATACAGCACACCGCGCGGCGAACTCGTCATCACCGCACCGGTCGCATTCGGGCGACTGCATGTGCTGCCGATCATCGATGCATTTCTCGCGCAGTTTCCCGAGATCAACGTGCGTCTCGTGCTGTCGGATCGCAACGTTCGGCTGCTCGACGACCATATCGACATGGCGGTCCGCATCGGTCCATTGCCCGACAGCGCGATGATGGCAACGCGGGTGGGACAGGTGCGCCGCGTGGTGTGCGCCAGTCCAGACTTTCTCGCGCGCCACGGCACGCCCAGCAATCCAGACGACGTCACCAGCCTGGCCTGCATCGCGTTCGATGTGCTCGGCTCACTCGACGCGTGGAACTTCACCCGGCCGGGCACCAGGATCGAATATGCGGTGCCGATCCGCACCCGACTGTCGGTGAATACCGCCGAGGCCGCCGTCGATGCAGCGGTCGAAGGGGTCGGCCTGACACGCGTGGTGTCCTACCAGGCCGCCGACGCCATCCGACAAGGCAAACTTGTCGTCGTGCTCAGCGAGTTCGAACCAGCGCCCTCGCCGGTGACCCTGCTGCATGCGGGACAGGGCCTGCTGCCGCTCAAGATGCGCCGCTTCCTGGAAGTCGCAGCGCCGCGCCTGCGGGAACGGCTGAACCAGGTGTCGCTGCTGCTCTGAGCAGTGGTTCGCAGCCTGCGCCACCGACGAGAAATTTCCCGTTGACGCGGAATACTGCGCCCCACCGCATTGTCCACCGATCGACAACGAGCAACGCAGAGTGTGACAGCATGCCGATAATTTCCTGCACGGTCCGACGCATCGGACTTGCGCTTGTACTCGCCGGCGCGACCGGCGGTTCGCTGCAGGCACACAGCCTGACGGCGCATCCCCAGGAGGCGCCGTTCCTCGCCGAGAACGCGGCTGCGATGGACACGATGATGGCCGATATGGCGGTGACGCCAACCGGCGATATCGATCGCGATTTCGTTGCGATGATGGTGCCGCACCATCAGGGCGCGATCGACATGGCCAAGGCGGTGCTGCGCTACGGCCACAATCAGCAGATCCGCCGTCTGGCACAGGAAATTATCGTCACCCAGCAGCAGGAGATCATCGCCATGCGGCTGGCCGTCGACGAGACGCTGCCGCCCCCTGCCGCCGCGCCGACGCAGGGCACGGCGACGGATACCGCAGCGGGCAACGGCACCAATCACCCGCATCACACGACGGAACAATAGGAGATGACCGCGATGAAACACACGGTCTCGATGATCGCACTCGCCACAGCGCTCGCGATGGCCTCGCTTGCCCCGGCTTCGGCGGGACAGGCGCCCGGTGCTGCGGCCGCAGCCGATATCGCGGTCAGCCACCGCGATCGGGTGTACGCCGCCGAACAATTCTCCAACACCGTCTCGGTCACCGATCCGGCCTCGAACAAACTGCTCGGCGTGATCCGCCTCGGCGATCCGCAGCCCGGCAATTTCAGCCCGCTCTACCGCGGCCAGGTGCTGGTGCACGGCATGGGATTCTCGCCGGACCACAAGACCCTGGCGGTGGTCTCCATCGGCTCCAACGCAGTGACCTTCATCGACACCACCACCAACAGCGTGAAGCACACCAGCTATGTCGGACGCTCGCCGCACGAAGCCTTCTTCACGCCGGACGGCAAGGAGGTCTGGATCACCGTGCGCGGCGAGGATTATGTCGCCGTGCTCGACGCCACCACCTTCGAGGAAACCACCCGCATCAAACTTCCCGCCGGACCGGGCATGCAGATTTTCTCACCGGACGGCAAATACGGCTATGTCTGCTCGTCATTCAATCCGGAGGCCGATGTGATCTCCGTCGCGGATCATGCGATTGTCGCGCGAGTGAAACAGGCCTCGCCGTTCTGTCCCAATATCGCCGCGACACCGGACGGCAATCAGGTCTGGTTCACGCTGAAGGATATCGGCAAGACGCAAGTGTTCAACGCGCGGCCACCGTTCAACGTGCTCAAGACCATCGATACCGGGCCGATCACCAACCATGTCAATTTCGCCCGCACCCCGCATGGCACCTTCGCCTATGTCACCATCGGCGGGCTCAATCAGGTGAAGGTGTTCCGCACCGATGATTTCTCCCAGGTGGCGACCGTCCCGGTCGGCAAACTCCCACACGGGATCTGGCCATCCGGCGACAGCACCCGGATCTATGTCGGGCTGGAGAACGACGACGCGCTCGCCGCGATCGATACCGCGACCAATCAGGTGATCGCCACCATCCCGATCGGCCAGGCGCCGCAGGCCATCAACTACGTGCCCGACGCGGTTCCCGACGGTGACGGTATGGCAGGCCTGCAGCCGCTCGGCATCGCCGGACAATCCTCGCAGGTGACACTGGCGCCGGTGGGACAGCACCCGGCCGCCGGTGCCGGCAGCGACATCGCATTGTTCGACCAGGGCCTGGTCCAGGTGCTGCAGGCCTCGGTCACCGGCCTCGTGCCGAAGCAGCCCTATGTGCTGGCGGTGTCCCAGCAGGCCGACGGTGGTGGTGCGCTGCAACCACTATCGGCGTTCACCATCAACCCCGCCGGATCGGCGATCGTCAATGCGACGGGTCCAATCCGCCAGCTGGTGCACGGTGAATCCGCCACCACGAAAGGGTATTTGGTGATCGCGCCGGGCACACCGGCGGAGGTCGGCACCCCGGTGCAGATCCAGACGCACTGACCCGGGCACCTGGCCCCCCGCCCCTCGCAGCCGGTAGCGCAATGCAGGACATGATCCGCCTCATCGAGCCGCTGATACCGAAGCTCCGACGCTACGCCCGATCGCTGCTCAACGATCGGGCGGCGGCCGACGACCTGGTGCAGGATTGCCTCGAGCGGGTGATCACCCGCTGGCATCAGCGCCGGCGAGACGGAGACGCGCGCGCCTGGGTGTTCACCATCCTGCACAACCTGGCGATCAACCGGCTGCGGCAAAGCGCGCGACGCGGTCCCCATCAACCATTGGACGCGGTCGGTGAGGACGTCCTCAGCCAGTCTGCCGCGCAGGAGCACGGCTTGCGTCACCAGGACCTGATGGGCGCCCTGGACGAACTGCCCCATGAGCAACGCAGCGTCCTCCTGCTGGTGGCAGTGGAAGACATGACCTATGCCGAAGTGGCCACTGTCCTCGACGTACCGATCGGCACCGTCATGTCCCGGCTGTCGCGGGCGCGTGACAAGCTGCTGCGCCTGCTGGAGCCCGACGCCGTGTCGACGATGCGCACTGTTCCGCTGCGGAGAGTGAAATGAGCACCGCCCGTCCCGTCTCCGAGGACGATCTCCACGCCTATGTGGATCGGCTGCTGGACGTGGCGCGGCAGAGCGAGGTCGCCGCCTATATCGAGGCGCACCCCGATATTGCCCGCCGCGTCGAGGGATTTGTCCGGCAACGCGAGCTGCTGCGTCGAACCCTGGGCCCGGTGACCGAGGAGCCGGTACCGTCCCAACTCAGCCTGCCACGGCTGATCGCGGCGCGGCCTCGCCGGCAGTTCACGGCATGGCGGGTCGCCGCCGCGATGGTGCTGCTGATCGCCGCCGGCGCCGGCGGCGGATGGATCGCCCGGGGTGTGACGCTTCCGCCCAGCGGCGGCGTCCTCGCGCTGGCGGAGGAAGCCTCCGACAGCTACCGGGTGTTCGGCACCGACCAGGCCCGCCCGGTGGAGATCGAGGCGGAGAACCGGCAGGACCTGGTCCGCTGGATCTCCAACCGCCTGCAGCACCCGGTCGCGGTGCCCGATCTTGCGGCTTCCGGCTATCGCTTCATCGGCGGACGGCTGGTCGCCACGCCTCACGGCCCCGCCGGATTGCTGATGTACGACGATGACAAGGGCGGGCGCATCGCCATGCTGATGCGGCCGATGGAGAGCGACAAGGAAGCGCCGATGGTGCAGCACGACCAGGGCCGGATGGCGGCCTTCGCCTGGGCGCAACACGGTGTCGGCTACAGCGTCGTCGGCGACGTCGCGCCCGCGATCCTGCATCCGGTGGCGAACGAGATCCGCCGCCAAAGCGGTTCGAAAATCTGATCCGGCGGCCCCGATCGTTCCGGTGCATGTGGCCCGGTCAAGCCCGGCAAAGATCGGAAGCAGACGTCCCGGCCGAGGCACGCTGCGGCCGCGGCCGCTCAGCCGGACACACCGGTCATCGGGTCACGCTGGCGCGTTGCGCCGCCACCATGCCGTCCAGCTTCTGCCCCAGCGCGTTGGACGCCGCGGTCACCCGTTGCGGTTCCGCCGCCTGGGCCTGCAGGACGGGGCTTGGACCCCTCGCCACCGGAGCCGGCGCCGTCGAGCAGCCCGCCAGCGCCAGAAGCGCAGGCAGCACGAATTGCATCCGGACCATCATTGTTCTTCTCCATGCCGTGGGACGCAGCGCGCGCCACCGTAGAGTGTCACGGAATTCTAGACTCCGTGAGGCGCAGTGTGCACTGGCAATTCTGCAAGCGGCATGATCAGGCCCGGCGAAAGTCCGTTACCGGAATGTTAATTCGACAGGGAAATGTTAATTCGCCAGACCGAGCCGCGCCGCCCCCGCAGCGCCGAGATAGCCGATCCGTCCGCCGACGAAGGTAGCGACCACCCGCGCCGAATCGGGCTCCACCACCACCAGATCGCCGCGCAAACCCGGCGCGATCGAACCGCGATCGGCCAGACCGGCCGCCGCCGCCGGATTTGCCGAGATCAGCGCCCAGGCGCGCGGCAGCGTCAGCACGCCGCGGCCCGCCAGGATCAGCGCCGCCCGTAGCATGGCCGGGTAGAAATAGTCCGACGACAAGACGTTGCAGATGCCCGCCTCGGCCAGCCGCGCCGCCGAGGCCCAGCCCAGATGGGACCGTCCGCGCACCACGTTGGGACTGCCCATCACCACCCAGTCGCCGGCCGCACGCGCCGCCTCGCCCACCTCCTCCGCCATGGGAAATTCGCAGATCCGCGCCCCGCGCTCGCGGAACTCCGTGCGCACCGCGATCGACGGGTCGTCGTGGCTGGCGAGCGGAATGCCGGCCGCCCGCGCCGCCGCGCCGATCCGCGCCATGGCGGCCGGAACCTCGGCCGCCCGCGCCGCCACCCGGTCGGTCAGCGCCTGGAACGCGGCCATCTTCATCCCGGCCCGGTCGCTGTATTTCGCGCCCACCACCGGGTCTTCCAGCTTTTGCAGGATGGCCGGCGTGTGGTCGTTGAATGCCAGCAGATGCACCCGCCCCGCTGCGATATCGGCCAGCGCGGTGTCGAGTGCATCGAGGTTGTACGCCTCCCACCGCAGATGCACCCGCATGTCGCAGGTCCAGCGCCGCGCCTCCAGCGCGGTCAGCAGCGCACGCCAGGAGTCGAGGCTGCGCAGGCCCGGCTCCCAGGACAAAGTGATGCCATGAAAGGCGGTGGTGATGCCGTTGGCGAGCAGTTGTGCCTCGGTATCCGCCAGCCCGATCGGCGGCGGGAAATCCACCCCCGGGCGCGGCTGGATCTGCCGCTCGAACGCGTCGCCATGGATGTCGACGATGCCGGGCAGCACCAGCAGACCCGACGCATCCAGCGCCGAACCGCCACCGCCCGCATCGATGCCGGCGATGCAGCCATCCGCCAGGGTGACATCGGCGAGGGCCTCGCCCTCGGGCAGCAGAACGCGTCCGCCGACAATGCGCAGCCTGTCCATCGTGATCCGGTTCCCTATGGTTCGAAGACGATCTGCACGCGCGGCGTCGGATAGAGCCCGACGGCGAACTCCACGATCGCCCCGCTGCGTTCCACATTGATGTTTTCCGCCACCAGCAGGGGGCGGCTGCGACCGGTGCGCAGCAGATCCGCCTCCTCGGCGCTGGGCAGCCGCGCGGTCACCCGGGTGAGCTGGCGCAGATAGTCCGACACGCCGACCGCCTGCAGCGCTTCGGTGATCCGCGACGTCGCACGCAGCGCTTCCAGCATGCCGCGCAGCCGGACCGCCGGAAAATAATGTCGGGTCAGGCTGACCGGCCGGTCGTCGGCGAAGCCCAGCCGCTCCAGCACCACCACCCGGCCGCCCGGCCGGATGCCCAGGCCGGCCGCCACCCGCGCATCGGCGGTGACCTCCTTCAGTTCCCGGATCTGGCCGGACGGCTCCTTGTTGTGGCGCCGGATCCATTCGGCAAACCGGGTGCGCGGCTCGACGGCATAATCCAGCACGTCCTCGGCGACGAACGAGCCGCGCCCCTGCTCCACCCGCACCACGCCACTGCGCGACAGCTCCTCCAGCGCGCGGCGGACGGTGTGGCGATTGACGCCGAACTGGCGGGACAGCTGCGCCTCGGTCGGCAGGCGGCTGCCGGGTTGACACTGGCCGGTGTCGATCTCGTGTCGGATGTGGCCGGCGATCTGCCGCCACAGCGCAACGCCTTCGCGACGCAGCACCGGATGGCTGGCCGGTTCATCCGTATCCTCGGGCAGCGTCATGGTTAATTCATCCAACCGCGTCGCGTCCTGCGCAAGTTTCGGGATTGACGCTAACCTGGGGCGCCGCTAGCTGTCTAGACATCTAAACAACATTCGATGCGCCCATGGCTCCGCTCGACACCGACAACACCGCCGCGCCCGGCAACACAGCGCCCCACCCGGCCCGCCGCCGCTGGATGGCGGTGCTGGCCCGCGCCAGCCTGGAAACTCTGGACTCCACCCTCGCCGCCTGTGCGCCGCTGCCGGAATACACCTGCCTGCGCGGGCCGGAAGCCGGGCTGGTGATGCTGCGCGGCCGGGTCGGCGGTGCCGGCGGTGCCTTCAACCTCGGCGAGATGACGGTCACCCGCTGCACCGTGCGGACGGCGGATGGCCAAGTGGGCCACGCCTATGTCACCGGCCGCGAGGAACGGCGCGCCGAGCTGGCGGCGCTGGCGGATGCGATGCTGCAGGATCCGCACCGTCGCGCCTTGGTGCAGCAGGCGGTGATCGAACCGCTCGCCGCCACCCAGCAGGCCGCACGCGAAACCATCGCGGCGAAGGCCGCCGCGACCCAGGTGCAGTTCTTCGCCATGCAGACCATGCGGGCAGGAAATTCGTGATGACGATGACCGCCGGCTTCGCCGATCCCGTCATCGATGCCCAGGCCTGCTTCCGCGCGGTGCTGGACGCGATGGCGCGGCCCGGCCGCATCCAGTCGCTCGCCGCGCGGCTCGATCCGCCGGCGCCGCTCGATCCCGCCACCGCCGCGGTGCTGCTGACCCTGGTGGACCAGGAATCGCCGCTCTGGCTCGATGCGGGTGCGACAGCCGCACGCGACTGGATCGCGTTCCATTGCGGCGCCCCGGTCGCCGCCGATCCCGCCGCCTGCGCCTTCGCCCTCGCATGCGCGCCGGTCTCGCTCGATGCACTGCCGGCCGGCTCCCATGAGGCACCGGAACGCGCCGCCACGCTGATCCTGCAACTGAAGGCGATCGGCCGAGGGAGACGCTACATCCTGTCCGGTCCGGGATTGCGTGAACCGGCGCCGCTGCTGGTCGACGGCCTGCCGGCGGATTTCGCCGCCCAATGGCAGCGCAACCGTGCGCTGTTCCCGCGCGGCATCGATGTGATCCTGTGCGCCGGCATGCAGCTCGCGGCGCTGCCCCGTTCCGTCACACTGCAGGAGGGCTGAGCGATGGCCTATGTCGCGGTCAAAGGCGGTGAGCGGGCGATCGACAATGCACATGGCTGGCTGGCCGAGGAACGCCGCGGCGATCCCGCCGTGCCCGAACTGTCCCTGCCGCAGATCGAGCAGCAGCTTGGCCGGGCGGTTGACCGGGTGATGGGCGAAGGTTCCCTGTACGACAGGGAACTCGCGGCACTCGCGGTGAAACAGGCGCAGGGCGATCTGATCGAGGCGGCGTTCCTGCTGCGCGCCTATCGCACCACCCTGCCCCGCTTTGCGTATTCCGGCCCGGTGGACACGGCTTCGATGCTGGTGCAGCGCCGCGTCTCCGCGGTATTCAAGGATCTGCCCGGCGGCCAGGTGCTCGGCCCCACCTACGACTACACCCACCGGTTGCTGGATTTCGCCCTGGCGGCGGACGGCAAGACCGCGCCGGCCATCCAGGGGGCAGCGGAGCGCACGCCGATGCCGCGCGTGTCGGACATCCTGGCGCATGAAGGCCTGATCGAGCGCGACCAGCCGGCGGACCAGCCTCCAGGCGATCTCACCCGCGAGCCGCTGAGCTTTCCGGCGCCGCGCGACGTGCGGCTGCAGGCGCTGTCCCGTGGCGACGAAGGATTCCTGCTGGCACTCGGCTATTCCACGCAGCGCGGCTATGGCGGCACCCATCCGTTCGCCGGGGAAATCCGCATGGGCACCGTCTCGGTCGAGATCGAGCCGCCGGAACTCGGTTTCGCCATCGATATCGGCGACGTCGTGCTGACCGAGTGCCAGATGGTGAACCAGTTCAAAGGCTCGAAGACGGTGCCGCCGCAATTCACCCGCGGCTACGGCCTGGTGTTCGGTTTCAGCGAGCGCAAGGCGATGGCGATGGCGCTGGTAGATCGCGCCATGCGCGCCGAGGAGCTGGGCGAAGACGTCACCGCGCCGGCGCAGAACATCGAGTTCGTTGTCTACCACTCCGACAATATCGAGGCGACCGGCTTCGTGGAGCATCTGAAACTACCGCATTACGTGGATTTCCAGAGCGAGCTGGAAAGCGTCCGCCGCATGCGCCGCGAAGCCGCCCGCACTCCTGAGCCCGCGGAGGCCGCGGAATGATGGCTGCCGCATCAACACGGTCTCCGGCACCGGCAGCGAATCGAGCCACGCCATGAAGGGCTACAACTTTGCCTATCTGGACGAGCAGACGAAGCGGATGATCCGCCGCGCGCTGTTGAAGGCGGTGGCGATCCCCGGCCACCAGGTGCCGTTCGGGTCCCGTGAAATGCCGCTGCCCTATGGCTGGGGCACCGGCGGCATCCAGGTGACCGCGTCGGTTATCGGCCCGGACGACGTGCTGAAGGTGATCGACCAGGGCGCCGACGACACCACCAATGCGGTGTCGATCCGCCGCTTCTTCGCCCGCACCGCCGGCGTGCGCACCACCACGCAGACCGCCGACGCGACGCTGATCCAGACCCGGCATCGCATCCCTGAGACGAAGCTGCGTGACGACCAGATCATCGTGTATCAGGTGCCGCAGCCGGAGCCGCTGTCGCGACTGGAGCCAAGCCGGGTGGAAACGCGCCGCATGCATGCGCTGGCGGATTACGGATTGATGCATGTGAAACTATATGAGGACATCGCCCGGTTCGGTCAGGTCTCGATCAGCTATGATTATCCGGTGATGGTGAACCATCGTTACTTGATGGCGCCGAGCCCGATACCGGCGTTTGATAATCCGAAGCTGCATATGATGCCGGCGCTGCAGTTGTTTGGCGCCGGGCGGGAGAAACGCATCTACGCAGTGCCACCCTACACCGATGTGCGTTCGCTGGATTTCGACGACCATCCGTTCCGCGCGTTTCGTGCGCCGCAACCTTGTGCACTGTGCGGGGCGACCGATGCCTACATGGATGAGGTCGTGGTGGACGATCGCGGCGGACGGCTGTTCGTCTGTTCGGATACCGATCACTGCGCGACACGCCGTGCCGACGGACATGTCGGCGCGGACGCGGGCAGCGAGACGTCTCCCCCTGCCCTCGCGCGCGGCTTGTGGGAGGACGCATCGGATGCAGGACCGGTTTCGCGGGCGGCATCCCGCAACGGGAGGGGGAAAGGGTGACTCCGATGTCCCACCTGTCCAATGACACGCTGCTCGCCGCGCGCGGACTGACGCTCACCTTCGGCAGCATCCCGGCGCTGCGCGACGTCGACATCGACCTGTGGCCGGGCGAAATGCTGGCGATCGTCGGCGAATCCGGCTCCGGCAAGACCACCTTGCTGAACGTGCTGTCCGGCCTGGCGCGGCCGGATGACGGCGCGGTGTGGTATCGCGATCCCGACGGCCGGCTGCACGACGTGCACGCGATGCCGGCCCCTGCGTTGCGCGGATTGCATCGCTCCGACTGGGGCTTCGTGCATCAGGACCCGCGGCAGAACCTGCGCATGAACGTCACCGCCGGCGGCAATGTCGGCGAGCGCCTGATGGCGCAGGGTGCGCGCCACTACAGCAACATCCGCGACCAGGCACTGCACTGGCTGGCGCAGGTCGAGATCGACGGCAACCGCATCGACGACCTGCCGCGCACCTTTTCCGGCGGCATGCTGCAACGGCTACAGATCGCGCGCACGCTGGTGACGCATCCGCGCCTGGTGTTCATGGATGAGCCGACCGGCGGGCTGGACGTATCGGTGCAGGCGCGGCTGCTCGACCTGATCCGCACGTTGGTGGCGCGGCTGAACATCGCCGCGGTGCTGGTGACGCACGACATCGCCGTGGCGCGCCTACTGGCCCACCGCATTGCGGTGATGCAGCGCGGCCGCGTTGTGGAGACCGGACTCACCGACCAGGTGCTGGACGATCCGCAACATCCCTATACGCAGCTTCTGGTCAGTTCGGTGCTGAATGCATAACTCCGCCATGCAACCGGTTATGCTCCGCACTGAAGCTTTGGCAAAGAGCTTCACCCTGCATCTGCGCGGCGGCCTGCATCTTCCCGTGCTGGCCGGCATCGATCTGGCGGTGCGCGCCGGCGAATGCGTGGTGCTGTCCGGGCCGTCCGGCGCCGGCAAATCCACGCTGATGCGCAGCCTGTACGGCAATTACCGTGCGGCCAGCGGACGCATCCTGCTGCGCCATCGCGGCGAACTGGTCGACCTGGCCACCGCCGATCCCCGCACCATCCTGGCGGTGCGGCGGGAAACCCTCGGCTATGTCAGCCAGTTCCTGCGCGTGGTGCCGCGGGTTTCGGCGCTCGATGTGGTCGCCGAGGTGATGCTCGCGCATGGCGCCGACACTGCGCAGGCCCGCGATACCGCCACGGCGCTGCTGCTGCGGCTGAACATTCCGCGCCGCCTGCACGCCTTGCCGCCCGCCACCTTCTCCGGCGGCGAACAGCAGCGGGTCAACCTGGCCCGCGGCTTCATCGCGGGCCATCCGGTGCTGCTGCTGGACGAGCCGACCGCGTCGCTGGATGCGGCGAATTCGGCCGTGGTGGTGGACATGATCCGTGACGCCAAGGCCCGCGGCACCGCCATCATCGCGATCTGCCACGATGCCGAGGTGCGCGACGCCATCGCGGATCGCCTGTTTGCCCTGACGCCGTTACAAGACGCCGCATGACCCAAGACATCATCCTGACCAACGCATTGCTGGTGCTGCCGGGCGCCACTCTGTCCGGCACCGTCGTGCTGCGCGACGACCGCATCGCCGATCTGCATCCCGGCCGCTCCGCCCTCTCGGCGGCGGTCGATCTCGACGGCGACTACCTGATTCCCGGCGTTGTCGATGTGCACACCGACAATCTCGAACGCCAGGTGCAGCCGCGTTCGCTGGCCCGCTGGCCGTCGCGTTCGGCGATGGTGGCGCATGACGCGCAATGCGCCGCCGCCGGCGTCACCACGGTGCTGGATGCGCTGTGCCTGGGCGATCTCGGGTTCGACAAGGAACGCATCCGCACCTTCCGCGATGGCGTGGCGGACCTCACCGCGCTCACCGAAGCGGCGCTGATGAAGGGCGACCACTACCTGCATCTGCGCTGCGAAGTGCCGGCCGCCGACATGCTGGACTTGTTCGATCCGGTGGCGGATCATCCGCGCGTGCGCATGGTCAGCCTGATGGACCACAGCCCGGGTGTCGGCCAGTACGCGAACCTCGACTTCTATCGCGCGCTGCGCCGCCGCGGCGGGTTGGACGACGCCTATATCGAACGCCGCATCCTGGAGCTGCAGGACCAGCGGGCGCGGCTGCGCGAGCCGAACCGGCGCGCCTTGCTGGACCGCGTTTCCGGCCGCGCCATCGCGCTGGCCAGCCACGACGACCGCACCGAACAGGAGATCGCCGACAACGCCCGCGACGGCATCCGCATCAGCGAGTTTCCGGTGACCATGGCGGCGGCCCTCGCAGCCAAGCAGGCCGGCATGGCGGTCATTGCCGGGGCACCGAACATCGTGCGCGGCGGCTCGCATTCCGGCAACGTATCGGCTGCGGACATGTTGCGCGCCGGTGCGGTGGACGCCTTCGCATCGGACTACGTGCCGAACAGCCTGATCGAGGCGGCGTTCCACTGCGCGCGCAACGGCGTGGCGCTGCACGACGCGATCGCCATGATCACCGAGCACCCGGCCCGCATGGCGGGGCTGCCGGATCGCGGCCGCCTGGAGACAGGCCAACGGGCCGACCTGGTGCGGCTGCGCCTGCATGAGGACCTGCCGGTGGTGCGGCAGGTCTGGCGCGCCGGCGAGCGGGTGGCCTGATGGGTCCCGAGGCGCGCGTCGCGGTGTACTACGCGCCGCCACCGGATGATCCGCTGTTCGCCGCCGCATCATCATGGCTCGGCCGCGACGCGGAATCGAACGCGCCGCTGCCGCAGCCCGCTCTGCCCGACATCGCCGCCGTCACCGCGGAGCCGCGCGGCTACGGCTTCCACGCCACACTGAAGCCGCCGATGCGCCTGGCGGCCGGCCGCGCCTGGTCCGATCTGCTGCAGGCGGCGCGCGGGCTTGCCGACGAGCTGGCCCCGTTCGACCTGCCGCCGCTGGCGGTTTCGGACGTGCACGGGTTCCTGGCGTTGCGCGAGACCCAGCCAAGTGCACCGTTGCAGGCGCTGGCGGATGAATGCGTGGCGCGGCTGGACGGGTTTCGCGAACCGCCGACCGAGGCGGAGCTCGCGCGGCGCCGGCGGTCGGGCCTGACTCCGCAGCAGGATGCGATGCTGGTGCGGTGGGGCTATCCCTACCTGTTCGACACCTGGTTCTTCCACATGACGCTGACCCGCCGGCTGACCCCGGCCGAGAAGGCGGTGTATCAACCAGCGGCGGAACGGCATTTCGCCGACACGGCGCTGCTGCCGCGCCGGGTGCGCGACATCTGCCTGTTCACCCAGGCGCAGCCGAACGCGCCGTTCGTGATCGCCGAACGCCTGAAGCTGCGCGGCTGATCCGGCTGCCAGGGCGGGCGGCGCGCCGCCCTGCACCGCGCCGCAGCCGCCTGCTCAGAGATTACTGCTCAGCCAGTCCTTTAGCCGTGACTTCGGCAGCGCGCCGACCTGGGTCGCGGCCGGCTTGCCGTCCTTGAACAGGATCAGTGTCGGAATGCCGCGGACCGCGTAGTTGTTCGGCGTCATCGGGTTCTCGTCGATGTTCACCTTCGCCACGGTCAGCTTGCCGGCGAATTCACCGGCGAGTTCCTCCAGCGCCGGGCCGATCATCTTGCACGGCCCGCACCACTCCGCCCAGAAATCCACCAGCACCGGCTCGCTCGCCTTCAGCACATCGGTGTCGAAGCTCTCGTCGGTGACGGGTTTGGTGTTCGCGCTCATCATGGTCCTCACTCGTTCGGTTGGTCGGGAGGTGGGGGGTCGCGGAAGCGGATCAAGCAGCGTCCGCCGCATGGCTGGGCAGGTGTGAATTGAGCAGATCGTCCGGCAGCATGGCCACCTGCGCCGACCGGGTCCAGACCAGCGCGCAGCGCACCGGACGGTCCGGGAAGATGCCGCGCAGCACGGCGCGATAGGCGGCCATCTGGCGAAGATACATCACCGGCGTGTCCGCGACCTGCGCCGGCGGACGGCGGTTGGTCTTGAAGTCGGCCAGCAGCACCCGATCCGGCAGCACCGCCAGCCGGTCCACCAGCCCGCCGACCACCGCGTCGCCGACCAGCCCGGTCAGCGGCACCTCGGCGCGGCTGCCGGGGGCGAATAGCGGCGCCAACTCCGGATGCGCCAGAATGGCCAGCGCCTCCTCCGCCAGCGTCGCCACCGCGTCCTCGGCCAGGCCGTGGCCAGGTCGGTCCAGCCAGCTTCGCGCCGCCGCCGGGCGGTCCTCGGCAGGCAGGGCCGGCAAATGCTGCAGCAGCGCGTGCAGCAACTGGCCGCGCCGGAACCGGTCCACCTGCCCGGCCCGTTCGGCCAGCGGCGAGGCAGCCGGCGGCATCTGGCCCAGTTCCACCCCCTCCGGGCGACTGGGCGCCAGCGGCAGCGGCCGCGCCGGCTCCCGCGGCGGCGCGGCGGCACCGCCGTCCGGCCCCGCGACCAGCCAGGCCGGCGGAGGTTGCGGGGGTTGCTCAGGGGCCGTGGCGCGCCCCCCGCCGCCGCCCACCCGTTGCGGGCTGCTGTGGTGGAGCCGCTCGCCCCAGCCGGCAATCGTCGCCGCAACGGGGGACGCAGACGCCGCGGCGGCAGACGTGGCAGGGACGGGCGTCGCGGCGGCAGGCATCGCAGTGGCAGACGTCACGGCGGCAGGCGCGGCGGGGACGGGCGTCGCGGCGGCAGGCATCGCGGTGGCAGGCGTCACGGCGGCAGGCGCGGCGGGGACGGGCGTCGCGGCGGCAGGCATCGCGGTGGCAGGCGTCACGGCGGCAGGCGCGGCGGAGACGGGCGTCGCGGCGGCGGGTGTGGCGGCCGCGGGCATGGCGGCATCAGGCGTTGCGGGAAGCAACCCGCCCTCTCCGGCCACGGCACCCACCCGGGAAAATCCCTGGCTGACCAGGTTGTACCAGCACGTGTCCGGCAGCGGACGGCGGGTCTGCCAGCCGCACACCACCAGCCGGTCCTCGGCCCGGGTCAGCGCGACATACAGCAGCCGGTTGTGCTCCTCCATCCGCCGCCGCGCGAGATCGCCACGGATGCGCTCCGCCGCCACACAGCGCAGCTCCCGCCGCGGCGTCCAGAGCGGCACCGCGACCCCGCTCCGCGGATCATCCGCCCACAGGATGGTCCCCTCATCCGGGGGAATGGCCGTGGTATCCGGCAGGATCACCAGCGGCGCCTGCAGCCCCTTCGCGCCGTGCACCGTCATCACGCGCACCAGACCGCCAGCGGCCTCCGCCTCCCGCTTCACCTCGGCACCGGAGCGGCGCAGCCAGTGCAGGAAGCCCTGCACCGAAGGCGGATGGGTCCGGGCATAGGCCAGCGCGGCATTCAGCAGCTCGTCCACCGGCTCCGCCGCCTCCGGCCCCAGCCTTGCATACAACCGTGCTCGGCCGCCCAGCGGACCCAGCGCCTCGGCGAACAGCAAATAGGGCGAGACATAGTCCACCCGCGCCAGCAGGGCGGCGAAGAAGTCCCAGGCGCGCTGCCAGTGCGGACGCTCGCCGGCGCGGGCGCGCAGCGTCTCCCACAGCGGCGCGCGCCGGTGCACCGCCAACGCCATCAGGTCGTCGTCGGACAAGCCGCCGAGCGGACTGGTCAGCAGGCAGGCGAAGGTGAGGTCGTCTTCCGGCAGCAGCAGCGCATCGGCCAGCGCCATCAGATCCTGCACCGCCGGCTGCTCGGTCAGCACCAGCCGGTCGAGCCCCGCCACCGGCACGCCGCGCGCCTTCAGCGCCCGCACCAGCGCCCGGGCGAAGTCGTTGCGGCGACGCACCAGCACCATCACGTCGCCCGGCGCAAGCTTCCGGTCCCGGCTCGCCAGCATGACCGTGCCCGAGGTCTGCTCGCGGATCCAGCCGGCCAGCGTCTCGGCCAGCAACTGCGGTGCCGTCTGCAGGCCCTGGTTGTGCTCGGCCACCGACCAGGGCGGCGGGTCCTCGCTGTCCGGCAGCGGCGCCAGCGGCCACAGCTCCACCGCGCCGGCATGCTCCGCCCGGTCCGCGTAATGCTCCAGCGCCTCGCCCGGCGCCACCACGCCTGCCGCCGCCGCAGGATCGCGGAACACCGCGTCGACCAGCGCCAGCACCGGAGCGGTGGAGCGGAACGACACATCGAGCTGCACATCCCGCCAGGGCTTGTCCGCCTGGGTCACCCGGCGCGCGAGCAGGTTGCGGGCGCTGATGAACGCATCGGCGTCAGCGCCTTGGAACGAGTAGATCGACTGCTTCCGGTCGCCGACGGCGAACACCGTGCGCGGGTCGTCCCGAGCGCCGCTGCCGGCGAAGAACTCCTCGGTCAGCGCATGCGCGATGTGCCACTGCGCCGGGGCGGTGTCCTGCACCTCGTCCAGCAGCAGATGGTCCAGCCCGCCATCCAGCTTGTACAGCACCCAGGCCACGCCGGGGTCGCGCAGCAGGGCGGAGGTGCGGCCGATCAGGTCCTCGTAGTCCAGCAGCCCGGCGTCGTCCTTGCGCTCCGCATAGGCGCGCACCACCGGTGCGGCCAGGGTCAGCAGCGCCGCCGAGAGTTCAGCCACGCGCAGCGCGCGGCACTCGTCCAATGCCGCCAGGATGCGGCTGGCTTCGGTCTGGAACAGCCTGACGAGGTCGGGATGGCGCGTGGTCACCGCCTTGCTGGCGAACGCGCTGTCGGCCCGCGCCTCGCCCTTCTGGGTCAGGAACTCGCTGCACCAATGGTCCCAGTGCTCCGCCCGGTCCTCCGCCGCCAGGTCCAGCCAGTCCAGCATGCGCCCGGCCCGTTCGGCGCAGAGCTTGGCGCCGAGCTGCTGCACGATCCGCGCGGCCTCACGCAGGTCGCGCTCGCCCTGCCAGTTCACTGCCGTCGCGATCACCTCGGCCTCGGTCGTGGCGGTGATCCCCAGCGCGCGACGTTGCGCGGCGGCGAGGTCGGGCAGCGCCAGCACGGCGTCCAGCCGGTCGCGGTTCGCCTCCAACGCGTCCACCTGGCGGCCGAACTGCTCCGCCGAGGCCAGCCCGGCCAGCGCCGTCAGCGCGTCGCGCAGCGCTGCGGTGTCGGCGCGGGCCAGCATGTCCTCGCGCGCCTCGGTCAGCGCATCGGCGGCGTCCCGCTCGTCGACCAGTTGGAAATGCGGCGACAGCGCCGCCTCCAGCGGGAAGCGGCGCAGCAGCGACTGGCAGAAGGCGTGGATGGTGCCGATGCGCATGCCGCCGGGCAGATCGAGCACGCGGGCAAACAGCTTGCGCGCATCGGCCAGCGCATCATCCGTCGGCTCGATCCGCAGGCGGCGGAGTTCATCGGCCAGGGCGTCGGCCGGCAGCGTGACCCATTTGCCGAGGATGCGCTGCAGGCGCACCGCCATCTCGGCCGCCGCCGCCTTGGTGAAGGTCAGGCACTGGATGCGCTCGGGCTTGGCGCCCGCCAGCATCAGCCGCAGCAGGCGGTCGGTCAGCAGCTTGGTCTTGCCCGACCCGGCCGAGGCGGCGACGAAGGCGGAGACCGCGGGGTCCGACGCCGCAAGCTGCTCGCGGTTGGCGCGGGCGCGGGGGGATTCGGCGGCGGTCGCCCCGCGGGCCACGATATCGCCGTTCATGTCGCGCGCCCGGCGACCAGCCGCGCCAGGTCCTGCCAGGGCTCCACCCGCCAAGCGCCCGAGGCGGCGCCGGAGGTGGAGGGCAGCACCATGATCGGCGGGAAGTCCGCCACGTCCGGTCCTGGGCCATAGCCGAACCGCGCGGTCGGCACGCCGTAGAAGGTCGCCGCCGCCCGCTTGCCGTTGAACGCGACCCAGGCCGGCCGCACGGCGCGGATGCGGGCGGTGAAGCCGGGGATGTCCGATGCGCCGCGCGGCAGGTCCGCGTCGCTGCCCGAGGCGGTCTTCACCATGTCGGTGAGGCCAATGCCGAACCCCAGCACCGCGCGGAACTGTGCCGGCGGCAGCACCGCCGGGGTCAGCCCGATCGCGGCCAGCACCGGCCAGAACCGGTTGCCGGGACCGGCGTAATAGGCGCCACGCGCCGCGGATACGGTGCCCGCGGCCATGCCGCAGAACACCACACGCAGACCCGGCGCCAGCACATCCGGCAGGATGGCGTCGTCAGCCCGCACCGCCGGCCTGCTTCGGCGTGGCGAGCATCCAGTGCATCATGCACGGGCGGTACTCGCACACGGCAATCCAGCGATCCAGGCTGTTGAGCCGCTGCAGGAACGGCACCGCGTTCGGGTCGCGCGCGCCTTCGCGGATGCCGGTCAGCTCATGCGTCGGGCTGAGCCGGTCGACCAGGGTCTGGGTGATGCTGGCATCGATGAAGTCGTGGCATTCCAGCAGCAGGGTCGTGCTGGCCAGCGCGGGCACCTTGCGCGGGTCGATCAGCTCCCGCTCACAGCCCTCGCAGTCGCACAGCAGGAAGGGGCGGCGGCCGCGGATCAGCAGGGTCTGCAACAGGGCCGTACTGCACTCGCCCGCCACCGACAGGCGCGCCTCCACCCCGTTCAACCGCGCCGACTCGCGGCAGATGTCGTGCGAGGCGGCGGTGCTGTCGAAGGCGTGCACGAAGGCGTTGGGCAGCAGCCGCGCCAGGCCGACCGCGTAGTAGCCCTCGGCCGCCCCCACATTCACCACGAGGTCCGGATCGCGTTCGGCGATGCTGCCGAGGATGCCGTGCAGTTCCGTCTCGTAGCAGCCGATCAGCTTGGGCAGCATGTCGCCGTCACCCCAGGCAGCGCGCTCACTCAGCACGGTGCCGGCGAACGGGCCGCCCTGCACCACCCAGCCATGCTGCTGGGCGAAGGCGGCGGTCAGGTCCTGCCGCCGCGCCCGCGTCGCCATATGGGCGATGTGGAGCATCGACTCGGCATGCTGAGGGCCGGTCACCTGGCTCCTATTCCGCGGCCGGCTTCAGATGCTCCTGCAACCGCGGCATCAGCTCCGCCAGGTTGCAGGGCCGATGCCGGTTGTCGAGCTGCGAGACGAGTATGTCGTCCCAGGCGTCCTTCACCGCGCCGGTGCTGCCGGGCAGCGCGAACAGGTAGGTGCCGCCGGCGACGCCGCCCAGCGCGCGCGACTGCATCGTGGAGGTGCCGATCTTCTGGTAGCTCAGCATGCGGAACAGTTCGCCGAAGCCCTCGATCTTCTTCTCCAGCACCCGCTCGAACGCCTCCGGGGTGACGTCGCGCCCGGTGATGCCGGTGCCGCCGGTGGTGATCACCACGTCCACCGCCGGATCGGCAATCCAGGCGCGCAACTGCCGCTCGATCGCCGCGGCCTCGTCCCGCTCGATGGCGCGGGCGGCGACGCGGTGCCCCGCCTGGGCGATGCGATCCGCCAGCGTGTCGCCGGACGTGTCGTTCGCCGCGGTACGGGTGTCCGACACCGTCAGCACGGCGATGTTCACCGGGATGAACGGGCGGGTTTCATCGATGCGTGCCATGCTGCACCTCCTGGCAGGGATCGCGCGGGACGCTCAGTCCGCGTGCGCCGCGATGGCGACCAGTTTGCCCCGGCTGGGCAGCGCCGTGAAGCGCGGGAACTCACCCGCAGCCATCGCGTCCAGGCTCGGCGCCGGCAGATGCAGCCGCGCGGCATACAGCCAGGTGTAGGTGAGCACGTTGCGTACGAAGCCGCGGGTCTCGTCCACCGGGATCGCCTCGAGGAACAGCAGCGGATCGCCGCCGTCATGCAGATGGGCGAGCCAGCCGGCCAGGTTGCCGACGCCGGCATTGTAGCCTGCCAGCAACCGCAGCAGGTTGTCATCCACCGTGTCCTGATCCGCCAGCCAGGCGATATAGCGCTGGCCGAGCGCGAGGTTGAAGGCGGGATCGTGCAGGCTCTCGCCGGAGAGGGAGGGATCGCCGGCGATGTAGCGGGCGGTATCCGGCATGATCTGCATCAGGCCGCGCGCGCCCGCCGGGGAGACCGCATTCGAGTCGAAGTTGGATTCCAGCCTGGTCACCGCATAGATCAGCGCCCGGTCGATGTGGAACCCGTTGGCCGGGTTCAGCGGCGGCAGCTTGATGGAGGTGCCGACCGCCGCACGGCCATCGGCCTCGGCCTCCAGCGCGGAGAACCGGCTGGCGAGATCGTTGAGCCCGCTGGCGGCGGCGACCAGCAGCACCGAGCGCCGCATCCCCGCATCGTCCTTGATCTGCAGCCAGACGCTGCGCAGCTCCGCCGCCGCGCGGCGATCCTGGCCGACCTCCAGCAGTGCGAGGGCGCGCCGACCCGCCGGGATGGCGTCGACTGCGTCGGCATCGGCCTGTGCCAGCAGATTGCCGCTGGGGACGATGCCGGTCTGCAGGCCGAGCACCCGGCGCGCGACCAGGCCGTGCAGGGTCTGCCGCTCCTGCGCCGCGGCGCGCATCCAGTGCATGGCCGCGCCCGCCGCGTGCAGCCGCGCATTGGCCCGCGCCGCCCAATAGGCGGAGGCGGCGCGCACCGTTGCCGAGGCGACCGACGCATGGGCGCCGTCCTCGAACAGCGCGCGTGCCTGCTGCAGGTTACCCAGCCGCCAGGCGGCCAGGCCGGCGATGTAGCAGAGCTGGCCGACCCGGGCCTCGGCCGGGGTGGCGCGGATGGCAGAGGTCGCGACCTGCAGGGCCGCGGCGTCCTCGTTGGCGGTGAACAGGGTGCGCGCGATCTCGGCATGTAGCACCGCGGCGTAGGCGGGCGTCAGATGGCGGGTGGCATCGATCAGCCGCAGCGCGGCCGAGGCGCCGCCGCTGTGCAGCCGGGCGGCCACGGCGCGGTCGAGCCACGCGTTGCGGGTGATGCCGGGCTGCGGGTCCGGGTCGTCGGCCAGCCCGAGCTCGGGGGCGGGCGGCAGGTCCAGGCTGGCCTGCGCCGGGGCGGGCGGCGCGGCCATGCCCGGGGCGAGCCGGCGGAGCAG
The DNA here is from genome assembly GCA_963789495.1 of uncultured Alphaproteobacteria bacterium. Lineage (GTDB taxonomy): Bacteria > Pseudomonadota > Alphaproteobacteria > Acetobacterales > Acetobacteraceae > CAWBLP01. The sequence continues at coordinate 280,716 of CAWBLP010000018.1, forward strand.
CAGGCTGTGGATGGCCGGGGCGTCGGGCTGGTCGCCGAAGCGGTCCATCCAGTCGGCTAGTTCGGCCGCCGTGGAGCGGTGATAGCGGCCCAGATAACGGTCGGCGAGGATCGCCCCCAGCAGCAGCCGGTCGTCCAGGTCATCGATCAGCGCCTGCGCGTCGGCCAGCCGGCCGCGATCCTGCAGGGCAAAGATGCGCCGCACCCGTGCGGCATCGCTGGGGTTCAGCGGCTGCGGCAGCGCAACACCGGGACTGCCGCGCAGAACCACACGCGGCAGTGCCATCGCAGTTTGTTCGTCAACCCCATTCCCCGATCCCGGCGCTTGTGCCTGCGCGGACGCGACCAGCGCTCCGGCGAGGATTGCGGCCCCAATCATACTGCGGGCTGCCGCGGGAATGCGGGAGAGTGCTCGTCCCACCTCTCGCATGACGGTGTCGCTACAGGCTCGGTCGGCGGGGGGCAACCCCTCAAGCTGACATCCTTTTCATGCTCGTTTGACCGTTTTCCCTGGTTTCAGGCAGTTAGCCGCTGCTGTTTGGTCACGTTTCAGCGAGATCCTTGTCCAGCGCGCGGCGCAACCGGCGCAGTTCGAGCCAGGCGATGCGGCGCAGCGTGGGGGTGCCGGCCAGCATCGCCGGCGCGGGCAGCACCAGTGCCGGCACCGGATCCGGCAGGTCCGGGACGGACAGCGTGGTCCATCCGGCGCCGGGCCTTGGGCGGCGCGAGCCCAGCAGCGTGCGGGTGGCGAGCGCGCCGAGCAGGACGATCAGCCTGGGGCGGGCGAGCGCGATGAGCCGATGCAGGAATGGCAGGCAGACCGCGAGTTCGCCGGCGCTGGGCGGGCGGCCGCCGGGGGGACGCCAGGGGATCAGCGGCGCGGCCAGCAGCTGGGCGCGCTCCACCCGGATGCTGGCCAGCATGCGGTCCAGCAGTGCGCCGTCGGCGCCGGCGAAGGGCGTGCCGGCACGGTCCTCGTCGGCGCCGGGTGCCTCGCCGATCAGCAGCAGGCCGGTTCCGGCGTCGCCGGTGGGCAGCACCGGCTTGGTGGCGGTGTCGCGCAGCACGCAGCCGTCGAACGCGGCGATGGCGGCACGGAGCTGGTCCAGCGTGGCGGCCGCGGCGGCCGCGGCGGTTGCACGCTCGATGGCGGCATTGCGGGCGGGGATCGTCGCGTTGGGTGCCGGCGCGGGCAGGCCGGCGGGTTCGCCAGGCGTGGCGACGGCGATCGCGGGCGGGGCCGGCGGGAGGGACGACGTTGGGGCGGAGGACGTTTGGGTGGAGGACGGGGGGGCAGAGGACGGTGGGGCGGATGGCGAACGCGCGGGGACGGTGCGCAGCCGGTCGAGCGGCGCGTCGTCCAACGCCTCGTCGGCCCCCCATTCGATCTGCAGCCGCAGCAGCGCCAGGTCGTCCATGGGCTCAGTCCTGCACGCGCAGCGGGTCGGCGCAACCGGATTTCCGGTCGCGGGCGCGCTGCCAGCTTCGGGCTGCCCGGGCGAGCAAGGCGGGGCGGATGGCGCGGGGTCCGGGTCGCTGCGGGGCGGGTGCATGGGGTGTTGCCGACGTTTCCGCGTCCCCGGCGGGGCGAGCGTCCGGGCGGAGTGTCGCCGGCCGGACGCCGGCTTCTGGTGCATGGAGTTTTGCGGCGGTGCGTGCGGCGGGGGTGGTCTGCGTGTCGGCCCGGGCTGGCACTGGTGCATGGAGTATTGCGGACGTTTCCGCGTCCCCGGCGGGGCGGAGTGTCGCCGGCCGAACGCCGGCTTCTGGTGCATGGGGTTTTGCGGCGGAGCGTTCGGCGGGGGTGGCCCGCGTGTCGGACCGGGCTGGCACTGGTGCATGGAGTATTGCCGACGTTTCCACGTCCCCGGCGAGGCGGGCGTCCGGGCGGAGTGTCGCCGGCCAAACACCGGCTTCTGGTGCATGGAGTCTTGCGACGGTGCGTGCGGCGGGGGCGGCCTGCGTGTCCGACCGGGCTGGCACTGGTGCATGGGGTGTTGCGGACGTTTCCGCGTCCCCGGCCGAGCGAGCGTCCGGGCGGAGTGTCGCCGGCCAAACGCCGGCTTCTGGTGCATGGAGTTTTGCGACGGTGCGTGCGGCGGGGGTGGCCTGCGTGCCGACCCGGGCTGGCACCGGTGCATGGGCTTTTGGCGAGGCCGGAACTGCGGCAGCGGCGGAGGGAGAGCTGGCAAACGGTGCGTCATCGCAGCGCTCTGGTGCATGAGGTGTTGCCACAGCGCGCGTTGGCGCCGGGTCGGGCGCGCGGACGGCGGCGGCCGGGCCGGGCGGCAGCGTCGCGGGTGCTTGCGCCTGGCACGCTCGTCCGGCGGCGCCTTCGGCCTGGCCCGCGGATTCGGCAACTGCGATCCGGGCCGGCGCAGTTGGCCAGGAGTCTGGTGAATGCGGTGGTGTGGCGACAGGGAGGAATGTGCGTGCCGCGCGGTCCGGCGGTGCCGGAGCGCGTCGGGCGGGCCGCGGCGATCGCCTGCTTCCAGGGCGCGAGCGCGATTGCCTCGGCCTGCCGCAGGGCGCGATCCTGCGCCGCCGTCAGGCCGCCGGACGGAAACGCCGGCGGCATCAGTTCGGCCGGCATCTGCTGCAGCCGAACGGCGAGGTCGGGCGGTAACCAGTCCAGATGGCGCACCGCGTCATTGCACACGCGACCGCGGCGCAGCGTGGACAGGGTATGGCGGTGGAACGCACGCGCTTCGGCGCTGCAGGCGCCATGAACGGTGTGGGCGGCACGCAGCCGGTCGAGCCCCTGTTGCGTGCGCGGGCCAGTGCTGCGGCCACCATGCATGCGGCAGCGCAGTTTATCCCGGATCGCCGGCGCCCGGCAGGGGCAGCCGGCGCGGGTCTTGGCGCCGCAGCGTGGTGCGAGGTGGAGGTTGGGGTTGCCTCGCTTGTCCGGGGCCGGGGCCGGTGCGAGGCCGGGTGCGGCGGACAAGGGTTCGGGTGGGACAGGCATGGCTCTGGCTCCGGGGCTGCCGTGGCCCCCGGAGTATCATTTCCTAGGAAAATAGGCAATTCGTTCTGCCGCCGCGCATGTTTGGCGGTGCCATGTCGCGCGCCCGGAGGCTGCGAGGAACCGGCCGCGCCCGACGCCCTCCCCGAACCATCTGTGCCTGTATGCGCGCCATTTTGCGTCGCCCGCTGCCTGCACCATCGCCATCCAGCCACTCGGCTCGAGCGCCAGAGATCATGCGCGCGGTAGCGCCGGTTGTCGTCGGAAGCCAAGGCCGCATCGTCCGCTGCATCCAGGAAACCCACCGGCACGCCTGAAGCCCGTCCTGCGGCCGCCTCCTCTTGGCCTGCCGTCGCCGCCGGCGCAGCATGGTCCGCCCAGCGCTAGCGGAAACCATGCCATGACCTTCACCCTCACCGACGCCCAGCAACGGCTCCGTGATCAGGCCCGCCATCTCGCCGACACGGTGATCGCGCCACGCGCCGCCGCGGTGGACCAGGCCGAGCACTACCCCTGGGACAACGTGGCCGTCCTGCGCGACGCCGGCCTGCTGGGCTACACCATCCCCTCCGCCTATGGCGGCGCCGGCGGCAGCTTCCTGGACGCCGCCGTCATCATCGAGGAAATGGCCCGCGTCTGCGGCGTGACCGGCCGCATCGCGGTGGAGGCCAATATGGGCGCGATCTCCGCCGTCATGCAGTACGGCAGCGAGGCGCAGAAGCAGCTCGCCGCCGAACTCGTGCTGGCGGGCGACAAGCCGGCGATCTGCATCACCGAGCCCGAGGCCGGTTCGGCCGCCACGGAGATGACCACCCGGGCCGATCGCCGCCAGGGCGGCTATGTGCTGAACGGCAAGAAGCACTGGATCACCGGCGGCGGCGTGTCGCGCCTGCACCTGATCTTCGCCCGCATCTTCGACCAGGCCGGGCGCCGCCAGGGCATCGGCGGCTTCCTCGCGGTGCGCAACCCCGACGCCGCCACGCCGAAGGGCCTGGTGATCGGCCGGCGGGAGCCGACCATGGGGCTGCGCGGCATCCCCGAGACCGAGATCCTGTTCGAGGACCTGGAAATCGCGGACGAGATGGTGCTGCGGACCGCGGGCGGCGACCCGGTCGGCTTCTCGGCGTTGATGAACGCATATAACAGCCAGCGGGTCGGCGCGGCCACCGTGGCGCTGGGCCTGGCGCAGGGCGCATTCGACGCCGCGGTCGGCTTCGCCAAGCAGCGCCATCAGTTCGGCCGCCCGATCGCCGAGTTCCAGGGCCTGCAATGGATGCTCGCAGATATGGCGGTGCAGCTGAACGCCGCGCGGCTGGGCATCCACCAGGCCGCTGCCAGCGCCGCGCCGTTCCCGGACCCGCTCCTGGCGGCGCAGGCGAAGCTGTTCGCCTCGGAGATGGCGATCAAGGTCACCAACGACGCGCTGCAGATGTTCGGCGCCCGCGGCTATTCCCGCGTCTTCCCGATGGAGCGGATGGCGCGGGATGCGCGGATGTTCACCATCGGCGGCGGCACTGCGCAGGTGCTGCGCAATTTCGTGGCCGGCCGGGTGCTGGGATGGAAGCTACCGCAGACACGGGACGGCGCGGCCGGGCCGGGATAGCGCGGCGTCGACGGCGCCGCACGATCCGGCCGAGGACGCGCCAGAGCCACGTCACACCGTCCGGCAGTGCACCGCTGCCGAACCCGCGGGGCCGGCGCAGGCCGCTCTAGCGGCGCCAGCCCTGCGAGATGAGGCTGCGCTCCTGCGCCGGAGACAGCGGCGCGCCCACCTGGCCCAGCGCACGCGGTACCGCGATCGGTTGTGCGAAAGCAGGGCCGCTGACCCCGGCCGCCGAACGCTGGCCTGCCGATCCGGCCCCGTCGGCTGTGGCGCCGGAGCCGCCTGCCGGCTGGCCGGCGCCGGACGTGGCGCCTGTGGCGCTGGCCGAACTGCTGGACGCGGCGGCATTGCTGGCTTGCGCGCCCGCTGCGCTGCCGCTGTTGGCTGCCTCGGCGCTGGACCCGCCACTGGCGCCGGAGGCGCTGCCGCCGCTGCTGGCTCCCGCCCCTGCGCCCGCGCTGCCGGGACCGGCCCCGGCGCTGCCGCCGGCACCACCCGAGCCCGCACCGGCCCCGGCGCCCGCACCCGCACCCGCCCCGGCACCGGCACCCGCCCCCGCACCGGCAGCACCGGCGCCGGCACCTCCGCCTCCGCTGCCGGCGCCCGCGCCGCCGCTACCGCCGCCTGCGCCACTGCTGCCGCCCGCGCCGCTGCCGCCGCCCGCGCCACCGCTGCCGCCGCCCGCGCCACCGCTACCGCCGCCTGCGCCACCACCTCCGTTGCCGCCGCCGCTGCCGCCGCCCGCGCCACCACCTCCGTTGCCGCCACCGCTGCCGCCACCCGCGCCACCGCTACCGCCGCCTGCGCCACCACCTCCGTTGCCGCCGCCGCTGCCGCCGCCCGCGCCACCACCTCCGTTGCCGCCACCGCTGCCGCCACCCGCGCCACCGCTACCGCCGCCTGCGCCACCACCTCCGTTGCCGCCGCCGCTGCCGCCGCCCGCGCCACCACCTCCGTTGCCGCCACCGCTGCCGCCACCCGCGCCACCGCTGCCGCCACCCGCGCCACCGCTGCCGCCACCCGCGCCACCGCTGCCGCCGCCTGCGCCACCGCTGCCGCCGCCCGCGCCACCACCTCCGCCGCCGCCGCTGCCGCCGCCCGCGCCACCCGCCGCCGCTCGCCGCCACCCGCCACCCGCGCCACCACTGCCGCCGCCTGCGCCACCACTGCCGCCGCCCGCGCCACCACTGCCGCCGCCCGCGCCGCCGCTACCGCCGCCTGCGCCGCCACTACCGCCACCCGCGCCACCGCTACCGCCGCCCGCGCCGCCGCTACCGCCGCCCGCGCCGCCGCTCCCGCCGCTCCCGCCACCACTACCGCCGCCCGCGCCGCCGCTCCCGCCGCCTGCGCCACCACCTCCGTTGCCACCACCTCCGCCGCCGCCTCCCCTCGCCTCGGCCGCGGCACGCTCCGGCAACCCGGATCGCGGATCGATGCGCCAGGGCGCGAGGCCGAGGGCGAGCGCCCCACCCGCGATGCCCAGACGTTGCATGAGCTGTCTCCGGCCGAACGTGCCACGTGGCACAGCGCGCAGTCCCCCCTGCCCGGATGCCGCATCCATTGCTGTTTCTCCCCCAGAACCCCATCCTCGCGGCACGATAACAAGGTGGCTCACGCGCTGTTGCCGGCGCAGGACCGTGCTCACGACGGATTGCACCGCAACGGCCAAGAAATGGGATAGGTCTAAGTAATGCGTCAATTCCCCGGGCTGTCCATCCTCTCGCTGTCTCTGGTTCTCGGGGCCTGCACCTTCGGCTCAAAGCCACCCGCTTCGCCTTTACCGCTGTATGGCGAAGGCGATTCCTACAGTTTCGATGACGGTACGACACGCCAGGTGACCGAGCTGGCTGGCGATCGCGTGGTATGGCGCAGCGACGCCCGATCCAGCTTCGTGACAACACGAGACGTACTGCTGCCCCCCGTGCAGGAGGATGGGCCGGACATGCGGGTGCGACGCCAGGTGACGGCGCAACCCGAGCTGTTTCCGCTGCGTCCTGGCGCCCGCGTCCAGTTGCAGGTGGACACCGAACGGCTGTCCAAGGGCGGACTCCGCAGCGTGGACCACAGCACCGGCGAATGCGAGGTTGGCGGACCGGAATCGGTGCCGACGCCGGCCGGCACATTCCGCACCATTCGTGTCGATTGCCGGCTGCAGGACGACAGCGGCGGGCCCGCCGTCCAGCACGCCTATTTCTACGCCCCCTCGCTCGGCTACTACGTGCGGCGGGACGATCGTGTCGGGGATGGGTCCACACACAGCGTCACGCTGACCGGCTACACCACCGGCAATCCGCCGCTGTCGGACAGCGCCTTGCACGAGCGGGTGCTGGGGATACAGCACGCATTGGAGCAAAAGGTCAGCGGCGCGGCCTTGGCCTGGGGCGATCCGCGTTCCGGAGCCACCGGGCGGGTGGAGCCGGTCGCGACACTGCGCTCCCCCGCCAAGGGGTGGTGTCGCCAGTTCCGTGAGCGTGTGACCGTGACCGAACGGGAGTACGACCTGGTCGGCACGGCCTGCCGCGACCCGGCCGGCGTTTGGCAGGTGCAGGAGATCACGTCGGCCCGCGTCACCTCACACTAGCCTGCGTCACCTGCCACTGGAACGAGCCGGATCGGTATGCGTGCTCTGCCAGGCCCGCGGCCGGGTTGGCGGACCGCGCGGATCAGCAACCCGCATTGTCACCGCGCACGCCTGAGCATTCGCCTGCCGGACCGCTAACGCCAGATCGAATCGTTCGGCAGTTCTTCCGCCGCGGCGCCGGCAGTGGCGACATTGGCGGACGGGATGTACGGCAGACTGGCCAGTATCTGCAGCGTCTCGGGTGGGGGCCGGACAAATCCCGGTGCCGCCAACGCCTGCAGCGCGGCGGGCTGGTTGCCGGTTTGCAGGTTCCAGGCGACAGCCAGCAGCACGTTCACCACTTCCTGCGGCGGCACCGCGGGCGCGATACCCAACACGCTGCGGAGATCGGCACGGGCCTGCAGCATGCGCTGCTTCGGCATCGGCGACATGTCAATCCAGCGCGGGCTCTGGATGAGTTCGCTGGCCAGATACTCCACCGCGATCGCAGCCCGGGCGCCGTTGACGGGATTGCCGCGGGTCCGGTCTGGCGAGGCGAATGCCCAGGCCGCGAAGTTGATGGCGCCGATGTCGTTGTCTTCATTGATGCCATAGACGTTGGGCGGCAGGCTCGGCGTGTCGTCACGGACCGGAAGCGCGCTGCAACCGGCCAGGGTCAAGCCGATCAGTGTCACGCCGATCAGCAGCACCCCAACCCGTCCCGTGTGCCGCATCAGTCGCATCGGTTCGCTCCGCCGCTCCATCCCGCGCCAGCCTGCGACGTTCGGTCGCCCCTGCGCGGTTGATAGGGCATCAACGCCGGGACGCCGCGGATGCGCCCATTGGCCCAGCTATTTCGCCATATCTCGCGCAGTGGACCAGACCAATGCCGTGCTCAACCGACGCTCTGCAGGCCGGCGCGGAACTGGCGCGCCAGATCCCGGTAGACCACGGCATTGCGCGCGAAGCGTGCCTGTTCCTCGGCATCCATCACGCGGCGCAGTTTGGCGGGCGAACCGGTCCATAGCTCGTTCGGCCCGATCACCTTGCCGGGCGTCAGCAGGCCACCGGCGGCGAGCATGCCGCCCTCCTCGATCACCGCGCCATCCAGCACCGTCGCGGAAATGCCGACGAAGGCACGATTTTTCAGCGTGCAGGCATGGATTACCGCGTTGTGCCCGACCGTCACGTCATCGCCGATGGTGGTGAAAAACCCGCCCGAATCGACATGGATCACGGTGCCGTCCTGGATGTTGGTACGGGCGCCGATATGGATGTGCTGGAGATCGCCGCGCACCAGGCAGTGAAACCAGATGCCGGTTTCCGAGCCGATCACCACGTCACCGATCACCGCGGCGGTGGGGGCGATGAAGGCGTCCGGTGCCACTTTGGGGGTGACGCCGTTGAGCGAGAAGATCGGACCGAACCCCATCGGGTGGTCAGGCATGGGCCATCTCCGGTGCACCTACACCTGCATGCAAGCCGAGCATGAGGCCGATGTTCTGGACGGCGGCGCCGGAGGCACCCTTGCCGAGGTTGTCCAACCGCGCGACCAGCACGACCTGGCGGTGCAATTCATTGGCATGGACGTAGAGTTCCAGCCGATCGGTATCGTTCAGCGCCTCGGGTTCCAGCTTGCCGTCGGGCTGCGGCGGGATCACCCGCACCAGCTCGCAGCCGCGATACCGTGCGTCCAGCGCCGCGATCAGATCGGCCGAAGCCGGCTTGCCCGGCAGCGCATCCAGATGCAGCGGCACCGAGACGAGCATGCCCTGGCGAAAATGTCCCACCGAGGGGACGAAGATCGGCCGCCGGGTCAACCCGCCATAGAGCTGGGTTTCCGGCAGATGCTTGTGCTCCAGCTTCAGGCCATAGAGTTCGAAGGCCGGACCGGCATCGCGCTGATGGGCCTCGATCATTGCCTTGCCGCCGCCCGAATAGCCGCTGACCGCGTTGATGCTGATCGGATAATCGGTCGGGATCAGCCCGGCATCCACCAAGGGACGGATCAGTCCAATGGCGCCGGTCGGATAGCAACCGGGATTGGCGACCTGCCGCGCCTGGGCAATACGGTCCGCATGACCCGGGAGCATCTCGGCAAAACCATAGGTCCAATCCGGATGCACCCGATGCGCCGTGCTGGCATCCAGGATCTTCGGCGCGGCGGTCCCGAGGCTCTCCGCCAGGGCGACCGATTGCTTTGCGGCATCGTCCGGCAAACACAGCACCACCAGATCGACCTGCGCCATCATCTCCTTGCGCGCTGCGGGATCGCGGCGGTGTTCGGCGGACAGGCTGCGCAGCGTCACCTCCGGCATTGCGGCCAGGCGGTCGCGAATGCCGAGGCCCGTGGTGCCCGATTCGCCGTCGATGAAAACCGTCGCCTTCGCCATGGAAGTGCTCCTGTTCGCTGGCATGGATGGTCTGAAGCCCAGGCAGAAAAAGCAAGGGGGCGGCCCCGACGGGACCGCCCCCTGAAATCGTGGAGACGCGAACGCCCGTCAGCGCTTGCTGAACTGGAAGCTACGTCGGGCCTTGGCGCGGCCGTATTTCTTGCGCTCCACCACGCGCGGATCGCGGGTCAGGAAGCCGGCCGCCTTCAGGATGCTGCGCAGATCCGGCTCATAATTGGTCAGCGCGCGGGAGATGCCGTGCCGCACCGCACCGGCCTGGCCCGACAGGCCGCCGCCGGTGACGGTGCAGATGACATCGAACTGGTTGTAGCGATCCGCCACCAGGAACGGCTGGGTGATCAGCATGCGCAGCACGGGCCGCGCGAAATACTGGCCGATCTTCTTGCCATTGACGTTGATCTCGCCCTTGCCGGGCTTGACCCAGACCCGGGCCACGGCGTTCTTGCGCCGGCCGGTGGCATAGGATCGGCCAAATTCATCGCGCTTCGGGTCATGATGAATGGCCTCGGTGGAACGGATCGGCGCGGGCTCACCCTCGCCCGGTTCGCCGGTGGCTTGCTGGGCAGCCAGCGCGTCCTTGAGGTCGGCCAGTGTGCGTGTGGTGCCGGACATCCTGGATCAGCCTCGCTTGTTCTTCGGATTGAGGGCGGCCACGTCCAGCGTCTTCGGCTGCTGGCCGTCATGCGGATGCTCCGCGCCGCGATAGACATACAGATGCTTCATCTGCCGGCGCTGCAGCGGGCCACGCGTAATCATGCGCTCCACCGCCTTTTCCAGCACCCGCTGGGGATGCTTGGATTCCAGCCGCTGACGGATCGTGCGGCCCTTGATCCCGCCGGGATAGCCGGTGTGGTAGTAGAAGACCGACTGATCGGCCTTGTTGCCGGTGATGCGCAGCTTCGCCGCGTTGATCACCACGACATTGTCGCCGCAGTCGACATGCGGGGTGAATTGCGGCTTGTGCTTGCCGCGCAGCCGGTTGGCGATCAGGACCGCGAGACGGCCGAGGACGACGCCCTCAGCGTCGATCAGCACCCAGTCCTTCTGCACCTCAGACGGTTTGAGGGAGACGGTCGTTTTCAGCATGAGGGTCGTGGTCCTCTGTCAAGAAGGCGCGGGTTATGCGGGGAATGCGTGGACCGGTCAAGGGTTTGGTCTTGTGGTAGCATTTTACCACACGACGCGGCGCACCCGCGCCGCGGCGACCGCAGCGCGAACACGGCCGGATTTCACGCCCCCAGGCGGGCGTCCTTGGGCAACTGTCGCGAGGCGCCCGCCGGTAGCGTTGCGCCGCTGGTGGTTTCGCGCTGAAACCCTGCCCGCCACTTGCAGGAGCCGCCGCCATGCCAGTCCGCATCGTCGATGTGCGCGAGATCACCAAGCCGATCAGTTCGCCGATCCGCAACGCCTATATCGACTTCAGCAAGATGACGAGCAGCCTGGTTGCCGTGGTGACCAATGTCGAGCGCAACGGCAGGCCGGTGATCGGCTACGGTTTCAATTCGAACGGCCGCTACGGACAGGGTGGTCTGATCCGAGAGCGGTTTTCCGGCCGTATCCTTGAGGCCGATCCTGTCTCGCTATTGGACGGGACGGGTGAGAACCTCGATCCCGACCGGATCTGGGCCTGCATGATGACCAACGAGAAGCCGGGCGGACATGGCGACCGCTCGGTGGCGGTGGGCACGATCGACATGGCGGTCTGGGACGCGGTGGCCAAGATTGCCGATAAGCCCTTGTTCCGCCTGCTGGCCGAACGCCATGGCCGCATCGCCGACCCGCGTGTCTTCGTCTACGCGGCCGGTGGCTACTACTACCCCGGCAAGGACGATGCCGCGCTGTGTGCCGAAATGCGCAGTTACCTGGAGCGCGGCTACACCGTGGTGAAGATGAAGATCGGCGGCGAAAGCGTTGATGTCGACCGCCGCCGCATCGAGGCGGTCCTGCGGGAGATCGGCCCCCATGCGCAACTCGCGGTCGATGCCAATGGCCGGTTCGATCTGGAGACCGCCATCGCCTACGCGAAGATGCTGCGCGACTATCCGCTGTTCTGGTACGAGGAAGCCGGCGACCCGCTCGACTACCAGTTGCAGGCCGCATTGGCGGAATTCTATCCCGGCCCGATGGCGACCGGCGAGAACCTGTTCAGCCACCAGGATGCGCGCAATTTGATCCGCTATGGCGGCATGCGGCCCGACCGCGACTGGCTGCAGTTCGATTGCGCGCTGTCCTACGGGCTGTGCGAATACCAGCGTACTTTGCAGATGTTGCAGGATGCCGGCTGGAGCTGGTCGCGCTGCATTCCGCATGGCGGACATCAGATGTCGCTGGCGATTGCAGCCGGGCTCGGGCTTGGCGGCAATGAGAGCTATCCGGACGTGTTCCAGCCCTATGGCGGATTCCCGGACGGCACCCAGGTGGTCAATTCGGTGGTCACCCTGCCGGAGCTGCCGGGTATCGGGTTTGAAGGAAAATCAGACCTTTACCCGATCATGCGCGACCTGGCGGCGTAGCGAGCCGGCGGGCTGGCGGGGCGCGGCGTGAATGGCGCGCGGTTGGGACAGCCTGCCGTTCGCTCGGGTCCTGACACCCGTCAGGTCGTTCGGCGTGAGTTGGCCTGGTTCGGCGTGGATTGGCCTGGTTCGGCGTGGATTGGCCTGGTTTCGGCGTGGTTCGGCCACGGGGACCTCGACGTCGGATCCTGGCGGTCGACCCTGTCCGCGAACCTCCCCGTCGAACGATCCCGTCATGGCTGGGCTTGACCCGGACATCCGACCCCGGACGACCGTAACGGCTCAGGAGCGTGGCCGCCGTGGGGGGAACACGCTGGGCCAAGCGCCGCCATGACGGGAATATTGGAAGTCGGGAACATTGGCGGGCGTGCGGCATGATGCCCGGGGTAGCCTGACGGTGCAGCAATGCCGCTCTAGCACCCACTATCGTTGAAGCGCGAGTCGTAGGAGTTTGCCCTCAGAGGCAGGTCGAGGACCGATCCTATGCGTTGCGGTTCAACAATTCCGGGTATCTAGCCGACGCGGGAAAAATCCGGCGCGCGCTTTTCCATGAACGCGGCAAACGCTTCCTTTGCCTCCGGTGATTTCAGGCGTTCGCGGAACAAAGCCAGTTCCTCCGGGATGCGCCCCGCGATGTCGGGCTGGCCGAACCGCAGCAGGTGCTTGGTCAGCCGCACCGCCTCCGGCGGCAGCGCGGCCAAGCGGTGCGCAAGCGCGTGTGCGGCGTCCATCAATGCTGCATCTTCAACGACTTGATTGACGAACCCCCAATCCAGCGCGGTGGCGGCATCCAGCTTCTCGCCCAGCAGCAGCAGGGCGCTGGCGCGCTGGTGGCCGAGCAGACGGGGAAACAGGAGGGAGCTGCCGGCCTCCGGGACCAGGCCGAGGCTGGTGAACGGCATCACGAAATGGGCGGAGCGGGCGGCGACGATCAGGTCGCAATGCATCAGCATGGTGGTGCCGACGCCGATCGCGGCACCGTTCACCGCACCGATCAACGGTGTCTGCATGGTGGACAGGGTCGGCAGGAAGCGCGAGCCGGCGCCGTCTCCGCCGTTCTCGGCACGAGCCTGAAAGTCCTTGATATCATTACCAGAGGTGAAAGTCCCACCGGTGCCGGTCAGCAGCACCACACGCAGCGACGGATCGGCGTCGGCGGTATCGAACGCATCCGCCATGGCGTCGTACATGGCGCGGGTCAGGGCATTCTTCTTTTCCGGCCGGTTGAGCCGGACCTCCAGCACATGGCCAATCCGCGTGATGACGACGTGCTCGGTCATGGCTCCGTTCCCCCTCGATGATCCCAGGAGGGCAGCGTAGGCGGCCGCCATGAGGGCGGCAATCGGATGCGGCGCCCGCGGACTGTCAGGCGCGCCAGCCCCGTCAGGCGTCCTGCTTCAGGACCTCACCGGCGAGATACAGGCTGCCGCAGATCAGCACCCGCGCCGGGCCGGGTTCCTGCGCGATGGCGCGCAAGGCGTCGGTGACGTGCGGGCCGACCCGCGCCACGCCACCGGATGCCGCCACGATCGCCTCCACCGGCAGCGCCAAATGCTGGTCCGGTTCCGCCACCGCCCACACGGTCGTGGCACGCGGCAGCAATGGTCTCAGGAATTCAGCAGAATCCTTGGCTTGCTTCATTCCAATCAGCAGATACACGGGCCGATCCTGCCAGCCGTCCAAATGGTCGGCCAGCACCAGCCCCGCGCCAGGATTGTGCCCGCCGTCGAGCCACAGCTCCCAGTCCGGCGGCAGCATCCGGGCGAGCTGCCCGTGCAGCCGCTGCAGCCGGGCGGGCCATTCGGCGTGGCTCACGCCGGCCACGAACGCCGGGTCGGGAAGGTGCAGCCCGGAGGCGCGCAGCGCGGCGATCGCGGTACCGGCGTTGTCCCACTGGTGCCATCCCGGCAGCGACGGCGGCGGCAAAGTCAGCGCGCCACGCGCATCGGTGTAGCGGAACCCGGGACCATGCGGATGGACATGCCAGTCGTGGTCGCGCAGCAGCGTCGGGGCGCCGATCCGCCGGGCCTCCGCCCGCAGCGCGGCGACCACCTCTTCCGGCTGGGTGCTGATCGCCACTGGCACGCCGGGTTTCATGATCCCGGCCTTCTCCACGGCGATGGCAGGCAGCGAATCGCCCAGCAGCTCCCGGTGGTCGAGCGAGATGGCGGTGATGGCGCAGGCGACGGGCGGCGGGATCACATTGGTGGCGTCGCCGCGGCCGCCCAGCCCGACCTCCAGCACGCAGAGATCGGCGGGGGTCTGGGCGAACAGATGGAATGCGACGGCGGTGATCACCTCGAACACGGTGATGGGGGCGCCGGCATTGGCCTGCTCGACCTGCTCCATCGCGAGCACCAGCGCGTCGTCGGAGACCAGGTGGCCGGCGATGCGGATGCGCTCGTTGAAGCGCACCAGATGCGGCGAGGTGTAGACATGGACGCGCAGCCCCGCCGCCTCGCCGAAGGCGCGCAGGAAGGCGCAGGTGCTGCCTTTGCCGTTGGTGCCGGCGACATGGATGATCGGTGGCAGCTGGTGGTGGGGGCGGCCAAGCTTGTCGAGCAGGACGAGCAATCGGTCGAGGCTGAGGTCGATCAGCCGCGGATGCAGTCCGTGCAGGCGGGCGACGATGCCGTCGATACGGCCGGTCATTGTTCACTTCTCCGTCCGTCTCCCCGGCGGAAGGGAGCGGTTTGCGCGGGTTTGGTCTACGCCGCTTCCGGTAGTTCCCGCTTTCGCAGCAGACCAATCAGACGCGCCAGCGTGGCTTTCAGCTCTGTCCGCTTCACCACCATGTCCACGATACCGTGCTCCAGCAGGTATTCGGCACGTTGGAAGCCCTCCGGCAGGGTCTCCCGCACCGTCTGCTCGATCACCCGGGCGCCGGCGAAGCCGATCAGGGCACCTGGTTCGGCGATCTGGATGTCCCCGAGCATGGCCAGGCTGGCGCTGACGCCGCCGGTGGTCGGGTCGGTCAGCACGACGACGTAGGGCAGGCCGGCCTCCTTCACCAGGCGCGTCGCGATCACCGTGCGCGGCATCTGCATCAGGCTGACGGCGCCTTCCTGCATGCGGGCGCCACCGGACGCGGTGAACAGGATCAGCGGAGCCTGCTGCAGCACCGCGAGGCGGGCGGCGGCCACCACCGCCTCCCCCACCGCGGCGCCCATGGAGCCGCCCATGAATTCGAACTCCATCGCCGCCACCACGGCCTGATGGCCGTCGATCTTGCCGTGCGCGACGATGATTGCGTCATCCAGGCGCAGCTTGTCGCGGGCTTCCTTCAGCCGGTCGCTGTAGCGCTTGGAGTCGCGAAACCGCAGCGGGTCGGCCGGGACCTTGGGCAGTTCGATGCGGGTGAACGTGCCCTCGTCGAAGGTCCAGACCAGGCGTTCGGCGGCGGTGCCGCGCATGTGGTGGCCGCAATGCGGGCAGACCTTCAGGTTGGCCGCCAGGTCACGGTGGAAGATCATCTGCTGGCAGGCCGGGCACTGGTGCCACAGATTGTCCGGCACGTCCCGTCGCGAGAACAGGGTGCGGATCTTCGGGCGGACGTATTCAGTGAGCCAGCTCATGCAGGATGCTCGCCTCCGGGTTTGGGCCGGCAGGTTGCTAGCACGGGCCGGACGGTGGCTCTACTGGTCCAGGTGTTGGGGTGGGGCGCAAGTAAGCGTCGGGGGCGTTGCCCCCGAACCCCACCAGGGGCGGCGCCCCTTGCTGGGGGTTCGGGGCAACGCCCCGACGCTTGCTGCGCCCCACCCCAACACCTGGTCAGATGGCGCGTGGTCAGATGGCGCGCACCACCAGGGTCGCCACGTCGATATCGAAGCTGCCGTCCGGCGCCACCGCAAAGTGCTCGCGCACGCTGGGCGGTGCGCCGGCCTGCAGCGAGCGGATCGCGTCGGCGTGGATCGACGGCGTGCGGGTGCGTGCGATCCAGACCGGAAAGTCCATCCGCAACCGGCGCAGCGTGATGCCCTCGATCGCGAAGCCGGCGCGCGACAGGGCAGCGACCCATTCCGCGGTGCTGTAGTCCCGCACATGCGACACGTCGCGCAGCAATTCGACCGTCTGCAGATGGGTGTCCAGCACGGCATCGGCCGGCGCCACCACATCGATGAACACCGCGCGGCTGCCAGGCTTCAGCACACGTCGCGCCTGACGCAGCCCGGCCTCCATGTTCTGCCAGTGATGCGCGGTGAACCGGCACAGCACGATATCGAACGACGCATCGGGAAACGGCAGATGCTCCGCCGCGGCCTGCTGCACGGTGATATTCGCCAGGCCGCGTTCGGCGGCGGTGGCGGCGACGGCGTCCAGCATGCCGGCGGTCACGTCGCAGGCGACCACCGAGGCGACCAGCGGTGCCGCGCGGTAGCTGACATGGCCGCCGCCGCAGCCCAGGTCCAGCACCCGCGCCGCCTCCTGGCCGCGCAGTTCGGCGGCGATCTGGTCAAGGTCGTCGCCGCTGCTGTGCACCACGCTGGTGACGTAGTCCCGGGCTCGGACGCCATAGTGTTCGGCGGCAAAATCGTGTTGCGACGTACGCATGGTCGGCTCCTCCGGTGGCGTTGGCGCAGTCTGCCGTGACACCGGCACTGGTATAAGTTCTATGGTTATCCCGGTATATCCGCCACCATGCTGCTGCCGGCCGACCAGCGCCGCCTGTTGGGCGGGTTTCTGCGCGCCCATCGGGAGGCGCTGCCGCCTGATGCGGCGGGCCTGCCCCCGGGCGGCAACGGGCGGCGGCGCACGCCGGGACTGCGGCGGGAGGAGGTGGCGCTGCTCTGCGGCCTCAGCACCACCTGGTACACCTGGGTCGAGCAGGGTCGGGACATTTCCCTGTCCGCGGCGGCACTGGCGCGGCTGGCGACCGCGCTGCGGCTGACCGCGGCGGAGCGGGCCTACCTGTTCGAACTGACCCGGCAGCGCGACCCGCTGCCGCCGCCGGCGGAAGCGGCGCAGGACGCAGCCCCGGCCGAACTGCTGGCAGTGCTGCGCGCCACGGTGGCGCCGGCCTATCTGCTGGACCGGTTATGGCATGTGCGCGGCTGGAACGACGCCGCCGGCCGGCTGTTCGCCCCGTGGTTCGACAGCGGCGAGACCTGCCTGCTGCGCTATGTGTTCCTGGGCGCGACCGCGCGCGACTTCATCCGGGACTGGGAGGACCGGGCGCGGCGACTGCTGGCGGAGTTCCGTGCGGATACGGCACAGCGTCCGGATGATCCGGGCATGCAGGCGCTGGTGCGCGACCTGCTGCGCGACAGTGCGACATTCGCGCGGTTCTGGAACGAGCATTCGGTCATGGCGCGCGAGGGCGGCGCGCGGCTGTTCAACCATCCGCAGGACGGCACGCTGCGGTTCGACCAGGTCACGCTCAATCCCGCCGCGCATCCCGGGCACAAGCTGGTGGTGCTGCTGCCAAGGATGGGTTGAAATGGATTGGGCGCCCCCTGCCGGAGGACGTCAGATGGCCACTGCGACCACCGTACCGGCTGGCGAGCCGTTGAGCCTGGGTGGCCTGGAACGGCAATTCGTAAATCCGGTAGCGGAATCTTTGTCCGTCCAAGCAGGTTATGCTTGCCGGCAGCAGGCACTTATTCGAACCACAGATGAACAGTGATCAACACAGATAAGTCGCGCAGCACGTTCCATCTGCATTAGTCAGTGGTCATCTGTGGCTAAAGAATGCCAGTGCCGCAGAGCCCAAAATACGTCACCGCATTTACGAACCATGCCCCCTAGCGTGCGGCTACGAGTCCATTTTCCGCCCAGCGGTGTCAGCCTTGCTGTGCCGGCCATGACGCGTTGGGCCGACGCCTCCCCGGTCGTCAAACAGTTCGGCTCACCCCGCGCCGGACAGGCGTTGATCCAGCGCCAGGTACTCCGGCAGGCGGATCGCGGCGCCGAGTTCCGCCGGCGTGGCCATTGCGGCCCGCGGCCCGCCTCGCAGCCCGGCCAAAGCCCCGCGCACCGCATGCACCGTCGCGGCGAGGATTTCCTGCGGATACACCACGACCCGGATGCCGATCCGCGCCAGTTCCGCATCATCCGGCATGAAATGCTTGCCGGCGGGCGCGGTCACCGCGATCGCGGGCTTGCCCTGGCACGCCTCGACCGAGGCGCGCATCTCCGCCTCCGACTGCGGTGAGTTCGAGGAAGAAGATATCCGCGCCCTCGGCCACGAAATCCTGCAGCCGCGCCAGGGCCTCGTCGAACCCGCGCGAGGTGCGGGCATCGGTGCGGGCCAGGAGCAGGATGCCTTCCTCCCGGCACGCCGCCACCGCGGCGCGACAGCGCAGGCGCGCCTCGTCCCGCTCGATCACCAGCTTGGCGCCGTTGCGGCCTAGCGGGCGGGGCCAGATCTTGTCCTCGATCAGCACCGCGGCGGCGCCGGCGCGGGCATAGGCGCGGATCGTCTTCTGCACGTTGATCGCGTTGCCGTAGCCGGTATCGCCATCCGCCAGCCACAGCACGTTCGGCGCCGCGGCGATCACGGTCTCCACCGTGTCGCGCATTTCCGGAAACGACAGCAGATCCATGTCCGGCATTGCCAGCCGCATGGCGGAGATCGAGGAGCCGGAGGCGAATCCGGTCCTGAAGCCCGCCTCCTCGATCAGATGCGCGCCCATGCCGTCGCCGCAGCCAGGCATGACCTGCAACCCGGGTTCGTTCAATAAGGCTTTCATCGCGGCGGCCTGCGGACGCATGCTGAGTTCTCCTTCCCTCCGCCCCACTGTGCCGCGATTCGGCCGGACGGGTAAGGGCGGGATCAGGCCATGGCCGCTGCGCCGAACCGCGCTTCAGCCGTGCGAATGCCCGGGCTGCGCCTTGTCGAACGCGGCCTTCTGTTCGGCGCTGGCGGATTTCTGGTATTTCGCCTGCCACTCCTTGTACGGCATGCCGTAGACGATCTCGCGGGCATCCGGATCGGCGAGCGGGACACCCTGCCCTTCGGCGGCCTCGCGATACCAGCGGCTCAGGCAGTTCCGGCAGAATCCGGCGAGGTTCATCATGTCGATGTTCTGCACGTCGGTCCGTTCGCGCAGATGCTCCACCAGGCGGCGGAAGGCGGCGGCTTCCAGCTCGGTGCGGGTCTTGTCGTCGAATGCGGGTGCGGACATTCCGAACCTCCTTGCTGCGGGGAAGATGGGCCTGGGGAGAAGATGGCGCCGCGCGCGCGGTTTCGCCATAGCCGGGCGGGAGGTTCTGGGATGGCCGGCGGGCATGGTTTGCGGCCGGGATTGCTGATCGCTCCCGGTCCGGGAAGTGCGCTTGGTCCGGGAAGTGCGCTTGGTTCGGGAAGGGCGATTGGACAGCGCCATTGCTTGCCCTGTCGCATGCACCCTGGTCCGTAACCCATGAGCGACCAGCCGACCGCCGTCGTCCCAGACTATCCGCGTGAGCAGTTTGCTCGGCTGCGCCTCCGGCTGGATCAGATCGAGGCAGGCCTCTCGATTGAGGTTTCGCTCGGACGGTGAAGTTTCGCATGGGCGGGCGCGCCGTCCCCTGATCCGCAGCGACCTCGACCAGCAGCGGCGCGGCACCAATTTCGGCCAGCCGAAGATCAGCCGGATCACCGTCCCCGTCGGGGGGAGCCTCCCGCCCGCACACGCGCTCCCTCCCCCCGGCATGGCGCCCACGACCCCACGGGGCCATACTGGCGGCAGGTCCAACCGCCGGGACGAGTCCATGATCTGGGACGATACACAGGCGCGCCGCGCCCTCCGCAGCCTGTTCGATGCCGCGGTCGCCGCGGCCGACCCACGCAAGGTCCTGGCCGCCCACCTGCCGCCGAAGCCCACCGGCCGCTGCATCGTGGTCGGCGGGGGAAAATCCGCCGCAGTGATGGCCGCCGCGCTGGAAGACGCCTGGCCGGACGTGGCGCTGGAAGGCACCGTCGTCACCCGCTACGGCCACGCCGTGCCGACCCAGCGGATCGAGGTGATCGAGGCCTCCCACCCCGTGCCCGACGCCAACAGCGAGATCGGTGCCCGCCGCCTGCTGGCACGCGTGCAGGGCCTGACCGCGGACGATCTGGTGATCGCCTTGATGTCCGGCGGCGCCTCTGCTTTGGTAGCGCTACCAGCACCCGGCCTGACACTGGCCGACAAACAGGCAATCAACCGCGCGCTGCTGGCCTGTGGCGCGAACATCACCGAGATGAATGCCGTGCGGAAACACCTGTCCGCCATCAAAGGAGGCCGCCTGGCCGCAGCCGCCGCACCGGCCCGGGTGGTCACGCTGGCGATCAGCGACGTGCCGGGCGACGACCCCGCGGTGATCGGCTCCGGCCCCACCGTGCCGGACCGCACCACCTTCGCCGAGGCACGGGAAATCCTCGCCCGCTACGGCGTGGAGCCGCCGCCCGCCGCCGCCGCCCGGCTGGCCGAGGCCAAGGACGAGACGCCCAAGCCCGGCAGCCTGCCCCACGCCGCATTCCACCTGATCGCCACGCCGATGATGGCGCTGCAGGCCACCGCCGAGGCCGCGCGCAAACTGGGCCTCACCCCGCTGGTGCTGGGCGACGCGCTAGAAGGCGAGGCGCGCGAGATGGGCACCGTCATGGCCGGGATCGCCCGCAGCGTGCAGGCCCATGGCGTCCCCCTCGCCGCCCCCGCCGTATTGCTCTCCGGCGGCGAAACCACCGTGACGCTCGGCCGCAATCCCACCGGCCATGGCGGCCGCAACACCGAGTTCCTGCTCGGCCTGGCCGTCGCGCTGGACGGTGCGGCCGGCATCTGGGGCGTCGCCGGCGACACCGATGGCGTCGACGGCATGGATGAGGTCGCCGGCGCCCTGCTGACCCCCGACACGCTGGCCCGCGTGCGCGCCAAGGGCCTCAACCCGCGGGACATGCTGGCCGGCCATGACAGCCACAGCCTGTTCGACGCCGTGGGCGACCTGATCCGCACCGGACCGACGCTCACCAACGTCAACGATATCCGCGCGATCCTGATCGCCTGAAGGAAGCTCCCCCATGGCAACCCGTCCCAAGCTGCGCCGCCGCCGGCGCACCAAGATCATTGCCACGCTCGGCCCGGCCAGCTCCACGCCCGACATCCTCGCCCGGCTGTTCCAGGCCGGCGCCGACGTGTTCCGGCTGAATTTCTCCCACGGCACCCATGACGAGCACGCCCGTCGCTTCGCCATGATCCGGGAACTGGAGGAACGCGTCGACCGCCCGATCGGCATCCTGGCCGACGTCCAGGGTCCCAAACTGCGCGTCGGCGTGTTCTCCGGCGGGCGCGTCCATCTGCAGACCGGCCAGCCGTTCCGCCTGGACCTGAACCCCACCCCCGGTAACGCCACACGGGTGAACCTGCCGCATCCCGAGATCATCGAGGCCGCCTCGATCGGCTGCACCCTATTGCTGGACGACGGCAAGCTGCGCCTGCGGGTGACGCGCAAGCGCGGCGACGGGCTGGAGACCGAGGTGATGGTCGGCGGCCCGCTATCCGACCGCAAAGGCGTCAACGTGCCCGACGTGGTGCTGCCGATCCCGGCGCTCACCGAAAAGGATCGCGACGACCTGGCCTTCGCGCTGGAGCACGGCGCCAACTATATCGGCCTGTCCTTCGTGCAGCGTCCCGAGGACGTCGTGGAAGCCAGGCGGCTGGTCGGCAACCAGGCCTGGATCATGGTCAAGCTGGAGAAGCCACAGGCGCTGGACAACCTGGACGGCATCCTGGCGCTGACCGACACGGTGATGGTGGCGCGCGGCGACCTGGGCGTGGAACTGCCGCCAGAGGAAGTGCCGCTGGCGCAGAAGCGCATCGTCCGCGCCGCCCGCCAGCTCGGCAAGCCCGTGGTGGTCGCCACCCAGATGCTGGAGAGCATGATCAGCGCCCCCGCCCCCACCCGCGCCGAAGCCTCCGACGTCGCCACCGCGGTGTTCGACGGCGCGGACGCGGTGATGCTGTCGGCGGAGACCGCGGCCGGCCAGTATCCCTATGAGTCCGTGAACATGATGGACCGCATCGTCGCCCGGGTGGAGCAGGATTTGGGCTGGCGGGCGATGATCGACGCGTCCCGGCCGGACCCCGAACACTCCGCCGCCGATGCCATCGCCGCCGCCGCGCGCCAGGTCGGGCACACCATCGGCGCCCAGGCGATCGTGGCCTTCACCGCCTCCGGCAGCACCGCGCTGCGGGTGGCACGGGAACGGCCGGACGTGCCGATCATCGGCCTGACGCCGCATGCGGCGACCGCGCAGCGGATGGCGGTGGTGTGGGGCGTGCACGCGGTGATCGTGCCGGATGTGCACTCGATGGGCGAGGCGGTCACCCGCGCGTCCCGGGTCGCCCATACCGAGGGGTTTGCCCAGCACGATGAGGAGATCGTGGTGACGGCGGGCGTACCGTTCGGCCAGGCAGGGACGACGAATGTGCTGCGGGTGACGCCGGTGAAGTAGGACCCGGCCCGCCACGGTTTCCGTTGGGCGGCCACGCGGCGCAACGGTTTTGAGGTCGGCGGCCAACCAGGCCGCACCACCCGGGGCGGCCCGCGAACCAGCAGTCGCTAGGCTGCGACCCGGGCGCCGCGCACGCCGGCCGCCAGCGCCCGGACCTGGTCCAGCACCTTGGCCACCGCATCCGGCTTCGCACGCCCCTGCGCATCCAGATTCGCCGCCAGCGTGTCGATCAGCGCCGAGGCCACCACCGCCGCATCGGCCACCCGGTACTGCCTCCGCCGCCTGCTGCGGCGTGCGCACGCCAAAGCCGATCGCAATCGGCAGATCGGTCGCCGCCTTCACCCGCGGAATCGCCGCCGCCAGGTGTTCCGCCGTCGCGCTGCGCGTGCCGGTGATGCCGGTGATCGCTACGTAGTAGACGAACCCCGAACTGCCGCTCAGCACATGCGGCAGACGCTGGTCGTCCGTGGTCGGCGCCACCAGGCGGATGAAGTCGATGTCGCGCGCCGCCGCGAGCGGCAGCAGCAGATCGGATTCCTCGGGCGGCAGATCGACCACGATCATCCCGTCCACCCCAGCCGCCGCCGCGTCATCGCAGAACCGCTCCGGCCCGTACGACAGGATCGGATTGAGATATCCCATCAACACCACCGGGGTCGTATCGTCGTCCCGCCGGAACGCCCGCACCATGTCGAGCACCCGCGCCACCTTCACGCCGGCCTGCAGACCCCGCTTGGCCGCCGCCTGGATGATCGGACCGTCCGCCATCGGGTCGGTGAAGGGCATGCCGATCTCGATCAGATCAGCCCCCGCCGCCGGCATGCCGCGCAATAACGCCATCGACGAGGCCTCGTCCGGATCCCAGGCTTCCAGGAACGGAATCAACGCGCCTCGCCCTTCCCGCTTCAGCGCCGCGAACCGGCTGGCGATGCGGCTCATGCCGAGGCTCCTGGGTTGAGTTGGGGGTGGGAAAGACCAAGGGGGCGCTGCCCCCCTGGCCCCCCTGGCAAGGACCGCAGGCCCTTGCATTCCCTTCGTTTTTGGCGAAGGGGGCGGGCGACGAGGTATGCTCGAGCATCACCTTGCCCGCCCCGTTCGCCAAAAAACCAATTCGGGGTCCAGGGACCCGGGGTCCCTGGCGGGGTTCCAAGGGGCAGCGCCCCTTGGCCTTTCCTACCCCCAACCCAACCCAGCAGCCGCGGCATCAGAGCCGCACCCCCAGATGGTCGGCGACGGTGAAGATGTCCTTATCGCCGCGCCCGCAGAGGTTCATCACGATGATCTCGTCCTTGCTCATGGTCGGCGCCAGTTTGGTGACGTGCGCCAGCGCATGCGCCGGCTCCAGAGCCGGAATGATTCCTTCCGTACGGGTGCAGAGCTGGAACGCCGCCAGTGCCTCCTCATCCGTGGCCGAGACGTATTCCACCCGGCCGATATCGTGCAGCCAGGAATGTTCCGGTCCGATGCCCGGGTAATCCAGTCCGGCGCTGATGCTGTGCGCTTCGATGATCTGGCCGTCATCGTCCTGCAGCAAATAGGTGCGATTGCCATGCAGCACGCCGGGGCGTCCGCCGGTCAGGCTGGCCGCGTGTTCGCCGGTTTCGATGCCGTGTCCGCCGGCCTCGACGCCGATCAGCCGCACCGTCTTGTCATCCAGGAACGGATGAAACAATCCCATCGCGTTGGAGCCGCCGCCGATGCAGGCCACCGCCGCGTCAGGCAGCCGGCCTTCCGCTTCCTGCAGTTGCTGCTTGGTCTCTTCGCCGATCACCGATTGGAAGTCGCGCACCATCATCGGGTAGGGATGCGGGCCGGCGACGGTGCCGATCAGGTAATAGGTATCGCTCACATTGGCGACCCAGTCGCGCATTGCCTCGTTCATCGCGTCCTTCAGCGTGCCGGCGCCGGAGGTGACGGGCTTCACCTCGGCGCCGAGCAGTTTCATGCGAAACACGTTGGGTTTTTGGCGCTCGACATCGGTGGCGCCCATGTAGACGGTGCAGGGCAGACCGAACAGCGCGCACATGGTCGCGGTCGCAACGCCGTGCTGGCCGGCACCGGTTTCCGCGATGATGCGGGTTTTGCCCATGCGACGGGCCACCAGGATCTGGCCCATGCAGTTATTGGCTTTGTGGCTGCCGGTGTGGTTCAGTTCGTCGCGTTTGAAATAGACCTTCGCCCCGCCCAGGTGCTGCGTCAGTCTTTCAGCAAACCACAGCGGACTTGGCCGGCCGACGTAATGCGTCATGTGGCGCTGCAGGTCGGCGTGGAACGCCGGATCGGCTTTCGCGGCGTTGTACGCCTGCTCCACCTCCAGGATCAGCGGCATCAGCGTCTCGGCAACGAAGCGGCCGCCGAACTCGCCGAACCGGCCCCGCTCGTTCGGTCCGGTGCGCAGGCTGTTCGCGCCGGTCTGTTGTGACAGCGGCATACTCACGTTGTGCATCTCCACTCGACGCCCGCGTCATAGCGTAGCCGCGCGCCGTGGTCACGGGGGCCGCATGCAGCGACTTGTGCGCCGCACAACCGAATATTGGCCGGCTCCGCTGGATTTGTATCGGATCGTTCCCTAGTTTTGCCATAAATCAGCCTCCTCTGCGGAGGCTGCTATGACGCGCCAGGAGAGACGCCATTGACCACCGCCCCTGATTCCCATGCCAGGCATGCCACCTGGCGCACCCGTGCCGCGGAAGCCCTGGCGGGCACCGGCGTGCATGCTTCACGGCCGGTGCATGCCAATCTGACCGCGCCGGGGCTGGTGACGGAATCCGTGCGGCGCGGCGAAGGGCGGGTGTCCTGGGATGGCGCGCTGATGGTGGAAACCGGCGTGCACACCGGACGTTCGGTGCAGGACAAGTTCGTGGTCGATGAGCCGTCGGTCACAGAAGATATCTGGTGGGGCAGGATCAACCAGAAGCTGGCGCCGGAGAAATTCACCACGCTGAAGACGCGGGTGCAGGCCTATCTGCAAGGCCAGCAGCTGTTCACCCAGGACCTGTACGCCGGCGCCGATCCGGCGCATCGCGTGCGGGTGCGGCTGGTCACCACCTATGCCTGGGCAGCGTTGTTCGCGCGCAACATGTTCATTCGCCCGCCCGAACATGAGCTGGATGGTTTCCAGCCGGATTACGTCATTCTGCACGCTCCGAATTTCCACGCCGATCCGGCGGTGGATGGCGTGCGCAGCGGCACCGCGATCGCACTGTCGTTCGAGCAGCGGATGATCGTCGTCGCCGGCACCGAATATGCCGGTGAGATCAAGAAATCGATTTTCACGGTGATGAACTGGATCCTACCGCCGAACGGCGTGCTGCCGATGCATTGCAGCGCGAATATCGGCGAGGCCGGCGACGTCGCGCTGTTCTTCGGCCTGTCCGGCACCGGCAAGACCACGCTTTCCTCCGATCCGCATCGTCGGCTGATCGGCGATGACGAGCACGGCTGGGGCCAGGGCGGCGTGTTCAATTTCGAGGGCGGCTGCTACGCCAAGGTGATCAACCTGTCGCAGGAGGCGGAGCCGGAGATCTGGTCGGCTTCGCACCGGTTCGGCACGGTGCTGGAAAACGTGGTGGGCGATCGTCATGGCAAGCTGGACCTGACCGACAAATCGCTGACCGAGAACACGCGGTCCTGCTATCCGGTCGAATATATCCCCAACGTCGAACTGTCGGGCCGCGGCGGGCAGCCGCGCAATGTGGTGATGCTGACGGCGGACGCGTTCGGTGTGATGCCGCCGATCGCCAAGCTGACGCCGGCGCAGGCGATGTACCATTTCCTGTCCGGCTACACCGCACGCGTGGCGGGCACCGAGAAGGGGCTGGGCGCCGAACCGCAGGCGACGTTCAGCACCTGCTTCGCTGCGCCGTTCCTGCCGCGCCGGCCGGAGGTGTATGGCCGCATGCTGGAACAGCTCATCCAGCAGCACGGCGCCGATTGCTGGCTGGTCAACACCGGCTGGAGCGGCGGGCAGTACGGCGTCGGCCAACGCATGAGCATCCGCCATACGCGGGCGCTGCTGCGGGCGGCACTGGATGGCAGCCTGGCGCGCGGCAAATTCCGCAAGGACCCGTTCTTTGGCCTGTCGGTGCCCGAGCAGGTGCCGGGCGTGCCGGCCGAGGTGCTCGATCCGCGGCAGTCCTGGGCCGACAAGGCGGCGTATGAACGGATGGCGCGGGACCTGGTCGGGCGGTTCGAGAAGAACTTCTCCGGGTTTGAGGCCGGCGTCGGCGACGACGTCCGCGCAGTGGCAATCCGCGCTGCGGCGTAGCCTGCGGCCTGGGTCACGCATCCCGCTTTGTGGTGGGATGCAGCAAGCGTCGAGGGCGTTGCCCCCGAAACCCCCATCAAGGGGCGCTGCCCCTTGAAACCCCGCCAAGGGCCCGGCCCTTGGAACCGATCTTGTTTACAGGATCGCAACCAGGCGCGCCGCTGCGACTACTCGGATGCTGGCGAGGAAGCCGGCGCCAACGGGTTCACAGCGTCAACGCGCCCGACGTTTGTGACACCGGCCGCGGCGCCCGCCTAGGCCAACCCCGCCAGCTCTCGCCACTCGCTCTCCGTGAGGGTGCGCACGCCGAGCTCGACCGCCTTGCGCGCCTTCGATCCGGCATCGGCGCCGACCACCACAAGGTCGGTCTTCTTCGACACGCTGTCAGTGACCTTGGCGCCAAGTTCCTCGGCGCGCGCCTTGGCCTCGGGGCGGGTCATGGTCTCCAGCGTGCCGGTGAACACCATCGTCTTGCCGGCGATCGCGCTGTCGGCGGCGGCGGACTGTGCCGCCGGCTCGATGGTCAGTTCCGCCACCAGTCCATCCAGTGTCGCGACATTGCGCGGCTCGCCGAAGAAATCCGCCAGCTCCTCGGCGATGGCGGGGCCGATGCCGAGGATGCTGCCGAGCGCCTCGCGCGCCTCGGAGCCGATCGTGGTGGCGGCCAGCATCTGCTCCCGCCAGTTGTCGAACGTGCCGTAATGGCGGGCCAGCAGCCGGGCGTTCTGGGCGCCGATGCGGCGGATGCCCAGCGCGTAGATGAAGCGCTCCAGCGGGATATGGCGGCGGGCGGTGATGGCCCGCGCCAGGTTATGGGCGGAGACCTTGCCCCAACCCTCGCGTTCGGCGATGTCGGCTTCGCGCTCGGGCAGATGGAACAGGTCGGCCGGACCGTTGAGCCAGCCTTCCGCGTAGAACTCCTGGATCGTCTTCTCGCCCAGCCCATCGATGTCGAAGGCGGGGCGGGACACGAAATGGATCAGCCGCTCGACGCGCTGGGCCGGGCAGATCAGCCCGCCGGTGCAGCGCCGCACCACCTCGCCGGGCGGGCGTACCGCGTGGCTACCGCAGGCCGGGCAGATCTCCGGATAGACGAACGGCACACTGTCCGACGGGCGGCGATCGGGCACGCTGCCGAGGATCTGCGGGATCACGTCGCCGGCGCGCTGCAGCAGCACGGTGTCGCCGATGCGCACGTCCTTGCGGGCGATCTCGTCCTCGTTGTGCAGGCTGGCACGCTGCACCAGCACGCCGCCGACATTCACCGGCTCCAGTTCCGCGACCGGGGTCAGTGCGCCGGTGCGCCCCACCTGGATGCGGATGTCGCGCAGCACGGTGGTCGCCTGTTCGGCGGGGAACTTCCAGGCGATCGCCCAGCGCGGCGCGCGGCCGACGAAGCCGAGGCGGCGTTGCAGCGCCAGGTCGTCGATCTTGTACACCACGCCGTCGATGTCGTAGGGCAGGCCGGCGCGCTGTGCGGCGATATCGGCCTGGAACGCGGCGGCGTCGTCCTGTGAGGCCAGCAGGCGCGACAGCGGGTTCACCGTGAAGCCCCAGTCACGCAGGCGCGCCAGGAAGTCCCAATGCGTGTCGGCGACCGGCTCGCGCGTCTCGCCCATGGCGTAGGCGAACAGCGACAGCGGCCGGCTGGCGGTGATCCTCGGATCGAGCTGGCGCAGGCTGCCGGCGGCGGCGTTGCGCGGGTTGGCGAACACCTTGTCGCCGGCCTCGGCCTGGGCGGCGTTCATCGCCAGGAAATCGGCCTTGGACATGAACACTTCGCCGCGGATTTCGATCAGCGCCGGGGCGTGGCCCTTCAGGCGCTGCGGCAGCGACGTCAGCGTGCGCAGGTTGGCGGTGACGTCCTCACCCTCGCTGCCGTCGCCGCGGGTGGCGCCGCGGGTGAAGCGGCCGTTCTCGTAGGTGAGGTTGATCGACAGACCGTCGATCTTCGGCTCGCCCACGAAGCGCAGCGGCGCCTCGGCGGGCAGGCCGAGGAAGCGGCGGGCACGGGCGCAGAATTCTGCAAATTCCTCGGCATCCATGGCGTTGTCGAGCGACAGCATCGGCACGCGATGGCGCAGCTTGGCGAATCCGCTTTCCGGCGCGGCGCCGACCCGGTGCGAGGGGGAGTCGGCCCGGATCAGATGCGGGAAGCGCGCCTCGATCGATGCGTTGCGCCGGCGCAGCGCGTCGTAGTCGGCGTCGGAAATCTCCGGCGCATCCTGCTGATGATACAGCGTATCGTGATGCGCGATGTCATGGGCGAGGATGACCAGTTCGGCCGCGGCGTCGGTCTCGGTGAGGTCCTCGACTGGGGTCTGCCCGGCGGGCTGGGGTGGCTTGGTCATGCCGTCGCTCCCAGCAGGTCGTCGGCGGCCGCGCGGGCCGCCTCGGTGACGGTCTCGCCGGCCAGCATGCGGGCGATCTCCTCGCGCCGGGCGGCGGCATCCAAGGTCTCGACATGGGTGGCCGCGGACCCGCGGGAGGCGGCCTTGGCCACGCGCAGATGCGCCGCGCCGCGCGCCGCCACCTGCGGACTATGGGTCACCACCAGCACCTGCACGCGGTCGGCCACCCGGGTCAGCCGCTCGCCCACCGCGGCCGCGGTGGCGCCGCCGACGCCGGAATCCACCTCGTCGAACACCAAAGTCGGCACCGAGGAGCCGGAGGACAGCACCACCTTCAACGCCAGCATCAGCCGCGACAATTCGCCGCCCGAGGCGATCCGCGCCAGCGGGCCGAGTTC
The DNA here is from genome assembly GCA_963789495.1 of uncultured Alphaproteobacteria bacterium. Lineage (GTDB taxonomy): Bacteria > Pseudomonadota > Alphaproteobacteria > Acetobacterales > Acetobacteraceae > CAWBLP01. Next base: position 310,200 of record CAWBLP010000018.1, read on the forward strand.
CTGGCCGGGATTGGTGGCGATCAGGAAGCGGACGGAATCGGCACCGCCCTCCCCCCACTCGGCTTCCTCGCGCGCCGCCACCTCGGCGTGGAAGCGCGCCTTGTCGAGCCGCAACGGCGGCAGTTCCTTCGCCACCGCCCGGTCGAGCCGGCCCGAGGCGCCGCGGCGCGCCGCGGACAGTGCTTCGGCGGCGGCGACATAGCCGGTGCGGGCCTCCGCCGCCCGCTGCTCCAGCGCGACGATCTCGGCGGACCCGGTCTCCAGCGCCGCCAGCCGCGAGGCCAGCGTATCCAGCAGCGCCGGCAGGTCGGCCACCGGCACGGCATGCTTGCGCGCGGCGGCACGCAGGCTGAACAGCCGCTCCTCCGCCTGTTCCAGGCGACGCGGATCGGCATCCGCCTCGGCGGCCAGCCGGGTCAGCAGGGTTTCCGCCTCGGCGAGCGCCTCCTCGGCCCGTTCCAGCGCCGCCAGCGCCGGCCCGGCCGGATTGACCGCCTCGGGCTGGCCGGACGGCACCAGCCGCTGCAAGGTCCGCGAGGCCGCCCGCAGCGCCGCCGCCGGTCCGGCGCTGCGCCGGTCGCGCGGCGTCAGTTCGGCGACCGCGGCGGCGATCGCCTCGCCGCGGCGCTCATCCTGCTGCAAACGCTGGCGTTCCGCGGCCAGCCGGTCTTCCTCGGCTTCCTGCGGGGCCAGCCTGGCGAGTTCATCCACCGCGTGGCGCAGCCATTCCTCATCGCGCTCCGCCGTCGCGATCGCCTCGCGGGCCGCGTCGAGCGCCGCCAGCGCGGAGCGCCAGGTGCGCCAGGCGCCGGAAACCGCCTGGCGCAGCGCCACCGGCACGCCGAACGCATCCAGCAGCGCGGCATGGCCGGCGGGATCGGCCAGCCCCATCTGCTCATGCTGCCCCTGCACCTCGACCAGCAGTGCGCCGGTCCGCCGCAGCAGGGCGACGCCGACCGGCTGGTCGTTGACGAAGGCGCGCGAGCGACCGTCCCTGGTCACCACGCGGCGCAGCACGATCTCGTCCTCGGCCTCCAGCCCCTGCTCCGCCAGCAGCGCCAGTGCCGGATGGCCGGCCGGCGGGGCGAAGCAGGCGGTCACCACCGCCTGTTCGGCGCCGCGCCGCACCAGGCCGGCATCGGCGCGGGCGCCCAGCGCCAGGCCCAGACTGTCCAGCAGGATGGATTTGCCGGCGCCGGTCTCGCCGGTGAGTACGGTCAGTCCGCCGAGGAACGACAGGTCCAACCGGTCGATCAGCACCACGTCCCGGATCGCCAGCGCGGTGAGCATGCTGCCCGCGCCTGCCGGGTCAGAAGATCGAGTGCCAGGTGCGCGAGATGAACCCGCGCTCCGGCGGCGCCGGTCGGGGCGCCTCCCCCTGGACCAGGTCGTCACGGTACAAATCCCGGTAGCTGTCCTCGTACCACACGCTGCCCGGGTAGTTGTAACCCAGCACCGAGGCGGTCTTCCGGGCTTCCTGCTTCAGGCCGAGGATCAGGTAGATCTCGGTGAGCCGGTGCAGCGCCTCCGGCACGTGGTTGGTGGTCTGGTAGTCATCCACCACGCGCTGGAAGCGGCCAATCGCCGCCTCATACAGGTGCTGGCTTTCATACCAGCGGCCGACCTCCATTTCCTTGCCGGCGAGGTGGTCGCGGCACAGGTCGATCTTGAGCTGGGCGTCGCGCGCGTAGGTGGTCTCCGGGAAGCGGTTCACCACTTCCTGCAGCGCGTTCATCGCCTGCTCGGTGCCCTTCTGGTCGCGCTGGATATCGGCGATCTGCTCGTAATAGCAGAGCGCCCGCAAGTAATAAGCATAGGCGATGTCGCGATGCGCCGGATGCAGCTGGATGAAGCGGTCCAGCGTGCCAAGTGCGTCGGTGTAGTGGTTCTGCAGGTACTGGGCGTAGCCCTGCATGAGCTGGGCGTTAACGGCCCAGGTGGAATAGGGGTAGTTCTGCTCGACGGCACTGAACTGGTCGCCGGCGGAGGCATATCGGTTGCTGTTCAGCGCATCAACGCCGTTGTTGTACAGCGTCTCTACCGGGGCGGGCGGAGCGCCGGTGTCCGCCTCCTCGTCCTTGGAGCTGCCACAGCCGGCCAGCAATGGCAGCACGGCCATGGCGACGAGGCTGAACCGGCGGACGGCGCGGGGGGTTGGGTTACGAATTCGGGTCCATTGCCGCGGCTTATAGCATGCGTCTGCGCCGCGCGAAGGGGGGCGGCGGCGGGCGGATGCGATGCCGTGGAGTGCTGGGCCGGCACGGCGCTGTGGCGAGGCGACGCGTAGCAGACCGATCATCGAGCCTGCAGCGGTCCATCTGAGCCGGGTGCAGCGCTACGAGGCTGGCACGGGACACCCGACCTTGGATGTGGTCCGGCATCCGGCGCTTGCGCTGTCGGCGAGCGCCGACGTAACGGGCCTCACCAAACAGCAGTGCGAACGCCGATGCGCTGAGGATCACCCCATGCCAGACACTCAGGCGCTGATGCAGAGAATTCAGGCACTGCCCCCGAGTTCCCGATATGTGCATCAAGGCGCGGAACCAGTTGCCATACGCTGCGCATGGGCCTGGCTGATCCGGCGGCCGCAGCCCGCTACCCCTTCAGCACGTCCACCATGGTGGACCCCAGCGCAGCCGGGCTTTCCGTCACATGAATGCCGGCGGCGCGCATAGCCTCCTGCTTGGCCGCCGCGGTATCGCGCCCGCCGCTGATCACCGCGCCGGCATGGCCCATGCGCCGGCCCGGCGGCGCGGTGGCGCCGGCGATGAACCCCACCGTCGGCTTCTTCACCTTGTGCTTCGCCAGGAACTCGGCCGCCTGGATCTCGCTCTGCCCGCCGATCTCGCCGATCATGATGATCTGCTTGGTCTCGTCGTCGGCCAGGAACATCTCCAGCACCTCGATGAAGTCGGTGCCCTTCACCGGGTCTCCGCCAACGCCGACACAGGTGGTCTGGCCCAGCCCGACCGCCGTGGTCTGCGCCACCGCCTCATAGGTCAGCGTGCCGGAGCGGGAGACGATGCCAACCGAGCCGCGCTTGTGGATGTGGCCGGGCATGATGCCGATCTTGCAGGCATCGGGCGTGATCACGCCCGGGCAGTTCGGCCCGATCAGCCGGCAGGGCGACCCGGTCAGCGCCCGCTTCACCCGCACCATGTCGAGCACCGGGATGCCGTCGGTGATGCAGACGATCAGCGGGAATTCGGCGTCGATCGCTTCCAGGATCGCCTCGGCGGCGAAGGGCGGCGGCACATAGATCGCGGTGGCGACGGCGCCGGTCTTCTCCCGCGCCTCCCTCACCGTGTCGAACACCGGCAGGTCCAGATGAGTGGTGCCGCCCTTCCCGGGGGTGACGCCGCCGACCACCTTGGTGCCGTAGGCGATCGCCTGCTCGCTGTGGAACGTGCCCTGGGCACCGGTGAAACCCTGGGTGATGACGGTGGTGTCGGCGTCGACCAGGATTGCCATTACGCGGCCTCCTGCACGGCCTTGACGATCTTGCCCGCCGCGTCCGCCAGGTTGTCCGCGGCGATAATCGGCAGGTTGGACTTGGCCAGGATGTCCTTGCCCAGATCCACGTTGGTGCCTTCCAGCCGCACCACCAGCGGCACCGAGAGCTGCACCTCCCGCGCGGCCGAGACCACGCCGTCGGCGATCACGTCGCAGCGCATGATGCCGCCGAAGATGTTGACCAGGATGCCTTCGACATTCGGGTCCGACAGGATGATCTTGAACGCCGCGGTGACCTTTTCCTTGGTGGCGCCGCCGCCGACATCCAGGAAGTTCGCCGGCGCCATGCCGAACAGCTTGATGATGTCCATGGTCGCCATGGCGAGGCCGGCGCCGTTCACCATGCAGCCGATATTGCCGTCCAGCGCCACGTAGTTCAGGCCGTATTTCTCGGCCTCCAGCTCCTTCGGGTCTTCCTCCGCCTCGTCCCGCAACTTCTCCAGCTCGGGATGGCGGAACAGCGCATTGTCGTCGAAGCTGATCTTGGCATCCAGCGCGACGATGTCGCCGTCGCCGGTCACCACCAGCGGGTTGATCTCCAGGATCGCGCAGTCGAGTCCGGTGAACGCCGCATAGATCGCGGTGACGAAGCGGGTGAACGCGGCGACCTGCCTGCCTTGCAGTCCCAGCCCCTGGGCCAGGCGGCGGGCATGGAAGCCAGCGATGCCGGAGACCGGATCGATCACGACGCGCAGGATCCGCTCGGGATGATGGGCGGCGACCTCCTCGATCTCCATGCCGCCATCCTGCGAGGCGACCAGGGTGATGCGGCCGGCGTCGCGGTCCACCAGCACGGACAGGTACAGCTCGCGGGCGATGTCGCAGCCGGCCTCGACATAGACGCGATGCACGGTGCGGCCGGCCGGACCGGTCTGCTTGGTGACCAGCGTGTGGCCGATCATCGCCTCCGCCGCCGCATGCACGTCCTCCGGCGAGCGGCAGACCCGCACGCCGCCCTTGCCTTCGGGATCGTCGGCGAAGCTTCCGGCGCCACGGCCGCCGGCATGGATCTGCGCCTTCACCACGTTCACCGGGCCGGCGAGCTGCTTTGCCCCCTCGACCGCCTCATCCGCCGTCCAGGCGACCACGCCCTTCGGCACCGCGACCCCATAGCCCTTGAGCAGCTCCTTGGCCTGGTATTCGTGGATATTCATGGGCTTAGCCGATGAGCTTCTGCGCCGCCTCGATCAGCTCCCGCACCGTGCCGCAGGATTTGTCGAACGCCGCCTTCTCCTCGGCATTCAGCTCGATCTCGACCACCCGCTCGATGCCGCCGACGCCGATCACCACGGGGACGCCGACATACAGGTCCTTGATGCCATATTGGCCGTTCAGATAGGCGGCGCACGGCAGCACGCGCTTCTTGTCCTTCAGGTAGCTTTCCGCCATCGCGACGGCGGACGCGGCCGGCGCGTAGAAGGCGCTGCCACGCTCCAGCAGCTTCACGATCTCGCCGCCGCCATTGGCGGTGCGGGCGACGATGGCGTCGATCTTCGCCTGCGTGCTCCAGCCCATCTTCACCAGGTCGGGCACCGGGATGCCGGCGACGGTGGAGTAGCGGGTCAGCGGCACCATGCTGTCGCCGTGGCCGCCGAGCACGAAGGCGGTGACGTCTTCGACCGAGACGCCGAATTCCTGGGCCAGGAACAGCCGGAAGCGGGAGCTGTCGAGCACGCCGGCCATGCCCACCACCTTGTTGGTCGGCAGGCCGGACTTCTGCTGCATGACCCACACCATCGCATCCAACGGGTTGGTGATGCAGATGACGAAGGCGTCCGGGCAGTTGGTTTTGATCCCCTCGGCGACCTGCGCGATGACGCCGGCGTTCTTGCCGATCAGGTCGTCGCGCGACATGCCGGGGGTGCGCGGGAAGCCGGCGGTGACGATGACAACATCGGCGCCCTTGATGGCGGCATAGTCGGAGCCACCGGTCATCAGCGAGTCGAAGCCGTCCACCGGGCCGGACTGCATGATGTCGAGCGCCTTGCCGGCTGCCACGCCGCCGAACACGTCGAACAGGACGACGTCGCCCAGTTCCTTCAGGCCGATCAAATGGGCGAGCGTGCCGCCGATATTGCCGGCGCCGATCAGGGCGATTTTGTTGCGGGCCATGGCTGGTGTCCTTGCCGAAAGCGCCCGGCCGGAGCCGCGGCGGTGGAGTGGGCATAGCCCCGACCGCTGGCGGCGGCGAGGCGGAAGGCGGGTTTCACTAGCGGATTGGCTGCGACGCGGCAAGCTGGTGCGGCGCAGCATGGCGCGGTGTGCGGCTGCGCTGCTGGGGGCAGTAAGCGTCGGGGGCGGTTGCCCCCGAACCCCCGGCAAGGGGCGCTGCCCCTTGCATCCCCGCCAAGGGCCCGGCCCTTGGAACCAACTCCCTTTGGGGTGGGGAGGGGGCCGTTCCGAGATGGCCGGATGGTCCGAGACCGCCACGCCCCCTCCCCAACCCAAACAGTATGTGATTGCAAAGGCGAGCCTTTGCTGGAGGTCCAGCGACTGTCTTGGTTGTCAAGCGTCGTGTCGCCTTTTCATTGTCCGGCGCGGGCGGCGTCGCCTCAAGACTGACGCTGCGCGCCATCGCCTGCGGCGACTTCGGTCTTGACCCGACGCCGCCCGCCCCAGGCCTGGCTTCAGTCGGCACGACAGCGTCCTTCACGCGGCGCGCCATGGCGTGTTGTTCCGCACCATCGCGTTGAGGATCGTCAGCAAGCGTCGCATGCACGCAACCAGAGCCACCTTGCGCGGCTTGCCGGCCGCCCGAAGGCGCTGGTACGTCTCCTTCAGCACCGGGTTCCATCGGCTGCCGATCCAGGCGGCCATGTAGAGCGCCGCTCGCACCGCGCCGCGCCCGCCGCGGATATGCCGCGTGCCATGGTGCTGACCACTGTCATGCGCAACCGGAGCGACACCCACCAGCGCGGCGATGCGACGCCGGTCGAGGCTGCCCAGTTCAGGCAAATCCGCCAGCAGCGTCCGGGTGGTGGCAGCGCCGACACCGGGCACCGACAGCAGCAGCGCCGCCCGCTCGCACCACGCCGGGCTCGCCCGCACCGCGGCGTCCAGATCGGCGTCGAGCTGGCTCAACGCCTTGTTCAGCCACGCCAGATGCGCCGCCAACTGGCGGCGGACCGCCGCAAGCCTTGCCTGCTGCGAGCGCATCGTCTCGGTGCTGATCATCTCCACCAGTTGACGCCGGCGCGCGACCAGGTCCGCCAGCTCACACGCCGCCGCGTCCGGTTGCGGCCGTTGTTCCGGTCGGATCGCCGCAGCGAAACCGGCAATGACCCGCGGATCCAACCGATCGGTCTTGGCCAGACAACCGCTCGCGCGGGCGAAATCGCGGATCTGCCGCGGGTTGACCACCGCCACCGGCAGGCCGGCACCCCACAGCGCCGCCGTCACGACCCGCTCGAAGCCGCCGGTCGCTTCCAGCACGATCAAGGTCGGCGCGCACGGTCGCAGCCGCACCAGCAGATCGTCGAGGCCCGCCGCATCGCGGTTCAGGCGAAACGCTGCGCCGGACGGGTGAACGAAAACGTCGATATGCGCCTTGCCGACATCGATGCCGACGAAGCACGCAGCGGAGTGTGTCGCATCCATGGGATCCCGTCCTTGCTGATGCGGGCTCGACGAGCGGCCCGGGCGACTGTTCGGGCTCAGGGATGACGTCGCGGATGGCACCCCGCGCTGGACCACGGGCTCGCTCGCCCCAGGAGGCAACGGGGTTCCATCCGCACCCGACACCGCAATTCTACCACGGGACGGGAGCGCGGGAGAGATACAAGGGGGCAAAGCCCCCTGGTGGGGTTCGGGGCAACGCCCCGATGCTTGCTCCGTCCCACCACCGGCGTTCCCACCTGGCACGGGCCGCGAACCTCTGCTTAACCATTCCGGCGCAGCATGCCCGGGCATGGCCAAACCCGAAGACCTCATCGGCGGACGCTACGCCGTGGACCTCGCCGCCCCGCTGCCGGCCGCCGGCGGCGGGCAGATGGCGTTCGCCGCCAGCGATCGTTCCACTGGCGACGCCCGCCTGATGGCGGTCCAGGTGCACAAACAGGCGCCGCCACGGCTGCATCCGCTGCAATCCCTCACCCGCCCGATCGACGGGCTGCTCAGCCCGCTGGGCTATGGCATCGGCCCCGCATTGCAGGCGCAGCACGGCTTCTACGTGGTCTGCCAGGCCCCGCCGGGCCCGCCCCTGGCCGCCCAGCTGCGCCCCTGGCCGGAACAGGCGCTGGTCGAGCAGTTGCTGCGCCCCGTCGCCCTGGTGCTGGAGCATCTGCAGACTGTCGGCATCACGCACCGCGCCATCCGGCTGAACAACATCTTCCAGGCGGCACCCGGCCATCCCGTCGTGCTCGGCCAGGCCTGGGCCGCGCCCGCGGCGATGCACCAGCCCGCCGCATTCGAGCCGCCCTACAGTGCGATGTGCCTGCCCGCCGGCCGCGGCGCCGGCAGCATCGCCGACGATGTCTACGCCCTCGGCGTCGTGCTCCTCATCCTGGCGCTCGGCCGGCAGCCGCTCGCCGGACTGGACGACGTCGCGGTGGTGCGGCGCAAGCTGGAGCTGGGCAGCTACGGTGCGCTGGCGGGCGACGAACGCCTGCCGCCGATCATCGCCGACCTGGTGCGCGGCATGCTGGCCGAGGACCCGGACCATCGCCCCACGCCGACCCTGCTGCTGGACCCGGCCGTGGCCCGCGGGCGCCGGGTCGCCGCCAGGCCGCCGCGCCACGCCCAGCGCCCGCTCGCCATCGCCGGCACGCTGGCCTGGGACGTGCGCACCCTCGCCCACGCCATCGCCAGCGAGCCGGAACAGGGAATGCACGCGTTGCGCAGCAGCACCGCCGTGCTGTGGCTGCGGCGGGAGGTGGGCGATGCCGGCGTCGCCACCCGGATCGAGGACCTGGTGCGCCACCGGCTGACCGATGTCACCGAGGAAGCCCGCTCCGACGTCATCATGACGATGCGGGCGGTGTCCACGCTCGACCCGCTCGCCCCGCTGTGCTGGCGCGGCATCAGCCTGTGGCCGGACGGGCTGGGCACCGCGCTGGCCGCCGCGCAAGGGGTGAACCCGGACGTCACCAGCCGGCTGGAGGAGCTGGTGGCGATCGAGGCCACCTCGCTGTGGGCGATGATCCGGCCGGACCGCTGCGATTTCCCGATGCTCCGCATGGAGGCCCGCCAGCAGCGAAGCTGGCTGCAGATGCCGGGACCGGTCGGAGGATTGCCGCGGCTGCTCTACGGGATGAACCCGATGCTGCCCTGCCTCAGCGCGCTGATGGGGACCAGTTGGGTTGGTCGCCTGGCCGACCTGCTGCCGGCGCTGGAGGCGACCATCGCCGCCGACCCGAAGCAGCGGCCGTTCGACACCCAGGTGGCCGCCTTCATCGCCGCCCGGGCTGAACGCGGCCTGGACGCCGAGATCAACGCACTGAAGGTATCGAAGCCGGACGGACCGGAGATGGCCGCACTGCGCCTGCTGTCGCAGATGCAGACCCGGTTGCATCCCGGCCCGCTGCCGGCGCTGGCGGCATGGACCGAGGAACAGGCGGCCCCGCTGATCGCCGAGTGGCACAACCGGCCGCGGCGGATGGAACTCACCGAGCGGCTGCACGCGCTGGCGCAAGGCGGATTGCTGGCGCCGATGCTGGCGCTGCTGCAGGACCCGGTCGGCCGCGGTCTGGACGCGCGCGCCGCCCTGGCCGCCGCCGTCGAGCTGGCACGGGTCGATGCCGAACTCGCGCGCATCACCGGCGGCAGCCAGGAACGCAGCAATCTCGCGCTGCGGTTTGGCCAGGAACTGGCCGCCGCGATCGGGCTGACCGCATTGGCGACCGTGCTGGCGATCACGGTGCTGAGCTGATGCCGCGCCGCGCTCCGCCGCATCAGCGGACTCGCCATGGCTAGGGCGGTGCATCGGCAGCATTCGCTGGTCTGGCTGCAGGGCCTGGCCTGCGGCGCGGTGGTGGCGCTCGCCACCGGCTCCGCCCTGCTGCTCGGCGTACTGCTGGGACCCGGGCTGCTCGCCCTGGTATTGGATCGTGAGCCGGGTCGGCCGGTGGCGCGCAGCGTGCTGCTGTGCGGCCTGGCCGCCTGCGTGCAACCGCTCTACGCCCTGTGGAGCAACGGCCAGGGCGTCGCAACCGCCGTGGCACTGCTGGGCGATCTGCAGGTGGTCGGCACCGCCTGGAGTGCCGCCGCCGCCGGCTGGTTGCTGGCGGAGCTGGCGCCGCTCGCCTCGCGGCTGGTGCTGGAGGTGCTGGCCCAGTCGCGGGCCGCCAGCCTGCGCGCCGAACGCGAGGCGCTGGAGAAGGCGTGGGGGTTCGACACCACCAAGGATTAGGTCGGATCGCCGACCCGACGCGGCGACCGGGCGCAGCGGTGCCGCGCCCGACCGGAAATCCGGCCCCTGGTGGGCCGCGTCATGCCCGGGTCGGCCACCCGCTCACGCGGGGTCCGCGCGCCCCGGGCCGCATCCCAGGCCACCCCACGGGCCGCGCCGCGGCCGGCGGACCTCCCCGCGCGTCACCGGATACACACCGGCACATACACTCCGGCAACCGGCTGCGAGCGCGGTGTGGTGTCCGGCAACACCATCGCAGGCGAGCGGGCAGGACGCCCAGGTGCCGCGGTGGGTACGGTCACAACAGAGAGGACTCGCTCCATTGCTCCATGGTGCCGGGCGGCCACCTCCGGGGACGAGATGGCGGAGTCTCACGGTGCATGCGGTTTTCCCCGCGCCACGGCGACCGGTCATCGGCTGGGTGATCACCATCCGCTGGCGCACCGCCCTGTCCGGGGTCGCTGTCGCGCGGGGTCGGCAACCCGCCGCCCTGCTCGATCGCGCTGCCCTGGTCGTAAAGCGGAAGCAAGTCCGGCGAGCCGATCGCCGGCGCGGGATGGTTGTCCTGCCAGATCGTCCCTGCCCCCCAGACCGTCCCTGCCCCCCAAATCTTCGCTGCCCCACTGACCCAGTTATCGCCGCCGCATGCCGCCGCGGCCTCGCCGTTGTGGTCGGCAGCATCAGCCCGGTTCCGCGCGCCGGCGGCGGATCGTGCGAAGGCGGGAAAGCCGCACCCGTCGCCATCCGCCACCGCCCCCACGACGCCGAAGCCGGTGCTGCGGTCCGTTGCGGCCAGCGTCGCGTCACCCTGCCATGTGTCCGGAAAACCCTCCGAAGCGGGAACCGAGATGTCGGTGAACACATACCCCGCCGGTTCGGCCTGCCGCGCCGCCGCGCGGCGTGCGGGCCCCTGCAGGCGCAGCAGGGTGCGCAGCGTGGCCAGAGCGCAGCGGCTCAGCGTCGCGGCGCGACCGCGATGGCGCATCGCGTTGGCCTCGGTCGCCTCCGGCGCGGCGGCACAACGCAGACTGTCCAGCACATGAGGATGCAGTGCGACCAGCTGCGCCGCCAGCATCGCCTGCGCCGCATCGGTGGGATGAAACGCCGCCAGGCCGTGCATGGTGACCAGGCGCAAATCCGCCTGCCGATCGGGTGACGCGGCAACGTAGTCCGGCTGCGTCGGGTGCAGCGCCTCGAGCAGCCGCTCGATAAAGATCGGATCGATCGGACCGTGCGGCTGAAAAATGTCGAACGGTTCCGCCGGAGGCGGCTCGTCCAGGCCGGTGAACATCGGATGCGTCCTTATTGCCAGCGGGTTTGCTGCGCGGCTCAATTCGCCATCGGTGGCGGCGGCGGCGGCGCGTCGTCGGGATCGGCCGGGTCGACCGGACGGACCAGGCCGACATCGCGCAAGACCTGCTCGGGGGCGGAGCGCAGGAAGCTGTCCGGCACCTTGTAGCCGTAGCGTTCCCGGCGCTGCGCGGGCGTGAGCGTCTCCCAGAACGGCGCCAGCGGCGCGGGCGTGTGGGGCCGCGGCGCCAATCCGCTGCCGGCGGGCGCGGAGACCGGCGGCCGCTCCCGCAACACCGGGTTGAGCGGAGGCAGCGCGGGATCCGGCGCGGATTCGGGCAGGTCCATGACCGCGCAGTCGACATTGTCCGGTGCCGGCTCCGCCCGGGTGCGGGACGTGCGTGCGGCCGGGCGTGGTTCGGCGTGCCGGCGATCGAGCGTGGTCACCATGGTGACCAGGCCCCGCTGCAGGCTGATGGCGCTGGCGCGCAGGCGGGCAGCCTCCACGCTGGCGGTGACACAGCCGGTCGCGCCGCGCAGGCAGGTCAGCGCCGCGAAATGGTTGCCGACCACCTGCACGGCGATCATCGCCTCCAGCGCGTCGCGCGGCTTCAGGGCTTCGAGCATCAGCATGGCCGAACGGTAGCGGGCGGCGCGCTGCGGTTCGCTGCCCTCGTCCGGCGAGCCGATGGCTTCGAGCGCGTCGTGCAGCAGCTCCTGCGCGACGCCGCGATCCAGCGTGTTGAGGGCGGGCGTGTCGGGGATGGTGGACGGGAGGGACATGCGTGGACGTTCCTGGCTGAAATGGCCCGGACACTGTAGCGGAGCTAGGATAATAGTCCGTTAACGCTTTGTTGGGGATTTTATGGGTTGCAAGCGTCGGGGGCGTTGCCCCCGAACCCCCAGCAAGGGGCGCTGCCCCTTGCATCCCCGCCAAGGGTCCGGCCCTTGGAACCGACCCTGTTTGGGGTGGGGTGGGGGCCGGTCGTGGTGGCGGGTTGGTCCGAGGCCGTCACGCCCCCTCCCACCCCAAATCGAATCCGATCGCAAAGGCTGTGCCTTTGCTGGAGGCCCAGGAGGCGACGCCTCCTGGTGGGGTTCGGGGCAACGCCCCGACGCTTGCCTACGCCGCAGCGCGCAGCGGTTGCTTCGCCGCCGCCTTGATCATATCGGCCCCCTTCTCCGCAATCATGATCACCGCAGCATTGGTATTGCCGGAAACCATCGTCGGCATGATGGAAGCGTCCACCACGCGCAGCCCGGCGATGCCGTACAGCCGCAGCTCATCGTCCACCACCGCCATCGGGTCCTGTCCCATCTTGCAGGTCCCCACCACGTGATAGGTCGTCTGGCCATTCAGCCGCGCGAACTCCAGCAGATCCGCATCACTGTCATATTGCGGGCCCGGATTCATCTCGAACGATACATATCCCGAGATCGCCGGATTGTTGATGATGCGGCGGCCGATTTCGGATGCCGGCAACGACAGTCTCACGGTCCAGCGCCTCGGACAGGAAGTTGGGCCGGATCGCCGGCGCCGCAAACGCATCCGCCGATTTCGCGTGGATCGAGCCTTTCGATTCCGGCCGGCACTGATACACCGTCAGCGTCATGCCGGGCTCCTTGTCGAGGACACGGGTTGCCGCGGTGGAATAGCTGGCATGGGCGAAGTGATACTGCACATCGCATTCTTCCAGCTCCGGCCGCGTCTTCACGAAGCCGTACACGATGCCGGCCGTGTAGGTCAGCATGCCGCGGCGCTGCGTATAGTATTTCGCGATCTCCTTCAGCAGCGCGACACCGCGGCTCTGCTCGTTCAGCGTGATCGGCTGGTTCACCCGCCAGTTCATCCGCGGCGCGAAATGGTCGCGGTAGTTCTCCCCGACGCCGCGCAGCTCGTGCTTCACCTCGATGCCGAGGGACTGCAGCAGCTCCGGCTGACCGATGCCGGACAGCTCGAGGATATGCGGCGACTTCACCGCGCCGGCGGACAGAATGACCTCCACGCCGCAGCGCACCTCCCGCGCCTGGCCGCGCTGCCGGAACGCGACACCCACCGCGCGCTTGCCGTCCAGCAGGATGCGCGTGACATGCGCGTCGGTTTCAACGTGCAGGTTGGGACGGCTGCGCGCCGGGTCCAGGAAGCCGCGCGCGGTGGACCAGCGACGCCCATCTTTCTGCGTCACCTGGTAGTAGTTGAAGCCTTCCTGCTTGCCGTTGTTGTAGTCCGGATTGCGCGGCCAGCCTTCCGCCACCGCCGCATCGATGAAGGCATCCAGCAGTTCGGCGCGTTCCCGCATATGCGCAACGTTCAGCGCGCCGCCGCGACCGCGGCTGGCGTCGCCGTTGCCCTCGAAGTGCTCCGACTTGCGGAAATACGGCAGCACCGACTCGTACGACCAGCCGCGATTGCCGAACTGCGCCCAGGTATTGTAGTCGAGCGGATTGCCGCGCACGTACAGCATGCCGTTGATCGAGCTGGACCCGCCCAGCGTCCGCCCGCGCGGAATCGGGATCGACCGGCCGCGCACGTTCTCTTCCGGCTCAGTTGCGAAATTCCAGTTATAGACATCGCTGTTGAGCAGCTTGGTGAAGCCCGCCGGGATGTTGATCCACATCGAATCATCCTTGGGGCCGGCTTCCAGCAGCAGCACCTTGCTGCGCCCGTCCTCGGTCAGCCGATTGGCCAGCACGCATCCGGCCGAACCGGCTCCCACGATGATGTAATCATACTCCGCCATCTCGCTTCCCCCACGCTGTCGCCATGCCAGCCGTTCTCGGGCGCCAGATCAATCGTGCATCGGCGGCCGGGTCAAGTGTTCGCGAGCCACCCGTGCCAGAGGTCGGCTGTCGGAGGTCGGCTTGCACCCCCGCGCCACAGCGGCAAAACTCCGCGCCCCTTGCAACCGAGATGCCCGTGAAATTCTCCCTCCTGACGCTGCTGCGCCAGGCCGCCAACGGCAATGCGTGGCCGGAACAATGGCGTTCGCCGGAGCCGCAGCCCGCCTATGACGTGGTGATCGTCGGCGCCGGCGGGCACGGCCTGGCGACCGCCTATTACCTGGCCAGCGAATTCGGCATTCGCAACGTTGCCGTGCTGGAACGCGGCTGGCTCGGTGGCGGCAACACCGGGCGCAACACCACGATCATCCGCTCCAATTATTTATGGCCGGCCAGCGAGGCACTGTACGAGCACGCGCTGAAACTGTGGGAGACGCTGGCGCAGGAGCTGAATTACAATGTGATGTACTCGCCGCGCGGCGTGCTGATGCTGGCGCATAACGAGCACGAAGTACAGGTGTTCCGCCGCCACGTGCACGCCAACCGGCTGGCCGGCATCGACAATGAATGGCTGACCCCGCAACAGGCGCAACGCTTCTGTCCGCCGCTGACAATTTCCGCCGACCTGCGCTATCCGGTACTGGGTGGCGCGTTGCAGCGGCGCGGCGGCGTGGCGCGGCACGACGCGGTCGCCTGGGGTTACGCCCGCAGTGCCAGCGCGCTGGGCGTCGACATCATCCAGACCTGCGAGGTCACCGCAATCCGCCGCGACGGCTCCGGCGCGGTGACCGGCGTGGAGACCACGCGTGGACCGATCGCCGCGCGCAAGATCGCGGTGGTGGCGGCGGGTCATACCAGCGTGGTGATGGGCATGGCCGGGCTGCGCCTGCCGCTGGAGAGCTATCCGTTGCAGGCCCTGGTCAGCGAGCCGATCAAGCCGGTGATGCCCTGCGTGGTGATGTCCAACGCGATCCACGCCTATATTTCCCAGTCCGACAAGGGCGAGTTGGTGATCGGCGCCGGCACCGACGCCTATATCTCGTACAGCCAGGCCGGCGGGCTGCACATCCCGGCGCACACGCTGGAGGCGATCTGCGAGCTGTTCCCGACCTTCCGCCGCCTGCGCATGCTGCGCAACTGGGGTGGCATTGTCGATGTTACACCAGATCGTTCTCCTATCATCGGGCTGACGCCCATCCCCGGACTGTTCGTGAATTGTGGCTGGGGCACCGGCGGGTTCAAGGCCACACCTGGCTCCGGCCATGTCTTCGCCGCCACCATCGCGCGCGATGCGCCGCATCCGATCGCAGCGCCGTTCGCGCTGGACCGGTTCCGCACCAATCGCATGGTCGATGAAGCGGCCGCGGCCGCGGTGGCGCACTGATGCTGCTGATCCCCTGCCCCTGGTGCGGTGCGCGGCCGGAGAACGAATTCCATTACGGCGGCGAAGCGCATATCGCCCGCCCGCTGGATCCTGCGTCGCTCGACGATGCGACCTGGACGGGCTTTCTGTATCTGCGCAGCAATCCGAAGGGCACACATGCGGAACGCTGGCGGCACAGCCACGGCTGCGGGCGCTTCTTCAATGTCCTGCGCGATACCGTGAGCGACCGCATTGCGGCCAGCTACAAGCCCGGCCAGGCGCGACCGGACCGATGAACCAACCGTTCCGCACCCAATCCGGCGGACGCATTCGCCGCGACCGGCCGATCGGGTTCCGCTTCGACGGGCGGCCGCTGACGGGCTACGAAGGCGACACGCTCGCCTCGGCGCTGCTGGCGAACGACGTGCACCTGGTCGGGCGCTCGTTCAAATACCACCGTCCGCGCGGCATCCTCTCCGCCGGCGCCGAGGAACCCAACGCACTCGTCACCATCAACCGCGGCGGCGGGCGCATCACGCCGAACCTGCGCGCCACGCAGGTGGAACTGTACGACGGCCTGCAGGCGCGTAGCCAGAACCGGTTTCCGTCGCTGGCATTCGACATCGGTGCCGTGGCCGACGCGATGTCGCCGCTGTTGGGTGCGGGATTCTACTACAAGACCTTCATGTGGCCGCGCGCGTTCTGGGCGAGGCTGTACGAACCCGCGCTCCGCGCCGCGGCCGGACTGGGACGCGCGCCGACACAGCCCGATCCGGATCGCTATCTGCATCGCCACGCGCATTGCGATGTATTGGTGATTGGCGCCGGCCCTGCCGGATTGGCCGCGGCACTGGCCGCCTCCGCAACCGGTGGGCGCGTCATCCTGTGCGACGAGCAGGCGGAATTCGGCGGTTCATTGCTGGCGGAAACCACCACCACGATCGACGACACACCCGCCGCGAACTGGCTGACCGCCACGCTCGCCACGCTCCTCGCCGGCGACGTGACACTGCTGCCGCGCACCACCGCCTTCGGCTGGTTTCCCGACAACCTGATCGGCCTCGCGGAACGCGTCACCGACCATCTCGCCATGCCCGACGCACGCCTGCCGCGCGAACGCCTCTGGCAGGTGCGCGCCCGCGAAGTGGTGATCGCCACCGGTGCGATCGAGCGCCCGTTGGTGTTCCCGCACAACGATCGTCCCGGCGTGATGCTGGCCGACGCCGCCCGGATCTACCTGTCCCGCTACGGCGTGAAATTGGGCGCGCACGCGGTGATCGCGACGCGGGATGACAGCGCCTATCGCACAGCGCTCACATTGCATGCAGCCGGTGTCAGCATCGCTGCGATCGCCGATACGCGGCCCGAGGCCGAGGGTCCGCTGCACGAGGCGGTACGCGACGCCGACATCGTCGTGCACCCGGGCAGCACGATCGTCGGCACGTCCGGCCGCATGCGGGTGCGCGAGGTGCATCTGTCCGGCCGACCGACACCGATCCCCTGCGACACGGTGCTGATGTGTGGCGGCTGGACGCCGTCGGTGCATCTGTTCTCGCAATCCCGCGGCAGGCTGCGATTCGACCCGGCGCTCGGCGCGTTCCTGCCTGGCCAATCCGCCGCCAACGAACGATCCGCCGGCGGATGCGCGGGCGTGTTCGACTTGACCGCGTGTCTCAACGCCGGCTACGCGGCCGGAGAAGATGCCGCACGCGCCGGCGCCGGCGGGGGGACGCAACGCTCTTCGCCCGTCATGGCCGGGCCTGACCCCGCCATCTACCCCGGAACGATCGGGACGCTTGCAGCGCGACCGCCCGCACGAGCGGGGGCAGATGGCCGGGTCAGGCCCGGCCATGACGAGGTGGTACGTGACGGGCACGGGCGTGACGGGCTCGGGCGTGACGGGCACGGACGTGACGGGCACGCACCTGACGAGGTGGGACAGGACGGGCACGCTCGTGACGGGGCGGAACACAACGACGTGGAACATGGTGGGGGCGACGACGACAGCACACCGCCGCATCCGAAGGCCTTCGTCGATCTGCAGAACGACGTCACCACCAAGGACCTGCATATCGCTGCACGCGAAGGCTTCCGCGCGATCGAGCATGTGAAGCGCTACACCACCACCGGCATGGCGACCGACCAGGGCAAGACCTCCAACATCAATGCCCTCTCCGTCATCGCGCAGCTCGTGGCGCGACCAGTCCCCGCAGTGGGACACACCAGCTTTCGCATGCCCTATACGCCGGTCACCTTCGGCGCCTTCGCCGGTGCCGCACGCGGCGCGATGTTCGAACCGCAACGCGACGCACCGCTGCACGCCTGGGCGGAACGCCATGGCGCGGTGTTCGAGAATGTCGGAACCTGGCGACGAGCACGCTGCTTTCCGCGGGGTGAAGAGTCAATTGCGCAGGCGGTGACACGCGAATGTCGCGCCGTGCGTACATCACTCGGCATTCTGGATGCCGGAACGCTCGGCAAAATCGAAGTGGTCGGCCCGGATGCCGCGGTGTTTCTCGACCGCATGTACACCGGAAACATCGCAACACTGGCACCGGGTCGCTGCCGCTACGGGCTGTTGCTGCGCGAGACCGGATTCGTGTTCGATGATGGTGTGGTCGCGCGATTGGCGCATGATCGGTTCCATATCACCACCACGACCGGTGGCGCCGCCGCGGTGCTGCACCACATGGAAGACTATCTGCAGACCGAATTTTCCAGCCTGCGCGTCTGGCTTACCTCCGCCACCGAACATTGGGCGGTGATCGCACTGCAAGGCCCGCGTGCGCGCGACGTGCTGGCGCCGCTGACCACGGCCATAGACCTGGCGGCCATGCCGCCGCTGAGCGTGCGCGAAGGCCGCATCTGCGGTGTCGCGGCGCGCCTGTTCAGCGTCAGCTTCACCGGCGAACCAGGGTTCGAGATCAACGTGCCAGCACAGCATGCCGCGCAGGTATGGGACGTAATAATGGCAGCCGGCGAACCGGTCGGCATCACGCCGTACGGCACCGACGCGATGCATGTGCTGCGCGCCGAAATGGGCTTCATCATCGTCGGACAGGAGACCGACGGCACGGTTGCTCCGCACGACCTCGGCATGAGCTGGGCGGTCAGCAGCACGAAACGCGATTTCGTCGGCCGGCGTTCCCTGACCCTGCCCGACATGCTGCGCGGCGACCGCAAGCACCTGGTAGGGCTGCTCACCCGGGATCCCGCGACGGTGCTGGAAGAAGGCGCACAGCTGGTGGCGGACGCGCAGGCGCCGATGCCAATACCCAGCCTGGGACATGTCACCTCGGCGTATTGGAGCGAGACACTGCAACGCTCCATCGCGCTGGCGCTGGTGGAAGGCGGGCGCGCGCGCATTGGACAGACGCTGCACGTACCGATGCCACGGGGCCCGGTGCCACGCGGCGCCATCGCGGTAACTGTAACGAAACCCACGTTCCGTGACGCCACAAAACTCGCCCCTCCCTCCCCCCTCGCGCGGCAGCGTCGGGGCGGGGGTTCGGCTGGCAGCCCGCGTCCGGAACTCTCGCCACCTCCTCCCTCCCTCCGCACGGCGGAAAATTCGTCCCCCTCCACCATCGTCGAACTCCCCGCCGTCACCCGCCTGTCGATCCGCGCCGACACCCAGGCCGCCTCGGCAATCGGCCCGGCGCTGGGCGTGCTGCTCGGCACCGCGCCTTGTCGTTCCACCACCGGACGCGATCGCGCCTCGCTATGGCTTGGTCCCGACGAGTGGCTGGTGTTCGCGCCGCCCGAGGACACCGACCTCGCGCCACGCGTCCGCACCACACTGGGCGATATCCCGGCCAGCATCGTCGACGTCTCCAGCCGCACCGTCAGCCTGCAATTCGCAGCCTCGCACGCCGCCATCTGCCTGAACGCGTTCTGCGCCCTGGACCTCGACATCCGCGCCTTCCCGGTCGGCATGTGCACGCGCACGCTGCTCGGAAAAGCCGAGATCGTGCTGTGGCGCATCGAACCCGACGCCTTCCATATCGAGGTCGCACGATCCTTCGCACCCTATGTGCGGCAATGCCTAGACGCGGCGGAGCTCGAATTCCGCGCCTGATCCCGCGGGCCACGCCCCGGATGGCGCGCAGCAGGTATCGGGGCTGTTGAGGCTGTGAATTGATCGGCTGGCGTCTGTTCGGCGTACGCAATTGATTTTCCGCCGTCGCCACCCGGCCGGTTGGAGGCAATTCCATTTCGGCACCAGCGCGGATCTGTCGCACAGACCAGCGCCCGGCTTACCAAGCCCCGCCGCCACGTGTAGCGTTGCCGCAGTCCTGCAAGAAGGCTGGGGGAACGAGCGTGAAAATCACCAAGATCCAGACCGACATCCTGCGTATCCCGGAAGACGACCCACTGGCCGACATGCCGGAGGAAGCCGGCCGGCTGCGCCCCGTCGTCATCCTGCGCATGCAGACCGATGCCGGCATCGAGGGCATCGGCCTCACCTTCTACGGCGGCGCGATGACCGGCTCGCTGCGCATGGCGGTGGACGAACTCGGCGCGCTGACGGTGGGCGAGGACCCGCTGCGCATCGAGGCGATCATCCGCAAGCTGCGCCTCGCCGCGGGGGATTCCGCCGGCCCGGCCGGCATCTTCACCCTCGCCTTGTCGGCGATCGACGTCGCATTGTGGGACATCAAGGGCAAGGCCCTGAACCAGCCGCTGTGGCAACTGCTCGGCGGCCTGCGTGACCGGGTGGCCACCTACGCCTCCGGCTCGCTGCGCCGCGGCCTGACCGACGACCAGGCGGCCCGCGCCGCCCGCACGCTGGTCGACAAGGGCTTCGTCGAGATGAAGACGCAGATGGCGCTGCCCGGCAATCCGTCACCCGCCGAGGAAGTACGCCGCGTGCGCGTGGTGCGGGAAGCGATCGGCCCCGACATCAAACTGATGTGCGACATCAACCAGCGCTGGCGGGTCGAGCAGGCGATCGATATCGGCAAGCGCTGCGAGGATGTCGGCCTGTTCTGGCTGGAGGACGTCACCACCTGCGACGACTACCAGGGCCTGGCGCGGGTGAACCAGGCGCTGACCACGCCGATCGCCGGCGGCGAATACCTGTGGGGCATCGCGCCGTTCCGCCAGATGATCGAGGCGCGCTCGGTCGACTACATCATGATCGACCTGTGCCGCGTCGGGGGCGTGACGCAGTGGATGAAGGTCGCCGGCATGGCGGAGGCGTTCAACCTGCCGGTGGTCAGCCACGTGATGCCGGAGATGCATCTGCACCTGGTCGCCGCGGTGCCGAACGGGCTGACGGTGGAATACATGCCCTGGATGCTGAAGCTGTACCAGGAGACGCCGGCAATCGAGAAGGGCCAGTTGGTGCTGCCGACCAAACCGGGGCTTGGGCTGGTATTCGACGAGAAGGCGGTCGCGGCGTATCGGGTGGGGTGAAGTCTCAGCGGATCATGGCCAGCGCCGCCAGCCCGGCGGCGTACGCCGTGATCAGCGCAGTGATCACGCCCCACATGTAGGTCTTGTTCGGCTTCTCGGCGAGCCCGCTGCGCATTTCGCCCCGCAGCTCGCTGATCTCCGCCTTCACCTCGCCCCGCAGATCAGCCAGTTCGGCCTTCGTCGCCAGTGTCGGCAGAACCGCCGCTATCGTCGCATCCATGCGCACGATCATCGGTTCCAGCCGCCCGAGGGTGGCCTTCACGTCGCGCATATCCTCTTCCAGCCGGGCCACGCGAGCTTCCATCGGTGGATCGTAGGCGCCGGGCCCGGGCCGTTCAACCGGGATGTCAGGCATCCGGCGGGAGGGCCAGGTCCGAGAATGCAACTGCATGCACGAACCCATATTGCGGCGTGGCCACCCGTGGCACCGGCTTCGCGCTCAGCAGATAATGCCGCAGGAAATCCATCCGCTCGGATGGCCCGATGCTGCACCAGCCTCCGTCTGAGTACACATGCATGTAGCGATACACCGACAGCACCTCGGCCGCCTGAATCGTGCAGCGCAGCCGCAGCAGCGCGGTCCGGTACGCGTCCTCCCCCGACACCAGGTTGAACGGATGAAACGACACATGCAGCCAGGGTTTTTGCTCCGCCAGCACCGCGGCAATCGCTGGCAACACCAGGTATTCGGCGCCCTCTATGTCCATCTTGATCAGCGTCTGCCGATCGACACCGATCTCCTGCAGCACCGCGGCCGCATCGCGCAGCGGCACCACCGCATCCTGCCGCGCGCTGACGATGCCATCGCGCTCGATGTCGCGAAAGATCGAGGAGCCGGAATCCGCCATCCCCTTCGCATAGCAGGCTGCTGAAAAAGGATTTTCGGGGCCCGGCCTCGCAACGATAACTCGCGAAATCGATGCTGAGCGCAAGATTGATTCGCGGCGACCGCTGCCGCGATTCTTTTCGTTCATTCGTTGCGGAGTTGCTGGACTTTTTCAGCAGCCTGATAGAGCGGAAAACTGTCGTCGCGATCGCCGACGCCATGGCGGAACAGGCGGATCCGCGTGGCCAGGTCCGGATTCTCCGCCACGTTCCGCGCCAGCAGTTCATGATTGGTCGGGCTCGGCTCGAAGGCGAACACCTCCGCCCCCCAGCTCGCCGCATACAAGGCGGTGAAGCCGATATAGGCACCGAAATCCACCATGCGCGCACAGCGCGGCAATACCGCGTCGAAGAAGCGCAGCGTGCCCTCCTCGAAACCGCTGCAGAACTCGCGCGCCGCCGCCTGTGCCATCGGATGACGGATGATGCGAAACCCGCGCCCGTTCCGGTCCACACGCGAGACCGGCGGATCGGTCATGCCCTCCACAGGTGCCCCCATCACAATGACTGCGGACGATGGTAGGCAGCGCCGGGTTAAGACTATCTTGACGCCCGGCAGGCGCAGGCGCCGGATCCGGGCCGCGCCGCTGGCCGCGGAGCGAACGGCAGCGACACCGCCAGGTGTGGACGGCATGCGCTTACCTGCGCTGTACCAGCTCCACCATGATGCCTTCCGACCCACGAATGAATGCGAGGCGTGAGCCAGGCTGGCGGGTCAGCGGACCGATCGCGATGTCCGCACCCTTCTGCCGCAGCTCCTCGCAGGCCGCATCGACATCGTCCACCGTCAGTCCGATATGCTCCAGCCCGTAATAGGGGAATTGCGGCGCGGGCTTGGTCGGGTCGTCGGGATGGGTCGGCGCGATCAGCACGGTCTGTCCGCCCAGTTGCATGACCACCCGCATTTTCCCGGGGTACAGCGTGCCGGGCGGGTAGACGTCACGCTTCGCTTCCGCACCGAACATGGTCTCGAAAAAGCGCGCGGTCGCATCCGGATCGGGGCTGCGGAGATGCACGTGATCGTAGCGGTAGGTGCGCATGGCATTGGCCCTCAGCGAATGAAGCTGTAGCGGAACCGATCGCCATCCGCGGTGACGCGACCGACCGTCGGGTTGGGGAAGTGTATCGGCAGGACCAGCGTGGACGTATCGGCCACCTCGCCCAGGAAGCGGCGACGGGATGCGGCGGCCTGCTTGGCGTCCCAGTCGAAGATGGTGGACCAGTCGGGTTCGCGACATTGCAGCGCGTGATGCATCATGTCGCCCGTCACCACGGCGCGCTGCCCGCCCGATTTGATGTTGACGCAGCAATGACACGGCGAGTGGCCGGGCGTCGGCGTCAGCCACACCATGTCGTCCAGCATGTAGTCGTCATCGACCAGCAGCGCCTGGCCGGCCTGGACCACCGGCTCGCAGTTGAAGCGCCAGACATTGCCAGGCGGGTTGTCGCCCCGCTTCGTCGCTTCCTCCCACGCCGCATATTCGCGTTTGTGGAACACGTATTTGGCCTTGGGGAAGGTCGGCACCCAGCGCCCACCACGCAGCACCGTGTTCCAGCCGCAATGGTCGATATGCAGATGGGTGCAGAACACGTAGTCGATATCTTCGAACTTCAGGCCCGCCGCGCGGAACCCGTCGAGCCAGGGCTGCTTGGGGAAATCCATCGGTGCCGGATAGCCCTTGTCCTCGCCGGTGCAGGTATCCACCAGCATCGTGTGATGCGGCGTGCGCACCACGAAGGTCTGGTAGGTGATCACCATCCGGTCCGATGCCGGATCGTACACCACCGGATCCAGTTCCGCGAGATGGCGCTTGCCAAGTTCCGCATCATAGGCGGGGAACATGTCCTGCGGCCGGCGCCACGGACCATCGCGCTCGATAATGCTGGTGATGGTGACGTCGCCGATCTTCAAAGACTGCATGCTGGCTTCACTCCGATTGAAGGCGTCCTATCGTCACAGGTCCAGCCGATAGAACCGCGCCGCGGTGCCGCTGAACAGATCGGACTTTTCCGCGGCGCTGGCACCGCGGGCGAGGATCTTGCAGGCGTTCCAGAACGGCGCGTAGGCGTAGGATCCCTTGTCCACCGGGAAGTTGCTCTCGAACATGCAGCGCGCCGCGCCGAACGCTTCGATGCAGGTCTCCACATAGGGTTTCCAGGCAGCGGCGAGCGTTTCCGAGGACGGCGGATCGGCTTTCTCGTGGAAGTCGAAACCGTTGATGCGCATGGCCATGCCGCCGAGTTTGACGACGACATTGGGGCATTGCGCCAACGCGCGGATGGATTGCGACCAGGTGGCGAAGACCTCGTCGCGTTTGCCGGCGTAGACGCCGATGCCGAGCGGTCCACCGACATGGTTGAGGCAGATTTGCGTGCCGGGAAAGGCCTGTGCCAGGGCGGTGACATCGGGAATTTGCGGATGGTACAGCCAGGCGTCGAAACTCAGATTGAGCGGTGCCAGGGCCGCGAACCCGGCGCGAAAATCTGGGTCGGCCATCAGTCCTGGCGGTGGCGCATAGGCCGGGTTCATCAGCGTGGCATCGCCATCCCAGGCGGTGATGTGGCGGATGCCGCGAAACCGTCCGCCGCCGGCGCGGATGTGGGCTTCCAGTACCTCGCGCACCGCGCCGCCCAGGCGCAGATCGGCGTGGCCGACAATCCCTGCACAGATCTTCGTCTTGCCGTAGCCGCCGGATGCGCTCATGGCGGCGACACCGTTGACGAACTCCGTCTCGCCGACCGGCTTCATCGCTTCCGGACCATCGGCGCGATGCATGGAACGACATTGCACAAACACCGTCGCGACGATGTTGTGCCCGCTATTGGTATCGGCCAGCAGGTCGTCGAGCATGTAGCGCCAGCCCGGCCGGTCCCACAGATGGTGGTGCGGATCGACGATCGGCAGTGCCGGCTCCAGGACCGGCTCCGTGCGGCGTGCCAGCCAGTCGTCACGTACCGCGAGATAGGGACTGTGCGCGGGCTGCGTTGTCGTGCTCATGACCGGTTCCCCCCAGTTGCGGAGGGCATGCTAGACCGGAACCGCGTCGCTGCGAATCCCGCCGCGTTACAGCGCGGTCAAGCTCGGCCAGAGTTGGTCGGCACCGCGGGCACAGACGAACCCGCCGAGGCGCGCCGCCCATTCCGGATCGGAACCGAACTCCTCGCGCCAGGACCACAGGCGGCGGGTGGAGAGCTGCAGCGCGTATTCCTTGGTGAAGCCGATCGCGCCGTGCACCTGATGCGCGATTTCGCAGGCCAGCGTTGCGGCTTCTCCGACGCGGGCCTTCGCGATGGCGACGCGGAATTCCTCGATCTCGGCGTCGTTTTTCGCCAATGCCTCGATGCCGAGATTGGCGGCCGCCACCGCCGCTGCCGTCTGTCCTGCCAGCACCGCCAGGTTCTGCTGCACGGCCTGGAATTTCGAGATCGGCCGGCCGAACTGCTGACGCTCCTGCGCATAGGTCAGCGCGAGATCCATCGCGCGTTCCAGCGCACCGGACATCATGGTGGCGCGCGCCAGGGCGCCGCGGCGATACAGGCTGGCGCGCGACACACCGTCCTGCACCGGTGCGGCGGCGTCGGCCGCCAGGCGCAGCCCGTCGAAACGCAGCGTGTCGCGTGGCTCGCCGGCGATGTTGCGGCCCGCGATCCGTTCGGCGCCCTGCGTGCCGTCGAGTGCCACCGCCATTTCACTATCCGGTCCGTCGACCAGCAGCAGGATGCGCGCGGCATCGCCGGCGTAGGGCAACCGGCTCGCGGTGCCGGACAGGCGCCAGCCATTGCCGTCTCGCGCCAACTGCAAGGTGTCGCCGGCGCGTACCGGGCCGACGGTCATCGGCCCATCGGTGGTCTCCAGGCCGGCACCGGCAGCCACCCATCCGGCGAGCATGGTTTCCGCGAGCGGAATGGGCGCCGCGTGGCGGCCGGCTACGCGCAGCACGGCGTAGAGATCCGACCATTCCGCGTCCGCGCCGCCGGCGGATTCCGGCAGCGCGGCGAGCGGCACGCCGGTTTCACTGATCGCTCGCCAGAGTTCGTCGGCGAACGCGCCGGTTTCCGCGCGATCGATGACCTGTTTGGTGCATTTGTCCTCGAACAGCCGCCCCAGGCTTTCCAGCAGCATCCGGGTTTCGTCGCGGATTGCCATGATGCGGCTCCTTCAGCCTGCTGCGTTGTCTCGCGGGTCGACGTCGCCGAACCTGACCGGGCCATCCGACCGCCCGCGGTTGCCGCGGCCCGATCGTTCTGGGGTGGAAAGCCGGATCAGGTTCGGCCACGACGGGTAGGGCGTGGCTGGCCCGCGCATCACCGCAGCCCCAGCCCGCGTGCGATGATGCCGCGCAGGATTTCCCGTGTGCCGCCCTGGATCGACAGGCGCGGCGCGTTCATCGTGGTGCGCGCGATCATCGAGACATAGGCTTCCACCGCGTCCAGCTCGGGTTCGGTCGGAAAGATCTGTCGGGCCATCACCGGGATGTCCTGCTCGTAGCGCGTGCCCAGGTCCTTCACCACGGCGGACTCGTTGTTCGGCTGCAGCCCCTCATGCAGCATGCCGGCGATCGACAGCGACATGCTGCGCAGTGTGGCAAGCTGCGCGATCAGCTTGCCCAGCGCCGCGGCGGTGGCCTTGTCCGGATGCGGCCCGGCCATGCGCAGCATCGCCTGCAGCATCTGGAAGAACACCAGGAACCGATCCGGCGCGCTGCGCTCGAACGACAGCTCGCTGGTGACCTGGTTCCAGCCATTGCCCTCCTTGCCCCAGCAACAGCCAGTCCGGCACGAACACATCGGTGAGGAAGATTTCGTTGAAATGATGCTCGCCCAACAGGTTGAGCACCGGGCGGATGTCCAGCCCGGGGGATTTCAGGTCCAGCAGAAACTGCGTGGCGCCGCCGTGGCGATCCACCTCCTCCTGCCCCTGCTGTGCCATCTTGCAGAACAGGATGGCGTAGTCGGCGCGATGCGCGTTGGACGTCCACAGCTTGCTGCCGTTGATGCGGTAGCCGCCGTCCACCTTCACCGCGCGCGTGCGCGTGCCCGCCAGGTCGGAGCCGGAATTCGGCTCGCTCATGCCGATGCAGAATGTCAGCTCCCCGGCAGCGATCTTCGGCAGGAAGAACTGCTTCTGCTGCTCGCTGCCGAAGCGCAGGATGTTCGGGCCGCTCTGCCGATCGCCCGTGTAGTGCGCCGACAAGGGCGCGCCGGCGACCAGCATCTCCTCGATCACCACATAGCGCTCGAACGCGCTGCGCTCATGCCCGCCATACTGCTTCGGCCAGGTCATGCCGATCCAGCCACGCTGGCCCATTGCGCGGGAAAATTCCCGGCTGAACTCGCCGCGCGAGAACCCCATCAGATGCTGATGCCGGCTGAGGAAATCGCGTACTTCACCACGCATCGCCACGGCTTCCGGCGGCAGCTCGACCGGATCGAAGCGGAACATGGGAGCGGTCATCGCGCGTCACTCCAATTCGTGTCGAACCCCGCGAAGGTGTGCGGAATGCGGCGAATATCGGCCAGCAGCTCACGTTGCAGACCGGCCGGCGTATCCGGGGGGAAATGCAGATCGATGGAATCGGCCACGCCGCCGAAGCGCTGCGCGATTTCACCGGCGATGTCGCCATAGGTGCCACAGGCGGCGAAGATGCGCACGGCGTCTTCCGGCACCACCTCCGCCATCTGATCCCAGCGGCCTTCCACCGACATGCGATGCAGCGTCGCGCTGAGATCTTCCAGCCCATGCAACGCCAGGATCGGCCGGTAGCTGCGCGTGGAGCCATAGAAGCCGATGCGCCGTCGCACCTTCTGCATCGCGGCCTGCACCGAAGCCTCATCCGGACCGGTCGCGATGAAGCCCCCGCCATGCACGTCGAAATTCAGACGGTTGCGGCCACTGCGGCGCATGCCCTCGCTGATCTGCGGCATGCAGACCTGTTCCAGGTAGCGGCGCGAGCACAGCGGATGCAGCCGCACCCCATCGCCCACCTGGCCGGCAACGCGCAGCATTCCCTCCCCCACCGCGGCCAGCGTCACCGCCGGCATCGGCAATCCGGTCGGCTCCGGAGAGAAATCCGGTGTCATCAAGGTAAGGTTATAGCTGGGACTTTGGAAATTCAGCCGGCCACGGGTTTCCCAACAGTGCCAGATCGCACGCAACGCCTGCACGTAATCGCGCATGCGAGGCGCCGGCGCGGTCCAGGCGATGCCGAAGCGCCGCTCGTTATGCCCCTTCACCTGGCTGCCCAGCCCCAGCACGAAACGGCCGCCGGAATTCGCATGCAGATCCCAGGCCTGGCTCGCCAGCACGGTCGGGCTGCGCGGAAACGCCACGGCAACGGACGGCGTCAGCTCTACACGCTGCGTCGCGGCCGCGGCGAACGCCAGCGGTGTGAACGGGTCATGCCCCAGCTCCACCGTCATCACCGCGTCGAAACCCGCATCCTCCGCAACGCGCGCCGCGGGACCGGCAGCACGCCACGGTTGCAGCGGCAGAGCGGTAAAAACGCGCATCGTGTCAGCCGCGTGCCAGTCGACGTTCGACGAACGCCAAACGATCCTGGCCCCAGAAGATCTCGTCGCCGATCACATAGCTCGGCGCGCCAAACACGCCCCGATCCAACGCCGCCTGCGTGTCTCGGGTCCGCATCTCTGCCCAGCGCGGATCGCTGCCCAGCTTCATCACCGCATCGGCATCCAGGCCCACATCGCGAATCAGTTCGGCCAGTGTCGCCGGATCGCCGGCGTTCTTCTCATCCTGCCACACGGCCTTCAGCACGCGATGCGCCAGCTTGATCGCGCCCTGCCCGTTGCCGGTTTCGCGCAGGCCGATCACGCAGCACGCGGCCGGCAATTCGTTGGAAGGAAAATGCTTCGGCTGGATGTTGATCGGAATCCCCAGATGCTCACGCCAGCGCTTCAGCTCCATCAGCCGATAGGCCTGGCGTTGCGTCGACCGCTTCGGCAGCGGCAGGCCGCCCGATCCCGCAAAGATGGTGCCGAAATCCACTGGCCATATCTTCAGCGTGGCACCATGCGCCATGGCCATCGCCTCGATGCGGGCCGCGCCCAGATGCGTCCACGGCGAGTTCAACGAGGCGTAGTAGTCAATGTGCAGGCCCATGGCGTTTCATCCCGTCGGGTTGATCTTGCCCGCGATCCTGATCGAGCCGGCGCAACCAGACAAGCAGCCGCCCCAGCGCCGCGCCGGTCAACGACGAAAATGCGGGATCACCTGCTCGCACATCATCTGCAGCGAGTTCATCACCAGATCGGGGGGGATGCGCATGCCGCAGTTCATTTCCGCCAGGATGCCGCTCAACCCAAGCTCCTGCTGCAACTGCGCCAGCCGATCCGCCACCATCGCCGGCGTGCCGGCGATGATCTTGCTGCGCAGCACCTCCTCGTAGCTGATGCTCTGCAGACGCTGGCCCCGTTCGGCCCGGTTCTCGATCGCGCGCGCACCTTCCAGCGTGGCCGACTCTTCGATGCGTTCGCCCAGATAGCGGTAGAAATGCATCACGCTTTCCTGCGGCTCCTGCAGCGCCTGCGCTTCGGTGGCAGCGACATAGACCGGAACGCGCAGGTAGATCTCGCCATTGCCGGGATGTCCCGCGGCGGCCCAGGCATCCCGATAGGCGCGGATATTCGGCACCAGCTCACTCAGATCGCCCAGCCGTGTGGCAACGAAGATCGGATAACCCTGGGCGCCGATCGCCGGATAGGTGTCGGGGCTGGTCGCGGCAATGCGCAGCTCGGGATAGGGCGGGCGATACGGCTTCGGCACCAGATAGACGTCGTCATAGTCATAGAACTTGCCGTGAAACGAAAACCGCTCCTGCGTCCAGGCGCGCTTCAGAATCTCCAGCACCTCGGCGAACCGTTCGCGGCTTTCCGCATAGGAAATGCCATAGGCCTGATACACCCGCGGAAATCCGCTGCGTCCGACGCCCATGATCAGCCGGCCATGGCTGATATGATCCACCGTGCAGGCCTCCTCGGCCAGGCGCAGCGGGTGGCACAACGGCAGCACCTGCACCGCAATGCCGATCTTCATGCGTTGGGTGCGGGCGGCAATGGCGCTGGCGATGGTCAATGGCGATGCCAATACGGACCGTTCCGGCGCGGTGTGCAGCTCGGCCAGCCACATCACATCCAAGCCACTGCGTTCGGCAGCATCCACCTGTTCGAAGGACGTGGCGAATGCCTCGGCCTCGCTCTGGCCTGGCATCCGTTGAAACTCGTGGAACATGCCGAATTCCATAGCCGCTCCTCCCGCGTTCTTCGCCGGAAAGCGTTGACCGGTTTGGCAGTGACCGCAAGTCCCGCGGGATCGGATGTGGCTAGCTGGCGATCTGTCCGGTGTTTGTAGCTCGTGAAGTGTCCGGTCCACTGGCTCGCTGGAACGGGGGGCGGCGATGGATCGGGCACGCATTCACGAGGGGGTTCGTCGGATGCGTTTTCAGGACGTGCTGGGTCGGACCGAACGGTCTGAGCTGAGCCAGCTGGAGGCGGCGGAGTTGCTCGGGGTCAGCGAGCGGACGTTCCGCCGCTGGCGCGACCGCTACCGGGAAGAAGGAGTTGCGGGATTGAGCGACCGTCGCCTCCGCCCCTCGCTGCGGCAGGCGCCGAAGGCGGAGATCGAGCGGATGCTGGGCCTGTATCGCGATCTCTACCGCGGCTTCACGGTGAAGCATTTCCATGAGCAGTTGGGCAAGCGGCACAACTACACGCTGGGCTACACGGTGACCAAGCTGCACCTGCAACGGGCCGGGCTGGTGACCCCGGCGCGGTCGCGCTCGGCGCATCGCAAGAAGCGGCCGCGCCGGCCGTTGGTGGGCATGATGCTGCATCAGGATGCGTCGACCCATGCCTGGCTGCCTGGCGACGAACGCAAATACGACCTGGTGGCGACGATGGATGACGCGACGAGTGCGGTCTACTCGCTGTTCCTGGTGGAGCAGGAGGGCACCGCCTCAAGCCTGCGTGGCGTACGGGAGGTGATTGAACGGCACGGCCTGTTCTGCTCGCTCTACACCGACCGTGGCAGCCACTACTTCGAGACGCTCGAGGCCGGCGGTCGTGTCTCGAAGACAGTGCTGACACAGTTCGGCCGGGCGCTGAAGCAGCTCGGCATCGAGCACATTGCGGCCTACTCGCCGCAGGCCCGCGGGCGGTCGGAGCGCCTGTTCGGCACGTTGCAGGACCGGCTGCCGAAGGAGCTGGCGCTGGCCGGGATCAGCACACCGGAGGCGGCGAACCGATGGCTGCGGGAGGTCTACGTCGCCGAGCACAACGCGCGCTTTGCGGTGCCGGCCGAGCAGGCGGGATCGGCCTTCGTGGTGGATCCGAACGGTGCCTGGCGGGAGATTCTGTGCAT
The DNA here is from genome assembly GCA_963789495.1 of uncultured Alphaproteobacteria bacterium. Taxonomy (GTDB): domain Bacteria; phylum Pseudomonadota; class Alphaproteobacteria; order Acetobacterales; family Acetobacteraceae; genus CAWBLP01. Next base: position 341,172 of record CAWBLP010000018.1, read on the forward strand.
CCAGGAGGACCGCCGAGTGGGTCATGACAACACGGTGAAGTGGCGCCGCCTCACCCTGCAACTGCCGCCGTCGCGGCTGCGGCCGCACTTCGTCAGAGCCACCGTGCGCGTGCACGAATATCCGGATGGGCGGCTGGCGGTGTTGTGGGGGCCGCACCGGCTGGCGGATTACGACGCCGAGGGGCGCCTTTTCCAACAGGAGCATATGGCCGCATGACACGCTTCCAGTGCGGCTGCTCTGTGCCGGGGCATGCCCCGGCACAGAGCAGGAACGAAGCGGACAGATCACGCGCTACCAAAACCGGACAGATTGACGCGCTAGCGACAGTCCCGCGGGATCGGAATTTCAGGCGGCTTGCAACGCCTGTTTCAACACCCGCTGCGGCGGCAGGGTCACGGCAACGGTGGTGCCCTCGCCGGGACGACTGTCAAAGGTCAATTGGCCGTCGTGCAGCGCCACCAGATGCGCGGTCAGCGGCAGGCCCAACCCGATGCCTGGCGCCTGATGCGGGCCATTGGTCACGCGTTCGAACGGCAGCATGACCCGTGGCAGGTCCTCGCTGGCGATGCCACAGCCGGTATCCCTGATGCGGATGGTCACCCCGGTTTGGTCGGACGTGGCGGAGACCTGGACCTGTGCGCCGGGCGCCGAGAATTTGATGGCGTTGGACAGCAGGTTGAACAGCACCTGGCGCAGCCGCTGGGAATCCGCATGCAGGTCCGGCAAGGTCTGCGGCACATCGACCAGCAGCATCATTCCGCCATTGGCCGCGTCGGGCTGCATCATGCGACAGACCGACAGGATCAGCCCGCGCAGGTTCATCGGCCCGTCGGTCAGTTTCAACTGACCCGCCTCTGCCCGTGCCAGGTCGAGCAGCTCATCGATCAGGGTGCGCAGATGTTCGCCGCTTTCGCGGATATCGCGCGCATAGGCGGCGGTGGGACCCGGATCGCGGCCGGACTGCACGGTCTCCTCAATCAGATGGGCGAAGTTGATCACGGCGTTCAACGGCGCCCGCAGCTCATGACTGACATGAGCCAGGAAGCGCGACTTTGCGCGGTTGGCGACTTCGGCCGCCTCGCGTGCCTCATTCAGCGCCTGTTGCATGCGCTTCTGTTCGGTAATGTCCACACGCAGGGCCACCCGATGGCCGGCCTCCGTGTGGCGGACCCGCAGCAGGTGCCACTGACCGGTCGAACTGTTGTGGATCTCACGCGGGCTCTCAGTGCGGGCTTCCAGCGCCCGAGTGCGCTGCGCCACATACGCGATCGGATCGCGATACGCCGCCTGATCGGCGACCGTGCCGGCGGCAATGGATTTCGCCAGCACCTCCTCATAGCGCAGCCCGATCAGTTCGGCTTCATCGGGCAGATGAGGGAAGAACTCGTGATAGGCACGATTGCCGAGCACATAGCGGTGGTCGGCATCGTAGACGACGACAGTACCGTCGATCGTATCCAGCGTATCACGCAGGATGCGGTTTTCCTGCCGCAAGGCGGCCAATTCGTCTTCGTCCGTTGTCATGGATTGCTTACCCGACGGTCGAGAGGCGGTTGCCACCCGGTTGAGTGTCGATACTCGCCCGGGAGTTGCAGAGACGTTGCACATTACGTCATTTCGTAGCGATTACAACCTTTCCCACATGTGTCCGACCCTGCAAATGGAGATAGGCGGCCTTTGCGTCGATGAAATCGAAGCTTCTGTCGATCACCGGCTCGATTCGATGCAACGTGATCGCGCGATTCAGCGCCTCGAACATCTGGCGCGATCCGACATAAATGCCGCGCAGCAACAAATTGCGTCGCAGCACCGGAGTCGGATTGATCTCGCCACCCGTCAACACGCCGATCAGATGGACCTGGCCGCCGATGCGGGCTGCCTCGATCGAGCGCGACAGGGTGCCGCCGCCGCCGACCTCCACCACGTGATCGACGCCACGGCCATTGGTCAGGGCCAGCACCTGCTGCTGCCAATCCGGGTGCTGCCGGTAGTTTACGCCGTCCGAGGCACCCAGCGCCGCCGCCCGTGCCAGCTTGTCATCGGACGATGACGTGGCGATCACGCGTGCGCCCGCGGCATGCGCCAATTGCAGCGCGAAAATCGAGACGCCGCCGGTGCCCAGCACCAGCACCGAATCGCCGGTTTTCAGTGGCCGGCCGGCATAGAGCGCATTCCACGCGGTGACCGCGGCACACGGCAGGGTTGCAGCCTGCTCGAACGACAAATGCTCCGGCACGTGCACCAGCCCGTCCTGGTCGAACAGCACGTACTCCGCCAGCACGCCATCGATCGAGCCGCCCAGCGAGGAGTCGACGTGGTACGGCTCAATGTCGCCGCCGATCCAATTCTGCATGAAGATGCCGGCGACGCGGTCACCCGGCTGCACGCGTGTCACGCCGGCACCGACCTCGGCCACCTCGCCGGCACCATCGGACAGCGGCACCAGATTGGCGGGCAGGCTGCCGCGGGCCGCGCGACCGGCCGCCACGTTCAGGTCCCGATAGTTCAGCGAGGCGGCACGCATGCGCACCAGCACCTGGCCGGGGCCAGGCCGAGGCGTCGGCGCCTCCTGCAGCTCCAGCGTGTCGATGCCATTGGCCTGGGGAAAGCGGTAGATGCGCATGGCGGGCTCCGTTCAATGGCCGCAGGTCGATAGCTACGGGTCAATGGCGGCGGATCGGTGGTGGCGGGTCAATAGCCGCGGGCGATGTCGAACCGGTTCGGCAGCGCGTCGCCGGCCTGCCAGGCGCGCAGATTGTCCAGGAAGATGTCCAGGCTGCGCGGATTGTAGGTCGCCGGGTCGTCGGCCGAGGTATGCGGACTGATCACCAGATTCGGCGTGGACCACAGCCGGTGGCCGGGCGGGATCGGCTCCGGCACGAACACATCCAGCACCGCGCCGGACAGGTGACCGCTGTCCAGCAGGTCGCACAGCATATCCTGGTCGGCCAGCTCGCCGCGACCGATATTCACCACGCCGGCGCCCCGCGGCAGCAGTGCCAGGCGGCGGTGATCCATGATGTTGCGGGTGGACTCGGTCAGCGGACAGGCGAGCACCAGGAAATCGGTGTGCGGCAGCACGCTATCCAGCCGGTCGGCACCGATCACCGCGGCGCAGGCGGGATGCGGCGCGGGCCGGGCGCGCACGCCGGTGACCTGCATGCCGAACCGGGCGGCATGGGCCGCGGTGGCGCCGCCCAGCGTGCCCAGCCCGATCACGGTCAGACGCTTGCCGGCCAGCACCGTGCCCCACAGCTTTTCCCATCGCCCGGCGCGCTGATGCGTCACCATTTCCGGCACGCGATTGGCCAGCATCAGCACCGCCATGATGGCGAACTCGCCGGATTTCACGTCATGCGTGCCGCGATTGTTGAGTAGCACGGCGCCTGGCGGCAGCCAGTCGAACGGCGCCAGCCGATCCAGGCCTGCATTGGTCAGGAACAGCAGTTTCAGGCGCGGCGCGGCGCAGGGGAAGTTCGCCTTCACCACGCTGACGTCGCAGACCAACGCCTCCGCCTCCTGCATCGCGGCGGCGAAATCGGCGGCGTCGCTGCCGAGGCTCACCTGGTGCCCCTGCCCCGCCGCGCCCGCGCGGGCCACGGCTTCCTCCCACATCGGGATGGAAAACTCGAACAGCGGATCGTCGACGGGATTCTGGATATGAATGCGCATGGCGACCAGATTGCATGATCACCGAACCCTTGTCAGGCGCCCCGTGGCCCAGCCGCCGCCGATCCTGTTCCGCGATGCGCGGTTCGTCGTGATGGACAAGCCGGCTGGGCTGCCGGTGCATGCCGGACCACGCGGCGGCGCCAGTGTGGAGGATTGCTTCCCGGCATTGAGCCGCCGCAAGGACGGACCTTGGCTGGCGCATCGGCTGGATGCCGACACCGCCGGCTGCCTGGTGGTGGCGTTGCGGCGGTCCGCCCTGCTCGCGGCGCAGGCGGCTTTCGCCGAGGGGCGGGCGCGCAAGACCTATTGGGCGGTGGTGCGGGGCGCGCCTGCGCAGGACTCCGGCACGATCGATGCGCCCTTGCTGCGCCGCAGCGATCCCGGGGGCTGGCGGATGGTGGCCGACCGAGCCGGCCAGAAGGCCATCACCGAGTGGCTCGTGCGAGGCCGCGGCGATGGGGTGGCCTGGCTGGAACTGCATCCGCGCACCGGGCGCACTCATCAGATCCGGGTGCACTGCGCCCTGCTCGGCTGTCCCGTGCTGGGCGATCCGGTGTATGGCGGAGGCGCAGCTCCGCTGCACCTGCTGGCCCGCGCCATCGCGCTGCCGCTGGATCCGCCACTTTCCGCCACAGCGGAGCCACCTCCGGCGATGCGTGCGGCGCTGCGGGCCTGCGGCTGGACGCCTGCCGACCCGGGGGTGATGCAGCCACTCGATCATCCGCATCGAAAAAATCCATGACCGTCCAAGCTTCAATCGGATCGGCGGATGGTCTAACCTGCGGCCGCTGAGGCAGGGCGGCGTCGGACGACGCGGCCCCGCCTGTGGTGGTCAAATCGAACGGGAGAAAGCCATGGCGGCGCTCAAGGGCAGCAAGACGGAAGAGAACCTGAAATACGCCTTCGCGGGCGAGTCCCAGGCCAACCGGCGTTACCTCTACTTCGCCCAGAAGGCGGACGTGGAAGGTTACAATGACGTGGCTGCGGTGTTCCGCTCCACCGCGGAAGGCGAGACCGGCCACGCGCACGGTCATCTGGAATTCCTGGAGGCGGTTGGCGATCCGGCCACCGGCCTGCCGATCGGCCCCACCAACAGCAACCTCGCGGCTGCGGTGGCGGGCGAGACCCACGAGTACACCGACATGTACCCGGGTATGGCGCGCAGCGCGCGTGAGGAAGGCTTCGAGGAGATCGCCGACTGGTTCGAGACGCTGGCGAAGGCCGAACGCTCGCATGCCGGCCGGTTCCAGCGGGCGCTCGACGAGATCAAGTAGTCGCTGGTTTCACGCTGATCGACTGTCGCGGGAGAGTGTCCGGAAGGGTGCTCTCCCGTGCCTGATTACCGGCGCCTGTTTATTGAGGATTGCAGATATGCGGGAAGGCAGCCTGGAGGCGCCGACGCGTCATCCGATTGCCTGGCAGGATGAGGCATTTTACGACCCGGCCGCACTCGACGCCGAGCTGCGGCGGGTGTTCGACATATGCCATACCTGCAGGCGCTGCTTCAATCTTTGCGATTCGTTCCCTCGCCTGTTCGACCTGATCGACGAGTCGAAGACCGGCGAGCTCGATTCGGTGGACAGCAAGGATTTCGGCCCGGTCGTCGATGCCTGCACGCTGTGCGACATGTGCTTCATGACGAAGTGCCCGTACGTGCCGCCGCATGAATTCAACATCGATTTCCCGCATTTGCTGCTGCGCTACAAGGCGGTGGAGGCGAAGCAGGGCAAGCTGGCATTCGCCGACAAGCAGTTGGCTGAGACGGATCGCAACGGCCGCATGGCGAGTATGACCGCAGGGTTGGCGAACTGGGCAACCGATCGCGGCAACAAAACCACGCGCGGAATGCTGCAATCGGTGGCCGGACTGCACGTGGACGCCGACCTGCCGAAATATCGCGGCAAGTCCTTGGTCGCGCAGGCCAAGGCGGTGAAGCCCGAGGTCAACCGCGCCGCGCCGGGATTCGGTCGCAAGGCGGTGCTGTACGCCACCTGCTTCGGCAACTACAACGAGCCGGATGTTGGCCTCGCCACCCGCGCGGTGCTGGCGAAGCTGGGGGTGGAGACCGAGGTCGCCTATCCGCATTGCTGCGGCATGCCGCTGTTGGAACAGGGCCGCCTTGCAGAAGTTGCCAGTTCCGCACGCCTGGTCGCCGGCGCGATGCAGGACTGGATAGCCAAAGGCTATGATGTCATCGCGCTGGTGCCGTCCTGCGCGCTGATGCTGAAATTCGAATGGCCGCTGATCCTGCCGGACGACGCGCAGATCAAGACGCTGGCCAAGGCTACCTACGACATCAGCGAATACGTGGTGGACATCGCGCGCAAGGAAGGCCTGCCCGACGGCATGAAGCCGGTCCCCGGCGGCGTGACGCTGCACATGGCGTGTCATGCGCGCGCGCAGAACATGGGGCAGAAAGCCGCGGAGATGCTGCGCCTGCTGCCGGAAGCCGATGTCGCGGTGGTGGAGCGCTGCTCCGGCCATGGCGGCTCCTGGGGCTTCAAGCAGGAGCATTTCGAGACGGCGTTGAAAGTCGGCCGACCCGCGGCGCGACAGATGCGTGATACCGGCAAGGCTTTTGTGACCTCGGAATGTCCGCTGGCGGGGATGCACATCGCCCAGGGCATCGAAAAGCTTGGCGCTGACGCGCCGCGTCCCCAGTTGATCACCCATCCAATCCAATTGTTCGCGCGGGCCTACGGCCTGGCGTGACGGGAGAGCGTGATGGCAAAGCATGAGATCCTGGCTGCCGACATCATGCCGGCGGCCGAATACGCCAAGCAGCGCACGGAATTGCGCCGCAAGATCGGCGCGACGAAGCGCAACCGCCGGCTCGAGGTCGGTCCCTACGCCACGTTCTATTTCGAGAGCTACGATACGATGTGGCTGCAGATCCAGGAAATGCTGCACATCGAAAAAGGTGGCGAGGCACAGCTTCCCGACGAGCTTGCGGCGTACAACCCGCTGGTTCCGAACGGACACGAGCTGGTCGCGACGTTCATGATCGAGATCGATGACCCCGACCGCCGGCAGCGCGTCCTGGCGCGGCTTGGCGGCATCGAGGAGACCGCCTTCCTGCGCGTCGCCGGCGAGACGATCAAGGCGGTGGCGGAGGCGGACCAGGATCGCACCACTGCCGAAGGCAAGGCGTCGTCGGTGCAATTCGTGCATTTTCCGTTCACGCCGGCGCAGATCGCCGCGTTCAGCAAGCCGCAAAGCGAGGTCGTGCTGGGATTTTCGCATCCCAACTACGGTCACATGGCGGTCATGCCGGAACCGGTGCGGGCCGAACTGGCACGGGATTTCGGGTAGCAGCCACCGCGCGCTCCGCGAGGATTACCGCGCCGGACGCAACAGCCTGCCGCATGCGGTGCGCTGCGGACCTAGCCGAACGGCGGCGCGCCCTCGCCGACAAGCAGCGCCTGTGCTGCCGGCGTGAGACCTCCGGCGCCGAACGGATTGACGATGCGAACGCCAAACAGCGCCGTGCCGTCCGTAAGATCTTCGGTCAGGATGGCGGAACATCCCGCTTCGGCCGCGGTGAACACGAGCAACGCATCCCAGTATGACGCGTGACCGGAGGCGGCGGATGCCAGCGCGTTGCGTACCGCTGCGGCGGACGCAGGCACGGTGCGGAACAGCGTGAGCATAGCGTCAGCCAGCCCCGCGGCAGCGGAAGGCGGCATCATGCCCTTGCGGGTCACGACCGCGTAGAATTCCGAGACCGCCTGCAACATCAGACTGCAAGGCGCACGCGCAACCTGCTGCATGACTTCCTTGGCCATCTCGTGCCGATCACCTGCCTTGCGGTCAACGCTGTAGACGAGAATATTCGTGTCCAGCGTGAACGGCTCACCGCTCATGCAGCGCGTCGCGATCCAGTGGCCCCGCGCCGATATCCCAGCCCTCCTCCATGGCGGCTTTCATACGTTCCCACGCAGCTTGCTGTTCCGGAGTCAGGACACGGGCCTGGTTGACCGGCGACAGGCGGGCAACGGGCGTGCCGTTGCGCGTGATCACGATGTCCTCACCGGCTTCAACCTCACGGATGCAGCGGGCAAAGGTCTGGTTGGCTTCACGCAGCGTCAGGGTCTTGGTCATGGCCCAGGTATGTAGCACGTAGAGTGCTACATTGCAAGCCGAGAACGCGGGACGTCAGGGTGCGGACCACGCCGGCACGCGGGCCGGGCGAAGGCCCAAGATTAGCGGCGCCAGCGTGCGAGGACAGACCGGCCTAGGTTCCCGGGCCTTCGCCGGGATGATGGACGGGCGTCGGCATTCCGGTGGTTGGCAAACCTCCACTGCATCACCGCCGCGTTCGGCGATGATAGTCCCGATGAGATGATAGCCCTGCGCTTCACCCCCGGCCAAACCGCCGCACCGCATCCTGGTCCAGCGTCACGCCCAACCCGGGACCGGTCGGCACATCCAGATAGCCGTTGGCAAAGCGGATCGGCGTCGTGAACAGCGTGTTCTGCAGCTCATTTTGTCCGACGTCGTATTCCAGCAGCGGCGGGAACGGCACGTGGTCCGCGTGCGGATAGGACGGCAGTGCAGCCAGGAAATGCAGCGCCGCGGCCAGCCCGATCCCCGCCCCCCAGACATGCGGGGAAATCCGCAAATGCTCCGCCGCGCAGAGCACGCCGATCGTGCGTGCCACCTCGAACCCGCCGCACAGCGTCAGGTCGGGCTGCACCACCGACACCAGCCGGCCGTCGATCAGGCGACGAAAGTCGAACACGGTGTACAGCGCCTCGCCGGCGGCCAAGCGCACCGGCGCGCGGGCCGCAAGACTCCGATAGCCGGCCCAGTCCTGCGGCGCGAGCGGCTCCTCGTACCAGTGGATGTCGCTATCGGCGGTGCGGTGCATGCTCTCCAGCACGCCGTCCTCGGTGTAGTTGCCGTTGGTGTCGACGGTCAGCAGCGGTGCGTCGCCGATGATGCGGCGGGCCAGCGCGCAGCGGGCGGCATCTTCCACGGGATGGCGGCCGATCTTGATCTTGAACGCGGTGAAGCCGCGCGCCGCGTTGGTCTCCACCTGTCGCGCCAGCGCGGCGTCCTGGTCGGCGGCGGCGGTGAAGTAGCCGCCTGATGCATAGGCCGGGATGCGCTCGCGCAGCCGCCCGCCGATCAGTTCCGCCACCGACAGGTTCAGCAGCTTGCCCATCGCGTCATGTGCGGCGATGTCGATGCCGCCCAGCAGCGCGGTCATCTGGTTCTGGATGCCGGCGTGGTAGAAGCGAGCCAGCGCCATCTGCGCCGCGCCGCGCTGGGCGAACACGCTGCGGCCGAGATAGAGTGGCTTGACCATTTCCAGATAGGCGCGGGCCACGGCGGGCGGCCCCCAGACCTCGCCGATGCCCTGCACCCCGTCCTCGGTATCCAGCAGCACCAGCCCGGCGCCGCGGGACTGCACCAGGCCGCGGGCGGAGCCGTATGGCTCGGGCGGGGTGAATTGCAGCGGGAACACGCTGATGTCGCGGATGCGGGACATGGTTCAGCCTCGCGCGCGGCTGGGCGGCGCTACCAGGCCGACGCCGCGCAGATGGGCGAATAATTCGTTGAGCCTGCTGCTGTCCGCTACGGGCAGCGGCGGTTTCAGGATGGACTCGATGTTGCTGCGCAGATGGCCGGCGTCGCCGGTGCCGAACAGCACCACGTCCACGCCGGGCTCGTGCCGCGCATAGCGGTAGGCGGCGTCGGTCAGGCTGGTGGCGCCGCCGTGATGCAGCAGGAAGCCGAGCGGATCGTCGGTTTCGCCCAGCCATGCGGGCACCTGGCCGGATGCGACGAGCTGGCGCATTTCGACGGCGAGCTGCGCGGGACGCGCGAAGATGCCGCGCACCACGAACATCAGCAGCGTGCCGATGCGGTTCCGTTGCGTGTGGGGAAACACTCGCGTCCGCGCCGGCTGGTGCATCATGTGGAACGCCACCATCGCGGTGTCCCACACGTCGTCCTGGGTGGCGCGGAACAGCATGTCCTGCTCGACGTCGTTCGGCGCGGTCTCGGTGATGCCGAGGAAGCGGAACTTGCCGGCGTCGCGTGCCCGCTGCAGCGCGGGGGCGACTTCGTTGCGGACATGGTCGTACCTGTGCCGGTGGCACGGCGTGGAGCTGGAACACGTCCACGCTGTCCAGGCCGAGCCGGCTGAGCGAGGCGTCGAGGCTGGCCAACACCTTGGCAGCGCTGAATTGCGCGTCGCCGGCGGGCTTCGAGGCTTTGGTGCAGACCACGACCGAGTCGCGCGGGACGCCGCGGAGCGCCTTGCCGACCACCTCCTCGGTGCCGTAGACGGCGGCGGTGTCCAGCAGGTTCACCCCGAGATCGAGGGCCTGGCGAATGAGCGAGACGGCGTGGTCCTCGGATTGGCCGGTGCCGAGACCGAGCTTGCTGAAACCGCCGCAACCCAGGCCGGCGACACTGACCCGAAGCCCGGTGCGCCCGAGCGTGGTGTAGTCCATGGCCCTCTCCCCTGATCCGTTGTTGCACAGGCTAGCCAGGATTTCGCGGCCTGTCCCGTGGGTCCCGCCGCTGCGGCGGGGGCGGCAAGTATCGGGGCTTTGCCCCGAACCCCACCAGGAGGCTTTGCCCCCTTGTATCTCTCCCGCGCTCCCGTCCCGTGGTAGAATTGCGGTGTCGGGTGCGGATGGAACCCCGTTGCCTCCTGGGGCGAGCGAGCCCGTGGTCCAGCGCGGGGTGCCATCCGCGACGTCATCCCTGAGCCCGAACAGTCGCCCGGGCCGCTCGTCGAGCCCGCATCAGCAAGGACGGGATCCCATGGATGCGACACACTCCGCTGCGTGCTTCGTCGGCATCGATGTCGGCAAGGCGCATATCGACGTTTTCGTTCACCCGTCCGGCGCAGCGTTTCGCCTGAACCGCGATGCGGCGGGCCTCGACGATCTGCTGGTGCGGCTGCGACCGTGCGCGCCGACCTTGATCGTGCTGGAAGCGACCGGCGGCTTCGAGCGGGTCGTGACGGCGGCGCTGTGGGGTGCCGGCCTGCCGGTGGCGGTGGTCAACCCGCGGCAGATCCGCGATTTCGCCCGCGCGAGCGGTTGTCTGGCCAAGACCGATCGGTTGGATCCGCGGGTCATTGCCGGTTTCGCTGCGGCGATCCGACCGGAACAACGGCCGCAACCGGACGCGGCGGCGTGTGAGCTGGCGGACCTGGTCGCGCGCCGGCGTCAACTGGTGGAGATGATCAGCACCGAGACGATGCGCTCGCAGCAGGCAAGGCTTGCGGCGGTCCGCCGCCAGTTGGCGGCGCATCTGGCGTGGCTGAACAAGGCGTTGAGCCAGCTCGACGCCGATCTGGACGCCGCGGTGCGGGCGAGCCCGGCGTGGTGCGAGCGGGCGGCGCTGCTGCTGTCGGTGCCCGGTGTCGGCGCTGCCACCACCCGGACGCTGCTGGCGGATTTGCCTGAACTGGGCAGCCTCGACCGGCGTCGCATCGCCGCGCTGGTGGGTGTCGCTCCGGTTGCGCATGACAGTGGTCAGCACCATGGCACGCGGCATATCCGCGGCGGGCGCGGCGCGGTGCGAGCGGCGCTCTACATGGCCGCCTGGATCGGCAGCCGATGGAACCCGGTGCTGAAGGAGACGTACCAGCGCCTTCGGGCGGCCGGCAAGCCGCGCAAGGTGGCTCTGGTTGCGTGCATGCGACGCTTGCTGACGATCCTCAACGCGATGGTGCGGAACAACACGCCATGGCGCGCCGCGTGAAGGACGCTGTCGTGCCGACTGAAGCCAGGCCTGGGGCGGGCGGCGTCGGGTCAAGACCGAAGTCGCCGCAGGCGATGGCGCGCAGCGTCAGTCTTGAGGCGACGCCGCCCGCGCCGGACAATGAAAAGGCGACACGACGCTTGACAACCAAGACAGTCGCTGGACCTCCAGCAAAGGCTCGCCTTTGCAATCATATACTGTTTGGGTTGGGGAGGAGGCGTGACGGTCTCGGACCATCCGGCCATCTCGGAACGCCCCCTCCCCAACCCAAACAACATACGGTTCCAAGGGCCGGGGCCTTGGCGGGGATGCAAGTGGCAGCGCCCCTTGCTGGGGGTTCGGGGGCAACGCCCCCGACGCTTGCCGTCCCCCGCCTCCGCGACGGGGCGCGCAGGGCAGACGGGGAGGCCCCGGCTTGGCCTGCATGATCATCGGGCATCGCGGGGCGCGGGGGCTGTTTCCCGAGAACACGCTGGCCGGGTTTGCCGGCGCCTTGGCACTGGGTGTCGATGCGCTGGAGCTGGACGTCGCGCTGACCGCGGACGACGTGGTGGTGGTCTCGCACGACCCGGCGCTGAACCCGGCGCTCACGCGCGACCGGGATGGCAACTGGCTGGGCGGTGTCGGGCCGCTGATCCGCTCGCTGCGTGCGGCCGACCTCGGGACTTACGACGTTGGCCGGCTGCGCCCGGGCACGCTTTACGCGTCGCGCTACCCCGACCAGAAGCCGCAGGACGGCGCGCGCATCCCGACCCTGGCCGAGGTGCTGCGGCTGGAGGCGCGCTTCATCATCGAACTGAAGACCTTCCCCGCGACACCGGAGCGCAGTGCCGACGGGACAGCGATGGCGGAGGCGGTGGTCGCGGCGGCTGATTCAGCCGGCGTCACCGGACGGATCACCGTGGAGGGGTTCGACTGGCGCGGCGCCCGCCATCTGCGCCGGATCCGACCGGATGTGCGATTGGCCTGGCTCACCTGCGCCGATACCGTGCGCGATGCGAGCTTGTGGTGGGATGGGCCGCAGCCCGGCGATTTCGGTGGTTCGGTGCCGCGCGCAGTCGCCGCGGAAGGCGGCGGAACCTGGGGTCCGGACTACACCGACCTCACCCAAGAGCTGATCGCCGAAGCCCATGCGCTCGGCCTGCAGGTCATCCCCTGGACGGTGAACCAGCCGGCGGAGCTGCGCCGGCTGATCGCCTGGGGCGTGGATGGATTGGTGACGGACCGGCCGGACCATGCCCGCGCGGCCCTGGTCGAGGCGGGAATCCCGCTGCCTCCGATCAGGGCCGGCTGAGGAAGTTGGCACTCAGCGCCGCACGGGACAGCAGAGCCCGCAGCTCCGGGTTCTTTTCGCTGTCACGCGCGGTCAACACCTCCATCGGGGCGAAGAATTCATGGGCATGTGGCAACTGGTGGTGGAAGAACCCGGCATAGTCCTGACTTTTCAGACCATACAGCACGCGCATGTCGCGCACCGGAAAGCTGACCGCGCCCGCCGGCGCCTCGCGGATCAGGCCGGTGGCCTGCCAGCGCGGCGTGGGATCGCCGTCCATCACCGGCGCCAGCAGCCAGGGCAATGGGCAGACCGCGAGCAGCGAATGTGTGCTGGGTGCGAAGCGGGACCGCTTGTCGAGCAGGTTGGTGATATTGCCGCAGGCCTCCACGGCAAAGATATCCACAAAAGGCTCCTCAGGGGTGCCGCCGAAGTTCAGCCAAAGCCCGTCCGGCAAGGTACGCATGCGTTCGCTGCCAGGTAGCTTCAGGAACGGGTGACAACTCCCTACATCGTCAGTTGGTCGCCCGCGCAGCCAGGCGTTCTTACTGGCGTCGGACTGAGGCAGGCCCGGCGGGCATTGGGGCCAACGCTTGAGCTGTTCCTTGACCTGACGATCAAGCGACACATTCGGCAACATCCACACTCTCCAGTTGGGCTATATCTGGCCATACAACCTGTGGGTGTATTCTTACTCGGTCCGATGCGGTCAGGGAAGGTGTTTCTTGCGTATCGAAGCGAAAAAAGTGAGGGACCTGTAAGGCTTGCCGCCCATTCTGCAATATTTTTCTCGATTTGTTCACAACGCGGCTTGATCGGGATTGTCTACCCCGATGATGCGGAGACTGAAAACTGTGAGTCTTCTGAGTTGCTTACGGTTTCTTGCTGATCTATGTTATCAACAGCCTGTGGATATTTCCGTCCACAGACCCAGTTGAGCGCACCGACCGGTGCCTGCGGCCCGCGTGCCATAATTCGATCGACAGCAGAAATTCGCCCGGAACCCCGGCACCCGGCGCCGGGAACCCGGCGCTCGACGGTGTCCGGTGGACACGCAGCAGGCCTCCCGCCGCACAGCACTCCGCGCGAGGTTTCCGATCCCCCGGCGGCGCGGCATAACCCGGCCATGCCCTTGCTGGACCTGCGCACGCTGCGTGACCGTCTCGCACCCGAGCAACGCCTGATCGGCGTCGACCCCGGCCGGCGTAGCATCGGCCTTGCGCTGTCGGACGTGCGGCGCAGCCTTGCCTCTCCCTATGGCAGCCTCCGGCGGGGCAGGCTGCGCGACAACGCGGCGGAGATCATGGCCGTCGCCCGCAAGGAGGGCGCCGGCGCCCTGGTGATTGGCCTGCCGCTGTCGATGGATGGTTCACTCGGCCCGGCGGCACAGGCGGTTCGCGACTGGGCCCTCGCCCTGTCTGAAGCCACCGGCCTGCCGGTTACCTTGTGGGATGAGCGCCTGTCATCCGTGGCGGTGAACCGCATCCTGATCCATGAGGCGGATCTCAGCCGACGCAAGCGGGCCGCGTCGGTGGACCGCATGGCGGCCGCCTGGCTGCTACAGAGTGCAATGGACGCACTGAATCATAGAGTGCAATAGTTCCTGATAGCTACCCGACGATCTGGCATCATTCCGAATAGATGTCATAATATTTCGATTCCTCCGCTCAAGTCGTCTAATAAATCGTCCAATAGGAATTTTGGTCCATATTTCGGCCCTTCTACGCCGGACATCCAAACGAATTTGCCGTTTGGCTGCTACGGCGCTCACGGCCCGTTGTTTCCCACTCAGGAATGTCGCTACACCTTTCGCGTCGGCACAGCGCAGACTGGGGATCGCGTATCGTCGGGTTCACGCCTGTAAATGATGGTTTCATCCGGAACCGTCTCGTAAGCGGAGAGAGAGACAGACGTCATGACGATGCGAGCGTCACGCTCGGCACGGTAACAACTGCACGCGCCTATCCAAATCGATTCCGGAACAAACCTGGCGGCAGGATCAGCCTGACCGCGGACATGGGACCAACAATCTGATGCCTACAGCAATCAGCACCGCCTCGTTCCTCGGCACCCTCGGGATCAATACCCATATCGACTTCGGCGCGTATGGCTATGAGAACCTCGGCACGGTCGAAAGCGCGATCCGGTACCTGGGCCTGACCAACCTGCGAGATAGCGCGCAGCAGCCGAGCGACCTGACGACCTGGCAGCAGGTCGCCCAGGCAACCGGCGCGAAGTTCGACGACTATGTCGGCGAAACCTCCCCCGCCGGCATGCAGGTCGATCTGGGCTACATGTCTCAACTCGCCCAGCAAGGCATCCTGAACTATATCGAGGGCGGCAACGAGGAAGATGACGCCTACCCGGTGTCACTCGGCAACAACCTGCAGATCACCGCCCAGTTCCAGCAGCAGATCTTCGCCCTCGGCCATCAGCTCGGCCTCCCCGTCATCAACATGTCCTTCGGCGCCGGCTGGACCGCCGCGAACAACTGGGCCGGCAATTACGGCCAGGTCGGTGATCTTTCCTACATCGCCGACTATGCCAATGCTCATACCTACCCCAACCTCGACCAACTCGTCGGCGACACGATCAACCGGCTGAACGGGCTGGCGCACATGGCGGCGTCCGGGCGCGCCGTGGTCACCACCGAAATGGGCTGGGATGAGGGTCTCGGGTTCGGCCAGGACGATATCGCCCGCTACACGCTGGACGCCGCATTGGACGGCATCAAATACGGCAACCCCACAACTTACTTCTATGCCCTGTTCGACGACGCATCCGGCCGCTTCGGACTGATGAACAGCAACGGCTCCGCCAAGCCGGCGGGCGAGGCGTTGCACAATCTGACGACCATCCTGCAGGACAGCGGCGGCAATGCGGCCTCGTTCTCGCCCGGCGCATTGAACTACACGCTGAGCAATAGCCAGGACGACACTGTTCTGATGGAGAAGTCCGACGGCAGCTATTGGCTGTCCATGTGGAACGAAGCCGCCGGCGCGCATGCCGTAACGCTGACCCTGGACTCCGCGGTGTCGCAGATTTCCGTATACGATCCGTTGAGCGGCACCAGCGCGATCCAGACCGCGAACAACACCAACATCATTACCCTGACCGTGCCGGATCATCCGGTGATCGTGCAGATCGGCAGCGGCGGATTCGCAAGCCCGACCCCGACTCCCACCCCTGCCCCCACGCCAACACCGACCCCGGCGCCAACGCCGACACCGACGCCCACGCCGGCACCGACGACGGTCGGCAATGGATCCTCGGGAAGTCCGGAGGTGACGCTGCCGGGCGCGCAGACCGCCACCATCGGGCAGGCAACCGCGATCAGTGGCGCTTCGATCAGCGACGCTCTGGCTGCCACGACTCCCGGCCTGCTGGCGTTGAACGTGCTGGCCAGCGGCGGCACCGTTGCCATGCAGGACGCCAACGGCAACCTGGTCGGCGGTTCTGGGAGCGGCGCGATCCATGTCGCCGGCACGCTGTCGCAGATCAACGCCGAACTGGCCACGCTGACCTACACGGCAGCGGCGGCCGACGGGTCCGTGACAGTGGATGTGTGGGACCAGCATGGCGCCGAAGCGACGCGAACCATCCGCGTCACCGGCCCGGCGGCTGGAGGCGGCTCGTCAGGCTCCACCACTACCAGTGACCCGGCTGCCAGTGGTCCGGCTGCCAGTGATTCGGCGCAGCACATCACCATCGCCCCCGACGACCACGATCCGGTGGAGATCGTCAGCAATGCGCAGATCTTCGCGCAGTCCGGCGACCACATGATCTTCATCGGCGGCACCGGAAATACGCTGAACGCCACCGGCGGTACCGAAACCGTACAGGCGTATCAGGGCGGCAATACCATCAACACCGGTGACGGCGACGACACGCTGCGTCTGTCTGGCTCCGGCAATGTGGTGAACGCCGGCGGCGGGTATAACATGATCCTGGACAGCGGCACCAACACGACCATCGTGTTGCCCAGCGCAAGCCAGGGCTATGACGACATCTACAGCTACATGCTGAGCAACGGCACCACGTTCGATCTGCGGTCCGCGTTGGCGGGCACCAGTTGGAACGGCGACCTGGCGACGATCGGCAATTTCGTGAAGACCGGCATGGCGGGCAATGCTGCGGTGATCAGCATCGATCCAAACGGGTCCGGAGGATCGGGTGTCGCCGTCGCCACGCTGAACAGCTCCGGTCCGGTATCGCTGGACCTGCTGTTGGCGCATTCCATCACCTGACGCGACCGGCCCGGCGGGGTATCGACTGCCTCCTCGCCGGGCTTCCATACGCTGCGCTGTACGCGACACGTCAGGCCGACGTCAGGGTACCGGCTGGGTGGATGGTTCGGCATCCCGGCCGCCGTTCTTCAGCGCACCAAGCGCCGCTGCCAGCGCGTCCGCATTGCGGAAGGTGACGTCGCGCTGCGGGAACGGAATCTCGATGTTGTTGGCCTGGAACAGATCCCAGATATGCAGCATCACCTGGCTGCGCACATTGGCGGTGCCGTTCGCCGGGTCGCGGATCCAGAAGCGCAGTTCCAGGTTCACCGAGCTGTCGCCGAATTCCATCAGCAGGCAGTTGGGTGCCGGATCCTGCAGCACGCGCGGCATCTCCCGGGCGCCCTGCAGCATGAGACGCATCGCCGCGTGAAGATCTGACTTGTACCAGACCCCCACCTTCACATGCAGCCGGATCAGGTCGGTGGAATACGACCAGTTGGTGACCCGCTGGGTGATCAGGTCCTCATTCGGGATCAGGTATTCCTTGCCGTCCCGTGTGGTGACCGCGGCGTAACGGGCGTTCAGCGTGTTGACGACGCCGTAGGTGCCCTCGACCTCGATCACGTCGCCCGGCTTGATGGACCGGTCCAGCAGCAGGATCACGCCACTGACCAGGTTCGACACCACCTTCTGGAGGCCGAACCCGACCCCCACGCCGATCGCTCCGGAGAACACCGCGAAGGCGGTCAGGTCGATGCCGATCGAACCGAGTGCCAGCACCACCGCGAGCACCAGCAGTACCAGCCGGACCAGCTTGCCGATCAGCACCTGCATCGCCGGGGTCACAACGGTTGCGGTCGCCAGCCGGTGCTCGGTCAGCCGCGCCAGGGTGTTGGCCAGCCAGACCAGCACCACCAGGAAAATCACGCCCTTCAGCACCAGGAGCGCGCTGAGGCGGAAATTGCCGAGCGGCAGGGCCATGCTGTCGAGCAGGGAGATGACCGGGGTGACCAGGCCGGCAATGTTCAGGGCGGCGATGATCCAGGCGATGATGGCGATGCTGCGCGCCATGACCTCGTTGGCCACGAGTTCGGGAGCTGAGCCTGATCAACACCCAGAGCAGCACCAGGCTCTCGGCCAGCCGCAGCAGGGGGGCTGGCGCACCGGCCGCATTGAAAGCCAGGCGGGTGAACCAAAGCAGCAGCAGAAGCAGCAGCCAGGGTGCCGCGCGGGCCAACGCAAGCGCCACCGGCTGCACGGGGGCATAAGGCAGGCTGGCGGCGCGCAGGCTCAACACGCGGCGCAGTGGACGCATGATCGCGAGGATCACCAGCAGCAGGCCCACCAGACAGGCTGCCTGGAGCAGCGTCTGCGGTATCAGCAAGGTGTGCTGCAGCCAAGCGATTACCTGTCCGGCGGCTCGCCTGAGATCAGTTCCGAACAGCGCGTCCATTCCGCGCCACCAACGCCGGCCCCCGCGTTTCGATCACTTGCGGCCGGTCATGTCGCGATCAAATCCGCGCGGGCAAATCCGCGCTGACAGAACCACGGCGGCGCGGCTCGCGCGCCGGTTGCCATTGCGGGGCGACCGCATTGGGACTGCGGAGTGGGGCACATCGGCTAACTCCATGCATCGGGGGTGACCGCAAGCAAGGCTTCAACACACAGGACAGCGAGAACATCGAGGACAGGGAGAACACTCTGAGGACAGATAGAACGAGGACAGAGAGAACACTGGGGACACAAGGAAGGGCTTGTCCAGCGTCGGAGTTCAGCGCGGCACGGTGCCCCAAGCCGGTCGTGGGTGGCGAGCCTTCGCCGCGACGGGGTTGGCCGCGTCATCCTCCATCCTGGCGTGCATGTGGTGCGTCCCGGCCAGGACGCGGGACGTGTGCTCCCGGCGGGAAGTTTGCAGCCCAGACGCGGTGCGCTCCGTTGCGCAAACGCCGCCTGGCGGTGTCGCGAATTCAGCAACCGTCGCTTCACCCGTCAGACCTGCAAGAGCTTCCTGAATGCGGAACCCGGTATTCTTGCCACGGCCAGCCCGCCGGCATGTGCGGCTTGGGGAAGCGGCCGACGCTCCGGCGCCGCAAGCCTGGGTTCCGCCACTGTTGCGTCCTGCCTAGGCCGAAATAATCGCCTCTTCGCGATGATCGGCCCTATCGCCGCACACGCCATCTCGTTACAACTGTGCAGATCATTAGACCCGTTGCGAAAGTCGGCCCCCCGGTCAGCGGTGTCCGGCGCGTTCTCACCGGCGGCGTTTCCCTCACCTGATCAGAACGGTCCGAACCCAGCTTGCAGGTTCACCAGTCCCGCGATGATGGAGATTTTGGTGTGATGCGTCCCAAGTGGGTTGCGAAACCGCTCAGCAGCGATCCTGAACCGTTTCGTTCGTCCGATCCGGTGCTCAACCCTGACACGGAATCCACTCAGTCCACGGTTATATGCCTTCTCCTCATCAGTGAGTTTCCCGTTCTTTGGCTTCTTGTATGGACATTCCAGGTTCCGATGTTCCTTGTCGTACCCCTGGTACGCACTGTCCGCGTAGAGCCGTGCCTTCCTCGGCAGCTTTGGTCCATTGCGACGGATCGCCAGGTCATGGTGACTGCCGGGGTGAGAGGGCGAGGCGCTGACGATACGACCATTCCGGGTAACGATGTATTCGGTCTTCACCGTATGGCGCTTCTTCTTGCCGGAGTAATGCTCTCGCTGTTTGGCGTCCGTGTCAGGACGCTGGATCGGCTGCTCGGTGCAATCGACGATCAGGGCCTCGGCCTCGTTCCGACTGATTTTGGGCTTCCGTCCAACCCCGATCAGCGGCCGGGCGAGCTTTTCGATCCGCTGGATCGCTCGGCAGATCGCGCTTTTGTTGACGTTGTAGAAGAAGCCCAGGAACTCCTGGGTGATGTAGCAACGATAATAGATCAGCATGATCAAAAGATGATCTTCCAAACCACCGACGTCCCAGGGGCGGCCGGATTTGGCCTTGTGCAGCTGAGCTTTCTCCCAGGGGTCCGCGAGTTGCTTCAGCATTTTGTCGAACGTGGCGACGCTGACCCCGGTCAGGCGGACGAAGCTCGTGCTGGCGCGCAACCGGGCAGCGGAGAACGGACGGGACATCGGGCCGGTACCTTCATGAAGAAGGTTCTCGACGAATTGAATCGTCCCGTGACCTGTCAAGCTCGGCCGCGCCGGCTCAGCTCACCGACGGAGAGCCGCTAACGTACTCATTTTCGCAACGGGTCTATTCTGCCCCACCCCCAACTCGGAATTTCTTACCGGAGCAATGCCAGGCGCGCCGGAACCAGTGCGCCGGACCCAATACCCAGGGGCCCAATGTGCTGGACCCGATGTGTCGGACCCAATGCTCCGGACCCAATGCTCCGGACTGGCGCGCACCCTCACCTGGCATTCTTGCCAAGCAGCGCCGGCTATGACACGCCCTGCGGCAACAGAACCGGGGAGGCTCCTTTAATGTCGACCACCTCACGTTGGCCGGAAAAGACGCGTGAGCTGCACAACCACCACATCGATAGTACCGTGTGGAACGACTTCGTCTTCCGTGACGACGACATCGTCATTGCCACCTACGCCAAATCCGGCACCACCTGGACGCAGCAGATCATCGCGCAACTGTTGTTCGACGGCGCCGACGATCTTCCGGTTGCCGACATGTCGCCCTGGCTCGACCTGCGCGTGCCGCCGGCTGAGGTGAAACTGGCGGCGCTGGAGGCGCAAACCCATCGCCGCTTCATCAAGACCCATCTGCCGGTGGATGCGCTGGTTTATTCGCCACGCGCCAAATACATCTATATCGGCCGCGACGGGCGCGACGTGGTGTGGAGCCTGTACAACCATCATCGCCACGCCAATGCGCTGTGGTACCAACTGATCAACGACACGCCCGGCCGCGTCGGGCCGCCGATCGACCCGCCGTCCGACTCCATCCGCCAGTATTTCCTGGATTGGCTGGACCGCGACGGCCATCCGTTCTGGTCGTTTTGGGATAATATCGAAACCTGGTGGGCGATCCGCGATCTGCCCAATCTGCTGCTGCTGCATTTCGACGATCTGCGCCGCGACCTGCCTGGCCAGATGCGCCGCATCGCCGGCTTCCTCGACATCCCGCTCGACGAGGCCCGCTTCGCCACCATGGTGGAACATTGCAGCTTTGCCTGGATGAAGGCGAATGCCACGAAATCCACCCCGCTCGGCGGTGCGGTCTGGGACGGCGGCGCCCAGGTGTTCATCAACCAGGGCACCAACGGACGTTGGCGCCACGTGCTGACCGCTGACGACGTCGGCCGCTACGAGTTCCATCGCCGCTTCCCGGCTCGGCGAGCCCTGCGCGGCCTGGCTGGCTCACGGCAACCGCTGACCTCAGCGGCGGCGATGACCTACCCAGGGCCACTGCACGGGGCCACCGTACCGCCGACAGCCTGACGTCTCGCCGCCCCGATCACCGTCCCGCCACGTGCCCGCCGCCACTCGTAGCCCGCCCGCCCGTCACCCGCCCGCCTGGCGCCCGCCCGCCTTGCCAACCCGCGCCACCTGTGACACGCCCTGCGCCAACAGCAGCAGCGAAGGGCCCGCACCATGCAGCGTGACGTTCTGGTCGTCTCCGGCGTGCGCACCGCGATCGGCGATTTCGGCGGCAGCCTCAAGGACCTCCCGCCCACCCAGCTCGGCTCCCAGGTCGCCCGCGAGGCGCTCACCCGCGCCGAGGTCGGCGGTGACGAAGTCGGCCATGTCGTGTTCGGCAACGTCATCCACACCGAGCCGAAGGACATGTACCTGGCCCGCGTCGCCGCGATCGGCGCCGGCATCACCCAGGACGCGCCAGCGCTGACCCTGAACCGGCTGTGCGGCTCCGGCCTGCAGGCCGTGGTCTCCGCCGCGCAGAGCATCACCCTGGGCGACACCGATATCGCCCTGGCCGGCGGCGCCGAAAACATGAGCCGCGCCCCCTACATGGCCAGCGGCATGCGCTGGGGCGCTCGCATGGGCGACAGCACAATGATCGACATGATGCTGGCCGCGCTGCACGACCCGTTCGACAATATCCATATGGGCGAGACCGCGGAGAACCTGGCGGAGAGCCACCAGATCACCCGTGCGCAGCAGGACGCGCTGGCCGAATTGTCGCACAAGCGCGCGGCGCGGGCGATCAGCGAGGGCCGGTTCAAGGCGCAGATCCTGCCGGTGACGCTGAAGAGCCGGAAGGGCGAGACCGTGTTCGACACCGACGAGCATGTGCGCCCCGAGGTCTCCGCCGCCGATCTCGGCAAGCTGCGCCCGGTGTTCCGCAAGGACGGCTCGGTCACCGCCGGCAACGCCTCCGGCATCAATGACGGGGCTGCCGCGGTGGTGCTGATGGACGCCGCCACCGCGGAGAAGCGGGGTGCGAAGCCGCTGGGCCGGCTGGTCGCCTACGCCCATGCCGGGGTCGACCCGAAGATCATGGGCATCGGCCCGGTGCCGGCCAGCCGCAAGGCGCTGCAGCGCGCCGGGCTGACCCTGGCCGACATGGATGTGGTGGAATCCAACGAGGCGTTCGCCGCACAGGCCTGCGCGGTCGCCAAGGACCTGGGCTTCGACCCGGAGAAGACCAATCCCAACGGCTCCGGCATTTCGCTCGGCCATCCGGTCGGCGCCACCGGCACCATCCTGGTGGTAAAGGCGCTGTACGAGCTGGCACGCATCGAGGGCCGCTACGCGCTGGTGACGATGTGCATCGGTGGCGGCCAGGGCATCGCGGCGATCTTCGAACGCGTTTAGCGGCCGGCCCGGGTTCACCGGACGTTAACCGCCTGAGGCGCAGAGTTCCGTCCCGCCATTGGGATTGGAACGATGCGCAGCTTCACCCGGGGAACCTGGGTCCGCCATTGCCCGACCGGCCGACTGGGCAAGGTCGAAGTATCCGGCAACGTCCTGCTCTCGGTCGCTCCCTACCCGCCCGATAATGGCGGCTGGCTGACCGCCAGTGTCGAGGAGTTCGAGCCGGTCATCCAGCCGACGCGCGACCCCGCGACCGATGGCGGCTCCGCCATGGTGGTCGGCCCGATCCGACACGCCGCCTAGGCGCGGCAGGGATCAGCAGGAGGTCATGTCCACATCCCTGACGCCCGAAGACGTCGCCCGGCTGTTGCAGGAGCCTTCGCCCACCGTGCGCGCCGAAGTGGCCGCGAAGGTGGCGGGCGAGATCGACAATACCCGACTTACGCCTGAGGAATTGCGGCTGGCGCAGGAGATCGCCGGCCTGATGGCGCGCGATGTGGAGGTGGCGGTCCGACGTGCCCTGGCGGAAAGCCTGCGCGGCGCCCGCCGGCTGCCGCGCGAGCTGGCCCTGCGCCTGGCGGAGGACGTCGATTCGGTCGCCCTGCCGATCCTGACCGACTCCCCGGTGCTGAGTGACGACGACCTGCTGCAGATCCTGCGGCATGGCTCGCCCGGCAAGCAGCAGGCGATCGCGGGACGCGCCAACCTGGCAGAACCGGTCTGTTACGCGGTGACCGACTGGGCCGGGGAGCCCGCAGTGGTCGCCCTGATGCGCAACCAGACCGCCCAGATCAGCGCGCTCAGCCTGGACCGGGCGCTCGACCGCTTCGGCGACAGCGACGCGGTCAAGGAAAGCATGGTCCATCGCGCCGTGCTGCCGATCGCATTTGCCGAACGGTTGGTGACGATGATCTCCGACCAGCTGCGTGACCATCTGGTGAGCCATCACGAGGTTTCCTCTGCCCTGGCCAGCGATATCGTACTGCACGGGCAGGAGCGTGCGGTGCTGCTGCTCAGCCACGGCTCCAATCAGGCAGAGCTGCTGCGGCTGATCCGGCAGATGCATCGCAATCAGCGGCTGAGCGCGTCCCTCGTGCTGCGGGCGATCTGCTCTGGCCATGTGGGATTTTTCGTCACCGCGCTGGCGGTGATGGCGCGCGTGCCGGTGCACAATGCCGAGGTGCTGGTGAACGACAGCGGGGGACGTGGCCTGATCTCGCTGTACGAGAAAGCCGGCATGCCACCCCATCTGCTGCCGGCGGTGCGGATTGCTGTCGAGGTGGCGCAGGGGACCGGTCTCGATGGCGGCGAACGCGATCTGGAACGCTACCGCGCCCGCGTGATCAGCCGCGTGCTGACGCAGTATGAGGCGCTGGAGTCCGAGGACCTGGATTACCTGGTGGAGCGGCTGCCGACCTCCGCCGCGCTGTGACCGGCGGGTCTTGGCTGCCGATCGCGGGCCGGCCATCGACAGGGCCGGCCTTCGACATCGGACTGAGCCGCGCGCGTCTGTCCGCTGCACGCTCTGTCGGGTTCATCGCTGGATCAGGCCGGCCAGGATTGGAGAGTGGCTGGTGGTCGTTGGTAGTGGCTGATGGTCGTTGGCAATGGACGACGCAGCGGTTGACTTGGCCAATGCCGGCAATGCCGGTTCACGGACACGGCCGGCCTGCCGTGTCGCCGGCATCGACTAACGCTCTTGCGGCGCCTGCAGGAACCGGTCCACCAGCCGATCCGCCTCACCTCGCTCCGCCCGCAGCTGATTCGTCTGCCGGTTGCGCGCGCCCGAGGTGAGATAGAACCGCTCATACTGCTCATTACGGCTGGCGAGCGCGCTGCCGGCGAAATCCCAGCCGAGCCGGAACACGCGGGCACGCTGCTCTGCCGTCACATCCCCGGCGCCGCGCAAATATTTGTCGATCAGCGGACGCAGCGCCGGATCGGCGAACTGGTCCGCGGTCGGCGTGCACAACACATTATGCGAGCCGATCAGCCGGATGATCTCGTTCACCCGCGGGAACCAGTAGGGCAGCATGGCGCGCAACGCATTCAGCGGCCGCTGGTCGAGGAACCAGGCGCCGTTGCCATACTCGTAGGCCTGTAGCTCGCCAGCCACCACGGCAGCGCGGGTCAATTCGGCATAGCTCCAGATCTCGCCCAGCATCTGCTGCGTCGCCGGATCACCGGCGTTGATCGCCTCGGCCATCCGCGTCGCGATGCCCCAGGCGAACTCCAGCTTGGTCCAGGCGCGGATCATCGTCTGGTGCATCGCATTGCCGCGCCAGCTCGCCGACATCACGCTGTTGTAAACGGGCAGGTTGCCGTCGATGAAGATCCGCTCCCGCGGCACCTCGACCGAGTCGAAGATCACGAACGCGTCCTGCTCGTCGAACCGCCCGGACAGCGGGTGGTCGAAATCGTTGCGCGGCGCCGACACGCTGTCGCGGCACAGGAATTTCAGGCCCGGCGTGTTCATCGGGATGCAGAAGGATAGCGCATGCCGACCGTCCGCGTCCGGCATCGGCTGGCTGGGATAGACGGCGATCTCGTCGGAAAACGGCGCCAGCGTGGCCAGCACGCGCGCACCGCGCACCAGGATGCCGTGCGCCGTCACCGCCACCTTGTGAAGCTGCGTCTCATCCAGCCCGCTCGGCACATGCCCCCTGCCCTTGTCCACCGTCGCGTGGATCAGCGTATGCGTCAGGCTGAGGTCGTCGCGCGCCAGTTGCCGCTGGAACGCGACCAGGTTCGCCGCACCTTGCTCGTTGCCGTTGATCGCCCACTCGTCGCTGCGGGCGGCAAAACCGGCATAGGTCACGTTCATGTAATCCGGCGTCCGCCCCATCAGGCCGACGGAGAACTCCGCCACGCGGCGCAACGCCCGGTGGCGGCGCAGCAGATCGTCGCACGAGCGCGGCAGGATGTGGCTGACCGCGATCGCCTCGCCGGTCTGCGGATCGGGCATCAGGCAGTCGTCGGGATGCGCGTGGTGCAGGTCGAACACCTCCGCCAACGCCTCGGCGGCACCACGCAGCGCCGGGTGATCGAGCGGATCGGCGATCCGGTCGCGCCCCAGCCAGACCTCGCGGCCATCCCGCAATCCCCGCAGGAACTGCGCCCCGGTGCGTGCAGGCATCGTGGTTTTCCCTCCCGTTGATGGGCCGGCGCCGCGCCGGCGTGAGACCGAACGGCGTGGCCGGCTTGATTACGCCCCCTGCGGCCCGCAAGTTAGACGCTGAACAGCTGCTGGGGACGAGCCTATGGACATGACCGGCGAGCGGCGCATTGCCGCGCCGCGCAGCGTCGTCTGGGACGCATTGAACGACCCCGCCGTGTTGAAGACCAGCATTCCCGGCTGCCAGAGCCTGGACAAGCTGTCCGACACGGCCATGAAGGCGACCGCCGCGGTGAAGATCGGGCCGATCTCCGCCCGCTTCACCGGCAACGTGGAACTCAGCGATCTGGACCCGCCGAACGGCTACACGATCAGCGGCGAGGGCCAGGGCGGCGTCGCCGGCTTCGCCAAGGGCGGCGCCAAGGTCAAGCTGGAGGACGATTCCGGCGCCACCATCCTGCGCTACGAGGTCCACGCCCAGGTCGGCGGCAAGATCGCCCAGCTCGGCGCGCGGCTGATCGACGCCAGCGCCAAACAAATGGCGGACCAGTTCTTCGACCGGTTCAGCGCCGCGGTGGCCCCGCCCGCTCCAGTCGAGGCGCCAGTGACGGCGCCAGTGTTCCCGGCCGCCCCCGCCCAGCAGCAGGCGCAGGTGCACGCCGCCGAACCGTCCGGACGTGCATTCCCCTCGGCGCCGAGCGCAGAGGTGGCGCGACCGGTGCTGCCGCCAACCAACCCGCCCTCCGCCATCGGCCTTGGCGCCCTGGTGCCGCGGGAGGCGTTCGGCCTGCCGCTGGTGGCCTGGATCGGCATCGGCCTGTTCACCCTGATCGTGCTGCTGTTCATCGTGAGCATCCTGTAGTGACCGGACTCCCCGCGACGGTTGCCGACACCGCCAGGCTGCTCGCCGACCAGGGCTACATCGCCGACCAGGAGCTGGCGACCACGGTGCACCTGGCGCTGTCGATGCGCCGGCCGCTGTTCCTGGAGGGCGAGCCCGGCACCGGCAAGACCGAGATCGCCAAGGTTCTGGCCGCAGGCCTCGGTCGCCGGCTGGTGCGGCTGCAATGCTATGACGGGATGGACCTGTCCGCCGCCGCCTATGAATGGGACCACGCCCGCCAGTTGATGGCGATCCGCCTGGCGGAGGCCGCCGGCCAGACCGACCGCGACGAGCTGTCGCACAACATCTACACGCGGGAATTCCTGCTGGCGCGGCCGCTGCTGTCGGCGATCGACCCGGACCTGCCGCCCGCGGTGCTGCTGATCGACGAGCTGGACCGCGCCGATGAGCCGTTCGAGGCGTTCCTGCTGGAACTGCTGGCCGACTTCCAGGTGACGGTGCCGGAGTTCGGCACGGTGCGCGCCAAGACCCAGCCGGTGGTGGTGCTGACCTCCAACCGCACCCGCGAGGTGCATGACGCGATCCGCCGCCGCTGCCTGTACCACTGGGTGGACTATCCCGACGCGGCGCGGGAACGCGCGATCCTGGCGGCCAAGGCGCCGGACGTGCCGGAGAGCCTGTCGGCGCAGGTGGTCGCCTTCGTGCAGCGGCTGCGTGCAGGCGAGGAGCTGTTCAAGCTGCCCGGCGTCGCCGAGACGATCGACTGGGCACAGGCGCTGACCTACCTGAACCAGAAGGAACTGGCGCCGGCGACAGTGGATGAGACGCTGGGTGTGCTGCTGAAATACCAGGACGACATCGCCAAGGTGCGCGGCGCCGAGGCGGCGCGTCTGGTTTCGGAGGTGCAGCAGGCCGCGGAGTAGGCGGGGCGGCCTGCCGGGGCGATTGCCTCGCCCCCGGCCCCTCGCGTGCCGGCGCCGCTGATGGTGAGCACGGTGGCTACCATCCCGCGGCGGACGTATCGGTGCGAGCAGCGTAGGCTGTTCACTGCTTCAGGCGAAAGACCGACCCGCCCGGTGTCGCCGCAAGCGCGGCCTCACCGGCGATAGGCTCGCCAACATGCTGGCAAGCCGGAAGATTGTTGTGGTCTCGAAGGGGATCATGGGGTCTCCCTGACAGGGCGACTGGAGAAGGGTCCACCTGCCGCTCGTCGTCGCGTTCGAGCTCATCCAGTGCCACCAGCAATGAGCCGACGCGGTTCACCGATGACAGGCATTCGGCCAAGCCGGGATAGTTGTCCACCAGCCAGTTGAGCGATGTCTGTACCATCACGAAGGCGGCCACCGCCTGGGCAGCCTCGCCCAGCGACATTGTGCCGACCAGGTATTTCGGTGCGCAAAGGACCCAGCCGATAACCGGGGCCGCCAGCAGGTTGCCGTGCGACACCAGTGTCGTGCGCACAAACTGGAAACACAACTCCCGATAGCGCCCGATCAAGGTGTCGAATGCAGCGCTCAAACGGTGATGCCGCCCCCGCGCATCGTCCCTCCAATGTCCGACACCGCCCGTCTCGTGGAAGCTGGCGGCGGTTGAGCGGAACTGCGCCTCGGCCGCATTCTTACCCGCGATGATGTGGACCATGCGGTGGCCGATGATCGACATCGCAAGCGTCAGCAGCGCTGAATAGAGCACCACCGTGATCACCAGATATTTCGGCACGGTCAGCGCGTGACCTTGGACTTCAATGACGAGGTCTCCACCGACGTTCCATAGGATGCCAACGAAAATGATGACGTTGAGAAGCGCCGTGAGCAATCCGGCGGCCATGCTCACCGGCGCGTCCGTCGCCACGCGCACATCCTCGGCGATCCGGTATTCCGGGTTCCGGTCTTCACCCCGCATGAAGTGGAGCTGAAGGAAACGATCGTTCGCCAGCCAGCGATCGATCAGGTGCCGGGTCAGCCAGGCTCGCCACTGAATCTGCGTCGTCATGCGCGCCCAGATCGACAGGACCGCCACCAGGATGCTCGAGCCCGCCAGCAACAGGAAAAGCAGCGCCTGCGCCCAGAGTGCCGAGCTGTCGCGGCGACCGAATGCATCGAAGAAATCGCGGTTCCAGTAGTTCAGGCGGTACTGCAGCGCCAATTGCAGCACGACACTGCCGAACAGCATCAACATCAGGAGCCTGGCGGCCGCAGCATGGGGTGCACGCCAAAACCCCGAGGCGGTGCGCCAAAAGCGGGCCGCCAGAAAGCGGTCCGCCGCAGGCACCTGGCTTACGGCATCAGGGACGGTTGAGCTGTACGCCACCGATGAGCCATATAACGAGGAGAACAATCACGAGCAGGCCGAGGGCGCCGCCAAGGCCGGATCCGCCGTAGCGATTGTACCCATAGTAGCCACCCCCGCCGCCGAGCAGCACGATCAGCAGGATGATGATCAGGATTGTGCCCATAGGTTCGCCCTCATGTCAGACGTGAAGCTGCACTGAGTGGGTCCGCAGCGGTGCCGTGTCCGGCACGCGCACCTCACACGGGCACCTCATCACGGTGTGTTCTGCTTGGCGGACTTTTCGATGACCTTGCCGGTGGCGGAGAGGTCCTGTCCGGCGCCCGCCGTGGTATGACAAGCGCTCAGGAGAGGTACGACGGCGACAACTGAGAGCGCGGCCAGAGCGAGGATGAATTTCTTGTACATGTTGGAATTCTCTTCCGTGTGTCCAGATCCCCGATTTCCGTAGCGCCCCAGGGGATGGCGGGGCTCGCGTGGCATGGCAGCGGCACACTGCCGCCTATCGATGACGAACGAGTCCGGCGAAATGGTTAATATTTGACCGGTATCGCGGTGGAACTCATTGATCTAAATCAACCTTCGATGCAAGGTCTGCCCCCGCGTCCACGCTGGAGCAGAACGCTCGCAGGCACGGCTGATCTCGGATGTATGCGCGACCGTTGCAGGGACTGACAGCGTGATCGGGGGAAGCCATGGGCCGGCTGCGGCTGCATACTGAACACCACCTTGTCGACCGCATTGGGTGGTTGAGGGCCGCGGGTACTCGGGGCCAACGACGGCATCGTCTCGACTGCCAGCCTGATCGTCGGCGTTGCCGCGGCGGACGTGACGCAGAACGCCGTCTTGATCGCGGGTATCTCAGGTCTGGTGGCTGGCGCCATGTCGATGGCTGCCGGCGAGTATGTGTCCGTCAGTTCGCAGTCCGACACGGAGCAGGCGGATCTCGCTCGCGAACGCAAAGAATTGCGCGACGATGCTGCGTTTGAACTGGATGAGCTGACCGAGATCTACGTAACGCGCGGTGTCGACCGGGCGCTTGCGCGTCAGGTCGCCCAGCAACTGACGGCGAAGGATGCCTTGGCGGCCCACGCGCGCGAGGAGCTGGGGATTTCCGCCGCCACCGCTGCGCGTCCCGTGCAGGCCGCACTGACGTCGGCTGCAGCATTTTCCCTTGGCGCGGCAATGCCCTTGCTCATGGTCGTCGTAGCGCCCGCTGGTGCGCTCGTTGCTATCGTGTCAGGTGCGTCTTTGCTGTTTCTCGCTCTCCTGGGCGCGGTCGGGGCACGTGCAGGAGGCGCAAACATCGTGTCCGCTGCCGCCCGAGTGACGTTCTGGGGCGCACTGGCGATGGCTCTGACCGCCGGTATCGGCAAGTTCGTCGGCACGGTGGTCTGAAGGGCTGCGTCGATTCGCTTGCCTGCACGGTGCAGCGGACCGCTACCGACATGCCCCGAAAGGGGTTGGTCGTGCTGGTCGGCTGGCCGGACCGCGGCAGCCACTCGCCGGCGCCGGGCGCGTGGCCCGGCCGCGCGCCGGTGCCAGGAGCGACGCTGGATGGCGTCTGGCCCAGGGGGCTGGGATAGTGGTCATGGCAGCCAGGGTAGCGATGCGAGGGCCACATAACGCTTGGGCTGGACCCGTTCGAGGCGGGTGCGACGCGACGGCGAAGCCGTCCGGAGGGCTGCGTCGCCTCGGGGCGTGACACGCCACGTTCCATACATACGCGTGTCTGGACGTGCTTATGCTTGATCCAGGTCAATGCCCGCACCTGGCATCTCTGCGTTCACTGCTGCTCAACAGGCAGCGTAGCTCGATCTTGAGTCCGCGAGCGCTGTGGGGAGACCCGCAGGCATCCTGCCGCGACAAGCCCTTCGATGCGAATTCCGATCCGTATCCAATGCCGGAGGTCCGCCCAATGACAGCCCACTCTTGCCGTCGCCAAGGAATCAACCTTCGAGCCGCTACCATGCTGGCAGGCCCCGCTACCATGCTGGCATGCCTGATGGTGGCCTCTTGTGCACCGCAGTACTCGGCACCTCAGCAGGTGCAGGCCAGCAATCCGACGGTTACCTACCGGTATCACAACGACCAGGAGTTGCTGGCGGTCAACCAGACCGCG
Source organism: uncultured Alphaproteobacteria bacterium (assembly GCA_963789495.1). Lineage (GTDB taxonomy): Bacteria > Pseudomonadota > Alphaproteobacteria > Acetobacterales > Acetobacteraceae > CAWBLP01. The sequence goes on from CAWBLP010000018.1 coordinate 372,226, forward strand.
GCGACATTCTGCAACCAATATCGGGCGGTTCCTCGGCCGGCGAGTTTCACCACCGGTCAGGATGGCAGCAAGGTCGTCGTCTTCGAATGTGTGCCCGGCACGATGCCGATGGCTGCGCCGCCGCAGTTCAATCCCAACCTGGCCTACACCTACCGGACTGACCAGGAGTTGTTGGATGCATCGCGCAATGCGCAGGCCTATTGCACGAGAAATGGGTCGCAGCAGGTGATGTCGAACGTCGCTGTCAATGCCGATGGGACCAGGACCGTCAGGTTCCAGTGCGGTCCACGGTAACCTTCCCAGGACAATCTGCCACAACGGAGAGACGAGACAGAACGGAGAGACGAGACATGGACAAGGATCGCATCATCGGCGCCGCCAAGCAGGCAAAGGGTGCCGTCAAGGAAGCGGCTGGCAAAGCCCTCGGTGACGCCAAGCTGACGGCCGAAGGCAAGAGCGACCAGGTCGAAGGCAAGGTTCAGAACGCGATCGGCGGCTTGAAGGATGCGCTGAGGAAGTAGCCCACGCGGCGGCTCTCCAGCCCGGATTGGCTTTGTGCGTTTTCGGCGCGGGTGAGCGGTCACCCTGGACGCGGTCCCGCTGATGGCCGGCGGCGGCGTCCAGAGGCGCGGCGACGCCAACTACCAGAGGCGGCTGACCCATGCCGCGCCGAGGACGGTCTGCCAGACGGCTGCCACCGCAACCGCCAGCACGATCACGCCGGCCAGTGCCGCGATCACGAGCAGGGGTCCGTCCTCCTCGAGATAGGCCAGCGAGATAAGAGCGATCAGCAGGGCCGGGACAACGTTGCTCAGGGGTATGGGAACGAACAGCATCGTGTCTAGGATCATGACGGCGATGCCAACCAGGCGCTTGGTCGCCTCGATCGGCGTAGGCCAGCGCGGATGGATCATCGTCTCGAGATATCGCAGCACCGGCACGGCCCGCTGCACCAGCGCCGCGAGATGGCGCGTCGCGAAGGGATGCGCGGCGACGCGGCGTGGAAAGATCGGCGCAGGGTAGCCCAAGGTCATCTGGAACGCGGGAACCATGAGCAGCAGACCGGCCACGACCGAAAGACCCGGTGCGGCCGCAACGACGGCGAGCAGCAGCATGACGACGCCAAAGGAGCGCGTGCGCAGCCTGCCCATCAGCCAGCCAAGGCTGAAATCGTCCGGCGGTGCCTGATCATGCAGACGCTGCAGTAAAACGGAGGTGGGGACGAGCACTCCGGCTTCGAGCGGCGTTGGCGTTGTCAACTCTGGCCTCCCGACATCCGGCCCCGCATGATGACCGGCGCGATCGAAGTGAGGGATCGCAGCCTCCCTGCGCCATGACCAGACGTGAGGGCGATCAGTATAGCCGCCAGCGGATTAAGTCCGGCACAGCGTCCCCGCGCCGCCGCGGCCAGGTACCCTTCCCAGGCCAGCATGTCGACGGCTTTTCCCACGCCAGCATTGACACTCTGCAAGCCACGCAGGACGATCGGCGCGAGAGCGACAAGAACCTCGTCCTGCCCACGACCGCCGGCCACCGATGCGAGGGTCCTCCAGGCGAGACGGTTCAACGACGACAATGCGCTGGCGGGACACCGTATGCTGGATGTCAGCCCCCGGATTATGATCAAATCCTCCGCTCGGCGGCAGGCTGTCCTGGCGCGACCCGCGTCCGACCCAGGCCATCGCTGTCGCAGATCCGACCCAGCGCCGTCCGATCCAGTCGCCATCTCGCGTTATCGCATCCGGCCCGCCGCCCAGGCGCAGGCCGCAAACCCCACCACGAGACCGGACACCACGCCAGCCAACCGGCGCGCTGTCCCACGCATGGAGTGAGCCCACCGCCGAAACAACAAGACCCGAAGGAACCGCAAGTCATGCCGCAACGTGTCCAGTTTCCCGACTCCATCGAGCCTTTGGTCCAGTTCATCGAGGAGACCCCGCGCGCCGAAATCCTCGACCGCACCCTCGAAAAGCTGCGCGCCGGCGTGCCGGTGAGGACCATGCTGACGGCGTCGGCACTTGCCGTGACCCGGTCCTCCGATCTGCCGCCCGGCCATCATGGCGGCCCGCTGCATCCGCTGGCCGGATTGTATGCCATCTCCAAACTGGTGGAGCGGCTCGAGGGCGAGGAGCGCTTCCTGCCGGTTCTGCAGCACGTGGCGCTGTCCAACAAGCATATCCACGACCCGGTGACCGGGCCGTTCAGCCTGCTGGAATTCGCCGCGATGGACGCCAGACGGCAGCGCGTCGAGCCGCACCGAGGATCTTGCCGCGGACGGGTCGGGCGACGTGATCGACGCGAAGGGCGTCGAAGCCACCAAGGAAGCATTCCTCAAGGCCTGCAGCCGCGGCGAGAGCAACAAGGCCGACCATCTGTTCCTGTGGCTGTGGGACCACATTCCAGCATATCGAGGCGTTCGACCTGCTGATGAGCGTGGCGATCCCGAAGAACGCGCTGGACGATCACTACTTCCTGTTCCCCGCCTACACCTGGCGCGGGCTGGATTTCATCGGGCGGGAGCACCTGTCCGTGCTGATGCGTCCGGCGGTGCGCTACGTGGCGCGCTTCCCGACCCAGCGCGTCGGTTCCCGAAGTGGATGCGCTGATCGAGAAGCACCAGCTGCTGACCCGCATCCTGCGCCAGCGCAGTGGCGACGACGAGACCGCCACGATCGGCGCATCGGCGAAGCGATCGGCCAGTGCAGCAACTACAACGAGATCCCGGTGCTGCTGGCACAGGCGCTGGCGGACGGGCTGTCGCTGGAAGGCGCCGGCGAGGCGCTGTCGATCGGCGCGGCCGGGCTGTTCATGCGCTCGCTCACCGGCAATCCGATGGATGTGCACCTGCACACCAGCGCCAATCTGCGCCGCTATCTGCTGCGGCTCGACGGGCTCAGCATGCGCAACAAGCTAGCTGATCCTGCTGCTGTGGCACACCGGGCCGGAGGTGAAGTCCACGCAGTACCGGATGGAGCCGGCGCCGCAGCCGGATCACGGCGGCGGTTGCCGCACTGCCGCACCGGTCGCAGGAGGAGCTGCTGGAGGCGATCACCCAGAGCATCTACCACCAGCCGCCGACCGACTGGTCCACCGTGACCAACCTCGGCCAGATGCGGGCGGTGCCGGAGGTGAAGGACACGGTCAATCTGGCGCAGCAATACGTGCAGCTCCGCTACGACCCGCAGGTGCTGATGCGGCGGCTGGGCGAGATCGTCTGCCACGACAACTTCACCGAGATGCACGCCTTCAAGCATCACCAGGCGATCGTGGAGGAATTCCACGCGACGCGCGAGCCGTGGCGCTGGATGCATTTGGTCTGCGGCTGCCAGGCGGCGGCGATCTCCTTCGGCAAGAACATGGAGATCTTCGAGGAGGCGCTGGACCTGCTGCACGCCGCCTGAGCGGGGCTTTGCCCCGAACCCCACCAGGGGGCGTCGCCCAGCGCGCCGCCAGCATAGCGCCAGCCAGTCGCCCATCTTGCGCAACCGCCCTTCGACCGCCTTGTCCGACAGATCGGCGATGCCGGCATCCCCGGCCAGCGCCGCCGCGGCGCGAAACGACTGCCCGCCCGGACCCCACATCAGCGCCAGACGCAGCACCGCCTCCGCCGAGCGGATCTTGCGCCGGCGCACCAGGCTCGAACTGGCGCGCCGTGGCCTCGAGGTCGACAACCTGGCCAGCGACGCGACGATCGCTGTCCATTCACCAGAACGCAGGGAGGATGCGCGGGGCATCCAAGCTTGGAATGTACCACCCCGTGACCGCGCAAGCGTTAGATTGGCGCACATGGGGCAAAGCCCCTGGCCCCCCAGCAAAGGCTCAGCCTTTGCAATCAATTCGGTTTGGGGTGGGAAGGGCGCGCGACCACCTCAGACCACACGAGCATCACGACCGGCCCCCTCCCCACCCCAAACAGGGTCGGTTCCAAGGGCCGGGCCCTTGGCGGGGATGCAAGGGGCAGCGCCCCTTGCTGGGGGTTCGGGGGCAACGCCCTCGACGCTTGCATGCGTGGCAGAAGCCGCGGACCTCCGCTAGGATCGCAGCCATGGACAGCGTGCTGGACCGGCCATGGACCGTCGAGAGCTTCCTCGCCTGGGAGGACCGGCAGGATGGCCGCCATGAATTCGACGGGCGGAACGTCATCCCGATGACCGGTGGCTGCCTCGCCATCGCCGCGACCCTGCTGCAACGCGAGCCGGGCGGCGCCTGGATCGCCACCGCCCCTATCGCGGGGGAGCTGGTGCTGCCCGGGCTCGCCATCACCCTGCCGCTCGCGGCGCTGTATCAGGGGCTGAGCTTCGCGGCACAGCTTCCCCCACGGCAACCAGACCGGCCCGACTAGCGCGGCGGCGGCAGGCTCTGCTGCTGCACCGGCCCGTTCGGCTGCAACTGGACCGGCCCCTGCGGCGGGTGTCCCTGGTTCATCGGCGGGTAGGCCGGCGCAAAGCCGGGTCCGCTCTGCGTCGGCCCGCCGCCCGGCATGCCCGGACCCGGGGGCGGCGGCGGTGGCGCCGCGGTCTGCACCGGTCCGGCATGGCTGCCGAACCGGGTCAGCACCTCCCGCAGCGGATCGGCGCCCTGGTTCGCCCCCTGCATCTGCACGACGATCTGCCGCGCGGCGTAGGGTTGGCCGTAATAGGCGCGGTTCCACTCGCTGCGGATCGACATGATGCTGCCTTCCAGCGAAATGCCACCGAACACCCCGCGGCTCTGCGCAAACGCCACGATGTCGGCGCCCACCGCGGCCGTGGTGGAACCTTGTATGCCGCCGCCAACCGTGGCGACCGCGATCGACGCGCCGACGCCCAGCTTGAACTGGCTGTCCATCACCGCATTCAGCCCGCGTTGCGTCATGATGGTCATAACGATGGAGCTGTCCTCCACGCCGATCTGCAACCCGAAGCTCGCGCTGCCGATGGTGTAGAAGGCGGGGTAGGACCAGGTGCCGTTGCCGGCCCGCGCCAGCAGGACGCAATTGCCCCCTGCCCCGCCGAGGAAGAACCCGGCCTTGAACACCCGCGGGCAGATCATCACCGCGCGCGACCGGCGCAGCATGATCTGCGGGTCCTGCGAGACCCCCTGGGTCATCATCTCCTGCACGGTCAGCGCGGCGCGGTCCACCAGCGTCTGCTCGTCGCTCTGTGCCCACGCCAGCCCCGGTGCGACAAGTAACAGCGCGGCGGCGGCCAGCAGGAATCGGCGCATGGGTCGTCCTCCTCCGATATTCCGGTCTGCATAACGTCAGCGCGTCGAGTTCGTGCCGGGATTCGGGCGAATTTGCGGTCAATACCCGGGGAGTTCGTTGACGCAGACCACCCGCCACGCCTCCGGATGGCGCTCCAGCCGGGTCAGCGACAGGTTCTGCACGCTGAGATGCAGCGCATTGTCCGGGCCGATGCGCAGCGCATGCGCCACCGCGGCGCGGATGGTGCCGCCATGGCTGACGATCGCCACGTCCTGCCCGGCATGCACCTCGGCCAACCGCTCCAGCGTGGTCGCGGTGCGGGCGATCACATCCGCCATGCTCTCCCCGCCTGGCGGCTTTTCATGCCCACCCAGCGGCCAGAACGCGTGCTTGGGCAGGGTCAGACGCTCCGGCAGGTCCGCATGCGGCAGGCCCTGCCATTCGCCCAGCGACTGCTCGATCAGCCCGGGCTCCTCGGTCAGTTCGGCACCCGGGTAGCCGGCGGCGAAGATCGCCTCCGCGGTGCGGCGGGTGCGCGACAGCGGCGTGACCTTCCACACCGCGGGCCGGGGCAGGCGCTGCGCCAGCGACCGGTACATCGGCCCCTGCTCCAGCAGGGTGGTCTCGCACAGCGCCACGTCCATGATGCCGTAGAGGATGGCGCGGGCGTTCTCCTCCACCAGGGCGTGGCGGATCAGCCAGAAGCGGGTCTCGGTCATGCATTTGGCCCCGGTGACTGGATGCCGGACACATCCGGCCGTCTCGGACAGCACATCACTCGCCAATACTCAACAGCGCGCCGCGCACGCGGGCCTGGCGGAACTGGCGGGCGAACAGCAGGCCGGCGGCGATCGTCCACACCACGTTCAGCCCGACTGCCGCCGCCAGGTGATCCCAGCGGATCACGCCGTCCAGCAGCATGCCGCGCATGCCCTCGAACACATGCGCGGAGGGCAGCGCCAGCGCGATCGGGCGCAGCGCGGCGGGCAGCACGGAGACCGGGTAGAACACCGCGGAGAACGGCGTCAGGCCGAACAGCACCGACCAGGCCAGTGCCTCCGCCCCGGCGCCATGGCGCAGGATCAGCGACACCACGGCCAGGGACACCGCCCAGCCCATGACCATCAGGTTGGCGAAGAACAGGATCAGCACGGGGCCGAGCGAGAACAGGTTGAAGGCGTAGAGCGCCCAGGCGAGCAGGATGGCCGGCAGCACGCCGACCGTCATGCGGATCGCCGACATGCCGATCAGCGCGGCCACCAGCTCCCACGGGCGCAGCGGGCTGACGAAGACATGACCGAGGTTGCGCGACCAGACCTCCTCCAGGAAGCTGATCGCGACCCCCATCTGGCTGCGCAGCGCCACCTCCCACAGCAGCACGCCGCCCAGCAGCGTGGCGCCGGCGAGGGCCGCAGCCGCTGCCCATCCGCGCCGCCAGAAAGCTGGCGGTGAAGCCCCAGATGCACATCTGCAGCACCGGCCAGTACGCCAGTTCCAGCAGCCGCGGCCAGGAGCGGCGGTACAGCGCCAGATGGCGGTACATCAGGCCCCAGATCCGGCGCAGGCTGGCCCGCACCCGGGAAGCCGGCCGGAGCTGCGGGACCGGCATGGCGGACCGCTCAGCCGGCATCTTCGGTCTCCCGCGCGGCGCGCCGGTCACGGGCGATGTCCAGGAACACCTCCTCCATATCTGCTCGGCCATAGCGGGACAGCAGCGCGGCGGGGCTGCCGCGATCGACGATGCGGCCCTGTTTCAGCATCAGCACGTGGTCGCACATCCGCTCCACCTCCGCCATATTGTGGCTGGCGAGCAGGATGGTGCAGCCGGTTTCGGCGCGATAACGCTCCAGCCAGCTGCGCACCAGGTCGCCGGTGTCGGGGTCCAGGCTGGCGGTCGGTTCGTCCAGCAACAGCAACTCCGGCCGGTTGATCAGCGCCTTGGCGAGCGCGACGCGGGTCTTCTGGCCGGCCGAAAGCTGGCCCGCCGGGCGGTTCAGCAGCGCGCCGAGGTCGAGCTCTTCCGCCAGGGTCGCGATCCGCTGCTCGATCTGCGGCACGTCGTAGAGATGGCCGTAGACGCGCAGATTCTCCGCCACGCTGAGCCGCTGTGGCAGCGACACATAGGGCGAGGAAAAGTTCATCCGCGCGAGGGCGGCAAACCGGTCGCGCGCCATGTCGTGGCCGAGCACGGTGATGCTGCCGGCGGTGGGCACCAGCAGGCCCAGCAGCATGGCGATGGTGGTGGTCTTGCCGGCGCCGTTGCCGCCGAGCAGGCCCAATGTCGCGCCGGCTCGGACGGAGAAGTCGATGGCATCGACCGCCAGCACGTCACCGTAGCGCTTGGTCAGGCCGGATACGCGGATTGCATCCATGGCGGATCAGACCGCGCCGGCGGGCATGTGCGAGAGGACCAGCCGACCGGTTGGGCCGCCCGTGGGGGGCCGGCAGGCGGCTGCGGAGGAGCACGCCGGCCGCGGCGGACGGGTCGGTCGGCGCAAAGTCGGCGGCACCAGCGCCGCGCGGCGGGTCGTGGCCACGGTGGAAATCCCTTCAGAGGTTGCGCCGGTCGGGGATGCCGCGACACACGCGGCCGACCTGCCCGGCGCAGCAACGCCCGGCATGCCCAAGGTGGCGCAGCCGGCCGCCAAGGCAAGCCCCAGACGGCTGCTCCGATATAGCCCCGCGCGGCGGGCCGGCAAGCGACCCGCTGCGGCCACAGGCCGGCCCATCAGGTGAGTCCGGGGATGGCGGCTCAACTCGGCTTGCGCATCTTCAGTTCCGGGAGGCGACCCAGACCAATCCTCGCCATGACCCGGTGGTGAAGTCGCGCGCGGGCTCTCGCCGTAGACCGAGGCGCGCCATGACCGCCTGCGAGCGTAGATTGTCGGCGCTGGTGTACGACAGGATCTCATCAAGCGGCTTCCGCCGGAACGCATCGTCGAGTGCGGCCTGCGCGCTTTCCGTGGCATAGCCGCGACCCCATGCGGCACGCATGAATCGCCAGCCTACCTCGTAATGCGGCCCCAACGGATGATCTGGAGCGAGGCGGGGCATGACCCCTGCGTAGCCGAGGAAGCGCCCATCGGCCGCCTCCACCGCCCAACGTGCCACGCCATGTTCGGCAAAGGCCGCATCATAGCGAGCAAGCTTTGCGTCGCTGTCCGACCGGCCGACCGGTCCGCCAAGATCGCGCATCACCGCTGCATCAGCGTGCATCTCGGCGAATGGCAAGCGATGCACCGCGTGCCAGAGAACCAGCCTCAGTCGCGGTGTGGTCAGCATGCGGACGTGCCCACTCCGCAGCCGGCGTGCCGGCCCGCCGCCCGCGCGCGCATAGGGCCTCTCCCCAGCCGCAAGGCGCGCGCAAGCGTCGCAGCGGCTGGGCCCGGCGAGCGGTCAGTGCGCGCGCGAGAAATCGGGCGGCGCGGCCGCTACGGGGGCAGCAGGCTGAGCAGCAGTGTCGTCCCCTCGCCCGGACGGACCTCGATATCCAGCGTGCCGCCAGCCAGCGCCGCCCAGCCGGCTGCTTCCCGCAGCACCGCCTCCTGCTGCTCCGCCGTCTCGCGCCCATCGGTATCGATGATCGCGATCTGGATGCGGTCGGCGTGGCGCATCGCACCCAGCAGAACGCGCCCCGCGGCGACGGTATGGATCGCGTGGGTCAGCAACGCCCCGAGCATTTCCCGGAACCGCGCCGGCTCCATGCGGAGTTGCAGCCCGGTCTCCACCGCCTTTTCCAGTTTCACACCGCGCCTGGCGGCCAGCATCGCCAAGGTGCCGAGAACCGCCGTCGCCTGAACGTCGACATCGAGCAGGCCATCCTCGGACCGATCGGGCGGGAACGAGAGCGGAGCGTTGGCGGCCGTGGCAAGCTCGGTGGCGGGCTGGCGCAACAGGCGCCGGCGGTACCATCGGGTGGACATCCGGACCCGGGCCGGCAGGTCGAACGTCGCTTCCACTGCACCATCGGACGGTTCCGCGCCGCCTGCCGGAACCACGGACAAAGCTGGGCCGGACACGGGGGTGAATGCGGCGGTGCTGGCAGCCGGCAGGCTTTCCACCGGGAGATTATCGGCCAGCAGGATGGTGTGGCGTTCCAGCCGCACACCCCAATACTCAACGTCCGGCATGCCATCTGCGAACAGGATGCTGGTGTGGTTCACCAGCTGCACCGGAAGGTAGAAGCTGCCCTGAAAATAGATGGCGTGGTCCGGTGCCAGCAGGACATCGCGATGCGGCATGTTCTGGCCGATCGCGTCGCGCCGGACGCGAACATGGCCAACGGCCGGCTGGCCCGGAGGGTCTTTGGCTCTGACCCAACGCCGCCCGATCCATTCGATCGGCACGAACATCGGGCCGCGCCCGACCAGCACGCCGACGAGGTCGCCGGTACGCAACAGCTCGATCGGCCGGTAGCCACGCGGGGTCAGCAGGTTGGTGCCTTTGACCAGGCCAGCGAGCCGCGTGGCGCTGGACCGTTCCGGCCCCGGTTCCCGCGTGCCGAAGTCCCGGCGGCTGCCCTGCTGGTCCAAAGCAACAGACGGCTGACTGTTAGCGGTTACGACCGATAACATATTTTTCACCCGGATCAATACCAGCAGAGCGTTCTATGTCTGCATGAGCGAGATACGTCTATAGTACGAATTGAACGGGGATTCGAGTTATATGTCTGTCAATGTCGCATTATCGATGTATCGGGGCAGTATCGGTCCGGCTCAACCTCTGATTGTATTTGGATCGGCCCTACGTGGAGCGAGCATTGCTTCAACCTCTGATTGTATTTGAGTAGACCCTGTCTGTTGCGAGCCTTGTGCGGTGCAGCCGTCCGGCTGAATGGTGACCACTGCGAGGCAAGCAGCAGCCGCAGCCGGCACCACCCAGGGCCCGGCAATGGGCGCACCCACAACACGGCAACATCCTCGTAACGCGGCCGAACCAGCGGCCCTGCGATATAGCTGGGGCGGCGCTGTCCGCGGCCCTATGCCGGCGCCACGAACACCACCAGCTCGGTGCCCTCCTCCACCATCTCGCCCATGGCGTGGCGGATCGACTCGATGGTGCCATCGGCCGGTGCCGACAATGTCAGCTCCATCTTCATCGCTTCCAGCACCAGCAGCGGCGCACCGCGCTGCACGACATCGCCCGGCTGCACCAGCACGCGCGTCACCCGCGCCGGGATCGGCGCGATGACACGATCGTCCCCGGCGGAGTCCGACAGCGGCGGTGCCAGCGGATCGACCGGGCGCAGCACGTGGTTACGCCCGCCCAGGATCACGACCCGCTGATCCCCCTGCCGCACCACACGCAGCCGGTGCACCACGCCATCGACGCGCAGTTGCATGACGTCGCCGTCCAGCCGCGCCTCGGCCTGCACCGAGCGCTGTGGAAGATCGAGCACGTAGCTGCCATCCGGCTGCGGATGCGCGCGCAGCGTGATGCTCTGCTCGTCGTGAAGAAACATCAGGTCCTGGTAGACATCCAGGTTCGACTGGAATCCGTCATGCTGGGCCCAGGGCGACCAGCGATCCCCCGATGCCATCACCGACGCGTCCTCCCGGCCGGTCAGCTCCGCCAGCACCGCGAGCGCGGCGGCGGCCTCGATGGCGATGCTCTCCGCCGGTGTCACCGCCTGCACCGCCGGCAGCAGCAGATCAGCATGGCGGCCGATAAATCCGGTGTCGAGCGCGGCAGCCGCGAACGCCGGATGCGTCGCGATGCCGCGCAGCAAGCCGAGGTTGGTCTGCACGCCCACCACCTCGTACTCCGCCAGCGCCGCCGCCAGCCGGCGCAGCGCCACCGCACGATCCTCACCCCAGACGATCAGCTTGGCGATCATCGGATCGTAATAGGGCGTGATCGCATCGTCCTGCCGCACCCCGGTGTCGACGCGGACCTGCGCGCTCTCCCGCGGCTGACGCAGGTGCCGCAGCCGACCGATCGAGGGCAGGAAGTCGCGCGCGGGATCCTCGGCATAGACCCGCGCCTCGATGGCATGGCCGTTGATCGCGAGCTGCGTCTGCGTCAGCGGCAGGCGCTCGCCGGCTGCGACCAGCAACTGCCATTCCACCAGGTCCTGGCCGGTGATCATCTCGGTGACCGGATGCTCCACCTGCAGCCTGGTGTTCATCTCCATGAAGTAGAACGCGTCGCCCTCGGCGATGAATTCCACCGTGCCGGCGCCGACGTAATCCACCGCCCGCGCGGCGGCGACCGCGGCATCGCCCATGGCGCGGCGGCGTGCGGGGTCCATGCCGGGCGCGGGCGCTTCCTCCAGCACCTTCTGGTGGCGACGCTGGATCGAGCAGTCGCGCTCGAACAGCGACACGCAGTTGCCATGCGTGTCGGCGAACACCTGGATTTCGATGTGGCGAGGCTGGGTCAGATATTTTTCGATCAGCAGCCGGTCGTCGCCGAATGAGGCGGCGGCCTCGCGCTGCGCCGATTCGATCGCCGCCTGTAGCGCGTCCGGCTGTTCGACGATGCGCATGCCCTTGCCGCCGCCACCGGCCGAGGCCTTGATCAGCACCGGATAGCCGATCTGCGCCGCTGCCTCGCGCAGCGTGGCAAAATCCTGCGCCGCGTCGTGGTAGCCGGGCACCAGCGGCACACCGGAGCGCTGCATCAGGGTCTTGGCCGCGGCCTTCGATCCCATGGCACGCATCGCTTCCGGCGGCGGGCCGATGAACACCAGTCCGGCCGCTGCGCAGGCCTCGGCAAAATCCGGGTTCTCCGAGAGAAACCCGTAGCCGGGATGGATCGCCTCGGCACCCGAGCCCTGGGCCGCGTCGATGATGCGGTCGATGCGCAGGTAGGAGTCGCGGGCCGGAGCCGGCCCGATCGGCCAGGCTTCGTCGGCGAGCTGAACGTGCCGCGCCTGCGCATCCGCATCGGAATACACGGCGACGGTGGTGATGCCGAGGCGATGCGCGGTGGCGATCACCCGGCAGGCGATCTCGCCGCGATTGGCGATCAGGATCTTGCGGAACATGGCGGCATCATGCCGCGGAGCCGCATGGCTCGCCTAGGGCAGCGACATCGCGGCCGCTTTTCCCAGCCGTGCGCCGATCACACCGGCGGAACGATCGCCACGCCGTGCCCGGCCAGACCGACCGCCACCCCCTGCCCGGCCGACAACGGCACGGCGACGTTCGGGTCGATGACGAACAGCTCCCGCTCCACCCCCTCGGCGGTCACGCGATATTCCATGTGGCTGCCGAGATAGGCGGCCTTCACGATGCGCCCCGCCAGTTCCTGCGCACCCGGCTCGCCTGCCCGCAACAGCAGCGATTGCGGACGCACCGCCAGTTCGGCCGGACCAGGCGGCGCATTGCCATGCGGCAGGACAAGCCGCAGCGCGCACAGCCGGACCCGCGCGAGATCGCCCTCGTGACGCTCGATCACGACCGGCAGCAGGTTGGCGTCGCCGATGAAGTCGGCGACGAAATGGTTCCGCGGATACTCGTACAAGGCACGCGGAGTATCGTCCTGGGCGATCCGCGCCATGTTCATCACCATGATCCGGTCGGAGATCGCCAGCGCCTCCTGCTGGTCGTGCGTCACATAGACCGCGGTCAGCGACAGGGTCTGCTGCAGCTCGCGGATTTCGTCACGCACGTGGCGCCGCAGCTTGGTGTCCAGATTGGACAAAGGCTCATCGAACAGCAGCACCTTCGGCTCCAGCACGATGGCCCGTGCCACCGCGACGCGCTGCTGCTGGCCACCGGACAGCTCGCTCGGCAGCCGCCGCTCGAACCCGGACAGGCCGACCTGGCGCAGCTTCTCTGCTGCGATCTCCTTCGCCGCGGCCTGCCGCATGCCGCTGGCGCGCAGGCCGTAGCAGACATTCTCCATCACCGTCATATGCGGGAACAGCGCGTAGGACTGGAACACCATGCTGACATTGCGCTGTGTCGCGGATAGCAGCGTCACGTCCTCGCCGCCGATCAGGATGCTGCCGGCGCTGACCTGCTCCAGCCCCGCGATCAGCCGCAGGATGGTGGTCTTGCCGCAGCCGGACGGGCCCAGCAGGGTGACCAGCGTGCCGCTGGCGACGGAGAAGCTGACTTCCGCCAGTGCGGCGACCGTGCCGTATTGCTTGCTGACGCGGCGGAACTCGACGTCGCGCCGATCGGTGCGCGGGCTCATACCGGGGCCACCACGGCGGCCGGCGTGACACCCGCGCGCACCAGGCCGCGGCGGCCGAGCCTTCGTTCGCCCACCATCAGCTGGATGGCCAGCAGCGCCGCGGCGATCACCACGACCAGCATGGCGGAATACACGATCGCGACGCCGTATTCGCCGACATCGGCGCGGCCGACGATGTAGACGGTGGCCAGATTGTATTCGCCGGTGACCAGGAAGATCACCGCGCTGACCGCGGTCACCGCGCGCACGAAGCTGTACACCATGGCAGTGACGATGGCGGGACGCAGCATCGGCAGGATCACCCGGACCAGCGTGGCGAACGAGCCCGCCCGCAGGGTCAGCGATGCCTCATCCAGGCTGCGATCGATCTGGCTCAGGCTCGCCAGACCGCTGCGAATGCCGACCGGCATGTTGCGGAAGATGAAGGCCAGCGCGATCAGCATGCCGGTGCCGGTGAGCTGCACCGGCGGCACGTTGAAGGCGAGGATGTAGCTGACACCGACGACGGTGCCGGGAATGGCGAAGCTCATCATCGCCAGGAATTCGAAGGCGCGGCTGCCGGGAAACCGCTGGCGGCCGAGCAGCCAGGCGGTGAGGATGCCGAGTGCGGCGGTGAAAGGCATCGCCTCCAGTGCGATCCGGATGGTGGTGAGGAAGGACGGCCAGGCGGAGCCGGACAGGAACCAGCCGCCGACGCCATGCTGCACCGAGAATGCGGTGAGGAAATAGCGCAGCGTCGGCGTGTTGTCGCGGCCGATCGACTGCACGAAGCCGCCGACCATGATGATGCCGTAGACGGCGACGGTCAGCACCAGCCAGGGCAGGATGACGCTGAAGCAGGCGACGCTGACCCCCAGCGGCAGGGTCAGGGTGCGGCCCGCATCGCCCTTGCCGCCGACCGTCGCGTAGCTGCGCGTGCCGACCCAGAAGCGCTGCGCCAGGAAGGCCGACAGGGTGAAGATCAGCAGCACGATCGCCAGCACCGCCGTGCGTCCCTGGTCATGTGTCGCACCGACCACGGAAAAGAAGATGTCGGTCGACAGCACGTTGAAGTTGCCGCCGATCATCAGCGGGTTGGCGAAATCCGCCATGCTTTCGATGAAGCCGACCAGGAATGCATTGGCCAGGCCGGGACGCAGCAACGGCCAGGTAATGGTGCGGAAGCTGTACCAGCGCGACGCGCGCAGGGTGAGCGACGCCTCCTCCAGACTCGGCGCGATGCCCTGCAGCACGCCGCTCAGCACCATGAAGGCGATCGGGGTGAAGGCCAGGACCTGCGAGATGGTGATGCCCGGCATGCCGTAGATCCACCGGCTGCGCGGAAAGTCGAAATGCTCGGCAAGCCAGACGGTCACGATGCCGGCCCGGCCGAACAGCAGGATCAGTGCCAGGCCGATCACGAAAGGCGGGGTGATGATCGGCAGGATCGACAGTGCGCGCAGCACCGGCTTCATCGGCACATGGGTCCGCAGCGCGACCAGCGCGAAGGCCAGACCGAGGGTGGTGGACAGCATGCCGACCAGGATCGCCTCGGCCACCGTGTTCCACACTGTGCCACAGGCGCGCCCGTCGAGGACGCAGCCCAGGCCCCAGATCGTCGGGCTGAGCAGCTTGGTGACGAACTGTTCGGGCGCAAAGTTGCCGGCATTGTCGCGCACCGCGGAGACCAGCACGCACAGGATCGGGTAGAAGACGAACAGCGTGATGAGGCCGACGATCAGCAGGACCGCGCCGAGGATGAACACGTCGCCCTTCAGCACGCCGCGCCGCGCGAGGCCGAAAGCCAGCAGCATCAGGCAGGCGGCCGCATAGGCGGCGGCGCCCCAGCCCAACGCCGGTTGCGTCGGCCCGGTCCAGCCGGTCAGCCGGACCAGCCAGGCGAAGGCCCAGCCGTGGTGGATGATGCCGCCGCTTTCGACCACCAGCCAGGCCAGGCCGAATGCGGCCGCCGCGATGAGCACCGCGGACCGCCGGACCGCACCCGCCGCCCAGCTCGCGGCGAGCAGCGGCAGCGCCAGCGGCAGCAGCCACGGCCGGCCCTCAGTGACCCCCTGCAGCAGCGCCGGCGTGGCATGGACCGCGGCGGCATCGGCATCGAGGCCGTACCACGGCAGCAGCAGAATGCCGGCCCAGCCGACCGCCAACCAGCCGATCAGCGATCGGGGCATCCGCGGGACTATTTCGCCGCGCCCTTCACATCCTTCGCCCAGCGGTCGAGCAGGCGGATCCGTGTCGCCTTCGCGCCGTAAGTCTGGAAGTCGTATTCGATCAGCTTCACCTTGCTGAGGTCGGGCGCCTCGGGCGGCACCGGGGTCGCGGTGTTGGACGGGATCTGGAAGCTGCCGTTTTTCGCAGCCAGGGACTGCGCCTCCGGCGTCAGCGCCCATTCATAGTATTTCTTTGCCTCATCCATGTGGCGGGCGCCCTTGATCAGGCTCATCGAGCCGATCTCGTAGCCGGTGCCCTCGCAGGGCGAGACCACCTGCACCGGCTTCTTGTTGCGCGCGACCTGGATGATGTCGTGCTGGAAGGCGATGCCGATCAGGGTTTCGCCCTGTCCGGTGGCGAGCGCCGGGGCGGCCCCGGCCTTGGTGTATTCGTTGATGTTGCGATTGAGCCTGGCGAGATAGTCGAACGCCTTGTCCTCGCCCATGAGCTGCACGACGGTGGCGAGCATGGTCCAGGCGGTGCCGGAGGAGTTCGGGTCGGCCATCTGCACCTCGCCCTTGAACTCGGGCTTGATCAGATCGGCCCAGCAGGCTGGTGGCGTCAGCTTGCGCCGCTGCATATCCTGGGTGTTGTAGCCGAAACCGAGTGCGCCCAGGTAAATGCCGACGGTGCGTTGATGCGACACCGCGGCCTGGCGCTGCGCCCAGTCACGCAGCTGCGGCAGTTGCGGCGAGGTATAGGCCTCGGTCAGACCGTCATCGGCCGCCTGCAGATGCGGATCGCCGGTGCCGCCCCACCAGATGTCGCCGCGCGGGTTCTCGCGCTCCGCCCGCATCCGCGCATAGGTCTCGCCGCCGCTCATGCGGACCATGTCAACCTGCACACCGGTCTTCTGCTGGTAGGTGGTGGCCATGGCGCGGCACCAGGCCTCATCCACGCCGCAATACATCACCAGCGTGCCTTCGGCGCGGGCGTGACCCGTTGCCAGCGCACCCAGTGCCAGCGTGCTCAGCGCCAGCGTAGCGGCGAACACACCCAGTCTGCCCGCCGGGCGGCGGGATCGGTCGGGGATCGGGGACATGCTTCCTCCTGCCGCGACGATGATTGCGCGGGCGACAGTGGCGGATATCGCGCCAGGAGGAGAGCGACCTTGATATGGATCAATGGCGACCCGGCGCGAGCCCGCGGTCACGGCCGCCGGTTGCGCTACATCCGAAACAGTCCGAATCGCGTCGGCGGGATCGGTGCGTTCAGGCTGGCGGAGATCGCCAGGCCCAGCACGCGCCTGCGTGTCGGCAGGGTCGATGACGCCGTCATCCCAGAGTCGCGCACTGGCGTAGTACGGATGGCCCTGGGTTTCATACTGGGCGCGGATCGGCGCCTTGAATGCGTCTTCGTCTTCCGCCGGCCAGCTCTGCCCGCGCGCCTCCATGCCGTCGCGACGCACCTGGGCCAGCACGCTGGCCGCCTGCTCGCCGCCCATCACGCTGATCCGCGCATTCGGCCACATGAACAGGAAGCGCGGCGAATACGCACGGCCGCACATGCCGTAATTGCCGGCGCCGAAACTGCCGCCGATGATGACGGTGAATTTCGGCACCGCGGCGGTCGCGACGGCGGTGACCATCTTCGCGCCGTCCTTGGCGATGCCGCCCGCTTCGTATTTGCGGCCGACCATGAAGCCGGTGATGTTCTGCAGGAACACCAGCGGAATGCCGCGCTGGGCGCACAGCTCGATGAAATGGGCGCCCTTCTGCGCACTCTCGCTGAACAGGATGCCGTTACTGGCGACGATGCCGATCGGGTAGCCGTGCAGATGCGCGAAGCCGGTGACCAGGGTCTGGCCATACAGCCGCTTGAACTCTTCGAAGTTGCTGTCGTCCACGATGCGGGCGATCACCTCGCGCACGTCATACGGCTTGCGCCAGTCGGTCGGCACCACGCCGTAGAGTTCGCGCGGGTCGTAACGCGGCGGGGCCGGTTGCCGCAGTGCCAGCGACGGCTGCTTCACCGTGTTCAGGCTGGCGACGATGCGGCGCGCGATGCCGAGCGCATGGGCGTCGGTCTCCGCATAATGGTCGGTGACGCCGGAGGTGCGGCTGTGGACATCGGCGCCACCCAGATCCTCGGCGGTGACGACCTCACCGGTCGCGGCCTTCACCAGAGGCGGACCGGCGAGAAAGATTGTGCCCTGGCCACGCACGATGATCGATTCGTCGGACATCGCCGGCACATAGGCGCCGCCCGCGGTGCAGGACCCCATCACCACCGCGATCTGGGCGATCCCGTCCGCCGACATGTTGGCCTGGTTGAAGAAGATGCGGCCGAAATGATCGCGGTCGGGAAACACCTCATCCTGCTGCGGCAGGTTGGCGCCGCCGGAATCCACCAGATAGAGGCAGGGCAGCCGGTTCTGCGCGGCGATCTCCTGAGCGCGCAGGTGCTTCTTGACGGTGATCGGATAGTAGGTGCCGCCTTTCACCGTGGCATCGTTGGCGACGATCATGCATTCGCGGCCCGACACGCGGCCGATGCCGGTGATGATGCCGGCGGCGGGAATGTCTTCCCCGTACATGCCGTGGGCGGCGAGCTGGCCGATTTCGAGAAACGGCGACAGCGGATCGAGCAGCGCGCGCACCCGATCCCGCGGCAGCAGCTTGCCGCGCGACAGATGGCGCTGGCGGGATGCCTCGCCGCCGCCCTGGCTTATGGTCTGCACCACGCGGCGCAAATCCGCCACCACCGTCTGCATCGCGTCGGCGTTGGCGCGGAATTCGGCGGAGCGTGGGTCGATGACCGAGTTCGAGAATGGGCACGCGCGTGTCTCCGGGCTGGCGCGGACCGACCGAACCATTGGACCGATCATTCCCGGGATGCGCGGCGGGTCAAGGCTGGCGCCGCCGGCGCGGGGCGATGGCAGGTGGACTGGGTTGGCGTCGGTGGCGAAACCCGCCGGATGCGACGTGCGGGAGGCAGAGCAAACAAGCCGTATTTTACTGTGGAGGGCATGCAGAAGCAGATCGGGCCACAGAGGCGCACAGAGATCGAGTTTCTGCAATCCGCGACGGGCCCGCACAAACGCGCGCTGGATAGACTCTTCTCCGAGTGACTCCGCGGGTTGACCGGGTTTGGTTTGCCCCGATTACCGCCTCGGGCAGACCGTCCGACACCATGGCGCGGGCGGGCGGGACCCGGGATCGGCCTCGCCCGACGGCAGCAGCGCGATCATCAATCCGCTGGCCATCGACTTCGTGTTGTTGGCACACTCCGGCGCGTCCTCGGGATGCGTCTCACGTGGCAGACGTGGCAGACGATCCCGTTGGTCCGACAACCGGTGAAGGGAAGCGCCACCGCGGCGGGATCAGGCGACCATGAGCGATGCACATTCAGAGCAGCCCGGCGAGGCATCCGATCTGGAGGGTGTAACTCTGCAGCGCGAGAAGCTGCGGGCCGAAGTGCGCAAGCTGAAGGTGGACAATTCCCTCGCCAACCGGCTGTTCACCACGATCCTGTCGGTGTCGGCGGTGGTGATTGCCGGCAGCCAGATCTGGATGGCGGCCCAGCAACGGGAAGCCGACCAGGTCCGGGCCGATCACGACGAGACGCTGAAGCAGATCGAGCTGCATATCCGGCAGGTGGAAAGCGGCCTGAAGCTGAGTCAGTTCGCGATCGATCAGCGCACCCTGTTCCTCGCCGCCAGCGCCGATGAGCAGGTGCGCGCGGTGCGCCTGGTGCAGGCGCTGCTGCCGCCTGAGGAGGCGGGCCGGATGCTGGACGCGATGGGCAAGGTGGCGACGCAGGCCGAGGTGCTCAGCGAGGTGGCGTTGGGCAAGCAGCAGCTCAGCAGCTACCAGTCGCCGCTGGTCCGATCCACGCCAGCACCATCGCCCCCACAGGTATCGCCGCCACCGGCACCACCCGCACCGAGATCACCCGCACCAGCATCATCCGCACCGGCGCCGGCGCAATCCACCGCAGCCAATGCGCCGGGTCCGGCCGCCTCACCCGCCGTCACACCACAAGTCGTCCCTGCCCCGGCCGCGATCGCCGGGCTGCCGCTGACGCTGTATTACCATGTGCAGCGCGCCGAGGATCGCGACCTCGCCAATGCGGTGGCCGCGGCGCTGGCGCCGCAGAAATTCCCCTCGGCCGGCGTGCAGATCATTCCCCAAGGCCCGACCCAGGCGCAGGTGCGCTACTACAAGCCGGCGCAGAAGGAAGCGGCCCAGGCGCTGGCCGAGTTGCTGTCCCAGCAGGTCAGCGCGCAGACCGGAGCGGCGGTGCCGTTCAAGCCGGTCGATATCAGCGCGACCTTTCCCAACCTGCCCGGCGGACGCATGGAGGTCTGGTTCGCCCGGGTGATGCCGCCGCTGAAATCCTCCTAGTGTTCTGAGTCCTAAATCCGTCGCATCAGCGATTCGAAAACTGCACTGCGGTCGATTCGGCGTGACTTGCGAGGCTCTGTCGTCTTGGAGACGGAGAGCAGGCATGGCGGGACGCAGGCTGGAAGCGCTGAATGTAACGGATGCGGAGAGATCTGAGCTGATGGCGCTGGCCGCCCGGCCCAAGACCTCGCAGGCTCTTGCGGCTCGTGCCCGCATCGTTCTGGCCTGCGCCGAGGGTCTGGAAAACCAGGCGGTTGGTCAGCAGCTTGGGGCGCATCCACAAACCGTCGGCAAATGGCGCCGCCGGTTTCTGGCGCAGCGGGTCGAGGGTTTGCGCGACGAGCCGCGGCCCGGAGCGCCGCGCACGATCGAGGATAAACGGATCGAAGCGGTGATCACCCGCACGCTGGAGAGTAAGCCCGAGGCGGCGACCCACTGGAGTTCGCGTGGCATGGCGCGAGACACCGGCTTGTCGGTCAGCACGGTGCAGCGGATTTGGCGCGCCTTCGGGCTGAAGCCGCATCGGCAGGAGACATTCAAGCTCTCCACTGATCCCGACTTCGTGGCCAAGGTGCGCGATGTGGTGGGGTTGTATGTTTCCCCTCCCGAGCATGCCATGGTGCTCTGCGTTGACGAAAAGTCGCAGATCCAGGCGCTGGACCGCAGCCAGACCGTGTTTCCGATGCGACCTGGTCAGCCTGAGCGGCGCAGTCACGATTACGTCCGGCACGGTACGACCTCGCTGTTCGCGGCACTTGACGTCGCTACCGGAGCAATCATCGGCAAATGCTATCCGCGCCACCGCGCGACCGAGTTCCGTCAATTCCTGGACGAGATCGAGGCTGCGGTACCGACCGGGCTGGATGTGCATCTGGTCTGGGACAACTACGCGACGCACAAGACCGCGCTGATCCGCGACTGGCTGGCAAAGCGCCCGCGCTGGCATGTCCACCTGACCCCGACAAGCAGCTCCTGGCTGAACCAGGTCGAGCGCTTTTTCGCTCTGCTGACCGACCGGAAGATCAGGCGCGGCGTACATCGCAGCGTCGATGAGCTGGAAGCTGCGATCAACGCCTTTCTCGATCACCACAATGCCAACCCAAAGCCATTCCGGTGGGTCAAATCCGCCGACGACATCCTCGACGCCATAGAACGATTTTGCACCTACAACACTTCAACGACATGATGCGGTGGTCTTATGGTTCAGGACACTAGTCCCCCGGCACGGTCGTCTTTGGCTGATGGCGGGACGAGATGCTCCGTGCCGAACTGTCAGTCAGGATGGGCCCCTGGGCGAATGGCCGCAATCGATCCCGGCCGGGCGCTCGCGATCCGATCAACCAGTCGCTGAAGCCGACATTCAATCCGATCGAGCCGCGCAACTTGCATCCGCCGGGTCATCGACCGAGGCCCGTACTTCGCGGCAGCGCGTCCGGATCCCGTGTAGTCCGATCAGAGACGGAGCAGATTTCCGTAGCCGCCGACCGGCGTGCGTACGCCGGATAGGCGGAGGCAATGCCACAGGCTGGCTTGATTCGCCGAAACGACGGGACGTTGCAGGTCGCGCTCCAGCGCATCGAGGATACCCACGCAGCGAAACCCAGTGCCGGCAATCAGGACGCCATCCGCCTCCTGCGGACAGGCCCCTCGCACCTGCCGGTACAGCGGTTCGATCGCCTGCTCGATGCCCATGCCCTGCCGAGTCAGCTCGCCAGGTGGCACGTCGCGCCACTGCCGGCCGGGATCGTAACGCAGATGCCCCGCCGGCTCGGTCCCGCGTGCGCGCCAGTCCCGCACGCCCGCCGCCACCAGGCTGTCGTCGAACCAGGGCGGAAATACCAGGAATGGACGCTTCACGCCGCTCGCCTGCAGCGCCGCCGCACAGTCCAGCCCGTTGGTGGTCACCGCCACCCCTCCGCCGAGTTCCCGCGCCAGTGCTTCCACCACTGCTTCGTCCCATTGTGGGCCGCCCAGCATGCTGCTGGAGCTGTGGCCCACCACGACCGCCGACAGGCACATCGGTGCGAACTGCCGGCAGCCGCGCAGCAGGTCATCTTCCAACGCCACCTCGCTGTGGTCTTCGCGCCAGCGCGCCCAGGGCGCGCGAGCGGTGACGCGCGCGGCGTGCACCGACACATTCGGCGGGACCATCGCCCACCACTCGGCCTCGGGCACGACTTCACTGCCGACGATGAACATGCCGATACGGGCTTGCCAGCCCCAGTTGTCTCTCTGTGTCATGGCTTCACTTTGCAACGGAGAATATCTCAACGCGATCCTATCTCACCGTCTTCTCGCACACACCCAGCATGCGTTCCGCTCACTGCCGAGCAAGTCAGTCGGCGAGCACCAGTGTGTCTGCAGCTCCGGGTTGTCTCCTCGATGGCGCGGACTAAGATCGCCCGCAATCTTCCCTAATCCCGCAAGGAGGGCGTCCCATGGCAGTCACGATGTACAGCGGCTTTGTGCCGGTATGCCTGCAGTTGCTCGGTGGTCTCAAGACCGTGCTGCAGAAGGCCGAGGAGCACGCCACGGCCCAGAAATGGGATGCCAGCGTGGTGCTGAACCTGCGGCTGTTTCCTGACATGTTTCCGCTCGAGCGGCAGGTGCGGCAGGTCTGCACGCATTCCTGCGGCGCCGGCCGGGTCGCCGGGGTTGGGCTGCCGTCCTTCCCCGACCAGGACAACAGCTTCGCCGAGATGCAGGCGCGCATCGACAAGACCGTCGACTTCCTGAAAGGGCTGCGGGCGGATCAGCTCGACGGCAAGGACGATACCGTCATCACGGTCCCGGTGGGTGGCCAACCGCGCGAGTTCAAGTGTCAGAACTACCTGTACCATTTCGCGATGTTGCAGGTGCAGTTCCACGCGACGACGGCGTACGACATCGTCCGCAGCACCGGCGTCAACCTCGGCAAGCGCGACTATCTTGGGCAAATGCCGTCGTAAATCGACGCACTGATCCGGCTACGCTGCAAAGAGGAGACGGTAACATGGCACAAAAAGGTCGCGGGATTTTCCTGGTGTACGTCGATATCGACGCCAAGGACGCGCCGGAATTCAACGAGTGGTACAACAAGGAACATCTGCCGGAATTGCTGTCGGTGCCGGGCATTCTGTCGGCCGCCCGCTACGAGGCAGTTAAGGGTGGCCCGAAGTACCTCGCGTGTTATGAACTGGAAAGCGTGGCGGTGCTGCAGACGCCGGCGTTTACCAACCGGCCGCGGACGAAGTGGGGACAGAAAGTCTCGCCGTCGGTAATTGGGAAGAATCTGACACGCATTGTCGGGGAACAGATTTACCCGGACGGGGTAGAAATGCCGGAGCGTGGCATGGCGCCGGTGTTGCAGATCGGCCGTATGTCGGTCCCCGCCGAGGTCGATGCGGAATGGAATGCCTGGTACAGCGGGGAGTACGTGCCGGGCTACCGCAAGGTGCCGGGCGTGATCTTCGCCCGCCGCTATCGGGTTCTCGAGGGTAGCAGCGGCTACAGCACGGTCTACGAATTCGCCAGCACGGCGGTGCCCGAAAGCCCGGAGTGGAAGGAGCAACAGCAACATTCCTCGCCCAATTCGCCACGCATGCGGCAGGCCATGACGCATGCACCGGGTTCGCCTGGGGTGTACGTACGGGTGAGCTAGGGGCCTGGATGCAGGAGTGCCCTGCACAGAGGTTTTGACCAGTTCGCGGCGCTGATCTGCTCCCGTTCGCTCGCCAGGAGCGGGTGGTCATTCTCATGGGATCTTACTAACCAGTCGGCCAAATATGTATCACGGATGCGCTTACGCGGCATAGCGGACATCGGGTGCCTGGAAGAATGCGCGCACCTTATGTCGCCTGCCCTGTAGCCCGCGCATATGGGCTGTCAGCCCAGCCCTCATCGCGGCCTTGTTCATTGGCGTGCCACGCCGTGCCATGCCTTGTTTGACGTCGTTGTTGACGTATTCGTCTGGGTTCCGCTCCGGCGCGTACGGCGGCAGGTAGAAAAGTTTAATTCGATCCTTGTTCTCTTCGACCCACGCCGCCACGGTCCTGGCCCGATGCACACGTAGATTGTCGACGATCACGAACAGTTTCCGGTCCGTGTCTTTGATCAACCGGCGCAGGAATTTCAGAAAAATCGCTGCATTCAGTGCGCCATCATAGATCATGAAGCGCAACTTGCCCTGGTTGGTCACGCTGGAGATCATCGATTGGGTAAATCGCGTGGCCGGACGCGGTATCACCGGTGTCTTGCCCGCCGGCGCGAAGCTCCGGCCGTAATTGGCCTGGTTCGAGATGCCAGTTTCGTCCGACCAATGGATCTCAGCTTTTTCCTTTCGGGCTCGTCTCGCGATCGCCGGGTATTCGCGTTTCATCCATGTCTGGATCGCCGCCTCGCTCCTTTCCATCGCCCGCCGGATCGGCCTTTGTGGGGTCAGATTCCAGGCCGAAAGATAAGTACCGATGGCCGTCGGGGACAGGCGGATACCGGCTTTACGCTCGATCAGCTGGCCAACCGCTTCGCGGGTCCATAGTGCGAAGGGGAGTTTCAATTGATCGGGGCATCGCCCGACGATCAGCCGACGGATCGTCGCTTCCTGGCGCCGGTTGAGGGCTTTTTGCTCACCTGGCCGTCGGCCGCGCCGCCCACCGGCCAACGCCGCTTCTCCCGTGGCCTCAAAGGCACGAACCCATTCCCCAACGAAGCGTCGATTGACCCCGATCGCCCTGGCCACATCGATCCGGTTTGTCCCGGAGAGCACCATGTTTACCGCGACACGTCGCAGTTCGGCCTGGGTTGAGGACGGGAGTTTGCGGAAATCATGGTCCGACGGCATGACGACAGCATAACCAATTCCCATACGGGAGGATACCTATTTGTGCGTCTGGTTAGTAACTGGTCGGTGGTACCATCCGTCTCTGCTCCGGTCGGGGGGGGCACCGGAAGGAATTTTTGCCGCAGATGCACGCTGATGCACGCAGATGAAGTCCGGACCAATGCGCTGTCGGAGCGTATCATCGGTTGCGCATTTCGTGTGCTGAACACGCTTGGCGCGGGGTTTCTGGAAAAGGTGTACGAGAATGCCTTGGCCCATGAAATGCGCGAAGCAGGACTTTCGGTCGCACAGCAGAAAGGCATTACGGTTTACTACAACGGCATTGTCGTCGGGGAATATGTCGCCGATCTGGTGGTGGAGGAAACGGTCGTCGTCGAGCTGAAAGCCAGCAGGACACTCGACCCTGCGCACACCGCGCAATGCATAAACTATCTGAAAGCAACCGGCCTGCATTTGTGTCTGTTGCTGAATTTCAGCAGGCCGCGCCTGGAAATCCACCGTGTGGTCTGCGAACTATAAGCACGCTCAGTCCATCTGCGTGCATCTGCGTGCATCTGCGGCAAAAAATTAACTGCGTCCCCACGGCGGATTGCTTCCGAGTGAGGCACGAAACTCTTGAACCTGCACGCCTCCAGCCAGGAGCCAGATGTCGACGTGCAGTGGAAGCTCCAGCGCGGATGCCGCGTGAGCCAGGCCTTCATCTTCGGATGCTTATGGGTGGCGAAATTGTCGACGATAATCCTCGATAATCCTGCCGGCTTGTTTCGCGCGCTTGACCGCATTGAGAAAGCGGATGAACTCCTGATAGTCGAAAACTGCCTGGCACGTCTGGAGCAGCGAGCGGGCCAAACAATGCTGCCATCACAGTCGACCGTCCGGCTGCTGTCGACCCGAAGCGGTCCTACATTCACTGGTCGATGACGACGCATCGCGACCAGTTGTCGGAGATCGACACCTGGATCATGCGACACAGCTGGCCGATCACCTTGGAGATGGCCGACGCGGTGATTTCGATCGGGCTGTACAGAAACTACTTGATGCCATAGCGATGTTGCGCCCACTGCCGCCAGTCCGAGGTTGAGGGACGGCATTGTCGAAGAAGTGGGAGACCCTTGATCGGAGAAGTGTTGCCCCATTTTCTGGCTGCGAGGGCTGAACTTGAGCCGGAATGGCGGACACGTCGGTGGTCACGCGGCATACAGCGCGGTCGTGTGGTCGCCAATCTGTCGCTAGCGCGTCAATCTGTCCGGTTTTGGTAGCGCGTGATCTGTCCGCTTCGTTCCTGCTCTGTGCCGGGGCATGCCCCGGCACAGAGCAGCCGCACTGGAAGCGTGTCATGCGGCCATATGCTCCTGTTGGAAAAGGCGCCCCTCGGCGTCGTAATCCGCCAGCCGGTGCGGCCCCCACAACACCGCCAGCCGCCCATCCGGATATTCGTGCACGCGCACGGTGGCTCTGACGAAGTGCGGCCGCAGCCGCGACGGCGGCAGTTGCAGGGTGAGGCGGCGCCACTTCACCGTGTTGTCATGACCCACTCGGCGGTCCTCCTGGATGCACAGAATCTCCCGCCAGGCACCGTTCGGATCCACCACGAAGGCCGATCCCGCCTGCTCGGCCGGCACCGCAAAGCGCGCGTTGTGCTCGGCGACGTAGACCTCCCGCAGCCATCGGTTCGCCGCCTCCGGTGTGCTGATCCCGGCCAGCGCCAGCTCCTTCGGCAGCCGGTCCTGCAACGTGCCGAACAGGCGCTCCGACCGCCCGCGGGCCTGCGGCGAGTAGGCCGCAATGTGCTCGATGCCGAGCTGCTTCAGCGCCCGGCCGAACTGTGTCAGCACTGTCTTCGAGACACGACCGCCGGCCTCGGGCGTCTCGAAGTAGTGGCTGCCACGGTCGGTGTAGAGCGAGCAGAACAGGCCGTGCCGTTCAATCACCTCCCGTACGCCACGCAGGCTTGAGGCGGTGCCCTCCTGCTCCACCAGGAACAGCGAGTAGACCGCACTCGTCGCGTCATCCATCGTCGCCACCAGGTCGTATTTGCGTTCGTCGCCAGGCAGCCAGGCATGGGTCGACGCATCCTGATGCAGCATCATGCCCACCAACGGCCGGCGCGGCCGCTTCTTGCGATGCGCCGAGCGCGACCGCGCCGGGGTCACCAGCCCGGCCCGTTGCAGGTGCAGCTTGGTCACCGTGTAGCCCAGCGTGTAGTTGTGCCGCTTGCCCAACTGCTCATGGAAATGCTTCACCGTGAAGCCGCGGTAGAGATCGCGATACAGGCCCAGCATCCGCTCGATCTCCGCCTTCGGCGCCTGCCGCAGCGAGGGGCGGAGGCGACGGTCGCTCAATCCCGCAACTCCTTCTTCCCGGTAGCGGTCGCGCCAGCGGCGGAACGTCCGCTCGCTGACCCCGAGCAACTCCGCCGCCTCCAGCTGGCTCAGCTCAGACCGTTCGGTCCGACCCAGCACGTCCTGAAAACGCATCCGACGAACCCCCTCGTGAATGCGTGCCCGATCCATCGCCGCCCCCCGTTCCAGCGAGCCAGTGGACCGGACACTTCACGAGCTACAAACACCGGACAGATCGCCAGCTAGCCACACGTGTGGTCGCCAATCTTGACGACCCCGCGTAGCCACGGTTCTCTTGCACATGAGGTGCTCGTCTCGGTCGGGCATTTGAGAAATGTCGGATACAGGTGGTCAACGGCGGCGAGGGGGGAAACCATGAAGCTCGGCATGTTCTACGAGCATCAATGTCCGCAGCCGTGGACTGATAACTCCGAGCGTCGTGTCATCCAGGAAGCGCTGGACCAGGTAGAGCTGGGGGACAAGCTTGGCATCGACTACGTGTGGGAGGTAGAGCACCACTTCCTGGAGGAATACTCGCATTCCTCGGCGCCGGAGGTGTTTCTCGCTGCCTGTTCGCAGCGCACCAAGCGCATCCGGCTAGGCCACGGCATCACGCTGATGCCGCCGCGTTACAACCACCCGGCGCGGGTGGCGGAACGGATTGCCATGCTGGATCTTGTCTCGAACGGACGAGTGGATTGGGGCACCGGCGAGTCGGCCACGGCGCTAGAAATGGAAGGCTTCGGCCTGCCACCGGAGGAAAAGAGCGCAATGTGGCGGGAGGCGACCGAGCAGGCCGCCAACATGCTGGCGATGCGGCCATATCCTGGCTTCAAGGGCCAATATTTTTCGATGCCGTGCCGGAATATCGTGCCAAAATCATTACAGAAACCACATCCGCCAATATGGGTCGCGTGCTCCAAACGTGAAACGATTCACAGGGCGGCGCGGGCCGGGCTAGGGGCGCTAACGTTCGCGTTTATCGAACCGGCGATGGCGGCCAAGTGGGTGCAGGAATATTACGATATCATTAAGTCCGAGGCGTGCGTGCCGATCGGCCATTCGGTGAACCCGAACGTGGCACTGGTGTCCGGGATGTCGTGCCACAATGACGAGGATGAGGCGATCCGGCGCGGCCTGGATGGTTTCCGGTTCTTCGGCTATTCGCTGGGCTATGTCGGCATTTTCGGCGATCACTATCCCGGCGTATCGAACATGTGGGAGCGGTTCGAGGAAGTGAAGGACCGTCTGCCCGACAATGCTGGGCGAGGCGGCATCGGCACGCCCGCGCAATTGCGGGCGCATCTGGCAGGCTACGAGGAAGCCGGCGTGGACCAGGTGATCTTCGTCCAGCAGTCGGGCCGGAACCTGCACGAGCATATTTGCGAATCGCTGGAATTGTTCGCCGCGACCTCATTGGCCGAGTTTAAGGAGCGGGACGCGGTCAAGGAGGTGAGGAAGCAGGCGGAACTTGCGCCGCATATCGAGGCTGCGCTGGCCCGCAAGCCGAGGATGCCGGCGATCGCCCCGAAGGACGTGCCCTTGGTGGAATCCTTCGGCCGAAGGGGCGGCGGATTAAGCCAGCAGATGAAGACGACTTTCGCGACGGATCGTGGTGGGGCGATCTCGATCCCAGCGACGGATTTGCGGGAGCAGGCGACAGAGTAGCGTACGCCATGTCATGGCTGGCCGGTGATTGTTCCGTCCTGAAATATCACCGGCCGCAGTCCGTTAGCCGATGGTGGGGCCAGCGGATAGCATGGAGTTTGTAGTCGCCCTCGATCGTGTGGCCCTCAGCCATCTGCGGACGGGACATCTGGTTTTTATCGATGAAGTCTCCTGCCAGATCAGGCGAGAGAGGTTTCCTCGACCACCGAGGCCCTTTTGGGTTGGTACACAACCTTCGGTTAGCCAGAAGGTGTGGAAATCTTTTGAGACCGGATGCGTCGCCATTTCTATGACCGCTATCCACCCATCTCCGTCACCAAGCACGCTTACATGAAGATCCGCTTCCGGACACCCATGAAGTTCCGCTGAATGACCTTGGTGGGCGCACGACCAACATGAGACCCCCGCTTAATGTGACCTAGTGCGGAGGAGCCAAGCGCCTCCCAGCTCATTTCGCACCTTCCGCGTCCCCCCTATGATGCCAACCAACAATCGCGGGAGCGGATCATGGACCTCGGACTGAACAACCGTCGGGCACTCGTCATGGGCGGGACCAAAGGCCTCGGCCGCTCGATCGCGGACGCCCTGGCCGAGGAAGGCGCTGCGTTGACGATCAGCGGCCGCGACCAGGGCAGGCTGGATGAAGCGGCGGCGGCGCTGCGGGCCAAAGGCGCGGCATCGGCCATCGGCGTCATCGCGGATGTGGCGTCGGGCGAGGCCATGGACCGGCTGGCAGAGGCCGCGACAACGGCGATGGGCGGGGTGGACATTCTGGTCCTGAACCATGGCGGTCCGCCGCAATGCACCGCCTCCGACATGACCGAAGCCCAATTGGTGGAGTGGTTCCAGCACATCGTCGTTTCGCCAATCCGCATCGCCAGCAAGCTGCTTCCGGCGATGCGCGCGCGTGGCTGGGGCCGGATCATCGTGGTCGGCAGCACCGGCATGCAACAGCCGATCCCGACCCTGGCACTCAGCAACACGTTGCGTGCCTCGATCTGGGCCTGGCTCAAGACGATGTCGGGCGAGGTGGCGAAGGATGGCGTCACGATGAACGTTCTGGCGCCCGGGACGATCCTGACCGACCGGACCAAGGAAGGCGCGGCAGCGGCGGCGCGACAAAGGAATATCGGTTTCGAGGAGGCTCTGGCCGAGCGGGTCGCCGAGGCCGCGACACAGATCCCGGCGGGACGGGTGGGGATGCCCGACGAATACGGACCGATGGGTGCGTTCCTGGCCAGCGACAAGGCCGGATACATCACCGGCAGCATGATCCGGGTCGATGGCGGACGCATCAGGGGGATGGTTTAGCATGGGCCCCGCCGGGGCAGAAACACGCGGAGGCTTGAACGGCGTGTTCGAACCAGGGGCCAGAGCGCGTTAATCGCTCACCTGGCACCGCTCGGGCCGCTCAAGGCGCGACCGGTCCACAACCCGGGGCGACGATCGTCACGTCGGCCCCGGGCAGTGGCCCGACCGTGCTGCGGCGTCAACACATGTTCAGCGCCGACCATTCGGTGCCTGTCTACCGGCGCCGCTCCTCTGTCGCCGGCTCATACTCGGCGTATTTCATGGCCGAGCTGTCTGTCAGCCGTCGTGGACATCGGCGGGGCGGAACAACTGATCCGCGTCGAGCGTGGTTAGCGCTCGATCCCGGCCAAAGCGTTCTGGATTCCGGCCGTCGCCCAGGGGCCCCAGGGCATGGTGAAAAATTTGAATCCCTTCTGGACGAAGAAGTTCGGGTCCATCCCGGGCGGGATGAAATACATCCCGGCGGTGACGCCGTGCTTCGCACAGCTTGCCGCGATCTTGTCGAGCGCGCGCTGATAGATGTCGCACTGGTAGTCGAGCGGCACCCCCAGCTCGATCGAAAGATCGGACGGGCCGATCAGCAGGACGTCGACACCCGGGACCGAGGCGATGGCATCGAGATTCTCCAGCGCCTGGTTGGTCTCGATCATCGGCACGATAACGAGCTCGTTGTTCACGGCATCCATGTAGCCGCGGTAAGTCTGAAACTCGCCCCACTCGCCGCGCACCCCGGCGTTGCTGCGGTTGCCGAGGGGAAAATAGCGGCAGGCGCGCACCATGGCCTCGGCCTCCGCGCCTGTGTTGACCATCGGCGCAATGATGCCGCGCGCCCCGGCGTCAAGCGCGAAGCAGATCAGCTCGGCCCGGTTCGCGGCGACGCGCACCACCGGCGCCGCCTGCTTGCCGCGCATCGCCTGGATCGACGGCTGCAGCTGCTTGATCTCCCAAGGGGAGTGCTGGGTGTCGAACAGCAGGAAGTCGTACCCGGCATCGGCCAGGATCGACACGTCGATGTTCGGTGCCCCGGCCGTCCCCACGACGGTCCTGCCTGACTTGATGGAGTCCTTGATGGCGTTCATTTGGCGTCGCTTCCTCCCACAGTAGCTTTCGCACCCGTCCAACCGACCGACAGCGGCGGGCGCGTCGGTGCTCCGTTATCGTATATTGGCGAAGCGGCGCAGCCTACGCGTTATCCCGGCCGGGGTCGCCTCGACAAGGGTCGCCTCTATGGGTGTCGGTGCTCGATACGTGTCAGGGTCAGCCATTCGGCATTGCGCAGCCGAAGCTGCCGGTCCGCTTCCCGCCATGGCGGTCTTTGCGTGGCATGCCGATCATCCTGATCAAAGCCGAACCTGCGTCGCTTCGGGCGATCGGCACGACCGCTCCGGCAACCTGTCAAATCCTCGGGGCTGCGACACCAGGTCCGGCATTGCCGGTGCTGCTCCGGTGGGCGGCAATGACCGTGCGGGATCAGATTTCGCCGTTCCAGTAGAACTCCAGGTCCGGCTCGCCTTCCTCGTTATCGGAGCCATCGGAGCTGTGCACCATCACCAGACCACGCCGCTCATAGAACTTCCGTGCGCCGGCATTGCATTGGAAGCAGAACAGCCGCAGCCCCGCCGGCGAGGTGCGCTTGGCCCGCTCGAGCAGCCGCGAGCCAATGCCGCGGCGATAATAGCCGGGCCGGACATAGAGATGGTCCACCCAGCCGTCGCGCAGCACCAGGAAGCCGATCGGCCGCCCATCCTGTTCGGCGACCCAGCTGAGATAGCGGGGATTGGCCATTACGCCGTCAAAATAGGCGCGGGTTTCCGCATCGGTGTGCGCGGGATGCACATGCGGCAGGTTCTCCGCGCGGGCGGCGAGGAACATGTCGGCGACGTCCTCCGCATCGGACGAGCATGCGCGTCTCAACAGCAGGTCCTCCGAAACTCTCATGTGTGCAAGGGCCAGGACCAGACGATCAGCCAGGTGCCGGCGACGGCCACCAGGATCGTCAGGGGCAGGCCCAGCCGCCAGTAGTCGCCGAAGCGGTAGCCGGCGGGCCGCATCACCAGCGCGCTGTTCTGGTGGCCGATCGGGGTCAGAAAGTCGCAGGCGGCACCGAACGCCACCGCCATCAGGAACGGATCGGGCGCCAGAGCCAGATTCTTCGCCACCGCCGCGGCCACCGGCCCCATCACCAGCACCGCGGCCGCGTGATGCAGCAACGGGGTCACCAGCATCGACACCACCAGCACGAGGCCGACCGACAGCGTGGCGGAGAGATGCGACGCCAGCACCGTCAGCCCGTCGGCCATCAAGTTGGCGGCGCCGGTTTCCTTCAGCGATTCCCCGACCGGGATCAGGCAACCAAGCATGACGATGATCGGCCAGTCGATCGCCTCATAGGCTTCGCGCACCGGGATCACACGCAGCAGGACCACCGCCGTGGCGGCGACGAAGAAGGCAACCTCGACGTCCAGCACACGGAATGCCACCAGCATCAAGGTCACCAGCAGGATCAGCAGCGGCAGATAGCGGAAGCGCGGCCGGCCGATCGACAGGTTGCGTTCGGCCAGGGGCAGCAGGGCGAGCCGGCCCATCGCCTCGCCGAGCTGGCTGGTATGACCTTGCAGCACGATGATGTCGCCGGGCTGGAATTGCTTCTGGCGGATCCGCGTGGTGTCGCGCCGGCCGCTGCGGCTCAGCGCCAGGATGTTGACCTCGTAGGTGTGGCGCAGCTGCAGGTTCTGCGCGGTGCGGCCGACCAGCAGCGAGGCCGGGCCGACGATCGCCTCCACCGTCTCCAGATCGTCCTCCTTCTCGTGTGGCTTCAGCGCCTCCAGCTCTTCGGTGCCGAGCAACTTCAGTCCTGCCTGGTCGATCAACGGCTGGATCGCGGTCGGGTCGCCCTGCAGCACCAGCACGTCGCCGGCGAACAGCGTCCAGTGCGCCCGCGGCACATAGCGCTGGCCATGCTCGCGGATGATGGCGGCCACGGTGATCTCGCCGTCGCCGATCGCCTCCAGGTCGCCAACCGTCTTATGGACCAACGGCGAGTTCTCCAGTAGTGCCGCCTCGCTGGTGTAGTCCTCGATGGCAAAGCGCTTCTCCGCGCTGGGCTGGCCGCGCCGGTTGGCGGGCAGCAGCCGCCACCCCAGGCTGAGGAAGACGATCGAGACCAGCGCGAGCGGCAGGCCGATCGAGGTGTAGTCGAACATCCCGTAGGGATGGCCGGTAACCTGCTGGCGCACCTCGGAAATCAGGATATTTGGCGAGGTGCCGATCTGGGTGATGGTGCCGCCGATCAGCGAGCCGAACGCGAGCGGCATCAAGTAGAGCGAGGCGGGGCGGTTGCGCCGTTCGGCCGCCTGGATCGCGACCGGCATGAATACGCCGAGGGCCCCGACATTCTTCACAAAGGCGGAAAGGGAGGTGACCGCGGCGGTCAGCATGCCGACCTGCAAGGTGGTGGAATCGACCAGGCGCAGCGCCCGCCGCATCCACATATCCACCACGCCCGAGGACGCCACCGCTCGGCTGATCACCAGCACCGAGGCAATGATGATGATGACCGGGCTGGAGAAGCCCGAGAAGGCATGTTTGGTGGGCACCACGCCGAGCAGCACCGCGACCGAGAGCGCGAGCGCGCCGACGAGGTCGTAGCGGAGCCGATCGGAGGCGAACAACACCAGCATGCCGGCGATGATCGCCAGCGCTTCGATCTGGGGCAGGGTCAAAATCAGGGGTCCTGGGGCACTGTCGGTGCGGTGGGCCTGGGTTAGAGGTTGGGCGCTGCGGGCTTGCCGCAAGCGCACAACTTGGCGACGAAATGTAACGGAAACGATAGCGCCGCGGTTGATTCGTGTGCGGCAGAGCATTCGTGCGACAGAGGTCTGGCTCGATGCTGGCCGATCCTGGACCTTAACCGGAATTTAGTTAGGTTTCCGTCATGCTCAATGCCTGACCGGTGCATTTGCGACCGGGGGAGAACATGTTGATGCGACCGGTTACTCAAAATCTCTGGCTTCATGCATTGCGTCCGGCCGTTCTGGCGCTGGCCGGGGCCTGTCTGGCCTGCCCTGCCTGGGCGGGCGCACCGTTCGTCACCGATGACGCGGGCACGCCGGAGGCGGGGCATTTCGAGATCAACCTGGCGACCGAGTACACCCGCGCCGCCGGCGGCAGCTCCGGCGCGATTCCCAGTTTCGAGGTCAATTACGGCGTCACCGACCAGCTGCAGGTTTCGATCAAGCCGGCGCTGGTGTTCTCCCATGTCGATCATGGCGGCACCAACCTGGGCTTCGCCGACCTGGAGCTTGGGGTGAAGTATCGCTTCATCGAGCAGGATGAGACGGGATGGCGGCCGGCGGTGGCATTCGGTCCGGCGCTGGTGCTGCCCAGTGGCAGCGAAATCCGCGGCCTGGGCGACGGCCACCTGCAAGGTTCGCTGCCGCTGTGGATATCGAAGGATTTCGACCGGTGGACCGTGTTCGGCGGCGGTGGCTACAACATCAACCAGGGAAGCGAGCACATGAACTGGTGGTTCGCCGGTCTGGGGCTGCTCTGCGCGCTCGATCCGGCATGGACGGTCGGGGTGGAAGTGTACCACGCGACTCAGGCCGAACGGGGCGAGAAGAACAACACCGCGTTCAATGTGGGCGTGATCTACAATATCAGTGAACGGCATCACCTGATGGCATCGGCCGGGCGCAACCTGATCAATGCACGGGATAATAACGAATTTTCCACCTATATTAGACCCGTTGCGAAAGTCGGCCCCCCGGTCAGCGGTGTCCGGCGCGTTCTCACCGGCGGCGTTTCCCTCACCTGATCAGAACGGTCCGAACCCAGCTTGCAGGTTCACCAGTCCCGCGATGATGGAGATTTTGGTGTGATGCGTCCCAAGTGGGTTGCGAAACCGCTCAGCAGCGATCCTGAACCGTTTCGTTCGTCCGATCCGGTGCTCAACCCTGACACGGAATCCACTCAGTCCACGGTTATATGCCTTCTCCTCATCAGTGAGTTTCCCGTTCTTTGGCTTCTTGTATGGACATTCCAGGTTCCGATGTTCCTTGTCGTACCCCTGGTACGCACTGTCCGCGTAGAGCCGTGCCTTCCTCGGCAGCTTTGGTCCATTGCGACGGATCGCCAGGTCATGGTGACTGCCGGGGTGAGAGGGCGAGGCGCTGACGATACGACCATTCCGGGTAACGATGTATTCGGTCTTCACCGTATGGCGCTTCTTCTTGCCGGAGTAATGCTCTCGCTGTTTGGCGTCCGTGTCAGGACGCTGGATCGGCTGCTCGGTGCAATCGACGATCAGGGCCTCGGCCTCGTTCCGACTGATTTTGGGCTTCCGTCCAACCCCGATCAGCGGCCGGGCGAGCTTTTCGATCCGCTGGATCGCTCGGCAGATCGCGCTTTTGTTGACGTTGTAGAAGAAGCCCAGGAACTCCTGGGTGATGTAGCAACGATAATAGATCAGCATGATCAAAAGATGATCTTCCAAACCACCGACGTCCCAGGGGCGGCCGGATTTGGCCTTGTGCAGCTGAGCTTTCTCCCAGGGGTCCGCGAGTTGCTTCAGCATTTTGTCGAACGTGGCGACGCTGACCCCGGTCAGGCGGACGAAGCTCGTGCTGGCGCGCAACCGGGCAGCGGAGAACGGACGGGACATCGGGCCGGTACCTTCATGAAGAAGGTTCTCGACGAATCGAATCGTCCCGTGACCTGTCAAGCTCGGCCGCGCCGGCTCAGCTCACCGACGGAGAGCCGCTAACGTACTCATTTTCGCAACGGGTCTATTGGCTATCAGCTCACCTTCTGACTGCCGCGGCCTCAACCGCCCGCGGGCCAATGCGATCGGCCGCTGACCGCCGCTGGTACAGATCCCGACGGGACGCCGAGTCTCTACATGGCGCCGCGCATTAAGACTTCATTCAATTTCGTCTGGCAAAGTGGATCGGCCGCTTTATCAAACTGAACCGCCCGATCTGGAGAATGACTGCTATGCCTGTGTCTGGTATCGTGCGCCATCGCGCCGCCTTGCATCGTTGCGCCCGGGGCTTCGGTCTGTTGGCCGGGGTCACCTTCATGATCTCAAATGCCTGGGCGTTCGACCAGGCGAGCTTCAAATCCAAGCTGGACGGCGCCAAGGCCGATATCGCATCCGATTCGCCCGCCAGCATCGATCCGGCGCTTGCCAAGATCAGCGAGATGATTCAGCTCGGCGAGGTCGGCACACGCGAATTCGGGCAGAAGAAGCCGGAATACGCCAAGCTGATGAACGCGGTCGCGGCCGACGCCGCAGCGATGAAGAACTACACCGACGCCGAGATCGAGGACAAATGGGGCGAACAGGGCTCCGCCGGCGACGCCGTCGGCGTTCCGCTGAAGTCGCTGCCGCAGTCCGGTGATGCGCGCGCCGCGATGGAGCTCGTGATCGGTCCGGCGCATGCCTACATCCTGGTCAAGAAATGGTCCGTGGAGCACAAATCGCGCTGGCGGGATCAGGCGCAGGACGAACTCGACGAGTTGTCCAAGCATCTGACCGAACTACACTGAAAGCCACCTGAACCCGTTCCCCACCTGCCGTCGTCACAAGGTGCTTGCATGCTGTCGCTCGCGCGCCTGACCCGTGCCACGCGTAACGTCTCGGTCCGCTGGAAGCTGATCGCGGTCTTCGTCGGCCTGCTGCTGGCGGTCAGCGGAGCCGGATTGCATGCCATCCTTCAGCTCCACGCGGTGTACAACTCGGGTGCGACCATCCGGGAGGACTGGATGCCCGGTGTGCAACGCGCCGCCGAGGTCGGCGAAGCATCCAATGCCTATCAGGAGACATTGAGCACGCTGGTGATGTCGCCAAGCCCGAACGCGATGAAAGAGGCCAGCACCGACCTCGCACTCGCGCTGGACCGTCTGGAGAAGGCGCGTGCGTCCCTCAATGAGCTGTCGATCTCGGCAGAAGAACGCGGCTATCTCGATGGGTTCGACAAGGCCTGGGCCAAGTTTATCGATATCAGCAAACGCATCATCGCAGCCGTGCAGGCCCGGCAGACCGACAAGGCGGTCAGCCTGATGACCGACGATGCCGCCTACCAGTTCAACAAGGCCAAGGCATTCATGGGACGCGTGCTGGTGGGGAAGGTGAAAGGCGGCGACGATGCGATCGAGGACGTTGGCGTCACCTATCGCCGGACCGTTCCTATCCTGATCGGTGTCATCGTGTTCGCCGGCCTGCTCTGCGTCGGCGCCGCCGCCTTCGTCGTGGTGGGCGTGGCGCGACCGCTCAACCGTACCACGCTCGTGGTCACCGAACTCGCCGAAGGCATGCTCGACATTGCCGACAGCGAGATGCCGGGGCTTGGTCGCGGCGATGAATTCGGCGCACTCGCCACGGCCTTGACCGTGCTGCGCGATGCCTCGCGCGAGCGCCTGCGGCTGGAGGCCGAAGCCGCGGAAGCGCGCCGCACGAACGACCAGCGCCAGGCGGACATGGAACGCTACACGCAGGATTTCGGCACCTCGGTGTCCGGCGTCATGCGGATGCTGACCACCGCGGCCGACGGGATCAAGGGTTCGGCCAGCGTCATGGCGAATGCCGCGGAACGCACGCGTACCCAGGCGGATCAGACCGCCTCCGGGTCGACCCAGGCAGCGCTCAGCCTGTCATCGGTCGCCGCGGCCGTGGAGGAGATGGCGGTCTCCGCAGCCGATGTCGCGCGCCGCACCCATGATGTGACGGGCGCGACGGAATTGGCCGTGACGACCGCCGGGCAGACCGGCAGCATCATCACCGGCCTGGTCGAGGCCGTCGCGCAGATCGGCTCGGTGGTCCAGATGATCACCGAGATTGCCGGTCAGACCAACCTGCTGGCGCTGAACGCCACGATCGAAGCCGCGCGGGCCGGAGAGGCCGGCAAGGGCTTCGCGGTCGTGGCGGGCGAGGTGAAGGCGCTGGCAACCCGCACAAGGCAGGCGACGGAGGATGTCGATGCCCGCATCCTGGCGGTGCGGGACTCCACCCAGCAGGCCAGCCAGGCCATCACCGGGGTGGTCAGCGCGATCACCCAGGTGCGCGATGCCGCGACCGAGATCGCCACCTCGATCCAGGAGCAAGGCAATGCCACGCGGGAGATCGCGTCCTCGGTGCAGAACGTGCTGCAGTTGACCGAGAGCGCGACCCAGTCAATGGCCTCGCTGACGGGGGTCGCCGACGAAGCCAGCTCCGTCAGCCACGCGGTGCTGGAATCGGCGGACCAGGTGAGCCAGCAGACCGAGACGCTGCGCCTGGAGGTGGACAGTTTCCTGACCGCAACGCGCAACGCCAGCCACGACCGGCGCTCCTATCGACGGATTTCCGGCAGTGGCATGCAGGTCCGGTTCGGATGCCGGCAACTCAACGCGCCGCAGATGCTGGAGCTGCTGGACATCTCCCGCGGCGGTGCCGCTCTGGCCGGGAAGCTCACGCTGGAGTCCGGCGTGGAGGTGACCGTCGAGCTGCCAGGTCTGTCGACGCCGGTCCACGGCCGGCTCGCCCGCGCGGGCGAGGGTCGCATTGCCGTGGCATTCCGGCAGGATCCGGACACTCTCGCCGCACTCGAACAGGCGATCACGGCGATCGAGGCCAGGGCCACGCCCCGCGCCGCGTGATGGGCGCGACGGCCTCGGACCCGGGTAGCATCGCGGAATGGCCCCCCACCCCAAACGGAGTCGGTTCCAAGGGCCGGGCCCTTGGCGGGGATTCAAGGGGCAGCGCCCCTTGATGGGGGTTCGGGGGCAACGCCCCCGATTGCCTGTCCCACCCCAAGCGTGGCTGCGAAGCACGCTACCTAGCCGACCCGGTTCTCCACCAGCTCGGTCACCACCGCCGGATCGGCCAGGGTGGAGGTGTCGCCCAAACTATCGGTTTCGTTCGCCGCGATCTTGCGCAGGATGCGCCGCATGATCTTGCCGCTGCGCGTCTTGGGGAGCGCCGGCGCCCATTGGATCGCATCCGGCGACGCGATCGGCCCGATCTGCTGGCGCACCCAGGCCACCAGCTCCTTGCGCAGCGCCTCGCTTGGCTCTTCGCCCAGCTTCAGCGTGACGTAGGCGTAGATCCCCTGCCCTTTCAGGTCGTGCGGGAAGCCCACCACCGCCGCCTCGGCCACCTTCTGATGCGCCACCAGTGCGCTTTCCACCTCCGCGGTGCCCATGCGGTGACCGGACACATTGATCACGTCGTCCACCCGGCCGGTGATCCAGTAATACCCGTCGGCATCGCGCCGCGCGCCGTCACCGGTGAAGTACAGACTTCTTGAACGTGGAGAAATAGGTCTGCACGAAACGCTCGTGATCGCCGAACACGGTGCGCATCTGGCCCGGCCAGGACTCCGCCAGGCAGAGATTGCCCTCGCACGGCCCGTGCAGCTCATGCCCGTCACCGTCCACGATGATCGGCTTCACCCCCGGCAGCGGCCGGGTCGCGGAGCCGGGCTTGGTCGCGGTGGCACCCGGCAGCGGACTGATGAGAATACCGCCGGTCTCGGTCTGCCACCAGGTATCGACGATCGGGCAGCGATGCTCGCCCACCACGCGGTCGTACCAAAGCCAGGCTTCCGGATTGATCGGCTCGCCGACGCTGCCCAGGATGCGCAACGACTTGCGCGACGTCTTCTTCACCGGCGCCTCGCCGTCGCGCATCAGCGCGCGGATCGCGGTGGGCGCGGTGTAGAAGATGTTGACCTTGTGCTTGTCCACCACCTGCCAGAACCGGCTGCTGTCGGGATAGTTGGGAATGCCCTCAAACATCAGCGTGGTGGCGCCGTTGGCCAGCGGGCCGTAGACAATATAGGTGTGCCCGGTGACCCAGCCGACATCGGCGGTGCACCAGTAGATCTCGCCGTGATGGTAATCGAACACCAGTTCATGCGTGTAGCTGGCCCACACCATGTAGCCGCCGGTGGTGTGCAGCACGCCCTTCGGCTTTCCCGTGCTGCCCGAGGTGTACAGGATGAACAGCGGGTCCTCCGCGTTCATCTCCGCCGGCGGACAATCCGGCGAGGCCTGCGCGCAGATCGTTGCGTAGTCGAGGTCGCGGCCGGCCTGCATCGGTACGTCGCCGCCGGTGACCTTCACCACGATCACGCTGGTCACGTTGGGGCAGGATTTCAGCGCCGCGTCGGCATTGGTCTTCAGCGGCACCTTGCGCCCGCCGCGCCGGCCTTCGTCGGCGGTGATCAGCAGGGCCGAGTCGCAATCCTGGATGCCGGTTCGCCAGGCTGTCCGGCGAGAACCCGCCGAACACCACGGAATGCACCGCGCCGATCCGGGTGCAGGCCAGCATGGCGACCGCCGCTTCCGGCACCATCGGCAGGTAGATCGTCACCCGGTCGCCCTTCTGCACGCCGAGGCCCTTCATGGCATTGGCCAGGCGGCAGACCTGCTCGTGCAGCTCGCGATAGGTGACGTGCCTGCTGACCGAGGGATCGTCGCCCTCCCAGATGATCGCCGTCTGGTCCCCCCGGGTCGCCAGGTGCCGGTCGAGGCAGGAGGCGGAGGCGTTCAGCGTGCCGTCCTCGAACCACTTGATCGAGACATTGCCCGAGAAGCTGGCGTTCTTGATCTTGGTCGGGGCGCTTCATCCAGGCGATGCGCCCGGCCTGCTCGCCCCAGAACCCGTCCGGGTCGCGCTGGGCGCGCTCGAACATCTCGCGATAGCGCGCCTCCGTCACATGCGCCCGGGCTGCGATTTCGGGACGAACCGGGAAGATCTGGCCTTCGGCTTGATGGGAGTCCGGCATCAACGTGTTCCTTCCTGTTTTTCGCCCGTTCGGCTGGCGGCAGACCCTACAACCCGGCATCCGCCGGCACGAGGACCACGCCGTCCCTGATCTCGACCGGCACCGCTTCCAGCCGATCGCCGCAACAGGGGCCACGGATGCACACCCCGTCGGCGATCCGGAACTCCGCGCCGTGCGTGGCACAGACAATAAACCGCCCGTCGCGGGAGAGGAAACGGTCGGGCGTCCAGTCCAGCGGCGTGCCGATATGCGGGCAGTCGTTGAGGTAGACGAACACGGCGGCGCCCTGGCGGACGACGATGAGCCCGGTGAAGCCGCCCGGTGGCGCGGGGAAGCCTTTTGCCCCGCCGTCCGGGATGTCTTCCAGGCGGCAGAGGGTGCGCGGTTCGGCGGGGAGCAGGCTGGGCGGCATGAACCAATCTCAAACGGTTTCAGCTTGTTATAATACCGGATTGTAACCGGGGCAAAATCCCGGGCGAGTGGTGTTTTCAGGCGGGTTGGCCACGGCGGCGGATGAGGCTGGGAAGGTGCGGGACGGCGGGAGCACCTGAGATGCTGAGCCTGGCACCGAGATAGTCCCACAATGCGATGCCGAGCTTGGTGCAGGTCTTGGCGAGCCCGAGGAAAGCGTCGCGGCAGTCTCGGCCGATATCGCTGTGGGTTCCGCCGCTGACTTTGCGCTTTGTCACCTGACAGCGGATGTCGTTTTCCGAACCGTTGGTGTGCAGCGGGATCTCGGGATGGTCGAGCACCATCAGTAACTCGGCCTTGTTGGCGTGCAGCCGCTGGAGCAGGCGGTCCAGAGTGGCGAAGCCGGTACGTCGGTGAAAGATGCGGTCGAACCGCCCCCGCATTTCACGGCGTCGGCGTGGCGTCGGTTCACGCCGGTAGAGCTTCAGGTCGGCATAATACCACCAGATCAGCCCGCGGATATGCTGCTGGGCGGCACGCTGCTGGTCGGTAAAGGTCTCCAGCTTGTGCACCAGGCGTTCGGCGTGGATCCAGCACAGCGCATGCTGGCCGATGTTGAACTGCCCGGCATCGTCGCTGACTATGACCGCCTCGCAGAGAAACCCGTGTGCGCTCACCGCGCCCCACAGCGCAGCTTCTGTGGCGACGCGCACCGGATCGGGCGTCACCGGCAGACCGGTCATGCCGAGCTGCTCAAGATGGCGCATCCAGGCGGTCTGATCGGCGAACTGCCGCTGCCCATGTGTTGCCAGTCGCTGGATGAGCGGTCCGGCCAGGGCATGCTCATGCATATAGTCCAGCGCCGCATCGTTGATCACGTAATCGGTGTGACCGGCACGCAGCAGGTCAAGAAAGTTCCGGCGAACTCTTGCTGCCCGTTGTGCCGAACCAGGCGAACGTGTCGTTGCCGATTTGCGTGCAGACGGCATTGGCGCCGCGATGGCGCGCGCCGGTGTCATCGACGGTGACCCAGTCCGCTGTCGCCAGTCCGGCACGTAGCACCTCGCAGCTCTCCACCAGGAAGTCATCTTGTCCATCGATCAGCAGGCGCATGACCTGCCGCTTCGAGATACTGACGCCGATCGCCTGAAGCTGTGTGACCAAACGCTCGACGGTCACCTGGCCCTGGTGGTACTGCATCAGCACGAAGCGCCGCAGCTCCGGCCCGAAATGGCCGCGGATGCCACTGGGCAGCGGCGCCACGATGGTCTCGCCTTGCGGCGTCAGCCAGCGCTCGCGGCGGTAGCGCACCGCCCGTGCCGTGAGCACCAGCTCCTGCACTCGATACGGCTCGTAGCCCTTGAACTGCGAACCCGGCGGATGCGCCACCCGCAGCACCTCGGTCTGCGGTGTGACCCGCGGTGTCACCTTGCCGCGGCCGCGGCGTTTGCCCCGCTTGCCGCCGCGCTTCGGCTCGGTGCCCTTCTCCATGCCGCTCGGCTTGATCGATGGGCGACCCTTGAGGCCCTTCAGCCAGGCGATCTCATCGCGCTGTGCCGCCACCAGTTGCTTCAGCTCCGACACCTCGCCCAGCAGCTCAACCACCAGAGCTTCCAGCTCGGCGTGCGGCAGACCCGACGGATCAGTGGGCGGTGACATGCGGCGAGCGAATTGTACTCGTCCGCGTCGGGGGAAGCCCTAAAATGCAATCCGCCCGGGGTTTTGCCCCGGTTACACCGGATTGCGTCTGCAAAGGGACTGCCCAGCACGGCGTGGTCGGTCATGACAGGCCTGCTCCGGTTTGACTGTCGGACGATCGTGAAACGCGGCAGACCCGTACCTGAACTCCGATGCTTGATTTCGATCCTACAGCTCTGCTGCCGATGGCCTTGCAGATGATGATTGGCAAGTCTTGTCCGGGCGCATGGACATTTGGTTTCCGGCTAATTAAACCGGCTGGCAAAGGCAGAGGGTTTGCTGTCGCACAGACCCGATCTGTGACGAGAGACGATGTTCTGCTCCGCCGTCCCGATGCCCAGGAAACCGAGCACGTCCCTTGCCTCCCTGGGTCACCGAAGCTGTGATCGACGTCACTTTCGCCCTATCAAATGTAAGCTAAAGAACCGCTACGGGCGAATTAGCCCGCATAATTCATGAAGCCGTCAGCGATGGTCCAACGTCGCCACGCATCGCAGCCTGAACTCGTTGGATCATACCTCCCATTCCGGGCCTCTATGGAGGTCGGTTGGGCAGCCTCGGGGGCGGCGTTAGCGGTTGATCGAAGCGGGGCGAGGTCAGGGGCGTCCGCCCCGGCGGTCAAACAACCAGCCGGGACAGACGCG
This sequence comes from uncultured Alphaproteobacteria bacterium, assembly GCA_963789495.1. Lineage (GTDB taxonomy): Bacteria > Pseudomonadota > Alphaproteobacteria > Acetobacterales > Acetobacteraceae > CAWBLP01. The sequence continues at coordinate 415,772 of CAWBLP010000018.1, forward strand.
ACAGCGCCAAGGCGAAGATCGCCTGGTTCGGCGTGGCTTTCGGCAGATGCAGTCGCACCTGGCGCGTCAGCACCTCGACGCGCGTCGCGATCTTGATCAGCCGCAGCCGCAGCGTGTCGAACTGCGCGACCCGCCACCAGGACCGCCGCGGCATCAGCGAGCGCAGGCTCCACATCATCCAATACGCGCCGACGTGCAGAAACAGTCGCATCTGGTTGGCGCTCGCCCGGCAACACGACGTGCGATCCGCCGCCAGATGTGTCTTCCACGCCTTGATATGATTTTCCGCCTGCCCGCGTGCGCAGTAGACATCCTGGTAGAGCGTGCGAGCCGATCCGCCGGCCAGGTTGGTGGCAATGAAGCGTGTATCGACACCGTCCGGTCCAGCCTCGACGCGGGCGATGATACGCTCGACACGGTCCCAGCTTGCGGCGCCGTCGTAGAATTCCTTGAACCGGCGGAGCTTTTCGCCACTGGCGACGGCACGCCGTGCCGCCGTGCTCTGCTCCAGCACCGCGATATGCTTGCGCAACGTCGAACTGGGCGCGACGCCGAGGATGAAGTCCAGCCGATTGGCGCGGCAGAAGCGCAGCACCTCCGGTGTGCAAAAGTGACTGTCGCCGCGCAGCACGATCTCGACGCGCGGCCAGTGGGCGCGCAGCGCCGTGAGCAGGCGTCGCAACCACTTCACGATCTGCCGCCCGCTCGGCCGGCATGCCGGGCGCAGCACGGCTGCGATCATGCGGCCGTCGCCGTCGAACACCACGATCGGCTGGAACCCGTATTCATCGTAATGCGCATTGAACAATCGGAGCTGCTGGCCGCCATGAACGGCATCGAAGGTGTCGTCGATGTCGAGCACGATGCGCCGCGGCACCCGGCGAAAACTCTGGCAATAATGGGCGACCATAGCCTGGCCGATGCGCAACAGGGCACGCGCATCGGGCAGGTTCTCGGCACGCGAAATAGTGGGCTGCGAGCACAGATCGGCGTCTTCTGGCAGCCGTTCCATGGCTAGCTTGAACATCGGATCGTTGCGCAGCCTGTCAGCGTCGTTGCCGTCTTCGTAGCCGGCCGCGATCATCAGCATGCGAAAACGAATGATCTCGTCGAGGCCGTGCACAACCTTCCCCGGCGCACGCGGATCGTCGATGCACGCGGCGAGGCGTTGCGCAATGCCGAGGCGGTTCTCGATTTCGCGAAGTGCGAATAAACCGCCATCGGAGCAAAGATGCGCGGTGTCAAACCGGGCGACGATCGGCTTGCCGCAGAGCGGTGACAGGCCGGGTAGCGTTGGGCTAATTTCGACGGTGGCGGGCATGGTGGTCCGTGATTTGGTTGGATTGGCTTTGACACCCAATTCCTACATCAAATCAGTGGCTTGCTCCATGCCCGCCAACCGTCGTGCATAATGCGGGTTACTAACCAGACGCACAAATAGGTATCTTCCCGTATGGGAATCGGTTATGCTGTCGTCATGCCGTCGGACCATGATTTCCGCAAACTCCCGTCCTCAACCCAGGCCGAACTGCGACGTGTCGCGGTAAACATGGTGCTCTCCGGGACAAACCGGATCGATGTGGCCAGGGCGATCGGGGTCAATCGACGCTTCGTTGGGGAATGGGTTCGTGCCTTTGAGGCCACGGGAGAAGCGGCGTTGGCCGGTGGGCGGCGCGGCCGACGGCCAGGTGAGCAAAAAGCCCTCAACCGGCGCCAGGAAGCGACGATCCGTCGGCTGATCGTCGGGCGATGCCCCGATCAATTGAAACTCCCCTTCGCACTATGGACCCGCGAAGCGGTTGGCCAGCTGATCGAGCGTAAAGCCGGTATCCGCCTGTCCCCGACGGCCATCGGTACTTATCTTTCGGCCTGGAATCTGACCCCACAAAGGCCGATCCGGCGGGCGATGGAAAGGAGCGAGGCGGCGATCCAGACATGGATGAAACGCGAATACCCGGCGATCGCGAGACGAGCCCGAAAGGAAAAAGCTGAGATCCATTGGTCGGACGAAACTGGCATCTCGAACCAGGCCAATTACGGCCGGAGCTTCGCGCCGGCGGGCAAGACACCGGTGATACCGCGTCCGGCCACGCGATTTACCCAATCGATGATCTCCAGCGTGACCAACCAGGGCAAGTTGCGCTTCATGATCTATGATGGCGCACTGAATGCAGCGATTTTTCTGAAATTCCTGCGCCGGTTGATCAAAGACACGGACCGGAAACTGTTCGTGATCGTCGACAATCTACGTGTGCATCGGGCCAGGACCGTGGCGGCGTGGGTCGAAGAGAACAAGGATCGAATTAAACTTTTCTACCTGCCGCCGTACGCGCCGGAGCGGAACCCAGACGAATACGTCAACAACGACGTCAAACAAGGCATGGCACGGCGTGGCACGCCAATGAACAAGGCCGCGATGAGGGCTGGGCTGACAGCCCATATGCGCGGGCTACAGGGCAGGCGACATAAGGTGCGCGCATTCTTCCAGGCACCCGATGTCCGCTATGCCGCGTAAGCGCATCCGTGATACATATTTGGCCGACTGGTTAGTAAGGCGACGCCCAAACACTACCGGATCGCGTGAGGTCCGGTAGTGCTGGATTTCTGGAAGGGAGATTCCGGCGCGGGCAAGTGCCGTTCAAACTCGTCGGATGACAGACAGATCAGTGATTCGCGAACGGCACACGGCGGTGGCCGCCCGATAGTGGCTTTGCCCGGAGAGGTTCTCGCCGCCCGGCACCGAGCACTGGGAATCGGCCTGCTCGTCTCGATCTACTATGGCGGCCTCACAGTGCTGCCGCCGCTGGCAGGCGCCACTGCGGACGCCCTCAGCAGTGCAGCCGCACCGATCGTCGTTGCCGCTTGCTTCTGCCTGTTATCGTTCACAGCCTTCCTTGACTACCTGGGATCGGGGCGATCGCATGCCTTGGTCACCGTCGCGCCGAAGGTCGAGAACTCCGGGTCGTTCCTGAATTTCGCCTGGCGAGGTTCTGTCAGGCGGCACTGAATTCTACCGCACTTCCCGGCCCGATCAGGCAACCCTAACACCAACAGGATGACAGACCATTCCGCAAGTAGGCGTAGCAGGTAGCCCAGATCGCACAGGACTTGTCAGCGTCATGACACTTGCAGTCGCTGACGATCTCGCCTGCCGCCGGCTTTATCCCGACCCGGCGCAATATCTGAGGTTTGTCCCGCCGTATGCAGCGTTTACCTTCCCTGCCAGGCGCCCAGCAGGCGCGCCATGCGCCCCTTCGACCGCCGCTTCGCTGCGGCTTGGCGGACATCTTGTTCGGCTTGTGCAGTGGCAATGGCGCGGGTAGTTGCGTTTTCAGCCTGATTCTGGGCCGCGGCCAGTTCGGCCTGAGCATCATCAAGCTTGCGAGTCAGGTCATCGAGCTGGGCACGAAGCTCGGCGATCTCGACCTCGGCGGCCGCCAGTAGTCTGGTTACCCCGGCACCTTCCTCATCGTGGCCATTCGATGGTGCAGGGCGTCGAGCACGATTTTGGGCCGTGTCTTCGATTTCCTCGACAACGTGCTGCCAATCAATCTGATCGTCGACACGTTCACCTGCCGAGAGCCTGCGAAGCAAGTTACCCTGCCGCTTCGACCAAAGCAGAATGTCTTTCCCGTAGAGATCGTTGTCGCCGGACAATCTGCTGCCCCTCATGTTGCCCAATTGATGTGGCAAGGATGGATCAACCCGCCCGGGCCGACGCTGAGCGATGTAACGCCGCTCCGGCACCCCGACCGTTGGGGCGCCGGACGTCCGTTGCTCTGCCCAGAGCAAAGCGATTCAAATCTTCATCCGATCGAAATCCGCCGTGGCTGGGCTTCTTTGGCTTTCGGCAGCGTCAACGTCAGCATGCCGTCTTCAAGTTGCGCGCTGATTTGGCCCTGATCGATTTTATTGGACAGTTTGAAAGACCGCGTGTAGTGGCCAATGTTATACTCGGTATAGACCGGCTCCATGCCTTCATATTTCGAGAAATCGATGTGCCCATCTACGCGCAGAACATCGTTCTCCAGCGCGACATTGAGGTCATTCTTCTCGACGCCCGGCATCTCCATGACGACAGAGAGCGCCTCTTCAGTTTCGTAGATATCCGTGTACGGAACGTAGTAGCGGCCAGGCGTGGTCTTCTCTTCCTTGCTGACCAGTTCCTTCTTCTCACGGACGGATAATTCCTGAGAGCCTGACATTGAATCCTCCATTCCACACGAGGTTTGCTAGTCCGTCACGCCACCTGGATCGACCTGGGCTTGTCGCTCTCGGCGCGCGCCAGGAACAGAGCCAGGATCCCATCGCGGCATTCGGCTTTCACGCCGTCCGGATTAATCTCGACGGGCAATGTCACCGCCCGATCGAAGCGGCCCGACAAGCGCTCACGCCGGTGCACGCCGGCCTTCTCGGGATAATTCACCGACTTGCTGCCAGCGAGACGAATCGTATTGCCCTTCACCTGGACGGTGAGATCCGACTTCTTGATGCCGGGAACCTCAGCGATGACAATGAAGTCCTCGCCCTTGCGGAACACGTTCACCGGCGGATAGCTGCCGCCGGCACTTGGGCCGGACGTCAGCCAAGTGCTGGCGCGGAACGCATCCATAGCTTGTTGCAGGCTGGCAAGCGTGTCGAAAGGATCTACGAACATGGCCATTGATCACTCCCTCCTTGGTGCTCATGGCAGGAAGCGCGCAATTCACCTCAAACCCACGCTGTCGGCCGTGCCGACCCTCTTAGTGGCGGCTTGGCACTCCCTGACTGCGAGTGCCAAGAATGTTGGGAAGGGTAACGGCGGGAGTCAAGAGGAAGATATCATCGCGATGACGGTTGGAATGATCAGGCGACGAACTCCATCATCGGCGATGCCAACACTGAACCAAACGCAGTTGAACCAGGCGTGCAGCACTGGACCGCGCCTCACCACATCGCTCAACTGGTAGGCCACGACATGCAATGTCGCCCGCGGGGTGCCGAGGTCGGTGATGATGTTGGCAGCGGTGTCGGCGGCGCTCTCGCTACTGGCGGACAGGGTGCGTAGCACCGTCATTGCCGCGGCATCGTAGATGCCTCGGTATAGGCGGCGCGGCCACGGCTGACCTCAGGCTACGCTTGCCGGCGCTAACCCTGACAGGGCCCGGCAAGGCCTGCCCTCAACGCTTCGGCACGATCGTCTCGATCGGGCGCCGATGACGGGGTCAGCGAGGAGGCGCGGTGACCCTCCGTTCCTCGACGACAGTGGTTTGAATAATGGCCTCAGCTTCATACATCCATCGGGTCAGAAGACCAGCGATGACCGCACCAACGATAGGAGCCAGCCAGAATAGCCAAAGCTGCCCGATATACGGCGTCCCGGCGAAGAGTGCCGGCCCCGTGCTACGGGCAGGGTTCACCGACGTGTTCGTGACGGGGATAGTCACGAGATGGATCAGGGTGAGGGCAAGGCCGATAGGAATGCCGGCGAACCCGGTCGCGGCGCCTCTCGATGTCGTTCCGATGATGATAAAAAGAAAGAAGAAAGTAGCCAGCATCTCCGTCATCAAGCAGGCAGCCATGCCGTACTTGCCGGGACTGAGGTCGCCATATCCATTTGAGGCAAAACCGCCCGCGACCCAATCCGGTTTGCCGGATGCGATTATCCAAAGTGCTGCCGCCGCCAGGATCGCGCCTACGACCTGGGCAACCAAGTATGGAATGACATGCTTGTTGGCGCAGCGCCCCGCCGCCCACAAACCGAGGGTGACTGCTGGGTTGAAGTGACCGCCGGATATGTGACCCACCGCGTATGCCATCGTGAGCACGGTCAGACCGAATGCGAAGGCTACGCCGAGAAATCCGATCCCTAGGTTGGGGAACCCGGCCGCCAGGACCGCACTGCCACAGCCTCCGAATACAAGCCAAAACGTCCCGAAGAATTCAGCGACGACCCGCCGCGACATGTCATTCTGCATGGCTCTTGGCTCCCGGCCCGTTCGTGGCATTCTGTCAGAGATTGATGAAGCTGCGTCAAGTTTCATAGATGAGACTGCAAGGTTCGGAATCCCGCCAGCCTGCTCAACGCAGAACGACGCCATAGTGGATAGAATCTAACACCTGGTGCCCTCTTTTGACGGCGGCGATGATTTTGTCGGGATCCTTGGTCCAGCGAAAGGGGCGTGGTTCTGCGTTGGTTTCGGCGAGAAATCGCTTGATGGCGGCTTGGAGGTCAACGATCGAGCGGAAGACCCCGCGTTTGAGTCGAACGGCAGTTCTGACCGGTTCGATTATCGCGCCGGGCGTGGTCCGGCAGTCGGGCCAGCACCATCGTATTGTTTTCGGCGAACTGGACAGCCGCATCACGCAGCGCGGTGAGATGATCCGCGATGTCTGTCAGGCCGCTGGTATCGGCGCCGAACTGTCCAGTGACATCCAGCGCGCGCGATGGGAAAAATTCATCATTCTGGTTGCTGCCAGCGGCGTCTGCGCCGCTGCCAGGCTCCCCATTGGCCCACTCCGCGAAGACCCGGATATCGCGCCGTTGTTCAAGGAAGCAATGAGGGAAGTCGTTGCTGTCGGCACGGCCCGTGGTGTGCAATTCCCACCCGATGTGCTGGAGCCATGGCGAGCGCTGTTGCGAAGCGTCCCGCCTGACTGGATTCCCTCGATGGCAGTTGATATCCGCGCTGGCCGCAGGCTGGAGTTGCCGTGGTTAGGCGGCAAGCTGGTCGAACCTGCTGCCGCGCATGGCGTGCCGGTGCCAAGCAACCGGGCCATCAGCGCGGTGCTGAAATCCCACGCGAATGGCGCTCGGCCCTGACCATCGATAAGGCAACGCCCAAACTTAATGGAATCGCCTATCTCCGCTTCCAACTTGTCAGAGACACAGGGGCAGCGTCTGCCAATAGAGCGACAATTTTTGGGCGTCGCCTAAGTGACGGCGGCACCTCCCGGACCTGACCACTTTGAATTAGTCGATGCCGCCGAAGCAAATCGCCTCGAACGCCGTGCCCTGCCGCAGCTCCTGCGCCGCGGCTCAGTTGTAGTAAGTCTTGGTCAAGTCCGGGCGGGTGACCAGCGCATTGCAGAAATCGTCGCCGCACATTCCCCATCACCACGGTCTGCGTGGTGAACGCGCCCTGCGAGGCACGTGCCATCGCGCGAACGACCTTGTTGCACTGGATGCGCAGCGCGCCATCGACCGGCGATGCGTGATTGAGATCGAACGCAATCCCGGTCGCCGCGACGATGCCGAACTCGGGCAACCACTCCAACAGCGGGCTGCCGTCCGCGTCGATCAGCAGGCCCCGGAGTCGCCGCAGCCTCCAGCCGCCAGCCACCACCCGCACCCCCACACCAACCAACCCCGCCGGCCGCTACCCCTTCCAGCCCCCAAGCTTACAAATCCGGTCCCAATGCGGCTTCGACACCGGCATCACCGACAGCCGCGACTGGCGCACCAGCGCCAGCTCCGCCAGCGCCGGATCGGCCTTGATCTCCACCAGCGTCACCCGCCGCGGCATCGGCCCCACCGCCTGCATGTCGACGCACACCCAATCGCCCAACTCGGCGGTCGGGTCCGGATACGCCGCCCGCGCCACCTTCACCACGCCGACGATCTCCTTGCCGACATTGGAGTGGTAGAAGAACGCCCGATCCCCCTTGTTCATCGCGCGCAGATTGTTGCGCGCCATGTGGTTGCGCACGCCGGTCCAGGGCTCGACCCCGTTCGCCACCTGCTGGTCCCAGGAGAACGCGTCCGGCTCCGACTTCACCAGCCAGTACCTGCACCGTCAGGCCACGCTCTTGCCGTCCTTGAACACGGCACGATTGGGGCGGATCACCACGCTTTCGAACAGCCCGGCCTTGGCGTAGGGATCGGCCGCGGCAAACGCCTCGGCCGCGGTGCGATCCGCCATATCGACCAGCAGCAGGCTGCCGCAGGGCTTGCCGTCCGCATCCAGCACCGGCCCGGCGTCTACCAGGCTCGCCTGATGCGCCTGCAAATGCTCCAAATGGGCCGAGCGGGTCGCTTGACGCAGCTCAATGCGCGCCGGCTTATCGGTGCAGACAATGGTAAACAGCATGAATTTTCCTCCAGGGCGTTTTCCGGATGAGGCTTTCAGCCCACACTAGGCCAATGCCGTCCGCCTTCAAACCGTGGCTGGCTTCCAATAGGTAGATCGAGTGGACGCGCGTTCCTCCGTTGTCGGCCCGCCCGCCCCAGGGCGCTCCCTGCACCGCTTCGCCAACCCGGGCCAGTTCCTGCGGTTGTCGGGCGCGGTGCTGCCATGGGTGTCGGCCGGCGCCCTGGTGCTCACCGGCATCGGCCTGGTCTGGGGCCTGTTCTTCGCCCCGGCCGACTGGCAGCAGGGCGACGCGGTGCGCATCATGTATGTGCACGTGCCCGCCGCCTGGCTGGCCTCGGCCGGCTATCTGGCGCTCGCGGTCTGCTCCGTGCTGTCACTGGTCTGGCGCCACCCGCTGGCGGACCTGGCCGCCGCCGAGATCGGCCCGGTCGGCGCCGGCTTCACCGCGCTGTGCCTGGCTACCGGCAGCCTGTGGGGCAAGCCGATGTGGGGCGCCTGGTGGGTGTGGGACGCGCGGCTGACGTCCGTCCTCGTGCTGTTCTTCCTCTATCTCGGCCATGTCGCCCTGGTGCGCGCCTTCGACGACCCGACCCGCGGCTACCGCGCCGGCGCCATCCTGGCTCTGGTGGGCGTGGTCAACCTGCCGATCATCAAATTCAGCGTCGACTGGTGGAACACACTGCACCAGCCGGCCAGCATCGGGCTGACCGGCGCGCCGAGCATGTATATCGGCATGCTGTGGCCGCTGCTGTTCTCGGCGCTGGGCTATTCGCTGGCCTTCGTCGCCATCGTGCTCGCCCGCACCCGCGCCGCGGTGATGGAACGCCGGATCCGCGCGCTGCTGATGGCCCGCGCCGCCACCGATGCCGCGAGGGAAGCGACATGAACCACCTGCCGTTCATCGCCGCCTCCTACGCGCTGGGCGTGCTGATCCCGGCCGGTTTCGCGCTCGCCGCCTGGCTGCGCGCCGGCACCGCCCGCCGCCGCCTGGCCGCGATCGATCCCCGCGCCAATCGCCCCGTTCCAGGCGCGCGCCAACAAAGGAGCGCGGGATGACCCGCAAGCGTCGCCGTCTCTGGGTCCTGCTGCTGTGCGGCGTCGGCCTCGGCTCCGCCACCGCGCTGACCCTGTCCGCGTTCAGCGACAATCTGGTGTTCTTCGTCTCCCCCACCGACCTGACGCAGCAGCCGGAGAACGGCCGCACCGTCCGCCTCGGCGGGCTGGTGGAGCAAGGCAGCGTGCAGCGCGTCTCGGTGGACGGCCGCCCGACCGCGACCTTCCGCGTCACCGACGGCAATACCGCAGTGAAGGTGAGCTATGTCGGCATCCTGCCCGACCTGTTCCGCGAAGGTCAGGGCGTGGTCGTGCTGGGCACCATGCAGCCCGGCGGCTTCCGCGCCTCGGAGGTGCTGGCCAAGCACGACGAGAACTACATGCCGAAGGAAGTCGCCGAGGCGCTGAAGAAGTCCGGGCACTGGAACCCGAATGCCGGCCCGCCGCCCCCGGCAGCCACCTGGGACACCATGGCGGTCAAGCGCGCCGGCGGATGATCCCGGAACTCGGCCACTTCGCCCTCGCCCTGGCCGTCGCCATCGCCGCCGCCCAGGCGGTGCTGCCGCTTTGGGGCGCGCAGGACCGCGACGCCCGGCTGATGGCCGCGGCCCCGGCGCTCGCACTCGGCCAGATGCTCGCGCTGCTCGCCTCCTATGCCTGCCTGGTCTGGTCGGCGGTGGTGGACGACTTCTCCGTGCTCAACATCGCGGAGAACTCCAACAGCCTGAAACCGCTGCTTTACAAGATCACCGGCACCTGGGGGAACCACGAAGGCTCCATCCTGCTGTGGTGCCTGATCCTGGCCCTGTGCGGCGGCGCGGTCGGGCTGTTCGGCCGCAGGCTGCCCTCCTCGCTGCGCGCACGGGTGATCGGCGTGCTGGGTTGCGTCTCCGCCGGCTTCCTGCTGTTCGCGCTGACCGAGTCCAACCCGTTCCAGCGCCTTTGGCCGCCGCCGCTCGACGGGCGGGACATGAACCCGCTGCTGCAGGACCCCGGCCTCGCCTTCCATCCGCCGATGCTCTACGCGGGCTATGTCGGCTTCGCGATCCCCTTCGCCTTCGCCGTCGCCGCGCTGCTGGAGGGCCGGGTGGATGCCGCCTGGGGCCGCTGGGTCCGCCCCTGGACGCTCGGCGCCTGGTCGCTGCTGACCGGCGGCATCGCACTCGGCTCCTGGTGGGCCTATTACGAGCTCGGCTGGGGCGGCTACTGGTTCTGGGACCCGGTGGAGAACGCCTCGCTGCTGCCCTGGCTGGCCGGCACCGCCCTGCTGCACTCCGCCATCGTGGTGGAGAAGCGCGAGGCGCTGAAGATCTGGACCATCCTGCTGGCGATCGGCACGTTTTCCCTGTCGCTGTGCGGCACCTTCCTGGTCCGCTCCGGCATCCTGAACTCGGTGCACGCCTTCGCCGGTCGACCGACCCGCGGCGTGTTCATCCTGGCGCTGCTGGCGCTGGTGATCGGCGGCAGCCTGCTGCTGTTCGCGCTGCGCGCGCCGGCCATGGCGCCCGACCGGCCTGTTTGCGCCGGTCTCGCGGGAGGGCGCGCTGGTGCTGAACAACGTTCTGCTGTGCTCGATCTGCGCGGTGGTGCTGACCGGCACGGTCTATCCGCTGCTGGCCGCGCTGTTCGGCGACAAGCTCAGCGTCGGGCCGCCCTATTTCCAGCTGACGGTGTTCCCGCTGTGCATCCCGCTGTTCGCCGCGATGTCGATCGGCCCGGTGATGCCGTGGAAGCGCGCGGCACTGCTGGCCGGCACTGCTGCGGCTGTGGTGGGCGGCCCTGGCCGCTGCGGCCGTCGGCGTGATCGCGGCGTTCGGCCTGGGCCACGCGTCTCGCCGCGCTGGGCTTCGCCGCCGCCGCCTGGCTGATCCTGGGCGCCTTCGCCGAACCGGTGCAGCGGCTGCGGCTGTTCCGCGTGCCGCTCGCCGCAGCCGCGCGCGCGACTGGCGGCCCAGCCGCTGGCGGTCTGGGGGTCGGCCATCGCCCATGCCGGCATGGGCGTGACGGTGGCGGGCATCGCCGGCATGTCGCTGGCGGTGCACGCGATCGTCGCGGTGCAGCCCGGGCCAGACCGCGCATCTGGGCGGCTATGAGTGGACCCTGCTGGGCATGCACGACGCCAGGCCGGCTCCAACTGGACCGCGCACGGGTCGCCGATCTGCGGGTCACGCGCGACGGGCAGAGGTGGCAGACGCTGCATCCTGCATGCGCCGGCAGTTCACCGTGCAGCAGCAGACCGTCGCCGACACCGCGATCGCAGACCAACGGGCTGCGCGATCTGTACACGGTGCTGGGTGAGGAACGGGACGGCAAGGCGATGCTGCGGCTGAACGTCAATCCGCTGGCGCCCTGGATCTGGCTGGGCGCACTGGTCATGGCCTGCGGCGGCGCGTTGTCGCTGGCCGACCGCCGGTTGCGCGTCGGCGCCCCGTCCCGGCGGATGCGCGATACCGGCGCGTATGAGGCGGCGCGAATGACCCCGCTGCAACGCCGGCTGTTCCTGACTGCTCCGCTGGCCTCCGGCGGCGGTCGGCGGCAGCGCCTTCTGGGTGCTGCTGGAGCGGCTGCGCGAGGGCACCTACGACCCGCACGGTCGTACCGAACCCGCTGATCGGCAAGCCGGTGCCGGTGTTCTGCGCTGCCTGGGTTGCCGCCTGGCCCGGGTTTCTCCAGCACCGATATTACCGACCGCGCCAAGCCGTTGCTGCTGAACTTCTTTGCCTCCTGGTGCCTGCCCTGCGTGCAGGAAGCGCCGGTGCTGATGGCCCTGAAGCAGCGCGGGCTGCCGATCTGGGGTGTCGCCTACAAGGACAAGCCGGAACCCGCCGCGGCGTTCCTGCAGCAGAACGGCAATCCCTACCAGCGCGTCGCAGTGGACCAGCCCGGCCGGGCGGCGATCGATTTCGGCCTGTACGGCGTGCCGGAAACCTATCTGGTGGACGGCACGGCATCCTGCGCTGGCGCTGGGCCGGCGGTCTGAGCGACGACGTGGTGCGCCAGTCGCTCGATCCGCTGCTGAAGGCCACCTCTTGAGCGGCTGCGGTGCGCCTGTCCTGCGGCGGCTCATGACAGCACTCGGCCTGCTGCTGCTGGCGTCCGGTTCGGCCGCAGCGGTGAGCGATCCGCGCGAGATGTTGCCCGATCCGCGGCAGGAGCAGCGGGCCGAGGATATCGGCGCCGGGTTGCGCTGCCTGGTCTGCCAGAACGAAAGCATCGAGGCCTCGGACGCCGATCTCGCGCGCGACCTGCGCCGGATCATTCGCCAGCACATCGCGTCGGGCGACAGCAACCGGCAGATCATTGCCTGGATGGTCGCGCGCTACGGCGATTTCGTTCGGCTGCGGCCGCCGTTCGACATGCTGACGCTGGTGCTGTGGGGTGCGCCGGTTCTCGCGCCGGGCATCGGCGGCGCGGCGATCGTGCTGGCGCGGCTCCGCCGACCGGCACCGCCGGCACCGCTGACCGACGAGGAACGCCGCCGCGTCGGCGAGCTGCTGGGCAGTTGAGGCTCCGCGCATGATCTGGCTCGCTGCCGCGTCTGTCGGCCGTTGTCGCACTGGGGCCGCTGGCCTGGACGCTGCGCCGTTCGGCCCGCGGCGCACGGCCGGCGCGACGCGGCGCTGAACTTCCACCGCGCGCAGCTGGTGGAACTGGACCGCGACCTGGCGGATGGCCGTGTCGCACGCGGAGGAGCATGCCGCCGCGGTGCTGGAGGTGCAGCGCCGCGCCCTGGCCGCCGCCGAGGAGCGCGACGTGCCGCCCTGCCGGAGGCGCTCGCTCGCCCGTGCTGATCGCCTTGATCCTGGTGCCGCTGGCGGCGTTCGCCTTGTATGCCGTCGGCGGCTCGCCGGACATCCCGTCGGTCCCGCGGGCGGAACGCATCGCAGCGGCAAAGCAGCGTGCGGCGCAGCAAGCGGCCGCGATCGATCTGCTGCGGCAGAAACTGCAAGCGCTGGACCCGCACACCCCGCGCGCGCGGCAGGGCTATATCCTGCTGGGCAATGCCGAGGCGCAACGAGGCCACATGCAGCAGGCGGCCGACGCCTGGTGCACGGCACTGGAAAGCCGGTTCGACCCGACACTGGCCGCCGAGGCGGGTGAGGCAATGACCGAAGCATCCGGCCGGGTTACCGAGCAGGCGGCGTCGCTGTTCCGCCGTGCACTGGCCGAGGCGCCGGCCGACGCGCCATGGCGCCCGATTGCGGAGAAACGACTGGCGCAGGAACGCTGAGCGGGCATCCGCAGGCTGTGCGCCGCATGCCGTGCTTGTGGGTGAGACGCAGGAAGCATCGGGGGCGTTGCCCCCGAAACCCCCAGCAAGGAGCGCTGCCCCTTGCATCCCCGCCAAGGGCCCGGCCCTTGGAACCGACTCTGTTTGGGGTGGGGAGGGGGCCGTTCCGCGATGCTCGTGTGGTCCGAGACCGCCACGCCCCCTCCCCGCCCCAAACCGAATCCGATTGCAAAGGCTGAGCCTTTGCTGGAGGTCCAGCGACTGTCTTAGTTGTCAAGCGTCGTGTCGCCTTTTCATTGTCCGGCGCGGGCGGCGTCGCCTCAAGACTGACGCTGCGCGCCATCGCCTGCGGCGACTTCGGTCCTGACCCGACGCCGCCCGCCCCAGGCCTGGCTTCAGTCGGCACGACAGCGTCCTTCACGCGGCGCGCCATGGCGTGTTGTTCCGCACCATCGCGTTGAGGATCGTCAGCAAGCGTCGCATGCACGCAACCAGAGCCACCTTGCGCGGCTTGCCGGCCGCCCGAAGGCGCTGGTACGTCTCCTTCAGCACCGGGTTCCATCGGCTGCCGATCCAGGCGGCCATGTAGAGCGCCGCTCGCACCGCGCCGCGCCCGCCGCGGATATGCCGCGTGCCATGGTGCTGACCACTGTCATGCGCAACCGGAGCGACACCCACCAGCGCGGCGATGCGACGCCGGTCGAGGCTGCCCAGTTCAGGCAAATCCGCCAGCAGCGTCCGGGTGGTGGCAGCGCCGACACCGGGCACCGACAGCAGCAGCGCCGCCCGCTCGCACCACGCCGGGCTCGCCCGCACCGCGGCGTCCAGATCGGCGTCGAGCTGGCTCAACGCCTTGTTCAGCCACGCCAGATGCGCCGCCAACTGGCGGCGGACCGCCGCAAGCCTTGCCTGCTGCGAGCGCATCGTCTCGGTGCTGATCATCTCCACCAGTTGACGCCGGCGCGCGACCAGGTCCGCCAGCTCACACGCCGCCGCGTCCGGTTGCGGCCGTTGTTCCGGTCGGATCGCCGCAGCGAAACCGGCAATGACCCGCGGATCCAACCGATCGGTCTTGGCCAGACAACCGCTCGCGCGGGCGAAATCGCGGATCTGCCGCGGGTTGACCACCGCCACCGGCAGGCCGGCACCCCACAGCGCCGCCGTCACGACCCGCTCGAAGCCGCCGGTCGCTTCCAGCACGATCAAGGTCGGCGCGCACGGTCGCAGCCGCACCAGCAGATCGTCGAGGCCCGCCGCATCGCGGTTCAGGCGAAACGCTGCGCCGGACGGGTGAACGAAAACGTCGATATGCGCCTTGCCGACATCGATGCCGACGAAGCACGCAGCGGAGTGTGTCGCATCCATGGGATCCCGTCCTTGCTGATGCGGGCTCGACGAGCGGCCCGGGCGACTGTTCGGGCTCAGGGATGACGTCGCGGATGGCACCCCGCGCTGGACCACGGGCTCGCTCGCCCCAGGAGGCAACGGGGTTCCATCCGCACCCGACACCGCAATTCTACCACGGGACGGGAGCGCGGGAGAGATACAAGGAGGCATAGCCTCCTGGTGGGGTGCGGGGCAACGCCCCGACGCTTGCGGCGTCCCACCCACAAGTACGGCATGCGGCGCACAGCCTGCGGACGTCGGCCTCCGATCCATCCAACGCCAAGCCCGCGGCGCCCGGTAGCGCCGCGGTTAGCCACGCCGTGAGAAGTCTCAGCCTGCAATCAGTCGGTGCTGACCGACCCCGCTTCCGGACCCTTCGCCCCCTGCACGACGGCCATCCGTACCTGTCTGACCCTCCTGCAAGGCAGGGACCCCGGCTCGCTCCAGGGCCGACGCATGGACGAAGATGTCCTTGCCGCCGCCCTCAGGCGTGATGAAGCCGAACCCCTTGTCCGGGTTGTACCACTTCACCGTGCCCACCATTTCGACCGCCGAACTCAGATCCACCTGCCGGCGTGGACCGCTCGGCGCACCACCGCGTGAGGGCGGCGGCCGGCGCGCAGACGGCGCCTCGGCGGTGCTCTCATCGACGCTGACGACCTGGTCGATCTGACGACCCTTCTGGCCATTGCCGATCCGGACCCGCAGCGTCGCGCCAGGACTGACCGTCTGATAGCCCGCGGCCTGCAATGCGTTGACATGCAGGAACACGTCACCCGAGCCATCAGACAGGGCGGCGAAGCCGTAACCCTTCTCGGAATTGAACCACTTTACACTTGCTTCGACATCGGCGGCGGTCGATGTGGTTGCGAAGGACGGAAAGGGCATTGGGCTCGGCGTGTTGCCGTAGAAGTTGTCGTCGTCGAACCCACGGCGGCGAGACTGCCATTGCCGCCCGCTTTTCGGTGCTCTCAAGGTAGACTGTCCTCTGTGTCGCATCGGAATTACTGGCCAGTAGGCGCCCGATGGCATGACAGTGTTAGCATGCGAGACGGCATTCGATCAAACGCTGCCATGCGAATTCTCGCAAACGCAATAACCGAATGAGCGTCGCTTGCCGACCACTTGGCCTCGCCGACCCGACGCCGCCGCCCCGACGCCGGTCCGCAACATTACCCGGCGCAGCCGATCCGGTTGCGCGCAATTTCCTTGCGCGACGGCGGCATCCTGTCACCACGAAACAGCCACGCTGCGCGCACCGGGTGCGCGCAGCGTGGCCCGGCCGAAGCGCGCCGTAACAGTGAAAGCGATGCCGCTCGAGCGATGCCGCGCCCGACCAGCGGCATGTTGCGATGCAGCCACTCCCCGAACGCGCCGGGACAGGCTAGGCTGGCCGCCACATGCTGACGGATCTGCCCAACGTCCTGACCCTTTCACGCATCGCGGCGATCCCGATGCTGGTGGTGCTGATCGCCTTGCACCAACCCGGGGCCGACCTGGCGGCCTGCATCCTGTTCAGCGCCGCGGCGATCACCGACTATTTCGACGGCAAGCTGGCCCGCTCCCGCCGCCAGCAATCCGACCTCGGGCGCATGCTGGACCCGATTGCCGACAAGCTGCTGGTCGGCGCGGCCCTGATGATGCTGGTCGGCAAGGGGCGGCTGTCCGACTGGGGGCTTTATCCGGCGATCGTGATCATGCTGCGCGAGATCCTGGTCAGCGGACTGCGCGAATACCTGGCCGGGATCCGCATCGGCCTGCCTGTGACACGCCTCGCCAAATGGAAGACCGGCTTTCAGATGGGGGCTCTGGGCACATTGCTCGCCGGCAACAGTACCCGCGATCCTGCTGCACCTGTCGTTTCTTCCCGTGTCGGCAATCGGCGAGGCGATGCTGTGGGTCGCGGCAGCGCTGACCATGATCACCGGCTGGGATTACCTGACCGCCGGGCTGCGTCACGCGACCGGCCCTGCTCAGGCCGGGGTGGCAGCCAAGCAGCCGTGAAGGTCCTGGGCATCGTCGGCTGGTCGGGCAGCGGCAAGACCTCGCTGCTGGAGATGCTGCTGCCGCGGCTGCGCGCGCGCGGCCTCAGCGTGTCCACCAT
The DNA here is from genome assembly GCA_963789495.1 of uncultured Alphaproteobacteria bacterium. GTDB lineage: Bacteria > Pseudomonadota > Alphaproteobacteria > Acetobacterales > Acetobacteraceae > CAWBLP01. The sequence continues at coordinate 432,618 of CAWBLP010000018.1, forward strand.
CAAGCACGCGCATCACGGCTTCGACATGGACCGGCCGGGCAAGGACAGCTACCGCCATCGCCAGGCCGGCGCGCAGGAGGTGCTGGTCTCCACCGCCGCGCGCTGGGCACTGCTGCATGAGGTGAGCGGGCCGGAACCCGGCCTGCCGGACCTGCTCGCGCGGCTGGCGCCGGTCGACCTGGTTCTGGTGGAAGGCTTCAAGACCCACAGCTTCGCCAAGCTGGAAGTGCATCGGCCGGCACTGGGCAAGCCGCCGATCTGGCCGGTCGAGGCGGGGGTGGTCGCCGTTGCCTCGGACAGCCCGATCGAGGTCGGCGCCCGCGCGCTGCTGCCATTGAACCAGCCGGACACCATCGCCAAGTGGGTCGGGGAGCAGTGGCAGAGGTTCATTGCGGTGGCTTGACCCGCGATTTGCCGGCTGCGAGCTTGACTTTTACGCCCTTCCTCTGGATATCCGCCCTGTTGCGCGCCGCTGGCATCGCGATGTGTGCACACGTCGCGGCAGCGGCCGCCGCCAGCCAATCGACTGGACCTGATTTGAACGACACAACGACCGCCCCGGCGGACTCGACCGACGACGCGCCGCCTGAGGCTGCGTCCACTCCAGCGGCCATCGAGCCGGCACGCACCGGGTTCGCGGAGCTTGGCCTGTCCGAGCCCGTGCTGCGCGCGGTGGCGGAAATGGGCTATCGCCATCCCACGCCGATCCAGGAACAGGCGATCCCGTTCGTGCTGATGGCGCGCGATGTCATGGGCACCGCGCAGACCGGCACCGGCAAGACCGCGGGCTTCACTCTGCCGATGCTCGACATTCTCGCCGGCTCCCGTGCCCGCGCCCGCATGCCGCGCAGCCTGATCCTGGAGCCGACCCGCGAACTCGCTTTGCAGGTGGCGGAAAACTTCATCCAGTACGGCAAATATTTGAAGCTGACGCACGCGCTGATCATCGGCGGCGAGAGCATGTCCGACCAGAAGGACGTGCTGATGCGCGGCGTCGACGTGCTGATCGCGACGCCGGGCCGGCTGCTGGACATGTTCGAGCGTGGCTCCATCCTGCTGTCCGATGCCAAGCTGCTGGTGATCGACGAAGCCGACCGCATGCTCGACATGGGGTTCATCCCGGATGTGGAGCGCATCGTCGGCCTGCTGCCGCGCAACCGGCAGACGCTGTTCTTCAGTGCGACGATGGGGCCGGAAATCCGTCGCCTGGCCGATGCGTTCCTGCAGAATCCGAAGGAGATCGCCGTCTCCCGCGCGGCCTCGGTGGCGACGACGATCGTCGAGGGCCTCGCACTGGTTGCCGAACACGACAAGCGGGAGGCGCTGCGCCGCCTGATCCGCACGCAGAATGTGCAGAACGCCCTCATCTTCTGCAATCGCAAGCGCGACGTGGACATCCTGCACAAGTCGCTGAACCGGCATAAATTCGACGTCGGCGCGCTGCATGGCGACATGGCGCAGACCGTGCGCTTCGCCACGCTGGAAAAGTTCAAGGCGAATGACCTGCGGCTGTTGGTGTGCAGCGATGTCGCCGCGCGCGGGCTGGACATCGGCGGGCTGTCGCATGTGTTCAACTTCGACGTGCCGATCCATGCCGAGGACTATGTGCACCGCATCGGCCGCACCGGCCGCGCCGGACTGGAAGGCCACGCCTTCACCATTGCCCAGCCGGAGGATCGTCATGCGGTGGAGGCGATCGAGAAGCTGATCGGCCATCCGATTCCGCCGGTGACGGTGGAAGGCCTCGATCCGGTGGACTGGGCCGAGGATGATGGCCGCAAGCGACGCGGCCGCGGTCGCAGCGCTGCGAAGCCGAAGGCGGACGCCAAGGCGCCGGCGCGCAAGCGGGCGCCACGCGTCGCGGCGGAACCGGCACCTCTGGCCGTTGCGGCGCCTGATGAGCAGCCGGCGCCGGAGGCGACACCGGCGGCGGAGAAGCCGGCCCGCCGTACCCGTGCCCCGCGTGAACCGCGTGAATCGGCGCGCATGCAGGAGCGGGTCGCGGCACCGGTGCAGCAGGACCGGGTGCAGCCCGAGCCGAAACGGCGGGACGGTGCGCGGCGTGACGAGGCCCCGCGGCATGATGTCCGGCGTGATGACACCCGGCGCGACGATGCGCGGCGTGATCGGGGGCGCCGGGACGATGATCTGGGCGCGCCGGTGCGAGGCTTCGGCACCGAGGTGCCCGCTTTCATGTTGCTGCGTGCCCGCCCATCGCGCCACGCCACGGTGCATGACGAGGGAGATCAGGAAGCATGAACGACGCCGCCCCCGCCACGGCACATAAGAGCCGCTTCACCGCGTTCCAATGGGATGACCCGCTGCGCCTCGATGGGCAGCTGGACGAGGACGAGCGCGCCATCCGCGACGCCGCGCGGGCGTATTGCCAGGACCGGCTGTTCCCGCGCGTGCTGCAAGCCAACCGGGCCGAGACATTCGATCGCTCCATCATGAACGAGATGGGCGAGATGGGCTTCCTGGGTGCCACGCTCGACAGCCACGGCTGTGCCGGCGTGAACTATGTCAGCTATGGGCTGATCTCCCGCGAGGTCGAGCGCGTCGATTCCGGCTATCGGTCCGCGTTCTCGGTGCAGTCCTCGCTGGTGATGTACCCGATCTGGGCGTTCGGTTCGGAGGCGCAGAAGGACAGGTTCCTGCCCAAGCTGCGCGCCGGAGACTTCGTCGGCTGCTTCGGGCTGACCGAGCCGGATGCCGGTTCCGATCCGGCCTCAATGCGGACGCGTGCCAAGAAGGCCGATGGCGGCTTCGTGCTGAACGGGTCAAAGACCTGGATCACCAATTCGCCGATCGCCGATGTGCTGGTGGTATGGGCGAAGGACGATGCCGGCGACATTCGCGGCTTCCTGCTGGAACGCGGCATGGCCGGGCTGACCACGCCGAAGATCGAGGGCAAGTTTTCGCTGCGCGCCTCGGTCACCGGCATGATCATGATGCAGGACGTGTTCGTCCCCGCGGAGAACATGTTGCCGGGGGTGAAGGGGCTGCGCGGGCCGTTCTCCTGCCTCAACAATGCGCGCTACGGCATCGCCTGGGGCGCGCTGGGGGCGGCGGAGTTCTGCTGGCACGCGGCACGCGACTACACGATGCAGCGGATGATGTTCGGCAAGCCGCTGGCGGCGACGCAGCTGATCCAGAAGAAGCTCGCCGACATGCAGACCGAGATCACGCTGGGCCTGCATGCGGTGCTGCGGCTGGGCCGGCTGATGGACGAGCACAATGCCGCGCCGGAGATGATCAGCCTGCTGAAGCGCAACAACTGCGGCAAGTCGCTGGATATCGCCCGGATGGCGCGTGACATGCACGGCGGCAACGGCATCGTCGACGAGTACCACGTGATCCGTCACGTGATGAACCTCGAGACCGTCAACACCTATGAGGGCACGCATGACGTGCATGCGCTGATCCTTGGCCGCGCGCAGACCGGTCTCTCCGCCTTCGGCGGCTGAACTCGCCGCGGTCCGCATCGAGCGGGTTGGCGCGGAAGGCGACGGGATCGGGCGGCTTGCCGACGGCACCACGGTGTATGTGCCCTTCACTCTGCCGGACGAGCTGATCCGCGCCCGGGTCCTGGGGCGGCGCGGCGACGGACGGGTCGCAGCGCTGGACGCGGTGCTGGAGACCAGCGGCGAACGGGCCGCACCCCCCTGCCCGCATTTCGGCGCCTGTGGCGGATGCGTGCTGCAGCACTGGCGCGACGAACCCTACCTGGCATGGAAATCCGGCCTGCTGCGCGATGCGCTGCGGCGTGCCGGCTATGGCGATGCACCGATCAGCCCGATCGTCTCCACCGGACCGGCGCAGCGCCGCCGCATGGACGTCGCGGTCCGGCGCACCCCGAAAGGCATGATCATCGGGCTGCATGCGCGCGGCGGCGCGGCGATCGACCTGACGGACTGTCACGTGCTGCATCCGGCGCTGTTCGCCCTGCTCGCCAGGCTGCGCCCGCTGCTGAACGGGCTGCAGGCGGTGCGGCGGGAGGCATCGGTCGTTGCCAACCTGCTCGACACCGGCATCGACCTGTTGCTGCACACCGACGCGCCGCTCGCCGCGCCGGACCGCGCCGCGCTGGTGAAATTTGCCCAGGCGCAGGATCTGCCGCGGCTGTCCTGGGCGCGAGGTCAGCAGGAGCCGGAGCCGGTGCTGATCCTTCGCCCGGCCGTCGTGACATTGTCCGGCGTGGCGGTGACGCCGCCACCCGGGGCGTTCCTGCAGGCGACCGAGACCGGCGAGCGCGCCATCCTGGCCGCGGTGCTGGGAGCCCTGCCGGACCGGATGCCGCCGCGCGCGCGCATCGCCGAGTTCCATGCCGGCTGTGGCACGCTGAGCTTCGCCCTGGTGCAACGCGGACGGGTGACGGCATTCGAGGGCGACGCCGCTGCGGTGAGCGCGCTGAAGGGCGCGGTCAATCGAGCCGGGCTGTCCGGTCGCGTGGACGCGATGCAGCGGGACCTGGTGCGCCAGCCGGTCGCCGCGTCGGACCTCGCCGGTTTCGCCGCCGTGGTGCTGGACCCGCCGCACACCGGCGCCGCGATCCAGATGGCGCAGATCGCTGCCGCCCGGCCGCCGCGCGTGATCTATGTGAGCTGTAATCCCGCGGCCCTGGCGCGGGACGCGCGGCTGCTGCACGACGCCGGCTACCGGCTGCTGGCGGCCACGCCGATCGACCAGTTCCTGTGGTCGGCGCGGCTGGAAAGCGTCTGCGCGTTTGAAAATTCATCCTTGCACACCGCGCGTGGCCAGGCCTGAGCTCATGTGGCGACGGGACGCGTCATAGCTGACGATCGCCGGCACGGCGTAGATCACCGCGGTCGCCATCATCAGATTCCACGGCGCCTCATCGCTGTCGAGGAACTGTCCGAGCGCCGCGGGCTCGGTCATTTGGCCCTGCGAGGACAGCAGCAGGAACCGGTACAGATACTCGTTGCTTGCCAGCAACATCGCGCAGCCGCATGCGGCCGATTGCGAGCCTGGTCGGCGTGCCGATGGCCGGGACCCCTGAGCTTGCGATCCGGACGGACCGGGGAAAAGCTGTCCCTACACAATTGCGGCAGAGGAAACCGACATGGAATTTACCGGCAAGGTCGCCCTGGTCACCGGTGGCGGCGGCGGCATCGGCCGCGCCACGTCACTCGCTTTCGCGCAGCGTGGCGCCAAGGTCATGGTGGTGGACAGCGACCCGTCCGCCGGCCAGGCGACGACCGACCTGGTGGTTCAGAATGGCGGCACTGCCCGGTTCCAGCAGGCCGACGTGACCCGCTCCGCGGATGTACAGGCCTATGTCCGGGCGACGCTGGACGCATTCGGCCGGATCGACTGTTTCTTCAACAACGCCGGCATCGAAGGCCGCGTCACGCCGATCCAGGACTACGACGAGGCGGTGTTCGACTCGGTGATCGCGGTGAACCTGAAGGGCGTGTTCCTGGGATTGCGCCACGTGCTGCCGGTGATGCTGAAGCAGGGCGGCGGCACGGTGGTGAACACCGCCTCCACCGCGGCGCTGTTCGGCGGCCCCGGCATGGCCCCCTATGTCGCTTCCAAGCACGCGGTGCTGGGCCTGACCAAGGTCGCCTCGTCCGACGTCGCCGGGCTGGGCGTGCGGGTGAACGCGGTCTGCCCCGGCCCGGTGGAGACCCGCATGATGCGCTCGCTGGAGGCGCAGCGAAAGTCGAACAACCCCGAAGCGGTGCATGCGGCGATGAGCGCGAGCTCGCCGAGCGGGCGGTATACGCTGCCGGAGGAGGTGGCGGATGTGGTGCTGTATCTGTGCTCCGAGCTGTCGGGCAATGTCACCGGCACGCAGTTGGTGGTGGATGGCGGCCGGTCTGCCTCAGGCGGGGCACCGCCGGCGCGGAGCTGATCACAGCGCCGGCAGGACCCAGGGTTCCGCCAGCCCCAGCCCGCGCACGCGGATGCCGTTCGGCAAGGTGGCGTCGTACGCCTCATGATGATGGCCGTGCACGATCAGCCGCGCCCCGCAGGAAGCGGCCAGTTCGTCGATCACCGCGAAGCCGTGGCGATGCGAGGACGGTGCCTCGTGCGTCACCAGCACATCGCAGCGCTGGCCGCGCAGTTCGGCAAAATCCTCGGGAAAGATCGTGTCGCGATGCCAGAGCGGCAGTCCGCCGCGCCATTGCTGCCCAGGCGGCAAGCTGGCCAGAAAGGCTGCGCGCGTCTCGAACGAAGGCGGATCGGCCTCCACCGGATGCCACACGCGCGGCTTGAACACGCCGGACAGGCCGGCGACCCGCAGGCCGCCGAGTTGCACCACGCGGCCGCCGAGGTCGCCCTCGGGATGCGCGGTCACCAGGTGGTCGAAGGTCGCTTCGTCATCGGTGTCGCGATTGCCAAGGATCCAGTGGACGCGCCAGTCTGCGGCGAAAGCGGGCGCCAGCAAATGTTGCAGCGGTGCGTCGCAGGTGCAGTCTCCCAGCAGGATCAGCGTGCCTGCCGGCAGCGCGGCGCAGGCGCGCAGGATCGGCGCGAAGTTGCGATGCGGATCGCCGGCGAACAGCATCGGTCCCGCCATGGGTCACACCGGCGCGGCGCCAGTCATGCCGCAACGCCGTGCAGGATCAGCCAGCCGCCGTAGGCTGCCATCGCCACGCCGCTGCCGCGCGCGATCCAGACGCCGCCGGGCAGCAGCTTCTCCGCCAGCACAAACAGGGTCAGCGCCGCCACGAACAGCAGGTTCATCACCCCGACGACGAACAGCAGTGCCATCAGCAGCCAGCAGCAGCCGAGACACCAGGCGCCGTGTTCGATGCCCATGCGCAACGCGCCCGCCGCACCGTCACGCCAGTGGTTGAACAGGAAGGCGAAGGGCGAGCGGCAATGGCGCAGGCAAGCCTGTTTCGCCGGCGTGAGCTGATAGGCGCCGGCCAGCAGGAACAGCGCGCCGGACAGCAGCGTGCTGGTGGCGGTCAGCATCTGCGACAGCAGCCCGATCCGGTCCAGGGCGAATTGCAGCACGGTGGCGGCCAGCGAGAACCCGCCCCAGACGATCACATAGCCCAGCACGAAGACCAGCGACGGCACCACGCCCTCGCCGCTGCTGCGTTTGCGCCGGTTCATCGCGACGAAGGTGAGGATCATCGGCGCGGCACTGGGCAGCATCATGCCCAGCATCATCACCACCCACATGGCGAAGGTCAGGGCAAACACCGTTGCGGTCCACGGCATCGCCATCGGCATCGCGCCGGCCATGGCGGGCATGCTCATCGCCATGCCCTCACCAAGGGTCAGCAGGTACAGCCAGGCGATCAGCGTGATCCCGCCCACCGCCAGCAGGACGACGACGCGCTCGCGCAGCAGCAGGCGTGGCAGGCCCAGCGTTCCCTGCCCTGCTTGCGGCGCCAGCATTCCCGGTCAGGCCGCCCAGGCGAACGGCGCGAAATGTCCGTTATTGCCCTGCCCGACCATGTCCAGATCCAGGCCGAACCCGTGCACATGGGTCTGCTTCGATCGTGCCAGCGCCAGCCGCCGGTTTGCCGGATGGGCGGTGTTGTCGATGTAGAACGGCTCGCCGCTGCGATTGCGCGAGGCGACGCCTTCGATCTCGAAGGACAGCATGTCGGGAATTGTGACCGAGCGCTTCAGCCCGTCCATGTGGAACTGGATCGGCCGGACTTCCACGCCGCGGAAATCGGTGACCAGGTTGCTGCGGATCATGCCGGGGGTGCCGCCGACATCGCCGCTGACGATGGCGGACAAAGCGGCCCGCTGCGCGGGGTCGGCACGCTCATCCACGACGCAGGCATAGATCCAGTTGCCGTCGGCCATCACCTTGCCGGAGCGTAGCACCAGGGCGAAGCACAGTCCGTCCAGTGCGGTCTCGCCGCTTCGGCCCTGGTCGATGCGGAACACCAGCACGGCGGTGCAGTGGTCGTGCGTTACCTCGCCCTGCGGATTGGTGAAGATGCAGGGACACAGATAGTCGCAGTTGCAACTTTCCATGTATTGGCCGCTGAGCTGCCATTTATCCTGCGGCATGACGGTGTCCTCCCGTGTTTTGGTTGAATGCAGGTAAGCGTCGGGGGCGTTGCCCCCAAACCCCCAGCAAGGGGCGCTGCCCCTTGCATCCCCGCCAAGGGCCCGGCCCTTGGAACCGATACTGTTTGGGGTGGGGAGGGGGCCGTTCCGCGATGTCGCCAAGGTCCGGGACCGCCGCGCCCCCTCCCCACCCCAAACCGAATCCGATTGCAAAGGCGAGCCTTTGCTGGGGGTCCAGGGGGCAAAGCCCCTGGTGGGGTTCGGGGCAACGCCCCGACCCTTGCTGCATCCAACCACACCACTGGGCAGGGCCCGTCAGTTCTTCCACCAGCCGAGCTGCGGACGCTCCGGCAGGCCCAGGTTTTCCCGCAAGGTCGCCCCGACATAGTCCTTGTGATAGACGCCGCGCTTCTGCAGTTCCGGCACCACGAAGCGCACGAAATCCTCGAACGTCCCGGGCGTATGCGTGCCACCCACCACATAGCCGTCGCAGGCGCCTTCGACGAACCACTGTTCCAGCCGGTCCGCCACATCCTTGCCGCTGCCGACGATCGCCTCACGCGGCCGGCCGCGTCGCGTCACCTCCAGGAAGTCCCGCACCGTCGGATTGCGCCCGATCACCCGCATCACCCGATCGCGCATCGCCTGCATGCCCGACATGCCCTCCAGCTCGTCGCTGGTGAAGGCCTCGTCCATCGACTTCTTCTTGAAGTCGAAGTTCAGCGCTTCCGACAGCAGCGACAGCCCGTCCACCTCGCGGTACAGCGAGTTGATCAGGGCCATCTTGTCCTCCGCCTCGGCGCGGGTTTCGGCGACCACCGGATAAGCGATGGTGTTCACCGACACCGCATCCGGATCGCGCCCATGTTCGGCGACCGCGGCCTTGAACGCGGCGTATTGCCGCTTGGCATCCTCGAAATCCGGGTAGGCAACAAACACGGTTTCCGCCCAACGCGCCGCGAAACTCTTGCCGCGATCGCTGGAGCCCGCCTGGATCACCACCGGATGACCCTGCGGCGAGCGCGGCACGGTGAAGGTGCCATGCGAGTTCAGGAATTTTCCGCGATAGTTGAGCTGGTGCACCTTGTCCGGATCGGCGAACAGGCCGCTGGATTTGTCCACCACCAGCGCATCGTCGTCCCAGGCTTCCCAGCAGGACAGCACGATCTCCATGAACTCATCGGCGCGGTCGTAGCGCAGGTCGTGGCCCAGGTGCATTTCCCGGCCCATGTTATGCGCCTCGCCGTCGTTCACCGAGGTCACCACGTTCCAGGCCGCGCGCCCGCCGATCATGTGGTCCACGGTCTGGAAGCGCCGTGCCAGGTCGAACGGCTCGTAATAGGTGGTGGAGCCGGTGGCGCCGATGCCCAGCCGGCTGGTGCCGAACCCCATTGCCAGCAGCGTCGCGACCGGATCGAGCTTCACCACACGCACGCCGTTCGCGACCACCTCGGCCGGATTGCCGCCATAGATGTCGGGCATCGCCAGCCGATCGTCGAAGAAGGCGAGCTGAAACTTTCCCGCCTCCAGCACCTGGCCGATATGCTGGTAATAGGCCGCGGTGGTGAAATCCGACCGGGCCTCGGGGTGGCGCCAGGCGCTCGCCAAGGTGGTGCAATTCTGCGCCTGCAGGAAACCCACCAGCACCATCTGACGCATCACGATCCTCCGTTGCAAAATCCGTCCAGCGCGTGCCGCACCGCTGAGATCACCGGATCCCAGCCCTGCGGCGCCGGCTGACGGAACAGGCGTAGCGTAGGATACCATGGAGTAGCGTCACACCCCAGCCGCCAACGATAATCGGGCGCGAAGGGCAGCATCAGCCAGGCGGGCCGTCCCATCGCCCCGGCCAGGTGCACCACGGACGAATCGATCGCGACCAGCAGATCGAGCTGCGCCAGCACCGCGGCGGTGTCGCCGAAATCCGCCAGTGCCGGTCCGGGCCAGTGCAGCGCCGGCCAGTTCGACAACGCGGCATGATCGCGGTCGCGGATCTCCGCTTGCAGCAACACGAAGCTGCAGCCTGGGGTTTGCAGGATCGGCGCGAGCCGATCGAGCGGAATGGAGCGATGCCGATCGTTCGGATGCTGCGACGCGCCCGAGCACACCAGCCCGATGCGCCGACCCGGCAATGCATCCAGCCAGCTCCGCCAACGTGCGATCCGTTCAGCCGGCGCCTGCAGATAGGGAACCGCCTGCGGAATGGTGTGTTCGGTGGTGCCGAACAGCAGCGGCAGGCTCAGCAGCGGACAGGCAATTTCGCAATCGGGTGCCGGCTCGTCCAGCGCGACCATGCGGGCGATGCCGGGCATATCCCGGAACAGCGGCTGCATGTTGCGATGCATCTCCAGCACCACGCTGCCGGCACGCTCCGCGAGCAGGGGGACGTAGCGCGCGTACTGGATCAGGTCGCCGGCGCCCTGCTCCGCCAGCAGCAGCACACGCCGGCCGTCCAGCGACATGCCGGGCTGAAATTGCGGCAGCTCGTGCCGGCGGTCGTAGTTCCACCGCAGCATGGGCACGGTGCGGCGCGCCTCGAACCGCCGCCAGCCCTCGGCGAACTCACCGTTCAGCAGCAGCGCCAGGCTGTACGCGAAGCCGATAGTGCCGCTGTCCGGCCGCAGGGCCAGCGCGGTGCGATACGCCGCGAGCGCCTCGGGCAGCCGCAGTTGCGCCACCAGCGTGTTGCCGAGATTGCTGATCGGCTCAACGAAATCGGGCTGCGCGGCGATGGCGCTGCGGTAGCAGTGTTCCGCCTGCTGCACCGCGTCCTGGCCGAGACACTCATTGCCCAACGCGAGCCAGGCGGGCGCGAAACCGGGATCGAGTTGCGTCGACCGTTGCAGCAGAAGGCACGCTTCCGCCATCTGGTCCTGCTGACGCAGCAGCACCGCCAGATTGTAGTGCGGCGCCATCACATCGGGGCCCAATGCCATGGCGTCGCGGAACCGTGCCGCGGCGTCCTGCTGCAGCCCCGCATCGCGCAGGGCCAGACCGAGATCGTTCAGCAGGTCCACGCTGGCGTGGCGTTCGGCGGCAGCGGCCAGCAGCGCCACCGCCTCGACCGCGGCGCCCTTTGTGAGCAGCACGCGGCCAAGCAGATGCAGGGCATGAAGTTCGCTGATATCGCGCTGCAGCGTCTGACGGCACAGCTCCGCCGCCGCATCGGTCCGGCCTGCGTCGAACAGGCGCTGGGCGCGCTGGGTCAGGTCAGAACTGGTAGCGACGCAAGCCTCCATCCACCGGGATCACCGTTCCGGTTACGTAGCGTGCCAGTGGCGAGGCCAGCCAGACCGCCATGATCGCCAGGTCCTCCGGCTCGCCCCAGTAGCGCACCGGGATTTCCGTCTCGGCGAACTGCTTGCGGTAATCCTCGGGATAGTTGCGGCGGATCTGTTCGCTCATGATGCGACCGGGTGGGATCGAATTGACGGTGATCCCGTACTGGCCGATCTCACGCGACAGGCCCTTCGCCCAGGCGTGCATTGCGGCCTTGGCGGCGAAGGCGGCGTTCAGATGTTCCGGCTCGCTCTTGCCGGTGATGTTGATGATGCGGCCCCAGTTCTGCTTGATCATCTGCGGCAGCAGCGCGTGGGTGAGCTGACGCTGGCGGGTGAAGTTCAGCGTCATCGCCTCCTCCCAGCGTTCCTCGGGCGCATCGATCGGCAGCACGCGGCTGCCGCCGGCGTTGTTCACCAGGATGTCCACCCGGCCGAGTTTGGCGAGTGCGGCGTCACGCAGGCTGGCCGCGGCATCGTCCGCCATCAGATCCTGCTGGATCAGCAGCGGGCGCTGATGGCCGGCGGCTTCGACCTCGTTCGCCATCTCCTCCATCAGCTCGATACGGCGCGCGACGCCGGCCACCCGCACGCCTTCGGCGGCCAGCAGCTTCGCGATGGCGCGGCCGATGCCCATGCTGGCACCGGTCACCAATGCGGTCTTGTCCTTCAGTTGCAGATCCATTCCAGGCCCTCTCCTTCAAACGCGGCGCTGAATAAGCAGGTCGGCGCGCAGGGCGGCGACCACCTCGTCCCAGGCGCCGCGGCGCCGCTGACGATACAGCGTCATGGTCGGATACCACGCCGTGTCGCGGCGGTGGAGGCACCAGCGCCAATCCGGGTTGAACGGCAGCATCAGCCAGACCGGCCGGCCCAGCGCAGCGGCGAGATGCGCGACGCCGGTATCCGCTGCGATCACCAGATCGAGTCCGGCGATCAGCGCGGCGGTGTCGGCGTAATCGGTCAGCAGCCGGTCCGGCACCAGAATGTCCGGCGTGGCCTGAATGGCGGCGCGGTCGGCATCCCGCGCCTCGGTCTGCAACAGCACGAAGCGCGTGTCCGGCACGGCGAGCAGCGGTGCCAGCGTCGTGAACGGCACCGAGCGGATGGCGTCGCGGGAATGACGCGGATCACCGGAGCAGACGAGGCCGATCCGCAGGCCTGGAAAGGGTGCCAGATAATCGCACCAGCGGGCTACGCGATCGGCGGGCGCACGCGGATATGGCACGCAACCCGGCAGCGTGTCGGCATCCAGCAGCAGTGGCAGACTCATCATCGGGCAGGCCAGATCGCAGCCGGGCACGGGGTCGTTGGGCGTGACGACCGCAATGCCGTCGGTCCGGTTGCGCAACAGCGACAGCAACGCCGTCGGCACCTCCAGTGTCACCCGCGCCGCGCGCTGGCGCAGCGCCGGCAGGTAGCGCGCGAACTGCACCACGTCGCCGATGCCCTGTTCCGCCATCACCAGCATGTAGCGGCCGCGCGGATCGATGCCCTGCTGCCAGTGCGGCAGGTCGCGGCGGCGATCGTAATGCCAAGCGGCCATGCTGCGACGCGCCTCGAACTGACGCCAGCCCTCGGACAGATCGAAGTTCAGCAGCAGCGTGAACGCATAGCTGAATCCGGTGCGGGCGTCCGACGGCCGCAATGTCAGCGCGGCGCGGAACAGCGCGAGCGCATCGGTCAGGCGGTGCTGCGCAACCAGCGCCTCGCCCAGGTTCGACATTGCATCGACATAGCCGGGCTGCACATAAATCGCATCCCGATAGGCGCGCTCAGCGGCTTCCGGCTGGTCCGGCATGCAGGCGTTGCCGGCCGCGAGCAGCGCGCCGGCGAGCCGTTGGCGGGTGTCGCTGCAAGCGGGCTGGTTTGCGAGGGCCTGGCGCAACGCCGCGATGGTGGTGCCGATTTCCTGAGGCGGGGATGACGCTGCGCCGACCGCCTCACCGGTCATGGTGCCGCATCGGCTTCGATCATGCCGTCGGGTGCTTCGCTTCGCAGGACGCAAAATCGGAAACATCGTGGCCGGGACTGGGCTTGCCGTGCGGGCGACCACCTCCCCGGTGAACCTCGGCTGAACCGACCGGCCGGCAGGGACCGGCACAGGCGCCAATGAGGCGACACATGATCAGCGGCCCTTCCACACCGGCTTGCGCTTCTCCATGAAGGCCTGCCGAGCTTCCTGTGCGTCCTCGGTCTTCGACAGCATCACGGTGATGCCCTGCTCGAACCGATAGCCGTCGCGCGCCGGCATGTGCATGGTGGTGTTCATCGACTGCTTGGCATAGCGCATGCCGATCGGACTCTTGGATGCGATGTCGGCGGCCAGTTTCATCGCCTCCGGCATCAACTGTTCCAACGGCACGCAGCATTCCACCACGCCGGTGCGGTACAGCTCGTCGGCGGGCACCCGCCAGCCGGTGTAGAACATGCGCCGCGCACGCGACTTGCCGAACAGGGTCTGCAACATGGCGGCGCCACCGGCCAGCCCGACATCGATCTCCGGCATGCCGAGTTGCGCGTTGTCGGAACACAGGATGATGTCGCAGCCGGCGACCAGACCGAGGCCCGCGCCGAGCGCCGGGCCGTTGACCGCGGCGATGACGGGTTTGGCGCATTCGTGGATGGCGTTGAAACACTCGCGCGCCAGGCGGTTGAAATGCCAGTACTCGCCGGGATGATCGGGGTTCGGACGCTCCTTCATGTCGGCGCCGGCGGAGAACATCCTGCCGGTTCCGGTCAGAATGGCCACGCGCACGTCGTCACGATCGGTGAATGAGTCGAATGTGGTGATCAGCTCCTGACGGAACTCGGAATTCTGCGCATTCACCGGCGGCCGGTCCATCACGACGGTCGCGACGTAGTCCTGCACCGTCAGTCTGATCGATCCGGCCATCACGCACCCCCCGATTGGCAATCCTTCTGGCGGTGACTTACGCTAGGGCAAACTGGCCTGCAAGGAAGGGACGTCCGTGTCGATCTTCGAGCAAGATCTGGAACGCCGACCGGCGAACCATGTGCCGCTGTCGCCGGTGTCCTTCCTGCTGCGTGCCGCGCGCATCTACGGACCCCGGGTCGCGGTGATCCACGGCGAACGCCGCTACAGCTATGCGCAGTTCCTGGAGCGGTCGCGTCGGCTGGCGTCGGCGCTGGCGCAATCCGGCATCGGCAAGGGCGACACGGTCGCGATCATGGCGGCGAACATCCCGGAGATGCTGGAAGCGCATTACGCGGTGCCGATGCTGGGGGCAGTGCTGTGCTCGATCAACATCAGGCTGGACGCCGCTGCGGTCGGCTTCATCCTGCAGCACTCGGAAGCCAAGGCCGTGCTGGTGGATCGCGAGTTTTCCACCGTCATGGCGCAGGCGCTGGCCGGATCGCAGCAGCGCCTGCTGGTGGTGGATATCGATGATCCGCAGGCGCCTGCCGGCGAGCGGATCGGCGGTGTCGACTATGAGTCTTTCATCGCCGGCGGCGATGCGGCATTTCCGGTGGGACTGCCGGAGGATGAATGGCAGGCGATCGCACTGGGCTATACCTCCGGCACCACCGGCAATCCCAAAGGTGTCGTCGCGCATCATCGCGGCGCGTATCTGAATGCCTGCGCCAATGCACTGACCTTCGGGCTGTCACCGCGCAGCGTGTATCTGTGGACGCTGCCGATGTTCCATTGCAACGGCTGGACCTATACCTGGGCGGTGACGCTGGCGGGCGGCACGCATGTCTGCCTGCGCCGGGTCGATCCGGCGGACATCTTCGCCGCGATCGCGGAGCATGGCGTGACGCATATGTGCGGCGCACCGGTGGTGCTGTCGATTCTGATCCACGCGCCGGAGACTGTGCGCCGACGCCCCGCGCAAGCGGTGCAGATCGCCACCGGCGGTGCCGCGCCGCCCTCCACGGTGATCGCGCAGATGGAGGCGCTGGGATTCGCGGTCACGCATCTGTACGGGCTGACCGAGACCTATGGCCCGTCGACCGTGTGCCTGTGGCAGCCGGGACTGGAGGAACTGCCGATCGAACAGAAGGCCGCCTTCATGGCGCGGCAGGGCGTGCAGACGCCGATGATCGAGGAGGTTTCCGTGCTCGACCCGGCCACGATGCAGCCTGTGCCTGCGGACGGCGCGACCATTGGCGAGCTGATGCTGCGCGGCAACACGGTGATGAAAGGCTACCTCAAGAACCCCAGCGCGACGGACGAGGCATTCGCCGGCGGCTGGTTCCATTCCGGCGATCTCGCGGTGATGCACCCGGATGGATATGTGGAAATCAAGGATCGGGCGAAGGACATCATCATCTCCGGCGGCGAGAATATTTCGTCGCTGGAAGTCGAGGAAATTCTCTACCAGCATCCCGCCGTGATGGAAGCCGCCGTCGTTGCCCGTCCGGACGAAAGATGGGGCGAGACGCCGCAGGCTTTCGTGACCTTGAAGCCCGGCGCTGCACCGGTGAGCGAAGCGGACCTCATCGCATGGTGCCGCAGCCATCTCGCGCATTACAAATGCCCGCGCTTCGTGTCGTTCGGAACGCTGCCGAAGACCTCGACCGGCAAGATCCAGAAATTCGAATTGCGCGAGCAAACCCGGCGCACCGCTTCCGCACCCATCGGATAGGCCGGCCAGCCGGCGGCGCTCTCATGCTTCCTCTCCCGCGGCGGCCCACTCCGCGACACGCGCGAGCTGCACGTAATCGGAAAAGCGCGGCGCCCGCCCGGGATGCGGGTGCGACAGGTAGCAGCGCCCCGGCTGGTCGTAGATATCGATCAGCGCGGCGAGGCTTTGCCTTGCGTCCTGAATCGCCGCCGCAATGGCCGCCGCGTCGCCCTTGAACAGTGACCGCAATTCCCCGGCCTGGAAACCGCCGGTCAGGTGCCAATAGGTCAGCTCCGCCGCCGTTCCCGCCAGCGCGCGCCCGAATGCGCCCGCCTCCGCCATCGCGGCTTCCAGCAGCAGTTGCGGCGCCAGCCCGGCATCGACCTCCTTCTGGGAAGGCGGCGTGCCGGTCTTGTAGTCCAGGATGGCGAGCGTGCCGTCAGGCCGGCGCTCGATCCGATCGGCACGCCCGACCAGGTCGAATGCGCCGCCGTCCCGCGCGAGGCTCCAGCGCCCGTCCACCTCCGGCGCAATCGTCACCGGCGCGTGCACGCTGCGGCGGCCGGTCTCGGTCTCGGCGACCCAGTCGGCAATCCGCTCCAGCCGCGGCGCCCACCAGGCAACCAGCGCCGGGCGCAGCTTTGCCTCGGCCAGCGCCCGCGCCAGTGCGGCCCGCAGCGCGCGCTCCGCATTGGGCGGCCAGCGGTCGCGATGCTCCTCCAGGAACAGCCGAAGTCCGTGATGCACCAGCGAGCCGTAATCCGCCGCATCGGTCGCCTCGTCCAAGGGACGCAGGGCGCGCAGCCGCAGCACATGCCTGGCATAGATCGCGTAGGGATCGCGCAGCCAGGTCTCCACCTCGGTCACGCTGAGCCGGCGCGGACGCAGCGGGAGCGGCGGGCAGGGACGCGGCGGCGGCACCGGCCGCGATCCACCGAGCGGCTGGTCCAGCCCGCGCGTCCATTCCACCGCCGGATGCTCAGCCAGCGACGCCCCCTGCCCGGCCAGCATCATGTCCAGCCGGGTGAGCCAGCGGGCCGGCACCGCCGGGGCACCGTCGCGACGGGCGGGACAGGACAGCACAACCTGACGCGCCGCACAGGCACTGGCCAGGAAGTCGTGGGCCGCCTGGCCAACCGCCTCCTCCGGCGACGGCAGCCCCACCGCGGTCCGCATCGGCCGCGACAGCCAGGGGCCGGGGTCGGTGGCAGGCGGCCAGACGCCTTCCACCAGCCCGCCGAGCACCAGGACGTCTGGGGTTTGCAGCCGCGCCTCCAGCAGGCCCCAGATAAACACGCGCGGGTGTTCCCGCTGGTCGGAGCGCCCGCGCAGCGCCCGCCGGCTGCGCACCACGGCGCCTTCCAGCATCGCGTCCAGCAGACCCGCCAGCACGGCACGCGGCTGGTCCGGCAGCATCGGCAGCGCGTCCTGCAACGCGGCGAGCGCGGTGGCGAGGGCGTCACCCTCCTCCCCGGCCCAGAGCCGCGCCGGACCGCCAGCTTCGTCCGTCGCCGCCAGGGCCTCCGCCGCCTCGATCAGCGCGGCGAGGGCCTGCACCGGCGCCACTTCCACCGAAGCCGCGATGCGCAGGGCCGGTGCCAGGCAGCGTTCCAGCCGTTGCAGCAGATCGGCGGCCTGCGGGGCCGATGGTGCCTTGTCGAGCGCCAGACGCAGCCCGGAGAGCCCGGAGGCCGGACGCGGCCCACGCAGGCAGGCGCGTTCCAGCGCTCTGGCCGCGGATCGGCAGGCGGCAGGCGACAATCCGGCCGCCGCCAGCGGATGCTTCAGCAGCGCCAGCAGCGGCACCGGCGCCAGTTCCTCCGCCACCGCACGGGCCAGCAGGCGCAGGAACACGGCCTGGGGCGTATCGGCGAGCTTCTCGCCAGCGCTGTCATCGGCCACCACGCCGTAGCGCAGCAGTTCGGCGGCGACGCGGCCGGCCAGGGCGCGGTCGGGCGTGACCAGGGCGGCTTGCTGCCCAGGGGTCTGCAGCGCGTCGCGCAGCACCAGGGCGATCGCGGCGGCTTCCTCCTGCTGGTCGGAGGGGGACAGGCGCGACAGGCCGTCGATCGCGGGCGGGATCGGCTGCTGCCAGGCTTGCAGCGCCGCGGCCGGCAACAATGCGCGATTGAGCATCGAGAAGCGGGCGCCGGCCGTGGCCGCGGTCTGCGCCGCCGGCCAGGGCTGCACATCGCCCCGCCGCACATCCAGTTCCGCCAGCAGGCGGCGCAACCCGGCCTGCGGATGGGAGTCATCCAGCCCCGCCCAGGTCTCCTCGCCGAGTGCCAGATCGAGCGCGGGCAGCACCACCTCTCCCCGTGGCAGCCGCGCAACCACCCGCAGCAGTCGCGCCACCGCGGGAATGCCGGCGGTGGTGCCGGCGACCAGCACCGGATCGTCCGGCGGAGTGCGCTGCCAGGCCTCCGCCTGCGCCTGCAGCAGCGCCACCTGGCGGGCAGCCGGATTGGCCAGGCCATTATCGGCCAGCCAGTCCGGCCAGGCCTCGGTGACCACGTGCAGGAACTGCAGCGTCTGCCGCCAATGCGCGGCATAGGCAGGATCGGCGGCGTCCGGCAGCCG
Organism: uncultured Alphaproteobacteria bacterium; assembly: GCA_963789495.1. Classification (GTDB taxonomy): domain Bacteria; phylum Pseudomonadota; class Alphaproteobacteria; order Acetobacterales; family Acetobacteraceae; genus CAWBLP01. The sequence continues at coordinate 451,078 of CAWBLP010000018.1, forward strand.
GACCGAGAGATCGATCTCGGCGCGTTCGGCCTCGTCCATCAGCGAGGCCAGCTCGGTGGCCAGGCGCCAGGCGCGATCGGCGGTGCGCGGCGCGCCATCCCGACCGCGCAGCGCCAGGATCAGCCGGGTCAAAGCCGCCAGTCGCTGCGCCGGCTCCACCGCCGGCGGCAGGTCCAACGCCCCCGCCATTGCCAGCGGCACCTCGTCCAGCGCGCCCAGCGCGGTCACCCGCGGCAGCAGCAGCGGTCGACCCTCGGAGACCCGCAGGAAGGCATCCACCATGGAACGGGCGGCGCGGCGTGTGGGCAGCAGGATCAGCCCGCGCGACCGGGCCAGCGGATCATCGGTCCGCGCCAGCCAGGCCGACGCGATCGCGTCCATGAACGGCACGTCCGGCGGGATGTGGAACAGGTTCACCGCGTCTCGCCGGTGCGCCGCTCGTGCAGCATGGACTCCGCCTCGCACAGATCCGGCGGGGTGGACAGATGGAACCATAGCCCGTCATGCACCACTGCGCGCAGCCTGCCGGCGGCGAGCGCGTGATCCCAGGCGAGGTTCATGCTGAATGCGCCCTCCGGCGTGCCGGCCAGCAAGGCGGGGCTGATCAGTTGCACGCCGGCGTAGATATAGGGCACCACCTCGCGCTCACGGCGGCGGCGCAGGCGCCCCCAGGCGTCCAGTGCGAAATCACCCAACCCGACCTCGGCCTGCACCTGGAAGGTCCGATGCACCAGCAGCACGCCGTCCACCGCGGTATCGAACGCCTCGGCCAGCCGGGTCAGCGCCGGACGCGGCCCGTCCAGCCAGAACGCGTCGCCATTCACCACGTAGAATGGTGCGTCACCCAGCAGGCCCAGCGCCGCACGCACGCCGCCGCCGGTCTCCAGCAGCGTTTCCTCGCGGCGCAGGATGGTGGCGGGCGGCACCGCGGCGCGGGCCTGCAGATGCGCCGCCAGCCGGTCGGCCTGCCAGAACGCGTTCACCACCACGGTCTCCACCCCGACCTCCGCCAGCCGGTCCAGCGCATGGTCCAGCAGCGGCTTGCCGCCCAGCGGCAGCAATGGCTTGGGCGTCGATTCGGTGAGCGGACGCATGCGCGTGCCCCGGCCGGCGGCCAGCACCATGGCGGTGCGCGGACGGATGCTCATGCGGTGAATCCCTTCGGGTTGGCACGCAGCTCGGGCGGGATCCAGCGGTCCATGGCAGCCGCCAGCGGCGCGACGGCGGGATGGCGCAGCGCGGCCGCGAGCAGGCGCCAGGTGCGCGGCCCGTAGGCGAGGTAGTGCCGCCGGCCGTCTCGTTGCGCAAGCCGCACCCATTGGCAGGCGACGCGCAAATGGCGTTGCGCGGCACAGACGGCGAAGCCGGTGCGGAGTGCAGCCGCGTCCAGCTCGGGTCGCGCGGCCAGATAGCGGTCGAGCGCCCGGTCCGCCAGCGGAGCCGAAATGTCCCGGCGCGCATCCTGCAGCAGCGAGACCAGGTCGTAGGCGGGGTGGCCGATGGCGGCACCCTGGAAGTCCAGCACGCCGATGCGGTGGACCCCGGCCCGGTCGGGCAGCCAGAGCAGGTTGCCGGCAAAGTAGTCGCGATGGGTGAAGCCGCTGGGTCCGCCTGCGACCGGGGCGAGCATGGTGGCGAGGGCGGTGGCGAAGTCGTCCCGAGCCGCCGCGGGCGCCGGCGCGTCGAATGTCGCCGGCCACCACCAGTCGAGCAGCGTGCCGAGCGCGGTCTGCGCCATGACGGCGGCGTCCCAGGCGGGGAGATCGGCTGGGGGCGCGGCGCGCTGCATGACGACCAGCACGTCCACCGCGGCGTCGAGCAGGCTGGCCGGCTCCGCCATGAAGCCGGTCGAGTGGCCGAGGGCCGCGCCGTTCTCCCCTGCCCCGTTGCGCAGCAGGACGGGCGGGGACGGCAGGTCGAACGAGCCGGCATCGAACAGCGTGGACAGCAGCGCGTCGCCCAGGTCTTCCTCCAGCACCAGCCCGTTTTCGGCATCGGCGGCGAAGATCTTCGGCACCGACAGGCCCAGCCGGGCGAGATGCGTGGCGATGCGCAGGAACGGCCGCACGTCTTCGGGCGCCGGGGCGTCCATCAGCACGGCCGGCCGGGGACCATCGACCAGGCGCAGATAGCGGCGAAAGCTCGCATCCTGCGCCAGCGGGGCGGCCTGCGCCTGGCCGTAGCCGTGGCGGGCCAGAAATCCGTCGATCAGGTCCGTGCGCGTCATATCCGTGCGCGTCATGCCAGGCGTTCGATCCGATCCGGCCAGCCGGTCAGGGTGGCGCGGCGGGCGTCCTCGCGGACCGGCTCCAGCGTCACGCACAGCGCCTCCGGCGGGCGCAGCGCGCCGAGCCGGTCGGGCCATTCCACCAGGGCGATGTCGTCACAGGCCTCGTCCCAGCCCAGTTCGGCCAGCGCGTCCGGCCCGTCCAACCGCCACAGATCGAAATGATGCACCGGACCCAGCCGCGTGTCGTAGCTCTGCACCAAGGTAAAGGTCGGGCTCGGCACTTCCAGCCCGGGATCGCCCGCGGCCACCCGCAGGAACGCCCGTGCGAACGCGGTCTTGCCCGCCCCCAACGGGCCGTCGAGCAGAATGGCGTCCCCCGGGCGCGCCAGGGCGCAGACCGCGGCGGCAAGGCGTTCGGTTGCGGTCAGGTCGGGAAGCTCGATCAGGCGCATTGCGGCGGCTCGCATCAGGACCAATCTGCCGCAGAGGTGGCGGTCGGGACAACCGATCCGATGACGGCCGCGGGAAAGCGGCAGGGCGGATCATGGCGTCCCGCATCGCCCGGCGGATAGAATGCACCCATCCGGCCAGCGGCCCTGTCCCGAGGGGTGCCGCCCGGCCGACAGGTATCGAGGAGACAAGACATGAAGCGGTTGTTCGGCGGTGGCCAGGCGGCGACGGCGGAGACCTATCCGGTGCAGCTCAGCGAGGCGGAATGGCGGGAGAAGCTGACCCCGCAGCAGTTCGCCGTGCTGCGCAAGCACAGCACGGAACGCCCGGGCACCAGCCCGCTGAATCAGGAGAAGCGGGCCGGCACGTTCGTCTGCGCCGGCTGCGGCACAGCGCTGTTCCCGTCCGACACCAAGTTCGAGAGCGGCACCGGCTGGCCGAGCTTCTTTGCGCCGTTGGATGACGCGGTGGCGACGTCGGAGGATCGCAGCCTGTTCATGAGCCGCACCGAGGTGCATTGCGGCCAATGCGGCGGCCATCTCGGCCATGTGTTTCCGGACGGGCCGGCCCCGACCGGGCAGCGCTATTGCATGAACGGCGTGGCGATGGGGTTCAAGCCGGCGGAGTAAGCGTCTGACGCGGGATACGTGCGCCAGCGGGCGGCGGTCCGCGGATACAGCGTGCTGGCGGGCGCAGGCGCTGTGACTCGATCTGCCCCCGTCATGGCCGAGCCCGACCCGGCCGCCTGCCCGAAATGATCGGACATCGTGCCTCCGTGGCGATCCGATCGTTCCGGTGTAGATGGCCGGGCCAGGCCCGGCCATGACGGGGAGGGTCGGGCGGATGTCGTATTGTATGACGATCATTCCGTGTCAGAACCGGTCGCCGGGGCGGTTTGCATTCCCGGTCGGCTCCGGCACCATGGTCGCCTGACCGGAACCGGCAACAGGAGGAAACCCATGTCGCTGCGCGAGGCAGGCGCCATCACCGGCGTCGGCGAGACCGATTACATGCGCGGCACCGACCGGACCGCGCTGTCGCTGCAACTGGAAGCCTCGCTGCGCGCGATCCAGGATGCCGGTCTGAAGCCCACTGACATCGACGGATTGATCCCGTACGGGCTGGGCGCGGTGGCCGAGGACATCGCCACCAATCTGGGGATTCCGGACCTGCGCTTTTCCGCCACCACGCCGATGGGCGGCGCGTCCTCGGTCGCCGCCATCCAATGCGCGATCGCCGTCATCGAGGCCGGCATCTGCAACCATGTGCTGCTGTCACTCGGCCGCACCGGCTATTCCGGCGGTCGTATCGGCACGCGCGTGCAGCAGATGCCGCAGTTCCGCGTGATCGGCGAGTTCGAGATGCCGTCCGGCGCGATCGCGCCGGCACAGCTCTACGCGGTGATGGCGCGGCGCCATATGGAGCTGTACGGCACCACCTCACTGCAATTCGCCGAGATCGCGGTCAGCACGCGGCACAACGCGGCGCTCAATCCGAACGCCACGATGAAGAGCCCGATCACGGTGGCGGATCACCAGGCCTCGCGCATGATCTCCGATCCGCTGCGGCTGCTGGATTGCAGCCTGGAGAGCGACGGCGGTGCGGCGGTGGTGATCAGTGCGGCGTCGCGGGCCCGCGACATGCGGCAGAAGCCGGTGCTGGTGATGGGGGTCGCAGAAGGCCACCCGGACTCGCCCAGCGCGATCACGCAACGGCCGGATATCGCCACGCTGGGGCTGGCGAAAGCCGCACCGCGCGCCTTCGCGATGGCGGGGGTGAAGCCGGACGATATCGACGTCGCCGAGATCTATGACTGCTTCACCTACAATGTGCTGTGCCAGATCGAGGATGCCGGGTTCTGCAAGAAGGGCGAGGGCGGACCCTTCGTCGCATCGGGCGCGATCCGGCTGAACGGGCGGTTGCCGGTGAACACCCATGGCGGGCTGTTGTCGCAGGCGCATATGGCCGGGATGAACCATGTGGTCGAACTGGTGCGCCAGTTGCGCGGCCAGGCCGCGGCGCAGGTGGCCAATGCCGAACTCGGCGTGGTGACCGGCTATGGCGACATGGGCGACGGCTCCATCGCCATCATGCGGAGGGCCTGATCGTGGCCGAATACAGCAAGCTGCTGCCGCAGCCGACACAAGATACCCAGCCCTATTGGGACGGGCTGAACGCGCATCGGTTGCGCCTGCAACGATGCGCCGATTGCGGCAAGGTGCGGCATTATCCGCGCCCGGTCTGCGATGCCTGCTGGTCGATGCGCAGCGAATGGTTCGACGCGTCCGGCAGGGGTGTCGTGCATAGCTGGACCGTCACGCATCATCCGTTCCATCCCGGCTACAAGCCCGACCTGCCCTATGCGCTGGTGACCGTCGATCTGGAAGAAGGCGTGCGGATGAACGCGCAGCTCCGCGGGCTGGACCCGGCGGAACTGCGCGTCGGGCTGCCGGTGCGGGTCGACTTCGAAGCGACGACCGAAGGTGTGACGCTGCCGGTGTTCGTTCCGACCACGTGACCAGGCGCCGCTAGCGCGCCGCCTTGGCGAACGCGATCACGAACCGCGCGACGTCGGCCTCGTCGTTGTAGAGTTGCCGGTTCAGGTCGCGTTCGAGACGGCGACCGAGGGCGTGACCCTGCCGGTGTTCGTGCCGGCCACGTGACCAGGCGCCGCTAGCGCGCCGCTTTGGCGAACGCGGCCACGAACCGCTCCACGTCGGCCTCGTCGTTGTAGACATGCGGGCTGATACGCAGGCGGCCGAGACGCGGGGCGACATAGACCTGCTGCTCCGCCAGACGCTCCACCAGCCCGTCCGGCATGCCGTTGGGAAAGTTCAGGCTGAGCACGTGCGGCGCGCGCACCCGCTTGTCGGAGACCAGCACGCCGCTGTTGCGCACGCCGTCGGCCAGTGCGTCGGTCAGCATGCCGAGCCGTTCGACGATCGCGGGACCGCCCCAGCCTGCCACCATCTCCATGCCGACCGCCGCCATTTCCAGCGAGATGAAATGGTCACGCTCCCCCATGTCGAAGCGGCGCGCATTCGTTACATAGGCGGTGTCGCGCATATAGGGCACGTGCTCGGAACTGATCGCCTGCCGTCCACCGCCGGTCTGCTCCAGCGGCACGCCGTCCTGCCAGCGCTTTGCGACGTAGAGGAAAGCGCGGCCATACGGACCCAGCACCCATTTATAGGTGGGGAAGACCAGGAAGTCGGGATCGAGCGTCGCGACATCGATCGCCATGATGCCGGCGCCGTGCGTGGCATCCACCACCAGCGCCGCGCCCTGTCGCCGCAGCGCCGCCGCCACCGGCGGCAGATCGATCGCGCCGCCATCCGACCAGTGCACCGAGGAGATCGAAGCGACGGCGACCGGCGCCGCCCCCGGCCGCTCGATCGCCGCCAGCACCGCGGCCGTCCAGTCGCCATCCGACGGGCGGGCGATCGTTTCAACCGTGAAACCCTGCGCCTCCGCCCGGCTCTGCCACTCCAGCACCGGCGACGTGTGATCATCCGCCAGCACCAGCACGCGCTGTCCCGCCGCGACCGGCAACACCTTCCCGGCCGTCGCGATGCCGTAACTGACCGAGGATATCAGCGCGACGTCATCCGGATCGGCGTTGATCAGCCGCGCCGCCGCCACCCGTGCGCGTTCGTGCTGCGCCTTGATCTGGTCGGATGGCAGCGTCCAGGGCTGCGCCTTGCGCTCCACACCGGCATGCCCGGCGGCCGTGACCGCGCGCGGCAGCGGGCTCCAGGAGGCGGCGTTCAGGTAGCAGACCTCACGCGGCATCTCGAACAGGTCACGTTGCGATGGCAGCATGATTGCAGGCCCTCTCGTTTTAGCGTTTGGTCCGTTGTAGGCGGGAACCGCGCGTCTGCCCAGCAGGCCGGCCCGGCGCTTCCGTCGCGCCGAACGTGCGAGCCGCGCCCATCGACGGCCGCACCGCACGCTTCAAGCGCCGCACCGACGCCGGCACCCAGGCGCCAGCGGCACCCGCCCTACCCACCCGGCAGCACCGCATCGTCCGCGATGGAGAATCCGTCCGCCAGCGGATCGTCCTGCTCCACCAGCAAGGTGCCCTCGCCGCAATAGGCCGCAGACCCGGCCACCCGCACGCGGAACGCCGGCATGCCGGACATTGTCTCCGCGCCCGTCACCGCGCCCTTGAACGCCACGCCGGACGCGCCGGCAAAGCGACGCCATCGACCCGGCGCGATCAGCCCGCGCGTCGCATCCACCGCCAGCCGCGCGGTGACGCCGCTGCCGGTGGCGCTGCGATCGATCTGTCCCTCCGCGAACACGCAGAGATTGCGGGTGACTTCATCACTGTCCGGCGGCGTGTCGTCGGTGAGGATGGTGCCGTACAAGAACGACAGCGCGGGCTCGGTCGGGTGCCGCACCGGATGGCGCGCCCGGATCGCGTCGGTCAGCGCGCGGGCCGCGATGCGCAACGCCCCCACCGGACTGTCGGTCAGGCTCAGACCAAAACGTGACGCCGGGAGAATGGCATAGAACGCGCCGCCATAGCCGATGTCGCACCGCACCGCGCCATGGTTCGGCACATCCACCACCAGGTCCAGCGCCGCCGCGAAGCTCGCCACGCTGTCGAACGCGACCCGCGCGCCGAATTCCGACACATGCACCGCGACCGGGCCGCACGGACAGTCCAGCACGAAATCCGCGGCGCCATCGCGCAGCGCCACGCGGCCGCTATCCACCGCCCAACGGCCCAATGCGATGGTGGCGTGACCGCACATGGTGCTGAACCCGGCATGGTGCATGAACAGCACGCCGAACGCGGCGCCTGGCGTGGCGGCGGGGACCGGCAGCGCGCCGTACATGTCGGCATGACCGCGCGGTTCCAGCATCAGGCGGCGGCGATGCACATCCAGCCTGGCCATGGCATCGGCGCGCCGCCCCAGCACGTCGGCCCCATCCGGCAGCGGAAATCCGTCCAGCACGATGCGCACCGGCTCGCCGGCGGTGTGCATATCGAGGATTCGATAGCGCGCCATCGCGCGGGTCGGCAGGTCGGTCATGCGGCATCCTTTCCCGCCGCAGTGTGGCATGCTGCCGGCCGGTTCGAGGAGTCCGGGATGCAACACGCCGCTGCGCCGGCCACCATCATCGGTGGCGTCGTCTCGCCCTATGTGCGCAAGGTGCTGGCCGTCTGCGCGCTGAAATCGCTGCCGTATCGGCTGGACCCGATCATCCCGTTCTTCGGCAATGCGGCGTTCGCGGAAATCAGCCCGCTGCGCCGCATTCCGGTGTACATCGACGACCAGGTGACGCTGTGCGACAGCTCGGTGATCTGCCAGTACCTGGAGGATCGCTATCCCGATCCACCGCTCTACCCGCAGGACATCGCCGCTCGCGCCCAGGCGCGCTGGCTGGAGGAATTCGCCGATACCCGCATCGGCGATGTGTTCATCTGGCGCATCTTCAACGAGGCGGTGATCCGTCCCGGCGTCTGGGGGCAGCCGCGCGACGTGGCGGCGATCGACCAGGCGGTGACGGACGCGTTGCCGGAGGTCATGGATTATCTGGAGCGGGTCGCACCCGCGGATGGTTTTGCCTTCGGTCCTGTGTCCATCGCCGACATTGCGATCGGCGTGTTCTTCCGCAATCTGCGCTGGTCGCGGGTCGACGTCGACGCGCAGCGCTGGCCGTGCACCGCCGGCTGGATCGCACGCGTCGAAGCACTGCCGGCGATGGACCGGCTGTCCTGTATCGGCGACCGGCTGGTGCGAACGCCGCCGCACGGGCAGCGCGCGGTCTGCATTGAATGCGGCATCGCCGTCACTGAAACGAGTTTTGCCGGCGACACGCCGCGACGCGGTCCGATGACGATGTGAACGCCGGCATCGGACAACCCTTGCGATGAAAGACCGCCACACGCGGTGAGCATCGCCGCCGGTGGGCACCGCCGACCGCGGAACGATGTCGCTCTCCATGCCAAGGTCCTGCCACCCGATCGCGCCACCCGCGCCCTGAAATTGCCGTCTGTGGCGAAACGGCGCATGCGACTGCCTGCGACGCGGCTCGCTATGGGTGTGCGCTTCGGCGCCAACTCGTGGCGGCATGAGCATGAAGGCCACGCGGCGACGGTCGGCCTTGCTTCCGCTCCCATGCCGGCACAGCCTGTCGCCTCGCAGCAGTGAGGCGAGGCATCATCATGTCCGACAGCGCCGCCCCGATCATCGGCACCGGTCGTTACCGTTACCGCTTCCAGCGCGACTGGGCGCGCCTGCCGCGTTGGTGGAACCTGGGCGAGACGGGACATCCCGGCCCGCCGCGCACCAGCGTGAAAGGGGCCGTCGCGGCGAACGGTGACGTTCACGTGCTGTGTCGCGGCGCGCATCCGGTGCTGCTGTTCGATCCGGACGGCGGGTTCATCACCTCGTGGGGCGAGGGCCAATTCTCGAACTTCGTGCACGGCCTGACCATCGATGCCGCCGGGTCGATCTGGATCGCCGATTCCGGGCGGCACACGGTCACCAGGCACCGATCGGACGGCACGCTGCTGCTGACCCTGGGCCAGCCGGACGCGGCGGCGCCGACCTTCTACGGTCAGCCCTTCAACATGCCGACCGGCGTGGCGGTCGCCTCGACCGGCGCAGTCTTCGTTTCGGACGGCTACGGCAATCGCCGGGTGCATGAATTCGCGCCGGACGGCACGCTGATCCGATCCTGGGGGGAACCGGGCAGCGGTCCCGGGCAGTTCGCGCTCGTGCATTTCATCAGCGTCGATGCATCCGACCGGCTGTATGTCTGCGACCGGGAGAATCACCGGATTCAGCTGTTCTCGCCGGACGGCGCGTTCCTGGCGGAATGGACCGGGTTCCGCATGCCGAGCGACCTGGCCTTCGGGCGGGCGGCGATCTACGTGGCCGGCGCGGACGGGCTGTCGATCTGGTCGCTGGATCGCGAAAACCTTGCCCGGTTCGGCCCGGACGAGCCGCATACCGGCGCGTTCAACGTGCACGGGATCTGGTTGGACGCCGAGGAGAATATTTATCTGGCGCAGTTCGACCGGGCGGTCAGCAAGCTCACCCGCGTGGCGTGAGCCGAACCACCCTGGCGGCCGCGGCCGGCGCCCGAGGCTGAGCGAGCGCATCGTTGAGCGTCTGGGAGCCGGTCACCAGGTCCAGCAATTCCTCGGTGATTTCCGTCTGGCGTGCCTGGTTCGCGTCCTGCCGCAGCCGCTGCAGCTTCGTCTCGACATTGCCATGCGCCGCCGCCATGGCGGCAAACCGTGCCGCGTTCTCACTGGCAATCGATTCCACCGCCGCCTCGCCCAACAGCGCGAAGAGGTATTCCGCGGTGAGACGTTCCAGCAGCGCCCGCGGCTCCAGATTGTGCAACGGCGGCTGGGTCGGCGGCAGCACCCCGAGCGCCGCAAGATCCAGCGGCAGCAGCCCGTGCTGCTCGACCGTCGCCGGCGCACCCTGCCGAGAGCGCGCGAACATGAGCTCGACGCGGGAAATCTCACCCTCGGCGATGCGTGGATACAGCACCGCCTCCAACTGCCCGATCGTTTCGGGCATGCTGGACAGGCGGGTTGCCATCGGCCCGGACCAGGCCGGCGGGCGACCGTGTTGTTCGGCGAGCGCGGCGCCGCGGCTGCCCAGCACGAACAATAGATCGGCCGGCCCAAGGCTGGTCTTGGCTGCCTGCAACAGACGTTCGTTGAAGCCGCCGACGAAGCCGTGCTCCGCCGCACACAGCACCAGGGCACGGCGCCCGTGCCCGGCGCTGCGCTCGGGGCCGGTATCCGGCAAAAGCCGAAGCGCCGCGCCAACCGAGGCGGCCATGACGCCGGCAAAGTGCCGGATCGCCGGCAGTGCGCGCTGCGCCTCCTGCACCCGCATGCCGGCGAGCGAGCGCATCGCGCCGACCACGTCCAACAGCTCGCTCATGCTGCCGATATGGTCCTGGATTTCGATCAGGCGGGTCATGGCGCAGCCTGCTTCACCGCCCCGCCGGCCGCCCCCAGCGGCTGCGCGAACGCGTGCAGCACCGCCTTGAGCCGTTGCAGCAGGCCCTCCGGCACGGCATGCGCCCGCTCATCGAGCGTCAGCACCTCCGGGCATTGCGCCTGCAGCACGCCGTGCAGCCCGGTCAGGAACGCGCCGACGCGATCGAGCGGCACCGTGTCGAGTGTGCCGTCGGACAAGGCCACCAGCAGGGCCACCTGCTCGCCCAGCGACAGCGGGGCAAACTGGCGCTGGCTGAGCACGGCGCGGATGCGCCTGCCGTGTTCGATCACCTTGCCGGTGCGCTCATCGGTCATGGTGCCGAAGCGGGTGAAGACCTCGAGTTCGAGGAACTGCGCGTAGTCGAGGCGCAGCGTTTCGGCGAATGCCTTCAGCACCGGCGCCTGCGTCTTGCCGCCGACGCGGGACACACTGCGGCCCACATCGACCGCCGGCTTCTGGTCCTCATAGAACAGGCGCGGATCAAGGTAGATCTGTCCGTCGGTGATCGAGATGAGGTTGGTCGGGATATACGCGCTGATATTGCCGGCCTGGGTTTCTGCGATCGGCAGCGCGGTGAGCGAGCCGCCGCCGCGCTCTGGCGACAGCTTGGCGGCACGCTCAAGCAGGCGGGCGTGGATGTAGAAGATGTCGCCAGGATAGGCCTCGCGTCCGGGGGGGCGCCGCAGCAACAGGGAAATCTCGCGGTACACCGCCGCATGCTTAGTCAGATCGTCGATCACCAGCAGCGTGTCCTGGCCCCTGGCGGTGAAGTATTCCGCCATGCTGCACGCGGCATAGGGTGCGAGCCATTGCAATCCGGGTGCGGCATCCGATTCACCCACGACAAAGATGCACTGCTCAGGCGCACCGTAGCGGCGGATCGCATCCACGGCCTGCGCAACGCTGGACATTTTCTGCCCGACCGCGGCGTAGACACAGATCACGTCGCTGCTGCGCTGGTTGATCATGGCGTCCACGGCGAGTGCCGTCTTGCCGGTTCCACGATCGCCGATGATCAGCTCGCGTTGCCCGCGGCCGAGCGGGATCATCGCGTCCACCGCCAGCAGGCCGGTCGCCAGCGGCTGCGTCACCAGGGCGCGATCGACGATCGCAGGCGCCGGTTGCTCCACCGGCGCAAACGCTTCGGGCGTGACCGGTGCGCCGCCGTCCAGTGGCGCGCCCAGCGCATCCACCACGCGGCCCAGCAGGTTCGGCCCGACCGGGACCTGCGCCACCTCCTCGGTGCCGCGCACGAGGCCGCCGGCCCGGATGCCACCGGCTTCACCCAGCAGCACGCAGCCGATGCTGGACTCGGTGAGATCCACGACCAGGCCGCGCACGCCGGTCTCGAACACCAGCACTTCGTCCAGACGCGTATCCGGCAGGCCGGCCACGAGGGCCACGCCGTCGCCCACCTGCGTGACCCGGCCGACCTGCTCCAGACGTGGCGCCAGCGGCAGCGTGGCGATGCGCTGCCGGCTCGACGCGATCCAGGCGTGCAGACCGTCACCGAGCGTCGGCATGCGCGTCCATGTCCGAACGGATCGCAGCCAGCACGCTCTGCCAGGAGAACCGCAGGATGGCGGTGGGAAAGTGCAGTTCGGCCCCCGCCACCAGCGCCTCGTCAACGATGAAGCTGATGGCGAGGCGTTCCCCGAACCGGCGGCGCAGCCGAACCCGCCAGTCCTCGGCATTCTCCGCCGACAGCGGCGCGGCGGTGACGACGGTCAGGCCGGTCTGATCCGCGCCGGCCGGGACGAGACCCTCCCGATCTTCGGACGACAGGGTCGCGAGCTGCGCGTCGATCCGCTCCATCCAGGCTTCCGCCCGGAGCTTCGCCGGCATCTGGTCGAGCAGGCGGCGCGCGACGTCGGCGCCCAATTCCAGCGCGTCACGCTGCAGCCCGGTCAATGCGTGCGCACGTTCCGCCGCCAGGGCGCTGCGCGCCTTGTCCAGCACTGCTGCCGCGTCCGCATCCGCCCGGCTGGCCCGCTCCCGCGCCGCACGTTCGGCCTGCGCGGCCGCTTCCCTGAGCGCCGCCTCGCGTTCGGCCGCGATGCCGGCACGCTGGGTCTCGATCGCCGCAAGCTGCGCCTTCGCCTGGCTTTCCGCTGCCGCCGCGGCGTCGGTGCGGCTCTGCACCTCGGCACGCCGCGCATCGACGATGCGCAGCACCGGCCGGTAGAGGAAGCGTTGCAACAGCCAGACCAGGATCGCGAAGTTGACTGTCTGCAGCGTCAGGGTTTGCCAGTCGAGCTGCATTGTCAACCGGTGTACGGATTGGCGAACAACAGCAGCAGGGCGATGACCAGGCAGTAGATCGCCATCGTCTCGATCATCGCGAGGCCGACGAACAGCGTGCGCGAGATGGTACCGGCGGCCTCCGGCTGGCGGGCCAGCGCGTCCATGGCCGCGGCCACCGAGCGGCCTTCGGCCAGCGCCGGTCCGATCGACCCGATCGCCACCGCGAGCGCCGCGCCGATGATGCTGATCAGTTTCAGGTCCATGCAACCTCCTTCATGCCGGTCCGGCCCTGTCGACCGCGGCACCGATGAACACGCTGGCGAGAATGGTGAAGATGTAGGCCTGCACGACTCCACCAGGATTTCGAGCGCCATCAGCGGGATCGGCACGAACAGACCGGCCAGTGCGACCACCAGCGCGATCAGGAACTCGCCGCTCATGACGTTGCCGAACAGACGCATCATCAGCGAGAAGGTGCGGGTGAACTCGGCGATGACGTTGAGCGGCAACATGAGCAGCTTGGGGCGGGCGAAACTGGCGAGATAGCCGCCCAGTCCCTGCGACCGGACGCCGAAGTAATGCACCGAAAGGAACACAATCAGCGCGAGCGCGGCCGGCGTTTCCAGCTTGCCGGTGGGTGCTTCGACACCGGGCAGCAGACCGAACAGATTGGCGCCGACCAGAAAGATGAACAGCGTGCCGAGCAGCGGCAGAAAGGGACGGGACTCCTTGCGGATGACCGCCTCGACCTGATCCAGGATGCCGGTGACCAGCAGTTCCAGCACCGCCTGGCTGCGGCCGGCGCGCAGCTCCAGCCGGCGGGTGAGCAACCAGGCGCCCAAACTCAGCACCAGCATCAGCGCCCAGGTCGTGACCACCGGCCGGCTGATGCCGACCGGGCCGAGATGGAACAGGACCACGCTGGCGAGCGGGGACGGATGCATCACCCGGTCCTTCCTGCGCTGCGCAGGGCCAGGCTGCGGGCGGCCAGAAACCCCAGCGCCGCGGCCAGCAGGATGGGCGCGCCGAACCATGCGGCGAGCGCCAGCCCGCAGCCGGCGCCGGCAAGGCGGAACACGGCCAGCGCGACGGGAGCCGCCCAACCGGCACCGGACACGAACAGTGACACCGTGCGACGCAAGGCGGCGAAATAGCCAAGGCCCGGGACCAGGCCGGCGACCAGCGCGGCCGCCGCGGACGGGGCAAAGGCGAGCACTGCGGCCGGGGTCATACCCGGGGTCATGCCCGGTGCATCCGCTGCCAGGCCAGGCGGCAGCCCAACGCCAGCCCGGCGACCAGCAGGCCCAGGGTCCAGAAAATCCCGCTGCCGAAAGAGCGGTCCAGCCAGCGCCCGAGCAGAATGCCGAGCAGGGTCGGCGTGACGATGGTCCAGCCGAGCGTGCCGATCATGGCCAGGTTCTGACCGATCGACCGCTCCCCCTCCTGCTGCCAGCGGTCGCGCCGCTGCCGCCGCTGCCTGACCGCGTCGTACAGATGCTCGGGTGGCTCCGGTTCCCGGGTCATGGCTGCAGCAGCTCCGGCGGCGCAAGCCCGGATCCGCCGGGAATCGCCGCGATACGCTCGGACCGCAGCAGCCGGCTGATCCGGCGGATCGCCGCGAGATGCAGCCGCTGCGCGTCGGTGCGCGCCGCCTTCTCCTCCTCGAGTTCGCGGCGGAACGTCGCCAGCACTTCGGTCTCCAGATGATGCAGGTCGTCGCCCGGGATCGCCTTGCGCGTTGCCACGGCGATCCGCGCGCCGCCGCTGACCTCCAGCATGCCGCCGCGCACCGCGACATGGTGCTCCGCGCCACCGCTGTCGCGCCAGGTCACCACCGAAGCCGGCAGCGCGGTGAGAAAATCGGCATGGTGCGGCAGGATGCCGAACGCGCCGGACGTGTCCTCGGCGCGCAGATGCACAACATCGTCGGTGTCGATCACGATCGCCAGCGGCGTGGTGACGGTGAGTTTCATGACGCCGCCGCGGCCTCCTTGCGCCGCGCCTCCGCCAGATCGCCGACCATGTAGAGCGAGCTCTCCGCCCAGTCATCGGTCTCACCGTCGAGGATCGCGCGGCACCCCGCCAGCGTATCCTGCAGCTCCACCGACCGTCCCGCGCGGCCGGTGAACGCCACCGTCACCATGAACGGCTGGGTCAGAAACCGCATCAGCCGCCGCGCCCGCTTGACGATGCCGCGATCGGTCGCACTCAGCTCCTCGATCCCGAGCAAAGCGATGATCTCCTGCAGATCGCGGAAATGGGCGATGGTCTTGCGGACGTCCTGCGCGGTCCGGTAATGCACCTCGCCGACCAGCCGCGGATCCAGCAGGCTGGAGCCGGAGGCGAGCGGATCGACCGCCGGATACAGTCCCTCGCTCGCCATGTCGCGCGACAGCACGATCGACGAATCCAGATGGGTGAAGATCTCGGCCACCGCCGGATCGGTGAAGTCGTCCGCCGGCACATAGACCGCCTGGATCGACGTGATGGCCGCGCCGGCGACCGAGGCGATCCGCTCCTCCAATTCGGCGATCTCACTGGCCAGCGTCGGCTGGTAGCCGACCCGCGACGGCAGGCGGCCGAGCAGGCCGGAAATCTCGCTGCCCGCCTGCACCAGCCGATAGACGTTGTCGATCAGCAGCAGCACGTTGGCATGCGCCTCGTCGCGGAAATACTCGGCGATCGTCAGCGCGGTCAGGCCGGCACGCCAGCGCGCACCCGGCGGCTCGTTCATCTGGCCGAACACCAGCGCGGTCTGCTTCAGCACGTCGGCCTGGCGCAGTTCGAGCAGCAACTCGTGGCCCTCGCGGGACCGCTCGCCGATGCCGGCGAATACCGAGATACCGGCGTGTCGCTCCACCGTGGTGCGGATCAGCTCCATGATCAGCACGGTCTTGCCGACCCCCGCGCCGCCGAACATGGCGGCCTTGCCGCCGGTCACCAGCGGCGCCAGCAGATCGATCACCTTGATGCCGGTGTGAAAATGCTCGACTGAGGCGCCAAGCTGCGCCAGGCCTGGGGACGGCGCATGGATCGGTCGCCGCTGGATGTCCGGCGACAGGGCCGGGCCCCGATCGGCCGGCTCGCCCACGGCATCGAGCAGCCGGCCCAGCACCGGCTGGCCGACCGGCACGCGGATCGGGGCGCCGGTCGCTCGCACCGGCGTGCCGCGCCGCAGGCCGGCCGGATTCCGCAACACGATCGCGCGGACCGTCGCATCATCGAGATGCGCCTGCACCTCCGCCAGCAAGGGCGGACCGCGGTCCCATTCGATCGCGATCGCCTCGCGCACCGCAGGCAGGCTCCCTGCGGCGAACCGCAGATCGATCACCGAGCCGCGAATCGCGCTGACATGTCCCGTCCCCCGCCCAGCTTGCCCGCGCTCGTCCATGCCCCGTTGCCACCCGATGTCCGGTGCAGGCGCAGCCGCCTGTCCCGAGCCGCCAGCCCGTCTGGCCCGGGAGGTTGGCGAACAAACCCGACCCCTGCCTTGATCTGGCGCAATGGCGGGGGCCGCCGGCTGGGGGGCCGCCCTTTGTCACCGGGTCATGTCACCGGATCATGTCGTCAGGTCATGTCACCAGATCATGCGCTTCTTGGTGTGCTCGCTCCGTTGCAGCAGCCGGTTCATCGAGTTCCACTCGGTGACCGCCATGAAGCGGGGCGCCAGGAACTGGTAGGTGCGGACCAGCAGCAGCCTGGTGTGCTCGTCGAAGCCGAAGCCGGCATTGTCCCAGTCCAGCAGCACCGGTTGCCAGGCGCGCTGGGTGCGATACAGCCAGTCACGGTTGGACCGGATGAAGGCGCGCTGGTTCTCCAGGTTGCGCAGCGCGGACATCACCTCCGCCGTCTGCGCATCCAGTTCGGCAAAGCGCTGGTTGATCTGCCTCAGCGCAACCCCGGTCAGCCGGCGAACCTGGGTCAGCGTCTCCAACTGGGCGGCGTCGCCGCGCCAGCCATGGGTCAGCCGCTCCAGCTTCACCGCCATGCCCTGAACCCGCCCCAACAGGCGTTCGCGCAGCGCCTCGACATAGGCGAGTTCGCGCGCAAGATCCTCGACCAGCGCGACCACGGCCTCCGGTGACGGCTGGCTGAGTGCCTCGGCCGCCTTGCCGAACGCCTCCTGCACCTGTTGGCGCAGCACCGGATTGTCCGCCGCGGCCAGCAACGCCTGCGTGTCCAGCGGCATCGCCTGGGACCCCGCATCCGGCCGCAGCCAGGCCACCAGTTGCAGTTGCAGGCGCGCATTGGCGAGGCGGAAATGCGCGGCGCTGGGGTCCCAGCTGGCCTCGCCGCTGAGGACCTCGGCAGGCAGCGGATCGCCCGGGCGCAGGCCGGCGACGAAATCGAGTGCAGCGGCGATCAGGCCGAGCATCCGGCCGTCGCCCGAAGTCGTCGGCGATGTCGAACTCCCGCTGCAGCGAGCTCAGCGGCAAGGCTGCCTCCCGGTCGCCCAGCTGCACCACCATGACCGGGGTGCCGTCGCTCTCGGCGCGGCGGAACAGCGGCTCGCCCAGACGGCTGAACACGGAATGTTCCAGGGTGCAAAGCTGGGGTGCCAGATCCTGTCGTTCGCCCATCGCGGTGACACGCATCCTCGGGAGGCTTCAGCAAACCACACCGGGATGAACGGAGGGCTAACGGCCGGATGAGCGGAGGATTACACAACGACCGCTGTATTCCGGTCACGGGACCGGCTATGCCCCGCCGTTGCCGCGCGCCATGGGGCTTCTGGCGCCGTCACGGCGCGGCTGACAGCCGCGAACCTGGATTGCCTGCCAACTTCTGTTGCGAAAGAGTTCCATCTCATGCGTCGTCTCGGCCCGTTCCTGCGCGACTGCTGGCGGCTGACCTGGCCGTATTTCTGGTCCGAGGAGAAATGGTCCGCGCGGGGGTTGCTGCTCTCCATCCTGGTGCTGCGCCTCGCGCTGGTGGCGATGAACGTCGTATTGAGCTTCTGGAACCGCGAGTTCTTCAACTCGCTGCAGGCCAAGGACTGGCACGCCTTCGTCGAGCTGCTGTTCCTGTACCGGCACACGCCCAGCGGCCTGATGCCGGGCTTCTGCGAAGTGGCGGCGGTGTACATCCTGGTCGCGGTGTACTTCACCTGGCTCAGCCAGTGGCTGCAGATCCGCTGGCGCCGCTGGTCGACCGACCGGTTCCTGGGCGAGTGGTTGTCCGACCGCGCCTATTACCGGATCAGCTTCGCCAGCGACCAGGCGCAGGTCGGCACCGACAACCCGGACCAGCGCATCGCCGAGGATATTCGCGACTTCATCGACAGTGCGCTGACGCTGGGTATCAGCTTCCTGGCCAATATCGTCAGCCTGGTCAGCTTCCTGGGCATCCTGTGGAGCCTGTCCGGCACGATCGCGTTGTTTGGCATCGATATCCCCGGCTACATGGTCTGGGTCGCGCTCGCCTACTCGGTGCTCGGCACCGGGCTGACGCACATGGTCGGCCGCCCCCTGGCCGCATTGCGCTTCCGCCAGCAGCGGGTGGAGGCGGATTTTCGCTACGCCCTGGTGCGGTTTCGCGAAAACATGGAAGCGATCGCGCTGTTCCGCGGCGAGAGCGAGGAAAAGGGCAATCTCGGCCATCGCTTCCACCACGTGATCGGCAATTGGTGGGCGATCATGCAGCGGACCAAGCTGCTGAACGCGTTGACTGCCGGCTACGACCAGATCGCCTCGGTGTTTCCCTTCATCGTGGCGGCACCACGCTACTTTTCCGGCCAGATCCCGCTGGGCGGGCTGACCCAGACCGCCAGCGCGTTCGGCCACGTCCAGGCCTCGCTGTCGTGGTTCGTCACCCAGTATCCCAACCTGGCGCAGTGGTACGCGATCACCGAACGCCTTGCGACGTTCGAACGCGCCATCGTCGCCGCCCGCGCGGCCGCGGTGCAGCAGGCGTTCGGCAGCACCGTGGCGCCGGACGGCGCGGTGCACGTGACCGGCCTGACACTGAAACTGCCGGATGGCTCGGCACTGCTGGAGAACGCCGATCTGGAGTTTACCCGCGGCCACTCCGTGGTGGTCACCGGCCGCTCCGGGTCGGGGAAATCGACGCTGTTCCGCGCCATCGCCGGGATCTGGCCGTTCGGTCAGGGCAAGGTGACGCTACCGGCCCGCTCGTTCTTCCTGCCGCAGCGGCCCTATATCCCGCTCGGCACGCTGCGCCACGTGATCAGCTATCCGCACCCGCACGACACCTACAGCCGAAGCGACATCGAGCAGGCGCTGAACGATGCCGGGCTGGCGAACCTGGTCGATCACCTCAACAAGGACGAGAACTGGCCGCACCGGCTGTCCGGCGGCGAGCAGCAGCGCGTCGCCCTGGCGCGGGCGCTGCTGGCGAAGCCGGACTGGATCTTCCTGGACGAGGCGACGGCCAGCCTGGACCCGGAGGCCGAGGCGCATCTCTACCAGATTTTGAAACAGCGCCTGCCCGATGCCACCCTGGTCTCGATCGCGCATCGGCCGTCGGTCGCCGCGTTCCATGACAGCCGGATGGTGTTCCAACGGGACGAGGGCAAGCCCGGCAGGCTGGTGGTGGCCGATCCGACGCCGGCGGTGGCACCGGGAGAGTGACGGGCCCAGGCAGAGGCACACAGCGGCGTGATCGTTCGGTTTCCCGCTGCGTCCGCGGATTCTATGGTATGTCGAGACAAATCACATGCCGCGAGATGACGCGGCAGGGCCGACGCTGAATAGGAGGAAGCGATGACGCGTGTTCATATCGGCCTGGTTGCGGCCGCGATTCTGGCAGGCGGCGTTCTGACCCCGGTCCCGGGCTGGGCGCAGCCCAATCCCTCCGCGGATCAGATCGTGAAGTCGCTCTCGCCGGTCGAGGGCCTGTCGCCCACGACGCGTGGCATCCGGGTGGCGCCCTCGCAGGCCGGCGCGGCCGCAGCCAAGGCGCCCTCGGTCAGCCTGAACGTGCTCTTCGCCACCGGTTCGGCGGAGCTGACACCGGAGGCGCAGCACGCACTGGATGCGCTGGGACGGGCACTGACCACGGCCCAGCTCAACGCCTACCGGTTCCGCATCGAGGGTCATACCGACACAGTCGGTGCCGCGGAGCTCAACCAGGCCCTGTCGGAGCGACGCGCGGCCAGCGTCGTCGCGTATCTGGAAGGCGCCTACCACATCGACGCCAATCGGTTGCAGGCTGTCGGCATGGGCGAGCACGATCTGCTGGTACCGACGCCGGACGAAACTCCCGAAGCCGGCAATCGTCGCGTCCTGGTGGTGAATATCGGCAGCTGACGGTCCGGTCGCGCGGCGCCGAAACGGCTTGATCGGGCAAGGCGCCGCCAACCGCCACCGTCGTGCCAACGAAGTCCGGCGTCCGCGGCCGACCTGTTGCCGTGTGCGGAACGCCGGGGATGCCGGACCTTCGGCCCACAGGCATCAAGCCCGCCACAACCTGGAGGCTTGAGCCACAACCCCATCGCGGGCTGAATTGGCTCCGACTCGACCCGCTCACCTAATATCCGGCAGCATGAACTACATGCTTCACCGTCAGGGCGACGCGCGGGAGGCTGACGTCCTTACCGCCATCCTTCACCGCCAGTTCAGTGGGAACGCGATCGAGGCGGCGCGCGCCTACGCCCGGATGAACCGCGTCCAGCGGCTGGAGGTCTCGGCGGACGGACGCCGGGTGAACGCCGAAACGCGTGGCAGCCGGCCTCGCCCCTACACGCAGATGGTCGTGCTGTCGTGCCGCGACGGTGAAATGCCGACGATCCAGGGCGCCTGCACCTGCCCGCAACGGATCAACTGCAAGCATGTCGCCGCGGTGCTGATGACGGCGTCGCAGCAACACCAGTTGCCGCTGCTGCAGACCATCCGGGCCGAGGCGCCGCAGATCGCCGATCCGGCGCTGCCGGCGCCGCTGTCGCTGTGGCTGGACGGCATGGGAGCGGCCGAAGAGGCCGAGTCCGAGGCGTATCCGCCGCAGCTGCGCCAGCGGCTGCTCTACCTGCTGGAGTCGATGCCGCGCCCCATCGGAGCGCCGACGCTGCGCATCCGGCCGATGTCCGTGTCGGTGCTGAAATCCGGGGAATACGGGCGCAACGCCCAGGAGTTCGCCCCGTCGCGGGCGCAAGGCCCGCAGATGCCGGCGTTCCTGCGCCCATCGGACCGGCTGATCCTGCGTCGCCTGGCATTCGCGCCGAACTATGGCTCTGATCCGGAAGCCGTGGACACGCTGCAGCGGATCATCGCCACCGGGCGGGCGTATTGGGGCAGTTTGCAGGGGCCGGTGGTAACGGCGGCACCGCCACGACCGGCGAGCCTTGGCTGGTCGCTGCAGGATGACGGATCGCAAAGCCCGGTCATCACCCTGGCCGAACCGGCGGTCGCACTGCGCGTGCCACCGCCCTGGTTCGTGGAACCCGAATCCGGGCTGATGGGTCCGCTGCAACTGGACTTGCCGGAGGCGGTCGTCGGCCGGCTGCTCGATGCCCCCGCGGTGCCGGCGGAGCATGTGGAGCTGGTGCGCAGCGAACTGACCCGCCGCGTGCCGAACCTGACGCTGCCGGTGCCGACGGCGTTGGACGAGCCCGAGGTGGTGCAGGCGCCGCTGCGGCCGCATCTGCGGCTGCTGGTCGGCCGGCCACGGCTGCCGGGATCCGGCGCCACCTATTACGGCTATCAGGCAGAACCGCCGCCAATCCCCCTCGCCCGGATCGCGTTCGGCTACGGACCCTTCGTCCTGCCACCGGATGACCGGCGTCGGCTGCTGGTCCGTGAACGCCGACTGTATCGGGTGGTACGCGATCGCGCCGCCGAGGCGGCCGCCATGCAGCAGCTGGGCGAGCTCGGGTTCGACCGCGTCGGCCGCGTGACGCCGACCTGGCAGCGGCATCCCTGGGTCAACGACCTGATGCTGATGGAGGAAGACAGCGACGCGGCCTGGCTGGTGATGATGCTGCAGGAGGTACCGCGCCTGCGCGACGAAGGCTGGACGGTGGAGATCGACGACGACTTCCCGTTCCGCATCGCGATCGCCGACGGCGAATGGACCGCCGAACTGGCCGAAGGCTCCGGCATCGACTGGCTGGAACTGCATCTCGGCGTGATGGTGGACGGCACCCGCATCGACCTGGTGCCGGCGCTGGTGACGATGATCGAGACCGCCGAACGGGCCGGATTGGCAGTGGGCGCGCTGCTGGACGGCCGTGACGACGGCATCCCGTTCCTGGTGCCGTTGGATGACGGGCGGATGCTCTCGGTCGCGCTCGGGCGGGTGCGGCCGATCCTGCTGACGCTGCTGGAACTGTTCTCCGGCGGCATGATCGAGCCCTGCAGCGGCAAGGTGCGCTTCACCCGGCTGGACGCCGCCAATCTCGCCGCCCTGGAACAGGCCGCCGATGTGGTCTGGCAAGGCGGCGAAGCGCTGCGCGCACTCGGCCGCATGCTGCGCGAGGCCGGGGACACGATCCCCCGCGCCAATATCCCCAAAAGTTTCCTCGGTTCGCTCCGGCCGTACCAGGCACAGGGGGTGGACTGGCTGCAGTTCCTGCGCGGCGCCGAACTGGGCGGCATCCTGGCCGACGACATGGGACTGGGAAAGACCGTGCAGACCCTGGCGCATCTGCTGATCGAGCGGGCCGAGGGCCGGCTGTCCCAACCGGCACTGGTCGTCTGCCCGACCAGCCTGGTGCCGAACTGGGTGATGGAGGCCGAACGCTTCGCCCCGTCGCTGAAACTGCTGGCGCTGCACGGCCCCAACCGCAAGGAGCGGTTCGGCGAGATCGCCGCGCACGACCTGGTGGTGACCACCTATCCGCTGCTCACCCGTGACCACCACGTGCTGACCGCACAGGACTGGCACATCGTGGTGCTGGACGAGGCCCAGACCATCAAGAACCCGAATGCCGAGACCACCCGACAGGCGCTGCGGCTGAAAGCCGGCCAGCGCCTGTGCCTGTCCGGCACGCCGTTGCAGAACCACCTCGGCGAGTTGTGGTCGCTGTTCGACTTCCTGGCGCCCGGCTTCCTCGGCAGCGCGCAGTCGTTCCGCACCCGCTTCCGCACCCCGATCGAGAAGCGCGGCGACACCGACCGCCAGATGATGCTGAGCAGGCGCGTGCGTCCGTTCCTGCTGCGCCGGACCAAGGAAGAGGTCGCGATCGAGCTGCCGCCGAAGACCGAGATCACCGAACCGGTGGAGATGGGCGACGCGCAGCGGGCGATCTACGAGAGCATCCGCCTGGCGATGCATGCCCGCGTGCGCCAGGCGATCGCCGAGAAAGGGCTGGCGCGGTCCGGCATCATCATCCTCGATGCGCTGCTGAAGCTGCGCCAGGCATGCTGCGACCCGCGGCTGCTGAAGCTGCAGACGGTGAAGAAGGCGAAGGCAGGCTCCGCCAAGCTGGAACGGCTGATGGAGATGCTGACTCTGGCCCTGGCGGAAGGCCGCCGGGTGCTGCTGTTTTCGCAATTCACCGAAATGCTGGCACTGATCGAACGCGCCTTGGCGGAGGCGAAGATCGACTACGTGATGCTGACCGGCAACACGATGGACCGCGCCACGCCGGTGCGGCGGTTCCAGGCCGGCCAGGTGCCGCTGTTCCTGATCAGCCTGAAGGCCGGCGGCGTCGGGCTGAACCTGACCGCGGCGGATACGGTGATCCATTACGATCCCTGGTGGAATCCGGCGGTGGAGGACCAGGCGACCGACCGCGCGCATCGGATCGGCCAGGATAAGAAAGTGTTCGTGCACCGGCTGGTGACGCTGGGCACCATCGAGGAAAAGATGGAGACGCTGAAGGACAAGAAGCGTGCGCTGGTCGCCAGCGTGCTGGACGCCGAGCATGGCGGCGCGCTGAAGCTGACCGAGGCGGATGTGGAGGCGTTGTTCGGGGTGATGTGATCGCAGGCCCAGGTCTGCTCGCGCCCCCCCTCACTCCATTCCGGCGGACGCCTGTTTTAGCGCCGTCGTGCTTACAACCGTGCCGCCGCCTGGGTGCGCCGCATGATACTGCATCGAAACCTCGCGGCAGTCGCGATACACGATGTCGCCAAAACCGTGCAGCAACTCGCCGACGCATACCCAGAAGGCGATCACGCCCACGATTCTGAGCCGCGAAATGCGGATTTCGCGTTCATGTCGTATCCTGGCTGCAGACTTAAGTCGAGACGCGGTTCTTTCGATCGGAAGCAGAGGCACTTCCGCGCCATGGTCCGGGGAAGGATTTTCGTGAAGCCTGCGCTCCATCCCCATTTCCTCCAGGACCTGCCAGATCACAAACAACCCGGTCATGGCCGCCAGCACCGCACCGGTCCGTCGCAAGGCTTCTTCATCGTCGAACTGCAGCGCAACAATGGTGCCGCAGAGGGCAATCAGCAGATTGATGCCCGACAGGACAAGCGCGAGCCTTGGAACCTGATTGAGCCTCATTGAATCGTCATCAGCTCGACATTAGCCGGATAAACGGCCCTTCTATCGTCTCCGTTCTTTCGTGCAATTCCGAAATGCCGCGTGAACACCGGATGGAAGCAATACTCCGCGTCGGCGGACAATCCGAACGACCCGTCTATATTGTAATGGAACTGTGCGAGGCAATAGCGCGACGAGAGGCGATCAGATCCCGCGCTCTGACTTGACGCGGGAACCACTTTGCCGATCACCCCCATTGCGAAAAGCGTTCGCCAGACATTGCGAACATCGTCCTCGACGCGACGGGAAAAGCGGCGCTCAATCTTCCGAAGCTCGTTGAACGTGCATACGGCCGAGAGGTCCGGCAGGACGTCTTCACAGGTCGCTATCAGATCCGGGTAGATTTTGTAGTAGGGAACCAGGACCTGTTGCGCAATCAGCTTCTCGGCATCGGAAATGCCTTCTCTGATGGCGTCTTCATCAAGTTGGCGGAACTGCTTCGTCCGCTCGTATGATCTCGCTACAATACCGTTGAATATGGCGATGGAGTGTCGCGGCAGCAATTGCGTATGCCGTATTATGTAGGCAAGTGGATCTTCCGGCTCATTCATCGCATTCAAGAGGGACGGCGGCAGGATCGAACGATAAAGAGCATGAATTCCCTCCCGCGATTCGAGATTGATCGAGGCGAGGGTTTTGTAAAATTGCGGATCCTGTACTTGTACGAACAGACGAAAGCGGTGTGCAACCACCTTGAGAAGATCGATTGGTTTCCAGCGTATCCTGTATGCGGCGGTGTAATCCTTCATGATGTTCGCAGAGCTGCCGATCAAGTGCATCTCGATCTCTTCGGGAAGGCAGAATGTTATATGGATTGAATCCGAATCATAGTGAACCGCATTCACGGCTTGCAAAAGCCCGCCTAGCACCTCTGCAAAAATCACGTTGCGGACAGGATATCGTTCCATGCTGTCGATCAAAAGAACGATTTTCGATAGACGCGTTTTGGCGAAGCTCAGCACGGCCGACTTTGCCGCCGCGAACAGATCGTGGGCCGCCCTCTCTGCTGGCCCGGTAAAGCCCCCATCTGCGACGATGTACTTCTCCACCGGAGCCAATTGCGCGCGCAACTCACGATGGTGGCAGAAATTGTAGAAGAACTTTATGATCTCATCCCACAGTGCCTCCTGCCACAGTTCGGAAAGATACTCGGTAGGTACCATTTCTGAATCGAAGGCCGGATTGGACGCGCGAAACTGGTTTGCTACATGCCTGGTCAACTGATGAAAGTGGTCCCAGGAGCCGATCGAGATCAAAAACGGCTCCCCCACCTCAGGCGGGGAATCCAGCGAAACCGCACGATAGTCGCTGTGTAATGCCCGTATTCTGTATTCGGCCAGGATAGCGGATTTCCCACTTCCCTTGCGGCCTAGCAGGAGAACCGGCGCCCGGCTGAGTGCCTCACTGAACGGCGTAACTCGATCATAGATGATAGTATCGCTGTCCTGGTCCGCCCGTATGTTGGCTTGATCAATGGGTCCCAGAGGTTCGCGATGCGTCAGCAGCCCTTCGAGCGCCATGTCTTGATCCCCCCTCGACCTGGCCACTTCAGAGTTGGAACTCAAACGCAGATTTCGAAGATTAAGCTTGGCTTGACATAAGACTCAAGTATTTCCTGCCTCTACTATCATCCGGCGAAATGAATCGTTGCGTATCTATTTCCAGCCGATACAATCCGATGACGGGCCATTCAGAGCCACTCCCAGGAGACCCCCCTCCCGCCCGCCTGGGGCGTATTCCGTCGCGCCCCGAGCGGCCGCGGGCGCTTGTTGCCACCCTACCCCGACGCCAGGGTGCGCATCGCCGCGGTCCGCTCGAACAGCCGCAGCAAGACGCGCATCGCGCGACCACGCTCGGTTTCCAGCTTCGGGTCCTTCTGCAGCAGCAGCATGGCGTCGCGATGCGCCATATGCAGCAGCCCCTCATGCTCCACCGGATCGGCCAGCCGGAACCCCGGCGCGCCGGCCTGCCGCGTCCCCAACAGGTCGCCGCCGCCGCGCAGGCGGAAATCCTCGTCGGCAATCAGGAAGCCGTCCTCGGTGTCACGCAGCAGCATCAGCCGCCGGCGCGCCGTCTCGTTCACCCAGTCCTCGTGCAGCAGCAGGCAGAAGCTTGCCTCCGTCCCCCGCCCCACCCGGCCGCGCAACTGGTGCAACTGCGCCAGGCCGAAGCGTTCCGCATGCTCGATCACCATCACGCTCGCCTGCGGCACGTCGACGCCGACCTCCACCACCGTCGTCGCCACCAGCAGCCGGATGGTTCCTGCGACGAACCCGGCCAGCGCCGCGTCCCGCACCTCAGGGGTCTGCTGTCCATGCGCCAGCCCGACGCGCTCGCCGAACC
Source organism: uncultured Alphaproteobacteria bacterium (assembly GCA_963789495.1). GTDB lineage: Bacteria > Pseudomonadota > Alphaproteobacteria > Acetobacterales > Acetobacteraceae > CAWBLP01. Next base: position 477,775 of record CAWBLP010000018.1, read on the forward strand.
GGGCGTGCAACTGGGCGAAGCGATCCTCGGCCGCGGCAAGGTCCAACGCCTCGCTCTCCGCCACCAGCGGGCACACCCAATAGACCTGCCGGCCCCGATCCAATTGCCGCGCCACCCCATCCAGCACGTCGGGCAGCGTCCCCAGCGAGTGCAGCGTGGTGCGGATCGGCTGCCGCCCGGCCGGCTTCTCGGTCAGCCGCGACACATCCATCTCGCCCCACTGGGTCAGCAGCAGCGTGCGCGGGATCGGCGTCGCGGTCATCACCAGCACGTCGGTCTGCGCGCCCTTGCTGCCCAGCAGCAGCCGCTGGTCCACGCCGAACCGGTGCTGCTCGTCGATCACCGCCAGCGCGAGATCGCGATACTGCACCGAGTCCTGGAACAGCGCATGCGTGCCGACCACGATCTGCAACGAGCCATCCGCCAGGGTGCGCAGCAGCCGCGCCCGCGCCCGGCCCTTCACCGAGCCCGTCAGCAGCGCGACCGGCACCGGCGCCAGATGGCTGAGCGTGCGATGGTGCTGCTTTGCCAGCACCTCGGTGGGCGCCATCAGCGCCGCCTGGGCGCCGCATTCCACCGCGCGCAGCATGGCCAGCAGCGCCACCAGCGTCTTGCCGGAGCCGACATCGCCCTGCAGCAGCCGCAGCATGCGATGCGGCGCGGCCAGGTCGGCATCGATCTCCGCCAGGGCGTGCACCTGCGAAGCGGTGAGCGGCAGGCCGAACCGCGCCAGCGCCTGGTCGCGCAGATGCGAATCCCCCACCAGCGGCCGCCCCGGCCGGGCGCGGACCCGGCCGCGCACCACCGACAGCGCCACCTGTCCGGCCAGCATCTCGTCATAGGCCAGCCGCGCCCGCGGCCCGGCCGGCTCCTTCGGCGCATCGCTCCCTGCGTCCTTGGGTAGTTCGACCGGCATCTGCACGGCGCGCAGGGCGTCCTTGAAACTCAACCATTTTTCCCGCCGCAGCAGCGCGGGATCGTGCCACTCCGGAAAATCCGGCAGCCGGGTGAGTGCCTGCGTCATGGCCTGGAAGACCTGGCGCGGCCACAGCCCGGCGGTCAGCGGCCAGACCGGCTCGATCGCCGGCAGCCGTTCGGCCTGCTCCGCCGGCACGACATGATCGGGATGCGGCATGACGATGCGGCCGTTGAAGGAGTCGAGCTTGCCGGAGACCAGCAGCCGCGCGCCCAGCGGCATCTGCGCCTCCCGGGTGAGCCGGAAGAACACCAGTTCGGCCAGGCCGGTGGCATCCTTGACCACCACGCGCCAGGGCTGGCGGGGATTGGCGGGCCGGTCGTGGCGCAGGACCTCGACGGCGAGGGTGGCCACGGTGCCGGGCCGAGCTTCTGCGATGGTGGGGCGGATGCGGCGGTCGAGATAGGTTTCGGGGAGGTGGAACAGCAGGTCGATCACCCGCTCCCCGCCGACGACGCGTGCGATCAATCCGGCGACCGCGGGACCGACGCCTCGCAGGCTGGCAAGCGGCTCGAACAAGGGGTTCAGAGGATCGTCTGGCACGGCATCTTCATGGCAGGCCGCCCCAGCCGACGCCAACAGCCGCAAGTTGATGGGCAGCCTCGCTATTTCGGGGCCGAAGCAGGGGGGGCGGGAACCGAGCTTCGCATGCCGGCTGCGATCGCGTCGTCCGGCGTCGACGCCTCAGGGGGCTTCTCCCCCTCTAAAATGTAAATCTCGACACGCCGGTTACATGCGTCGTCAAGGCCTGCCGCACTCTCCTTGAGCGGAGCCAAGGCGCCGGAACCGCCGAAGGCTAGGCGTGACCGTGGGATGCCTTCCCCCGCCAAGAATTGGACGGTCGCCTCAGCACGACGGATCGAGAGAACGTCGTTTACTTCGGGGCTGCCGGTAGCGTCGGCATACCCACGAACGAAAAACAGACGGCCAGCATTAACTTCAGTCTTCAACTTGGTTGCAGCGTTGGCGAGTGTCACCCGCAGCTGTGGCGTAATGGTGCTGCGCCCGGTTTCGAAGCCGATCAGAGTTGCCGATGCACGCGACCCTGCAAGATTGCAGTCCTGCGCACCGGTCTCAATCGTCAGTGGTCCGGGCACCATTCTGATGCCACGCGAATGTTCGATTCCTCGCGTAGGACTGACATTCAGTTCCGGCTGCAAACCCCTAATGATCTGCTGCGCGCTTATCGCGGCCGTCTGCGCGCTCATCGCGGGCGTCTGTTCGACCCTCCCGGCTTGCCCGTTCATGGCAGCCTTTCCTTCTAGCCCGCATTATGCACGACGGTTGGCGGGCATGGAGCAAGCCACTGATTTGATGTAGGAATTGGGTGTCAAAGCCAATCCAACCGAATCACGGACCACCATGCCCGCCACCGTCGAAATTAGCCCAACGCTACCCGGCCTGTCACCGCTCTGCGGCAAGCCGATCGTCGCCCGGTTTGACACCGCGCATCTTTGCTCCGATGGCGGTTTATTCGCACTTCGCGAAATCGAGAACCGCCTCGGCATTGCGCAACGCCTCGCCGCGTGCATCGACGATCCGCGTGCGCCGGGGAAGGTTGTGCACGGCCTCGACGAGATCATTCGTTTTCGCATGCTGATGATCGCGGCCGGCTACGAAGACGGCAACGACGCTGACAGGCTGCGCAACGATCCGATGTTCAAGCTAGCCATGGAACGGCTGCCAGAAGACGCCGATCTGTGCTCGCAGCCCACTATTTCGCGTGCCGAGAACCTGCCCGATGCGCGTGCCCTGTTGCGCATCGGCCAGGCTATGGTCGCCCATTATTGCCAGAGTTTTCGCCGGGTGCCGCGGCGCATCGTGCTCGACATCGACGACACCTTCGATGCCGTTCATGGCGGCCAGCAGCTCCGATTGTTCAATGCGCATTACGATGAATACGGGTTCCAGCCGATCGTGGTGTTCGACGGCGACGGCCGCATGATCGCAGCCGTGCTGCGCCCGGCATGCCGGCCGAGCGGGCGGCAGATCGTGAAGTGGTTGCGACGCCTGCTCACGGCGCTGCGCGCCCACTGGCCGCGCGTCGAGATCGTGCTGCGCGGCGACAGTCACTTTTGCACACCGGAGGTGCTGCGCTTCTGCCGCGCCAATCGGCTGGACTTCATCCTCGGCGTCGCGCCCAGTTCGACGTTGCGCAAGCATATCGCGGTGCTGGAGCAGAGCACGGCGGCACGGCGTGCCGTCGCCAGTGGCGAAAAGCTCCGCCGGTTCAAGGAATTCTACGACGGCGCCGCAAGCTGGGACCGTGTCGAGCGTATCATCGCCCGCGTCGAGGCTGGACCGGACGGTGTCGATACACGCTTCATTGCCACCAACCTGGCCGGCGGATCGGCTCGCACGCTCTACCAGGATGTCTACTGCGCACGCGGGCAGGCGGAAAATCATATCAAGGCGTGGAAGACACATCTGGCGGCGGATCGCACGTCGTGTTGCCGGGCGAGCGCCAACCAGATGCGACTGTTTCTGCACGTCGGCGCGTATTGGATGATGTGGAGCCTGCGCTCGCTGATGCCGCGGCGGTCCTGGTGGCGGGTCGCGCAGTTCGACACGCTGCGGCTGCGGCTGATCAAGATCGCGACGCGCGTCGAGGTGCTGACGCGCCAGGTGCGACTGCATCTGCCGAAAGCCACGCCGAACCAGGCGATCTTCGCCTTGGCGCTGTCGCGTCTGTCCCGGCTGGTTGTTTGACCGCCGGGGCGGACGCCCCTGACCTCGCCCCGCTTCGATCAACCGCTAACGCCGCCCCCGAGGCTGCCCAACCGACCTCCATAGAGGCCCGGAATGGGAGGTATGATCCAACGAGTTCAGGCTGCGATGCGTGGCGACGTTGGACCATCGCTGACGGCTTCATGAATTATGCGGGCTAGGTAACGCAGCCCCAATAGAGCCCAGCTGTCAGCTAGCACGGACTGATCCTTGCGGAGGTCAATTTGCTCCGTGGTCTCGTTGGCATACTGGTCGTTTGCCTCTGGATGGGTTCCCCTTGAGTCTAACGAGGTCGTTTGCACCTCGCCACTCGCCAACGGCAGGAACCGGTACTCTTTGGGCTGCGCCTCTCGAGTGCTCACAGAAGGTCGATCAGCCATAGGCTGCACCAATCCGCCAATGATGCCCAGCGGCCGGTTGCAGTTGCCAGATGGACAAGTTGATCCTCCGGTGGCCGGATCGCTCGGCGGCTGGTCTAAAATGATCGGCGGACTAAGGGAAATCGCGGCGATGTCGACATAGCGCCGAACCGTTTGCCGCTCGGACGTAACAACTTCGATCGCAACCCGCCGATGCTTCAGGTCGATCAACTGCACCACGATCGGCGGCGCCGGCAGCGCGTCTGCGGGCATGGTATCTGCGTAGTTGCCGTTGTCGTCGTAGGTCTTCAGCCACCTGGCACCCCAGCCGACAATGCGAACCGTCCCCACCGAGATATTCTGCGGCTCATCAGCGAACGTCATGCGCGGCGTCACCATCGGAACCATCAGGCCAAACGCGATGGTAGTCGCAGCGATAACGACCATTTTAGTCATGCCGGGATC
>CAWBLP010000019.1:0-18071 GCA_963789495.1 uncultured Alphaproteobacteria bacterium
TTAGACCCGTTGCGGAAATCGATTACGTTAGCGGCTCTCCGTCGGTGAGCTGAGCCGCGCGGCCAGAGCTTGACAGGTCACGGGACGATTCAATTCGTCGAGAACCTTCTTCATGAAGGTACCGGCCCGATGTCCCGTCCGTTCTCCGCTGCCCGGTTGCGCGCCGAGCACGAGCTTCGTCCGCCTGACCGGGGTCAGCGTCGCCACGTTCGACAAAATGCTGAAGCAACTCGCGGACCCCTGGAGAAAGCTTCAGCTGCACAAGGCCAAATCCGGCCGCCCCTGGGACGTCGGTGGTTTGGAAGATCATCTTTTGATCATGCTGATCTATTATCGTTGCTACATCACCCAGGAGTTCCTGGGCTTCTTCTACAACGTCAACAAAAGCGCGATCTGCCGAGCGATCCGGCGGATAGAAAAGCTCGCCCGGCCGCTGATCGGGGTCGACGGAAGCCCAAAATCAGTCGGAACGAGGCCGAGGCCCTGATCGTCGATTGCACCGAGCAGCCGATCCAGCGTCCTGACACGGACGCCGGACAGCGAGCATTACTCCGGCAAGAAGAAGCGCCATACGGTGAAGACCGAATACATCGTTACCCGGAATCGTCGTATCGTCAGCGCCTCGCCCTCTCACCCCGGCAGTCACCATGACCTGGCGATCCGTCGCAATGGACCAAAGCTGCCGAGGAAGGCACGGCTCTACGCGGACAGTGCGTACCAGGGGTACGACAAGGAACATCGGAACCTGGAATGTCCATACAAGAAGCCAAAGAACGGGAAACTCACTGATGAGGAGAAGGCATATAACCGTGGACTGAGTGGATTCCGTGTCAGGGTTGAGCACCGGATCGGACGAACGAAACGGTTCAGGATCGCTGCTGAGCGGTTTCGCGACCCACTTGGGACGCATCACACCAAAATCTCCATCATCGCGGGACTGGTGAACCTGCAAGCTGGGTTCGGACCGTTCTGATCAGGTGAGGGAAACGCCGCCGGTGAGAACGCGCCGGACACCGGTGACCGGGGGGCCGACTTTCGCAACGGGTCTATTGATGTGGCGGCGCTGCTGGCCGGGACCACCGAACCGCGCGAGGTCGCGGTCTGGATCAAGGGTATTCCACGCGGCCTTCGCCTGGTGATCCAGCCACTGCCGCCCGAGGATGCAGCGCGCCAGCGTGCCAAGCGGACGCGCAAGGCCAACAAGAAGAGCCAGCAGATCCAGCCGCGCACCGTGCTCGCGGCTGGGTTTCTGATGCTGATCACCTCGCTGCCGGATGCAGCGCAGCCGATGGCGCAGGTGGCCGCGCTCTACCGGCATCGCTGGCAGGTGGAGATCGGCATCAAGCGGCTGAAGAGCCTGGGCGGGCTGGACCAACTGCCATGTGCTGATCCGGTGCTGGCGCGAAGTCGGCTGCTGGCGCAGCTGATCGCCGCGTGCTGACCGACGATCTCGCCAACGAGATCGTCGGTTTTCCCCCCTCGGCCTGACCAGACGCAGCCTGCGCCGCAAACGCTGTGGCGGGCTTGGACACCGCCAGGGAGATCCTGCGTGGCGCGATCCTGCCACGACCCAGACTACGAACCCCGGCCGCCTTGGCGATATTCCGCCACCGCCTTGCCGAAGCGCCGAGACGCCGCACGCTCCAGGCCCACGAGCTCAGGCCCCCGTAAGTTCGCGCGTATGGGGCAGCGCCCCTTGATGGGGGTTAGAGGGCGACGCCCCCGCCACTTGCCGCCCCCCCGACAAAGACCCGTGGCGGTCAGTTCAGCCGCAGATCGATCAGGTGCTTCGGATCGGGCTTCAGTTCGCCGCGCTCCACCCGCTTGACGATGTCGGTCAGCGCCGCATTGGCCGGCGTCGGGAGCCGATCTCGTCGCCCTTGCGCACGATCAGGCCGTTCAGGAACTCGATCTCGGTCCGCCGTCCCTTCACCATGTCCTGGCCCATCGACGGCCGGTGCTCGCCGCCGCCGGCCTTGTTGACCTCCGCCAGCCGGTGCTCGTCGTATTCCCTCACCGCGGCGGGGTCGCCCTCGCCGGCCCTGGCGATGATCTCAGGATCGATGTGGTGGACCTCCTCCAGCTCGTAGCCGAGCGCCTGGCCGACGCGGATCGCCTCCGAGCCCAGCCGGGCACCGAACCGGCGCAGCGCGTCGTTGCTCAGGATGTCCTTGCTGATCAGCCCGGTGCTGGCGGACATGCCGTTCGCCATCGCGTTGGTCACCAGCTTCGACCAGCGCTCGCCCCACAGATTGGTGGTCACCAGCGCGGAATCGGCCAGCGCGACCAGGCGTTTGATCTCCTTCACCCGGTCGGTGATCCGGCCATGCACCTCGCCGGTGCGAAACACCGTGTGCTTGTCGCCACTCTTGCCGGCGGCGCGGCGGACATGGCCCGGCTCGCACAGGTCGACGGTAATGGAGCTGGCGATGCAGCCGACGACCCGGCCCCAGCCGACCACGCCGGCGATGGTCTCCTCGTTCATGCAGTTCTGCAGCGACACGACGAAACCGTTGGGCGAGAGGTATTGCGCGATCATCGCCGTTGCCCAGCGGTGTCGTACGACTTCATGCAGACAAAGGCGATGTCGAACGGCTTTTCCTTCGCCAAATGCTGCAGCTCCGTCAGATGCAGCGCGCGCACCGGCACGGTGAATTCCGGCACGTCGCGGATATGCGAGACGCTCAGGCCCTTGCTGCGCATCGTCTCCACGTTCGCCGGCCAAGGGTCGATGAAGGTGATGTCTTCGCCGGCCCGCGCCATATGTGCGCCGGCATAGGCGCCGACCGCGCCGGTGCCCATGACTGCGATCTTGTAGCCCATGGTTTCCTCCCGCTGTCCGATCGGCGCAGTCTGACGCAGTCCGGGGAAAGGCAACTGCGAGGCCAGGCGGAATGCACGCGTACCGCGCAACGCCCGCATACCGCAGGCGCCCTTGGAGCGCGTTCAGCGTTTGACGTTCCGCGCCACCGCCAGATCGCGTTCGATCGCCTGCCGCATTTGCGGGCCGGCGATCCGGGTCACGACGTCCCGCCAGGCTGCCAGGTCCGGCGCGTCAAGCGGGTTGTCGCGCAGCAACTCGCGCTTGATGAAGGGCAGGCCGGCTTCGGCCAAGGCCCGCCAGCATTCCAGCATTGGATTGCAGTCCGTCGGTTCGCCTGCCGTATCGGTGGCAGCAAATAGCGCGCGGCAGACCAGGCCGGCGCGGCGCAGCCGGCGCGTCAAGCCGATCTCGTAACGGCCTATCACCAGCCATTTGGCCGGCAGCGGACGCACGCCGCGCCAGAACCGCCGCCAGGCCGTGCTGTGCAGGACGTTTTGCCGCGCCAACAGGAAATACGATTGCAGGTGGTAGCCGCGCTGCCGGCTGTCGGTCATGCCCCACAGATCCGCACCGCCATCCATTCGCGCCAGCAGCGGTGCCAGCGCGTGCAGCGGACCGTAGACACTGTCATTCGCCAGCACGAGCTGCCGGGTATCGGTGCGCGGCAGCGCCAGCCACTCCATCGCATCGCGCCAGGCGCAAAAGTCCCGCCCGACATTGTGGCGGAGCAGGATGGCGGCGCAGAGTGCGCGAAGCCGGGACATATCGGCGGGGTCCAGCGCGACGCTGTTGGAAACCAGCACCACCGACAGCTCGGCCGCGCGCAGCGCTGCCAACTGGTACAGCAGGTCCTCTCGCACGACGCCGCGCGGGTCGTAGTGGCAGACCACGGCCACGTCGGGACCCAGCTTCACGCCGGCTTCCGGCCAGGTGGCGACGATCTGGCGGTGGCTGCGCAAATGCCCGGCCGGAGCACTGGCATAGGCCAACAACCGCTGCAGACCGGGGAGGCGGGTGATCGCCGGCCGGCGGGAACGCGACGCCCTCACCGGATCGGGCGTCACGCCACCGGAGCCCCCATTGGGGCCGCCGCTGGAGCCATGCCGGCCGGCGCCGATTGCAACCGTGCCCGCAAGGCGGCGGTGAGTGCCTCCCGGCGTGCCCAGAGCGAGCGATACCAGGCGATGCGGGGGGCGATCTGGTAGGCCAGCATCCGCTCCTCCGCGACATACTCGCGTGCCGCCTCGCCCAGTTCGCGCGCCAGTTCCGGCATGGCCACCAGGCGGCGCAGCAGCGATTGCAGTTGGTCGGCGTCGCGGAACAGCAGGCCGGTGCGATGGTCCTCGATCGGCGTGCCGTACACCACCGTGCTGGCGACCGCGGCGACGCGGCAACTGGCCGCCTCGATGAATTTCAGGTCCGACTTGGCGCGATTGAAGCGGTTATCGGACAGCGGCATCAGCGAGATTTCGCACTGTCCCAGCAGATCCAGATAGGTCGGGTAGTCGCAGGTCGGGGTGAATTGCTTGTGCGGCGATTGCAGCGCATCGAAGAAGCTGCGGTCGTGTACCACGGAGAAATGCAGGCGATCGCCGGCCATGGCCGCCACGGCATTGATCGCCGGCATCAGCGGTTCCCAGTCCTGCTCCCGGTTCAGCGCGCCGAAGAACAGGGTCAGCCGGCCGGGCGTGGCGAAATTGCACGGTTCCGGGAGGCTGACGATGGAATTCGGGAACACCGCCACTTCGGGATTCCGCTCCCGCAGCACCGCCGCGAGGGACGGCGTGCTGGTCTGCACGGCATGCACGCCGCGAAAGGTCAGCTGCTCCGGGTCCTGCATCACCTGGAAGAAGTCCGGATGGTCGTCGAACTCCGTCACCACCAGCCAGCCCGAATTCAGGAATGCCTGCACCATGGCGTGGCCCTGCGGACCGGACAGGGCCGGCCGATGCAGGACGAAGATGCGCGGTGTGTCGTCCTTCGCAGCCGTTATCTGGACATTGGTGGTGAGCATCGTCGCCACCACCGGATCGGTCGCCATGCCGCGCAGCGGATGAACCACCCGCACGTCGGACACGCCACCGACCGGCGGCAGCATGTTGGCGCCGATCAGCATACGTTGCTGCGGCGTCTTGCGGACACGCCAGACATATTGCAGCGGTGCGGCGCGGCGCGCATAGGCGTCCACATCGATATTGAGCGCGCGCAGCGCCGGCGCCATGGCGTTGGCGAAGGCGCGGGACCGGTCGCTGTCGAACACGCGCGGATGCACGTCGCACAGGGTCAGGCCGAGCTCCAGCAGGCCTTTTCGCATGCTTTCAAGGCTGAACCAGCGCAGATGCGTGGTGTCCAGCAGGCCGCTCGGCTCGTAGTCCCAGGTGCCGCGGAGCACGCGCTCAGTGAAGCTCCAATGCTCCAGGTTGGGCACGCAGATCAGCAGCAAGCCATCCGGTGTCAGCGCGTCGACATGGCGGCGCAGCACCGGCCAGGGGTCGCTCAGATGCTCCAGCACATCGCCATAGATGATGCAGTCGATGCCTTCCGGCACGTCGAACGGCATCGGATCGTCTTCGACATCGACCACCGCGATCTCATCCAGCCGTTCGGCGGCGATTGCGGCGATGGCGGGGTCACGGTCGACCCCGAGCAGCCGGGCGCGCGGATTGCGCTGGCGATAAGCGGCCAGCAGGGAGGCCGGGCCACAGCCGACATCCAGCACAACCTGAGCGCTGAGCGGGATCCGCTCGAGCAGATCCGGGTTTGGGACGTCCGGGTAGGAAACCATCTGGCAGCGCTGCTCCGGCGAGGGCGGCGCCCGTGATGGGGCCGCGCCATGACATGAGTGCAGCGGCTGGGCTGCCATTCATCAACCCGAGGTGCTACGCGAATCCCGCGCCCCGCTGCAAGTATCATCGCGGGGCGCGCGACCAGGCCTGGATTTCATCAACCCAGCAGGATTGCGTCGACTCAGGCGGCACTGAGTTCTTTTGCAGGGTTCAGTTCGTCTACCAGACTGGATGGGCGGCTCGACGCCACGGGTTCGGCTGTCGGCTCGCGGATCATGTAGCCGCGTCCCCAGACCGTGCCGATCAGATTGTCCGCCCCCGCCTGGGCAAGCTTCTTGCGCAGCTTGCAGATGAACACGTCGATGATCTTCATCTCGGGTTCATCCATTCCGCCGTAAAGGTGGTTGAGAAATGCCTCCTTGGTCAGAACCATACCCTTGCGCAGCACCAGCAGCTCCAGAATGGCGTATTCCTTGCCGGTCAGATGCACGGGCGCGCCGGTCACGGTAACCTCGCGGCTGTCGAGGTTCAGCTCCAGCGGACCCACCCGTAGCGCCGGCTGGCTGAAGCCCTTGCTGCGGCGCACTACCGCCTGCATCCGCGCCAGCAGCTCCGCCCGGTCGAACGGCTTGGTGATGTAGTCGTCCGCCCCCATGGCAAGCCCCTTCACCTTGGCCTGCGGCCGGGACATGCCGGACAGGATCAGCACCGGGGTGTCGTTGCGGGCGATCCGCATCCGCCGCACGACCTCATAGCCTTCGATGTCGGGCAACAGCAGATCGAGCAGGACGATGTCGTATTCATAGTGGCGGGACAGCTCCAAAGCCTCCTCGCCGGTGTCGGCATGATCGACCACCGCGCCGCCGGCTTTGAGCATCAGCGCAATTCCGCGTGCCGCCGTGAGGTCGTCTTCGACCAGAAGAATCCGCATGCCTGAGACCTCCGAAACGAACAGTTACCTTCATACCACTATTGCGTGTCCTTTGCTACCGAATTTTCACCATTTACGTGTATCTCCGTGTGAAAGGGCCCAAAAAAGCTGTGGCAATGCAATCGTATTACGACATAGATAGATTATTGGGACGAGGTGCCGACCGATGAGATTGGCCAGCTTCGCGGACCGCGTTGCCGCCTGTCGGGCCGATCTGGCGCGCCTGCCGGAGCTGCGGCTGGAAGGTCGCGTCGCCGGCGTGTCCGGTCTGGTGGTGGAGGTGGACGGGCTGATCGGCCACTTGTCGCTCGGTGACCGGCTGGTGCTGGAAATCCGCGGCGGAGACCATGTCCAGGCAGAAGTGGTCGGGATTCGCGGTGGCCTGGTCCAGGCGATGCCGTTCGCACCACTGGACGGGATCGGGCCTGGCGCGCCGGCGACGGTGACCCGCCAGCGCGGCGGCACGTTGCCGGTCGGCGATGACTGGCTGGGTCGGGTGGTGGACCCGTTGGGCCGGCCGTTGGACGGGCGGGGTGCCTTGCCGGTTGGGCAGCCGCGTCTGGTCCGTGCCCCTCCGCCGCTCGCCACGGAGCGCGCGCGACTGGGCGATCGGCTCGACCTCGGCGTTGGGGCACTCAATTGCTTTGCCACGGTGCGACAAGGACAGCGACTTGGCCTGTTCTCCGGGTCGGGCATCGGAAAATCCACCTTGCTGGCCATGCTGGCGCGCAACACCGCCTGTGATGTCGCGGTGCTGGCGCTGGTGGGGGAGCGCGGGCGCGAGGTGCGGGAATTCATCGAGGACGAACTCGGCCCGGAGGGTGCCGCGCGTTCGGTGGTGGTGGTCGCGACCTCCGACTCTGCGCCGTTGCTGCGGCGCCAGGCGGGCTATGCCGCGATGACGGTGGCGGAGCATTTTCGCGATCAGGGCAAGTCGGTGCTGCTGCTGATGGACAGCGTCACACGGTTCTGCCTGGCGCTGCGGGAAATTGGCCTGTCGGCCGGGGAACCGCCCGCCACGCGCGGCTATCCGCCGAGTGTGTTCGCCGAACTGCCGCGCCTGCTGGAGCGCGCCGGTCCGGGCCCCGAGCAGACCGACAGGCCGGCCGGCTTCATCACCGCCCTGTTCACCGTGCTGGTCGAGGGGGACGATCATAACGAGCCGGTGGCGGACGCCGTGCGCGGCTTCCTGGACGGGCATGTCATCCTGGACCGACGCATCGCCGAGGGCGGACGCTATCCGGCGGTCGATGTGCTGCGCTCGCTGTCGCGCGCCGCCAATGGCTGCCTGGAGCCGGGGGAGACCGCAATGCTGCGGCGTGCCCGCGGCATTCTCGCCTTGCATGCCGAGATGGCGGACCTGGTGCGTCTCGGCGCCTACCGTGCCGGCACCGATCCCGCAGTGGATGAGGCGGTCGCGCTGGCGCCCCGTATTGAGGCGATGCTGCGCCAGAACCGGTCCGAGCGGAGCGGGATGGCGGAGTCGTTTGACCGATTGCGCAACGCAATGGAGCCTGACTGATGGCACGCGACCCGGTGGAGGCGCTGTTGCGCCTGCGTCATATGACGGTGGACGAGGCACGCCGCGACCTGGCGTCCTGCCTGAGTGCCGAGGAGAACGCGGCCGGGGCGGCACGGGAGATCGAGATGGCGATCAGCCGGGAGACCGTCGAGGCCTGCCGCATGGATGCCGACGACGGTGCGGTACAGGCCTTCGCGGACTGGCTGAAACGGATCCGCCCGGCCGCGCTGGCCGCCGATGCGGCATTGGAAGCCGCCAGTCTACACACGGCCGAGGCGCGGGCGGTGCTGGTCGCGGCGCGTGCCGCCGCCGAGGCAGCGGAAGGATTGCTGGCTCGTCGCGCGGCGGAGCGGCAGACGGTGGCGGACCGGGTGGAACAATTGGCGCTGGACGAAGCAGCGCGGGGCAGGGAGTCCGACGCGCCGCCCGACAGGCCCGTGGCCGTTGGCGAGCGCCGCCGGTCCTGAGGCGGGATCGGCGGCTGCGGCGGCACTGGGTGGGGGTCGGCATTGCCTGATTAATTCGCCGCCGCCACGCGCGCCTTTCCTTGCCGCATCGCGCGCTTCACCTCGCCACCGGCCGCCTCGCGTCACGCGCCGCCTCGCGTCACGCGCCGCGTCGCGCCAGAGGCCGCCTTGCGGCGCATCCGGTCCAAGGGCAGTCGCATTTTGGGCCAGCGCGGGAACATAGGCTCGGTTTGGCGCGAACCGCCGCAAGGCAACGCCTTCACCACGGAGCAAGCACGAGTCTGACGAAGGGCCACGAGTTGGTGATTGCACGACAGCCGTGGTGGAATCACCAACTCCGTGGCCCTTCGTCAGACTCGTGCTGGCTCCGTGGTGAAGCGACTTGCTTCGCTACGGTGCTCGCCGGACCAGGGGGTACTCACCTCGGCTGCCGGCTGCCCGTGCCGATCCAGATGCGATGACCCCGCATCCGGTCCCGGCGGCCCCACCGCGACATTGCCGCGCGGCGCTCGCGAAGTCGCCGACCACCGTCTTGCCGGCCGGAGTCAGCGCACGCGAAGCGCAGGCTGCCGTGCGTCAACCGCGTCCGCCATTGCGCTCGCGTGCCGCGCCGACGACGTCGCAGTGCCACGCTCCGGGCGGAGCATGCCAACCGCGGCGACGTGCGATCTGGATGCTGTATGCTGTCCGAGACCGGTTCAGACTCGTCCATGAACGGCGTCATCCGGTCAGCGGGTTGAACTGTGGTCGCCAGCGTGCCTCAATTGGCTGGAGGCTGCAGCTGAGGAGGGGCATGAAGGAGACCGCCCGCGCCGCTGTGTCCCGGTGCCGCGCCTGCGGGGCACGGGTCACCGCGCGCCAAAATTTCTGCGGTCGCTGTGGGGCCGCGTTGCAACCGGACGCATCGGGCGTGCCGGCGCATCTGCAGTACCGCATCCAGAACGCCCGCGTCGCGCTGGAGGCGGAGCGCAAATACGTCACCATCCTGTTTGCCGACATCGCCGGCTCCACCGCCTTGATCGACGACCTCGATCCCGAGCAGGCGGCGATGATCCTCGATCCTGTACTGCAGGCGATGACCGCCGTCGTGCACAGTCATGGCGGCATCGTCACCCGCATCCAGGGTGACGGGATCATGGCGATCTTCGGTGCTCCGCTGGCGCAGGAGGATCATGCCGCCCGGGCCTGCCGCTCCGCGCTGGAAATCCGGGCGCTGCAGGAAGATCCGCGCATCGCGACTCGCGTCGGGCTGCATTCCGGCGAGGTGGTGCTGCGCATCGTGCGCAACGACACGTCGGTGGAATACGACGCGGTCGGCGTGCACGTGCATTTGGCCGCGCGCATGGAGCAGACGGCGCGGCCCGGCAGCATCCTGCTGACCGACGCCACCTATCGGCTGATCTCCGGTCTGTTCACCACGCAGCCTTTGGGGCGGCTGCCGATCAAGCGCGGCCCGGGTCGCGATATCGAGGCGTTCGAGCTGCTCGGCAGCCAGGACTGGCGCGGCCGCTGGCATGCGCGCGGTCCCGGCGACAGCGGCACGTTCGTCAACCGGCATGCCGAGATGGCGGCGCTGCACGAGGCCGCCGGTGCGGTGATGGCGGGGCGGGGCCAGATCGCCGCCATCACCGGCCAGGCGGGGACCGGCAAGTCGCGCCTGGTGCATGAATTCGCCGAACAACTGGCGACCAGCGGCTGGCAGGTGTTCGAAGCGCCGGCGGGCGACGAACAACGCAGCTCCAGCTATCTGCCGTTTGCCAGCCTGTTGCGCGACTGGTGCGGTGCGGAGCCGGACGATCCGCATGACCAGGTGATCCAGCGCATCGGCAATCGGCTGGCCGAACTACGGTCCGATGGCAAGGCGTTGCTGGCGCCGGTCGCGGCGCTGCTCGACATCCCGACCGGCGATGCGGACTGGGTGCAGCTGTCACCCTCGCTGCGTCGCCGGCGCATCGCCGAGGCCATGGTTTCGCTGCTGCGCGACCTCGCGCAACGCCGCAAGCTGCTGTTGCTGATCGAGGATGCGCACTGGCTGGATCGCGAAAGCGAGGCCTTGCTGGAGCGGCTGGTGGATGAGCTGCCCGATATCGGCATGCTGCTGGTCGCCACCTACCGCCCGGAGCATCGCGAACGCTGGGATCGCAGCGGCGGTTACCGGCGGATCGATGTCCGCCCGCTGAGCGGTGCCGAGTTCCGCCTGTTGCTGGATGCGCGGCTGGGGCCGGACCCGTCGCTCGACCCGGTGAAGGAGCAGCTCGCCGAACGCACCCAGGGCATTCCGCTGTTCCTGGAGGAGATGATCCGCACGCTGAACGAAACCGCGGTGGTCGCCGGCAAGCCGGGGCAGTATCGCCTGGCCGGAACGGTGCAGCGGCTGCAGGTTCCGGACACCGTGCAGTCGGTGCTGGCGTCGCGCGTCGACCGCCTGCCGCCGCGCCGCAAGGAACTGCTTCAGGTGGCAGCGGCGATCGGCGGCGAATTCTCACTGCCGTTGCTGGCGCGCGTGCTGGATCGTCCAGCTTTGGATCTCGCGGCCGACCTGACCGCATTGAAGGCGGCGGAATTCATCGTCGCGCGTGGCGGCAAGGCGGCGCTGCGATTTGGTTTCCGTCACGTCCTGATGGAGGAGGTGACCTACGGCAGCCTGTTGGGATCCAGGCGGCTGCACATCCATCGCCAGATCGTGCAGGCGATCGAGGCGCTGTATGCGCATCAGATCGACCAGCAGGCGGAAGCGCTGGCCTGGCACGCCGCGAAGGGCGAGCTATGGGAGGTCGCGATCCCCCATATGCGCCGCGCCGCGCTGAAGGCGATCGATCGCGCGTCGCACCCGGTGGCGATCCGGTTCGTCGAACAGGCGCTTGCGGCCCTGCGACAATTGCCGGGACGGACCGCCGAACGGATCCAGCAGGAGATCGAGCTGCGTCTGCTGCTGCGCGTCTCGCTGGGTGCGTTCGGGCGTTACCAGCAATGGGTCGCCAATGTGGACGTGGCGGAAAACCTGGCGGAGGAACTGGGGGATTCGCGACGCCTGCTGGCGATCCGCGTCGCGCGCCTGCATCTGCTGAATACCCACGACGACATCACCCGTGCGATCGACGCCTGCCGCAAGGCCGAAGCGATGGCGCGCGCGCAAGGCGATCTGCACCAGACGGTGGCGGCGACGTATTTTCTCGGCCAGGCGTTCAACTGGCATGGCGACTTCGCGGATGGCATCGCCGCGCTCAACGCGTTGCAGCCGATCCTGAGCGAACTCGCGCCCGACAGTCGCTGCGGCATGACCGGGTCGGCCCGGCTGATGTGCGAATCCCAGCTCGCCGTGTGTCATGCCAAGCTGGGCGAATTCAAGGACGCGATGATCCATGGGCGGGCCGCCTGGAGCGGTGCCAACATCACCAAGCGCGATTTCGACCGCGCGGTCGCCAGCTTCGGTTTCGGCATGGCGCTGTTGCTGAAGGGCACGATCGGCCGAGCTGTTCGGGTGTTGGAGGCGGGATTGGCGGCGACCGATGCGTCCGACATTCCCCTGCTGTTCGCCTCGATTGCCGGACCGCTCAGCCACGCCTACATGTTGAACGGGGAGACGGGGCGGGCGCTGACGCTGAGCGAACGGGTATTGGCGCGACCGGAAGTGTCCAGCTACTCGCGGGCGTGGTCGTTGCTGTACCGTGCGCTCGTGTTGCTGGATGCCGGCGCGGGAACCGGCATGGCGGCGCTGGCGCAGGAGGCGTTGCAGCGGGCGGCGGCAAAGAACTACCTGGCGTTGATGGCCAGCGCGCACTGGCTGTTGGCGCGGATCTGGCGGGTTTCCGATTCCGCGCAGGCGCAGCATCATCTGGCGGCCGCCACGTCGTTGGCGGAGCGTCTTGGCATGCGTCCGCTGGTGGCGCATTGTCTGATGGAGGCGAGCTTAGTTGCCTCGGCAGCGGGACGGGGGATGGCGTCGGCGCAGGCGCACAAGGAGGCAATGCGGGTTTACCGGAGTCTTGGCATGCATTTCTGGGTTCTCAAGCCGGATCGCGGATATGATACTAACCACGTATCGCCGGCTGCATAGTGAACAGCCGGGACAGGGCTCAGGAGGCTGGGATGACGCGACAGGAAGAAGCCAATCGCTCGCTCGCGGCAAAGCTACTTCAATACTATTCAAGTAACGACCACAAGAACCTGCTGACGATGCTGACCGATGATTGCGTGTTCAAGATCGGTGACGGCAAGTCGGTGGGCACGGTGCCGTATCACGGCACGTTCACCGGTCCCAAGGAGATCGGCGGCTACCTGGCTACCAGGCAACAGAATACGGTGCGCAGCCGGTGCGAGATCGCACGTCCCGGCAACAAGCCGCCGCCGCAGTTCGACCCCCAGGAACTGCTGGTCAGTGGCGATACGGTCGTCGCGTTGGGCAGCCTGACCGACACCTTCAAGGACGGCCGGCCGATGCACGACACTGATTTCGCGCTGGTATTCCATATCGACGAGAAGCAGCAGAAGGTCCGGCTGTTCCGCTACTTCCTGGATACCGCCGCGGCTGTCGCGGCCTGGAAGCCCTGACCGCCATCCGGTTCGCGGCGACCGCCTGTCACACCGGCAATGACCGATGTGACAGGGTCGCGGGCCGGATATCCGGCTACTTCACGGCCGAGAATGACGTCGGCGCCAGGATGAAATTCTTCACATTGGCCACGATCGGACCGTTTGCTTCGGTTTGCGCCCGCGCGCTCAGCCAGGCCGGATCGGCGCCGAACGCGTTCCATTTCTGCTCGCGCTGGGCCAGCGAGTCCCACTCGACGAGATGGTACAGCGTCTGGTTGGACTCGCCGATCACGGTGGTCCAGAACCCGGCCTGCTTGATGCCGTGCTTCTCCCACAGCTTGAGCGTGATGGTGTCGAACCGCTTCAGCAGATCGGGCAGCCGGCCGGGGACGCATTCGTAGATCCGCAATTCGTGGAGCATGGGGTTCCTCTCCCGTTTCGGTGGATGGGGCTTGCGCTGGCCAGTCTGCGCGGGCCACCCAGCCAGGGCAATGCCTGCCGGCGTTGCCCCAGCGTTGCCCGACGCCGCGGGCGCTGGTAAACCATGCGGACGGTCGGAGCGTAGCGCAGTCTGGTAGCGCATCAGTCTGGGGGACTGGGGGTCGTGGGTTCGAATCCCGCCGCTCCGACCAATGTCCTTTTTAGATCAATAAGATTCCGGAATAAAGCTGTCAGTTGTCATAACTCGCCGGCGTTTGCGGCAACCGTTGGCGAACTGGCTTTTCATCCGACCCCGGGACTATGGCTCCTTCGTATTTTTTGACCCCATCATGCGGAATTCTCCCCTAGGAACCTTTCGCTAAATCAGTCAAAAGCCGCTGACATTCGGCTTGCCTCTCGGCTCGTCGAAGTCGAAAAGGCCAGCTAATGTCCGGTATCGCGAAGAGTTCACGCCCTCTGCACCTGCAAACCATCGACAGCCTCTTTGCTGAGCTGATCGGGGGCGCCAGTATATCGGTCGGCGATGAAAATTCTGCATTCTGTCTTGAAAACAATGACAGCCGGGCAATTCTCAATTGGTATCGCTTGAATCGACCCAAGTGGGCGGGCAATGTGATGGCCGCAGATGTGGAGGCAATGGTCTCAGCAATTCTGGTCGCGCTTCCTGCCCTGGCGATCCCTGACATTGTTGCGCCCAGACCAGGCCGAAGGCTTCGCCTCGCGAAAGTAGTGGCGCATCGCTTCGCTGGTGTGCATGCTTATGGCACCCCGGATAACCCGCCGCCGGACTTCGAGTTCGATCTGCGCGAGCCCATTACGCTGCTCGATGGCTGGAATGCGGCTGGCAAGACCTCGCTCCTCAATACGATAATCTGGTGTCTGACGGGAGAGATACTGCGGCCACAGCGTCAACCAGAAAGTGGGCAGGAGGAATTCAGCAGCTCGTTTGTGCGAGCGGTCAATGGCAATGACGAAACCACCAGCCACACCCTGACGCCGGTCACGCCCCTGCCCAATCCGATCTATTACGTTCCGCCCGTTGCTAAGCCGGTCCCGGTGGACACGTGGGTGGAGCTATCCTTCGTCGACCAGAACGACAACCCTCTGCCACCGGTGCGTCGCACGCAATTGCGCACGACAAGGGGCAAGGTTTCCGAGACGAAATCCGGCTTCGAGACATTGGGTGTCGACCCCATCGCACTGCGGATCGGCACAATCATGCCCGCCTTGCTCCAATATTTGAAGGTTGGCACCGCTTCCGATCTGGGTCTGGCAGCAGCCAAACTAACCGGGCTCGCGGACATCGCAAGTCTTGCCAAGCATGCCGCCAGAGCAAGAGAAAAGCTCACCGGAGAATTCAAGAAAGGTCGTGAAAAAGAAATAGACGACGCCGATTTCCGCTTCTTGGAGGCACGGGCCGACCTCCAGAAACAAGTCGACGAATATCCCCAGATGGCCCCAAAGGACCCATTGCCGGCTCCATCGACGGCGCAGGACCTTGAACAGAAGCTGGTGGCTTTGGAGGAACACTTCAACACGCTGAAGGCCGAGGCGTTGGCTGCAGCTCAAACCATTTTGGGCCCTGATTTTGATCCTGGAGACAAGAACGCACGTGACGACCTCGAAGCCAATATCGGACCCGCCCTGGGCCAGCTAAAATCGATGGGACAGCTTCCGAGCGTGCAGCGTTCACGCGCGCTCACAGAACTCACCGACGCGGATTGGCTAAGCGTAGACAATCTTATCACGAATATGCGTGCCGAGGCCGAGGTGCTTGCGGAGTTGGCCGTAACCCCCGAGTTGGGTCGCCGGAAGCAGCTTTACGCTCGCGTCGCTGGTTGGTTGGCAGATGTCGACGATCATGACCCGTCATCCTGCGCCATTTGCAGTCGTTCGCTGGAGGGCGTACTCGACCCAGTGACCCAACGGACAGTCGCTGATCATTTGGCGGACGTGAGCGAAACCGATCAGCGTCTGTTATCTTTAGACCCGTTGCGAAAATGAGTACGTTAGCGGCTCTCCGTCGGTGAGCTGAGCCGGCGCGGCCGAGCTTGACAGGTCACGGGACGATTCGATTCGTCGAGAACCTTCTTCATGAAGGTACCGGCCCGATGTCCCGTCCGTTCTCCGCTGCCCGGTTGCGCGCCAGCACGAGCTTCGTCCGCCTGACCGGGGTCAGCGTCGCCACGTTCGACAAAATGCTGAAGCAACTCGCGGACCCCTGGGAGAAAGCTCAGCTGCACAAGGCCAAATCCGGCCGCCCCTGGGACGTCGGTGGTTTGGAAGATCATCTTTTGATCATGCTGATCTATTATCGTTGCTACATCACCCAGGAGTTCCTGGGCTTCTTCTACAACGTCAACAAAAGCGCGATCTGCCGAGCGATCCAGCGGATCGAAAAGCTCGCCCGGCCGCTGATCGGGGTTGGACGGAAGCCCAAAATCAGTCGGAACGAGGCCGAGGCCCTGATCGTCGATTGCACCGAGCAGCCGATCCAGCGTCCTGACACGGACGCCAAACAGCGAGAGCATTACTCCGGCAAGAAGAAGCGCCATACGGTGAAGACCGAATACATCGTTACCCGGAATGGTCGTATCGTCAGCGCCTCGCCCTCTCACCCCGGCAGTCACCATGACCTGGCGATCCGTCGCAATGGACCAAAGCTGCCGAGGAAGGCACGGCTCTACGCGGACAGTGCGTACCAGGGGTACGACAAGGAACATCGGAACCTGGAATGTCCATACAAGAAGCCAAAGAACGGGAAACTCACTGATGAGGAGAAGGCATATAACCGTGGACTGAGTGGATTCCGTGTCAGGGTTGAGCACCGGATCGGACGAACGAAACGGTTCAGGATCGCTGCTGAGCGGTTTCGCAACCCACTTGGGACGCATCACACCAAAATCTCCATCATCGCGGGACTGGTGAACCTGCAAGCTGGGTTCGGACCGTTCTGATCAGGTGAGGGAAACGCCGCCGGTGAGAACGCGCCGGACACCGCTGACCGGGGGGCCGACTTTCGCAACGGGTCTTTTGACGTTGCAAAATTGGGCTACGGGCTGGGTAGGAATTCTGGCGTCGAAATGTCCTGCGGCATTGCAGCTGGAACTGGGCCGTGAACTTCCGACCCTTCCCGGCGAACTGATCCGCACGGCCCTAGTCAACGATCTTTTCGAGACCGATGCCTTCCGTCAGACATTGGCGCCGCTCAAGATCGCCGTTGGCCTGCTCTGTGACCAGGAACTGGCGAAACTACCTGCCTTCATCGAACCGGCTGTCACGCCTATGCCGGCAGCGGTGGAATCGGTAAGCGCGCCGCTATTGCTCAGCATCAAACGTTTGGTCCGCGCGCGCGCTTTCGCACACTGGCGTGCTTCTTATGTTGCGGTTGTCGGCGAGATAACAAAAGCAATCCTGCGGGGCCGAGAAGGTGACATTGCCGGCATCACTCACTTGACGCCGATTGGCCGCAAACTGGACGCTCTCGCGTCGATCGTCAAAGGCGTGGCACCGCTGAATGCCGCGCTGGACCTCTGCAAACGCATGGTGGCCCAACTGAAGACGAGACGAGCGAAAGAAGAACGCCTTAGGCTTTACGACCGGGCTGTTAGCGCGATGGAGAGCGTCATCGAACTGGGCTCACTAGTGTCCTGAACCATAAGACCACCGCATCATGTCGTTGAAGTGTTGTAGGTGCAAAATCGTTCTATGGCGTCGAGGATGTCGTCGGCGGATTTGACCCACCGGAATGGCTTTGGGTTGGCATTGTGGTGATCGAGAAAGGCGTTGATCGCAGCTTCCAGCTCATCGACGCTGCGATGCACGCCGCGCCTGATCTTCCGGTCGGTCAGCAGTGCGAAAAAGCGCTCGACCTGGTTCAGCCAGGAGCTGCTTGTCGGGGTCAGGTGGACATGCCAGCGCGGGCGCTTTGCCAGCCAGTCGCGGATCAGCGCGGTCTTGTGCGTCGCGTAGTTGTCCCAGACCAGATGCACATCCAGCCCGGTCGGTACCGCAGCCTCGATCTCGTCCAGGAATTGACGGAACTCGGTCGCGCGGTGGCGCGGATAGCATTTGCCGATGATTGCTCCGGTAGCGACGTCAAGTGCCGCGAACAGCGAGGTCGTACCGTGCCGGACGTAATCGTGACTGCGCCGCTCAGGCTGACCAGGTCGCATCGGAAACACGGTCTGGCTGCGGTCCAGCGCCTGGATCTGCGACTTTTCGTCAACGCAGAGCACCACGGCATGCTCGGGAGGGGAAACATACAACCCCACCACATCGCGCACCTTGGCCACGAAGTCGGGATCAGTGGAGAGCTTGAATGTCTCCTGCCGATGCGGCTTCAGCCCGAAGGCGCGCCAAATCCGCTGCACCGTGCTGACCGACAAGCCGGTGTCTCGCGCCATGCCACGCGAACTCCAGTGGGTCGCCGCCTCGGGCTTACTCTCCAGCGTGCGGGTGATCACCGCTTCGATCCGTTTATCCTCGATCGTGCGCGGCGCTCCGGGCCGCGGCTCGTCGCGCAAACCCTCGACCCGCTGCGCCAGAAACCGGCGGCGCCATTTGC
>CAWBLP010000020.1:0-41699 GCA_963789495.1 uncultured Alphaproteobacteria bacterium
CGACGGTTTGTGGATGCGCCCCAAGCTGCTGACCAACCGCCTGGTTTTCCAGACCCTCGGCGCAGGCCAGAACGATGCGGGCACGAGCCGCAAGAGCCTGCGAGGTCTTGGGCCGGGCGGCCAGCGCCATCAGCTCAGATCTCTCCGCATCCGTTACATTCAGCGCTTCCAGCCTGCGTCCCGCCATGCCTGCTCTCCGTCTCCAAGACGACAGAGCCTCGCAAGTCACGCCGAATTGACCGCAGTGCAGTTTTCGAATTGCTGATGCGACGGATTTAGGACTCAGGACACTAGCAGAGAAGCAGGTTGATGGACTGCGCACGCTTCTTCACGCTCGCGCTTCGCACTGGCGGGACCGTTGCTATCACAACGCTTACGCGATGGCGGGACATGCGCTTCGAGATACCGCAATGGACGTGAAAGGAGTTCTGGAGATTCGCGTGGGGTTCGAAAAGGCAAATGCGCCCGCGCAACATATTTCTAATGCTTCAGCGCTGCGAGCCAGCCTGATGGGCTTCTTCCTGGCTTTCTGGGAACATGTTCTAGCCGAACGAGGTGGCATCACGCTGCTGCTTTTGGACGATCCTCAAGAACTGCTCGATCACGACAATAAGGCGAAACTTGCCCGTCTATTGCCGGAGCTGGTCAAGAGGGGTGGGCAGCTCGTAGTCGCAACATATGACCGGCACTTCGCGCGCGCAGCTACAGCCGCAGGCAGAGAATATTCTACCATCGAACATCGCAGCGTGCATCCCGTAAACCACCACCGAAACTTGCTGAAGACTGCGTCGGCAGTCGAGGAATTGGACCTGAAGCGCAACGCGTACGAGGGAGATAAAGACAATGCGTCGCTGGCCCAGGACTATGCCGGCGAGGTTCGCGACTTTCTTGAGGCCCGTCTCACAGACCTGTTCGACGATCCGGCCTATCCAGCGTACGCCGCAGGCTCCAGGGCACCCACACTAGCGGATCATCTCGGCCATCTCCGTGGTCTCGTCAACAATCCGCCCAATGCGTTGTTTAGAGGAAAATCAGTCACAGACTTCAGCGGGTGTCGGGCGCTCGCGCAGGGCGCGGACTGTTTAAGGGTGCTCAACGCGGCGCATCACAATAAGTCGTCGCTCAGCGCCGGTGAGATCGGTGCTACCGCCGCGCATCTTGGCCAGGTGTGCAAGCTGGTCGAGAGGATGCACACTGAGTTTCGTCACTGGCGTTGGCGCGAGCCCCTTCAGGACGCTGAGCCGCCAACGAACGTTGTTCCTTTCAAGCCAGTCGCCACGCCCACATTCCAGGTCTTAATCCATCCGGATTTGGCCGCATTCACGGCGACGTCCGCACACGCCGGGAGTCAGGATATGGCGTCGGAAATACTCGATGAATCCTGGTTCGCTGGCAGAACGCTATTTCTGGTTCGTACCAACAATCTGGGGTTCTCAGTGCCGCCTGGCTGCATTGCCATCACTGAAAGCGACGCTTACGAAGGGAGGGACAACGATCTTGTGATCGTGCGCCAACGAGGCCATCTACTGGCTCGACGCTTGCTGCGTCCGCCGCGTGGAGATGAAATTACGTTGGCAGCGCAAGCGCCGGATCCTCGGGAATCTAAGCAGACGTTGCAATTCAATGCTGGCGACGTTGTTCTGCACCGAATTGTGGGGATGCTTACCGAACAGCCGGCGCCACCTTATGGCAAGGGCGAGGCTACAGAACTCACCTCGGCGGCTAGCCTGTCGCATATCAGGACCGCCTATCGGGTGCGTGACGAAAGTGGCATTCCACTTGCGCTGCCAGGACAAATCGTTCTGGGTGGTGACGAACTTACAAAGACCCAGATCACTACGATGGAAGGCACGCTCGTAGCCCTCAGTTTGGATGATGGCCTCAGCATTTTTAAGCGAATTGGAGAACTGGTTCCGGGGTCGGGCGGCCGACTGCGGCAATTCGAGAGCATCGGCGGCGTTGGCAGTTCAATGGTGGTTTCCCTGGTGGAACCCGAGGAGGAGAGCGACGCGCCGAGATTCGTCTGCGCGCGCCGGGTGATAGGTGTACTTTACACGGTTTGACGGCCGATTTTGTGTGCCGCTGCTTTTGAGGATATTCAGACCTAGGATCGGCTTGCCCGATCACTTATGCGGATTATCCGCGAACTCATCGAGGCGGCGCCCTCCCCGGCCTCCCAAGCCGTCAACGCGACAATCGCTACCTCTGTCCGGCGCGGCAGGTGGGCGCCCGCGAGGAACTCCGCTTGCTCGTCGTGCGACCACATAAGCGTGCGGGCCTGTATCGGAATCCTACATCCGTTCGTTTCGCTTGTCGGGTGTGTCGTCACGGCCTGCCAGCCAATCGCGATAGTCGGCGAAGTCAAACCAAACGATGCGCCGTCCCTTGCCGGCGGCCCCTCGACGCGTGCGCTCGACAAGGGCGCAGTGCATGGAAAGCACGATGTCCGCCATATCCGGCACAGTTGTCAATCGCTATTGGCACAGGAGCCGGCGCGGGCGCCAGGGCTACGGATGATAAGAAATGAGCCCGCTCACAGTGTCCTTACCACTGCGCGCTTCCGATGTCGCCTGAGGGTGACGTCGATTTGCCAGTACGTTCCCCAGGCATCGGTGGAGACCGGCACCGCCTCCCCAGTGACCGCCGCTTCCAGCAGGGCAGCCCGGAGCCAGGCTGCATCGTCCTGATGGAGGCCCAGCGCCTGCCGAAATACCCGAGCCTTGTGCCGGCCGCGAGGGTGTGACGGGCTGAGGCAATAGTCCTCCAGCTTCCGAATATTGAGGATCGCCCTGTCACCGTTTGGCAGATGCGTGATCATCACGGGGCACCATGGCCCGTTGCATTCCCCTCAGGCAATGGCGGCTTCGCATCCAGTCGTTACGATAACCGAGGTTGTCATAACCTCTCCGACGGCAGCCAGCTTCAGCGGCCGATTTCACCGCGAGCGGACCGCCTGGCAAAGCCGCCGCTGTCTGTGGGCCGACACGGCCCCCGCCACATCGGCAGCCGACCCCCGTGTGTCCGGCCGCCCGTCCCCACGATACCGCGTCACGTCTTCCTGACGTTCCAGAAGGTCGGATACGGGCTGCGCAGAATCCCGCTGAGGTTGGACCGGTAGGCGATCGGCAGCGACCACTGTCCCACCGGGATATACGGCACCTCGTCCCACACCGTGCGCTGGATCGCCTCGGCGATCTTGCGCTGGGCGGCAAGGTCCGGCGCATCCAGCCAGGCCTCGCGCAGGGACACCAGCTTCGGGCTGGTGGGCCAGCCGAACCAGCCCTTCTGACCGGCGCCACGAATCATGTTGTTGCCGATCGGGTTGGCCAGGCCCAGCCCGTCGGCCGTGGTAACGAAGGTGCTCCAGCCGCCATTCTCCACCGGCTCCTTGCTGGCGCGGCGCGAGATCACCGTGCCCCAATCCGTGCTGGCGTATTCCACGTTCAGACCGACGCGCTTGTAGACCTCGTTGGTGACCTGCGCGACCGCCTGCAACGACGGATAATCCGACGGCGACAGCAACACCACGCGTTCGTTGTGGTAGCCGGACTCCTTCATCAGTTGCCTGGCATGCGCGATGTCGCGCGGACCGGTCAGCACCTCCAGCCCCGCGGTGTTGGCCTGCGGCGAGGCGATGGTGAACACGCCGATGCCGGTCTGCGCGGAGCTGCTCTCACCGCCCATCACCGCGGCGACATATTCCGACTGGTCGACCGCCGGCAGCAAAGCGCGACGCAGCTTCACATTGTCGAATGGCGGCTGCAGATGATTGAACACGATCACGCCGACCACACCGAACGGATTGTTGGTCTCCACCTTCAGCTCCGCGTTGCTGCGCAACAGAGGCAGCAGGTCGATCAGCGGCTGCTCCACCCAATCCACCTCGCCTGCCTGTAAAGCGGCGCCCGCGGTAGCGGGGTCCGGCATGATCTGCCATTCGACCCGATCGAAATGCACCACCTTGCCACCGGCGGTGAAGCTGGGCGCCTCAGTGCGCGGCTGATACTCGGCAAACCTTGTGTAGACCGCGCGCGACCCAGCGACCCATTCGTTACGTACGAAACGGAATGGTCCGCTGCCGATAATTTCGTCGATCTGTTTGAACGGGTCGGTCTTCGCCACCCGTTCCGGCATCATGAACGCATTGTTGAGGGCGATGGCCTGGGTCAGCAGCGAGAACGGCTTGGTCAACTGCAGTTCAAACCGCTTGTCGTCCAGTGCCCGCATCTCCGCCAGCCGGGAGCCGACGATCTGACCGAACGTGTCGCGCTTACTCCAGCGCGCCAGTGAGGCGACGCAATCGATCGCACGCACCTTGTTGCCGTCATGGAACAGCAGGCCGTCGCGCAGAGTGAATCGCCAGATGAGACGATCATCCGACACCTCATGGCCTGCGCACATCTGTGGCTGCGGCTGCAGTGCCGCGTCCAGGCCGTACAGCGTGTCCCAGATCATATAGGCGTGGTTGCGGGTGACGTTCGCGGTGGTCCAGATCGGGTCCGGACTGGTGAGATTGGCCTGCGGGACGAAGCGCAGCGTGCGCGCCGCGCCGGTCTGCGCGAGTGCAGGTCGCGCCAGGGCAAATGCGGGCAGAGATCCAAGCAATGTGCGGCGTCGCATCCGGGCATTCTCCTTCGCGTCCGGCATCCGGACTTGCGTGCTGCGATGCAGCGTAGTTCGATGGGTGCCGCGGAATCCACCACGATTGGAGCGCGCATGTCGTTTGATGATCGGACCCTGCTGCATGCCCTGCGTGACGCACGCCCATTGGACGAACTGTGTCGCGCGATCGGTGTGTCTGCGCAGGAATTCGTCCCGGCGCGCGATGCCTGGCTGCGTCGCAATGCGGCGCTTGCCGAGCAGACCATCGGCGCCGCGGTCGGCGGGGCCGTGGAGATCAAACGCGATCGTGCGGGCGTGCCGCATATCTACGCCTCCGCCACGCCCGATCTGTTCTTCGGACTCGGCGTTGCGATGGCCCAGGACCGGCTGTGGCAGATGGATCGGCTGCGTCGGCGGGCGCAGGGGCGGCAGGCGGAGATCCTGGGTGCGTCCTATCTCGCCAGCGATATCGCGCATCTGACGGTTGGCATCGATCAGATCGCCGCGCGCGACGCAGCCGCGATGGATGCTGCGACGCGCAACATGATCGAGGCGTTCGTCGCCGGCATCAACCGTCAGATCGCGCTGTTCGGCTCCGACCTGCCGGTCGAGTTCCAGTTGTTGGACTACCGGCCGACGGCGTTCAGCGTCGCTGACGTGGTGGCGATCGGACGGGGCATCTGGTGGTCGCTCAACGGCCGCATCGATCGGCTCGCCGCGGCAGAGGCGGCGCGGTTCCTGCCGACCGAGGCGTTGCAGGCCCTGTATCTGACGCCGGAGGCGTCTGAGAATCTGGTGGTTCCATCAGCTTCGGTGGCTGGTGTTGCCGGCGTCGGCACGGACGACACCACCGGCAGCAATAACTGGGCGTTGCATGCCAGGCTGACCGGCAGCGGCGGCACGATGCTGTGCGGCGATCCGCACCAGCCGTTCTGGGTGCCCTCGAGCTGGTACGAATACGCGTTGCACGGGCCGGAGGACAATGCCGCCGGCGCCGGGCATCCCGGGTTTCCCGGCATGTGGTGGGGCAGCAACGGCAAGATCGCCTGGAGCATCACCAACAACATGGCCTCGACGCGCGACCTGTATCGCGAGGAGGTCGATCCGCACGACGCCCGGCGTTATCGCGATGGCCAGACCTGGCGCGGCTTCACAGAACACCAGGTTACGATCCCGGTGCGGGGCGGGGCAGCGCATGTGCAGACGATTCGCACCACGGTGCGCGGGCCGGTGGTGAATGCGCTGCTGACCCCGGTGACCGATTGCGGCGATCCGCCTTTGTCGCTGCGCTGGATTGGCGCCGAACACATGGATGATCTGCGCGCCAGCATCGGCGTGTCCCGCGCAACGGACTGGGCCAGTTTCCGCACCGCGCTACGCGACTGGTCGGTCGCGGTGTTCAACTTCGTCTACGCCGATCGCGCCGGCAATATTGGCTATCAGATGGCCGGACGGATACCAATCCGCG
Source organism: uncultured Alphaproteobacteria bacterium (assembly GCA_963789495.1). Classification (GTDB taxonomy): domain Bacteria; phylum Pseudomonadota; class Alphaproteobacteria; order Acetobacterales; family Acetobacteraceae; genus CAWBLP01. The sequence continues at coordinate 6,071 of CAWBLP010000020.1, forward strand.
GCCGGATCACGCCGGGATTTCGCGATGCCGGCAATCCGGCGGATCAGTGGCAGGGCTGTATTCCGTTCGACGGGCTGCCCAGCAGCTACAACCCGGCGCGCGGCTACGTTGCCAGTGCCAATCAACGCATCGTTGCGCCGGATTACGACTATCCGATCTATGGCGCCTATTCCCAGGGCCATCGCGGCGTGCGGATCGACCAGGCATTCGGTGCAGGGGCTGCACTGGATCACGCCGCCAATGTCCGCTTTCAAAACGATGTCAAGAACTGCCGCGCCGAACGCTGGTGCCCACCAATCCTCGCGCATCTCGCGGCCAGCGACGATCCGGAGGTCGCGCTGCTGGCTGCTGCGCTGGCCGGTTGGGATTATCGCTATACGCTCAATTCCACCGCACCGACCTTGTTCGAGACGTTCATGGTGCTGTGGTCACGGCATGTCCTGGCGGTGCATCTGCCGGCGCGGTTGCTGGACCTGACCGCGCAGCAGACCGGCCTGGCAACCAGCCTGCTGGAAGGGGCGGCGGTGGATTATTTCGCCGGCGGCGTGGCCGCGGCGGTGATCGCCGTGGCGAAGCAGGCGGTGGCGACGTTACGCGCGCGGTTGGGCGACGATCCGTCGCAATGGCAGTGGGAACGCGTCCATATCGCGCATTGGCGCCACCCGGTATCGTCGCCGGTGCTGAGCGATGCGATGGATATCGGGCCGGCACCGGTGGATGGCGGCTCGCACACCATCCGCAACACCGGGGGCGAATTGCCGCCGCATGGTGCCAGTTCGGGGGCGGAATATCGCATCGTGGTCGACTTCACCGCGCCGGATCGGTTCATGGCGGTGCAGAACATCGGCAATTCCGGCGTGCCCGGCAGCCCGCATTACCGCGACCAGTTCCAGGACTGGATCGCTGGCCGCTACCACATCGTGCATCTCGCGCGCGAGGCCGTGGAACGGGACTGTGTCAGCACGACTCGGATCATGCCGGACTGACTGACCGGAAATGAAGTTGGCTGATGCGGCAGCGTCACCGGCCGGACGCACGCATCCGCTGCACGCAAACCGCCGGCAGCCGGTGCCAGCGTGCGGGACGGTGTGAAAATTTCGCCGACGCGCATCGCGGCGGGCGTAGCGGTAACGACGCCGGACAGACAGTGGCGCCGAGATCAATCCGGGGGCAGCACCCGTCCAACCAGCCGCCAGCACCATCCCGGCGGCACCGGAGGAAAGTTTGTGCCCTCGAACACCGGCACGCGGACAAAGGTGTTGGAACCTGCCAGGTTGATCAGCTCATAGGTCCCGGTCGTCGGGGCCGTATCGGCCAACTCGAATGCGGTTGGGTAAGTCACCAGTCTCCCCCCTTACAATTACGTGATTCCGTATCGGAAACTGGCTGGCGGAGGAAGCGTTAAACGGCTCGTAATTTTTGCAGACTTGTCATGCGTTGCTGAGATGCCACTGCGGCCCCGAAACTATTGCGTGTATCCTGTGGATCGCCTTCCATCAGGTGATGGGCCAGGTACCGCATCGCACGCTATAGTTGCAGAATGACACCGATTTTTAGCGTGGCCGCGGCGGAGAGCCCGCTTCTTCCGCAGCCGTTCCACTTGGTGCCGGTTCCGACCGGGCGGGCGGGCGTCGCAACCTCCCCGACATAACCGGGCTTGGACCCGCAGGCAGCGGGATGGGGGCGTGGCCGCCAAACAAGCTTTTCATCTTCGTGCGGGTGGGCAGGGAAACCTGCGGAACGGGGCCGACCGGCCCTTCTCCCGCCTTTCCTCCGGCCCTCCCTCTGGCGCTCCTTCTGGCAAGAAGAGGGGGAGAGCTTCTCCTTCGTGCGCGCTTATCCTGATGCCGATGGGACTTGATCCCGCCATCCGTTCCCGAGCGACCGAGTCACGATGCCGGAGCCCCGCGCTGGCGTTGAGGGGTAGATGGCTGGGTCAGGCCCAGCCATGACCGGGAGGCGGGAGAGGTTCGCTCGAGGGTTCAGCGGCGAGGTGCGGCGCGAAGGTTCGCCGGCGAGGGGTTCGGCGGCAACGCCCCGAACCTTGCTGCCTCCCACCACACTGGGCGGGTGCGTGCGACCGCCCGCCGGCGGCACCCTATGCAGCGTGCGTCTTGCCGAACAGCCCGCCCAGGCGCGCCAGCGTCGCCATGTGGAAGTCGGCATCGCCAAACATCAGGTCGATCATCGTCATCCGCTTGAAGTAGTGACCCACCTTGTACTCGGTCGTCATGCCGATACCGCCATGCAGCTGGATCGCCTCCTGGCCGATATGCTTGCCGGAGCGGCCGATCTGCACCTTCGCCGCCGCGATCGCGCGCCGACGCTCTGCTGCGTCCAACTCGCCCGCCATCACCGCGGCGAACATCGCCATGCTGCGGGCCTGCTCCAGCGCCACCAGCATATCCACCGAGCGGTGCTGCAGCACCTGGAACGAGCCGATGGCGCGACCGAATTGCTGCCGCGTCTTGAGGTATTCGAGCGTGGTGTCATGCATCACCTGCATGGTGCCGACCGCTTCGGCGCAGAGCGCGGCGATCGCCTCGTCCACCGCATGCTCGATCGCCGGCAGCACATCGCTGCCCAGCACGCCGTCGGCGGCCACGCGCACGTCGGACAGCGTAAGTTCCGCGGCACGCAGCCCGTCCTGGGTCGGGTAGCCGCGGCGCGTCACGCCGGGCGTTGACGGGTCGACCACGAACAGCCCGACCCCGCCGCGATCTCGCTGGCTGCCGCCGGTGCGGGCGGTGACCAGGATGCGGTCGGCGCTGTCGCCGTGCAGCACCACGCTCTTGGCGCCGTTCAGCACGTAATTATCCCCGTCGCGCCGCGCGCTGGTGACGACGTCGGCCAGATTGTAGCGGGAATGCCGCTCGACATGGGCGAAGGCGAGTTTCAGCGCGCCGGAGACGATCTGCGGCACCAGCGCGGTGCGCAGCGCGTCGCTGCCGACCCGGCGCAACAGCCCGCCACCGAGGATGACCGTGGGAAAATACGGTTCCAGCACCAGGCCACGACCGAACGCTTCCATGACGATCATGGTTTCCACCGCACCGCCGCCGAAGCCGCCGAGGGTTTCGTCGAACGGCAGTCCCAGCAGCCCGAGTTCGGCGTAGTGCTGCCAGACGGCGGCGCTCCAACCAGTGGCTTCGGCCAGGTATTTCTTGCGCTGCTCGAACTGGTACTGATCGGCGATCAGGCGATCGACGCTGTCCTTCAGCAGGCGTTGGTCGTCGGTCAGGTCGAAGTCCATGGTTTCCTCGGTCCCATCTGTCTCGTGGGTGTCCCCGGTCCTGGGTGATCCCCGTGTCGTCGGCGTGGTCGTAGTCGGCGGTGTCCCCCCGAATGTTCCCCCGCGTCGCGGGTGGTCCCCCGTGTCATGGCCGGGTCCGACCCGGCCATTCACCCCGAACGATCGCGCCAGTTGCGACGTGCTCGTCCCGGCGCGGGGAAGACGACCGGCTCAAGACCGGCCAGGATCGTCCATCACAGCCCCAAAATCGCCTTCGCAATGATGTTGCGCTGGATTTCGTTGCTGCCGCCGTAGATCGACACTTTGCGGTAGTTGAAATACATCGGTGCCGCCTCGGTCGCGTAATCCGGCCCGATGGTCGGTTCGTTGCGCCCGTCGAACTCCCGCTGGTACGGCATCACATAGGGCCCGACCACCTCCATCAGCAATTCCGTCAGTTGCTGCTGGATGACCGAGCCTTTCAGCTTCAGGATCGAGGAAGCCGGATTCTGCCGGCCCTTCTCGCGTTTCCGCTCATCGGCGACCACGCGAAGCTGCGTCATCTCCAGCGCCTTCAGCTCCACCTCGACCGCCGTGAGCTTCTCGCAAAAGCGCGGATCCTCGATCAGCGGGCGATCACCGGACAGTTCCTGCGCGGCGAGTTGCCGGATGCGCGCCACCTTGGCCTTGGAGGCGCCGACCCGCGCGATGCCGGTGCGTTCGTTGCCGAGCAGGAACTTGGCATAGTCCCAGCCCTTGTTCTCCTGACCGACCAGGTTTGCCGCGGGGACCTCGACATTGTCGAAGAATACCTCGTTCACCTCGCGCCCGCCATCGATGGTAATGATCGGCCGCACCGTGATGCCCGGCGTTTTCATGTCCACCAGGATGAAGGAAATTCCCTCTTGCTTCTTTGCCGCCGGATCGGTGCGGCACAGGCAGAAAATCCAGTCGGCGTACTGCGCCAGCGTGGTCCAGATCTTCTGGCCGTTGATGATGTAGTTGTCGCCCTTGCGTTCCGCGCGGGTGCGCAGCGACGCCAGGTCGGAGCCTGATCCAGGCTCGGAGAATCCCTGGCACCAGAAAATGTCGGCGTTGGCGGTCTTCGGCAGGAATTGCTGCTTCTGCGCGTCATTGCCGAACTGCGCGATCACCGGTCCGACCATGGTGACGTTGAAGCCGATCGGCGGCGGCACGTTCGCCTGCTGCAACTCGTCCTGGTACAGATACACCTGCACCGGCGACCAAGCCTGGCCGCCCCATTGCACCGGCCAGTTCGGCGTGGCCCAGCCGCGCGCGTTGAGGATGCGCTGGCTGGTGATCATGTCGTCGCGCGTCAGCCCTTCGCCTTCGGCCACCTTGTCGCGGATCGATTGCGGGATCTCGGTGCGGAAGAAGTGGCGCGCTTCCTCACGGAAGGCGAGCTCTTCATCGGTGAAGGCCAGGTCCATGGCAGGTGCTCCTGTGCTTCGCGGCGGCTACCGGTGAGTAGTAGCGGCATCGCGGGCCGTCAACGCTCCCACCGCCCCGGTCCCCACCGCCCCGGTCCCCACCGCTCCGGTCCCCACCGCCCCGGTCCCCGGCGTCCCCGCCCCCGTGCCCGGCGTCCCCGTCCTCCCGGCCTGCGCACCGATGCGTGACTGGCGTTCAGCGAGACGCCCGCCGACATGGTGGGAAGTCACAATCCGGATACATAGTTCGTGGCATACTCGTCCGTATGATCCGCATCGCTCCGAAGCGTCTGCTTCGTCCGATCAGCCTGGCAGCGATTGGCGCCGGGTTGCTCGTCGTGTCGCTGCCCGCCGGTCCAGCGCAGGCCCGCGTGTTCGTGGGGTTTGGTTTCCCACTGTATTTCGGGGCGCCTGCCTATCCGCCACCGGTGTATTATCCTCCGCCGCCGGTGTACTATCCGCCACCACCGGTATATTATCCGCCGCCGCCGTGACCTATCCGCCGCCACCGACGGTGTACATGCCACCGCGTGCCCTGGCGCCGGCACCGCAGCGCCAATCCTGCTACGCGCAAAACTATGTCTGCCCGATGGAACATGCCGTCGCACCGGGCACCTCCTGCTACTGCACCGTCAATAACGGCACGCGCGTATGGGGGCGAGCCAACTGATGGCGAATGACCGTGAGGCCGGCTTCCGGGACCTTCGGTCGGGCGCACCACGCGATGCCGGGCAGGACCAGGCCGCCGAGGAAGAGCTGCCGCCGCCGATCGCCGACTATGCCCTGATCGGCGACTGCCGTTCGGCCGCCCTGGTCAGCCGCAGCGGTGCCATCGACTGGCTCTGCTGGCCGCGTTTCGACAGCGATGCCTGTTTCGCTGCACTGCTCGGCACGCCGGAGAACGGCCGCTGGCGGATCATGCCGGCTGATCCGGTGATCCGGATCAGCCGCCACTACCGGCCGGGCACGCTGGTGCTGGAGACCGTGTTCGATACCGATGCAGGCAGCGTGGCCCTGATCGACTTCATGCCGCCGGAGGCCGATTCCCTGGTGCGCATCGTCGAAGGCCGAACGGGCCGCGTGGCCATGCGGTTCGATCTCGCGTTGCGGTTCGAATACGGCGCCGCGGTGCCGTGGGTGACGCGGCTGCAGCATCGCACCGGGCTGTGCGCCGTTGCAGGTCAGCACCAGGTGGTGCTGCGCAGCGACACCACCCTGCGTGGCGAGGGCCTGACCAGTGTTGCCAATTTCACGGTCGCGGCCGGCCAGCGCGTGCGCTTTGCCATGATCCATGCGCCCTCCCATCTGCCGCCGCCGGAACCGCCGGATGCCGACCAGGCGCTGCAGCAGACCGCGGCCTGGTGGACCGAATGGTCGGGACGCTGCAGCTATCGCGGCGAATTTCGCGACGCCGTCCAGCGCTCGCTGATCACCTTGAAGGCGCTGAGCTACGAGCCCACCGGCGGGCTGGTGGCGGCGCCCACGACCTCCCTGCCGGAATTTCCGGGCGGCACGCGCAACTGGGACTATCGGTTCTGCTGGCTGCGCGACGCGACCTTCACGCTGCTCGCGCTGATGCATGCCGGCTATCGCGAGGAAGCGAAGGCCTGGGGCGCCTGGCTGCGCCGCAGCGTGGCCGGGATGCCGAACCAGGTGCAGACGCTGTACGGCCTGGCCGGTGAGCGCTGGATCCAGGAGCGCGACGTGCCGTGGCTTGTCGGCTATCGCGGTGCCAGTCCGGTCCGGGTCGGCAATGCCGCCAGCACCCAGCTTCAGCTCGATGTCTACGGCGAGCTGCTGGATGCGCTGTATCAGGAGGTGCAGGCCGGGCTGGTTGTTCCGAAGGAGAGCTGGGACCTGCAGAGCACGCTGGTCCACCACCTGGAGGAGATCTGGCAGCAACCCGACGAGAGTATCTGGGAGGTCCGGGGCGGGCCGCGCCATTTCACCTTCTCGAAGGTGATGGCCTGGGTCGCGATGGACCGCGCGATCCGCGGCGCCGAGGAGTTCCATCTGCCGGCGCCGTTGCAGCGGTGGCGGGCGGTGCGATCGCACATCCACCACCAGGTATGCGAACGCGGCTTCAATGCCGCGAAGAACAGCTTCGTGCAGCACTACGACACCGACGAGCTGGACGGCAGCCTGCTGCTGCTGCCGCTGGTCGGGTTCCTGCCGGCGGAGGATCCGCGCATCCTGGGCACCGTCGCCGCAATCGAGCGGGAGCTGATGGCGGGCGGTCTGGTGCAGCGCTACCGATCACACCAGGGCGTCGACGGGCTGCCAGCCGGCGAGGGCGTGTTCCTCGCCTGCAGCTTCTGGTACGCGGATAATCTGGTGCTGCAGGGCCGTCGTGCCGAGGCGCGCACACTGTTCCGGAGACTGCTGGGCCTGTGCAACGATGTTGGTCTGCTGGCCGAGGAATACGACCCAGCAAACCGCTGCCAGTTGGGTAATTTCCCGCAGGCGTTTTCGCACCTGGCGCTGATCGACACCGCGCTGAACCTGGAAAACGCCCATGGCCCGGCTCGAAAGCGCCAGGGCAAGTCCAGGTCCTGAGGCCGCCGCCGGCGGGACCCGAGTCGCGGGGAAGATGGCCGGACCAAGCTCGGCCGGACCAAGCTCGGCCGCACCAAGCTCGGCCGGACCAAGCTCGGCCGGAGCAGGGCGGGGTCGGTCATCTTCCTGGCCATCGTGTTCGGCCCCTGCGCACGCTCCGCCGTATCACCGACCGGGCTCGCATGGCCTCGACGGCAGTGCCCGATCCTCCCGCCTCCCCGATCCTGCCGCCCCCTGGAAGTCGCGGCCGAAAGCCGATTCCAGGGATCAGCCGGCCGCCGGTCAGTCCTCGGTTGCCAGCGGTTCCGCCGCTTCGGGCGTGATGTTCCAGAAGGTGAAGCTCTCCTCGAGATACAGCTTCACCGTCTCGGTGCTGTGCGACACGTAGCCGAGGGAGAAATCCTGTCCCACGGTCAGTTCGAAGTCCTCGCCGCGCAGCGAGACCACCACCGCGCCGTCCAGCCCGGGCGCCCAGACCAGCGGCCCGTCCACCAGGCGGCGGACATGCTCCAGCACCGGATAGCCGGACTGCGTGGATTCGGTGAGCTGGGTGTAGCAGCGCTCGCTCAGCGCGACGGCATAGGGGCCGCCGACGCCGCGGTCGCGCAGCTTGCCGACAGCCGTCGCGATCAGCACCGGGTAGGAGGTGACATCCTCCCCCAGACCCAGCGTGACATTGGTCTCGCACAGGCCACGGATGCCGGCCGCCAGGTGACCGTGGAAGATCGCCCGATCCTCGGCGATGGCGATGCGGCGCGCGGCCTGGATCACCGGGTCCATGTCCGGGTCCTTGGCGCCGCGGTCGATCGCGTCCAGCTCGCTGCGCGCCAGTTCGAACGGGATACGCAGCTCCACCATCGGCAGGATGCGGCGCACCCGCGCCTCGGCGTCGCTGCCGGGCGGCGGGGTGATCGGCTCACTGCGGCCCAGGCTGACGGAGGAGGCATCCCAGCCCTTCGGGCCCACGAAATCCACCAGCTTGCGGCCGGCCAGCGTGGTCTTCAGCGTGCGGGTGGCCTCTTTCTCGATCTCGCTCCAGCCGGTGGCGGAGATCGGGGCCAGTTCGCGGAACAGATGATTCATGGTTCAGCTTCCCCGCAGGCTGCCGATGCTGAGGCTGCCGTCGCCTGCGGGCGCGGGCTGTGGGCCGCCGTTCGGCTCCTCGGTCTCGTGGATCGGGCCTTCACTGAACAATTGAGCGCGGAGCTGCTTGTTGAAGCCGGGATCGTGGCGGCGGATCCATTCCAGCAGCATCGAGGCGTGCTCCTTCTCCTCCTCCCGGTTGTGGGTGAGGATCGCGGCCAGTTCCTGGTTGCCGGCGGCCTGGATGCGCTGGTCGTACCAGTCGATCGCCTCCAGCTCCTCCATGATGGTGGACAGGGCTCGGTGCCGGTCGAGGATTTCCGGGGTCAGGATGCTCCGGTCTTCGTGCAGCGTTTCGCCCGCCATGTCCGCTCCTCGTCTGTCTGTATGCGATCGCAGAATGGGACAGGAATGGCTGCTGGCCAACAGGCGGCTGGTCAGGTCTTCGTCAGAGCGGTCACGTCCGGGATGCGCGATCGCCGGCGGGCTGGCGCCTGCGGTGCTGCGCACCAGATCGGCGTGTGGATGTGATGGGGTGGCGCGGTGTGCGCGGCCCGGCCGGCGCCGCGACGTCGGACCGGGCGGCGGTGCGCGGCGCCCCCGAGCAAGGAGATGCGGATATGAAAGCCTTGGCGCTGGCGGCGATTGCTGTGCTGACCCTGGGACTGGCGGCCTGTGCGCCGAACGGTGTTCGCATCGATGCCACGCCGAATGCCGGGGTATCCGTGATCCCGGAGAATCAGATCCCGCCCGGCGAGGGGTGACCCAGGCGGCGATCCGCCGATCCGGTTCGGCGGACGCCGTCTGCGCGCTGCTCACGCCCCGTCCTGGCCGGCCCTGACAGGCCATCTGCGCAAGAAAGAGCATGCAGCGTGTGCTGCGCGACCCGATCGTTCCGGTGTAGATGGCCGGGTCAGGCTCGGCCAAGACGGGAGTGGGCTGTGGAGCGGGCCGGACTTATTCGGCGGCGTTGCGGCTGGTCGCGGCTCTGCTGGCCTTCTTCTTGGCCGGCTTGGCTTTTGCCTTGGCCTTGGCGGCAGGTTTCGCGGCCGCCTGCTTCGCGCCCGCCATCTTCGGGGGCGCGGCTCGCTTGGCGCTGGCGGACTTGGCCCCCAAGGCCCGTTTTGCGGTGGATGTCCGCCGCCCTGGTGCCGCGTCCTTGGCAGCCGTCTTGTGGCCTGCCGGGCTCTTGCGGGCAGAAGCCTGCTTCTGGGGCGCCTCGGCACCTTCCCCCGCCGCGGTCTTCGCGGTCGCGCCTCGTCCGCGCCGCCCGGCCGCGCCGCGCGGCCGTAGCTGCTTGCCCTTCTCGGCCAGCAGCGCCACGGCGTCTTCCAGCGTCATGTCGTCCATCGACACGCCGCGGGCCAGGTTGGCCACCGTCTTGCCGTGCTGCACATAGGGTCCGAACCGGCCCTTGCGCACCGACACCAGCTCCTTGTCGCCGGGATGCGGACCCAGGGTGCGCACGCTGGCCAGCTTCTTCGCCAGCAGGTCCACCGCGCGGTTGATGCCGATCGCCAGCACGTCGTCGTCGCGATCGAGCGAGCCGAACACCGCGCCCATGCGCACATAGGGGCCGAACCGGCCGATGCCGGCCTCGATATTGTCCTTGGTCTCCGGATGCACGCCGATCAGCCGCGGCAGCGACAGCAGGCCCAGCGCCTGGTCGAGCGTGATCTGGTCGCCGTCCATACCGCGCGGCAACGATGTTCGCTTCGGCTTCGGGGCCTTCTTTTCCTCGCTGGCCTCGCCCTGCTGGACGTATAGCCCGTACGGGCCGCGGCGCACGGTGATGTCCTCGCCGCTGTCGGGATGCTGGCCCAGCACCCGCATGCCTTCCTTCAGCGTCTCGCCGTTATCGTCGCCGGTCTCGATCGCGAGACGGCGGGTGTATTGGCAGGCGGGGTAGTTGGAGCAGCCGATGAAGCTGCCATAGCGGCCGAGCTTCAGGCCCAGCCGGCCGGTGCCGCAGGCGGCGCAGACGCGGGGGTCGGAGCCGTCTTCGCGCGGCGGGAAGAAATGCGGGCCGAGATCCTGGTCCAGCGCCGCGATCACGTCGCTGATCTTGAGGTCGCGGGTCTGTTCGACCGCCTTGGAGAATTCCTCCCAGAAATTATGCATCACCACGCGCCAGTCGAGCTGGCCGGCGGAGATGTCGTCCAGCTTTTCTTCCAGCGCGGCGGTGAAGCCGGTGTCCACGTAGTGTTCGAAGAAGCTCACCAGGAAGGCGGTCACCAGTCGGCCGCGATCCTCCGGGATAAAGCGGCGCTTCTCCAGCCGGACATATTTGCGGTCTTGCAGCACGGTCAGGATGGAGGCGTAGGTGGACGGCCGGCCGATGCCGAGCTCCTCCATCTTCTTGACGAGGGAGGCTTCGGAGTAGCGGGGCGGCGGCTGGGTGAAATGCTGCAGCGCGTTCACCAGGCCGCGCTTCAGCGGATCGCGCTCCGCCATCGGCGGCAGCATGCGGTTGTCGTCCTCGGCCGCAGCGCCTTCTGCGGTATCGTCGGTGTCTTCCCGATACAACTTCAGGAAGCCATCGAAAGCGACGATGGAGCCGGTGGCGCGCAGCTTCAGGCCCTTGCCGTTGGTCACCTCGACCGCGACCTGGTCCAGTTCGGCGGACTGCATCTGGGAGGCGACGGCGCGCTTCCACACCAGCTCGTACAGTCGGCGCTGGTCGGTGTTCAGCTCGCCGGCGACCGAGTCCGGCGTTCGGGTCACGTCGGTCGGGCGGATCGCCTCATGCGCTTCCTGGGCGTTCTTGATCTTGCTCTGGTATTCACGCGGCGCGGCCGGCAGGTAAGGGTTGCCGTAGGAGTCCTTGACATGGTCGCGGATGGCGAACACCGCCTCCTTCGCCATCTGCACGCCGTCGGTCCGCATATAGGTGATCAGGCCGGTGGTCTCGCCGCCGATTTCCACACCTTCGTAGAGCTGCTGCGCCAGGCGCATGGTCTGCTGGGCGCCGAAGCCCAGCTTGCGCGAGGCTTCCTGCTGCAGGGTCGAGGTGGTGAACGGGGGCGGCGGGTTCCGCTTGACCCGCTTGCGCTCCACCGAGCCGACGGTGAAGCTGCTTCCCTCCACCGCCGTCTTGGCGCGCATCGCCAGCGCTTCGTTGTTGAGGTCGAACTGGTCGAGTCGTTTGCCGTCCAGATGGGTCAGCCGCGCGGTGAACGGCGCGCCGGTCGGGGTGAGGAACTCCGCCTCGACGGTCCAGTATTCGCGCGCCCGGAAGATCTCGATCTCGGCTTCGCGTTCGCAGATCAGCCGCAGCGCGACGGATTGCACCCGGCCGGCGGAGCGGCTGCCGGGCAGCTTGCGCCACAGCACCGGGGAGAGGGTGAAGCCCACCAGGTAGTCCAGCGCGCGGCGGGCCAGATAGGCCTCGATCAGCGGCTGGTCCAGGTCGCGCGGATGCGCCATGGCGTAGCGCACGGCGGTGCGGGTGATCTCGTTGAAGGTGACGCGGCGGACGTCGACGCCCTTCAGCGCGTGCTTTTCCCCCAGCATCGCCTTGACGTGCCAGGAGATCGCCTCGCCCTCACGGTCCGGGTCGGTGGCCAGGTACAGTGTGCGCGCGCCTTTCAGCGCCTTGGCGATGGCCGATACCTGGCGATCGCCGCGGGCGTCGGACTCCCAATCCATCGCGAAGTCCTGCTCGGGGCGAACCGAGCCGTCCTTCGGCGGCAGATCGCGCACATGGCCGAAACTGGCCAGCACGGTGAAGCCGGTACCGAGGTACCGGTTGATGGTTTTGGCCTTGGCCGGAGATTCGACGACGACAACGTCGGTCATTTTTGTCCTAGCGACTCTACATCCGCGAGCAGCGCAACCCGGTTCCCTGGCAGTGCCTCTACACGGCCAGCGAGTTCCAGTTCCAGCAATGCTACCATGACGGCAGCCGGCGAGAACTGGCAGCGCCGCACCAGATCGTCAACCTGTGTGGGGGAAGGGCCCAGCAGGTCGAGTAGCTGGGCTTTCGCCCGGCCAAGGTCCAGAGGCGGTTCCGGTGGCTCGACCATCGGTTCGGCGAAACCATGAGATTGAGGGGCAAACGATGCGTGGGTCGGCATGTCGGGCAGGTGGGTCAGCACGTCGGCGGCGGATTCGGTCAGCACCGCGCCCTGGCGGATCAGGTCGTTGCTGCCATGCGAGCGCGGATCGAGCGGCGAGCCGGGCACGGCGAACACCTCCCGCCCCAGGTCCTGGGCAATCCGCACCGTGATCAGGCTGCCCGAGCGCAGGGCGGCCTCGACCACCACGACGCCGAGGCACAGGCCGGCGATGATCCGGTTGCGCCGGGGGAAATGCCGGGCTTGCGGGGCGGTGCCGAGCGGGGCCTCGGCCACAACGGCGCCATTCTCGGCGATCTGGCGTTGCAGATCGGTGTGGTCGGGCGGGTAAGGACTATCCAGTCCGCCGGCCACCACCGCGACGGTGCGGCCGGCGGTCATGGCGGCGCGGTGGGCGGCGGCGTCGATGCCGCGGGCCATGCCGGACACCACGATCAGGCCGTGCGCGAGTTCCGCCGCCAGTTGTTCGGCGATGCGCTGGCCGTTGGCCGAGGCGTTGCGTGCGCCGACGACCGCCACGGCGGAATGGGAAAGGATGGCCGGGTCGCCCAGCACCGTGAGCACGGGGGGCGCGTCCTCCAACAGGGCCAGCAGCGGCGGGTAGCCGGGTTCGCCCAGCACCAGCAGCCGCGCGCCCAGGCGTTCCACGCCGGCGACCTCGGCCTCGATCTTCCGGGCGTCGGGAATGGCCGGCGGCGAGGGGCGGCCGCGCAGCAGGTTCGGCAGCGCGTCCAGCGCCGCGGCGGCGGATCGGTAGCGCTGGATCAGGCGTCGATAGGCGATCGGGCCGACCCCTTCGACCCGGGCCAGGCGCAGGCGGGCGACAATGTCGTGCGGTGGAGAGACCGTGTTGGTCGAGACCGTGTTGATCACGCGGCGATCCTTCTGTGCCGCCGGCGGTGGTGCCAGCGGACCAGCGCTACGCCCGTTGTTCGTTGTCCTGATGGCCTGACCGGCCGATCCGTGGTTCGGTACCGGCCAGCAGGCGGCGAATATTGGCGTGGTGGCCGATGAACACCAGCACACCAATCGCCAACGTCAGCTTAACGACGCCGGAATCGGCCAGTGCCCAGGCGAAAACCGGGGCCAGCGCGAAGGACAGCAGGGCGGCGAGCGAGGAAATCCGCAGGAGTTTCGCGGCGATCAGCCAGACCGCGCCGGCGGCCAGCCCGACCGGCCAGGCGGCGGCGATCAGCACGCCATAGCCGGTGGCGACGCCCTTGCCGCCGCGGAAGGCAAGCCAGACCGGGAACAGATGGCCGACCACCGCGCCGAGACCGGCCCAGAGCGCGGCATCATGGCGAAACGGAAGATCCGCCAGGGCGTGGGCCAGCAGCACGGCAGCGGCTCCCTTGCCGGCATCCAGCAGCAGGGTCGCCGCGGCGAGCTTCTTGCTGCCGGTGCGCAACACGTTGGTGGCGCCGATATTGCCCGAGCCGATGGCACGGATATCGCCCAGCCCGGCGGCGCGGGTCAGCAGCAGGCCGAACGGGATCGAGCCGAGCAGATAGCCGAACAGGGTGAACAGGATCGGGTGCATCGGGGTGTCGGGTCCGGGTGGGGCGATCGCGCCGGCTGGGGACGGGTTGGATGGGCGAGTGCCGGGACAGGAGATGTCACACTCATAGCGGTCCGGTTTCGCCATCGGCAAGCGGTGCGGGGTTGGGTGCAGGTTGAGTGCAGGGCCCTCGCACTTGGTGGCAAAGGCGGGAACGCAAGCGCGGTCTGGTGCCAGCCGCGGCGAAAGTGAAGCATTCACCACGGAGGCAGAACGAGGGCACGGAGGGCCACGGAGTCGGTGATCACGTGACGGCCGTGGTGTAATCACCGACTCCGTGGCCCCCCGTGGCCCTCGTTCTGCCTCCGTGGTGAAAAATCCTGCTTGCTGGGTTCGCGGCGGACAGGGCGTTCTCAGCCAGGCTGCCGGCGCCGATGCCGGGTCAAATGCAATGGCCCTGGGTTGGACGCTCGACCGGCTGCGGCGACGCGGGGCGTTGGCATCCTCCGGCCCCTTACGCGGGCCGGCGAGGCCCGGCGTTGATCAGCCAGTCAATGAAATCGCGGTCACGCGGTGCTGGCGGGCCGCGGTGCGGGTGGCGTCAGAGCGCCAGCAGGGGCGCGCCGCCGGCCACCGTGGTGCGGTACATCAGCCGCTGATAGCGGGTGTGGTCGAACAGGCTCGCCGTGTGCAGCACCGCCCGATTGTCCCACATCACCAGGTCGCCGCGCTGCCAGCGATGGCGGTAGACGAAGCGCGGCTGGGTCGTGTGCGCGGTCAGGCGCTCGATCAGCGCGGCCCCCGCATCCGGCGTCATGCCTTCGATGTGGCTGATCACCGCCGGACACAGATACAGCGATCGCGCGCCGGTGGCGGGATGGACGCGGACCAATGGCTGCCGGGTCGGCGGAAACGGTGTGGACTGGGAATTGTCCGATTTGCGATCGGGGTTGTGCCGGTCGCCCCACCGGCGCAGCGTCTCCAGCGAGTGCTCCGCGTGCAGGCCGTCGATCTGCTGGCGGGTTGCCGCGTCCAGCGCGCGATAAGCGGCGGTCGCATCGGCAAACCAGGTGTCGCCGCCTTCATCCGGCACGATCTCCGCGTAGAACAGCGACGCGTCGCTGGGGACCGCGCGGTAGGAGCTGTCGGCGTGCCACTGCTCCACGCCGCGGGAGAACGCGGCCTTCATGCCGTCGCGCTCCACGTTGCCGACGCAGAACACCTCGCGATGCGCGGGCAGGGTGTTGGTGAAGCGGCTATGGATCTCCAACGGGCCGAACCGCCGGCTGAACGCCATCTGGTCCGCGGGATCGAGCGCCAGGTCCGGCACGACGAGCACGCGGTAGCGGTGCAGCAGGGCCACGAATTCCATCAGCAGTTCCGGCCGCACATCGCCATGGATCGGCATCCCGCGGACCTCCGCGCCGAAGGTCGGCCCGAGCGGACGCACGGTGAGCCGATCGTCCGGCACTGCGGCCGGCGGCGTGGTGCTGGCGGGGATGGTCGCGGCCTGGCTCATCTGGCGTCTCCTGGCTCAATACGTGTCGAACATGCGGCGGATCTCGTCGGCGTCGCTGGTGACGGTCAGTGCGAGCATCAGCAGAATGCGCGCTTTCTGCGGGGTCAGGCTGTCGGCCGCGACGAAACCGGCGTCGCGCAGCGCCACCTTGTCGTCGATCACCCGGCCACTGCCGGAGCGGGAGGACTGCACCACCGCGACGCCGGCCCGAGCGGCCGCCTTCAGTGCTTCCTTCTGGGCCGGCGATGGCGAACCGGAGGGGAAGCCCGCGGAGACGATGCCTTTCGCACCGGCCTGCACCGCGGCTTCCACCAGGGCCGCGTCGGCGCCGGCGTAGGCCGGGACGATGTCGACCCGCGGCAGGTCGGCGCGTCCGGCCACGTCGAACTCGGTGTCCGGCGCCGCGCGGCGCAGCGGCCGCCGATAGAATTTCACGGTGTCCGGATCGGCATAGCCAAGCAGCCCGAAATCGCGCGACACGAAGGTCTGCACCCGGTAGTTCGAGGTCTTGGTGACGTCGCGCGCGGCATTGATCTCGTCGTTCAGCACGACCAGCACGCCGAGCCCGCGCGCCTGGGGGGAGCCGGCGACGCGTACCGCGTTCAGCAGGTTCAGACCGCCATCGGCGCCCAGCGCGGAGGACGGCCGCATGGCCCCCACCACCACGACCGGCACCGCCACCTTCACCGTCAGATTGAGGAAATAGGCGGTTTCCTCCAGCGTTGCGGTGCCGTGGGTGACCACGATGCCGGCGAGCGTGGGATCGGCGGCGACGGTGTCGTGGATGATGCCGAACAGGGCCAGCCAGTCGTCCGGGCCGATGCTGCCGCTGCCGATGTTCTTGTAGCGGATCGGCAGCACCTCGGCGACGCGCGGCAGTTCCGGCACGCCGGCGATCAGTTCCTCGACATGCATGAAGCGGCCGGAGGTGCCGTATTCGTAGAAGTCGAGCCGGTCGCGGCCGACCCCGGAGATGGTGCCGCCGGTGCCGATGACTGCGATCTTGGGCAGGCTGCTCATGCGCACGTCTCCTCATCGCAGCGGCCCGTCCGTGCCCCTGCGGGTGGAGCGTGCAGGGGCTGGGCGTGAGTTGTGCAGTGCAGCATGCCTGGGCGGAAAAGGGAACCCGCTTGCTTGGGGAGCCGGGGTCATCGCCTGGTGTGCGGCGACAGGCGGTCGGTGGCGAGGGCGAGAACGCCCCTGGTGCGGCGGGAACCGCGGCGAAGCAAAGTATTTCAGCACGGGGAGGAACGAGACCCATGGAGCGCCGCAAAGTCGGTGACTACACCTCGGCCTGGGGCAATCCCCAACTCCGTGGCCCTCCCGTGGCTCTCGTTCTGCCTCCGTGTTGAGAGCTTTGCTTCTGCTGCGGCAGGAACCAAACCGGGCGAACAATCGCACCCTGCCGCCAAAGGCGACTGCTCAACAGGGAGAGCAGATCGGAGTTGGAATGGTTGTGCTGCGGCGGCCGCGGCGGCTTGCGTGGAACTTCTCCTCGCAACCGAACCACGAGGCGGTGACGGTCGATGTCACTCCGCCGCTTGGCCTGCGCGTGCAGCCTCGATCTTGGCGATGTCGATCTTGTGCATGGTCATCATGGCCTCCATCGCCCGCTTCGCGGCGGCGCGATCCGGATCCTTCAGCGCGGCAATCAGGACCCGCGGCACGATCTGCCAGGAAAACCCCCAGCGGTCCTTGCACCAGCTGCACGCACTTTCGCTGCCGCCATTCTCGACGATCGCATTCCAATAGCGGTCGGTTTCTGCCTGATCGTCGGTCATCACCTGAAAGCTCACTGCCTCGTTCGGCGTGAACATGGGGCCGCCGTTCAGACCGACGAAGGCCTGGCCGAGTACCGGTGAAGTCGACGGTCAACTCGCTTTCCTGTTCACCGCCAGGGTAGGCGGATGGCGAGTGAAGCACGTGCCCGATATGACTGTCGGGAAACGTGGCCGCGTAGAATTCCGCTGCCTTCCGTGCCTCGCCGCGGTCGAACCACAGACAGGTGATGATTTTTGCGGACATCGAATTTTCCTCATGAGTCTCGACCACATGGTCCGGTATCAATCCGCATCGACCCGGATGCGCTCTTGCCGGATGCGCTATTGAGTGATTTCGGGCTCGACGAGCCTTGCCAGGTTGCGCAGCAACTCCTGCCAACCGAGATAACACGCCTCGACCGGAATGACGTCCGGCACGCCCGCCTGCACAATATCCACCTCGGTGCCGACGGATACTTTCTTCAATGCCACCGTCACCTGCATCTCGCCGGGCAGGTTGGGATCATCGAACTTGTCCGTGTAGCGCAGGCGTTCGCCCGGCACGAGCTCGACATATTCGCCGCCAAAGTCGTGGCTGTTGCCGGTCGTGAAGTTGCGGAAGGACATCTTGAACGTGCCGCCGACTTTCGGCTCCAGATGATGCACCGTGCAGGCAAAGCCGTTGGGCGGAAGCCATTTCGCCAGCGCATCCGCCTCGAGGAACGCGCGATAGACTTTCTCCGGGCTGGTGGCCAGCACGCGGTGCAGGCGTACGGTGTTGGGCATGCTCGCTTATCCTTGTGAGTTGAGGGAACGGAGGTTGCCGCCGATCGGCCGCCGGACCGAACCGGCATGATCGGCACGGGTGAGCTGAAACTGGAAGCCGTCCGGCACGCGAGGGCCACCGACTGTGGCCGACCCGCAACGCAGGACGGGACCCGCACCGGCGATGGTGCGGCTGGCGCGTATCTGGTGCTTCGACGCCGCATGACTGCCCGAGACGGGTTCAGCGGTTCCAGATGGTTGCGACATGACCCTTGCTCCCACGACGTGCCGATCCACGCCCCGAGGACGAACGAGGCTTTGCCGGTCCGACACGCGATGGCAGATTTTCTTGTGAGCTTCGGCAGCGGTCCATCCCGCTTCCAACCCCGACCCACGCAGCGGACGGTGGAATTGCCGGGTCAGGGTGGGCCATGCGACTGTAACCCAGTCCCGTTCTCGCCATGTCCGGCTCACGAACGGACACCGGGCGCCGAACCACATGAAAACCGCCCGAATCCCACGCCGGCTGGAGAATGATTACCATGGCATCGCAGACTGGCTCGGGCTTTGTCGGTGAACGACTGGCGCGCTTCGTCGCAGAGTCACGCTGGAGCGATCTGCCGGAGCGGCTGCGGCATGAAGGCCGGCGCTCACTGCTGAATTTCATCGGATGCGCGCTCGGCGTCGCACGCACCCCGCCGATCGAGATGGCCCTGCGCGTGCTCATCCCGCTATCCGGCGCCGACACCGTCTCGCTCATTGGCCGCCCGGAAAAACTCGATCCGCTCGGCGCCGCCTTCATCAACGCCATCGCCGGCAATCTGCTGGACTATGACGATACCCATCTGCGCACCGTCATCCATCCCACCGCGCCGGTCGCCCCGGCCGTGCTTGCGCTCGCGGAACAACGCAAGCTGTCCGGCGCCGCCGTGTTGCACGCGTTCATCCTGGGCGCAGAGGTCGAGTGCCGGATCGGCAATGCCGTCTCGCCCGGTCATTACGCACGCGGATGGCATATCACCTCGACCTGCGGCATATTCGGCGCTGCCGCGGCGGGCGCCAAACTGCTGGGCCTGAACGCCGGACAGACTTGGCACGCACTGGGCATCGCCGCCAGCCAGTCTGCCGGTCTGGTGGAAAACCTGCCGAGCGCGGCGAAGAACGTGAGCGTGGGCAATGCGGCCCGCAACGGATTGTTCGCGGCCTTGCTGGCGGAACAGGGCTACACTGCCGCCCCCGCCGCGATCGAAGGCGCGCTCGGCTGGGCCCGCGCGATGGGCGATGCGCCGGAGGTTGCCGAGGTGACGGATGGGCTGGGCGCGCGGTGGGAGATGCTGAGCAACACCTACAAACCCTATCCCTGCGGCATCGTGATGCATGCGGTGATCGATGCGTGCCTTGCGCTGCGGCGGGATCATGCCGTGACCGCGGTGGAGATCGCCGGCATCACCATCTCTGGCGACCAGCTTCTGCTGGATCGCGGCGACCGGGTGGTGACCAACGACCGGGATGCGCGGGTCAGCATCCATCATTGCGCCGCGGTCTCTTTCCTGTTCGGTGCGGCCGGACTGACGGCGTTCTCGGATGCGACGGTGCACGATCCGGCCGTCGTTGCGCTGCGGGCGATCACTCAGGCGAGGCTGGACCCCGACAGTCCGCGCGGTGCCGCGACAGCGACCTTGCGCATGACCGATGGTCGCGTGCTGGAATCGACCGTGCTGCATCCGAGGGGCAGTCTGGAGCACCCGCTTTCCGATCAGGAGATCGAGGCGAAGCTGGCCGATCTCGCCCGGTTCGGCGCGTTTCCAGGATCGGTCGATGCCATCACGGCCGCGGTGTGGCAGCTCGACACGATGGCGTCGGTGGACGCGCTGATGGCGGCAACGCGGCAAGGATAACCCGGTTCGCCCGGTGCTGATTGGTTGCGAGGACGATGGTTCCGCGTCACGCTTCCGCTTGAACTACAAAAAGGCGAAATGTCATGACGGGCCAACGTAGCTTCGTTCTGTTGCATGGGGCGTTTCATGGCGGCTGGTGTTGGGTGCGGGTCGCCGACATCCTGCGCCGCGGTGGACACCGCGTGACGACGCCGACGCAGACCGGACTGGGCGAACGCAGGCATCTGATGTCGAAGCACATCACCCTCGAAACCTTCGTCCTGGACCTGGTCAACCATATCGAGGCCGAGGACCTGTCGGACGTCGTCCTTGTCGGCCACAGCTTCGGAGGCATGCCGATCACCGGCGCGGCCGACCGCATTCCCGAGCGCTTGCGCCATCTGGTGTATTTCGATGCCCGCATCCTGCAGCCGGGCCAGACTCCACTGGATGTGTCGATCCCGCGGGTGCGCGAGGAGCGGCTGCGTACCGCACAGGAATACAGCGGCGGGCTGTGCCTGCCGCCGCCGCCCGCGGTGTCCTTCGGAGTGCCGGAGGGTGAGGATGCCGACTGGGTCGACCGTCACCTGACGCCGCATCCGATGGGAACCTTCACCAGCACGCTGGCGCTGAACCATCCGATCGGGAACGGACTGCCCTGCACCTACATCGCCTGCACGGAGCCATTGTCGGAGCAGCTCGCGAGTTCCCGGGATTGGGCGCGGGCGCGTTCTGACTGGGGATGGCGGGAGATCGCCACAGGGCACGATGCCATGGTGTCCGCTCCTGGCGCGCTGGCGGAGATGCTGGTCGAGATCGCCGGCTAACAGAGCCGCGCAGCCGGATGTGTCGGTTGCCTCCGCTCAGCGCTGACGCACGCGCTCCGCGATGCGCTCCGCGATCATGATGGTGGGGATATTGGTGTTGGTGCGCGAAACCTCCGGCATCACCGATGCGTCGGCGATGAACAGATTGTCCGCGCCGATCAGCCTGCCGTCCGGATCGACGACGCTGCGCGGGTCCGCCGGGTCGCCCATCCGGCAGGTGCAGGAGGCATGCCAGGCGGATTGCACGTTGTCGCGCACGTGACGTTCCAACGCGGCGGGATCGGCCAGCAGCTCCGGCAGCGGACGAGAATCGCTGATCACCTTGTCGAACAGGAGGTTCCGCAGCCCGGCGGAGGAATCCATCATCATGGCTGCGATGTTGGTCAGCACGGCATTGCGGAGGTTCTTCTGGCTGACATTGCGCACCCGCTGGGAGAATTTGGACGCGAACAGGTTCGACATGTAGCGCGGCACCGGATCGCTGGTCAGGATCGCCGCCATGCGGCGGAACGCCTCCATCATCCGATCCAGATCCCGCGGGTCGCTCAGCCAGTTGAAATCGACATAGGGTTCGTCATCGGGATCGGGCGAAGCCAGCCGCACCTCACCGGTGGAATAGGAACGGCCGATATAGGACGACAGCGTGCCGATGCGTACGCCGATCGCATGCCAGGCGGAGCGGCAGACCGCCATCATCACCATGTCGGCCGCCGGCACGTCGGGCAGGCCGGAGGACCAGCGCAGATAGGTATAGTTCCTCCGCAGCACCATCTTGTGGCGTGCCACCGGCGGCAGGTAGCCGGAGATGTGAATCGCCGGATGATCCATCAGATTGCTGCCCACGCCAGGACGGTCCAGCTGCACCGCGATGCCGTGCTGGCGCAGATGTGCGGCCGGACCGATGCCTGACAGCATCAGCAGATACGGCGTGTGCAGCGCACCGGCGGAGACGATCACGGTATCGGCGGTAATAGTCTCGATGGTGCCGTTGCGACGGATTTCCGCGCCGCTGGCGCGGCCATCGGCGAACAGGATCCGCCGTACCTGCGTGTCGCCGAGGATTTGCAGGTTGGGACGCCGCCGTGTCGCTGCATCCAGATAGCCCACCGCGGTGGAGCGGCGCGCCGAACCATCATTGGACAACGGCAGCGGCGAGTAGCCTTCGCCGAATTCCCCGTTCATGTCGGGGCGAAGCGGATAGCCCAGCTCGTTCCAGACCTTGGTGACGGAAAGGGTGAAGTCGTCCCACTGTTCCATCGGCATGCGGCGGACCGTGATCGGGCCTTGTGCGCCATGCAACTGGTCAGTGTAGTCGAGGTCGGTTTCCAGCCGGCGGAAATACGGCAGAACCGAGTTCCAGTCCCAGCCTTTGGCGCCGATCGCATGCCAATGGTCGTAATCCTCTGGCGCACCGCGCAGCGCGACCTGGCCGTTGACGGATGAGCCGCCGCCCAGCACGCGCCCCTGCTCGTAATAGACGGGGGCGGCGTCGGCCCGGCGACGCACCTTCAGGCCCTTCCAGAAATAGCTCGGGTTCATCAGCGCACTGCCCGAATAAGTGTCGCTGATATCCTCGGGCGTCTGGTCCGGCGCATAGTCGCGGCCGGCTTCCAGCAGCACCACCTTGTTGGCCGGCACTTCCGACAGCCGCGCCGCCATCACGCAGCCGGCCGAACCGCCGCCGATCACCAGATGGGTAGCGTGCATCGCTGTGCTTTCCCTCGTTCAGCATCGTGTTGCGGCGATCCTGGACGCTGTGGCTGCGAACGCCAAGATGCCGCAGGCCGGTGCAACGCTTGTGTCCCGCCCGGGCATCAATTTGCGTGCCGCAGCATTCAGGTCTGAAATACCGGCACGATGGCGCGGGCCAAACCAGGCCAGGGGAGGAAGACAGTGAGCCTACGTGTGCCAATGGTGTCGCCGGAGCGGGCGCGCGAACTCGGTGACGCAATGGGAATGCCGGCGCGGCGGACCCAGAGCGAGGCGTTTCGTGTCGTAGCCAACAATCCCGGTGTGGCCCGTGTCGCGTTCGGCCAGTTGATGCAGCTGCTGGAGGAGAACAAGTTCGACACCCGGCTGCGCGAGCTGATGATCATGCGGATCGGCTGGGTTACCGGCTCGGTCTATGAATGGACGCAGCACTGGCGCGTCGCCACCACGGCAAGGATTCCGCCCGAGGATATACTGGCGGTCCGCGACTGGCAGAAATCCGACCGGTTGAGCGCGGCGGACAAGGCGATCCTGGCCGCGACCGATGAATGTCTTTCCGGCAAGTCGATCTCCGATGCCGCCTGGGCCGAGGTGGCGAAGCATGTCACCGACCCGGCACAGCAAGTGGAATTCGTCATCGCCATGGGCAACTGGATGTCGTTCTCGCTGTTGTTCCGCAACCTGCACATTCCGCTGGCGGAGAGCCTGACCCCCTGGCCGCCCGATGGTCTGGCCTCTCCGGCCGCGCAGGCATAGTCGTTGAGTCATTAGCAGATTCGCTGCGAGCCAACCCACCGCGACGCTCAAGTACGAAGGAAACACCAATGGCAGGCGAGCCCGATCTCAAGGTGCTGAATCACGAACTGGCGGAGGACGAGCTGGCGTGGATGAAGGCGGTGTATGAGGATTTCCGCCAATTGCGCGCGTCGTTCGCGGGACCGGCCGCGGAGTTCAACCCGAAGGACGCGTTGCGGGAAATTCTCAGCCGCGACCAATACAAACTCAACCCGTCCGTGGACCTGTCGGGACCCGGCCCATGGCGGCTCGGCCAGAACCGCCATGGCCGCGGCGTCGCCGCCGTGTTCCTCCCGAGAGTGGAACTGCATCGGCACGAAAAGAGCAGGACCGACCAGTTTCCGATGTATGTCGTCGGCGAGGCGGAGGCGTTTTCCATCGGCGACGACGCGCAGCCGATGCTGACCCCGGTGACCGGTGGCGACCATTTTCATAACTCACCCAATGCGCCGCACGCCTTCCTGCCGAAAGTCGGCAAGCCGGTTCCCGACAATTGGGAGATTGCCTTCATCGCCATCACGCCACGCAACTTGAAGGACGACACGCAGCCGGTCTCCGATGACGTCAAGGCCGCCTATCAGCGCGTTGTTGGCAGGGAGGCACCGCTGGGCGTGTAACAGGCTTTCGCAATGTGGCGGGTCGCGCGACAATCCTGGGCGCGCATCCCGCGCAGTGGCGGCACGGGGAAAAACCATGGACGCAGTCGTTGAGGATACGCGTTTGCCGGTCGATATCGACGCCGAACCACTGGTGCGGAAAGCGGCCGCCATGCGATCGGTGCTGCGCGGCTATCAGGCGGAGATCGAGGGCGAACAGCGCCTGCCACCAGATCTGGTCGGGCAATTAAGCGAAGCCGGCTTTTATCGCATGGTCATGCCCCGCGCGCTCGGCGGCTTGCAGGTGGACCCGCTGACCTATACGCGCGTCGTCGAACTGCTGGCCGAAGGCGTCGGCTCGGTCGGCTGGAACATTGCCAATAACAGTATTGGCCAACTCGTTACACTTGGCCTGCCAGACGACGGCGTGCAGGAGATTCACGGCGGCGGGACGCCTTCCGTCATCGCCGGTACCGCCGTGCAAGGCGGCGGCCAGGCGGTGGTCGTGGACGGCGGCTATCGCGTCACCGGGCACTGGACCTTTGGCAGCGGTTGCCGGGAGAGCGCCTGGATGCTGGGAAGTTTTCAGATCCTGGACAATGGCGAGCCGCGTCGCAGCCCGGATGGCGGCGCGTTGTTCTGGCGCGGCGTGTTTCCCCGAGCAGAGGCGGAGATCATTCCGGGAAGCTGGGATGTCGCCGGGCTGCGCGGCACCGGCAGTTTCGACTGGACGGTGAAAGACGTGTTCCTTCCGGAACGACGCAGCATGGTTCATGCCGGCGCGCCGGTGGACAACCAGTGGTCGCGCTGGCCGGGGCTGAGCTACGCTCTGCCGAGCCTGGCCTGGGTCGGGCCGCATCATAGCTCGGTGATCACCGGGATTGCGCGGGCCGGCATCACCGCGCTGGCCGCACTGGCGATGGAGAAGGTGCCGCGCGGCCGCAGCTTCCGGCTGTGCGACAACCCGCAGGTGCAGGTCGATGTGGGACGCGCCGATGCGATGCTGAATGCCGCGCGGGTATATCGCAGCGCCATGATCACCGAACTGTGGAACACGATTGCATCTGGTCAGGAGACGACATTGGAGCAGCGCGCGCGCTGTCGTCTGGCGCCTGTCTACGCCGCTGACAGCGCGCGCGCGGCGATGGACCTGATGTACCGGCACGGTGGCAGCACCTCGTTCAAGCGGGGAAGTCGCCTCGCGGAATGCTGGCGCGACCTGCATGTCGTGGGACAGACCGCGGCGGTGGGGCCCGAGCGGTACCCGATCGGCGGGCGGGCGCTGCTGGGCATGGACCCAGGGTCGCGGCTGCGATAGCGCGTGCAATTTGGGATGATGAAGGCGTGGCTTGACGCACGGTCACGGGAAGAGCGTCCACCGGAGCCGGCGGCTCGCAAGCTGAAGCGCAGAGTGCCGCATGGCCCGCGTCGAACTCCTGCCGGAGATGTTCGATGATTTCCGACCGGGTTCTCGAGCACATAGCCCGGTTTGAAGTTCAGAATGCGGCCGGCGGTTTGCTGGGATTGGCGACGCGATGCCGATACTGACCCACGTCCACCGATCGGGCGGCCCGTGCGAAGTGGCATGCGTGAACTGGTGATCGGACAGGTTTCGCACGGCTATGGCGTGCTGTGTCGGCTCGTTGCGGGGATCGATATTGTCATTAGGACTCAAACACGAAACCGGCGCGAAGCCGCGTAGTGGCCGGAGAGCAATGAACCGCGCCGCCCGGACGCCGCACGTCCTGCGGTTTGAACCCCACCAGGAATCCGCTATGCCCTCATGATCGGCGGGGGAGCGACCAAAATGGAAACGCAGACATTCGACTATATCGTGGTGGGCGCCGGTTCGGCCGGATCGGTCCTCGCCAACCGGCTCAGCGCCAATCCCAACCATCGCGTGCTGGTGCTGGAGGCCGGGCGCGAATCCCACCCCTGGTCGCGCATCCCGGTCGGCTTCGCCAAGCTGATCGAAAATCCTGCCGCCAACTGGCTGTATTCGTCGGAGCCCGAAGCCGGCACCGGCAATCGCCGCATCCCGATCCCGCGCGGCAAGCTGCTGGGTGGCTCCTCCTCGATCAACGGCATGGTCTTCGTGCGCGGCCAATCGAACGACTACGACACCTGGGCGCAGCTCGGCAATCGCGGCTGGAGCTATCGCGAGGTGCTGCCGATCTTCCGCGAGATGGAAGACTATCAGGGCGACGCCGACAACGAATACCGCGGCCGCGGTGGACCGCTGAAAGTCACCGAGAGCAACGAATCCGGCGCGATCTACGACGCGTTGGTCAAGGCGGCCGGCGAGGTCGGCATCGCCTATACCCGGGACTACAACGGCGCGCAGCAGGACGGCATCGGCATGACGCAGGCGACCATCCGCAATGGTCGGCGCATGAGTACCGCCTACTGCTATCTCGACCCCGCGCGGAACCGGCCCAATCTGAAGATCCAGGCGAACGCCCACACCGAGTGCCTGCTGCTGGAAGGCAAGCGCTGCGTCGGCGTGCGCTATACCGTCAATGGGCAGCAGCATGAAGCGCGTGCCGGCAAGGAGGTCGTGGTCAGCGCAGGCTCGATCAATTCGCCGCAGCTGCTGGAACTGTCCGGCATCGGCCAGCCGGACCTGCTGCAGGGCCTCGGCATCGAGGTTCGCCACCCGCTGAAAGGCGTCGGCGAGAACCTGCGCGATCATTATTCGCCTCGTATGAAATGGTTGGTGCCACCCTCGCTGGGCCTGACCTACAACGACAAGGCCCGCGGTCTCGGCATGGTCTGGCAGGCGCTGAAATACGGCCTCACCAATAAAGGCCTGCTCGGCCTGCCGGCGTCGCCGATCCGCGCCTATATCCGCACCCGCGCCGGGCTGGACGCGCCGGATGCGTCGATTGCCTGGCTGCCGTTCCTGGCCGGTGCGAACTACAAACTCGCGAAGCAGTCGGGTCTCACAGCGATCGTGAACATCCTGCGGTCGGAAAGCACCGGCAACATCCACATCGCATCGAAGTCGCCGCAGGCGCCGCCGGCCGTGCGCTTCAACTTCCTCAGCGCGCAGCTCGACCGCGAGGTGACGGTGGAAGCGATGCGCATCACCCGGCGCATCATGACCTCCGGCCCGATGCGCGAGATCACCAGCGATGAAATGGCGCCCGGCGTGAACGTGCAGTCCGATGACGAGCTGCTCGATTGGGTCAGGAACAACGCCGAAACCACCTATCACCCGGTCGGCACCTGCAAGATGGGATCCGATCCGATGGCGGTGGTGGACGACCAACTGCGCGTGCATGGGATGCAGGGGCTGCGTGTCGCCGATGCGTCGATCATGCCGACGTTGACCTCGGGCAATACCAACGCCCCGTCCATCATGATTGGCGAGAAGGCGGCCCGGATGATGCTGGCGGCAACGTAACGGTCACGCTGCGTCGGTATCGTAACGAACGCGCCGCCGCGCAGGAAGCCGCTGCCACCACGGACCCGGCGGCACCGGCTCGTATCGTCAGGCAGCGTCCTGCCGCAGCAGCAGGTCCGCGGCTTTTTCGCCAATCATGATCGACGGTGCATTGGTATTGCCCGAGGTCAGCGTCGGCATGATCGACGCATCGGCGATGCGCAATCCGGCGATGCCGTGCACCCGAAGGCGAGCGTCGACGACAGCCATCGGATCGGATCCCATCTTGCAGGTGCCGACCGGGTGATAGGTGGTTTCGGCGGCCCGTCTGACCCAGTCCAGGATCGCGTCGTCCGTGGTCTCGGATTCCCCAGGCGCCATCTCCGTCACTTGCAATGGCGCCATGGCGGGTGCGGTCATGACCGAGCGTGCAATGCAAACCGCGCGCACCGTGAGTTCCGCGTCGATCGGCGACGACAGGAAGTTGAAGTTGATGGCGGGTGGGCGGCGCGGATCGGCCGAGGTGATGTGGATATGCCCCTTGCTCTCCGGCCGCATCGGATGTGCATAGCAGGTCACGCCGGACTGGCGGGCAAGCTTCGGACCGTTGGGACCGGGCTCGGTCAGCATCGGCACCCAGCCAAGCAGCACATCCGGCGCGGCGAGTCCCTCGCGGGAGCGAACGAATGCGCGCATCGGGGCGGCGACCATGCCGAGCATGCCTTGGTGGAGGAACGCGTATCGCAGCGCCTGTCCGATGATCCCCAGGCCACCGGCCATGTCGTTATAGGTGATGCCTTTCGCGCCGATCGCCCAACGCGTGCGTGGTGCGTAATGATCGCGCAGGTTCTCACCGACACCCGGCAAAGCGTGGCGCACATCGATGCCAAGGCTTCGCAGTCGATCGGGTTGGCCAATGCCGGACAGTTCCAGCAATTGCGGCGAATTGATCGTGCCGGCACTGACCACGACCTCGCGTGCTGCGCTCGCCTCACGCCGATTGCCGCCGACGGAATAGCCCACCCCGGTGCAGCGCGTGCCCTCCAGCAGCAGGCACTCCGCCAGCGCATCCGTTTCGATGTGCAGGTTCGCCCGCTTGCGGATCGGATCCAGGTAGCAGCGAGCCGTGCTCATGCGGCGGCCGGATGAAATGGTGGCCTGGCTCATCGCGATGCCATCTTGCGTGGCGCCGTTGTAGTCCGGATTGTGCGGAATGCCGACCTGTCCGGCCGCCTTGATCAGGGCGGCGAACAGCGGCAGGCGCGGGGGCGGATTGGTGACGCGCAGCGGGCCTTCGCGGCCGCGATAGGCATCGTCCCCGCCGGCGTAACTTTCCATGCGTTTGAACAGAGGCAGGACGTCCGCGTAGCTCCAGCCCTGGTTTCCCATCTGCGCCCAGGTGTCGAAATCCTGTGCCTGACCGCGCACGAACGCCAGGCCATTGATCGCACTGGAGCCACCCAGCAGCTTGCCGCGCGGCACCGGGATGTTGCGGCCATTGGTATTCGCTTCGGGTTCCGACTTGTACAGCCAGTTGGCAGCCGGGTTGGTCAGCAGCTTTGCATAGCCGATCGGGATGCGTGACCAGGGATGGCTGGCGGGACCGGCTTCCAGCAGCAGAACCTTGTTGCGCGGGTCTGCCGAAAGCCGGTTCGCAACCACCGCGCCGGCGGACCCGGCACCGACAACGATGTAGTCGTAGCTTGGCATGACGGCTGAGCCCCCCGGATGACAACACGCGGCCCGTCCGACCGGACGGTCGCAATGGGGGCCGAACAAAGCGCAATTGTCCAGCCGCGCAACGGGTGCGTCAATGTCGGGCGCTGTACCGTGTCGGGCGCTGTAGCGTCCGGTCAGCGCCGTGTCGGCGGACCGCGACCGCCGCAAGAATGCGCGGCGATGCGGCTATGCCAGCGACAGCTCCCGATATCCGTCCGCCGCCACTGCATCGCATCGCGCGCGATAGGCGGGCGCACTGCCGCTGTAGCGTGCGATGATGCGGGTCTGCTTGCCCTCGACGTTTCGATTGATGCCGGTCATCCAGGAATTGACCTCGTTTGACAGCAGGCCGACACCCAGCGACTTCACGTGATCGGTCCAGGATGCGACCCCCGCTGCCGTTGCCTCGACGCGGGTCAGCGCATTGGCGCGGGCGTGACGCAGCATGTTGGTAACCCATTCGACATTGTACTCGATGCTGCGGGGGATATTGCCGAGCGCGGTATGCGGCCCCATCAGCATCATCATATTGGGAAAGCCTTCGACCAGCACGCCAAGAAACGTCTGCGGCCCGGTCCGCCACTTATCCTTCAGCCGCAGCCCGTCCACGCCTGTTATGTCGATCCGGTCGAAGCTGCCGGTGATCGCATCGAACCCGGTGGCATAGATGATGATGTCGAATTCGTACTCGGCGTCGCGGGTCTTGATGCCGGTCGGCGTGATGCGCTCGATCGGGGTTTCCTTGATATCCACCAGGCGCACATTGGGCTGGTTGTAGACCTCGTAATAGCGGGTCTCCAGCGGCACGCGGCGGGTGCCGAAGCCGTGGTTCTTCGGGATCAGCTTCTCCGCCACCTCCGGGTCCTTCACCCGCTGGCGGATCTTGCGCGCGACGAAGTCGGAGATCGCGTCGTTCGCCTTCGGGTCCGTCAGGATGTCGCGGAAATTGCCCTGCCAGATGCCGAACCCCTTCTCGGCATACAGCTTCTCGAAGAACGCCTCACGCTCCTCCGGCGTCACCTCGAACGTGCCGCGCGGGTCGGGCGTGTGCAGGAAGCAGGCGAAGGTATCCTGGCAGCGTTGGAACATCGCCGGATAGTTCGCCTTGATCTGCGCCATCTCCGCGGCGTCGATCTTGCCGTTGTGCAGCGGGGCGCACCAGTTCGGCGTGCGCTGGAACACGGTCAGGTGGCCGGCAGTCTTCGCCACTTCCTGGATGGTCTGCACGCCGGTGGCGCCGGTGCCGATCACGGCCACACGCTTGCCCTCGAAGCTGACCGACTCATGCGGCCAGCGCGCGGTGTGGCAGGACTGGCCCTGGAACGAATCGACGCCCTCGATGCGTGGCATGGTGGGTGCGGACAGTGGGCCGATCGCGGTGATCAGGAAACGCGCGCGATGGCGGCTGCCATCCTCCAGCGTCACATCCCAGTCTCGTGTCGCTTCCCGCCAGTGGGCGGCCGCCACGCGGCTGCGGAACTGGATGTCACGCCGCAGATCGAACCGGTCGGCGACGTGGTTCAGGTAGCGCAGCGTCTCCGGCTGGGCGGCGAAATGCTCGGACCAGTCCCATTCCTGCAGCAGCTCCGGCGAGAAGGAGTAGCTGTACGAATAGCTCTCGGAATCGAAGCGGGCGCCGGGATAGCGGTTCCAGTACCAGGTGCCGCCGACGCCGGTGCCGGATTCGAGGACCCGGACCCGCATGCCGAGCTCGCGCAGGCGGTAGAGCTGATAGAGGCCGGAAATGCCCGCCCCGATGATGATGGCGTCATACTCTGCGACCGCTGCCGCGTCGGGTTGGGTCGCTGTGTCGGGTGAGGCGGCCATCTGCTGTCGCTCCTTCATGCGGTGTCCGGCAACCGGGGCTGGCTGCCGCGGCCGGCATTGTGCCCGTCGGGCCGGCTACTCCTGGGATGGAAAATCTACTCACTGGTCTGGCGACGGGTTATCCACGGACCAGGGCGTTCTGCAAAGGGCAGATCGCACAGGATCGCGCAACGGGGGAGAGGTCGCTGTCCACCGCCGCCAGGCAAGGCCTCGACGCCAGGCGGTGCCTCGGCGATGGTGGCGCCCGGTCGGGGGTGGCCGGTCGGGGGATGCCGGTCGGGGGATGCCGGTCGGGGGAGGGCTGGGCAACGGGACATCCGCTGCCTGGGTGCGAGATCAGGAGCAGGCGATACGTGGTCCCATGCGCAGGCGCCCTGTCGAACCCGCGAGCCCGTCCGTGAACCGGCCTTCGGTGCCGGACCCCGGCAGCGCCGCGGACGTCGTCCGCGGCACAGGAGTCGCTGTTTTCGCCTGGTGTCTCTACGACTGGGGCTACAGCGCCTTCAACACCATCGTCTCCACCTTCGTCGTCGCGACCTATTTCGTGCGGGCGGTGGCGTCGGATCCGGCCACGGGAACGGCGCAATGGGCGGCGACGCAGGCGCTGGCCGGACTGGTGATTGCGCTGGTCGCGGCGCCGCTCGGAGCGATGGCGGATCGTGGCGGCTCGCGGCGTGGCCTGCTTGCGGCCGCCACCGCCGTCATGATCCTCGCCACCGCCGGACTCTGGTTCATTCGTCCGGCGCCCGACTATGTGCTGCCGGCGCTGCTGCTGGTCGGCACGGCGACCGTGGCGTTCGAGATCGCCACCGTGTTCTACAACGCGATGCTGCCGGAGGTCGCGGCACCGGACCGGATCGGCCGGATCTCCGGCCTGGCCTGGGGCTGCGGCTATGTCGGCGGCCTGGTGTGCCTGGCGGTCTGCCTGGTGGTGCTGGTCAATCCCGATCCGCCCCGATTTGGGCTGGACCGTGCCGCGGCGGAACCGGTGCGGGCGACGGCGCTGTTCGCCGCCGGTTGGCTCGCGGTGTTCAGTTGGCCCGTGCTGCTGGCGGTGCCGAACCAGCGCGGCACGCTGCCCTGGGGCGTCGCGCTGCGAACCGGCGTCACCGCACTCGCCCAGCATCTGCGCCAGGCCGCGCGCCAGCCCGGCCTGTTGCGGTTCCTGCTCGCCCGCATGCTCTACACCGACGGGCTGACCACCTTGTTCGCATTCGGCGGAATCTATGCCGCGGGCACGTTCGGGATGGATGCGCGCGCGGTGTTGCTGCTGGGGATCGGGTTGAACGTCACCGCCGGACTGGGCGCGCTGGGCTTCGCCTTCCTGGAGGACCACATCGGGTCCCGGGTCACGGTGCTGACGGCGCTGGCAGCGCTGACCGTGCTGGGAAGCTGCCTGCTGCTCGCCCGCTCCGCCGCCCTGTTCTGGCCCCTGGCGCTCGGCCTCGGCGTGTTCGTCGGCCCGGCGCAGGCTGCCAGCCGCAGCCTGATGGTGCGGCTCGCGCCGGCCGAGTCGCGCAATGCCCATTTCGGTCTGTATGCGCTGTCCGGCAGGGTGACGGGATTTGTCGGGCCGGCAACGCTGGGGGCGATCACCGCCGCAACCGGCAGTCAGCGCGCCGGCATGGCGGTTATCCTGGTGCTGCTGGCAAGCGGCGGGGTGGTGCTGGTGACCCTGCGCCGGCCCTTGGCTACGCCCGAACGATAGAGTCATGCACGGGCAGGGCGCGTTTCACCCGTCGCTGTAATCGCCCAGCGCAGCCTCACACGCCGATCGGGCCTCGCCGTCGGTGGCGAAATCGCGCAGCCGGCCGGCCTCATCCAGCAGGAATTCGGGGTCGATCAACGGGGCGGCGTCGCCCCGCATCGCCGCCAGCCAGGGCCCCGCCGGCCGCGAGCGATCGCGAAATATCATTGCCAGGCCGCCGGTGTGCTGCTGCGCGTCGGGGCCGCTCGCGATCCAGCTGTGTCCTTGCCTCGGCGCGCGCTGCATCGGTGGAGCCGCCATCGGCGGGGAAGCCGCCGGCGGGGCTGCGTTTGACAGGGCTGCGTTTGACGGGGCTGCGTCTGACGGGGCGGCAGTCGGCGGGGCGGCGGTCGGCTGCAGCAGCGCCGCCTGCGGTGCCGGGGCGGATGGCGGGGGCGCGGGCGGTGCGCGATGCGCGACGGCTGGATCGGGCGCGGCTGGGCCAGCCTGTCGCGGCGGATCAGGGATGGGCGCCGGTGCGTGCCCGCCCGGTATGCCGGTCGGCAGGGCTGCCGGGGCCGGCGGAGCACTCTCCGGCGCAACCGTGACGAAGCGCGGGGCCGATGAGGTGTTCACCGGCGGCCACGCCGCGAAGGCCGCCGGCCCGGTGACCGGGATTGCAGCTTCGGTGGAAGCCGGGGAAGCCGGGGGGGCGGTGCCTGCGGTCGCCGAACCCGACTGCCCGAGGGCACTCGATGCCGCATCGGTCCGGCCCGCCAGCAGCGCCCGCACCTGCGGGATATAGGCCTTGATGGTCTCGTCGCGGACGTGGCAGGCGGCGGCCAGATGCTCGAATACGTCGTCGGTGTATTTCGGGCCGGTATAGTCGAACATCGCGCTGCCGCGGTCGACCTTGGCACGCCATTCCTGCCGCGACTTCGTGTAATAGTGGTTGATCACCAGGTCGTCATGGCACGCCACCGGCTGCAGGCCGATATTCGGCACGTCCTGACCGGCTGTGTTGCACACCGGTCCCGTGACACGGAATTCATGCGGGTTCTGCGCGACGTCCAGCAAATGCGCACAGCGGATGATCGACTTCACGTGACGGTTCACCGGCAGCCCGTCTTCCGCCCGCAGATCGTAGGTTTCCATCACCAGGTCCGGCGCCGGCTCGCTCCATCCGGCCGGGCCGAACACCCGCCAATGCACCAGGACGGCGGAGACATCCTCCCGCCGCTCCAGCACCTGCAACAGGGTCTGCCCGCCAAGCGGAAGGACGAATTCGTCGAGGTCGATGAACGCGGCCCAGTCATGCCTGGTGGCGAAGGTCTCGATGAAATGTCGATAGGCCGGCAGTTGCCCCGGCCGTTGCGGCCAATCGACCAGCGTCACCTGGTCCGCGAACGGCGAGCGGCGGATCAGGTCGGCGCCGCCATCGGTGCTGCCATTGTCGTAGAGCACGATGTCGGTGAAGCCGATCACGCGATGATAGGCAATCCACTCCAGCAGATTGCGCGCTTCGTTCTTGAAGATCGCGCAGATGACGAGCGACGGGTGGTCCATGGGATTCCTGTAGCGGTGTCAGGCGGCGGGGCTGGCCATGGCCGGGGCGGTCATGCGTCTGATGGTGCCGCTGGTGCTGTGGCCTTCCTGCAGGTCGACCAGCACGACGCGCCCGCCCCAGCCGCGCACCAGGTCGCCGCCGACCACCTGCTCGATGGTGTAGTCGGCGCCCTTCACCAGCACATCCGGGCGGAGAGCGGTGATCAGTTCCAGCGGCGTTTCCTGGTCGAACAGCGTGACCAGGTCGACCGGCGCCAGTGACGCCATCACCGTGGCGCGGGCGCTTTCGGACTGCACCGGACGGGTGGGCCCTTTCAACCGGCGCACCGAGGCGTCCGTGTTCAACGCGACGATCAGCCGGTCGCAGGCGGCGCGCGCCTGGGTCAGCAGCCGGACATGGCCGGGATGGATCAGGTCGAAGCAGCCATTGGCGAAGCCGACTTTCAACCGCTTCGCGCGCCATGACGCGACGCGCGAGATCGCCTGTTCCCAACTGGCGACTTTCTGCCCGCTCGCGATCAGATCGCCGAGGTGGAGTTCGTTCAGCAGTTCCTCCGCCGTCACCGTGGCGGTGCCTTGCTTGCCCACCGACACGCCGGCCGTGATGTTCGCCAGGGCTGCCGCATCGGGCAGCGACGCGCCGGCGCCGAGGGCCACCGCGAGCGCGGCCACCAATGTGTCTCCGGCGCCGGAGACATCGGCCACCTCGCGCGCCCGCGTCGGCAGATGCAGGCTCTCAAGCTCGCGCCGCACCAGGGTCAGACCCTGGGCCGACCGGGTGACCAGCACCGCCTCGCCGCCGGTCATGCCCAGCGCCATGCGGCCGGCTCGGTCCGCCTCCGCATCGTGTTCCGCATCGATATGTGTTGCGGCCCGCACTTCATGTTCGTTCGGCGTCAATACCGTTGCGCCACGATAGGCGGCGAAGTCGGGACGTTTCGGATCGGCGACCACCATGCGGTCATGGTCCGCCGCCTTGGCGAGCGCGGCGGGAAGCACCGCGTTGCACAGCACGCCCTTGGCATAGTCGGACAGCACGACGATGTCGGCGTTGCGCAAGGCCGCTTCGAAACGGGCAAGCACGGCCTCCGCCGTCGCGGCATCGAGCGGTTCGGTGGTCTCCTCGTCCAGACGCAGCAACTGGTGCACGCCGGCCATGAAGCGCGTTTTCGCGGTGGTTGGCCGATTCGGAGCGGTAACCAGTTCACCGGTGAGCGAGTCCGCTTCCGCCAGCAGGCGGCTGATCTCCGCGCCTGCCGCATCATGGCCGATAACGCCGATCAGTGTTGCATGTCCGCCGAGCATGGCGACGTTGAGTGCGACATTGGCGGCGCCGCCCAGGGTGGCGCGGCTGTCGGTCGGGCGCAGCACCGGGATTGGCGCTTCCGGCGACAGCCGGTGCGCATTGCCGTGCACGTAGCGGTCGAGAATGATGTCGCCCAGCACGAGGACTCGGGCGTCACAAAAATGCCGTACGCGATCCGCCAGTTCGATATCGGCGGTTCCGTTGCCGGTCGCGGTGGTGAGATCGGTCATCATGCCGAGGTCCCGTTCGGAGCGCTGCCGCGGTGTGTCCGGGCATACGTTGCTGTCGTTGACGATCGTCTAGCACAGTAGGCGTCTAGCACAGTGGGGGTCTAGTGTCCTGAACCATAAGACCACCGCATCATGTCGTTGAAGTGTTGTAGGTGCAAAATCGT
>CAWBLP010000021.1:0-76663 GCA_963789495.1 uncultured Alphaproteobacteria bacterium
ATATCGCCGCGGGCCGGTAACTTAATGCGCC
This sequence comes from uncultured Alphaproteobacteria bacterium, assembly GCA_963789495.1. Lineage (GTDB taxonomy): Bacteria > Pseudomonadota > Alphaproteobacteria > Acetobacterales > Acetobacteraceae > CAWBLP01. The sequence goes on from CAWBLP010000021.1 coordinate 32, forward strand.
GGGGGGGCCAATCTGCGAGTTGGCAAGCCTCACATCGCCGTCCACGAACAGCAGCGTGCCGGTGACGTAAGACATCGTCGGAAGCCAAAAACAGGACCGCGGCGGCAACTTCCTCGGCCCTGCCCGGGCGCTTCAGCATGGCGCGTTGTGCGGCGCGGGCGTTGTCTTGCCCCACCGCCTCGCCGGACGCTGCAAGCCGGCGCGCACGGAACGGCGTGAAGATCGAGCCAGGGCCAAACGGCGTTCACCTCAATCCCCTCCGCCGCGTGCTCGGCGGCGAGCCCCCAGTCATCCGCCGCGTCCGACAGCAACGTCATCACGCAACCTCGCCCGCAACGAAGCCACTGGCCCACGCCCATTGGAAATTGTAGCCGCCCAGCCAGCCGGTCACGTCCACCGCCTCACCGATCACGAACAGACCCGGCACCGCGTTGGCCTGCATGGTTCGTTGCGACAGCGCCGTGGTGGCCACGCCGCCCACCGTCACCTCGGCCTTGGCATAGCCTTCGGTGCCGCTCGGGCGCACCTGCCAGGTACGCAACTCTGTCTCGAGGTCGGCGAGGTCGCGATCCGGCAGCTCGCCGATCGGGCGCGTGGCGGCGTTGGGCGGCACGAAAGCATCCGCCAGGCGCTGCGGCAGTACATCACTCAGCACACCGCGCAGTCTCGCTTTCGGACGCGCCCGTTTCTGTGCCCGCAGGAAGCCTTGCTCAGCCAGCGGCAGCAGATCGATGCATACCGCCTCGCCGTCGCGCCAGACCGAGGAAATCTGCAGGATCGCGGGGCCCGACAGGCCGCGATGCGTGACCACCATGCCTTCGTCGAACCGCGTCGTGCCGCAGCTTGCACCAACGCGGGTCGATACCCCCGCCAGCCCCGCAATCCGGGACTGCGCCGCGTCGTCGAGCAGCAACGGCACCAGCCCTGGGCGAATGGGGGTCAGCGCCAGACCGAAGCGCCGCGCCAGGTCATGGGACAATCCGGTGGCGCCGAGTTTCGGGATCGACAGGCCGCCGGTTGCCAGCACCAGGGAGGATGCCTCGATCGGACCGGCATCGGTTTCCACCCGAAAGCGGTCGGCGCGCGACACCGCGCCGATGCGCTGCTGCAGCCGGATGTCCACGCCGGCGGCGACACATTCCGCCAGCAGCATCGCCACGATCTGCCTCGCCGAACCGTCGCAGAACAATTGCCCCAGCGTCTTTTCGTGCCAGGCGATACCATGAAGCTCGACCATGTCGAGGAAGTCGCGCGGCGTGTAGCGCGCGAGCGCGGAGCGGCAGAACTGCGGGTTCGCTGACAGGAAACGCTCGGGCGCGCAGTGCAGATTGGTGAAGTTGCAGCGCCCGCCACCGGAAATCAGGATCTTCTCGCCGGCCTGGCGCGCATGGTCGAGCACCACCACACGCCGCCCGCGCCTCCCGGCCGTGATCGCGCACAACAGGCCGGCGGCGCCGGCGCCAAGAATGACGACATCGGTGGCTTCCATGAGCCGGCGTACGTGGGCCGGACCAGCGGGATGCGTCAAGGGACCGGATCAAGCGCCGGAACCTTCGCGGTCGCCAGCCCGGCGACGCCGTCGATGAAAGTGGCGCGCCGAACCCATGCAAACTCAAACGCCGACGACAGGCTCCTGGAAGGCATTTGTGGCTTTGCGACTGTCCGGTTCCGGCGCGACAGACCGCGTGCGCCGGGCTCGAAATCCCTCACATCGCCGTCATGCCACCGTCCACGAACAGCAACGCCCCGGTCACGTAAGACGCATCGTCGGAGGCCAGGAACAGGATCGCGCTGGCGACCTCCTCGGCCCGGCCCGGCCGCTTCATCATGGTGCCTTGCGCGGCTTTGGCGTTGTACTGTTCCACGGTCTCGCCGGCCGCCTCGATGCGGCGCGCATGGAACGGCGTGAAGATCGGACCCGGGCCGACCGCGTTCACCCGAATCCCCTCGGCCGAGTGGTCGGCGGCGAGCCCCCGTGTCAGGCCCGCGACCGCGGCCTTGGTGGTGTCGTATTGCAGGTTGCCGCCGCCCGCGACGACGGACCGCACCGAGGCGACATTGACGATCGCGCCCCCCGTCCCGCGCCGCATCAGCGGCACCGCCGCCTTGACGCAGAAGGCGTAGCTCATCAGGTTGACGCTGAGGATCTCGTTCCAGCTCGCCGCGCTCGCGACATCGATCGTTTCGTATTTCCGGATGCCGGCATTGTTCACCAGGATGTCGAGCCGCCCGAACTTTTCCGCGGCCCCGTTGATGAAGCCGAGGCATGCGGCCTCGGTGCCAACGTCAGCCTGCGTGAAAGCGACCTTGGCGCCGGTGGCTGCAAGTTCAGCCGCGACACGCTGGCCGCGCTCGCCATCCCGATCGCAGAATGCCACGCTTGCGCCCTCGGCAACGAAACGCCGGACCGTCGCTTCGCCGATCCCCGATGCCCCGCCCGTCACCGCTGCGATCTTGCCGTCGAGCCTTCCCATGGTCCCCATCCCTGATTGCTTTGCGAAACGCCCATCCACGATACGACGTATGACCGCATGTCCGCCATCCGGTGAGGTGGCTCACCCTGCGCCGTGCGCGTGAACGAGGGCTACGCGCCAGAGCGCGCTGATCCTCGGCTCGGGGCGCGAGCCATGACGGACGATACGGCCGGCAATGCCCACGCCAACCAGCGCATCGACACCGGCCCGACCACACCGCCCCGCGTGCTTGCCCCCCACGTGCTTGCCCGCACGTGCTTGCCCGCATCCCCCAACCTCCGGCATGCTCGTCGTCACCATGCCGCTCGCGCGCATCGGCCAGCGCGGCCGAATCCAGGCCAGCCTCGCCGCGACGCGCCGGTGTTCACCAGGCACACCACCGCCCCGCGCCGGAGCCTCCACGCCACCGGGTGGCACACCCTATTCGCCGGAACGGCCACGCCCCTCCGGTCTCGCAGCCCCTGCTCTCGCACGCCGCCGCCTTCGCAGCCCCGCTCTCACACGCCGCCGCCTTCGCAGCCCCCGCTCTCGCATGCCGCCGCCCTCGCACCACGGAACAGGAGGAAGAAAATGCCCCCCACCAGCGCACCCGGCTTCCACCACGTCGCCATCCGCGCCCGCGACTTCGACGCCACCCTGCAATTCTACACAAAGGGGCTCGGCTGTTCGGTGCACTACCGGTTCTCCGTGCCGGACCGGATCGACCGCGCCGCGTTCCTCGATGTCGGGGACGGGCGCTTCATCGAGGTGTTCGGCTCCGGCTCCACGGTGCAGTCGGAGGGACGGCGCCGGCGCCCGGACGAGGAAGCCACCGAAGGTGCGCTGCTGCATTTCTGCCTGCGCGTCGCCGACGTGGACGCGGCCTTTGCCAGCGCCCTGGCCGCCGGCGGGATCGAGCGCATTGCGCCGCGCACCGCCCGCCTGGGTGGCGACCCGCCCGCGGAGGTCCGCATCGCCTTCGTCACCGGCCCGAATGGCGAGGTGATCGAGTTCCTGCGCAGCGACCAGCTCTAACCGGTCGCGCCCGGTGGCATGTCGCGTGGCCCGCAGGTCCGCCGCGCGGAAACCAGGCACTTGGCAGCCGTCTCGGCTCGCCATCGCACCCGGTCACAGGTGCCGAACGATATCCATCTGCTGATGAAGCACGCGCACGATCAGGACGCCCTGCTCGGTGCTTCGGTAGAACACCGAATGGCTGGCGGTCTCCATCCTGCGATAGCCGGCCCGGAGCTCGCTCGCATCGCGTCCGAGTTCGGGAAATTCCGCCAGCATCCGGAACGTCTCGTGTAGCCGAAGAAGGTACTGTTCGGCGCGGTCGATGCCCCATTGTTGCACGCTGAACTCGGCAATCGCCTGGATGTCGGAATCGGCTTTGCGCGACAGGACGTAGTTAGCCACGCCGCGTGCCGGTGTGTTCCTTTACCGTCGCCCAGACATCCTGGACGCTGCGGGCGCTGACGCCACTCTCCTCGCCCTCGATCAGGGCGGCGCGCAGTGCGGCGAGCCGCGTTTCCTGTTCCTCCAGCAGGCGCAGCCCGGCGCGCACGACATCGCTTGCGCTGCTGTAGCGGCCTTCGCTGATCTGGGTCTCGATGAACCCGGTGAAATGCGCACCGACGCTGAACGATGTGTTCCTGCTCATGGGCCCAGAAGTACCAGTTATTGGTACTGTCGGCAAGCTGCACACGCAACCGGCCGATCCTGAGCAACCCCCCTCAACTCGACCCCGGCTTTCCGCTAACTCCCCGCGCTTCCCGCGAGCCGCCCGGCCCGATCGCTGTCGCGCGCGCGGAGCGAAATCAAGGATACGCCTGCGCCGGCATGTGCCGTGGCAGGCGGGCAGGGGAGGCACAGCCTCCCCGAACCTGTCCGAGACCGTACGTTCCACGCGCCGCGGCGGGTGGATTAAGGGGCCGCAAGGCTCGCGCACGGGAGACGGGGAAGTCGGGTTCATGGCCTCCGGACACAGCTCCGGACCCAGGACCTTGGCGGTTCCGGCTGAGTGGACAGGCGAACCGGGTCGTTTCCGTGAGGAAGCGGCCCATGGGCAACCCGGCCCGGCGCGGTCCACACGCGTCTGGCCCGAACGGAGACGAGACTTGGACCGTACGGAGAAGCGGGCGTTCGTCACCGGGCTCAATGCAGCGCTTGCCGACACCTCGATGGTCGTGGTCACCCAGAATCAGGGGCTGACCGTGGCCGAGGCGACGGAACTCAGGCGTCGTATGCGGGCTGCGGGGGCGACCTTTAAAGTCGCGAAGAACCGGCTGGCCTTGCTCGCCCTGGATGGGACCCAATTCGACGGCATCAAGCCAATGCTGACCGGGCCGACCGCGCTTGCGTGGTCGACCGACCCGGTGGCGGTGGCGAAGACGGCTGTCGAGTTCGCCAGGACCAATGACAGGTTCGTGCTGATCGGTGGGGCGTTGGGCCCCCAGACGCTGAATGCGGATGGGGTGAAGGCGCTGGCCGAACTGCCGAGCCTCGATGAGCTGCGGGCGCGGATTGTGGGGATGATCTCCACGCCGGCGACCCGGGTTGCCGGTGTCCTGCAGGGCAGTGCCGGTCAGCTCGCACGGGTCTTCGGGGCCTTCGCCAGGAAAGGCGAGGAGGACCAAGCCGCCGCCGCGTGATCACGGACTTGTGATCACATGGCGGTTTCGCGCGAAAGCGCGACCGCAACCGGGAGAACCCGCTTGCATGGAACCTATCAAGGTCTAGATTAAGGGACATACAGACATGGCCGATTTGCAAAAGCTGGTGGACGAGCTGTCCAGCCTCACCGTTATGGAGGCTGCCGAGCTGTCAAAGCTGCTGGAGGAGAAGTGGGGCGTTTCCGCCGCCGCTCCGGCAGCCGCCGCCGCTGCGCCTGCCGCCGCCGCTGCGGCCGCGCCGGCGGAAGAGCAGACCGAGTTCACCGTCATCCTGGCCAAGGCCGGTGACAAGAAGATCAACGTGATCAAGGAGATCCGGACGATCACGGGGCTCGGCCTGAAGGAAGCGAAGGATCTGGTGGAAGGCGCCCCGAAGACGGTCAAGGAATCCGTCAGCAAGGACGAGGCCGCCAAGATCCGCAAGATGCTGGAAGACCAGGGCGCAGGCGTGGAGGTGAAGTAGCACGGTCACGCGAACTGATATCGGCCAGGCGGCGCCGCCGGAGCGTCTGGCCGACCAGAACTGGAACCGGGCGGGAATCACGTCGATTCCCGTCCCGATCCTGTTTTCGGCGGGAGCAGACCCTGGACGGCCGAGGGTATCGGGGCCGTGGACGTGCGTGAGGGCAGGTAGGCAGGACAATCTATGAACGCGATCAGCAGGTCGTTTACCGGGCGTAAGCGGATTCGCCGGAGCTTTGGACGTATCCCCGAAGTGGCGCCCATGCCGAACCTGATCGATGTGCAGCGCTCCAGTTACGAAGCGTTCCTGCAGATGAACGTCAAGCCGGACAACCGTACCAACACCGGCCTGCAGGAAGTCTTCAAGGGCGTGTTCCCGATCGACGACTTCGCCGGCCGCGGTCGGCTGGAATTCGTCTATTACGAGCTGGAAGAGCCGAAATACGACGTCGAGGAGTGCATCCAGCGGGGCATGACCTTTGCCGCGCCGCTGAAGGTCATCCTGCGTCTGATCGTCTGGGACGTCGACGAGGACACCGGCGCCCGCTCGATCCGCGACATCAAGGAACAGCCCGTCTACATGGGCGATATGCCCCTGATGACGGATAACGGCACCTTCATCATCAACGGCACCGAGCGCGTCATCGTCAGCCAGATGCACCGCTCCCCCGGCGTGTTCTTCGACCACGACAAGGGCAAGACCCATAGTAGCGGCAAATATCTGTTCGCCGCCCGGGTGATCCCGTATCGCGGCTCCTGGCTCGATTTCGAGTTCGACAGCAAGGACCTGATCTACGTCCGCATCGACCGCAAGCGGAAGCTGCCGGTCACCACGCTGCTGTATGCGCTGGAGGGCAAGCCCACCGAGGCGCTGCGCGAGGCGCGGGACGCCAAGGGCGAGCCGCTGGAGCCGGGTGAAGTCCGCGGCATGGATCCCGAGGAAATCCTCAGCTACTTCTACGGCCAGGTGGTGTTCGACCACACCGCCAAGGGCTGGGCGCGTCCGTTCGACCCCGATGCGTTCCGCGGCATGAAGCTGCTGGAGCCGCTGATCGACGCCCAGACCGGCGAGGTGGTGGCCGAGGCCGACGCCAAGCTGACCGCGCGCCAGGTCCGCAAGATCGCCGAATCCACCAAGGAAGTGCTGGTCGGCCGCGCCGACCTGCTGGGCCGCTTCATGGCCGAGGACCTGGTGAACGAGGAGACCGGTGAGATCTACGCCGAGGCCGGCGAGGAACTGACCGAGGCCAAGCTCGCCGGACTGGAGGAGGCGGGCATCACGACCCTGCCGACGCTCGCGGTCGACCAGTCGAACGGTCCGTGGATCCGCAACACGCTGACCGTCGACAAGAACAGCAATCGCGACGATGCGCTGATCGACATGTACCGGGTGATGCGCCCGGGCGAGCCGCCGACCCCGGAAACCGCCGAGGCGCTGTTCCGCGGCATGTTCTTCGATCCGGACCGCTACGACCTGTCCACCGTCGGCCGGGTCAAGATGAACATGCGGCTCGGCATCACCAGCGACCAGGTGCCGGATTCCGTCCGCATCCTGCGCAAGGACGACCTGCTGCGCACGGTCAAGACCCTGGTCGAGCTGAAGGACGGCCGCGGCCAGATCGACGACATCGACAACCTCGGCAACCGCCGGGTGCGCTCGGTCGGCGAGCTGATGGAGAACCAGTACCGCATCGGGTTGCTGCGCATGGAGCGCGCCATCCGCGAGCGCATGGGCTCGGTCGATATCGACACGGTCATGCCGCACGACCTGATCAACGCCAAGCCGGCGGCGGCCGCGGTGCGGGAGTTCTTCGGCTCCTCGCAGCTCAGCCAGTTCATGGACCAGACCAATCCGCTGTCGGAAGTGACGCATAAGCGCCGCCTGTCCGCGCTTGGCCCGGGCGGTCTGACCCGCGAACGCGCCGGGTTCGAGGTGCGCGACGTGCACCCGACGCATTATGGCCGTATCTGCCCGATCGAGACGCCGGAAGGCCCGAATATCGGCCTGATCAACTCGCTCGCCACCTATGCCAAGGTCAACAAATACGGCTTCATCGAGACGCCGTACCTGTTGGTGAAGGACGGCGTGGTGCAGAAGGAGCCGCGCTACCTCTCCGCCATGGAGGAGGAGAAGCTGGTCGTTGCCCAGGCCGATGCGCCGATGGACAGCGATGGCCGCTTCACCGAGGACCTGGTCTCGGTGCGCCGTCAGGGCGACTTCCGTCTGGTGAAGCCGGAGGACGTCACCGCGATCGACGTCTCGCCGAAACAGCTGGTCTCGGTGGCCGCGGCGCTGATCCCGTTCCTGGAGAACGACGACGCCAACCGCGCGCTGATGGGCTCCAACATGCAGCGTCAGGCGGTGCCGCTGATCCGCGCCGACGCGCCGCTGGTCGGCACCGGCATGGAAGCCTCGGTGGCCCGTGACTCGGGTGCCACCATCGTGGCGCGCCGTCCGGGCATCGTCGACCAGATCGACGGCTCCCGCATCGTGGTGCGCGCGACCAATGAGGACACCACGACCAAGGGCGTCGACATCTACCGGCTGCGCAAGTTCCAGCGCTCCAACCAGTCCACCTGCATCAACCAGCGTCCGCTGGTGAAGGTGGGTGACCGGGTCTACGAGGGCGACATCATCGCCGACGGTCCGTCCACCGAGCTGGGCGAGCTGGCACTGGGGCGCAACGTGCTGTGCGCGTTCATGCCCTGGAACGGCTACAACTTCGAGGACTCGATCCTGATCAGCGAGCGCATCGCGCGCGACGACGTGTTCACCTCCATCCACATCGAGGAATTCGAGGTGATGGCGCGTGACACCAAGCTGGGCCAGGAGGAAATCACCCGCGATATCCCGAACGTGGGTGAGGAGGCGCTGAAGAACCTCGACGAGGCCGGCATCGTCTATATCGGCGCCGAGGTGAACCCGGGTGACATCCTGGTCGGCAAGGTCACGCCGAAGGGCGAAAGCCCGATGACGCCCGAGGAAAAGCTGCTGCGCGCGATCTTCGGCGAGAAGGCGAGCGACGTGCGCGATACCTCACTGAAGCTGCCGCCCGGTGTCACCGGCACGGTGGTGGACGTGCGGGTGTTCAGCCGCCGCGGCGTCGACAAGGACGAGCGCGCGATGGCGATCGAGCGCGCCGAGATCGAGCGTCTGGCCAAGGACCGCGACGACGAGAAGGCGATCCAGGAGCGGAGCTTCCTGAACCGGCTGCGGGAGAAGCTGCTGGGCCGCAAGGCATCCGGCGGGTTCAAGGGCATCAAGGCTGGCACCGACATCACCGAGGAGGTGCTGGCGGAGCATCCGCGCGGCGCCTGGCGCCATATCGGCGTGCAGGACGACGCCGTGATGGCGGAGATCGAGACGCTGAAGCGCGAGTTCGACGCCGCCGTCGGTAGGCTGCAGGCCCGCTTCGACAGCAAGGTCGAAAAGCTGCAGCGCGGTGACGAGCTGCCGCCCGGCGTGATGAAGATGGTGAAGGTCTTCATTGCGGTGAAGCGCAAGCTGCAGCCCGGCGACAAGATGGCCGGCCGCCACGGCAACAAGGGTGTCGTCTCCCGCGTGGTGCCGGTGGAGGACATGCCGTTCCTGGAGGACGGCACCCCGGTCGATCTGGTGCTGAACCCGTTGGGCGTGCCGTCGCGCATGAATGTCGGGCAGATCCTGGAGACCCATCTCGGCTGGGCCTGCGCGGCGCTGGGCAAGCAGATCGGTGATCTGGTGGAGCAGTATCGTCGCACCGGCGCGCAGCGGGAGGCGCTGCTGGAGCGGCTGCGCGATGTCTATGGCGAGGAGGTCTACAGCCAGCAGATCGCCAACATGGACAACGAGCAGCTCATCGAGCTGAGCGAGAACCTGAAGAAGGGCGTGCCGATCGCGACGCCGGTGTTCGACGGCGCTCGGATGTCCGACATCGAGGGCATGCTGACCCGGGCGGGCCTGGCCACCTCCGGCCAGGTGACGCTGGTGGACGGGCGCACCGGCGATCCGTTCGAGCGCAAGGTGACGGTCGGCTACATCTACATGCTGAAGCTGCATCACCTGGTGGACGACAAGATCCACGCACGCTCGATCGGGCCTTACTCGCTGGTCACCCAGCAGCCGCTGGGCGGCAAGGCGCAGTTCGGCGGCCAGCGCTTCGGCGAGATGGAGGTCTGGGCGCTGGAGGCCTACGGCGCCGCCTACACGCTGCAGGAAATGCTGACGGTGAAGTCGGACGACGTGTCCGGCCGCACCAAGGTCTACGAGGCGATCGTGCGCGAGCAGGACAACTTCGAGGCCGGCATTCCGGAAAGCTTCAACGTGCTGGTGAAGGAGCTGAAGTCGCTGGGCCTGAACGTCGATCTCGACAGCCAGGCGGCGTAGCGCCTGGCGAGGCTGGAAGCAAAACGTCATGGCCGGGCCCTGTCCCCGGGGCTTGCCCCGGGGATTACCCGGCCATCCACCCTGGAACGAGCCTACAAGGTTACCGAGCAGGTGGCACTTCCGTTGCGCAGATGGTTGGCCCGGCCCGACCGTGACGCGCAAGAAAGTCCCGGCTTCGACCCGACAGAAAGGGTACTGAACGTATGAACGAACTGATGAAGATCCTCGGTCAGACCGGCCAGGCGCTGACCTTCGACCAGATCCGCATCAACATCGCCAGTCCGGAGCAGATCCGCTCCTGGTCGTACGGCGAGATCAAGAAGCCCGAGACGATCAACTACCGCACCTTCAAGCCGGAGCGGGACGGGTTGTTCTGTGCCCGCATCTTTGGCCCGATCAAGGACTACGAGTGCCTGTGCGGCAAGTACAAGCGGATGAAATTCCGCGGCATCATCTGCGAGAAGTGCGGCGTCGAGGTCACGCTGGCCAAGGTGCGGCGCGAGCGCATGGGCCATATCGAGCTCGCCTCTCCGGTCGCGCATATCTGGTTCATGAAGTCGTTGCCGAGCCGGATTGGCCTGATGGTCGATCTGACGCTGAAGGAACTCGAGAAGATTCTGTATTTCGAGAGCTACGTGGTGCTGGAGCCTGGCACCACCGATCTCAAGATGCACCAGTTGCTCACTGAGGATCAGCTGCTCGCCAAGCAGGACGAGTTCGGTGACGACCAGTTCGAGGCCGGCATCGGCGCCGAGGCGATCAAGAAGGTGCTCGATCGGATCGACCTCGACGAGGAAAAGGTCAAGCTGCGCGGCGACCTGAAGGAGACCACCAGCGAGGCCAAGCGCAAGAAGCTGGTGAAGCGGCTGAAGCTGATCGAGGCCTTCGCCGAATCCGGTGCGCATCCGGACTGGATGATCCTGGACGTGGTGCCGGTGATCCCGCCCGAGCTGCGCCCGCTGGTGCCGCTGGATGGCGGCCGCTTCGCGACCTCCGACCTGAACGACCTGTACCGCCGCGTCATCAACCGCAACAACCGCCTGAAGCGGCTGATGGAGCTGCGCGCGCCCGACATCATCGTGCGCAACGAAAAGCGCATGCTGCAGGAATCGGTGGACGCGCTGTTCGACAACGGCCGCCGCGGCCGCGCCATCACGGGCGCCAACAAGCGTCCGCTGAAGTCGCTGTCCGACATGCTGAAGGGCAAGCAGGGCCGGTTCCGGCAGAACCTGCTGGGCAAGCGCGTCGACTATTCCGGCCGCTCGGTCATCGTGGTCGGCCCGGAGCTGAAGCTGCACCAGTGCGGCCTGCCGAAGAAGATGGCGCTGGAGCTGTTCAAGCCGTTCATCTACGCGAAACTGGAAAAATACGGCCACGCCACCACCATCAAGGCCGCCAAGCGGATGGTGGAGAAGGAGCGTCCCGAGGTGTGGGACATCCTCGAGGAGGTGATCCGCGAGCACCCGGTGATGCTGAACCGGGCGCCGACATTGCATCGCCTCGGCATCCAGGCCTTCGAGCCGGTGCTGATCGAGGGCAAGGCGATACAGCTGCATCCGCTGGTCTGCACCGCCTTCAATGCGGACTTCGACGGCGACCAGATGGCGGTGCACGTGCCGCTGTCGCTGGAAGCGCAGCTCGAGGCCCGCGTGCTGATGATGTCGACCAACAACATCCTCAGCCCCGCCAACGGCAAGCCGATCATCGTCCCCTCGCAGGACATCGTGCTCGGCCTGTACTACCTGTCGCTGGAAATCGCCGGAATTCCGCGAGACGCCGGACAACAAGGCGCCGGCCTTCGGCACCATCGGCGAGATCGAACATGCGCTGTTCGCCAAGGCGGTCGGCATGCACGACAAGATCAAGTCGCGCTGGGAGACGATCGACGCCGGCGGCAACCCGGTGCGCAGCCTGGTCACCACGACGCCGGGCCGGATGATGATCGCGCAGATCCTGCCGAAGCATCCCAACGTGCCGTTCGACCTGATCAACCGGCAGCTCACCAAGAAGAGCGTCTCCGATGTGATCGACATGGTGTATCGCCATTGCGGTCAGAAGGAATGCGTGATCTTCGCCGACCGGCTGATGGGTCTCGGCTTCAGCCAGGCCGCCAAGGCGGGTATCTCGTTCGGCAAGGACGACCTGATCATCCCGGCCGAGAAGGGCGAGATGATCCACAAGACCCAGGCCGAGGTGAAGGAGTTCGAGCAGCAGTACCAGGACGGGCTGATCACCGCCGGCGAGCGCTACAACAAGGTGGTGGACTGCCTGGTCGCGCTGCACCGACGAAGTCGCGACGGCGATGATGAAGGAGATCAGCAAGCAGGAAGCCGGCGTTCAGACCAACTCGGTGTGGATGATGTCGCATTCCGGTGCGCGTGGGTCGCCGGCGCAGATGCGCCAGCTGGCCGGCATGCGCGGGCTGATGGCCAAGCCGTCGGGTGAGATCATCGAGCAGCCGATCATCGCCAACTTCAAGGAAGGCCTGTCCGTCCTTGAGTACTTCAACTCGACCCACGGCGCCCGCAAGGGCCTGGCGGACACCGCGTTGAAGACGGCGAACTCCGGCTACCTGACCCGTCGCCTGGTCGACGTGGCGCAGGACTGCATCATCGTCGAGGAGGATTGCGGCACCGAACGCGGCCTGACCGTGCGCGCGGTGATGGATGGCGGCGAGGTCGTCTCCAGCCTGTCCGAGCGCATCCTGGGCCGCACTTCGGCGGAGGACGTGCTGGACCCGGTGAGCAACAAGGTGCTGCTGCCGGCGAACACGCTGATCGAAGAAGAAACCGCCGACATGATCGAGCAGGCGGGGGTCGAGGCGATCAAGATCCGCTCGGTGCTCACCTGCGAGGCGCCGGTCGGCGTGTGCGGCCATTGCTACGGGCGCGACCTGGCCCGCGGCACGACGGTGAATATCGGCGAGGCGGTGGGCGTGATCGCCGCGCAGTCGATCGGCGAGCCGGGCACCCAGCTGACCATGCGCACCTTCCATATCGGTGGCGCCGCGCAGCGGGGTGCCGAACAGTCCTTCGTGGAAGCCAGCCACGAAGGCACGGTGACGGTGCGAAACCGCAACGTGGTCATGAACAGCCAGGGCACGCCGGTGGTGATGTCGCGCAACTGCGAAATCGTCCTGGTGGACGACAAGCAGCGCGAGCGGGCCCGCTTCCGGGTGCCGTACGGCGCGCGGCTGCTGGTCGATGACGGCCAGCGGGTGGCGCGCAGCCAGAAGCTGGCGGAGTGGGACCCCTACACGCTGCCGATCATCACCGAGAGCGCCGGCAAGGTCGAATATCTCGACCTGATCGACGCGATCACGCTGGTCGAGCGGATGGACGAGGTCACTGGGCTCACCTCGAAGGTCGTGGTCGACTACAAGCAGGCGGCCAAGGGTGTCGATCTGCGGCCGCGGCTGCAGTTGAAGGACGAGCGCGGCGACGTGGTGCGGATGCCGAACAACACCGATGCGCGCTACTTCCTGGCGCCCGAACTCGATCCTGAGTGTCGAGAACGGCGCGCAGGTGGCGGCGGGCGACGTGCTGGCCCGCATCCCGCGTGAGGGCAGCAAGACGCGTGACATCACCGGCGGTCTGCCGCGCGTGGCGGAACTGTTCGAGGCGCGGCGGCCGAAGGATCATGCGGTGATCGCCGAGACCGATGGCCGCGTCGAGTTCGGCAAGGACTACAAGAACAAGCGCCGGGTCATCGTGAAGAACGACGAGACCAGCGAGGAGACCGAGTACCTGATCCCGAAGGGCAAGCACGTCTCGGTGCAGGAAGGCGACTTCGTCCGCAAGGGCGACCCGCTGGTCGACGGCCCGCGCGTGCCGCACGACATCCTGAAGGTGCTGGGCGTGGAGGCGCTGTCGGACTACCTGGTGAACGAGATCCAGGACGTCTACCGACTGCAGGGCGTGAAGATCAATGACAAGCACATCGAGGTCATTGTTCGGCAGATGCTGCAGAAGGTGGAAATCCTCGATCCGGGCGACACCACCTTCCTGACCGGCGAGCAGGCCGATCGGCAGGAGTTCGACGCGGTCAATGCGAAGCTCGCGAAGGACGACCGGCCGGCGGTGGCGATGCCGGTGCTGCAGGGCATCACCAAGGCGTCGCTGCAGACCAACAGCTTCATCTCGGCAGCGTCGTTCCAGGAGACGACGCGGGTGCTGACCGAGGCTGCGACGGCGGGCAAGACCGACAGCCTGATGGGGCTGAAGGAGAACGTGATCGTCGGGCGGCTGATCCCGGCGGGCACCGGCGCGGTGATGAACCGGCTGCGCTCGATCGCCGCAGGTCGCGACCAGCGGACCTTGGGCGGTGTCAGCAACACGCCGCGCATCGCCGAGGAGGTGAAGGCGGCGGAGTAGGCGCCCCGGCTTTCGGGCCAGGGTTGGAAACAGCCGGCGGCGCGAAGGTGCCGCCGGCTTTTTCGTGGCCCGAACCCGGCGGCGAGGCTCGCTGCGGTGTTCGGGGACGGTTGCTGGGTGGCGGCGGCTCCCTCCAGGCCTGCCGTCGCGGAGCGGTGGGCGCGCCGCCCGTTTCGAACACCGGGCTGACCCCCCGGGCTGTCCGCCGCGCTCCGGACGGTCTCATCCGTCGAATCCGGGCGCTGCTTGCGGTCCGGCCCTGCACCGTCCGCGGACGTTGCCGCCCATCGCAGCCGCCTGCCGGCGCGACGTTGCCAGGTCAGGCAAGGTGCGTTCGACAGCTAGCGCTGTGGCGAAATGTTCTGATTCATCCGGAAAAAGTTCGTTGGATCGTACTGGGCCTTGATCTTTTGCAGGCGCCGATAGTTGGGGCCGTAGGCCGCGGCGAGCGCATCGTCGCTTTCGTCGTCGCCAAGGTAGTTGACGTACCGGGCGGGTGCGAAGAACGGCTGCATGCTGTCGCTGGTTTCCCGCGCCCAGGCGATGCATGCCTCGTTGTTGGCGTGATCCATCCACTCGGCGAGGATGAGAAAATTGTAGCCTTCCCGCCGATGGGGAAAGGCCGTATCGGCCACGCCAACCCGCGCTGCGGCGCCGTGGAAGTGCTCGATGAGTAGCTGCCCCATTGGGGTCGGGCAGCGCTCGAAGCACGCGATCATGGTGTCGATTGCAGCGTCGGAAAGCTCCGTCAGGAAACTCGATCGCCAGTAGTTGAGCGCGCCCTTCGGATACGCGGCATCGAGCATGCTGTTGATTGCCGCGTATGGCATGGGCCCCAGCGCATCGAGGGCAGGCGTGCCGAATGCCTTGAGCGGCCGCATCGCCGCCTCTCCCTCGGCGGCAGAACCGCAGTGGCAGGTCACCATGGCGGCAAGCCTGGTGCCAGAACCGTCGGGCGCATGCACCAGGCCGCCGAAGATCATGTGCTCATCGCCAAGCGCACGCGTTGTCTCGCGGAAGAACCTGAGGACATCCCGCGCGCAATCGAGCGGGTGCGCCACGAGTCCGCCGGTCACCACTGGCCCGACGGGATGCAGCCGGAACTCGAACGAGGTGGCGATGCCAAAATTGCCACCTCCACCTCTGAGTGCCCAAAACAGATCGGGCTCATCATCCGCGGTTGCGCGCACGACGTTGCCATCGGCCGTGACGACATCGACCGCGAGAAGATTGTCCAGGGCAAGGCCGTGCCGGCCCATGAGCCAGCCGAGCCCGCCGCCGAGCGTAAGTCCCGCGACGCCTGTACCTGGAAACGACTCCGCCCGTGACGGCGAGACCGTGCAACTGGGTCTCGCGATTGACGCCGGACCAGGTCGCACCGCCCTCGACCCACGCGGTACGCCCTTTCGGATCAACGCGAATGGCCTTCATCAGGGAAAGATCGATCATGACGCCGCCATTGATGGTGGCCCGGCCGGCGACATTGTGGCCGCCGCCGCGCACGGCGACCTCAAGGCCCAGGCGTCGCGTCAGCTTCACCGCATCGACGACATCGGCGACGCCCCGGCATCGCGCGATCAGGGCCGGGCGCTTGTCGATCAATCCGTTATGCACGCGCCGCGCCTCGTCGTAGCCGGCGTTCCCGGGCTCCAGAAGCTCGCCGGAGAAGGTGGTGCGAAGTTCAGCGATGGTGTTGGTCATGGTTGCAACGGATTGCATTGCTCAATCTCCCCCCACAGGTGCGGCAAATCTTCAGATATCAATCTTTCGATTGCAAACGCGATGATTTCAGCCAAAGGTGAACAAAATTCATCTTCGATATCGCCATGAGCCTGCTGCCACCACTGGTCGAGCTGAGGGCCTTCGAGGCCGCCGCGCGCCACCTGAGCTTCAGGAACGCTGCAGCCGAACTTGGCGTCACGCCGACCGCGATCAGCCATCAGATCCGGTTGCTGGAGCGCCATTGCGGCTGCGCCCTGTTTCGCCGCCGCCCCCGGCCCCTGGTTCTTACTGAGGCCGGAGCGCGGCTTTTCCCGGTGATCCGCGACGGGATTGAAGCCTTCGCCGGAGCCCTGGCATCCGTCCGGCGAGATGCCGGCCGCCAGCCACTGCGCATCACCACGACGAACGCATTCGCGAGCCGGTGGCTGATCCCGCGCCTCCCCGCCTGGCGCGCATTGCATCCCGATGCGCCGCTCGAGGTGATCGGCACGGATGGAATTCTCGACCTGCATTCCGGCGATGCCGATGTGGCCATTCGCTATGCGCGGGCCAGGCCGACCGACGGGATCGCCGAAGAGCTGCTGAACGACAAATTCTTTCCGGTATGCAGTCCGAGCGTCGCCCATTCCGGCTTTAGGTCTGGCGCTGCGTTCCGCGGCAACGTGCTCATTCACTGCTACTGGTCACCCACCGACGCCGAGGCACCAACCTGGCAGCGGTGGCTCGACGCCGCGCAACGCAAATGGCGCCATGTCCCTGAACTCGCGGAGATGGAACACCTGAGCTTCCGGGAGGAACTGCACGCAATCGAGGCGGTGCTCGCCGGACAGGGCATCGGTCTGCTCAGTGATGTCCTCGTGGCGTCGGATCTTGCGTCCGGGGCGTTGGTGAAAGCGCTCGACCTGTCCCTCTCCGGCTACCGTTTCTATGTCGTGCGGCGAGCCAATCACGCGCGAGAGCGGATCATCCTGGCCTTCACCGAATGGCTGCAGGCGGCCAGATGATTTTGGCAGGACCGACGTGACGGTGCTGGTCCGAAGTCGGATCATCCCGTCGGACGGGACGACCATCTCTCATGGAACCGGTTTGGCATGCGCGGCAACCGCGGTTGCCGCGTCGCCGGCCGGAGGGTTGCGGTTCTATGCCGAAGGGCGGGGAAACCTACCGGCGCGCGCTCGCCGCCGGTGCGGTCTCCCGGGTCGAGCCGCGCGCGGGGCAACTCGGTGTTGACCCGGTGGCCGAGCAACGGGTTGCCTTCGTCATCGGTCCGAACGGCGAAGTCATCGCAGTCCTGAACAGCGACCAGCTTTGACGTGAGCCTGACCCGGCCTGGCGCTGCGCCGTTCGGCGTGGCCGGGAAGCGCGTGCCGACCGAACGCGTGCCAATGCCATGCCAGTGCCATGCCAGTGCCAATACCGGTCTCGGTCGGCCGGGTCCCGCCATGGCGCCAGGGCGGGAAGTCGTGTCGAAATTCCTTACACATCCCAACACGAACGCCAGGGATCCTGGCGTAACGCTTTGATAAAGCGCTTATATTTCAGTGGTCCGGAATTTGCTTAACGGCAACCTGTCGGTGCTCGTGCTAGCAAAGGGGAGGGGATAATGAGAAAACTCGCGGCAATTCTCATCATTGTCGGGGCGATGTTCACCACGCAGGCCGCCAAAGCAGGAGGGATCATCTTCCTGATCGGCAGCGATGTGGTCAGCTACCATGGTGATGCCAGCTACATCAATCCCGTGTTCGATCAAATGGCCAACTTCGGCACGAAGCAGTTGCTGTTCGCCAGCGATTGGGGCGCATCGTCGACGAACTACACCAACGGAAACATCACGATCGACTTCCAGCCGTTGTCATTCATCGATACCGGCGCTGACCTGTCGGCCTATTCCGCGGTCTACATTGACGGCACGGGCGGCTGCTGCTCCGATGCCGGTTCCGAAATGGCGTCGGGCGGTGCGGCCGTGCTGTCCAGCTTCGTGGCAGGCGGCGGCAGCATGGCCGTGGGCAACTTTCAGGGCAACACGTTCTGGGACTCGATTCTTGGTTTCGCCGCATTGCCGGGCGTGACCAGTGGTGCCGCTGGCGTCCTCTGTGAGGATCCGGGTCTGTCGACTGCCGGAGGGCTGAGCTTCGGCTTCGACCCCTCCTACTCGGAAGGTTGCTTCGTCCATCAGACCTACGATCCGGCATTCTGGGCCGGCAATGGCTTCTTCGCGCTGCAAACCGATGGCGAGACCGTGACTTTCCTGGGCGACTGGGTAACCATGGCCACCGGCTTCACCGATCCGGGCACGGTTCCGGAACCCGCCTCCCTGGGGTTGTTCGGCCTCGGCGTGCTCGGTCTTGCCGCACTGCGCCGTCGCAGCTGCGCCTGATCGCAGCCCGCCGCGGCTTCGTCCGCCTGCTGCTCCGTATAGAACCGGCGGCGCTCGCTGCCGGTTTTATGCGGCGCGGTCGTCGCATCGCCTCGCCGGCAACGGCGAGGGGACCCGACAATCCCGACCCTGCAAATCCGCCGCTGCCGCGTTGCCGCCGCGTCGTATTTCCGATCGCCTGGCGTCGGTGGGCGGCTTGACTCCCCCCGAACTCCCCACTAGCTTCCGCGCCCTCGGCCGACCCCACCGGTTTGCGTGGATGGCCGTCGTTCGCAGGCCCATGACGCGTGTGGCGCCGTCCCCTTGACAGGGGGCTTAGGCCGCCCGCTTCGAGAACCCGCAGGGTGGGATGCTTTCCCCACGCCGGCGGGCTTCGCCTGTTGAAGGATGGCCAGCCCGTGCCAGGGGGACCGGCTGGACTGGAGAAGAGAAAGAGGCTTATGCCGACGATCAACCAGCTCATCGCCAAGGGGCGCGAACCGCAGAAGTCCCGGAACAAGGTTCCGGCGCTGCAGGGTTGCCCGCAGAAGCGCGGCGTTTGCACCCGCGTCTACACCACCACGCCGAAGAAGCCGAACTCGGCCCTCCGCAAGGTGGCCAAGGTGCGGCTGACCAACGGCTACGAGGTGGTGAGCTACATCCCCGGCGAAGGCCACAACCTGCAGGAACACTCGGTCGTGCTGATCCGCGGCGGCCGCGTGAAGGACCTGCCGGGCGTGCGTTATCACATCCTGCGTGGCGTGCTCGACACGCAGGGCATCGCCAAGCGCCGTCAGCGTCGTTCGCTGTATGGCGCGAAGCGGCCGAAATAGGGGAGCGCCCGGATGTCCCGCCGCCGCCGCGCCGTCAAGCGCGAGATCCTGCCGGATGCCAAGTTCGGCGACATCGTCATCACGCGTTTCATGAACGCGCTGATGTACGACGGCAAGAAATCCTCTGCCGAGTCGATCGTCTACAACGCCCTGGACGTGATGAAGCGCCGTGGCGGCCAGCAGGCCGATCCGGTGCGAATGTTCCATGAGGCGCTGGACAACGTGAAGCCGGCGGTGGAAGTGCGGTCACGCCGCGTCGGCGGTGCCACCTACCAGGTGCCGGTCGAAGTGCGCACGGAACGTCGCCAGGCGCTGGCGATCCGCTGGCTGATCGATGCCGCCCGCAAGCGCGGCGAGCACACGATGCAGGACCGGCTTTCCAACGAGCTGCTGGACGCGGTGAACAACCGCGGCGCAGCGGTGAAGAAGCGGGAAGACACCCACCGGATGGCCGAGGCCAACAAGGCCTTCAGCCATTATCGCTGGTAACCACCAACACCTACCAGAGGCGGACCCCCGGACGGGGGCTCAACGGAGAACATCATGGCCAAGGCGAAATTCGCGCGCACCAAGCCGCACTGCAACATTGGCACCATCGGCCATGTCGACCATGGCAAGACGTCGCTGACCGCGGCGATCACCAAGGTGCTGGCAGAGACCGGTGGCGCGACCTACACGGCCTACGACCAGATCGACAAGGCGCCGGAAGAGAAGGCGCGCGGCATCACCATCTCCACCGCGCATGTGGAGTATGAGACCGAGAAGCGCCACTACGCCCATGTCGACTGCCCCGGCCACGCCGACTACGTGAAGAACATGATCACCGGCGCGGCGCAGATGGACGGCGCCATCCTGGTGGTGTCCGCCGCCGACGGACCGATGCCGCAGACCCGTGAGCACATCCTGCTCGCCCGCCAGGTCGGCGTGCCGGCGCTGGTCGTGTTCATGAACAAGGTGGACATGGTGGACGACCCCGAGCTGCTGGAGCTCGTGGAGATGGAAGTGCGTGAGCTGCTGTCCTCCTACCAGTTCCCGGGCGACGACATCCCGATCATCAAGGGCTCCGCGCTGTGCGCGCTGGAGGATCGCAATCCCGAGATCGGCCGGGCCGCGGTGCTTGAGCTGATGAAGGCGGTGGACGACTACATCCCGCAGCCGGTGCGTGCGACCGATCGTCCGTTCCTGATGCCGGTGGAAGACGTGTTCTCGATCTCCGGCCGCGGCACTGTCGCGACCGGCCGCGTCGAGCGCGGCGTGATCAAGGTGGGCGAGGAAGTCGAGATCGTCGGCATCCGCGCCACCCAGAAGACCGTGGTGACCGGCGTCGAGATGTTCCGCAAGCTGCTCGATCAGGGCGAGGCCGGCGACAATATCGGCGCGCTGCTGCGCGGCACCAAGCGTGAGGACATCGAGCGCGGCCAGGTGCTGGCGAAGCCCGGCTCGATCACCCCGCACACCAAGTTCAAGGCCGAGGCCTATATCCTGACCAAGGAGGAAGGCGGCCGCCACACGCCGTTCTTCACCAACTACCGCCCGCAATTCTACTTCCGCACCACCGACGTCACCGGCGTCGTGCAGTTGCCGGAAGGCACCGAGATGGTGATGCCGGGCGACAACGTGATCGATGGACGTGGAACTGATCGCGCCGATCGCGATGGATGACGGCCTGCGCTTCGCCATTCGCGAAGGCGGCCGTACGGTCGGCGCCGGCGTCGTCGCCAGCATCACGGCCTAGCAGAAGACAAGCGGAAGCCGGCGCTCCGTCGCGGACGGGGCGCCGGTGCCGTTTGAAGGGTAAGGCGGAAAACAGGACGATGGACAACCAGAATATCCGCATCCGGCTCAAGGCCTACGATCACCGCGTGCTGGACAACAGCACGAAGGAGATCGTGAACACGGCCAAGCGTACGGGTGCACGGGTGCGCGGCCCAATTCCGCTGCCGACCCATATCGAGCGGTTCACCGTGAACCGCTCGCCGCACGTGGACAAGAAAAGCCGCGAGCAGTTCGAAATCCGCACCCATCGCCGGTTGCTCGACATCGTCGAGCCGACGCCGCAGACGGTGGACGCGCTGATGAAGCTCGACCTCGCCGCCGGCGTGGACGTCGAGATCAAGATCTGAAGCGATGACAGCCATGCGCACCGGATTGCTGGGGAAGAAGCTGGGGATGACCCGGCTGTTCAAGGACGACGGCACGCATGTGCCGGTCACCGTGCTGCAGCTCGAGACTGTTGCAGGTCGTGGCGGCCCGCACCGAGGAGAAGGACGGCTACAACGCCGTTCAGCTCGGCTGGGGCCGCGCCAAGGTGAAGAACGTGTCGCAGCCGAATCGCGGCCATTTCGCCAAGGCCAAGGTGGAGCCGAAGGCGAAGGTGGTGGAATTCCGCGTCGCCGCCGATGCGCTGCTGGAGCCCGGCGTCACGCTCAGCGCAGCGCATTTCGCGGTCGGCCAGAAGGTCGATGTCTGCGGCACCTCGCAGGGCAAGGGCTTCGCCGGCGGCATGAAGCGCTGGAACTTCTCCGGCCTCGAGGCCAGCCACGGCGTGTCGATCAGCCATCGCAGCCTGGGTTCCACGGGTAACCGGCAGGACCCTGGGCAAGACCTTCAAGAACAAGAAGATGGCCGGCCATCTCGGCGTCGAGCGCATCACCACCCTGAACCTTGAGGTGGCGGCGGTGGACGTGGAGAAGGGCCTGCTGATGATCAAGGGCGCCGTTCCCGGTGCCAAGGGCGGCTTCGTGCTGGTGCGTGACGCGGTGAAGCGCGCGCGGCCGGCGGATGCGCCCTATCCGGCCGCTTTGATCGAAGCGCCGGCGGCGGGTTGAGGGGCAAGCAATCGATGCAGGTCGAGATCACCACCCTGGACAAGGGCAGCGCCGGCAACACGGACCTGCCGGACGAGATTTTTGCCGCGACCCCGCGTGCGGACATCATTGCGCGCGTGGTGCATTGGCAGCTCGCCAAACGCCGCGCCGGCACGCACAAGGTCAAAGGCATGGCGGAGGTGCAGGGCACCACCAAGAAGCCGTACCGGCAGAAGGGCACCGGCAATGCGCGCCAGGGCAGCCTGCGCGCGCCGCAATTCCGCACCGGTGGCGTGGTGCACGGGCCGGTGGTGCGCAGCCACGGTTACAGCCTGAACAAGAAGGTCCGCCGCCTCGGCCTGATCTGCGCGCTGTCGCAGAAGCTGGCGGAGGGCAACCTCGTGGTGCTGGACGCCGCCGCCGGCGCCACCAAGACCGCCGAACTGGCGAAGAAGCTGAAGGCGCTGGGCTGGTCGTCCGCATTGATCGTCGATCACACGGTGGACGAAGGCTTCCTGCTGGCCTCGCGCAACCTGCACGGCATCGACGTGCTGCCGACGGTCGGCGCCAATGTCTACGACATCATCCGCCACGACGTGCTGGCGATCACCACGGCGGGGATCGAGGGGCTGAAGGCGCGGTTGAACGGCGCGCCAATGGCTGACCAGGCCGCGCCGGACGGCGAACCGGCGGGTGCGGGTGAAGGAGCGGCGGCATGAGCGAGACCAAGCCCGCCAAGCGCAAGCCGCAGCTTTCGCGTGAGGCGATGTACCAGATCATCCGCGCCCCGCTGATCACCGAGAAGTCGACCAACGTCTCGGTGTCCAATCAGTTCGTGTTCCGCGTCGCCATCGATGCCACCAAGCCGGAGATCAAGGCCGCGGTCGAGGGTCTGTTCGGCGTCAAGGTGACCGAGGTGAACACGCTGGTGCAGAAGGGCAAGACCAAGAGGTTCAAGGGCCGGCCTGGCCAGCGCTCGGATGTGAAGAAGGCGTTCGTGCGGCTGGCCAAGGACCACGCGATCGACTTCACCACGGGCCTCGCATAGGTCGCGGGGGAAAACATGGCACTCAGGCAATTCAATCCAGTCACGGCCAGCCTTCGCGGCACGGTCCTGATCGATCGGTCCGAGCTTTGGAAGGGCAAGCCCGTCAAAGGGCTGACCGA
This sequence comes from uncultured Alphaproteobacteria bacterium, assembly GCA_963789495.1. Taxonomy (GTDB): domain Bacteria; phylum Pseudomonadota; class Alphaproteobacteria; order Acetobacterales; family Acetobacteraceae; genus CAWBLP01. The sequence goes on from CAWBLP010000021.1 coordinate 23,246, forward strand.
GGGCAAGACCGGCACCGGCGGGCGTAACAACCACGGCCGCATCACCAGCCGGTTCCGCGGCGGCGGACACAAGCAGGCGTATCGCTACGTCGACTTCAAGCGTCGCAAGTTCGACGTGCCGGCGGTGGTGGAGCGGCTGGAATACGACCCGAACCGCACCGCGTTCATTGCGCTGGTGAAGTACGAGGATGGCGAGCTCGCCTATATCCTGGCGCCGCAGCGTCTGCGCGTGGGTGACAGCGTGGTGGCCGGCGCGCGCGCCGACATCAAGCCGGGCAATGCCATGCCGCTGGCGGCGATCCCGGTCGGCACCATCGTGCACAACATCGAGCTGAAGCCGGGTGCCGGTGGCAAGATCGCCCGCGCGGCCGGCAACTATGCGCAGCTGGTCGGCAAGGACTCCGGCTACGCGCAGATCAAGCTGATGTCCGGGGAACTGCGTGTGGTGCGCGCCGAGTGCATGGCGAGCGTCGGCGCGGTGTCCAACCCTGACAACATGAACCAGAAGATCGGCAAGGCTGGCCGGTCGCGCTGGATGGGTCGCATGCCGCATAACCGCGGCGTGGTGATGAACCCGGTCGACCATCCGCTGGGTGGTGGTGAGGGTCGCAGTTCCGGTGGCCGTCATCCGGTGACGCCGTGGGGCAAGCCGACCAAGGGTCACAAGACGCGCAGCAACAAGCGGACGGACAGCCTGATCATCCGTCGCCGCAGCAAGGGCAAGTAAGCGATGGCGCGTTCCGTCTGGAAAGGTCCGTTCGTCGACGGCTATCTGCTGAACAAGGCAGAGACCTCGCGCGCGTCGGGCCGCAACGAAATCATCCGCATCTGGTCGCGTCGTTCGACAATTCTGCCGCAGTTCGTCGGCCTGACCTTCGGCGTCTACAACGGCCACAAGTTCCTGCCGGTGCAGGTGAACGAGAACATGGTGGGGCACAAGTTCGGCGAATTCTCGCCGACCCGCACCTTCACCGGCCACTCCGGCGACAAGAAGGCGAGGCGGGGCTGAGATGAGCAAGCCGAATCACCCACGTGCGCTCGCCGACACCGAGGCGCAGGCGATCGTGTCCAACCTGCGGGTGTCGCCGCGCAAGCTCAACCTGGTGGCCGGGCTGATCCGCAATCTGCCGGCGCAGCAGGCGGTCGCGACCCTGACCTTCTCCAAGCGCCGGATCGCGCATCAGGTGAAGAAGGCGCTGGAGAGTGCGATCGCCAATGCCGAGAACAACCATCAGCTCGACGTCGATCGCCTGGTGGTGGCGCGCGCCGAGGTGGGCCGGTCGGTGGTGATGCGGCGGTTCCATGCGCGTGGCCGCGGTCGTGCGGCGCGGGTGGAGAAGTGGTTCAGCCATCTGAAGATTGTTGTCGCCGAACGGGCGCAGGAAATCGAAGCCGAGCGGGAGGCCGCATAGGATGGGTCACAAGGTCAATCCGATCGGGCTGCGGCTCGGCATCAACCGCACCTGGGACAGCCGCTGGTACGCCGGCGCCGACTATTCCAAGCTGCTGCATGAAGATCTGAAGCTGCGCGGCCATCTGCACAAGAAGCTGCGCGGTGCCGGCGTATCCCGCGTGGTGATCGAGCGTCCGGCGAAGAAGCCGCGCGTCACCATCTATGCGGCGCGTCCCGGCGTGGTGATCGGCAAGCGGGGCCAGGACATCGAGGTGCTGAAGCGCGACCTCAGCAAGATGGCGAAGGCCGAGGTGGCGCTGAACATCGTCGAAATCCGCAAGCCGGAGATCGATGCGCAGCTGGTGGCGGAGAACATCGCCCAGCAGCTGGAGCGTCGGGTGGCGTTCCGTCGCGCCATGAAGCGAGCGGTGCAGTCCGCCATGCGGCTCGGCGCGCAGGGCATTCGGATCAACTGCGGCGGCCGGTTGGGCGGCGCGGAAATCGCCCGGGTGGAATGGTATCGCGAAGGTCGGGTGCCGCTGCACACGCTGCGGGCGGATGTCGATTACGGCCAGGCGACGGCGAAGACAACCTACGGCACCTGCGGGGTGAAGGTCTGGATCTTCAAGGGTGAGATCCTGACGCAGGATCCGACGGCGCAGGATCGGCGCGCCGCCGAACAGGCGCCTCAGCGCTAGGGATAGACGAGCATGCTGCAACCAAAGCGCACCCGGTATCGCAAGGCGCACAAGGGCCGGATTCACGGCCTGTCGAAAGGCGGCACCGCGTTGAATTTCGGCACCTACGGCCTGAAGGCCCTGGAGCCGGAGCGGATCACCGCCCGCCAGATCGAGGCGGCGCGTCGTGCCATCACCCGCGCGATGAAGCGCGCCGGGCGGGTGTGGATCCGCATCTTTCCGGATGTGCCGGTCTCCACCAAGCCGGCCGAAGTACGCATGGGCTCCGGCAAGGGGGCGCCCGAGTTCTGGGTGTGCCGTGTCGCGCCGGGCCGCATCATGTTCGAGATCGATGGGGTGACGCCGGATCTGGCGCGGACCGCGCTCACGCTGGGCGCGGCCAAGCTGCCGGTGAAGACCAAGTTCATCGCGCGCATCGGAGATGCCTGAGATGGCGCAGACCAAGTCAGTCGATGTGCGGACCAAGACCGCGGACGAGCTCAGCGGAATGCTGCTCGACCTGCGCAAGGAGCAGTTCAACCTGCGCTTTCAGCGTGCGACCCAGGCGGAAGGCACCAGTGTCAGCCGCATGCGTGAGGTCCGGCGCGACATTGCGCGGGTGAAGACGATCATGTCGGAAAAGCAGCGCTCCGGCGCGGCGAAGTAAGGAGAGAGGCGCGATATGCCCAAGCGCGTCCTGACCGGACGGGTGACCAGCGACAAGATGGACAAGACCGTTACGGTTTTGGTCGATCGTCGTGTGATGCATCCGCTATACAAGAAGTTCATTCGCCGCTCGAAGAAGTATGCGGCGCATGACGAAGCGAACACGTGCAAGATCGGCGACGTGGTGCGCATCGAGGAATGCCGGCCGCTCAGCAAGCGCAAAACCTGGCTGGTGGTCGAGCGCAACGGCCAGCCGCTTGCGGATGCCCCGGTCGGGGGTGCGCCGGGTGCCGGCGCGCAGGCTGAGGGAGTTGCGGCATGATCTCGGTCGAGACCAATCTCGAAGTCGCCGACAACTCCGGTGCGCGCCGCGTGCAGTGCATCAAGGTGTTGGGCGGCTCGAAGCGGAAGACCGCCTCGGTGGGCGACGTGATCGTCGTCTCCATCAAGGAAGCGATTCCGCGCGGCAAGGTGAAGAAGGGCGACGTGCACCAGGCGGTGATCGTGCGCACCAGCTTCCCGGTGCGGCGCCAGGACGGCAGCGCGATCCGCTTCGACCGCAATGCGGCGGTGCTGATCAACAAGCAGCAGGAGCCGATCGGCACCCGCATCTTTGGCCCGGTGGTGCGCGAGCTGCGGGCGCGCCGGTTCATGAAGATCATCTCGCTGGCGCCGGAGGTGCTGTGATGGCGGCACGCATTCGCAAGGGCGACACGGTCGTCGTGATCAGCGGTGAGGACAAGGGCAATCGCGGCGAGGTGCTGCGCGTGTTCCCCCGAGCCGATCGCGCGCTGGTACAGGGCGTGAACCTGGCGACGCGGCACGTGAAGCCACGCGGCATGCAGGAGCCCGGCGGCATTCGCCGGCAGGAGGCGACGATCCACCTGTCGAAGCTGATGCTGGTCGATCCGACGAGCGAGAAGCCGACCAAGGTCGGATTCCGCATCCTCGATGACGGTCGCAAGGTGCGCGTCGCGAAGGCGACCGGCCAGGCGATCGAGAGCTGAGGGACAGGTCATGAGCGGAAGCAAGGGCGCCCCGAAGGGCGGCGCGAGAAACCAGCCCAAGGGTGGTGGCGGCGGTGGCCAGGGTCAGCGCCCGCCCACCCGGCAGGAAGCCCGCGCGGCACGCCAGGCCGATACCCCGGCCGGCGTCGAGCAGGCATCGGCCTCGCCGGAGGAAATGCCGCGGCTGCACAAGCGGTACAACGACGAAATCCGCGCCAAGCTGCAGCAGGAGTTCAGCTACGCCAACCCGATGCAGGTGCCGAAGCTGGACAAGATCGTCATCAACATGGGCGTCGGCGAGGCGACCGTGGACCAGAAGAAGCTGGACGCCGCGGTGGCGGAACTGACCGCGATCAGCGGCCAGAAGCCGGTGAAGACGGTGGCGAAGAAGGCCATTGCCGGGTTCAAGATCCGCAAGGGTCTGCCGATCGGCTGCAAGGTCACGCTGCGCAAGGCGCGGATGTATGAGTTCCTGGACCGGCTGGTGACCGTAGCGCTGCCGCGGGTGCGCGACTTTCGCGGCATCGGCGGCAAGGGGTTCGACGGGCGCGGCAACTTCGCGATGGGCGTGAAGGAGCAGATCGTGTTCCCGGAGATCAACTACGACCGGGTGGATGCCGTGCGCGGCATGGACATCCAGTTCGTGACCACCGCGAAAACCGATGCGGAAGCGAAGGCGCTGCTGAAGGCCTTCGAACTGCCGTTCGCCAACTGAGATTTGTGGAAAACTACAGACCCCCGGTCGGGCCGGGGGCTGCGGGTTCCGGAGGATAAAGACAGGATGGCCAAGACTTCTCAGGTCAACCGGAACGCGATGCGGGAACGCATGGCGAAGCGGGACAAGTCGAAGCGCGCCGAACTGAAGGCGATCGTCATGGATCGTACCTTGCCGGTGGAAGACCGCTTCAATGCCACGCTGAAGCTGGCGGAGCTGCCACGCAATGGAGCCGCGGTGCGGGTGCATCTGCGTTGCGCGCTGACCGGCCGGTCACGCGGCAATTATCGCAAGTTCAAGCTGTGCCGTATCGCGCTGCGCGATCTGGCGAGTTCCGGGCAGATCCCCGGGATGGTCAAGGCGAGCTGGTAAGGGGCACGGACGATGTCATTATCCGATCCCCTGGGGGATATGCTGACCCGTATCCGCAATGCGCAACGCGCGCGGCATACGGTGTGCCTGGCGCCGGCGTCCAAGCTGCGGGCGAATGTGCTGGACGTGCTGAAGCGCGAGGGCTTCATCCGCGGCTTTCTGGCCGAGGAACTGCGGCCCGGCGTGGCGCAGCTGCGGATCGAGCTGAAGTACAATGAGGGCGAGCCGGTCATCAAGGAGATCCACCGGGTCTCCAAGCCAGGCCGGCGCGTCTATTCGAAGATCAAGGAGCTGCCGCGGGTCTATGCCGGCCTCGGCGTCTCCATCCTGTCCACGCCGCGTGGCGTGATGAGCGATGCCGAGGCCCGCGCTGCCAATGTTGGCGGCGAAGTCCTCTGCCGCGTGTTCTAAAGGGTCTGCTGATGTCACGGGTCGGAAAATATCCGGTCGAGGTTCCGCAGGGCGTTCAGGTCGCCATCGCCGAGGGCGTGTTCACCGCCAAGGGCAAGCTGGGCGAGATGAAGCTGCCGCTCAGCGACAAGGTCGACACCACGGTGGACGGCAACAAGGTCACGGTGGCGCCGCGCACCGGGGAAGCGGCCTCGCGCATGATGTGGGGCACCACCCGCGCGCTGATCGCCAACATGGTGAAGGGCGTTTCCGAGGGCTACACGCGCTCCATGGAGATCTCCGGCACCGGCTACCGCGCCGCGGTGCAGGGCAAGAACCTGGAGATCAACCTGGGTTACTCGCACCCGATCGTGTATCCGATCCCGGACGGCATCAAGATCACCTGTGAGCGCCCGACCTCGATCAAGGTGGAAGGCGTGGACAAGCGCCTGGTCGGCCAGGTGGCCTGCGAAATCCGCGCCTATCGCCTGCCGGAGCCCTACAAGGGCAAGGGCGTGCGCTACACGGACGAGGTCATCCGTCGCAAGGAAGGCAAGAAGAAGTGAGCACGCTGCAGGACCTGCGGGAGCGGCGGCGTCAGCGCCTGCGCTTCCAGTTGCGCCAGAAGTCGAACGGCCGGCCGCGTCTGTCGGTGTTCCGCTCGGGCAAGCACATCTACGCGCAGGTGATCGACGACGCGCAGGGCCGTACGGTTGCTGCCGCCTCGTCGATCGACAAGGCGCTGCGCGAGGGCATGAAGACCGGCGCGGACAAATCGGCCGCAGCGGCAGTCGGCAAGCTGGTGGCGGAGCGGGCGCTGGCCGCCGGCGTCAAGGAAGTGGTGTTCGATCGCGGGTCGTATCTGTACCACGGCCGGGTCAAGGCACTGGCGGACGCCGCACGCGAGGGCGGGCTGTCGTTTTGATCGTCGCCCCATGGCACTGCACCGGCCTGGCGCCGGTTCGGCGGCCGGGGAATGAGGGAATGCACTGAATGGCACGTGAACCAAGGGAAGGCGGTCGGGGTCGCGATCGCGATCGCGACGCCGATGATGGGCTGATCGACAAGCTGGTCACCATCAACCGCGTCGCCAAGGTGGTGAAGGGCGGCCGGCGGTTCGCCTTCGCGGCCCTGGTGGTCGTGGGCGACCAGAAGGGCCGCGTCGGCTACGGCGCCGGCAAGGCGCGCGAGGTGCCGGAAGCGATCCGCAAGGCGACCGAGCGGGCCAAGCGCAGCCTGATCCGGGTGCCGATGAAAGAAGGCCGCACGCTGCATCACGATGTGGAAGGCCGCTTCGGCGCCGGCAACGTGATCCTGCGTTCGGCCACCGCCGGCACCGGCATCATCGCCGGTGGCCCGCTGCGCGCGGTGTTCGAGACGCTGGGTATCGGCGACGTGGTCGCCAAGAGCCTGGGCAGCCGCAACCCGCACAACATGGTCAAGGCCACGTTCGCGGCACTGCAGAACGTCGCCTCGCCGCGTTCCGTCGCGACCCGACGCGGCAAGAAAGTATCCGAGCTGTTCGCCCGGCGGGAGACCGCCGCGCCGGCCCCGACGCAGGAGGCAGCCCCCAATGCCTAAGGTGCGCGTCACCCAGACGAGCTCGCCGCTCGGCCGCAAGCCCGGCCAGAAGGAGACTCTGGTGGGTCTCGGGCTCAACAAGATCCGCCGCACGCGGGAGCTGGACGATACCCCGGCAATCCGCGGCATGATCCGCAAGGTGGCCCACCTGGTGAAGGTGGAGGAGCTGTCCTGACTGATGGCCGGGTCAGGCCCGGCCATGACCAATGGAAGGCCGGGCTGATGCCCGGGAACCACGCATGGAGCTCCCACACATGAAGCTCAACGAACTGCGCGACAACGAGGGCGCGCGCCTGAAGTCCAAGCGACTCGGCCGCGGCATCGGCTCCGGCAAGGGCAAGACCTCCGGCAAGGGCGTGAAGGGCCAGAAGGCGCGCGAAGGCGTGTCGCTGAACGGGTTCGAAGGCGGCCAGATGCCGATCTATCGGCGCCTGCCGAAGCGCGGCTTCAACAACCTGTTCCGCAAAGAATACGCGCCGGTGAATCTGGGCACGCTGGAGGCGGCGATCGCCGCCGGCCGGGTGGACGGCGCCCAGCCGATCACCGAGGAGACGTTGGCCGCTGCCGGACTGATGCGCGGGCGCGTGGCCGGCGTGCGTCTGCTGGCGAACGGCGAGATCAAGCGGGCGATCACCATCACCGTGTCCGGCGCCTCCGCGGCGGCGAAGGCGGCGGTGGAGCAGGCCGGCGGCTCGGTGACCACGACGGTGGTGCGGGAAGCCAAGGCCGAACCGGCCGCGTAGGTCGAAGCGCCTCAGGCTGCTGTCTCCCCCTCCCCGCGCGGGAGGGAGCTGGGGGAAGGGAGTTTCCCGGGACCGACCCGCGCCGCTCTCCCCAACTCCCTTCCCGCCAGGCGAGGGGAAGCCGCCTGAACTCAGTCGACTACCCGCCAATGCCATCACGCCTGCATGCCTCCTGCACCCTTCCCGACTCTTGCACCCCTCCCGTCTGCGGCAGAAAATAGCGCGACCTCACTAAGGACCCGCCCATGGCTTCCGCTGCCGAACAGCTCGCTGCCAATCTCAACCTCGGCGTGCTGTCGAAGGCGACCGAGCTCAAGAAGCGAATCTGGTTCACCCTGGCCGCGCTGATCGTCTATCGCATCGGCACCTACATCCCGGTCCCCGGGGTCGATGCCAGCGTCATGACGGAGATGCTGCAGCAGCACGGTGGCGGCATCCTGGGTATGTTCGACATGTTCACCGGTGGCGCGCTGCGCCGCATGACCGTGTTCGCGCTCAACCTCATGCCGTACATCAGCGCCAGCATCATTGTGCAGTTGATGTCGGCCGCCATTCCCTCCCTGGAGCAGCTCAAGAAAGAGGGCGAGCAGGGGCGGAAGAAGATGAACCAGTACACCCGCTACCTGACGGTGTTCATCGCGATGTTCCAGTCCTACGGCATTGCCGTCGGGCTCGAGAGCATGCATGGCAGTTTCGGCGCCGCGGTGATCGATCCGGGCTGGTTCTTCCGCGTGTCCAGCGTGATCACCCTGGTCGGCGGCACCATGTTCCTGATGTGGATCGGCGAGCAGATCACCGCGCGCGGGGTCGGCAACGGCACCAGCCTGATCATTATGGCCGGCATCGTCGCCAACCTGCCCTCGGCGATGGCCTCGCTGCTGGAACTGGGCCGCACCGGCGCGCTGTCGCCGTTCTTCATCCTGGCATTCATCGTTCTGGCGGTGGCGACGGTCGCGTTCATCGTGTTCATGGAGCGGGCGCAGCGGCGGATACCCGTGCAATATCCGAAGCGCCAGGTCGGCAGCCGGATGTTCGGCGGCGACTCGACGCATATGCCGCTGAAGATCAACACCTCCGGCGTCATTCCGCCGATCTTCGCCAGTTCAATCCTGTTGATCCCGGCGACGGTGGCGGGATTTTCCACCAACGGGCCGCCCTGGCTGCAATGGATCTCGACCCAGTTGTCGCACGGCCAGCCGCTGTACCTGGCGCTGTACGCCAGCATGATCCTGTTCTTTTCGTATTTTTACACCGCCGTGGTGTTCAACCCGGAGGAGACCGCTGACAACCTGAAGAAATATGGCGGATTCATTCCCGGCATCCGTCCCGGCAGCGCCACCGCCGACTATTTCGACCGGGTGCTCACCCGGCTGACCACGGTGGGTGGGCTCTATCTGGTGGCCGTCTGCCTGCTGCCGGAGGTGCTGATCAGCGACTACGGCCTGCCGTTCTATTTCGGCGGCACCTCGATCCTGATCGTTGTCTCGGTCACCATGGATACGGTGACGCAGATCCAGTCCCATCTTCTGGCGCACCAGTATGAAGGGCTGATCAAGAAGTCGCGGGTGCGGGGGAGACGATGATGGCTGGATCAGGTCCGGCCACGACCAGGGAGAAGGATCGGGTTTCCGCCCGAGGGCACATATGAAGCTGATACTGCTGGGTCCGCCCGGCGCAGGGAAGGGAACGCAGGCCAAACGGCTGCAGGATCGCTACGGCATCGCCCAGATCTCCACCGGCGACATGTTGCGCGCCGAGGTGGCGGCCGGCACGCCGGTCGGTCGGGAGGCCAAGGCGGTGATGGAGGCGGGGCAGCTCGTCTCCGACGATATCCTGGTCCGCATGCTGCGCAGCCGGATCGCCCAGCCGGATTGCGCCAAGGGATTTATCCTGGACGGGTTTCCGCGCACCGTGCCGCAGGCGCAGGCGCTGGATCGCATGCTGGCGGAGAACGGGCTGCATCTGGATGCGGTGATCGAGCTGCAGGTGAATGACGCGGCCCTGGTGGATCGCATCGCCGGGCGCTTCACCTGCGCGAAATGCGGCGCCGGTTACCACGACACGTTCCAGCCGCCGCATAAGGCGGGCGTCTGTGATGTCTGCGGCGGCACCGAATTCACCCGCCGCGCCGACGACAATCGCGACACGGTGGCGGCGCGGCTGGACGCGTATCACCGGCAGACCGCGCCGATCCTGCCGCATTACGCGGCGCAGGGGATCCTTCACGCGGTGGACGGCATGGCCGAGATCGACGCGGTGACGCAGCAGCTTTTGGCCACGCTCGATCGGGCCGTGGCGGCCGGCTGAACGATCGGGCATGGCAACCGGTCTGGAGCTGCTGCGACAGGCCGACCAGCAGCATCAGGCGCGTCAGTTGGACGCGGCGATCGAGCTGTATCGCCAAGCGGTGGCGCGCAATCCCGCCCTGCTGGAAGCCTGGTACGGCCTCGGCTGCGCCAGTGCCGCGGCCGGGGCCTATGGCGATGCCATCCCGGCCTTGCGTCGCGCCGTGACGCTACGTCCCGACGCCCTCGGCGCGCGCTGCAATCTGGCCGAGGCGCTGTTCGAGCTGGGCGAGGTCGACGCCGCGGTCATCGAGTTCGAGCGTGCGGCAGCCGGTGGCGATGCGGGGGTGCGCGCCTCGGCCCTGGCGACCCTGGCCTGTATCGCGCCCGGCTCCCCCGGGATGGACAACGCTTCGGTGCTTGTGGCGCGCCGGCGCTGGGCTGCGCTGATCGGCCGGGGGATCACGCCGCTTCCGACCGCCCCCGCTCAACCCGCAGGAGCTGAACCCGCCGAACCGGGCCGCAAGCTGCGCATCGGCTATCTCAGCGCCTTCTTTGGCGCGCGTAACTGGATGAAGCCGGTCTGGGGTGTGATCAACCAGCACGACCGGGCGCGGTTCGAGATCCATCTGCTGTCGGATGGCGCCGATCCGTCCGCCGCCAGCGGGTATATGGATCATCCCGACGACCGCGTCTGGCAGATCACCGGCGTGTCCAACGCCGAACTGGCGCGGCATATCCGGGCGGCCGAACTCGACGTGCTGGTGGACCTGAACGGCTACAGCCGGCAGGCGCGACTGCCGCTGTTCCTGTACCGGCCGGCGCGGCGGCAGATCGCCTGGTTCAATCTGTATGCCAGCAGCGGCGTGGCCGGCATCGACACGCTGGTGGGCGACGCAGCGGTGCTGCCGCCGGAGGAGGAGGCGCACTACTGCGAGCATGTGGTGCGGGTGCCGGGCAGCTACCTGGCATTCGAGGTGCTGTATCCGGTGCCGGAGGTTGCGCCGCCGCCGGTGCTGACGAACGGCTACCTGACCTTTGGCTGCCTCGGTTCGGCCTATAAGCTGACCGACCCGGTGATCGCCGCCTGGTGCGACATCCTTCATGCCACCCCGACCGCGCGCTTGCGGCTGCGCAACCGCACGCTGGATGAGGCATCCAACCGCGCAGCCTTGCTGGCCCGGTTCGCCCAGGGTGGCGTGACGCCGGACCGGCTGTCCCTGCACGGGGCCGCGGAGCATTTCGACTTCCTGCGCGACTACGACCGGGTCGACGTCGCGCTCGACACGTTTCCGTATAATGGCGGCACCACCACGACCGAGGCGCTGTGGCAGGGCGTGCCCGTGCTGAGCTTCAACGGCGATCGCTGGGCGTCGCGAACCAGCCGTTCGCTGCTGCTGGCCGCCGGATTGGACGACTGGGTGGTGGCGGATGCGACCGGCTACGTCCAGGCCGCCATCGATCTGGTCCAGGCGGCCGACACGCCGGGGCGGCTCGCCGCATTGCGGGCCGGCATGCGGGCGCGGCTGCGGGATAGCGCGGCCTGCGACACAGCCGGGCTGTGCGCCGCGCTGGAGGCGATCTATCGCCGCGCCTAATGCCACACCGATGCGCGACGAAACTGCCCCGGTCATTGCCCCCGGCCACACCCGGATGAGGCTGTCAATTCTGCTCTGGATCGGCGGCCTGTTGCTGGTCGGCTACGCGGGTGGGCTGACCGCGCTCTATCTGATGCAGCGCCGCTTCATCTACCTCCCGGACCGACGCACACCCGACCCGGCTGCTTCCGGCGTGCCGAACGTGGTGGTGGGGCGCATCCGCACCGCCGATGGCCTGTCGCTGTTGGCCTGGTATGCCCCGCCGGCCCGCTCCGATGGCTGTGTCGTGGTCTATCTGCACGGTAATGGCGGCCATATCGGCTATCGCGCCGAGCGACTGCTGCGGTTCACCGCGCTGGGTTGGGGTGTCCTGCTGCCGGAGTATCGCGGCTATGGCGGCAATCCCGGCACCCCGTCGGAGGCCGGGCTGTGGCGCGATACGCAGGCAGCGCTGGCGCAGGTGCGGGCGATGGGCGTGCCGCCGAAACGCATCCTGTTATGGGGCGAGTCGCTCGGGACCGGCCTGGCAGTGCGCCTTGGCGCGGAGAACGAGGTGGCGGCGCTGTTGCTGGAATCGCCTTATACCTCGCTGGTGGCGATGGGGCGGCGGCAGTTCCCCTGGGCGCCGGTCGGGCTTCTGCTGCAGGACCGGTTCGACAGCCTGGCGCGCATCGGGGCGGTAAAGGCGCCGATCCTGGTCATGCAGGGCGATCGCGACCGGCTCGTGCCGCCGGCCATGGGGCAGCGCCTATTGGCCGCTGCCCATGCACCGGCCCAGTTGTGGCATGCGCGGGAGGCTGGCCATAATGACCTGGACCGTCACGGGATGATCGAGGCGGCGGCCGCCTTCGTGGCAAGCGCGTGCGGTGAGCAGGGGCGAAAGGCCGGGAACCACGGCCTGCGCCCTGACCTCACGCGAACGTGATGTGGGCGCGTTGACTCCCGGCGCGTCGGACGTATAGTCCGCCGCTTCGGCGTCCCCCCGTATTGGGGGTATCGCCGCTTGCGCATTCTTTCCCCCTGGCTTTGCCCCTTGGGGTTCGTCAACGCCCGGCACGTCAGCCGGGCCATAGGAGTTACAGGCGTGGCGCGTATTGCCGGCGTGAACATCCCCACCAATAAGCGCGTGACCATCGGGCTCCGCTACATTTTCGGCATCGGCCCGACCAAGGCGGCCGAAATCTGTGGTCGGCTGAACATCCCCGACGAGCGCCGGGTCAACCAGCTCTCCGACGAGGAGGTGCTGCGGATTCGCGAGCTGATCGACCGGGAATACCGCGTCGAGGGCGACCTGCGGCGTGAAGTGGCGATGAACATCAAGCGGCTGATGGACCTTGGCTGCTATCGCGGCCTGCGGCATCGCCGTGGCCTGCCGGTGCGGGGCCAGCGCACCCACACCAATGCGCGCACGCGCAAGGGCAAGGCGGTGGCGATCGCCGGCAAGAAGAAGGTCACGAAATAGGCCGTTCGGACATTTTGCTTCCTTGGATTACCTGCCGCGCATCGCGCGCGGCGCAGAACTGGAACAGGATCTGAGACCATGGCGAGAGCCGCCACTGCCGCTTCGCGCCCCCGCCGGAAGGAGCGCAAGAATATCTCGTCCGGCGTCGCTCATGTCGCGGCGACCTTCAATAACACGGTGATCACCATCACCGACGCCCAGGGCAATGCCATCGCGTGGTCGTCCTCCGGCAGCCAGGGCTTCAAGGGGAGCCGCAAGTCGACGCCCTACGCCGCGCAGGTCGCCGCCGAGGACGCCGGCAAGAAGGCGCGTGAGCACGGCATGGAGCAGTTGGAGATTGAGGTCAGCGGTCCCGGCTCGGGACGCGAGAGCGCGTTGCGGGCGTTGCAGGCGGTCGGGTTCAGCATCTCCGCGATCCGCGACATGACGCCGATTCCGCATAACGGATGCCGCCCGCGCAAGCGTCGGCGCGTCTGATTTCCCGGCCCCGCGTGCGCCTGGCGCCGCGGGCCGCATTGTCGTTCACAGCGCAGGGCCGTGCCGGACACGGCCCGAAAGGTGTCAGCCAATGAGGCAGAGTGCAGTCATTCAGCGGAACTGGCAGTCCCTGATCAAGCCGGAAAAGCTGGAGGTCGAGCCGGGTGCCGATCCCGGCCGGGTCGCCACCATCGTCGCCGAACCGCTGGAGCGCGGCTTCGGCATGACCCTGGGCAATGCGATCCGCCGCATCTTGCTGTCGTCGCTGCAGGGCGCGGCGGTGACCTCGGTGCAGATCGACGGCGTGCTGCATGAGTTCAGCAGCATTCCCGGCGTGCGGGAAGACGTGACCGATATCGTGCTGAACATCAAGCAGCTCGCGCTGCGGATGCACGGCGAAGGTCCGAAGCGGATGACGCTGAGCGCGACCGGACCCGGCGAAGTGCGCGCCGGTCAGATCCAGGCCGGACACGACATCGACATCATGAACCCCGAGCTGGTGATCTGCACGCTGGACGACGGCGTGAAGCTCGGCATGGAGTTCACCGTCAACCTCGGCAAGGGCTACGTGCCGTCGGCCGCCAACCGGCCGGAAGATGCGCCGATCGGCCTGATCCCGGTGGATGCGATCTATTCCCCGGTGCGTCGGGTGTCGTATCGCGTGGACCCGACCCGCGTCGGCCAGGTGACCGACTACGACAAACTGCTGCTGACGGTGGAGACCAACGGCGCGGTGACGCCGGAGGATTCGGTGGCGCTCGCCGCGCGCATCCTGCAGGACCAGTTGCAGCTGTTCATCAACTTCGAAGAGCCGCAGCAGATCCGCGCGGAGGAGCCGGAAGACAACCTGCCGTTCAATCGCAATCTGCTGCGCAAGGTGGACGAGCTGGAACTGTCGGTGCGGTCGGCGAACTGCCTGAAGAACGACAACATCGTCTATATCGGCGACCTGGTGCAGAAGACCGAGCAGGAAATGCTGCGCACGCCGAACTTCGGGCGGAAGTCGCTGAACGAGATCAAGGAGGTGCTGACCTCCATGGGCCTGTCGCTGGGCATGACCGTACCGGGCTGGCCGCCGGAGAATATCGAAGATCTTGCCAAGCGGCTGGAAGAGCCGTTCTGAGCGTCGGATAAAGGGACCGAACGATGCGTCACGGGGTTGCCGGCCGAAAGCTCGGCGTCACATCCAGCCACCGCCAGGCCATGTTCCGCAACATGGCGCACGCGCTGATCAAGCACGAGCAGATCACCACCACGCTGCCCAAGGCCAAGGAGCTGCGGCCGGTGGCGGAGAAGCTGATCACCCTGGGCAAGAAGGGCGGCCTGGCCAATCGGCGTCTGGCCTATGCGCAGCTTCGCGACGACACGATCGTGGCCAAGCTGTTCGATACGCTTGCCACGCGGTATCGCAGCCGGTCGGGTGGCTATACCCGCGTGCTGAAGGCGGGCGTGCGTTATGGCGATGCCGCGGATATGGCCGTGATCGAGCTGATCGATCGCGACCTGGCGGCGAAGGGCCAGGACAGCGGCCCGGTGCAGGAGCAGGCCGCAGAGCCGGAACTGCCGCCGCCGCCGGCGGCGGCGTAGCGGGAGGCAGTCGGGGCTTCGCCCCGAACCCCACCAGGGGGCTTTGCCCCCTGGACCTGCAGCAAAGGCTGAGCCTTTGCAATCACATACTGGTTGGGTTGGGAAGGGCGCGCGACGGTCTCGGACCACGCGGCCATCACGACCAGCCCCTCCCGACCCAAACATATATGGTTCCAAGGGCGAGCCCTTGGCGGGGTTTCAAGGGGCAGCGCCCCTTGATGGGGGTTCGGGGGCAACGCCCCCGCCACTTGCCAGCGTTCAGCCCACCAGGTTCTTCGGGCTGTCCCCCGCCAGCACCGCCGCCATCCCGTCCAACACCAGCGCGCCCATCGCATCCCGCGTCTCCGCGGTGGCGGAGCCGAGATGCGGCAGCAGCACCACATTCTCCAGCGCCAGATAACCGGCATTCACCTTCGGCTCGCCGTCGTAGACATCCAGCCCCGCCGCGGCGACCTGGCCACTGCGCAGCGCCGCGATCAGCGCGGCATCGTTGATCAGCGTGCCACGGGCTGCATTCGCCACCACCGCCCCCTTCGGCAATTGCGCGATGCGGGCGGCGTTCAGCCAGTGCCGTGTGCCCTCGCCGCCCGGCGCATGCAGCGACAGCACCTCGCATTCCGGCAGGAAGCTGGCATCGGTCTCATGGAACACCGCGCCGGCCTCCAGATCCTCCGGCAGCCGCGCCACGTCGTGGTAGTGCACCTGCATGCCGAAGCCGCGACCGATACGCGCCAGTTCGCGGCCGATGCGGCCCATGCCGAACACGCCCAGCTTGCGGCCGGAGACCTGGGTGCCGAGCAACTGGGTGGGCGCCCAGCCTGGCCAGGCATTGGCGCGGATCATGCGTTCGCCTTCACCGGCGCGGCGGGCGGCTGCCAGGATCAGCAGCATCGCGCATTCCGCGGTGGCGACGCTCAGCACATCCGGCGTGTTGCATACCGGCAGCCCGCGCGCCTTTGCGGCGGCCACGTCGATATGGTCGTAGCCGACGCTGAACGTGCCGATCACCTTCACCGAGGCCGGCAGCGCGGCGATGGTCGCCGCATCCAGCTTGTCGCCCGGCGCGCACAGTACCCGCGGCGGCCCCTTCGGCACGAACCACCAGATCGGGTATCGGCGAGTCGGATGCGGTCGGACGTATATCGAAGGCGGACGCGGCGCGGGCTTCCACGGTCGCAGGCAGGCGGCGTGTGATCAGCAGGACCGGTTTGGCCATTGCGTGTCCTTTCAGTGCCACAGCGGGTCGATCGGCCCGCGTCCGGAAAGCACGGCGGCGATATTGTCGAGCGCCCGAAACCCCATCGCATTGCGGGTCTCGATGCTCGCGCTGCCGACATGCGGCGAGAGAATGACGTTATCCAGCTTGCCGAAGCGTGAATCGTAGTCGGGCTCGCTGCGGAACACGTCCAATCCGGCGGCGAACAATTGGCCGGAGGTCAGCGCGCTATACAGCGCGTCCTCATCCACCAGCCCGCCGCGCGACACGTTCACCAGCACCGCGCCGCGCGGCAGCAGCGACAATGCGTCGGCGTCGATGATGCGATCGGTGGCCGGGGTGGCGGGCGCGTGCAGCGACAGGAACTGGCAGCGCGGCAGCATCGCGTGGAAATCCGCGTAATACTCCGCGCCCTGTTCCAGCGCCGGCGGCAGGCGGTTGCGGGCGTGGTACACCACCCGCATGTCGAAGCCGCGCGCGCGTTGCGCCATGGCGCGGCCGATGCGGCCCATGCCGAGGATGCCCAGCGTCTTGCCGGTGACGCGTACCCCGAGCAGATCGCCCTGGCCGATGCGGAAGCGCCAGCCCTGACGCATGATCCGGTCGTATTCATAGGCGCGCCGTGCGGCCGCCAGCAGCATCATGAAGGCGTGGTCGGCGGTGCATTCGGTCAGCACGCCGGGCGTGTTGGTCACCACCAGGCCGCGTGCCTGCGCTGCCGCGACGTCGATATGGTCGTAGCCGACGCTGCTGGTGGCGCCGACTTTCACGCTGTCCGGCAGGGCGGCGATGCCGGCGGCGGACAGCGGCAGCGTGTTGGTGAACAGGATCGCCTCGGCGCGGTGGCGCGTGGTCGCGTCCAGCACCTGCGGCAGCGTCATGTCGTCCTTGCCTTCCACCACCAGCGCATCGAATTCGTCCCGTGCGCGGGCGACGACGTCACGCGTGGTGAGATAGGCGACCACCAGCCTCGGTTTCATACCGTGAACTCCCCTCCGCCGCTTTATGGCCAAGCGAAGACGGTTGCGGAAGGGGCCGGGGCGGGCGCAGCGTGCGCGTTTTCACGGAGCCTCGCCATGCGTGCCAACCTGACGCCCGACATCGACCTCGCTGCCCGCCTGTTCGCCGCCTTGCGCGAGAAGACGTTCGACGGCGTCGGCATCACGCGCGAGGCGTATGGTCCCGGCGAGCAGATTGCGCATGCGCTGGTGCGCGCGGAGGCGGAGGCGCTGGGGCTGGAGATCAGCAACGACGCAGCCGGCAACCTGTATATGACGTTGCCCGGGGCCGACCGGGCGGCAAAACGGATCGTGCTGGGCAGCCATCTGGATTCGGTCGCGCAGGGCGGCAACTACGACGGGGCCGCGGGCGTGCTGGCCGGCATGGCGGCGGTGGCCGGGATGCGCCACGCCGGTTTCTGCCCGGCGCGTGACATCACCGTGCTGGCGATCCGCGCCGAGGAAGCCGGCGCCTGGTTTCCCACCTCCTACCCCGGCAGCCATGCCGCGCTCGGCCGCCTGCCGCCGGAGGCACTCGCGGTGTGCCGCAACGATACCGGCCGCACGCTGGAACAGCATATGCGCGAACTCGGCTTCGACCCCGACGCGGTGCGCGCCGGCCAGGGCGTGCTGGGGCCGCACAACACCGCGGCCTATCTGGAGCTGCATATCGAGCAGGGACCGGTGCTGGATGCCGAGGAAATCCCGGTCGGCGTCGTCACCGGCATTCCCGGGTCCCGCCGGCTGCGCGCCGGCCGGGTGATCGGCGAGTACAACCACTCCGGCGCGACGCCGCGGCGCTACCGGCGGGATGCGGCGATCGCGCTGGCGGAGCTGGCGTACCGGCTGGACGAGCACTGGGCGGCGCTGGAGACGCAGGGGCATCGGCTGGTCTGCACCTTCTGCGTGCTGGAAACGACCGAGGAGGCCGGGTTCACCAAGATCCCCGGCGAGGCGCGGTTCCAGCTCGATGTGCGCAGCGTGCAGCCGGCGAGCGTGGACGCGATGTATGCCGAACTGGCGCGGCTGGTGGGACAGATCGAGGCGCGGCGCGGGGTGCGGTTCGAGCTGGGGGTGGAAAGCGGCAGCCAGCCGAGCGCGATGGATGCCGGGGTGCAGGCGGGACTGGTGAGCGCGGCGCAGGCGTTGGGGATCGCGCATCGGGTGATGCCGTCGGGCGGCGGGCACGATGCGGTGGCCTTCGCGCAGGCCGGCGTACCGGCGGGGATGGTGTTCGTGCGCAACCAGAACGGCAGCCACAACCCGCATGAGGCGATGCGGATGGAGGATTTTGCCGCCGCCTGTGCGGTGGTGACGCGCTGGGCGGCGGACGTCGCCGAGTAGCGCGAGCCATGCTGCATCCTCATCCGTTCAGCCTGTTCGCCAATCCGCGCCTCGGCACGCCGGGTCTGACGGTGCTGCCTGCGGCCGGATTCCGCCGCGCCAAGGCCGAGATCACCACCTGGCCAGGCTATGCCGTCACGCCGATGCATGACCTGCCGGCGCTCGCGCGCCAGGCGAAGCTCGCCACGCTGCGGCTGAAGGACGAAGCCACCCGCTTCGGCCTCGGTTCCTTCAAGGCGCTCGGCGGCGCCTATGCCGTCGCCATGCTGCTGCTCAACCACCTGGCCCGCACCGGCGTTGCACCGGCGGCCACCACGGGCGAACTGGCCGCCGGCGCCTATCGCGCCGCGACGGAGGCGGTCACCGTCACCTGCGCCACCGACGGCAATCACGGTCGCGCGGTCGCCTGGGGGGCGCAGCGCTTCCACGCACGCTGCGTCATCTTCGTCCATGCCACCGTCAGCCAGGCTCGCGCGGACGCGATCGCCAGCTATGGCGCCGAAATCCGCCGGGTCCCCGGCACTTATGACGACGCGGTGCGGGAAGCCGCGCGTCAGACGGAGGCGCATGGCTGGCAGGTGGTGTCCGACACGTCCTGGCCCGGCTACAGCGAGGTGCCGCGCGCCATCATGCAGGGCTACCGGCTGATGGCGGAGGAGGCGGCGGACCAGTGGGCGGGCGAGCCGCCTACACATGTGTTCATCCAGGGCGGTGTCGGCGGCGTCGCGGCCGCGGTCTCGGTGCAGGCCCGCGCCCGCTTCACGCCGGCGCCCGCGCTGGTGGTGGTGGAGCCCGACCGTGCGGCCTGCCTGCTCGCCAGCGCGGAACTGGGCGAGCCGACCGCGATCCCCGGCGACCTTGATACGGTGATGGCGGGGCTGGCCTGCGGCGAGCCGAGCCTGTTGGCGTGGCAGGAGCTGGACCGCGCGACGGCGGCGTTCATGGCGATCCCGGATGAGGCGGCGCTGGAGACGATGCGTCTGCTGGCCGCGCAGGGGATCGTCGCGGGGGAATCCGGGGTGGCCGGGCTCGCCGGGTGTCTGTTGGCGGCGGCCGATCCGGCGGCGCGGGCGGCGCTGGGGCTGGACCAGAGCAGCCGGGTGCTGCTGTTCAGCACGGAGGGGGCGACAGACGCGGAGGCCTATGCCAGGATCATCGGCGCGCCGGTCGGGTCTGTCACATCACGGCAAAGTTAACGGCGAATCAAGGAGTTGTGCCTAAAGGTGACGGTCTGCGCGTGAAATCGCCGCATTGTCCCGGCGTTATATGGATGGTCCGGTCAAACCACGGAGCAAAACATGCTCACCACCAAGTCGATGCTGGCGGCCTGCCTTGCGGTGACGGTGGGGTATCTCGCTTATCCCTACGTAACGCTCTATCGGCTCGGCCACGCCATTCATAGCGGCGACGCCGCTACCTTGCAGAGCCTGGTGAACTGGCCCGCGGTGCGCGAGGGCATCAAGGAGGATATCTGCGACAGCATGGCCGACAACGCCGACGAGTCGGTGAGCAAGGGTCAGCTGCCGGGGTTTGGCGCCTCGTTCATTCGGGGCGTTGCAGCCAGTTCGATCGACCAGCATGTCACCGCCGAGGGCCTGGTCGCCGCGGTAACCCATTCCGGCCCGGCGGTGGCGCGTGGCGCCAATGTGGCGGTGGACTGGGCGTTCTTCGACAGTCCCACACAGTTCCAGGTCAGTCTCGCGGCGCCTGGTCAGGCCACACCGATCCGTCTGCAGCTGGAGCTGCGGGACGGGCAGTGGCAGGTCACCCGGGTGTGGCTGCCGCCCAATCTGCTGGACCAGGCGAACGCCCGTACCTGACGGTGCGCGGGCTGATCGTGGGTGCCACGGCGTGCAAGGTTGTACGCGTCCCGTCATGCCGGCGGCCTGACCCGGCCATCTACCCGAGAAAGAGCATGGCACGCGTGCTGCGCGACCCGATCGTGGCGGTGGAGATGGCCGGGTCAGGCCCGGCATGACGGACGTGGGTCTCTGACGAAAGCGGACCCGTGACGAAAGCGGGTCCGGCGATGGCACAAATCGGATGTGCCCACGCCGCAAACCGACCCGTGCCACCCCGCCAATCTAGCGCGCATGGGCGCAGGCTCGCCGTCCCCTTTGATCGCCGGTCGGGACAAGGACGTCGGCAAGTCTTTGCCCTGCGATCCAGGGCCAGCCCCGCATACGATTTGCTACGACACCACAGTCTCCGCCGCCGCCGCGATGCCGAACAGCCGCGCGTCACCCCCCGTCTCCCCCATCAGCATCAGCCCGACCGGGGCCTCGCCTGGTTTGTGGCAGGGCAGGCTGATCGCGCAGCGGTCGAAGAAATTGCCCAGCGCGGTGTTGCGCAGGATCAGTAGGTTGGTCCGGTTGTAGGCCTGTTCGCCGTCCAGATCGCTGATCCGCGGCGGCACGATCGGCACGGTCGGCATGACCAGCGCATCGAAACCGCTTGTGCGGGCGTCGAACGCCGCGATCAGCCGCGCGCGGGCGGCGACGAGGTCCAGATAATCCGCGGCACTCATCTGCGCGCCGCGCTCGATGCGGGAGCGGATGCGCGGATCGTAGGCGGCGCCTTTCGACGCCAGCAGCGTGCGGTGCCAGGCATAGGCCTCGGAGGCCGCGAACCCGCCCTTGGCGTTCACCGCCGGCAGCGCGTCGAATTCCGGACAGGTGATGCGCTCGACCCGCGCGCCGGCCGCGCTCAGCGCCGCCATGGCGCGGTCGAACCCTGCGGCGACGGTGTCGTCCATCCCGTCCAGTACCATGGTCTGCGGCACCGCCAGGCGCAGCCCGGCCAGCGAGGCCGGCACGGGCAGCACGGGCGGCGCGCCGGCCAGCACCGCGTCGATCACCGCGCAGCAGGCGACCGACGGTGCCAGCGGCCCGACCGAATCCAGGCTGGTCGCCAGCGGCAACACGCCGTCGATCGGCACCCTTCGCGCGGTCGGCTTGTAGCCCACCACGCCGCAGAACGCCGCCGGGATGCGGCAGGACCCGCCGGTGTCGGTGCCGAGCCCGGCGGCCGCCATGCCGTCCGCCACCGCGACGGCGGTGCCTGACGAACTGCCGCCCGGGATCCTGCCGCCGGCGCGATCCCACGGGCTGCGCGGCGTGCCGTAATGCGGGTTGATGCCGAGGCCGGAGAAGGCGAACTCGGTCATGTTGGTGCGGCCCACCGGCACGAAGCCCGCCGCCAGCATGCGCTGCACCACCGGGGCATGCGCGGTTGCGGGCGGCGCATCGGCCAAGGCGCGCGAGCCGGCCGGCGTGGGCTCGCCGGCGATATCGAACAAATCCTTCAATGCGACCGGAATCCCGGCATACCGCGTCGGTGCCCGCCCCGCCCGGCGTAGCGCGTCCATCGCATCGGCCATCGCCCGCGCGGACTCCGCATGCACGCGGATGAAGGCGCGCGCCCCTTCGCCGGCCGCATCGGCGATGCGGGCCAGCGCCTCCTCCACCAACCCTCGGCTGGTGGTGCTGCCCTCTGCCAAGGCCTGGGCGAGCTGCTCGATCGTGCGCATGATGCCTCCCGTCATGAAGCGAGGGAGCATGCCATGTCCGACAAGCCAGCCAAACCGGTGTTGTTGACCGGCGCATCCGGAAAGCTGGGTCGCATGTTGGCCAGCTCGCTGTCGGCCGAGGGCTGGACGCTGCGGCTGACTGATATCGTGCCGTTTCCCGACGCGGTACCGTCCGGCGCCAGCTTCACCCGCGCCGACCTCAACGACGGCGTCACCACGCTGCGCCTGGCGGAGGGCTGCGGTGCGATCATCCATCTTGGCGGCGTGTCTGTCGAACGCCCGTTCGAGGAGGTGCTGGGCCCCAATATCCGCGGGCTGTACCACATCTATGAAGCAGCGCGGCGGGAGGGCGCGCGGGTGATCTTCGCCTCGTCAAACCACTCGATCGGGTTCCATGAGCGGAGCCAGTCCATCGGCGCCGACACGCAGTTCCTGCCAGACGGATTCTACGGATTGTCGAAGGCGTACGGGGAGCTGATGGGCCGGTTGTACTGGTTCAAGCATGGCGTGGAGAGTGTGTTCGTCCGTATCGGTTCGGCGTATCCGGAGCCGGTGGACGCGCGCATGCTGGCGACCTGGCTGTCCTACCCGGATCTGACGCGGCTGATGATCCGCTGCGTGGTCAGCGACACGGTCGGATGCTGCGTGATCTGGGGCGCGTCCGACAACAGCCGCATGACCTGGTGGCGCGACGACGCACGGGCCGCGATCGGCTGGACACCGCAGGACAGCGCCGACCATTTCGCCGGCCAGCTCTCCGGCAAGGTCAGCGGCG
The DNA here is from genome assembly GCA_963789495.1 of uncultured Alphaproteobacteria bacterium. Classification (GTDB taxonomy): domain Bacteria; phylum Pseudomonadota; class Alphaproteobacteria; order Acetobacterales; family Acetobacteraceae; genus CAWBLP01. Next base: position 46,061 of record CAWBLP010000021.1, read on the forward strand.
ACCCGGTGCAGGAACGCTACATGGGCGGCGCGTTCTGCGGCCTGGAGTATTCTCGCTCGGCCCCAGCGCCGGCCGAGTTGTTCGACTGACCCGCAGACCCCCGCCTGTGCGGCCTTGCACCCTCCACCGCCGGCACGCGGCGCAGGCCGATGGAGCGCCGGTCAGCGGCTGAACACGTTGCCCAGTTGGATCACGGCCGGGCCGCCGATCACGATGAACAGGCAGGGGAAGATGAACAGGATCATCGGCAGTGTCAGCATCACCGGGAGGCGGGCGGCGCGCTCCTCGAACCGGGTCAGCATATGCTGCCGCATCTCGGCCGCCAGCACGCGCAATGCGGCGGTGAGGGGTGTGCCGAACTGCAGGGTCTGCACCAGCGTCGCGGTGACCCGTTTCAGGCTGTCGAGCCCGGTGCGGGTGCCCAGGCTGGCCAGCGCGCGGGGCGTGTCGACGGCGATGCGCAGCTCGCTGGTGGTCTGCACCAGTTCGCGGGCCAGGTCGGGGTGGGCGTGCGCGATCTCGCCGGCGACCCGTTCCATCGCCGCCTCCAGCCCGAGGCCGGCCTGTGTGCAGATCACCAGCATGTCCAGCGCGTCCGGCACGCCGCGTTCCACCCTCGCGAGGTAGCGGGTGCGCATGCGGCGCACCATCATGTCCGGCAGCAGCAAACCGAGCCCGCCGGCGGCCAGCGGCAGGATGCGCTGCATCAGATCCGACACCGGAAAGCCGCTCAGCAGCAGCCAGCTCGCCAGCGGTGCCCAGACCAGCAGCATGATCTTGGACCCGATGAACAGGCCCAGCCCGTTGCGGCCACGCAGACCCGACGCCACCAGAGTCTGTTCCAGCTCGCCGATGGTCGCACTCGACAGCAGGCCGCTGCGCGCGATGGTGGTGCCGATGCTGGCGACGATGCGCAGCGGCAGCAGCCCCTCGCTGCGCGGCAAGGCGCGCGGTTCCCGCCGGCGGTCGCCGCTCACCGAACGCAGGCGCTGATGCACCAGTCGCTCGTGACGGGAACGGCGCAGCAGCAGGATCGCGGCGGCGCCGGCCAGCAGCGCGGACAGGGCGGCGATCAGCAGAACGAGCTCAGGCGTCATGCGGCCGGCCTCATGACAGCACCTTGTGGATCAGCCCGCGCATCGTCGCCATGCCGATGGCCAGCGAGATCGCGGCGAAGCCGAGCAGTTGGTGGCCGAGCGGGGTGGTGAACAGGACGCCCATGTAGGCGGGGGTGAGCAGCAGCATCATGCCGGCGGCGAAGAACGGCATGGCGCACAGCACCATCGCACTGGCGCGGGCTTCCGAGGTCAGGGCGAAACCGCGGGCGCGCACTGCGATGCGCCGGCGCACCACGTCGGCCAGGGTCTCCAGCGCCTCGCCCAGCGCGCCGCCGGTCTGCGCCTGCAGCGCGACCGTGGTGGCGAAGAAACGATAATCCGGCAATCCGCTGCGTTGCGACATGGCGCGCAAGGCGGCCGCCAGGGGTACGCCGATCGACAGCTCGTCGGCCAGTTGACGGAATTCATAGGCGGTCGGCTCCTCGGCCTCCCGCGCCACCAAGCGGATTGCCTCGCTCACCGGAATGCCGACCCGGACCGAGCGCACGATCGTCGCCAGCGTGTCAGGTAGTTGCTGTTGCAACTGGTTTCGCCGCTTGGCCTCCCAGCTGGTGAACAGGGCGCGGCTGGCGAGCAGCCAGACCAGCGGCCACAACGCCCAACCCGGGGGGCCTGCGAGCGGCAGCGCCAGGAAGGCGGCGAGGCGGCCCAGCATGCAGGTGCCGGCCAGCACGATCCACCAGCGCATCGGATAGATATGCGCGTGCTGCAGGTTGCAGCCGAACCATGCGGCCAGCTGCACCGCCGGGCCACCGGAGGCAGCCTGTTCGCGCGCGATCGGCACCAGGTTCGCCACCTGCCTGTTGTGCGGCAGCACGCCGGCGATGCGCGCCGACAGTGCCTGCTGGCGGCGGTCGGCATTGGCGATCAGCAACCCGGCCGCCCCGAGCCCGGCCAGCAGCGGAAACGACAGCAGCAGCAGCAGGCGGAACAGCGACAGGCTCATCCCGCGGCGTCCTGCACCACCGCAATCCATTCCTTGTCCAGGCCGAAATACGCCAGCCGCCGCTCGCTGCTGGGCCGCGACCGGCTGACCTGGTAGACGCCGTGCAACCGCCCATCCGCGCCTTCCCCCTGCACGTCGAAACGGAACACGTCGTTCATCATGATGATGTCGCCTTCCATCCCGCAGATCTCGGTGACCTGGGTGATGCGGCGGCCGCCGTCGCGATGCCGTTCCACCTGCACGATCAGGTCCACGGCGCCGACGATCTGGGTGCGGATGGCCGGTGACGGCAGTCCCATATTGCCCATCTGGACCATGTTCTCGATGCGCGTCAGGGCATCGCGCGTGGTGTTGGCATGGATGGTGGACATGCTGCCGTCATGGCCGGTGTTCATCGCCTGCAGCATGTCGAAGGCCTCGGCGCCGCGGACCTCCCCCACGATGATGCGGTCCGGGCGCATGCGCAGCGCGTTGCGCATCAGGTCGCGCTGCGTCACCTCGCCCTTGCCCTCCAGGCTGGCGGGCCGGGTTTCCAGCCGCACCACATGCGGCTGCTGCAATTGCAGCTCCGCCGCGTCCTCCACCGTGACGATGCGCTCGCCGGGATCGATCAGCCGCGACATGGCGTTCAGCAGCGTCGTCTTGCCCGAGCCGGTGCCGCCCGAGATGATCACGTTCAGCCGCGCGCGCGAGGCGATTTGCAGGATGCGCGCCACCGGCTGGGTCATCGCGCCAAATTCGATCAACTGGGCGAAGTCGATCTGCCGCTTGCTGAACTTGCGGATCGAGACATAGGGCCCGTCCAGCGCCAGCGGCATGAACACGATGTTGACGCGGGAACCGTCCTTCAGCCGCGCATCGACCATCGGGCTGGATTCGTCGATGCGGCGGCCGATCGCGCTGGCGATACGCTGGCAGATGCCGGCCAGGTGCATGCGGTCGCGGAAATGCGCGCCGGACAGCGTCACCTTGCCACCCCGTTCGACGAAAATGCGCTCCGGCCCGTTCACCATGATGTCGGTGATGCGGTCGTCCTCGAGCAGCGGTTCAAGCGGACCCAGGCCCAGCATGTCGTGGACCAGCTCCCGGGCGAGGTCGTGCTGCTCGCGGCCGTTCAATTCGAGCCGCCGATCGGTGGCGATTTCGCCGATCAGCCGCTCCACCTCCGCGAGCAGCCGGTCGGATGGCAGCGTTGCCACGGCCGCGGGATCCAGCTGCGCCAGGCACAGGTCGCGCAGCCGGGTGATCGCCTCGGTTGGGACGCTGCCGGCGGTGCTGGCGGTGTTTGCGATGGCCGCCGGCGCGGCAGCGCGGAGGGCGCCGGGTGATGACGGCGGACCCGGCCGCTGGCCGAAGGTCGATTTGGTGACGCCGCTCATCGCGTCAGGCCGAACAGGCGCCACCGCGAGCGGGCTTTCGCCTGAATGTCGGGCAGGCTGGTTTCCACGTTGTGCAGCTGATCGAGCTGCCGCAGCAGGGCGGAGATGCCGGTGCGGAACGCGCCGGCCTGGCGCGAGGCCGGTTCGTCCATGGTGACGGCGGCCGAGACCTGCCGCGGCAGATCGGGGATCACCACGTCCGGCGGGCGGTGCAGCGCCTCCTCGACCTGTTGACGCTTCAACCCCCCTGGCATGCCCAGCCGGTTGAGCACCACGACGGTGTTGCTGGCGCCGGGCAGCGCCAGCATGCGCAGCGTGTCACGCAGACCGGGCAGGGTCGGGGTCAGCACGACGACGCGCCGGCCGGCCGCGGCGAGCAGGTCGCGGCAGAACGGTTCCGGCTGCCAGGGCACATCGCCGACGATGAAATTATAGCGCCGGCGCAGGGCCGCGAGCATCTGGTCGGCAGCGCCGGGCGCGTATTGCACGGCCTGTTCGAACGGGTCCTGGCTGGACAGCACGTGCAGGCGATCCGCCACCGGGTGGGCCGCGCGCTCAGCCAGCAGCATGTCGATGCGGTCCGGTGTCTCCAGCGCCTTGCGCAGGCCTTCACCGGGGTCGGTCTGCAGCAGCAGCGCCGCGGTGCCGCGATGCAGGTCGCCATCCAGCAGCACAGTATGGCGGCGTGCCACCATGGCGAAGTGCCAGGCCAGGCTGGCGGCGATCACGCTGGCACCGACGCCGCCGCGCGCGCCGGTCACGGTGAGGAACTGGCCGCCCATGACCAGTTCGGCGCCGGCCGACTGGCCGCGGACCAGCGGGCCGAAGAAGCGTGCCACCATATCGCGGGTCAGCGGCTTGGCGAGGTATTCGCCAACTCCCAGCCCGTGGGTGATTTCCCGATACAGCGACAGGTCGCTGGTATCGCCAATCACCAGGACGCAGGTATCCGGCTCCACGACCAGCGACAGACTGCTGAGCATGCGCAGCGGCTCGTCTTCGCCGCTGACATCCACCACCAGAACGCGGGGGTTGGGCGATTTCTGCTGCGCGGCGATGGCGGCACGGATGCCGCCGCGGCGCAGCTCGATGGGTGCGGGCAGCAGGTCGCCCAGCCCGTCGCGCAGTGCCGCGTCGCATTGGCCGTCGCTGACGAAGGCCATCGCGGAAGGGCGATCGTTGCGGGCGATCTCGTCCTGGTGCGGTGCGCCGGTGTCGACGGTCGACAGGGCAGCCGACATCAGTGACCTCCCGCCGCGGGAGGCGGCTCGCCATTCGGCGACTGCGGCTGAGTGCTGCCCAGCAGCGGTCGCGGCTTGCCTTGCCACAACCGATCCACCGCGTCGGCGCCGGTCTTCCAGCCTGGTCCGCTTGTGCCCTGGCCGCGGATCAGGTCATGCGGGTCCACCGCCATCGCAGCAATATTGCCGGCGTTGACCCCTTCCGGCTGCCACATGCCGGGCCGCCGATACGGATCGATCGTGGCGCAGCCGGCCAGCACAGCGAGCGCTGGCCAGAGGAGCGCTGGCCAGACGATGCGCGGCCAGACGATGCGCGGCCAGACGATGCGTGGCCAGACGATGCGTGGCCCGACGATGCGTGGCCCGACGATGCGTGGCCCGACGATGCGTGGCCCGACGATGCGTGGCCCGACGATGCGTGGCCCGACGAAGCGTGGCGAAAGTCGAGATCTTGTCATTGCACGATGAACCCTGCATCGCCGGGAATGCGCGCGGTGACGCCGGGGCGGTCGCGACCGATCTGCCGCAGCTCCAGCACGCGCTCGAAATCGGTCGGTGGCCGGAAGGTTTCGCCAGGCGTGTGCAGGGCTTGCGGGTCGTCCATCGGGCGCACGACGTACGGCGTGACGACGACGACCAGCTCGGTTTCCTGGCGCTGGAAACTGTCGGAGCGGAACAGCGCGCCGAGGATCGGGATCTCGCCCAGCCCGGGAACGGCCGATCCGTCATGGGTGATGGCATCCTGCAGCAGCCCCGCGATCGCGAAGCTCTGGCCGCTGCCCAGTTCCACCGTCGTCTCGGCGCGGCGGACGGTCAGCGCCGGGATTTGCAGGCTGGTGTTGCCGGCGGTGAGCTGCACCGCGCCCTGGGTGGTAAGCTGGCTGACCTCGGGGCGGACATGCAGGTTGATCCGTCCGCCGGCGAGGACCGTCGGCACGAAGGTGAGCTGCACGCCGTATTGCTTGAACTCGATGGTGACCTGGTTGTTCTGCTGGCCGACCGGGATGGGGAACTCGCCGCCGGCGAGGAAGCTGGCGGGTTGGCCGCTCATCGCGGTCAGATTGGGCTCCGCCAGGATGCGGGCCAGATGGTCCTGGGCCAGGGCGTCGACGATGCCGTTGACATCCGGCGTGCCGAGCCGGAGCCGGCTGGCGGTGGCCCCGGTGAGCGTGCCGGCCAGGGTGTTGGCGGTGGCGAAGCTCATCGAGAAGCGGCCGATCGAGCCCAGCGCCTGCCAGTTGATGCCGATATCGCGGGCGACGCTGCGCGACATTTCCACCAGGCGCACCCGCAGCAGCACCTGGACCGAGGACAGTACGCCGAGCTGATCTTCCATGGTGTCGCCTTCGGCGAGGTAGCTGCGGGCGATGGCGAGGGTTCGGCTCGCTTCCTCCGGCGTGGCGACCTGGCCGCTGACGATCAGGCCCTTGGGCTTCGGGCGGATCCGGATGTGCCGGCCGGGCAGGGCGCGCAGGGCCTCGGCTTCGGCCTGGGAGGCGATGAAGTTGGACGGGCGCACGGTGACCTGTGCGTCCAGCAGCGCGTTGCCGGCGACATCCACCGCGACCACGTTGGTGCGGCCCGGACCGACGCCGAACAGGAACAGCGTGCCGGCATTGGCCGGATGCACCTCGGCCACCTTGGGGTCGGCCACGAAGACGCTGGCGGCGGGCGCGCCCAGCCGCAGCAATTTGCCGCCGCCGGTCTCCAACTCCAGCCGCCGGGCTGCGGGATCGCTGGCTGGTGAGGCTGGTGAGGCTGGTGCGGCTGACGCGGCTGGTGCTGCGAGGGCGCTTGGGGTGAGGACAGGCGGCCCCAGGGCGCCAAGGATCAGGGCGCCAATGCCAAGTGCGCCGACTACCAGGGCGCCTCGGGCCAGGGTGCCAAGCGCCAGAACGCCGAGGCGGAGGATGCCAAGGCCAGGGATGCCAAGGCTCGGGATGCCAAGGCGGGGGACGCCGGGACCTGGGGCCAGCTTCGGCAGTGCGAGCCCGATGCGGCGTAGCGCGGTGGTCAGGCGGACCGTCGTCAGGCGTGGCACCATCAGAAGTGGAACTCCTTGCCTTCGGCGCCGCCGCGATAGACGCGCAGGACGTTGCTGGGGGGTGCGGGCGCGCTGGTGAGGGCGCGCGATACGTCGCCGGCCCAGACCGGTGTCGTTGCGTGGGTGGTGGCGGCGGACCTGCTGGCCTGCTCGGCCGAGCGCACCGCGAGGGACAGCCGGCCTATCCGCGCCGCGACCTGGATGCGTTCGGCCTGCTGACCGGTGACTTCCAGGGTGACGGTGCGGGCGGTCTTGCCCTCTGCCGCGCCAGGGACGGCGCCCTGCACCAGTTGCTGGTCGATGGCGATGACCAGGGCGTTCTGCAGCACCGTCTCGGCGGCGATGCGCCGGCCCAGGGGCAGTGTTGGGTCCTCGATCGACTGGGTGAGGATCAGGTCGACATGGTCACCTGGCCAGATCAGGCCAGCGGTGCCGCTGATCGAGTTGACACCGACGGTGACGGCGCGCATGCCCGGCTGCAGCACTGCCGCCAGGAAGCCGTGATCCCCGGGCCGCATCACGTCATGGGCGCGCAGGAACTCCCCCTCGGCCAGGGACCGCCGCACCATGCCGCCGACCAGGTTGCGACGGGCGTCGGCGGCATCCGGGATCGCATCGGGATGCTGGGCGGCTTGCTCACCGGTCAGGTCCTTGGCGGTAAGGTCTTCCGCCTTCAGCAGTGTTCCGGCCCGCAGGTCGCGGGCCAGCACCAGAACGGTCTGCCGAACCGTGATTTTCGCCTGGCCGGGCGAGGCCGCACCGGGTGGATGGGAGGAGATCCAGGCGACGGTGCCGAAGCCCAGCAGGCCGAGCGCCATGAGTGCGAACAGAGCGAGGCGGAGGATCATGGGCGCAACAGCTCCACGATGCCGCCGGCCGCGATGGCCATGCCGTAGGGCAGGGGACCGCCGCGATGGAGGCGGAAGCGTTCGGCCCGCCAGATACGTGCGAGCAGTCCGGCGGGCCGGTCTGCTGCCGACGTGGCGATGCGGTTGCGCAGCGCCAGATAGGGCAGCGCGAGGGCGGCGCCGGACCAGGCGATCGCCACGATCGCCGGCAGGACGCGTGTGGGCGGCAAGAGCAGCGTGAGCGCGACGAGCAGTTTGAAGTCACCGCCCCCGAGCCATCCGTTGGTCCAGATGAAGGCGACGCAGAGCGTCACCGCGGTCGCGGTGAGCAGCACCGGCGCGAGGTCGCCCCCCAGCAGGTGGAGCGCCAGGCCCAGGACGGCGAGTGCCGTCGGGATCGTATTGGGGATGGTCCGCACCGCGAGGTCGTGGAGTGCTGCGTAGCTCAGCAGCATGACGGCGGCCGGAGGGGCGAGGGCGGAGAGCCAGGGGCCGAGCGTTGCGGACATGGTGCTAGCGGCCCCATGTTGCTCGCCGGCCCGGAGGCGGCTTGGTGCGCCGCCTCCTGGTGCGAGCCGTTACGGGAAGGCGATACCGCTCATCAATGTGCTGATCTTGGTTCCGAGCGTGCCGAACGCGGTGGCGACAGTTCCCACGATGACGGCAGCGATCACGGCATATTCGACCGCGGTCACGCCTCGTTTGTCCGCCTGCAGCAGGGCCCAGCCGGTTTTCAGGGATTGCAGCATGACGACGATCTCCTTTGCGAGGCTTGAGGTTGTTCGCGGGTTCCGGGGCTGATGCCTGCTTCGTCCGCTGAGGAGAAGGTGGAGCAAAAGGTTTAAGGAAGTATTGCCACTCAGAACAAACTGCGATCCAGCATGTGAAATCCAAGTAACGATGACTATAGTATTCATGACTCGGACTATGTGTCTGGTGTCGCTCAACGCCCAGCAGGTGGTCGTCGGGGATGCGTCCGGCTGTCCGGTGAGCCGCGAGCCCGCCCGGCGCGCAGTGGTCGCTGGCCGGTCCGATAAAGTCGGGACGACGAATGCTGACGTCACCGACCCGATCGATCGGTGCAGCAGCCACAAGAGCCGGACGGTGCGAATGAAACTGCGCCATGCGGGCGCAGACTATGCAGCCAAAGATTAACGTTCTGCCAAGCACCGAACAGGGACGGTCAGTGTTGAATGGCGAGCGAATGCGCGCTGACCAGGGTAACTGTGGGCATGAAGTCGAAGCCGGTCAGCGGATGCCAGATGAGCCTGGCGGTGACGGTGACATGGCCGCCTGGAGCATTCGACGGGGCGAAATCCACCGCCACGTCGCACAGCCCGGCCTCATGCGCGCCCAGTACCGGCGTGACCACGGCGGTGAACCGATTGGTGACGCTGCTGGTGCTGCTGGTGGCGCTGTTCACCACGGCGTAGCGGGCCGCCTCCGCCACGCCGTTGTTCAGTGCCTGCTGCGCCAGGTACAGCAGGCCGACATCGATTACGGTGAACACGAGCATCAACAACAGACTGCTGGCAACGGCGAACTCCACGGCCGTGGCGGCGCGTCGGCTGGCCAGGCGTTTGCAGAGGGCCAGGCGTTTGCGGAGGGCCAGGCGTTTGCGGAGGGCCAGGCGTTTGCGGAGGGTCAGGCGTTTGCGGAGGGTCAGGCGTTTGCGGAGGGTCAGGCGTTTGCGGAGGGCCAGCCGTTTGTCGAGGGCCAGGCGCTTGCGGAGGACCCAGGATTTGTCGAGGGCCAGGGGTTTCATCGCACGCGCACCGTCCCGGTGACGGTCAACGGAATCGCGGCGGCGAGCGGGACGCCAGGCGGCACGACCGACGCGCGTGCGATCACGGTCAGATAGGTAGCGATGGACTGCCCGGCCTGGCAGGCGGCGTTGTAGGCGATTGCCGGCGGCACCTGGGTGTAGCCGCCGCTGACACAGTAGAACGCAACTGCGGTATCGATGGTCGCACCCGGCATCGCGGCGCCGTACGCGGTTTCCGCCGCGGCACGGGTCGCGGCCAGGTTGGCGCTGTCGGCTTCGCCCCAGTCCGCCGCACTGCCCGGATTGGCCCAGGCATAGAAGATCGCGGCCTGCAGTGCGCGATCGAGCCGGTTGACGGTGACCAGCGCCATGCCCAGGCCGATTGCGCCCAGGCAGAGCGGGATCAGCACCAGCGCAATGGCCAGCGCCGCCTCCACTGCGGCGACGCCACGGCGCTGCCGCAGGCGGCGTGACAGACTGGTGCGCGGTTTCATTGGAGCAGCGTCACCATGCCGCTGGACTGCCCGCCGCCGCCGGTCCAGTTGGCGCTGATCGACGCAGAGCCGGCGACGTGCATGGTGGCGGCCACAACGCCCATCTGGGTGTTGGGCGCCGCCACCAGATGCGCGTTATTGCTGAGGTTGAGCGCGCCGCAGGGCGCGTAGAACTGGCCGCCCATCTGCAAGGTGGACCCACCGGCCATGCTGCTGGCCGGTGCGCTGCCGGACGCAGGGCAGGTCTGCCAGACCAACATCCCCGCGGTCGGGCCGGTGGTGGGCGCGGTCATCGTCGTGGCGGTGTTGGAATAGTTGGTCCAGGAGAAGGCGCCGGGATTGGACCCGGTCAGGATGAAGCTCACGCCCGCCGCCTGGGTGATGGCGGCGTTGTTAAAGGTGAGGTTGCCGTTGACGACGTAATAGACACCCGGCTCGAACGTGTCGGTGCTGGCATTGCCGCCGATCGTCGTGTTGCCGCAGAACACGTTCGCCGCCTGGGTGAACTGGTAGGGCGTCGCGCGCCAGGCGGTGAAGCTCGCATTGTTGTAGCTGCAACCACCGGGTTCGGGCGGCTGCGCGCCGGCGAACGGGTCGGTCTGCGCGGCCTCTCCGCTGCTGCCGGTGGGCGTCAAGGTATTGCTGCCGCTGTTGGAGTGCGCCACGCCGCCGACCGCGCCGATGCTCTGCGCGTTCAGGGTGCCGCTGTTGAGATAGATCGCGGTGGCCGCGTTGGAATTGGAGAAGATGCCGCAGCCGGTCGCGGTGATGCTGCCCATATTGTCGACCAGAATCGCCTGCGAGGCCGATCCGTTCAGCGCCAGCACGCAGGAGGTCTGCTGCACGATCAGCCCCGACCGGGCGGTCGCGTGCAGCGTCGGTGGGCTCACGCCAACGGCGCGGCTGAAATAGCTGTCGGCGAGACTGGTGAAGGTCACCGTCACGCTCGACCAGTCCACCGCCACGTCGATGGTCGGAAGCGGATCGAGCGTGCCGATCCAGCTGTTGCCGGAGACGGCGTCGAATTCGGCCATGGCGGCGACGCGGAAATCCTCCGCGGAGGCGGTTTGCGCCGACAGCAGCCGCCCGGCACCCATGGCTGCGGCATCCGTCGCCAGTTGCAGGCGGATCGATTCACGCTGCCAGACGCCGTAGTCGATCCCCAGACCGGAGGCGGCGAGCACGACCGGCATCATCACCGCCATCATGATCGCCACGGCCCCGCGACGGCGACGCAGGGCCGTCCGGCCTCGATGCGACATGGGCGCCTCCATTCGCGCCGCTCAACGCAGCCAAACAACTCAACGCTGCATGTGTTAGTCCCACAGTGGTTACTTTGCCGCTAATGGGGCCGCTAATAGGGCCGCACATCATCGACACGACTACAGTGCACGGGCACGCGCGGCCGGCGGTCCGTCCGGCTGCATGCGCCTGCATTCGGGCTCGGGCGGTGCCGGGGATTTCGGGCCGGCGGCGAAACCGGGCATGATGGCGGCCAGGGATCAAACAGTCCGGAGGTCACGGTCATGCCGCGCGATGCGTTGCGAACCATCCTGCCCGTCGTGGGCCTGCCGGCCGAGCAGGCCGACGCAGTGACCTTCACCGGCGGCACCGACCCGGTGCTGCCCACCCCGTTTCGCATCGGCGTGGCCGGCGCGGCGACCCTCGCAGCGACCGGACTGGTCGCCGCTCGCTTGTGGGAGATGCGCTCCGGCCGCAGCCAGCCGGTCGGCGTCGATCTGCGCCATGCCACCGCATCGCTGCGCAGCGGACATTACATGAAGCTGGGCGAGGGCGAGGTCTCCGCCGCGCGCAACACCATCATGGGGATCTATCCGACCAAGGACGGCCGCTGGAGCTACCTGCACTGTAACTTCCCCAATCACCGCGCGGCGGCGCTGCGGGTGCTGGGCGTGGCGGAGGACCGCGACGCGGTGGCAAAGGCGGTGCTGACCTGGAATGCCGCCGATCTGGAGGAGGCGATCATCGAGGCCAAGGGCGCCGGCGGCATGGTGCGCACGCATGCGGAGTGGGCACAGCATCCGCAGGCTGCCGCGATCGCCGCGCTGCCGCTGCTGGAGATCGTGCGCATCGGCGACAGCCCGCCCGAGGCGCTGCCGCAGGGCGACCGTCCGCTGTCGGGCATCCGCGTGCTGGACCTGACACGGGTGCTCGCCGGCCCGACCTGCGCCCGCACGCTCGCCGAACACGGCGCGGACGTGATGAAGATCACCGGCGCGCATCTGCCCAACCTCGGCTACCAGGAACTGGACACCGGCCACGGCAAGCTGTCGGCGCAGCTCGACCTGCGCGAGCCGGGCAATGTGGAGATCCTGCGCGGCCTGGTGCGGGAGGCGGACGTGTTCTCCCAGGGCTATCGTCCGGGCACGCTGGGCAGTCGTGGCCTGTCGCCCGAGGAACTGGCCGCGATCCGGCCGGGCCTGGTCTACGTGTCGCTCTGCGCGTTCAGCCATGCCGGCCCCTGGGCGTCACGGCGCGGCTTCGACACCGTGGTGCAGACGGTCAGCGGCATCACGTCGCGGCAGGCGGAGGTGGTGCCGGGCAGGACGCCGGCACCGTATTTCTATCCGGTCTCCGCGATCGATTATTGCACCGGCTACCTGATGGCGGCCGGTGCGATGGAGGCGCTGCGCCGCCGCGCCACTGAAGGCGGGAGCTGGCTGGTGCGTATCTCGCTGGCGCAGGTCGGCAAATGGATCGTCGATCTGGGCGAGGTCGCGGAGGCGGCCGCCCGCGATGCGCCGGCGGAGTTTGGAGCGGAAGAGCTGGCGCGCTGGTCGATGGTGACCGAGACGCCCGCCGGCCGGCTGCGCCATCTGCGGCCGGTCGTGCAGCTGCCGGAAACGCCGCCACACTGGGCTCGTCCGTCCGTGCCGCTGGGTTTCCATCAGCCGGTGTGGCCGCCGCGCGGCGCGGCCGCCTGACAAGGTTCGGGGGCGTTGCCCCCGGAGCCCCCATCAAGGGGCTTTGCCCCATGTGCGCGAATTTAACGCTTGCGCGGTCACGGGGTGGTACGATTCCAAGCTTGGATGCCCCGCGCATCCTCCCTGCGTTCTGGTGAATGGACAGCGATCGTCGCGTCGCTGGCCAGGATTGTCGACCTCGAGGCCACGGCGCGCCAGTTCAAAGCACTGGTGCGCCGGCGCAAGATCCGCTCGGCGGAGGCGTTGCTGCGTCTGGCGCTGATGTGGGGTCCGGGCGGGCAGTCGTTTCGCGCCGCGGCGGCGCTGGCCGGGGATGCCGGCATCGCCGATCTGTCGGACAAGGCGGTCGAAGGGCGGTTGCGCAAGATGGGCGACTGGCTGGCGCATATGCTGGCGGCGCTGCTGGCCGATCGTCTGCACCGGCCCAGCGGCAGTGGGCTGCACCTGTCGCTGGTGGACGGCTCGGTGATCTGCGCGCCAGGCAAGGGCCAGGACTGGCGGCTGCACGCGCGCTACGACCCCGCGCGTGGGCGCTTCGCCGACCTGGCGCTGACCACGACCCGCGAGGCCGAAGCTACCGGACGGACGCGGATCTGTTCCGGCAGCATCCTCATCATGGACCGCGGCTATGCGCGGGTGCGGAACTTCAAGGAAGTGCTGGGGCGTGGCGCCGACTTCGTCACGCGGATCAGCTGGGGATCGGTGAAGCTGTATGACGCAGCGGGCGCGCGCATTGATGTGGCGGCGCTGCTGGCCGGGACCACCGAACCGCGCGAGGTCGCGGTCTGGATCAAGGGTATTCCACGCGGCCTTCGCCTGGTGATCCAGCCACTGCCGCCCGAGGATGCAGCGCGCCAGCGTGCCAAGCGGACGCGCAAGGCCAACAAGAAGAGCCAGCAGATCCAGCCGCGCACCGTGCTCGCGGCTGGGTTTCTGATGCTGATCACCTCGCTGCCGGATGCAGCGCAGCCGATGGCGCAGGTGGCCGCGCTCTACCGGCATCGCTGGCAGGTGGAGATCGGCATCAAGCGGCTGAAGAGCCTGGGCGGGCTGGACCAACTGCCATGTGCTGATCCGGTGCTGGCGCGAAGCTGGCTGCTGGCGCAGCTGATCGCCGCGGTGCTGACCGACGATCTCGCCAACGAGATCGTCGGTTTTCCCCCCTCGGCCTGACCAGACGCAGCCTGCGCCGCAAACGCTGTGGCGGGCTTGGGACACCGCCAGGGAGATCCTGCGTGGCGCGATCCTGCCACGACCCAGACTACGAACCCCGGCCGCCTTGGCGATATTCCGCCACCGCCTTGCCGAAGCGCCGAGACGCCGCACGCTCCAGGCCCACGAGCTCAGGCCCCCGTAAGTTCGCGCGTATGGGGCAGCGCCCCCTGGTGGGGTTCGGGGCAACGTCCCGATGCTTGCCGCCGATCGCCAGAAATGCCGGCACGGATGCATGCGTGCCGGGCCCGGACCTCTTTCGGCATGCTATTGTCCCAGGATCACGCCTGACTCCGTCGCTCAGCGCAGCGGTCCGGCCACGCACGGCCCCGTGCCCGAAACCGGGACATCCAGGAGCGGAACGACCCCGTGACCCGTACCAGCCGCGACACGCCGCCCGCCGCACGTGCCCCCTCCCAATTGTCAGACTCACTGCGCGGCATCCTGCTGATGTGCGCCGGCGTCTCCGCCTTCCCGTTCATGAACGCCGCGGTGAAACTGCTCACCGCGCATTATCCGGCCGCACAGATCACCTGGGCCCGTTTCACCGGCCATCTGATCGTCATGCTGATCGTGTTTATGCCGCAATATCGCTGGACCCTGTTCCGCACCCGACGCCCGACGGTGCAGATCGGCCGGTCGGTGCTGATGCTGGTCAGCAACCTGGTGTTCGTGATGGCGATCGGCACCGTGCCGCTGGCCACCGCATCGGCGATCGGCTTCACCTCGCCGCTGATCGTCACCGCCCTGTCGGTGCCGCTGCTGCATGAAAGCGTCGGATGGCGCCGCTGGAGCGCGGTGCTGGTGGGGTTTGCCGGCGCCCTGATGGTAATCCGGCCCGGCAGCGGCTTCACCAATCCGGCGGTGCTGCTGCTGCTGGGCTCGTCCTTCTCCTATGCCCTGTACCAGATCGCAACGCGATGGGTCGGCCGCTACGACAATGCCGCCACCGGCATCGTCTTCGCCGCCTTGCTCGGCTCCCTTGCCATGACCCTCGTAATGCCGTTCGTCTTTGTGATGCCGCGTAACTGGCTGGACGCAGCGCTGTTCTGCTGTCTCGGCCTGCTCGGCGGCTTCGGCCACTATCTCGTAATCCGCGCCTTCCAGCTCGGCCAGGCCGCCGTCATCGCTCCACTCGGCTATGTCGAGCTGATCGGCACCACCATCCTCGGCTACCTCATCTTCGACAATTTTCCCGATCTGTGGACCTGGATTGGCGCCGGCGTGATCATCGCCTCCGGCATCTACATCGCTCTGCGCGAACGACGCCGGCGGGCGGTCACGCCCTGAGCGGCGCGCCGGTCACTCGACCGGCACCACAATCTCGTTGTCCGGCAACGTCACCGCAACATCCAGCAGCGGCGCGTATTGCTGCGCACCGAAAATATCCGCATCGCCCGGGCTGCCGCTGGGCCGCAGCCGCGCAATGGTGAACTTGATGGCGCAGGCCGGATCGAACTCCACGAAGTCGGTCAGCCGCGACGCCGGAATGCCGTACAGCGCCAGCACCGAATCACGCGACACCGCGCCGCTGCGCCGCACCGCGTCATAGCTGCGCCGGTCACGAAAAATGATGTCGAAGGTGATTTCGATCCACGCCGGCATTCTTGCTGCGAATGGTCTTGGCCAGTTGCGCCAGTTTCACGGTCTGCATGATCGTTTCCCTCAGACGCCGGCGTCGGTCATGTGGATCGGAAACAGCTCCATCGCGTCATCCACCGCAACCGTGTGGTTGACGCTCCAGCGATACGACGCGCTGGCCGGCAGCACTTCATCCAGCACGAAGGCGACCGAGCCTGCGGTGCCCTTCACCTCCGGCAGCCGCGCATAGAACAACTGGCGGGTGCCCGTCATGCACAGCTCCTCCGCCATCTCGACGGTGGGCGCGATACCCTGCACCACGATGCACAACTCATGCGCCGAGGTCTTCACCGGCTCCAGCTCGCCCATCACGCCGTTGCGGCCGTACACCGTGTAGTGCAGCTCGTAACCGGACTCGCCGAAGCGTTCGCGCACCTGCTGGCGCGCCCAGCCGATCACCGCGTCGATGTTGGCGATGGTGTAGGGATCGCGCACCGCGGCCATGCCGACATAGCGCTCGCCGACCTTGGCGGCGCCTTCCAGCTTCACCCTGATGCGCTCTGCCGGCACGAAGCGCGGGCCGGTGACGCGGGTGGTCTTCTCGCTGATCTGTTCGTAATGGCACTGGCTCATGTCCAGCAGCCCGCCGGCGACATATTCGTAATACGGGTTGGAGCGTTCGTACATCGCATGGCCGGCGACCGAGGCCACGGTGCAGCGCTGCGCCGGATGCATCGCGGTGACATGCACGCCGCCGTCGACGATCTCACCCAGCACCGTTTCCTTGCCGCCATAAGGTTCGGCGCAGAACGAAGCGCATTCCAGTACCTTGCCGAGGTAGTAGGACAGCGCCTCGTCATGCCCGCGATGCAGCGCGGCGGCGGCGAAGATCGCGGCGTCGCTGCTGCGCCCGCCGATGATCACGTCGGCGCCCTGTTGCAGCAGCGCGCGGAACGGATGCGCGCCGGCCATCGCCACCACGCGGCTGGTGGCGTCCAGCTCGCTTTCGGTCAGCGCGGCGCGGCCTTCCAGCCCTTCGATCGTGCCACCGCTGCGGATCTTGCGGCGCAGGTATTCGCGATCGACCTCGGAGTAGAAATAACCCAGGCGAAACCTCTTCAATCCGTGCTTCTGCGCCAGTTCCTGGATGATGCGCACGTAGCGGTCGACGCGGCTGTTGCTGCCGGTGTCGCCGGCGGAGCCGATCAGCATCGGCACGCCGCGCGCGCGGGCGGCGAGCAGCATGGTTTCCAGATCTTGCGTCTGCCAGGCGAGCGGGCTGGTGGAGGTGTCGGAGCCGAGCGGGCCGGGTCCCACGTCGTCACTGCCGGAATCGGCGGCGATGAAGTCCGGACCGGCGGCGACGCCGAGCGCGAAGCTTTCGGGCTTCAGCGGGGCGAAGCCGAGATGGCCGTTGGGACAGATGATACGCGCGGTCTGCATGCCAGGTTTCTCGTCAATGGAGGCTGACGCCAGGGATGCATCCGATGTGCCAGTTGTTGGGGCCTTGTTCGTCGTGACGGCGACAGCGCGGGTTCGTTGGGGGAAATCGAGCCGGCGGCGCCGCAATGCTGTTCGTCCCGGGCCTTCGGCCAGGATGGCGGATGGGCGTAGTGGCGTTTCGGCCCGCTGCTCCTTTGGTTCGCGCGTGGGTTTCGCGCGCGGACGCGCGGAACCGGCGCGATCGCCGGGTCGGTGGACCACCACGGCGACCGGGGCGCAGCCGGACCGATCGCGCTGCCAGCCGAACCCAAAGTGTGACTCAGGCGGCATCGCATCCGGCCCGCACGCGCGGCCGGCAGCCAAGGTGAGACCGCCACTGGTCCGGCAGGAACCGCAGCGAAGCAAAGCTTTCAACACGGAGCAAGAACGAGGACACGGGGCACCACGGAGTCGGTGATTGCACCACGGCCATCGTGTCAATCACCGACTCCGTGGCGCTCGGTGTCCTCGTTCTTGCTCCGTGTTGAAAGCTTTGCTTCGCTGCGGTCCGCACCAAACCGAAATTGTGTCCCCGCGCTGCCGCGCCAACTGCGAGTGCCCGCGTGCCCGCGTGCCCTCGGGCCTAACGGGCGCCCAGCCGGATCATGTGGTGGCGCAGCGCGTGGCGCGACATGCCCAGCAGCCGCGCGGCCTCGTTCAGGCTGCCGCCGCTTTCGCGCAGGGCGCGTCGTACCAGGCCCTGTTGGAACGCCCGGGTGGCGCCGGTGAAATCCAGGTTCGCGCTGTCCACCGGTGCTTCCTCCGCGGCGTCGCGCAGGATGCGCGCGGGCAGGTGGCGCACCATGATGCGGCTGTCGTCCTCCAGGATGAAGATGCGCTCGACCAGGTTCTCCAGCTCCCGCACATTGCCCGGCCAGGGATAACGCCGAAAAATGTCGCGCACCTCGGGATCGAAGCCGCTGATCACCCGTTCGTAGCGGGTGGCGAATTTGCGCAGGAAATGGTCGGCGAGGATGAACATGTCGTCGCCGCGTTCGCGCAGCGCCGGAATGTTGATCGCCACCACTTGCAGCCGATAGTACAGGTCCTCGCGGAACCGGCCCGCCTTCACCTCGGACAGCAGGATCTTGTTGGTGGAGGCGACGAAGCGGACATCGACATGGATCGAGCGCACGTCGCCGACCCGGCGGAAGCTCAGCGTGTCCAGCAGGGTCAGCAGCTTGGCCTGCAGCACCAGCGACATCTCGCGGATTTCGTCGAGGAACAGCGTGCCTTTGTCGGCGACCTCCACCAGGCCGATCTTCTTGCTGAGCGCGCCGGTGAACGCGCCGCGCTCATGGCCGAACAGTTCCGATTCCAGCAGGCTTTCCGGGATCGCCGCGCAGTTCACGTCCATGAAGGTGCGCGGTGCGCGGCTGGATTGCTGGTGCAGCAGCCGCGCCACCAGGCCCTTGCCGGTGCCGGTCTCGCCATACAGCAGCACGGCGCGCGCGGGGCTGCGCGCGACTCGGGCGATCAGCCGCCGCGTTTCCTGGATCGAGGCGTGCTCACCGATCAGGCCGGTCTCGTAGACCATCCGACGCTTCCGCCTCCCGGCAGGCCAGTCGCGCCCATGCGCCCTGGCAGGGATTGCCGCTGGCGAAGTAGAGCGATCCGGGGCGGCAGGCAAAGAGGCTGGCGGAGATGGTGGTCGATCCGCCGGTCTGGCCGTGGCGGCACAGCCCGGCATGCTCCGGCGTGTCGTGCGTCGCCATCACCGCCATCGCCTGCTCGGTGGACGGCACCGCGGCCTGCGCCGCGAGCCAGCCGGCCAGCATCGCCAGGCGGGCGCGGGAATTGTCGGTGCCGGGATCGCCGGGCGCGATCAGCAGGCGATCGGCGAGCAGGTCGGACAGGAAATGGTTGGTGCGGGCGACGAACCCGTCGCTGCGCTGTTCTACCCATATTTTGCTGTGGCCCAGCTCCACCGCGGCGACATGGCCGCCGGCGTCGCCCAGGATCAGCGTGCCGCCGCCGGCGTGACGCATCGCGCGCAACGCATCCACCGCCTCCGCCACGTCGGCGCAACCGGACAGCAGCCGTGTCATCATGAAATAGCGCAGCATGCCGACGCCCTGGTCGGTGGTGACGACCTGGGTGTCCACCAGCGCCAGCCCGTCCGAGTTCACCCCGCTGGAATAGGCGCCGGGCGCGCCCAGGCTGCCGACGCACAGCACGATGCGGTCGCTCCAGGCCGGGTCACTGTGGCGGAACACGCGTTGCAGCGGCAGGGCGGGACCGCGCAGGTCGCGGTTCTTCACCACTATCGCGCCGTGGTCCGGATGGACGAAGGCCCAGGCGGAGCAGCCGTCATCCGGGAGTCCGGCGAGCTGGCCGGCATGCAGGAAGGCGAACAGGGCGCGCACATCCAACCGGTAGCCGGCCGCGATCCCGCAGAGTTCGGCGATGCCGTTCGGGTCGTGCGTGTTGGCGAAGTCCCATTGCGCATCGAGGTAGCGGGCGATGCGCGGCTGCCCGAGCAGCGGGGCCGTCGCCTCCAGCCGCGCGCTGACGAAGGCGGTGACGGTCGCGATGCTGTCCGGGCACAGCGTTGCCTGGGCGCGGCCGCGGGTGAAGGCGTCGCCGTGCAGCCCCAGCGGTTCGGACGGCGCGGCGTTCATGCGCGGCTTTCGGGAAAATGGTGGCAGGCGATCGAGCGCCCGTCATCGAGCGGACGCAGCGGGGGCGGCGTGGTGCGGCACAGCTCGGTGACGAAGGGGCAGCGTGTGTTGAAGCGGCAGCCTGGCGGCGGGTCGAGCGGCGATGGCAGGTCGCCTTCCAGCCGCATGCGGGCCGGTGCCGTCTGGTCGACCCGAGGAACGGCGGCCATCAGCGCGCTTGTGTAGGGATGGTGCGGGGTATGCAGCACGGCGCGGGCCGGTCCGTATTCGACGATGCCGCCGAGGTACATCACCGCGACATGGTCGCTGACATAGCCGATCACCGCGATGTCGTGGCTGATGAACAGGTAGGTCAGGCCGAGCTCTCGCTTCAGTCGTGCGAGCAGGTCGATGATCTGCGCCTGGATCGAGACGTCGAGGGCGGAGACGGGCTCGTCGCAGACCACGAATTCCGGGTTGAGGATCAGCGCGCGGGCGATGCCGATGCGCTGGCGCTGGCCGCCGGAGAACTGGTGCGGATAGCGGTCGGCGTGGGCGGCACGCAGCCCGACATTCTCCAGCATCGCGTCCACCCGCTCGCGCAGCTCCGCCCCCGAGGCGAGGCCGTGCAGGCGCAGCGGCTGGGCCAGGATCTGCGCCACCGTCTTGCGCGGGTTCAGCGAGGCATAGGGGTTCTGGAACACGATCTGCATGCGCCGGCGCATCGCCTTCAGCGCGGCCGGGTCCAGCGTGGTGACATCGGTGCCGGCGAACCGCACGCTGCCGCTGGTCGGCTCGTGCAGCCGCAGGATGGCCTGGCCGAGGGTGGATTTGCCGCAGCCGCTCTCGCCGATCAGTCCCAGCGTCTCGCCGGCCTCGATCTGCAGGCTGACCCCATTCAGCGCCTGCACGTGGCGGGGCTTCTGGCCGAGCAGGCGGGGGATCAGGCCGGGATCGGCGGCGTAGTGCTTGACCAGCCGGTCCACCTGCAGCAGCGCGGTCATGCCGGCACCGTCACGCGGATGCAGCGTGCCACGCGGGCGGGGCCGGCCGCGCGCATCGCAACCGGGACGGCACAGGCGGGCTGGGCATAGTCGCAGCGGGGCGCGAAGCGGCAGCCTGGCGGCACGTCGATCAGCTCCGGCACCTGGCCTTGGATCGGCCGGATCGGCCGGTCGAGCGCGGACAGGACCGGCACGGAGCGCAGCAGGCCCTCGGTATAGGGATGCCGCGGATCGGTGATCACCTGCGCGGTCGGGCCGGATTCGACGATCTGCCCGGCATACATCACCGCCACCCGGTCGCAGTATTCGGCCACCACGCCGAGGTCGTGGGTGATCAGCACGACACTCATGCCCAGTGTCGCGCGGATCGAGGCGATCAGTTCCAGCACCTGCGCCTGGATGGTGACGTCGAGCGCCGTGGTCGGCTCGTCGGCGATCAGCAAATGCGGCCGGCAGGACAGCGCGATGGCGATCATCATGCGCTGCCGCATGCCGCCGCTGAACTGGTGCGGATAGTCGTGCAGCCGGTGCGCCGGGTCG
The DNA here is from genome assembly GCA_963789495.1 of uncultured Alphaproteobacteria bacterium. Lineage (GTDB taxonomy): Bacteria > Pseudomonadota > Alphaproteobacteria > Acetobacterales > Acetobacteraceae > CAWBLP01. The sequence goes on from CAWBLP010000021.1 coordinate 67,260, forward strand.
GGGATGCCGACGAGCTGCATCATCTCGATCGCCCGCTCCCGGGCCGCGCGGGCTCGTGCGCCGTGGCCGGTGGGCAGGTCCTCGGCATGGGCGTGCAGCACCTCGATGATCTGGGTGCCGACGGTGAGCGCTGGATTCAGCGAGGTGCCGGCGTCCTGCAGCGTCATCGCGATCTCCCGCCCGCGCAGGCGGCGGAACGCGGCCATGTCCAGCCCGACCAGCTCACGCGTACGGCCGTCGCGGGCGAAGCTTATGCTGCCGCTCTCGATCCGGCCGGGCGGGCGGATCAGCCCCATGACGCTGGCGAAGGTGACGCTTTTGCCGGAGCCGGATTCGCCGACGATGCCGAGGCACTCGCCCGGCATGACGTCGAGGCTGACGCCGTCCACCGCGCGGACCAGGCCGCTTCGGGTGGCGAAGGCGACGCGCAGGTCGCTGATGGCGAGCAGTGGTTCAGTCATGGAAGCGCGGGTCCAGCGCGTCGCGTACTGCCTGGCTCACGACGTTGATCGACAGCACCAGCAGCAGGATGGCGAGGCCGGGGAAGGTGCTGACCCACCAGGCATCCAGGATGTAGCCGCGGCCGTCCGCCACCATCGATCCCCAGGACGGGGTCGGCGGCTGCACGCCGAGGCCGAGGAAGGACAGGCTGGCCTCCAGGATGATCACCTGGGCGATGCGCACGGTGGCGACGACGATCACCGGCGACAGGATGTTGGGCAGGATTTCGTGCAGCATGATGGTGAGGTTGGGCGCGCCGATGGCGCGGGCGGCGGCGACATATTCGGTCTCGCGCGCGGCCAGGGTTTCGCCGCGCACCACGCGGCAGGGCACCACCCATTCCTTGTAGGCCAGGGCAAGCACCATGTTCAGCAGCCCGGGACCCATCATCGCCATCAGGCCGACCGCGAAGATCAGGTAGGGAAATCCCAGCAGGATATCGACCAGGCCGGAGATCACCTGGTCGATCCAGCCGCGCAGATAGCCCGCGGCGAGGCCGGCGGCGATGCCGATCACGGTCGCGATCAGCACCACGACGACGCCGATGAAGATGGAGATTCGGGCGCCGTAGATGATGCGGCTGAGCAGGTCGCGCCCGAGCGCGTCGCAGCCGAGGGGATAGGACCAGTCGCCGTCCGGCATCCAGGCGGGCGGGTTCAGCCGGCGCAGCAGGTCGGTGGCGGTCGGGTCGTGCGGCGCGATCAGCGGCGCGAAGGCCGCCATCACCACGAAGGCAAGCACGACCACGGCGGCGAGCCGCGCCAGATGGCCGGGGAGGAGGTCGGCGAGGCGTGTGGTCATGGTGCGGCGTCGCCTCTGCCCAGGCTGTGCGGACGGGAACGCAGCGCGCTCACATCCGCACCCGCGGGTTCAGCGCGAGGTAGAGCAGATCAGCCACAAAATTCATCACCACGTAGGTGATGGCGTAGAGCAGCACGGCGGCCTGCACCAGCGGGTAGTTGCGCTGGAAAATACTTTCTACCACCAGCCGCCCCAGGCCGGGCCAGCCGAACACCGTCTCCACCACCATGTTGCCGCCGAGCAGCGAGCCGGTCTCGATCGCCGCTACCGTCACCGTCGGCAGCAGCGCGTTCTTCAGCGCGTGCAGTGCCAGGATGCGGGCGCGGCTCAGCCCTTTGGCCTCGGCGAAGGTGATGTAGTCCTGGCGCAGCACCTCCAGCATCGAGGCGCGGGTGACGCGCATCAGGATCGCCGCCATCGGCAGGCCGAGCGTGACCGCCGGCAGCAGCAGATGGGCGAGCGTGTTGGCCAGGCTGTCCATCCGGCCGGCGAGGATACTGTCGATCAGCAGGAAGCCGGTGACGGTCGGCGGCTGATGGGCGAAGTCGATCGCGCCGGATACCGGCAGCGCCCGAAAATCCACCGCGAATACCAGCAGCAGCAGGATGCCGAACCAGAATCCCGGCAACGACACGCCGAACAGCGAGCCGACGGTGGCGATCCGGTCCAGCACGCCGCCGCGATGCACCGCCGCCATCACACCTAGCGGGATCGCCAGCAGCAATGCGAACAGCAGCGCCGCCACGGAAAGCTCGATCGTCGCCGGCAGGCGTTCGGCGATCACCGCGGCGACCGGGCGGCGATGAAACAGCGACAGGCCGAAATCGCCCTGCACCGCGCCGCCGAGGAAGCCCGCGAACCGGGCGGGCAGCGAGCGGTCGAGATGCATGTCGTGGCGCAGGCTCGCCACCTGCTCCGGGGTCGCGTTCTGGTTGGCGAGCATGATCTCGGCCGGGTCGCCCGGGGTCAGCGACATCATCAGGAAGACGATGACGGTGACCCCGAACAGCACCGGGATGAGATAGAGCAGGCGCTGCAACAGCAGGACGGGTCTCATGATCGGCCGATGTTCCGTTGCAGCACCGGCATCGGCTTATTGCACGCAGGCGTCGCGCAGGTTCAGCCAGCCGGCGGCGGACGGCGTCCAGCCGGTCAGCCGCGCCGACACGCCGTACAGATCCTGCGGCAGCCACAGGAAGATCCACGGCGCGTCCTGGTGAATGATCGACTGCGCCTTCTGGTAGATCGCCGCGCGCTTGGCGCTGTCGGTCTCCCGCCCGCCCTCGACCAGCAACGCGTCCACCTGCTTGTTGGAATAGCCGGCGGAATTGCCGCGGCCGCCGGTCTTTAAGGTCGGCTCGAAGATGTCGGTGGGATCGAGCGAGCCGTTGCCCCAGGAGGTGATCCACATATCGCCTTCGCGCTTGCCGTTGACCGCCCATTTGGCGCGCACCTGGGAGCCTTCGCCGACCGCGACCTTGGTGCGAATGCCGGCCTGGGTCAGCAGCGAGGCGATCGCCTCGGCCACGTCCTTCTGCGGGCCGTCCGCGTCCAGCGTGACATCGATGCCGTTCGGATGGCCGGCGGCGGCGAGCAGCGCCTTGGCTTGCTTCACGTCGTACGGATAGGCCGGCAGGTCGGCGTTGAAGCCGAACGCGGCCGGGCTCATCACGCCTTGCAGCGGCACCGCCTTGCCGTTCAGCAGCTTGTCGATGATCAGCTTGCGGTTCAGCGCCATGTTGGCGGCCTGGCGCACGCGGATATCGTCGAACGGCTTGCGGTTGTTGTTCAGCGCGATGAAGAAGGTGCGGGTGCCATTGACCGCCATCACCTTGGTGTTGGGGTTCGCCTCCACATTGCGGATGTCGTGCGCGGGCAGTTCGTTGATGATGTCGACATCGCCGGCCAGCAGCGCCGCGACGCGGGAGGCATTCTCCGGGATGATCTTGATGATCACCTGGTCGGTGCAGGACTTGGCGGTGGCCGGAACGGCGGGGGCGCCGCCGAAATAGTCGGGGAACCGCTTCAGCACCAGCAAATCGCCGCGCCGCCATTGCACCAGTTGATACGGCCCGGTGCCGTCCTCCTGGGTCGCCATGCCGGCGGCGCCGGTCTTCTCGGCGAATTTCTGGCTGACCACTTCCTGGAACAGCAGCATCGCGGGCAGCACCGGCCAGGGTTCGGCGAGTTCGAAGCGGACCGTGTCGTCGTTGACCTTGGTCACCGCCTTGGTCGGGCCGAGCAGGCTCTTGCGCGGGCTGGTCTGGCCGCCGATGGCGTTCGGTTGCAGCAGGCGGGTGAAGGTGTAGACCACGTCATCGGCGGTCATCGTCTCGCCGGAGTGGAATTTCACCCCGTGGCGCAGCTTGACCTCCAGCGTATGCGGGTCGGGCCAGCTCCAGGACTCCGCCAGTTCCGGCACCAGATGCATCGACGCATCGAACGCGACCAGGCCGTTGTACATGGTGCGCAGCACGCTCTCGGTTTCGCGTGAGCGGTGGTTCGCGGGATCGAGCGTCAGCGGGTCGAGGGTGAAGCCGATCCGCAGCTCCTTGGCCTCGGAGGGTGCGGTGGCGAGCTGCAGGCCGGTCACCGCGAGGGCCGCGATCAATAGGCGCCTGAATTGCATCGTGAAGCTCCCGTGTTGGAGGCATTCCGCCTCGTTGGCCGACACCGACCGTCCCGGTTTCGGCAGCGAAGCGTCGGGAGCAAGCGGCGTGCCAGCGGCTGCACGATGGAACACCCGGAATCGTGGGGTCTGGCGCAGCCGCGGTGCTGTGTTTGCGCGCCTGCATGCGTGGGATTCGCGCGCGTGTGTCCGCCGAATCAGAGCCCCGCTCGAGACCCGGGTGGGGATGGGGCGAGGCCAACCGGCACCGCCAGGTGCGTCCGCCGCAAGCGCGATTGATCGATATCAACGTCGGGTTAACCCGGACCTGTATTTTTGAGCGGTGGAATGCGCAGCCGGGACGGCCCTGATGGCCGGCGCCGGCTCGCGCATCTGCACGCCTGAAGTTGCCGGAGAGTTCGCGCATGAACGTCATCTCATCCCTGTCACTGCCGATCGATCCCTGGCGCGGCTTTGCCGGCACCAGCTGGCGGGACCGCGTGGACGTCCGCGCGTTCATCCAGGACAACTACACGCCCTATGCCGGCGATGCGTCGTTCCTCACCGGACCGACCGAGCGCACCACAAGGCTCTGGGCCCGGCTCGGCCAGCTGCTCCAGGCAGAGCGCGATCGTGGTGGCGTGCTGGATGCGGACCCGGCCACGCCGGCCGCCATCCTGGCGCACGGACCCGGCTATATCGACCAGGACGATGAGCTGATCGTCGGGCTGCAGACCGACGCGCCGCTGAAGCGCGCGATCATGCCGAATGGCGGGCTGCGCATGGTGGAAGCCGGGCTGGAGGCGTACGGCTTCACCCCCGATCCGCAGGTCCGCGCGATCTGGACCCAATACCGCAAGAGCCATAACCAGGCGGTGTTCGACGTGTACAGCCCGGAGATCATGGCGGCGCGGAAATCCGGCATCATCACCGGCCTGCCGGATGCCTATGGCCGCGGCCGCATCATCGGCGACTACCGCCGGGTGGCCCTGTACGGCACGGATTTCCTGCGCGCCGACCGGCAGCTTGCGTTTCATGAACTCGATGATGCGGTGTTCACCGACGACGTGATCCGGCTGCGCGAGGAACTGGCCGAACAATGGCGCGCGCTGGATGAGCTGCGCGAGATGGCTGCAGGCTACGGCTACGATATTTCGCGGCCGGCGGCGACCGGGCGCGAGGCGGTGCAATGGACCTATTTCGGCTACCTCGCCGCGGTAAAGGAGCAGAACGGCGCGGCGATGTCGATCGGCCGTATCTCCAGCTTCCTCGACATCTACCTGCAGCGCGACATGGATGCCGGCGTGCTGACCGAGGCGCAGGCGCAGGAACTGATCGACGACCTGGTGATGAAGCTGCGTATCGTCCGCTTCCTGCGCACGCCGGATTACGACCAGCTGTTCTCCGGCGATCCCACCTGGGTGACCGAGTGCATCGGCGGCATGGGTGAGGATGGGCGGCCGCTGGTCACCCGCACCAGTTTTCGCGCGCTGCACACGCTGTACAATTTGGGGCCGGCGCCGGAGCCGAACCTGACCGTGCTGTGGAGCCAGCATCTGCCGCAGGGGTTCAAGGATTTCTGCGCCCGCGTGTCGATCGACACCAGCGCGATCCAGTACCAGAGCGACGACCGCATGCGGTCGTTCTGGGGCGACGATTACGGCATCGCGTGCTGCGTGTCGGCGATGCGCATCGGCAAGCAGATGCAGTTCTTTGGCGCTCGCGCCAACCTGGCGAAGGCGCTGCTGTACGCCATCAATGGCGGGGTGGACGAGAAGAGCGGTGTGCGCGTGGCGGAGGGATTGGAACCGCTGACCGGCGACCTGCTCGTCTATGACGCGGTGGTCGAGAAACTCGACCTCATGCTGGACTGGCTGGCGCGCACCTATGTGAAGGCGCTGAACTGCATCCACGCCATGCACGACAAGTACGCGTATGAGCGCATCGAGATGGCGCTGCATGATCGCGATGTGCTGCGCACCATGGCCTGCGGCATCGCCGGCTTGTCGGTGGCGGCGGACAGCCTGTCGGCGATCCGGCACGCGAACGTGTCGGTGCTGCGCGATGAGCGCGGGCTGGCGGTGGATTTCCGCATCGACGGCGACTATCCGGCCTATGGCAACAACGATGACCGGGTGGATTCGATCGCGGTATGGCTGGCCGAGACCTTCATGCAGAAGGTGAAGGAACAGCCGCATTTCTATCGGGATTCGGTGCCGACGCAGTCGGTGCTGACCATCACGTCGAACGTGGTGTACGGCAAGAAGACCGGCAACACGCCGGACGGGCGCCGCTCCGGCGAGCCGTTCGCACCCGGCGCCAATCCGATGAACGGGCGCGATGTGAAGGGGTTCGTCGCGGCGGGCGCCTCGGTGGCGAAGATCCCCTATGAATGCGCGCTGGACGGCATCAGCTGGACGGCGTCGGCCACGCCTGGTGCGCTCGGGCATACCGCGACCGAGCGCGTGCGCAACCTGGCGAACTGCCTGGACGGGTTCGCCCATGCCGGCGGGTTCCACGTCAATGTCAACGTGTTCAACCGCGAGACGCTGCTGCATGCGATGGATCATCCGGAGCTGTATCCGCAGCTCACCATCCGGGTGTCGGGCTACGCGGTGAACTTCATCAGGCTGACACGGGAGCAGCAGATGGACGTGATCAGCCGCACCTTCCACGCGACCGCATGAGCGCGCCGTTCGACTGCGGCGACACGCGCCCCGGCGTGCCGGACGAGGAGCCCGCATCCACGACTGACTTGTGCCGTCAGCCGGCAAGCCGTGGATCCCGGGCCTTCGCCCGGGGTGACGGGGCGGGGCGCGTCAACCGCGCCAACAAGGCGGGTGGGGAAGGGGCCGGCTTCGACCGGGCCGATGAGGCGAGTGGGGCGGATGACAGCGCCGGCCAAACCGCCGAGACGGCCGGGAAGGGGGACGACGGCGCTACCCACCCCGTCGTGCAGGGTGCAGGTTCGGCATCCACGACTTCCCTCACCGGCTGGATCCATATCGGTGGAAACCGGCGGGGCGGTGGATGGGCCGGGCATGCGGTTCGTGTTCTTCCTCGCCGGCTGCCTGTTCCGCTGCCTGTATTGCCACAACCCCGATACCTGGCAGCCGCATCAGGGCCGGCAGCTGACCGTGGACCAGGCGCTGGCCGAAGTGGCGCCGTATGCGCGGTTCCTGCGGCTCGCCGGCGGGGTGACGGTGTCGGGCGGGGAGCCGCTGATGCAGGCGCCGTTCGTTGGCGCGCTGTTGCGGCGGATCAAGGCGAAATACCATCTGCACACCGCACTCGACACCCAAGGCTATCTCGGCGTGAAGGCGGATGATGCGTGGCTGCAGATGGTCGATCTGGTGCTGCTCGACATCAAGCACGCCGACCCGGTGCGCTATGAGGCGCTCACCGGACGGCCGCTGCAGCCGACGCTCGATTTTGCCCGCCGGTTGTCCCGCCTGGGTCGGCCGATGTGGCTCCGCTACGTGCTGGTGCCTGGGCTGACCGACGACGAGGCGGATATCCTCCGCCTGGCCGACCTCGCCGCCTCGCTTGGGCCGTCGGTGGAACGGGTGGAGGTCCTGCCGTTCCACCAGATGGGCGCCCATAAATGGCAGGCTCTGGGCTTGCGCTACCGGCTGGGCGACACGCCGACACCTACGCCAGAACAGGTGCAGCGGGCGCAGGCGCTGTTTGCCTCACGCGGCCTGACCGCGACCTGAACCGTGACGGTGCCACCCCGCCGCGCTGGGGTGGGGCGCAGCAAGCTTCGGGGGCAACGCCCCGATACTTACCGCGCCCCACCCCAGCGCGGCGGGGTGGCACCGTCACGGTTCAGGCGGCGAACTCCGCCGGCCGCAGCAGGCGGGCCAGGCGGTCCAGCACCGCGTTCGCCATCCCGGGTTCGGCGCCGATGAAGAAGCCGCGGGCGATATCGAGATACTCATTGATCACCACCTTGGCGGGTGCGCCGTCCGTCATCGCCAGTTCCGCGCCGCCGGCGCGCAGCACCGCGCGCAGCACCGGATCGAGCCGACCCAGCGGCCAGTCGTCCGGCAGCGATTCGGCCAGCATGCGGTCGATCGTGTCCTGCTGGCGCACCGCCGACCGCACCACGCGGGTGAACAGCGGCACTTCGGCGTCCGGCACGCGGCCGTCCTCGAACCCGCCGGTGCCGGGCAATTCGCCCAGCCGGTGGCGGACGAACTGGTCGATGACCGTTTCAGCGTTCTCTGGCCCCTGCTCGCTCTGGAACAGGGCCTGCACGGCGGCAACCCGCGACGCGGTGCGCGTGCGCGGACGCAGCTTCGGTGACTTACTCATCAGGCGGCGCCCAGCCTCCGCGCGAGATTGATCTGCAGCAGGGCCGCTGCGGCGGCTTCGGCGCCCTTGTTGTGGCCGTCATGGCCGGAGCGGGCCTCGGCCTGCGCCAATGCGTCGCAGGTGAGCAGCCCGGTGCCGAGCGCCAAGCCGAATTGTAGCGCGACGGCCATCATGCCGTCCATGGTGGCGCGGCAGATGAACTCATAATGGTCGGTTTCGCCGCGGACGATGCAGCCCAGCGCGACGAAGGCGTCGAACCGACGGTCGCCGCGCAGCGCGATGCGGATCGCCTGTGGCAGTTCGAAGGCGCCGGCGACGTCCAGGGTCTCGAAGGTTGCGCCGGCCTCGCGCAGGATGCGCGCCGCGCCGTCCGACAGCCCATCGACCACGGCGCGGTAATAGGGCGCCCGCACGATCAGCAGATGCGGGGCGGGGCCTTCGACCTTGGGGGCGGCCGGCAGCGGGGCGTCTTCGGTGCTCATCCGGCGATGCGGGGCATGGTGTGATGAGCCACGGCGCCGGGGGTCCGCGGCATGCCGGGTGGAGGCGCGGCCGCGATGGCTATGGATGGATGATGACGGACAGACGGGGCATGCCGGGCCTGTAGGCCTGTCATGCAAATCCCATTTCCCGTCGTGGCCGGGCTTGACCCGACCATCCGCCCGGGATGTTCGGGGATTGTGGCTCCGTTGCGACCTCCCAATCGTTCCGGTGCAGATGGTCGGGTCGGGCCCGGCCATGACGAAATGGCAGATGAGATCACAGGCCCCTGTGTCCGGCGTGACGGCGTGGCTGAACTCATCCCTCGTAGTCCAGGCCGACGACGTTGGGAATCGGACGCTGCTCGACGATGTTCAGGCCATAGCCTTCCAGGCCGACGATGGTGCGCCGGCTGTTGGTGAGCAGGATCATGTTCTGCACGCCAAGATCCAGCAGGATCTGCGCGCCGATGCCATAGTCGCGCAGCACGCGCGGAGAGCTCGGGGTCTGCGTCGACAGCATACGGACACGTTCCGCCAGCGCGGTCCTGCGGTGTTCGCGAATCAGCACCACAACGCCGCGTCCGACATTGGCGATCATGTGCATGGCGTTGTGGATCGCGATCCAGTGCGGCGAGCCGGTCATGTCGTCCAGCAGATCCACCGCATGCATGCGCACCATCACCGGCTCCGGACCG
>CAWBLP010000022.1:0-231865 GCA_963789495.1 uncultured Alphaproteobacteria bacterium
TTATGTCGTACCTCGACTTTTCAGACGTATTGCTCTGCGACTTTCGTCAACGCAGAGCACGGCATGCTCGGGAGGGGAAACATACAACCCCACCACATCGCGACCTTGGCCACGAAGTCGGGATCAGTGGAGAGGTCCAATGTCTCCTGCCGATGCGGCTTCAGCCCGAAGGCGCGCCAAATCCGCTGCACCGTGCTGACCGACAAGCCGGTGTCTCGCGCCATGCCACGCGAACTCCAGTGGGTCGCCGCCTCGGGCTTACTCTCCAGCGTGCGGGTGATCACCGCTTCGATCCGTTTATCCTCGATCGTGCGCGGCGCTCCGGGCCGCGGCTCGTCGCGCAAACCCTCGACCCGCTGCGCCAGAAACCGGCGGCGCCATTTGCCGACGGTTTGTGGATGCGCCCAAGCTGCTGACCAACCGCCTGGTTTTCCAGACCCTCGGCGCAGGCCAGAACGATGCGGGCACGAGCCGCAAGAGCCTGCGAGGTCTTGGGCCGGGCGGCCAGCGCCATCAGCTCAGATCTCTCCGCATCCGTTACATTCAGCGCTTCCAGCCTGCGTCCCGCCATGCCTGCTCTCCGTCTCCAAGACGACAGAGCCTCGCAAGTCACGCCGAATCGACCGCAGTGCAGTTTTCAAATCGCTGATGCGACGGATTCAGAACTCAGGACACTAGTGCGATGCCGCATCTCAGCCGTCGCGCCCGCGCCGGCCCTGCGTGCAGCGGCGACGGACTCCAGCGTCGTATCTCAGCTCGCGCTGATCGATCCAGCCGATGCTGTGCGACGTGACTGGGACATCATCCTGACCAACACAACAGACGGTAGCGATCAGTCGTGGCTTGGCCGAGCTGGCCGTGTGGTATTCGCTGACTTCGGCGCAACAGAGCACCGCGCCTGATGGGACGGCAAGTGAAAATGGACGCGCAGGTCACGGAGATTCGCACAGGCCCGACCGGCTCGGAGCCGGGGCTGATAGAGCACGTTCGCCAGTCCTTAGCACTGGCCCGCTGCGGCATCAGCCAATTCGATCCCGCCGTGCTGGAGGTGCCTGGCATGTCTGGTCGCTGCTACCGCATGTTCATCAACAACCTAATCAGGCGCCTGCACGAGCCCCATTATCTGGAGGTCGGGTCCTGGGCCGGCTCGACCCTGTGTTCGGCTATCAATGGCAACGCGGTGCATGCAACCGCAATCGACAACTGGTCGGAGTTCGGCGGGCCGCGTGAAGCGTTCCAGGCCAACCTGTCACGGTTCGCCACTCCGGGTGCATTTGTGCGCTTCTACCAGTGCGACTTCCGCCGGGTGGACTTCACCGCGATCGCGCCGTGCGACGTGTATCTGTTTGACGGCCCGCACGAGATACAGGACCAATATGACGGCATTGCCCTAGCGCTGCCGGCGCTGCGGTCACGTTTCGTGCTGATCGTCGATGATTGGAATTGGCAGAAAGTGCGCGACGGTACTTGGCAGGCGGTGCGCGCGTTGGATTTGAAGCCGCGCTATTCGATTGAGGTGCGCACGACCAGCGACGATTCGCATCCCCCCGTCGCATTCCAGCACAGCGACTGGCACAATGGTTACTTCATCGGCGTACTCGAAAAGCCGGACTGAGAGGCCGGTGCAACGGCTCCGGACTGCCCAGGGCTCCGAAACCTGGCATCCGCGTGGCTTGCTACCCCCTGCCCGACCGTTCAGGATGACTCCGCAGAGGACGGGAGACGCACGGAGTGATATTGCTGCAGGTGGTCGTCAGCGGCCTGCTAATGGGGGCAGTATACGCCCTGTTCTCCTCCGGACTGACCCTGATCTGGGGCATGATGAACGTGGTGAACTTCGCCCATGGCGACTTCGTCATGCTGGCGATGTACGCGGCGTTCTTCGCGTGTACGCTGCTGCATCTCGGGCCTGCCGTGTTCATCCCCGGCGCCGCCGCGCTGCTGTTTGTTCTGGGCGTGGTGGTCTATCTCGGCTTAGTGCGCCACATCGCCCGTGGTCCAATGCTGGCGCAGATCCTCGGCACGTTCGGCTTGGCACTGGTGCTGCGCTACACCGCTTTCTGGGCGTTCAGTGCTAACTTCGTCTCGCTGCCGGACAATATGGTCGGCGGCACCTTCACCCTGGGGGCACTGCGCGTTGAGGCCTCCCGCCTGCTGGGCGGCGTCCTCGCCTTGCTGATTACGCTGGGCCTGCATCTGATGCTGACCCGCACTATGCTGGGCAGCCGCATCTTGGCGGTGGCCGAGGATCGCAACGCCGCCATGTTGATGGGTATCCGACCCGACCGCATGCAGGCCTTCGCTTGGGGACTGGGTGCCGCGTCCACCGGCGTGGCCGGGGCACTGATTGCACTGTTCTTCTACATCTCTCCCACGGTCGGCGAATCGCTCGCGCTGATCGCCTTCGTGGTGGTCTGCCTGGGCGGCTTCGGCTCGGTACCCGGCGCCTTGATCGCCGGCCTGTCCATCGGTGTAATTGAGGCGCTGTCGGCCTATCTGATCGGCGCCGTCTACCAGGATGTGGTGGTCTACGCCCTATTCCTGGTTGTGCTTTGGGTTCGGCCACAGGGGCTGCTAGGTGCCACATGAGGCAATGGCCCGTCATCTTAGTCGGTCTCGTGCTGATCGCCGCTTGGCCACTGATCACGCAAGACGTGTTCCTCCAGCGCATCGGCGCACTGGTGCTGCTGTCGGCGATTTCGGCCTCGGCCTGGAACCTGATCGGCGGTTATGCCGGTCAGGTCTCGGTAGGCCATGCCGTCTATTTCGGAGCCGGTGCCTACAGTTCGCTTATGATGTACACCGAGTTCGGCTGGCCGCCGATCGCCGGCGCGCCGATCGGAGTAGTGGTGTCCTGCCTGCTGGCGTTGGTGGTCGGCACGCCCACCTTCCGGCTGCGCGGGCATTACTTCTCGATGGCGACCATCGCCTCGGCGGAACTGATCCGCATTCTGTGCGCGAATTGGCCACTGGTGGGTGCCGCGGTAGGCCTCATGGGTCCGCCGCGACCACGCACGGTCGCGGACCTGTCGTTCATCAGCCCCGTTCCGTATTTCTATATGTTCCTAGCCGTGCTGTTGATCCTGCTCGCAGTCACCTGGCAGATGCAGCGCAGCCGCATGGGCTACTATCTGGCGGCGGTCCGTGGTGGTGAGCGGGCGGCGAATAGCCTGGGCGTGCCGGTGCTGCGCTACAAACTATGTGCTCTGCTGCTATCAGCAGGCTTCACCTCTATCGCCGGAACTTTGTATGCGGTGATGGTCGGCTTCGTCGACCCGGAGAGCACGCTGGGCATCCTGATCTCAGTGAAGATGCTGATCGTCGCGGCGCTGGGCGGGGCCGGAACGTTGTTTGGCCCACTGGTCGGCGCCGTGATCCTTGTGCCGCTGGAGGAGTTCACCAATGCCATCTTCGGCGGCAGCGGCACGGGCATAACCTTCATCGTCTACGGCGCCATCATCGTGCTGATTGCCCGGTTCGAGCCAGGCGGCGTGGCGGAACTCTGGCGCCGGATCGTGGCAAAGGGGGCGCGTCGTGCTGCTTGAGGCGCGCGGCATCATCAAGGCGTTCGGCGCATTCCGCGCGGTGGACGGCGCCGACCTGGACGTGGCCGAGGGCGAGATCATCGGGCTGATCGGCCCCAACGGCGCCGGCAAGAGCACGTTCTTCAATTGCCTCGCCGGCGACACCCAGCCGACCGAGGGCACGATCCGCTTCCTCGACCAGGACGTGACCCGCGCCGCGCCCGACGCCCATGCCCGCCTCGGCATGGCACGCAGCTTCCAGGTGCCGGTGACGTTCGAGGACATGACGGTGGCGCAGAACGTCATGGTGGGGGCGTTCCTGCGCCACGGCCATCGCGCCGCCGCCCGCCGCGTCGCCGACGAGGTGCTGGACTTCACCGGCCTGTTGCCGCTGGCCGACAGCCGCGCCGGCTCGCTGGGCACGCCCGGCCGCAAGCGGCTGGAGATCGCGCGGGCGCTGGCAACCGAGCCACGCCTGCTGCTGCTGGATGAGGCGCTGGCCGGGCTGACCCCGGCCGAGGTGCGGCTGGCGATCGATCTGGTGCGGCGGATCAAGGCGCGCGGCATCACCATCGTCATCGTGGAGCACATCATGGAGGTGATCCTGTCGCTGGCCGAACGCGCGGTGGTGTTCCACCAGGGCAAGGTAATCGCCCAGGGCGCGCCGCGCGACGTGGTGGACGATCCCGCCGTAGTGGCGGCATATCTAGGCCATCACATGAAGCGGGTGCGGCGGGCGTGATAGGATCTGCATGGCGCGACATGCCCCAACTTCCCCTGCGGGAAGGAAATGGAGGACGGAGGCGTGGGGCCGGGATTGCAGGCAGTTGGTTCTGCGGAGCGCTTCCCCCCGCCCCCCTCCCGCAACGGGAGGGAAAGGAGTCCGGGCTCCTCGCATCGTGCCCAGGCTCGCTGCCATGACTCCTTCCCTCCTCTCCGTGCGCAACCTGTCAGTCCGATATGGCGACCTGATCGGCGTCGCCGATGTCTCGCTCGAAGTTCCTCCCGGCTCCGTCGTCGCGCTGCTAGGTTCGAACGGCGCGGGCAAGACCACCACGCTGAACGCGATCGCCGGTCTAGTGCCGTCTGCTGCCGGGCAGATCACTTGGCAGGGTCAGGAGATTGCCGGCCGGCCGGCCTACGCGATTGTCAACCGCGGACTGGCGTTGTCCCCGGAAGGCTGGCGACTGTTCGTGCAACAGACCGTAGAACAAAACCTGCGGCTCGGCGCCACGGTGCTGGCGGACAAGAAGCGGGTGCCGGCACTGCTGGACCGCGTGTTCACGCTGTTCCCGCGGCTGTCGGAACGCCGCCGCCAGCGCGCAGGCACACTCTCGGGCGGCGAGCGGCAGATGCTCGCCTGCGGACGTGCGCTGATGAGCGATCCGACGCTGCTGATGCTGGACGAGCCAAGCCTGGGACTGGCGCCGGCGGTGGTTGAATCGATGTATGAGACACTGAAACGGTTACGCACCGAGGGCATGACCCTGCTGCTAGCGGAACAAGCGGTGGAGCTGGCGCTGGAAGTGGCGGACCACGCCTACGTGCTGCAGACCGGACGGACGGTGCTGGAAGGGCCGGCAGCGCAGCTGGCCGATGATCGTGACGTGCAGCGCATCTATTTGGGATTGGAGACTGCCGCCGACGCGGATCCGGCCGCACCATGAGATGGATGCGCGGGGTGGTCGCTGCCTTGCTTCTCATCACGCCGCGCTCGCGAGCTCACGCAAGACCGAAGCAGGCATGCAGGCCTACAATAACGGCGACCTGCCGACCGCGTTCCGGCTCCTGCGTAATGCTGCCGACGCGAGCGATGCCGAGGCACAGGTGAACGTCGGCTATTTCTACGCGCGCGGGCAAGTGGTACCCGCGGATCAGCATGAGGCATTATGCGCTGTCGGCGCAGCAGGGCAACAGCGAGGACATGAACGTTTTGGGCTACAAGTATGAGTTAGCGACCGGCGTCCCAAAGGATATCCCGCGCACCACTCAGTGGTTCTGCAAGGCAATCGCGTACGGCAATCCGAACGCCATCAACAACTTGGCCGAACTGCTGCACGACTGTACGAATGTTCCGCATGAACTGGCGGAAGCTCGCAGCCTGTGGCGGCAGTCCGCCTCGCTGGCACATGTCACAGCCGCCTACACTCTTGGCCTGTCCTACCTGCAGGAACCACAGGACGAGCGAGATCCTGCCCAGGCATTGCGATGGATCGTGCAGGCTGCGCAGGGCGCCGCGGTGAAGGCGCAGGTCTTGCCGCGACGGAACGGCTACGCTGCGCCATTGCCACGGCGCATCGATGAAGCGGCGCGGATGATCAAGGCGCCGCACAATACCGCGGGACATGCCAACATCTGTGGCACCCCGATCTCCTCAGCGACATAGGAGCCCGCCCATGACTTGGTCAATCACCGCCCATGATCCTGCAACCGGAGCGTTTGCCGTTGCCGTTGCCACCCGCGCATTCGCGGTCGGTGCCTCCTGCCCATTCGTGCGGGCCGGCGTAGGTGCGGTGTCCACGCAGTCGATGACCAACCGCTATCTCGGCCCCGCCGTTCTCGACGCGATGGCACGCGGCCTGTCGCCGGATGCCGCAATCGAGGGCGCGCTGACGAGCGACGAGGGTCGCGGACTGCGTCAGGTGCACGCAGTGGACCGACACGGCCACAGCGCCGCCTGGACCGGACGCAACTGCGTCGAATGGTGCGGCAGTCTGGCTGCGCCCGGGATCAGCGTCGCAGGCAACATGCTGGCCGGAGAGCCGACCCTCGCCGCCACGCTGGCAGCATGGCAGGCGCATCCCGAGTTGGATATGCCGGAGCGGCTGATGCAGTCGATGGAAACGGGAGAAGCCGCGGGAGGCGACCGGCGCGGCAAGCAATCCGCCGCCATGGTGCTCGTCACCACTGAGGATTTCCCGGACCTCAACCTGCGCGTAGACGACCATGCCGACCCGCTGCAGGAACTCCGACGCCTGCTCGGTATCTGGCGCAACGAAGGCCAACCGCGGATCGGCCTAGCCCCAAGCAAGGCCAATCCGGCGGGGTTCATTGACCTGGACGCAATCGAGGCCGGTTGGAAAGCCCGCGGCATGGATCTGCGATTCCGGCGCTGAAGCGGCTCAAACACTCACCAACTTTCTAGTCCCCTCCATACGCTCCGGCCGCACCATTACAGGAGAACTTCGGTCCGGATCGCACCACCAGTATGACCATCGGCAGGGAGCATCGTGAGAAACTGCACAATCCTGCTCGTCGCGGCCACACTCGTGGCTTGCGGCGGCCCGCCAAAGCCCACGGCACAGCCGATACCAAAACCATCCGATGCGACGGCGGCAGTTCATGCGGGCAGCACTGCCCTGATTCCGCCGGTGGAATTCGGGCGGCGGCCACCAAATACGCCGATGACGAGTGACAACATGCCAGTGTTCGACACTGTCAAATATTGCGAAGTGACCGAAGGTCCGGCCGACAAGATGTATCGTGGTCCAGCCTATGAGCATTGCGTGGAAGACCAGGAGCATCTGCGCATCCTTCTCGGCGAAGCGATCGATGCCAATAAATTCAAGGAAGCCGACATCATCCACTGCGCAAAAGCGAGCCGCACCGCCTACAAGGCGATGTGGTACTGCGTGAACGGTCAGCGCTACTGAACCGGTGACGATACGCTGACGCAGCGGCGCGGAGTGCGGAACTGCGACGCTGGAGGCAAAATCTGGCTGTCGCGCCTGCCGATTACGCCGGCGCCAGCCGCGCCCGCGCCATCCAGTGCCAGGTCACCAGCGCAACCGCGATCAGTACCTGGGGGTATCAGGGTCAGGTTCAGAACCGCCCAGCCGCCCGTGGCCTCGATCGCGCCTGATGCGAAGGCGGTGCATGCCACCGTGCCGAACACAATGAAGTCGTTGGTCGCCTGCACGCGTACCCGCTCATGCGCGTCGTGTGCTGCGGCCAGCAACGTGGTGCCACCGACGAACATGAAGTTCCAACCCACGCCCAGCAGAACCAGTGCGATGATGAACGTGGAAAACGCCACGCCGAAGGTCAGGTTGGCAACAACGCAGAACAGCGTCAGCAGTCCGCCCGCGGCGATGATCACGTGAGGTCCGAGGCGCTGGATCAGCCGCCCGGTGATGAAGCCGGGCAGGAACATCGCGATGGAATGCGCCCAAATCACGTCGGCGCTGGCATTCACGCCGAACCCGCACATCATCATCTGCAGCGGGGTCGATGCCATCACCAGGTTCATGGTGCCGTAGCCGACCATGCTCGACACCACCGCGGTCACGAAGCTCGGCCGCATGATGATGGTGCGGAAGGGCACCGGCTGCACCTGCTGGCGCACCGCCACGGGCATGTGGGTGAAGGCGAGCAGCAGCGCAGCAATGCAGGGCAACACCGTCAGGCAAAGATAGGTGCCAAGGAACTCCAGCGGCGGAATCCACATATTGCTGCGCTTGACGATCTCGGGTCCAATAATCGCCGCCAGCACGCCCCCCGCCATCACCAAAGCGATGGCACGTGGCCGGGCGTCGGGTGCTGCCACCTCGGCGGCGGCAAAACGCAGATGTTGCGCGATGCCCCAGCCCAGGCCGGCGGGGACCGCACCGACGCAATACAGCACAAAACTGCCGTTCCAAATGCCAAGCGCGTAAGTGAGGCTGCCGATCAGCGAGCCGAAACAGCCTAGCCAGAAACCGGGTTTGCGGCCAAGTCTGGCGAACACGATGCTGGCGGGGATGGAGGCGCACATCATGGCCAGCATCTGGATTGCCATCGGCAGCGTGTTCAGCGTCTTATCCACCGCCAGTGCATGGCCAACCAGCGCCGCCATCACCGTCTGACCCGCCATGACGGCGTTCATTAGCGCCTGACAGCAAAACAGCAGCCAAACATTGCGGTTCATGCCGCAGGCTCGGTGGCGCAGGTCGACGCGAGGATCATTCTCTGGACATGCCTTGTTGCAGTCAAAAGTGGCTCCACCCGCCCCGGTCCAGAGCAAGCGGTTGCCCGTCGATGCCGCGCACCATAACTCGGGGTGAACCGGCAAGGAAGCTCCCGATGCGGGTAACAGCTATGCCGGCCGCCCGCGCGACCAGTTGCAAAGCGGGTTCCTGCGCCGGCGGCACCGCCAGCAGCAGCTCATAGTCGTCACCGCCGGTCAGACAGGTGACCAACCAGTCCGACCCGGCCTGGCGGGCTGCCTCCGACAGCGGTAGCGCCGCCGAGTCCAAATCGGCCGCCAGTGCGCCCGCGCGGCACAGGTGGCCGAGGTCCTGTACCAACCCGTCCGACACATCCATGCTGGCCGAGGCGATTCCGGCAATCGCCAGCCCGACCCGTGGCTGCGGCAGTCGATATCGCCGGAGCAAATATCCGCTGGAATCGGTCAGTCGCCCCTGTGCTACCGCCAGCCCTAGAGCGCCATCACCGATCGTACCCGTGACCCAGATACCATCGCCCGGTTGCGCGCCGGTACGGTGCACCATTCCGCAGGGCGCGACATGACCGAGCGCAGTGAGTGATAAGGCAATCGGCCCCGGGGTGGAGGTGGTATCGCCACCCAGCAGGGTGCAGCCGAACGCGGCCTGGTCCTGAGCGAGGCCCGCGGCGAACTGTGCGAACCATGCGTCAGGCGTCCCGCGCGGCGCCGCCACCGTCATCAGATAGCCGATGGGCGTTGCGCCCTTGGCCGCAAGATCCGACAGGTTCACCCGCAGCAACTTGCGCCCTACCAGGTCCGGTGGATCGTCGGGCAGAAAATGCACGCCGCCGATCATTGCATCCACCGTCAATACCAGCTCCCGGCCCGGTGGCGGCACGAGCAGGGCTGCGTCATCGCCCAGATTCAGCGCGCCGGGCCCGGCTAATGGACGGAAATGCCGACCTATCAGAGCAAACTCAGCGGGAAGATCGGTGTTGGACATGATCTGGGTTCGCTTTCCGGGCTGCTGCTGGCGGAGGGCCGGCTCAGGCCTCGCCGACATCCGGTGGCAGACCGAGCAACATGCGGCCGTAGGGCACCAGAGTCGCCGCCGGACTGAAAATATTGTGCGTAGCGATGGTCAGCACATCGCGCAGGATCGGCTGCAGCGGGTCCGAGTCGTAAACCATCCGGGCACCATTCAGCTCCGCCAGTCCCTGCACCGCCGCGCGAACCTGCTGCACCCCGTAAGTGATGTCCCGCCGGTTCCGGGCCGCATCTGCCATAGTGATCGCGCGACCCGACAGCAGCGCCGCGTCGCTTTCGTCCCGCCGAACTGACAGGACCAGCGATGCAGTGTCGATCGCCGCCGCGGCCTCTGCGAGCTTCAGTTGGACGATCTCGGAATTTGCCAGACGGGTCACGCCGCGTGATACCCGCCCTGCAAGGGTCGCTGCGGTCATCGCCAACGCGCGCCGGCCAAGCGCGAATGCCACCGGCGGCAGCGAGAATGGCACCAGAAAACCGCGGGGGGCTCGCAGGAGCGGGTAATCCGGGTGGACCATGGCGCCCGGCGGCGTGCCGACCAGCAGGTCGCGCAGCGGTACGGTGCGATGCGCGGGCACGACCACGTCCCGCAGGCGCAGTGTGCGGCTACCGGTTCCGCGCAGGCCCAACACGTGCCAGTCATCGACGATCTCGATCTCGCTCCGTGGCACAAGCAGGTAGCGCGTGGATATGGTGCTATCCGCCTCCGGGCAGCGCGCGCCGATGATCGCCCATTGCGCGTGGGTCGAGCCGCTGGAGAACGGAAACTCGCCAGACAGTCGCCAGCCATCGCCCACCCTTTGGGCGGTGATTCGCGGCGCCAGGGACGAGGACGCGACGGCGGTGGGCGCATCCCCCCAGATCTCCGCCTGGCCCCGTTCGGGCAGGCAGCCGATGATCCACTGGTGTTCGCCGAGTACGGCAAAAACCCAGGCGGTAGCGGCGCAGCCTTCGGCGAGCGTCTCGACGATGCGGGAGAACAGGCCGAATCGGCCCTGCAGCCCGCCGAATTGGAGCGGCTGCAGCACGCGCAGCAGCCCTGCTTGGTGGATCGCGGCGATCGTCTCCGACGGCACGTCTCGCGCCGCTTCGGTGGCGGCGCTTCGCTGCGCCAGGGCCGGAACCAGTTCCTGTGCCCGCGCCAGCAGCGTCTCCTCGTCAAGCGGCTCCGGCGACATGCCCCTGCTTCAGTCCAGGTCGATGGCGTGGCGCTTCAAATCCTCCAGAGCGCACCAGCGCAAAGCGCCTTCCTCGGTGGCACGGAGCACCACACGCGGGGCTGAATCGGCCTGCATCGCCTCCTGCCAGCGCGGTGCGCAGAGGCACCAGCGATCGCCAGAACGCAGACCGGGAAAGCCGAAATCTGGATGCGGCGTCGACAGGTCGTTGCCGGCTGACTTGCTGAACGCCAGGAAAGCATCCGTCATAACGGCGCAGACCGTGTGGCTGCCGACGTCCGCCGAACTGGTATTGCAGCACCCGTCACGGAAGAAACCGGTCATCGGCTGGATCGAGCAGATCTCGAGTGCCCCACCTAATACGTTGCGCGATGGTCGGCGCTCCGGGCGGCCTCCAGCTTCATCGAATGGCATGGCTTCCTCCCTCAATTGGTATGCGGATTCCCTTGATACATCCGGGATAACTCGACGGCCAGTCGGCCCCGCACTGCCCGCGCCCCGGCCAGTGGTCGCACAAATCGGTGGCGCCGACGCGACGGAGTTTCGCCGCTGCACAGTCGGAATTCAGGCGTTCAGGACCAGCGCATCCAGTGCCGTATCCCACAGGCGGATACCGCCGGTAATTCCGGCCTGGTTGGACACCAGGCGCACATCAGGCGGCAGATCGAATTTGATGTGCTTGGCATTGCCGCCGCCGATCAGCAGCACATCGTAGTTCACCAACGTGGTGATGTGGTCGATCGCCTGCTGCACCCGCTTGTTCCACCGCTTGCGGCCGGCCTTCTCCAGCGCCGCGTTGCCGATCCATTCGTCATAGGTCTTGCCGCGATGCACCGGATGCTGGCTGAGCTCCAGATGCGGCGCCGGCCGCCCGTCATCGAACAGTGCGAATCCCGTGCCGGTACCCAACGTAATGACACATTCCAGCCCCTCGCCGGAGATTACGCCCAACCCTTGCACTGTCGCGTCATTGAGCAACCGCGCGGGCCTATCGAGCCGCTCGGTGAGTTGTTCGGCCAGTGCATAGTTGCGCCAGGCCTCATTGCCCAGATTGGGCGCGGTCAACACGCGCCCGTGGCGTACCACGCCCGGGAAGCCGATGGAGATCCGATCGAACGGGCCCAGCGGCTGCACCAGCGCGACCAGAGCCTCCACCACCGCGGTAGGACTCGCCGGATGCGGCGTGTCGATCCGCACCGGCGGCTCCGTCATCACGCCCTGCGGGTCCAGCACGCTCGCCTTCAGCCTTGAGCCTCCGACATCAATTGCAAGCGTCAGCGGGACGCTCGGATGGAACGCATTGTTCATGAAGTCGCCTCCAGCCGGTGCAGGAATTCACGCAGAACCGGCACCCATTTCCCGGCATCCGCGCCGGACGCAAGGTGGCCTTGGTCACTGTCGATCTCGAAATATGTGGCATCCACGCCAGCCGCACGCAGAGCCCCCATCACCTGCGGCGCCAGGCTGGGCGGAAACAGCGCGTCGGTGCGCGACAGCACGTACAGCACCGGCACGCGGATGCGATCCAGCATCCCGCTCACGTCGTAGGATTCCGCCGCCTTGCCGAGGATCAGCATCGAGTTGGCGTCGAACACCTCCGCCCAGTGGGCGGCGAGGCGATGCAGCGCCTCCTCACGCTCGCCCGGCTCGGGGAAGCGATCCGCCAGCGCCTCCATCATGCCGTAACGCTGCAGCGTCTCCACCCGCAGCGCAGTCATCGCCGCGACCATGCCGCCGGTCGCGTAGTAGTCGCCACCGTTCCAGTTCGGCTCGCGCTCGAACCGGGCGCGCAGCGCGGTGGTCATGTCCGCGCGATGCCGCGGCGCCGACACCACCGGCACGAGTCCGTCCATGAAATCCGGGAAGGTCACGCCCCATTGGAACGCCTGGAACCCACCATAGGACGGGCCGACCACGGCGCGCAGATGCGTCACCCCCAGGTGATCCAGCAGGCGGCGTTGTGCTGTGACGATATCGGCCACCGTGATATCCGGAAAGGCGGACCCGTACGGCTTGCCGCTGCGCGGATCGATCGACGCCGCATTGGTCGACCCGTAGCTGGAGCCCAGCATGTTGGAGGCGACGACAAAATCGCGGTCGGTGTCGATCGGCGCACCGGGGCCGACCAGCGAACTCCAGGCCCCTTCCGACGAGCCGGCGCCCGGCTCGATCATCTGATGGCCGCTGGTATAGCCGTGCGTCACCAGCACCGCGTTGCGCCCGTCCGGCGCCAGCCGGCCGCGCGTGACATAGGCGATGGTGACCTCCGGCAGCACGCCGCCGCGCTCCAGCCGGAAATCCGCGAAGGTGAAGCGGTTTCGCACTATGTCGGTCACCTGTGCGTCCTCCTGCCTGTCCCGGGCTTCTCCCGTCCCGGCATTGGTGCCACCCTTGCCGCCGCTACGCCAGCGCACAGCGTTCGACAGGAGGAAATGTGACAACGCGGACCGACCGGCTCATCGCCCTGACAGCAGCCCATGGAGTGACCGTCTGATGGAGTTCGGCATCGCCCTGGCCACCGCCGCCGATTCCTGGAAGGTCGTGCAGCGGGCCGAGGAACTGGGCTTCAGCCACGCCTGGTTCTACGACACGCAGATGCTGTGCGCCGACTGCTTCGTCGCCATGGGTGCCGTGGCCAGCCACACTTCCCGCATCCGGCTCGGCACCGGCGTGCTGATCCCCTCCAACCGCATCGCGCCGGTCACCGCCAACGCCTTCGCCTCACTGAACCGGCTGGCGCCGGGGCGGATTGATTTCGGCGTCGGCACCGGCTTCACAGGACGGCGCACCATGGGGCTGGGCGCGATGAAGTTGGCCGATATGGAGGAATACATCCGCGTCGTCATGGCGCTGCTGGATGAGGAGACGGTCGAGTACGAAATCGAGGGCGGGCGCCACAGGATCGCCTTCTTGAACCCCGAGCTGGAACTGATCAACACGCGCGATCCAGTGCGGCTGCACATCTCCGCCTACGGACCGCGGGCGCGCGCGCTGACGGCAAAACTGGGCGCCGGCTGGCTGAATTTCGTCGGCGACGTGGCCGGCGGGGTGGCGGCGATGCGCGCCATGCAGGCGAGCTGGGAAAAGGCGGGCCAGGACGCCGAAGATCTGTCGGCGGTCGCCTTCGCCCTGGGTTGCGTATTGGCTCCCGGGGAGGCCGAAGATTCACCCCGCGCGATCGCGCAGGCGGGACCCCGGGCCGCGGTGCTGCTGCATCGCGCGGCAGATGAGGCACTGGCCGGACTGCCGAACACCTCACCGGTGCCAGACTCGCTGAAGGCCGCAGTCGAGGATTACGTGTCGCTGGCCCGCACCTTTCAGCCTGCCGACGCCCGGTACCTGGAGAACCATCGTGGCCACCTAATGGCGGTGAAGGAGATCGAGCGCCCCTTCGTGACCCCGGAGCTGATCGCGCAAACAACCTTCACCGGGATGGAAGCGGCGATCGCGGAACGGATCGTAGCGTTACGGAATGCGGGCTATACTCAGTTTACGATTCAACTCACACCCGGTCAGGAGGTGGCGATCGAAGACTGGGCGCGCGTTCTGCGGGCGGTGGGCTGACACTGGCGGGCAAGCTGATGGGTGTCAGATTCTTGCACACTCTTGCATATTGACCTTCCGCTGCGAAACCGGCGTCATCGCGAACGCGCGACGGACCGCCGGCAAGGCACTTCATTCGATAGCAGAACCATGTCTTCACAAGACGGCGCCCGATGCAATGGTTCCGGCGCTCCTGTCCGGCCAGTCGCGTCGAGCCAGAGCCCACGGCCAATACGACTCATCGCGAACTTTGCCGCCCTCCAGGATCGGCTGCCCTCGATCGGCGGTGACAATCGACGCATAGCCGCATTGCCAAAAGGATAACTGATAGCGTCCCGATCTGTCGCTGGATCGGGCACATCCATCCAATTGCTCAGCGTATTTGATGTGCGATGTAAGATCAATGTCAGAACACGTGACGGTATGCTGGCGGCAACAATGCAGAGAGCGGGAGCAATGACTGGATCAGCCATCTCCAATCGTAGTGGAAGCGAAAGAACGTTCCAGTCCGATTCGTGAACGATGACACGCAGCATCTACCAGCGAGCCGCCCCGCCAACCATCTTCGGTCCGCGGAACGCTCTTGACCGTATAGCGGAAGACCTCGGCGGCAGATGCGTCGGTGCCGGTAAGCTTGCCGTAATCCAGACGTTGCAAGTTAATCCGCCCTGCCTCATGGACGAAGCCGCATGCGCCTGCTCGTGGTCGAAGACGAACCCGAACTCGCCCGCCTGCTACGGGATGCATTGGCGCGTTCGGGATTTGCCGTGGATTGCGCGGAAACCCTCGGCGCCGCAAGCGACCATCTGCGCGTCGCGAGCTATGATGTCCTGATACTGGATCTGGGCCTGCCAGATGGCGACGGGCTGGTACTACTGCGCCATTTGCGCCGCAATGGGGAGACCGTACCAGTGCTGATCCTGACTGCACGCGATGCGCCGGAAGACCGCGTCAGCGGTCTCGACACCGGTGCAGACGATTACCTGGTAAAGCCGTTTCATATGCCGGAGATGATCTCCCGCATCCGGGCTCTGCTGCGCCGACCCAATGCCGCGCTTGGGGTTCGCCTGCGATCATGCAACCTCACGCTCGACACCATCGCCCGCAGCATTGCGGTGAACGACCGGCCTCTGCTGCTGTCGGCGCGGGAGACGGCGTTGCTGGAACTGCTGTTGCGGCGCCAGGGTGGCGTTGTGACCCGCGAGACAATCGAGGAAAATCTCTACAACTTCGACCGCATGATCGGCTCGAATGCGGTGGAGGTGCTGGTGCACCGGCTGCGTCGCAAGTTGCAGGAGGCCGGGGCCACGCCCCAGATCCACACGCTGCGTGGAGTCGGGTACCTGCTCGCAGGCGGACCGTGAGCCGACGCGGCTGGCGTCTTGAAACCCGGCTGGCCTGGCGGCTGGCGACGCTTATGGCGGGGGCGGTGGTGCTGGCGGGGCTCGGAGTTAGCTGGAAAGCGATTCGGGCGGCCCGCTCGCTGGACGATGCCGCGTTGCAGGTGCAGGCGCATACCCTCGCGAACTATCTGCACGCCGGTCCGAACGGGCAGCCGGTGCTGGACCTGCCGCCGAAGTTGCAGGCCACCTGGCGCTCGTCGGATGACGGCAGCTTGTACGTGGTCACCGACATGGCCGGCAATGTGCTGCTCAGCTCCGATTCCAGCGGAGCGCCGCTGCTGGCGCCCCATCTGACCGGTCAGCCGGGAATATTTCGTACCCCGCGCGATGCCGGCCATCCGGACGGATTGGTGGGCGTGCTGGTGGAGGCCCGCCCCTGGCGGATTGCCATCGCACAGGGTCGGGAGCAGGGCGAGGCACTGGCGGAGGCCATGCTGGGTGAGCTGCTGGCGTCAGGGCTGACCCTGCTGGCCCCGATCGGCCTGGCCACGGGTACTCATCGGCCTGCTCACGGTGCGCCACGGCCTGCGGCCTTTGCGTGCGGTCTCCGCCGCAGCCGCCGCGATCGGTCCGTCCCGTCCCGGCGCGCGCCTGTCAGTCGATCGGCTCCCCAACGAGGCGAAACCGCTGGTCGAAGCGATGAACGCAGCACTCACACGGCTGGAAGCCGCGCTTGCCGGGCAGCGTCGTTTTGTTGGCGCCGCAGCGCACGCGCTGCGCACACCGCTCGCCGTGTTGACCGCGCGGCTCGACGCCATGGCAGGAGATGCGCACATTGCGCCGTTGCGGCGCGACGTGGACCGGATGGCGCGGCTTGTGGACCAGATGCTCAAAATGGCGCGACTCGAGGCGATCCCGCTCGACGTATCGCAGCCGGTGATGTTGCACGAGGTGGCGGTGGAAGCCATCAGCCTGTTGGCGCCAGTCGCGTTGAGCCGCGGCGTGGAGCTGGTACCTGACTGAGTTCGCGTTCGGTGCCGCCGGTGCAGGGGCACCAAGCGATGCTCTCGGTCGCTCTGATCAACCTGGTGGAGAACGCCGTGGCGCACGCGCCGGCCGACAGCGTAGTGGAGGTGGAGATCACGACCCCAGCCAGGATTAGCGTGCTGGATCGCGGGCGAGGAGTTGCGGAGGAAGACCGGACACGAATTTTCGAGCGCTTCCAGCGCGGTATGACGCCCCAACCCGGCGGGGCCGGATTGGGCCTGGCGATCGTGGCGGAGGTCGCGACAGCCCATGGCGGTCGCATCCGTGTGGAGCCTCGCGACGGTGGCGGAGCTTGCTTCGTCCTGGACTTGTCACCTGTCGCGTCAGGAGCTGGCCGGTAAGGACTTCGTCAAGCGAAACGGCCAAGGACATCCCGGGCGACTGTTGCTGGGAATCCTTCATTTAACCAGGGATTGACCCATTTGCTCATGGCTGATGATCGCGGTCTGCCTCTCTGCTATGCACCATCGGCCTCTTGGCCGCCCTTGACGAAACCGATTATGGCGCGGGTGGCGCATCCGCAACGGTCGTCCTGCAGGACGCCGCCACCACCTGCGGCTCGGTCCAGAGGATGGGCATGACCGGTACGCCTGACACGGTGAAGGTAGGGAACGTCACATTCGACCTCCGCGAGCAATCTCAAGGATTGATTTAAGAGCTAATCGTCGTGCCGACCGAAGGTTCAGGCCCAACATTCTTACGACGCCAAAGCAGACCGAGTGATCGAGGGCCGACTCGACCACCTGCGCGAGTGTCGATCTAAGCAGAGATTCGTTGGTTGCCCAACGGAAGTGGCGCTCGGTCCTGATTGAGCGCACTCACGGCTTGGTGGATCGCCCCATCGAGTTGCTCGGGATCGGCGAAGGTCTGATGGGCGAGATGATGCGCCTTGAGGTCCCGCCAGACGCCTTCGATGTCATTGAGCTCTGGCGCATACTTAGGGAGCCACTCGACGGTGAGCCAATGGGCACGGGCGGCGAGCGCTGCCCGGGAGAGTTTGCTGGTGTGGATTGGACCATTGTCCTCGACCAGAACCACCGGTTTGACAGGCTGTCCGGGCTTGGGCCCGTAGAGCCGGTCCAGTTGTTCGAGATGGGCGATGAAGTCGCTGCTGCGCTTGGTCGGACTGGTGTGCACGATGAGCTGGCGCGTGACGTGATCGAACGAACCCACCATCGCCACCTTCCTGGCTTGTCCTGGCGCAGGAACACGTAAATCAGCGCCTGCCTTCGCCCAGACCCGGGCGAGATAGGGATGCGTCAGCGCCTCGCTCTCGTCGCCGTAAAGCAAAACGATGTCGCCAGCGGTGGCCTGCTGTTTGCGCAGTTGCAGGCGCAGACCAACCCGCTCGACATCGGCGGCAACCTGGCGCCCCTTCAGCGTGTGCCGCGGACGCCGCCAGCGGAACTTTTTTTGCGCAGAGCCTTGGACAATTGCGAGCGGCTGATACGCACGCCCTCGCGGTTTTCGATTTCGGCGCGCAACCGGGGAATGGTCCAGTTGTGCCGATCCGCCACAGGTTCCTCGAGGAGCGGCACCGCAACACGCAGGGCTGCCTCGCTCTTCATCGGTGCCGGCCCGGGTGCGACGGTGGCCTTCAAGGCCGCGATACCGCCACGCATGAAGTCGCTCCGCCACAGGCGGACCGTGTCCTCGCGCACGCCAAATGCCTCGGCAATCCGCGCGCTGGTCCAGCCAGCCAATGTCAGACGAACGGCTCGGGCGCGGTCTGCCTCGCCACGATCACGCGAACCGGCGAGCGCCACCAGAGCCGCTTGTTGCTCTTCGCTCGCTGAAAGGGGCGATCTGCCCGTCATGTCCTGCACCCTGCGAATCGGTGCCGGCAGCGAATCGTACCTACCATCCGTTGGTCAAGCTGACGGATTCTGCTTAGCCGCGGGCCGCACCACCACTCTGGCTCTTGTACAGACGCCGGCCAGTATCTGTGGATCTGAACCAGGTCGACCACGACCGGGCCGGCAGGTGGACCCGGCTTCTGGTCCGCCCATTGACGATGCGACGACCCTGAGGTCTCCGTCATTCCGCCCAGCTGGAACTCGTTGGTTTGCCAGCAGTCTGGTCCTCGAGCAGCAGCGCCAAGCCGCAACGGCGTTTCCTGCCTCCTGATTCGACGCGCCTACACTATATCAAGAATTCCGGCCCCGCCGCCGGACAGCCCGTGCACTCGGGCAGGGATACCCCAGAACGCGTCGGAGGCCATTTGAATCGCACGACAGTTGCACTAGTCTGGTTAGGCGGTCTAGCTCTCATGGGGGTGCTCTATGCCATAGGCCCGCTACACTTTCTGATTGCCTGCGAGGCATTCTTCGCCAACCTCTGGCGCGTAGTGGGCGGGTTGATCGCAACCCTGGCGTATCAGGCGCTGGACGTGGTGCGGGCGGTCGCGATCGCGCTTTATGTAGTTTTTCTGGTGCTGGCCGTGCTGGCACGGCGGCAAGGAGTAAGGACCGGCGGAACGCTGGTGATCGTAACCCTGCTGTTCCTGCTTCTGGTGAAGACCGACTGGTATGACCCTGGCACCAAATGGGTCACCGCCGCACTGCTCAACGCGGCCGGTGCTGCAGTGATGACCAGCCGCCTGTTACGCCCGCCACCACCATGTCCTCCAGAACAGACGTGGAGCGAATGGAGAAGTCGGTAGCCCGCCACGGCCGCCGGGAGGCGTTGTCAATGCCGCGCCTCACAAGCCATATCTAACAACGCGCGAGGGCCACGTACCTCGACCCCGGTTCGGGTGATCGCCAGCACGCCCTCGCGCTTTAGGCAGGCCAGAGTGCGGCATACCGTCTCAACCGTCAGTCCCAGATGGTCGGCGATGTCCGTGCGGCTCATCGGCAATTCAAGCAGCCGACTTCCCTGCCCGGGTGTCCGACGATCCATCTCCAACACGAACGATGCAATCCGTTCGGCCGCGGTCTTGCGACCCAGCAACAGGGCCCGCTCATGGGCAGCGCGCAGGTTGGTCAGGGCCAGAATGCGTAGCCGCTGCGAAAGGCCTGGATGCCGTTCGGCAAGCGCCTCCACCATGCGACGAGGGTAGCGGCGCAGCGTCACGTCGCTCACCGCCTCTGCCGCTAGATCATGCGTGCCGATATCGTCAAATCCGAAATAGTCGCCCGCCAGTAGGAATTCGCCCACGGCGCGGCGGCCATCCTCCATCAGTCGGACGGTGCGCACGCAGCCACTCAGCACACGCCAGCAATGCTCCGCTGAATCGCCCTGGCCGAAGATTTCCTGGTCGCGTTGGGCAGTTACCGTACCACCGAACTGCTCCAGCACATCGAGTGCGTCACGGCTGGCCGGATGTGAAACCTGGAAGGCTGACGCGGTCCGGATGTTGGGGCGAGCCTGCTGAAGCGTAGCGTGCATCGTCTTGTCTCCTCGGCAGTTCGGTTCGTCCGATGAGGCAAAACCTAGCCGGGGGACAAAGCGCCCGAAATTCGGTATCGGACGTACGGAACACTACGTAGCGCCAAGGATTGCCACCGCCCACAAGCCGCCGGTAAAGGTCACCGCCATGGCCGAACAGCCACAGGTACATGTGATCGACGATGACGAGGCGGTGCGGGACTCGCTGGCACTGCTGTTGGAATCGGCAGGATTGCCGGTGCGCTGCTATGCCTCCGCGGTGGCGTTCCTGGAGATCGCGGCGGCTCTGGACGTGGGAACCGTTGTGACAGACGTGCGTATGCCACAAATGGATGGACTGACGCTGCAGCGGCGCCTGTCAGAAATCGGTTGCCGGCTTCCGGTCATCATCATGACCGGTCATGGTGATGTGCCGATCGCAGTGGAGGCCTTGAAGGCCGGTGCCGCCGATTTCCTGGAGAAGCCCTTCGACGATAGGCATTTGCTGGAAACGGTGCGGCAGGCATTGACCGCCAGCGAACGCGCCCAGCGGGAGGTATTGGCCACCGCCGAGGTGGCCGCACGGCTGACTAGCCTGACGCCGCGCGAGCGCGAAGTGCTAGATCGTCTGGTGGCGGGTCAGCCGAACAAGACCATCGCCTATGACCTCGGCACCAGCCCGCGCACCGTGGAGGTGCAGCGTGCCCGGGTGATGGAAAAGATGGGAGCGCGCAACCTGCCGGAACTGGTGCGCATGGCGATCGCATTGGAACGGAGCATGGGGAAAAACCCCGAGACATGAGACACGTGCGATGGCGGCACAAGGCGAGGGACTGGTGGGCTTGCCCCTGCCGGCGCCGCGCGCTCTGATCGCCGGCATGGAGCCAGCAGCCAGCGACCCCGGACAGACTGTGCCAGCCACTGAATCGGCGACTACTCCGCTCGATCCTGGACACCGTCCCGGATGCCATGGTGGTGATCGACCGCGCCGGGATCGTGCGGTCCTTCAGCCGCACCGCGGAGCGGCTGTTTGGCTATCCGGCGGGCGAGGTGTGCGGACGCAACGTCAGCATGCTGATGCCATCACCCTATCGCGAACAGCATGATGCCTATCTGGCGCGCTACCTGAGCACGGGTGAGCGACGGATCATCGGCATCGGCCGCGTCGTGGTCGGGTTGCGCAAGAATGGCGGCACGTTTCCGATGGAGTTGTCGGTTGGCGAGGTAAATCAGGGCGAACAGCGGTTGTTCACCGGCTTTGTGCGCGACCTGACCGAGCGGCAGCGCACCCAGGCGCGGTTGCAGGAATTGCAGGACGATCTGCTGCATGTTTCGCGGTTGCGCGCGATGGGCCAGATGGCGGCTGCTTTGGCGCATGAGTTGAACCAGCCGCTGACCGCCACAGCCAACTATGTGCGGGCAGCACTGCGCCTGCTAGATGGTGATGTCACCCGACTTGGCGCGAATCAGCAAGGCGCTGAGCCTGGCCGTGGACCAGACCATGCGCAGCGGCGAGATCATCCGCCGCCTGCGCAGTTTCGTAGCGCGCGGCGAAGTGGCACGCCGGCCCGAGGCGGTGCCAAAGATGATCGAGGAGGCAAGTGCGCTGGGGCTGGTCGGGGCAAAGGAGCGGAGTGTCGCAGTAACCCTGGCAATCGAGCCCGACGTGCCTCAGGTGCTGGCCGACCGGGTCCAGGTGCAGCAGGTGCTGCTGAACCTGATCCGCAATGGGATCGAGGCAATGGAGGGCTGTCCCGAGCGGACGCTGACAATCGGCGCGGCGGCGTGGGGCAGCATGGTGGCGCTGAGTGTGACCGATACCGGGGCAGGAATCTCGCCTGCCATCGAATCGCAGTTGTTCCAGCCCTTCGTCACGACCAAGCGAGAGGGGATGGGGATCGGGCTGTCGGTGTGCCGCACGATCGTGGAAGCACATGGCGGACGGCTCTGGGTGGAGGCGAACCCGGCGGGGGGAAGTGTGTTCCGGTTCACCTTGCCAGTGGTGGGGGAAGAACACCTGCCGGAATAACTTACAGCAAGGACTGTCCTTATCAGCGTCGTGTCGTCCTGCTTGCTACCGAGTAATGGGATTGCATGTTTGCGCTTTACAACAGGCGTCGCCAGGATCGTGCAAACTTTTCGATCATGTGTGAAATCCATTCCCAAGTCTCCGGGATCGATGGTATGCCACCTGATAAACTGGGAGGAGCATAATGATACGCGGCTTCGTGGACGAACTGACCACAACTCGCGTATGCGGCTGGGCACTGGACGATGCAGATTTGCGTCGCCCCGTCAACGTAGACGTCTTTGTTAACGGAGTGCAATACGCCTCCCCCCGCGCTGATATCCTCCGTGAGGATCTGCAACGCGAACTCGGCTATGGTCATCATGCATTCGTCTTCGAGTTCAACCCGCCGCTTCCACTCATCCGCGACAACCACATCGTGGTTCGACACAGCGGCACGGACCAGGTTGTCGCCAACGGCGATTGCACGCTGCCGGGAGTCGCCCTTCGTCGGGAGCGGTTACTAAAGCCGATTTTGGTAACCGCCCCGGGGCGGGCCGGCAGCACAATCTTGATGAAGAAACTGGCAGCTCATGGCTCTGTCAGCGTTGCCAACCTTTATCCCTTCGAAACCGAACTGTTGAAATACTACAGTCATGCGTTTGGCGTTTTGACGGCTCCTGGGGACCATGAGCGGTCCGGCAAGCCCGAGAGTTTTGTCGATAACCAGCGGTTTCTGGGTGCCAATCCTTATTATGTAGCCACATTTGCCAAGGCCTTCCGGGACTCCAGTCGATTCAACGCAGTTTACCAGAACGTCGCGCCGCATGCGCTGGCACCTGCGTTCCGCACGATCATTAATGAATTCTATATCAGCCTCGGCAAGGACCAGGAGAAACCAGCTGCACTGTATTTCGCCGAGAAATGCCAGTTGGCGGGAATGGCGCGCTGGTTCGCGCGCAGCGTATTCGGCGGCACCCGGGAGATCGTCCTGGTCCGCGATCTTCGTGACACACTATGCTCCTACAAATCATTCTGGGCGCATGCAACTCCGGAAGCTATCCGACTGCTAAAACTGGCCGCCGACTCGCTGATCAGCATTCATAAGGAGCAGCGGCCGGATGTCCTGTTCGTGCGATATGAGGACCTGATCGAGCAGCAGGGTGACACGCTACAGGCGATCGCCGATTTCGTTGGCATGCCGGCGTTTGTCGCCACTGAGGCCAACTCGGAGGAGGCATTGTTCAAGGAACACGGAACCAGTAAGTCGCCGGCCGCGTCCATCGGACGCTGGAAGCGTGAACTTCCTGTTGAGGATGTCAGGGCCTGCTCGCGGGAGTTTCGTCCCTATCTCGAGGGCTTCGGTTACGAGGTTTGAGGCGCTGCAGCGATCCCGCCAGCGTCTGGATCGTAGCCGAAGGTTTCCAGAAAGGGCTTGAAGGACTGCGCAAATGCGGCGCGGTCCTCTGCATTCAATTCCTGCCTCCATCGACCAATGGATGCTGTCGGGTCACGGCTGGTGCCGTGGCCGGCAAAGATTTTTTCCTCCACCACAGGATCAACAGAAATCGATTGTGCGAGCCCGATATAGCCGGAGATCTGCTCCATCGTCTCCGCGGGCCTTTGCACCAAGTCCTCGTACCGGACCACCAACAGGTTGGCTGCATCGGCCAGATAGATGGGCAGAACGAAGGCCTGCATGGTCAACAGGTTCTGGAATGAGCTCTCGGTGGTATCCGACCAAAACGCCTGCCGCGAACAGTGGATATCGCGCGGATCACGCACCAGCATGATCTCCTTCACGCCATCAAACGCGAGTTTCGCAAAGTTCCTTGCAGGAGTGAATACGTCACATTTCTCGGCGAAAAACTGTGCAGCCGGCTTTCTCTGCACGTCAGACATCTCACGGTAGAAGTCGTCCACAATATCGCGCAGCGCCGATCGCAGCCGCGAGGCGGATCGTCTGCCGAAGAATCGGTAAAGCATGGCAGGGTCGGGATACACCGCTTCCATCTGGCGGTGATGAAACGGATTGCGGCCGAGATGAAACGGATCCCGCGTGAGTGCATCCAACGAGGCAGATTGACTCGGGCTGCTGGCGGTGGTGAGCACCTCCAAGGCGTACGCATAGTAGGTGAGCAACTTCATCTCGAATGGATAGGACTCCGCGATGACGATGCCGCGGGCATTGCCGAGCCGGCGCATTAGCAAGGTGGTTCCGGAGCGGCCGGTGGCGGTGACCAGGTACCGGGCACAGTGCGAGATCTTCCCGACGTTCCGGCTCTATACGAAATCGACCGCGGCCGAGGTCTAGAGGCCGGTCGGAAAATCGCACAACGATGTCATAGCCGCGCAAAGGGGAGAGTGGCGGGTCGAAGGTGTATTCGAAGGCATGGGCGCCATCGCCGTAGATGCCTCGCTGGCGCAGGCCCTCACGTGGGCGGTCTGCAATGACCCGCCCCTGTTCGGCACCGTTGACCATGATGCGAAGTTCCAGGCGCGCATCCGGGTGGTCGGCATCGGCAGCCCAGCCGATGATGGTGTGGCGGGTCGCCGAGTCTATGTGGCCGCTGTACATTGTCAGGCTGCCGAGATCCGTATGCGAAGAAGGCCGAGCCCGAGTGATCGGTTATCGGTTGACGCCGGGTTGACGTCGGAGGCGCTGAGCACTGATGACGGCTTGAATTGAACCATCACGCATCGCTGACCGTGAGGCGCTGCACCCGTCAGGGCTATCGGTATGGTGACGCGCCGGACTGCCCGATTGTTCGCCCGATTGAATGTCCAAGTTTGCACCTTTTCGCCGGCTACGAAAACAGCCACAGTTTGTTCGCTACGCGACGGCGTCAGGGCAGCCTGAACCTCGAGTTCCAACTCAATTCCCGGCAGGGGACTGTTCGGCAACACCAAGTCCAATTCATGCAAGTCGCCCACGCCCCAAACACCCCATGCTTCGGGACCGCTCCATCCATTGCCCAGCAATTCAGCTAGCTTACCGTTTCCTGCTTCAACCCAGTCCGGTTGGAGCAGGGAACGACGCTTCTGCAAAAGCCAATTATCGCTTCCGCTTCCGGACCGAGCCTTGCGCACCGCCACGCTTCCGGCGCCGTCGGGAAGCGGAATGGGGCTCTCCTCCTTGTCGGCAAGGAACTCGTCGACTGCCTTCTCCGCGCCGTTCCAATGCAGGCTTGAATAATCATGAACCACCAGGAAGCCCCCCGAAACTAACCTGGGGTAAAAGTAAGCGAGAGCGCTCGCCATAGGCGCATAGAGATCGCAATCGATATGGACAAAACAGTAGCGCGCATTGTCGGGTAGTTGAGAGGCAGTAGCCGGAAAAAAGCCTTTTACATAGTGGACATTCGAATCGCCAACCAGCGATCGCACTGCTTCGAGAGAGGTATCACTGAAAGATTGCGGTTTGGCACCAGCGTCTATTCCGACGATGTCCTGCTGATTGAACCCCTCATAGGTGTCGAGGAGATGAACCGTCGATCCCATGCGCCGCGCAAAGGTGGCCAACAATGCCGCCGTGTTCCCCTTATACACACCAAGTTCGGCGAGATCACCGGTCACTCCCTCCTTGACCATCTGATCGAAGGCAAGACAGAAGAAATAGAAGCGCGCCATGTCGCCGCGATTCATATCTCCCGCAACGAACCCCTCGACATCTTGTTCGAACCGAATCTGACCGCCGCGTGCCAGATAACGCTGGTAATTCACCGAGTAACGTTGCGGGCAGTCCGCAGTGTACGGCCACTTGAGCGAAGCACGCGTTTCGGAAGGCGGGTTGGCCATGAGCACTTGGACCTGTGTGCTGTGTCGGTCCCGTGTGATTAGCAGGCACCGGCGCGGGTTGCCAGCACTTCGATCATAGGCACTCACGCCTGAAGATCCGGCCTCGATATCGGGTCGGGCAATGGATCAGGCGGCGGTTGCGCTGGCAAGAGCCGCCGAAGCCTCCGCCAGACGGCGATGCATTTCGGCAAGGTCAGGCGACAGTGCGCGCACCGCCTCCCAGCGCTGGACTGCCTGGGGCCAATCGCGGCGCTGGGACGCGAGCCTGGCATGCTCGAGCAGCAGCGCGATGGCGTCCGGGAACTGGCGAAGTCCGTCCTGCAATGCGGCCTCTGCCTCCTCCAGGCGGCGCTGTTGGCGCAACGTCCGGGCGCAGCCAGCATGGCCGCGAGATCTTTGGGGAACCGGTCGCGCACCCACTCCCAGCGAAGCTGGGCTTCTGCCCAATCGCGACGTCGTTCGGCGTACCGCGCATATTCGAACGCCGCGACGCCATTGGTGGGGAAGCTGCGACAGGCGTCCTCCAGCACCGCCTCGGCCTCGTCTTGCCGACCAAGTTCCTGCAGGCACTTTGCGATGCCGAGCAGCACGTCGATGCGGGGTTTGAACGCCGCCCGGATGGCCTCCCATTGGCGCAGCGCATCCTCGTGGTTGCCGCTGTGCTGCGCGAGTTGCGCCTTCCCAACAAGGGGCTGCACTTGGTTGGGAAACCGCGCAGGCCGCCTCATCGAGGAGCGCACCGGCCGCCTCGAGGCGCCCGGCTCGGCGGAGGCAGTCGGCGCCTCGGACGAAACCGCCCTGCATGTTCGCGAACTTCTGCTGGACCGATTGCCAACGGTGAGCCGCTTCCAGGAGATCGCCGCGCAACTCAGATATTCTGCGCGTACGAAGACGCAAGACCCGAATCATCGGGGAAATGATCACACGCCAGCAAAATCAGTTGCTCCGCGTCGTCAAGGCGCCGCAGTTCGCGAAGCAACGCGATTGCGTCGGCATATGCCTCCTTCCGCCCGGGAAACTGCGCGCGGACACCGGCCCAGAGCCTGAGCGCACCCTCATGATCACCTCGCGCCGCAGCCGCTTTGGCAGCGTCGAGCTGCTCTTGCGCGAGATACGGATGCTCCTGATCCTTGCGCCAAAGACGATCGAGGCTCCGAAGCGCTCCTGTGCGCTTCCACCAAATTTGCAGCGCGTTCACGACCATAGCGGAAGGTTTCGAAATGAGATCAGGAATTGCATCATATCGGTTTGTTCCTTCGTTTCTGCCCTCGCAAACGGGCGCGGCCTCTCTAGCCGAGATCATCCGCAACCCGCATAGATATGCAAGCATCAAGTTACGCGACGCAGGTGGCACTTCCTAAGGCGTGCGACATCCTAGCCCGCATAATTCATGAAGCCGTCAGCGATGGTCCAACGTCGCCACGCATCGCAGCCTGAACTCGTTGGATCATACCTCCCATTCCGGGCCTCTATGGAGGTCGGTTGGGCAGCCTCGGGGGCGGCGTTAGCGGTTGATCGAAGCGGGGCGAGGTCAGGGGCGTCCGCCCCGGCGGTCAAACAACCAGCCGGGACAGACGCGACAGCGCCAAGGCGAAGATCGCCTGGTTCGGCGTGGCTTTCGGCAGATGCAGTCGCACCTGGCGCGTCAGCACCTCGACGCGCGTCGCGATCTTGATCAGCCGCAGCCGCAGCGTGTCGAACTGCGCGACCCGCCACCAGGACCGCCGCGGCATCAGCGAGCGCAGGCTCCACATCATCCAATACGCGCCGACGTGCAGAAACAGTCGCATCTGGTTGGCGCTCGCCCGGCAACACGACGTGCGATCCGCCGCCAGATGTGTCTTCCACGCCTTGATATGATTTTCCGCCTGCCCGCGTGCGCAGTAGACATCCTGGTAGAGCGTGCGAGCCGATCCGCCGGCCAGGTTGGTGGCAATGAAGCGTGTATCGACACCGTCCGGTCCAGCCTCGACGCGGGCGATGATACGCTCGACACGGTCCCAGCTTGCGGCGCCGTCGTAGAATTCCTTGAACCGGCGGAGCTTTTCGCCACTGGCGACGGCACGCCGTGCCGCCGTGCTCTGCTCCAGCACCGCGATATGCTTGCGCAACGTCGAACTGGGCGCGACGCCGAGGATGAAGTCCAGCCGATTGGCGCGGCAGAAGCGCAGCACCTCCGGTGTGCAAAAGTGACTGTCGCCGCGCAGCACGATCTCGACGCGCGGCCAGTGGGCGCGCAGCGCCGTGAGCAGGCGTCGCAACCACTTCACGATCTGCCGCCCGCTCGGCCGGCATGCCGGGCGCAGCACGGCTGCGATCATGCGGCCGTCGCCGTCGAACACCACGATCGGCTGGAACCCGTATTCATCGTAATGCGCATTGAACAATCGGAGCTGCTGGCCGCCATGAACGGCATCGAAGGTGTCGTCGATGTCGAGCACGATGCGCCGCGGCACCCGGCGAAAACTCTGGCAATAATGGGCGACCATAGCCTGGCCGATGCGCAACAGGGCACGCGCATCGGGCAGGTTCTCGGCACGCGAAATAGTGGGCTGCGAGCACAGATCGGCGTCTTCTGGCAGCCGTTCCATGGCTAGCTTGAACATCGGATCGTTGCGCAGCCTGTCAGCGTCGTTGCCGTCTTCGTAGCCGGCCGCGATCATCAGCATGCGAAAACGAATGATCTCGTCGAGGCCGTGCACAACCTTCCCCGGCGCACGCGGATCGTCGATGCACGCGGCGAGGCGTTGCGCAATGCCGAGGCGGTTCTCGATTTCGCGAAGTGCGAATAAACCGCCATCGGAGCAAAGATGCGCGGTGTCAAACCGGGCGACGATCGGCTTGCCGCAGAGCGGTGACAGGCCGGGTAGCGTTGGGCTAATTTCGACGGTGGCGGGCATGGTGGTCCGTGATTCGGTTGGATTGGCTTTGACACCCAATTCCTACATCAAATCAGTGGCTTGCTCCATGCCCGCCAACCGTCGTGCATAATGCGGGCTAGCTCCGGGGAGGTCCAGCGGTGACCGTTTGCAAAATTTTGCTTGTCTCCCTCACCGCTGCGGAACACAACGTCGATGGCCGCACTCAGCCGGCCGCCTGGGTTGTGGTTCTTGGGAAAGTTGACGGATGGGCAGCGATGTGGCGGGAACACCCGCAGACAACAGGGTGCGGCTTCCTGTGGTCTGGTCAGAGACCAGGAAGGAGGCGCTGTCTGATATTGCCGTTGGCCGCAGCCCCAGTCGGAACCCTATTCAACCTTTGCTTTCGGCGGCGCTTCTAAAATGCGTTGACGGCGATTTTGATGGCGCTGAATACGATATACTCGAATTATTGGACAAACATAGGAGCTTGGGTAGACTGTCCGAGCAAGCATATGTAGGTCTTCTCCAGGCTCTATTCACTATTCAACGCTTTGACTTAGTATGTGAACTGTTGAGAGAGCGGCATTCTTTCCCTGGCCGCATGTCAATCGACGTTGAAGATGCCGGGCGGGCACCTGCATGTTTGCAATGGATCATGCTTTCCAGCGGTGAACAAAGATTTTCCTTCGATGCAAGCATCTATCGGGACGATCGAACAACGCATAAAATTCTTCACCTTCACTGGATACTTCCGCTCTTTGCGCATTACGGAATGCAGGCCGAGCGCGATACGGGAAGCGTGATCATCAATCAGTTCGATCTTGGCATCGTCCCAGGATTCGCCTTTTCTGACAGCAGGCCTGACTACTTTCTCTTGCCCGACCAGATTTTTGTTCCGACAAAAGGCTATGGTTATGCTCGAAAGGTGTTTCGGGAGAATGAGATAGCCTGGGGACAACGGAGAGCCACTGCATTTTGGCGTGGCTCGACAACTGGCCCTAAGCCATCCCCAAACGATTGGCGGTCGTTGGCGCGAGTTAAATTGTGTCAATTGGCCCAGCGCAACCGCGATACCGGGTTGATCGATGCGCAATTGTCTAGTGTAATACAATTCAGTAGTCCTGACATCGAGCAGGAAATAAGACAAGCCGGCCTTCTGGGAGATTTTGTGCCGTGGCAGGCATGGGGACAGTATAGATACCATATTGACATTGATGGAAATTCTAGCCCTTTCTCGAATCTGTTTCAGCGACTTCTGACTGGCGGCACTGTCTTAAAGGTCGAATCTGCGCGGGGGCTCCGGCAGTGGTATTATGATGACCTCGTTCCCTGGTCTAATTACATCCCGATCGCTCCGGATTTCTCAGATCTTCTTGAGAAGATCCGCTGGCTGGAACGACATGATGATTTCGCTCGGAAGGTTGGCCAGGCGGGTCTAGCCCTGGCCGAGCGACTAACCTACGACAGGGAACTTCAGCGTAGCGTCCCGACCATCTCGGCGGCGCTGCGATACTTTCGGGGTGATTATGGCATTATCACCCCGTTCGGTCGCAGCGAGTGCAAATAGATGGCTTTCTTGATGCCCTGGAAAGGCAAACAATATGGGCGCCGTGCTCTGCTGATGACTGCAATTGGATTTCTTATGGTGGCCTTGATGCATGGAGCCAGCGCAAAGCCAGACTTTGAGGTTTGGTACGGCCCTGATGCAGAAACCCCAGACCTCACGGCAATGTTCACCGAACCTCAAGCGTGGGCGCAGGCCCGATCAAGGATCAGCGCATTTAAACTTGGTCCACAACAAATACAACGGCAGAACCGAAAGCACATAAATAGCGGGATTGACCTTAAGAACGCGGATGCGTTTCGTTTGCTTCATTCTTGGGGCATTGGATTAGCGCTTGCCGCACCCGCACTTAAGGAATGGGATTGTATCGGAGATCGGGCACTCTCAGGAACACTCGTATATCTGAAAAGAATACGAGAATACGGGGGACAGGTCCGTTCTCTGGCCTTGGACGAGCCGCTAGGCGCAGGGCTGTATTACTGCAAAAATAGCCTCGAGCAGACCGTGAGAAAGACTGCAAGATATTTTGAACGCATGCGCACTGCGGAACCGCATATCTTGATCGGCGATGTGGAGCCCTATCCGCACTTCAGCGTGTCCAAACTCATTCAATGGATCCATATGTTGTTAGAGGCCGGAGCGAGACCAGACTTCTTCCACCTTGACGTCAATGTCCGTGCTCTAAATGTTCGCCCTGATGTCGACGCGGCAACAGATATGCGAACGCTTAAGTCTTTTCTAGGTCGCCAAGGCATTCCTTTTGGAATTATAATCTGGAGTGGACAGAACCCAGAGAGCTCGGATCGAGACTACTATATGCACGCTCTTAGGTGGGCAAGGATCGTTCATTCTGCGATAGGAGCGCCGGATCATCTGATCATCCAAAGCTGGGTCACTCGGGCCTCAAAGCGATGTTCCGAAACCGGACGAGAGTGCACGCAGACGGATCCGAAATGCGTTCAGCAGGATCCCATCTACTGCGGCACCAAAAGTGTGCCGCTCAACCTGCCGGACAACGATCCATCAAAGTTTACACAGACCCGCCTAGTTAACGAAGTCGTTAAGCTGTTTGAAGGGAGTTGAGGGTCTAGTCGATGGCATTTCCTCCACCTACAAGTTCTTACCAGGCCTTCCGCAACCTTTCGGCATCGGAAAGCGCATCTTGATGCTATCATTCTCGCACTTCC
The DNA here is from genome assembly GCA_963789495.1 of uncultured Alphaproteobacteria bacterium. Classification (GTDB taxonomy): domain Bacteria; phylum Pseudomonadota; class Alphaproteobacteria; order Acetobacterales; family Acetobacteraceae; genus CAWBLP01. The sequence goes on from CAWBLP010000022.1 coordinate 31,394, forward strand.
GCCGTGCCGCGCTAACCGTCCTGCTGATCAGCAACATGATCTGCTCTCCAAAATCTGCCTCAGCAGATGAGTTGCTGGATATACCGTACGGTTCGGCCTCCCTGCAGAAGCTAGATGTTTATCTGCCTAAGGAGCGTTCCGGATCTCATGTTGCTATCCTCCTGATCCATGGTGGTGGCTGGTCAAGTGGTGACAAACGGAGCTTCCAAGGCGTCGGTCGGATCGCAGCCAAGCGAGGGTTTGTGGCCGTTGCTGCCAATTATCGCCTCGCAACTGGTTCGGCTAAACACAGGTGGCCCGCGCAGCTGGACGATGCAGAGGCTGCCGTCGGCTGGATCAGGCAGCATGCGAGCGAATTAGATGTGAAGCCAGACAGGATTTGTGCACTTGGGGATTCCGCTGGGGGTCATTTAGCGGTCTTCCTCGCGGCAGTCGGCCAACTAGCCGGGGCCCAGATTGCCTGCGCCATCGACGAATTAGGACCCATCGATTTGACCACATCCGGCTTTAGACCGCCAACACCACGCCTATTCGGGCCATTGACGGGACCAGAACTTGGGGCAGCGGAAGTAGCAGCCTCTCCCATATTTCACATCGGACCGGGAACAGCACCTATCTTGATAGTTCACGGTACAGACGATCGACTCGTTCCAGTCGAGCAGGCCCATCGATTGTACAATAAACTGAAGGCAGATGCTGTGACGACCCAGTTGGTCACTTATAGCGGAGGACACTCGAAGCGAAATATGACGCGTAGAGAATGGCTTCATCTTCTCGATACCGAATTCACCTTTATCCTCGAACAAACCGCCCACCCAGCCGGTTAAGATGCAGCTGGCACGGTCGTTCGAACCCCGCTAAATTGTAATGCGCGCTCAATTACCTCTTCGTCGCAGACCACATCTGCAAACTCTCCCATCTCTCTGCGCAGATTGGGAGGTGCCGCTGACGCGCCGGCGCCCGCTCTCGCGCGCGGTACAATAAAGTGTTCGCCAAAAACCCGCATGACATGCTTTACACCAGTCTCCGTGACCTGCCGGAGGTCATCGGCATAATACCGGCCTGCAGCTGCGGGGGAGGTTATTATTTCGTAAGATGGAAAATAGGTCACTCGTGCGGGATAAAGCCGCTCCACCTCGTCACAGGCGACCCTCAATGCCGATTTGCTAAAAGTCGTTGAAGTCCAGACATGCCTACGTTCATATGTCGCAATCAATGGAACCGGCGATACAGTAAGCAGCAGTCTACAGCCTGGATTGATCCGACCGATCCGATCCACAAGACTACACAAATCTTGCCTCACCTCGGTTGCGGAGAAATTGACAAATTCATATCTGTCCTCAACAAACTCGCCGCCACTTACGCCTGGCGCCACCGGATAGACAGCCTGATCGACCCTCGACCGCCATCCTTCCGTCAAGCCTAATGTGAAGACGATCCAATCCGCGTTGGAAAACACATCGCGTACCCGGGCGAGATGCTCGCTGCGAGCAAGTTCAACTTCCGCTGGCGACGTCAGAGGCGTAGGATCGATCTGGGGACGGAAAGCATCGACGAAGCCACCCTCTTTCGGCCACACTTGTTCGACAGGAACGAACAGACCAAATGCTCGATCAAACAACTGCACAGCCTGCCGGACGGTGTATACATTCCCGTAGCGGGCTGAGAACGTTCCATAGTTCCGTTTGACCGATTCGGCCTCAGTCATCTCCGGAGGCGCTAGCTCCGGTACATAGTAGTTCAACCCCTGTGCTTTGACATGCCTAGCAAGATGCTGTGCAAAACAACTCCCCAGAGTCGCGACTTTCTCATGCGGCTGTATACAGTGGCTTATAGTGCATGGGTCAAGTTGACCCGGCGCAGGCCAGCTTACCGCACGGGACCAGAAACAAAAGTCGGGGAGCCCCTTGTACGGGTTCGTCATAACCTCAGACTCCATGAGTTCAGGGTTTCATCTACATCTGCAAGCTGTTTGGGAGCAATATTCAAGTCCAGGTCGGGTGGCTCGACGCCTTGTTGTGAGTAACTCTCGTATGAAAACGCTATGAACGAGTTTAGGTCATAATAGGTATTGCTGTCTATCCGCCAAGTCTTGGAACTCGGAACCGACAACGCATCTCCAATCTCAGGGTATACCGGCCAATAAGCACCCTGTGCAAGACCATCAGCCAATACCGTGCTGTTCTGAAGGATTGATACGTCCTGCTCTAGCTTGAGTGCAACGGTCTTTGCTAGGGTAAACAGGAAATCGATGGCGGGATGCGCTGGGGTATGCATAAAGATGCCCGCTCGCTTAACTTTAAGAAAAAAAGTCGAAAAATCGAGCCCACAGGCGTCAAAGCTACGCCGCAATCTTTCAACGCCTGCGTCCCAAAGGTCAAGGTACCCCAAATCACAGAACACATCCCGGTTGAACAGGCGCCGGACCCTCTCAGGCGCCAGCCGCTTCTGATATGACCACGCAACAATCAGAGAGCTTTGGAAGGGCGCGACGGGCCGCCCAGTCTGTCGGGAGTAAGGTTGGATGCAATCTGGATGGAACGCCCGAAACTGGGTGTGAGGCAGGTCAACAGTCCGCTTTCCTTCCAACGCACGTGCGACTTCCGAATGCCCGATCAGTGCTTGGTAACCTCGGTTTCTTACCCATATATCCGCGGACCTAAGATGTTCCAGCAGACGCTCGATGTCGCTGGAACCAGCAGCCGTTGGTTGCCGCATCGCGGTCAACAGGCTATTTGGAAATATTGCCTGCAGCCCCGCGGCAATTCCACCTGTCTGACAATTGCTTGAGACAAAAATCCGGGACTCCAAACGCCGCACTCCCTATTCTATAATCGGCCGATCGTTTGGAGATCGAGACACCCCTTTGTGAAAACCCCGCTAGCACTGAGACTCTCAGTGACCCTCTCGACCGCCCTGGCACTCACATAGGTTACTGTGCCTCATTGGATCGCGCGACGCAACCATAACCGACACCGCTTCGGCACTCCATCGCCCTGCGGTCTGGCGGTAAAGCGTCGCGGCGGTCCGGCGGATGCGTCGGACGACATCGTTTTGTTGACGCCTTGTGCAATACCTCGATGTTAGCATCGAGTGCCGCAAAAGGCTCTGTCCCTCGCCGCGATCTACGCCGTCACGTACGGAGGATTGACGTCGGCTGGCAGTTAGGCAGGAATTTTGCCCTCGGCGAGGACGTGCCGATAAAGATCCCAAAGAACCTCATGGGTACCAGGGCGGCTCAAATAGTTGCTGTCGACATACTCCACAGTGACATCACCGGGTGCGAACAGTGTTTCGTCCGTCTGACCGTTCACTAGCAACGAGCCGAACTTTCTTCCTGCCTTGATGTGGCTACCATGCAGTGCTGCGGTATGATCAGTAAGCCTCAGCGTCGCAAGATCGCGCTCCATGGCGGAACGTAACAGGCTTAAGTCAGGTTGCTTCATCCAAAGCGATCGGACGTAGCCGATGCGCAGTGAAGCATCAGCCGAACCCCCATCCAGATGGCACATTCCGTTGAGCATCCTGATCATTTCTGCATCTACTGGACCAAATCGTGTATTTGGACGTTGCTTTAACTGAACCTCGGGAGGATCACACTTCAGAATTCTCGCGGCAAAAATGGTGAAAAAGGTCCTCCTCACCATCCTGTAAGTTGCTGTAGGATACTAGTTTTACATGATCAGTGCCAAAAGCCGTGACGAACCGCGCTATCTTATCATGTATGTTTAGCACCGAGGACTTTCCCGGCCATGAAGTATGTCGGTATAGAAACAGTGGTAACGTCGCGCGGTTTCCGTGCCTTAGTTCTTCTTGCCAGCATGATGGCAGCAGTTCGGAGAATTGTCGCACGTAAAATACAATATCGATCCTGGCATCGCCAATTAGATGGCGAAGCAGGTTTATCTGCTCCACGTTTAGGAGCGACAACCCCTCCGCAGATAGGAGAACGATCTCAGTCTCTGTTTGGCGCAAGCGTGCAAATTCATCACCGAGACTCGAGTCATTAGACGCCAGTTGCGTCTGCAGTGCAGCATGCCCCCCCTGCTCCCTCCACTGCCATTGCTTCGGATAATGGATGCCGTGGGCGGCAAGAACTTCGCGCGATGCCGTGAAGCACGCCTGCAAGTATGTTGTGCCAGTCTTATGAGGCCCAACGTGGATTATGAAGCGCAAGCTCATTTGAGACCGTAACTTTCGTTAGCTGCCATATCGCTACCAGTCGAATATGGTATCATATGATGGGCGTTCTACACGACTCTGTCTTTCGGCGCCGGCGTCGCGTCACCGGATTGCCTTTGCTTGCCACCCAGCCTCGTGCCGAGATTCCGATAGCTTGGCAGAATCAGCACACGGAAGCTATGCGGACTCTCAGCTATCCCCTCATTTTTTCTCTCGTGATTCCAACACAGTAAGCTGGGGCACCAAGTCGTCCGGACACCGGCATCGGAAAGTTGGGCCGGCGGACCGGGTCACGCACAGAGTCACGTAGCTCAGCCAGGAAATAAAGCAGCTTCCGGGAGAGTCGCGGCCTGCCTAGACATAGTAATGCGGGAGTCAAAAATGAGGGGAGTTATGAGATGCGGACTACCACTTCCCGCCTATCTGCGCTCGATGCTGGTGAACTTGAACAGCATGTCTACAGTCCAGTCTGCATCATGAGATGTTCGCTCGAATGCGCAGGTCGTTGCTTGTTCCGAAAATGCACCAGAAAATCGAACGGCGTCGCCAGACTTCAGATCAGAAGATTGGGCGAACACGGAGGTGCCCTTGTCAATCAGAACGGCATCATTTGCGGGCATGTAACTTGTACGAAATTGGCTGTATCGCCCAATTCGCACTACGATGGCCACACTATCGCCTACCCGATATATAGTGGATACGGTACCGTACCAGTCAGTGACGGAGCCCGCTAACTTCTGCAGCGCCCGCGTCGATACATGGCACTCCTGAGGCCCTCGAGTTGTACTCGCTCGCCAAACTTGCATCGCTTCCTCAGAGCGTGAAACGAAGGTCAACTCCGCCTGTGGCCGCGCAGGGACACTGTAAAGCCAAAACAAATAACCGACCCCGCCCTGAACATAGAAATACCCAAACGCTCCCACGGCACATAACAGGACTGCCAGGACAAATCGTCCCAATCGTGTAAGGCCTGAGACTTTACTGATCAGTCCGGTGGAAACTGAACCTATAAGCAGCAATGTGATCAGTACGACCAGGATCGCTGCGATTAATATTCTACCCATATCATCTGCCTGAAATGGATCGGACCAACGTCAACGCCCGAAGGCCTCTCCAGACCTACCCTCACGCCCCCTCCCCCTCCTTCCGGAACGGCGACTGCTCCGCCAGTGCCGCCATTTCGGCCCGCATGTCCGCCCGCTCCTCCTCCAGAAACCCCGCGATCGCCCGCCGCAGGCCGGCATGCGCGATCCAGTGCGCCGAGTAGGTCGGCGACGGCAGATAGCCACGCTGGATCTTGTGCCGCCCCTGCGCGCCCGCCTCCACCCGCTGCAGCCCGTGCTCGATCGCCCAGTCGATCGCGCGGTAGTAGCACAGCTCGAAATGCAGGAACGGCCAGTCGCCGCGGCAGCCCCAGTTGCGGCCGTACAGCGCCTCGGACGCCCGCCAGGTTCAGCGCCCCTGCCACCGGCTTGCCGGCCGCCTCGGCGTACATCAGCACCACCCGATCCCCCAGCCGCTCCCCCAGCAGCGAGAAGAACGCGCGGGTCAGGTACGCCGACCCCCATTTGCGGTCCACCGTGGAGCGGTAGAAGCGGTAGAACGCATCCCAATGCGCCTCGGTGATCGCCGCGCCGCTCAGCGCATGGAAGGTCAGCCCGGCGGCGTTGGCGTCCCGCCGCTCCCGCCGCAGCACCTTGCGCTTGCGCGACGACAGCGCCCCCAGGAAATCCTCGAAACTGCCGTAGCCGGCATTCTGCCAGTGGAACTGCATGCCGATCCGCTGCAACCAGCCGGCCTCACCCAGCGCCTGCCATTCCGCCTCGGTGCAGAAAGTAGCGTGGACGGAGGACAGTTTCAGCGACCGGCACGCCTGCTCGAGCGCGTCGGCCAATGCCGCCATCGGCACGCCGGACCCGGGGCGGACCAGCAACCGCGGCCCCGGCACCGGGCTGAACGGCACCGCCACCTGCAGCTTCGGGTAATAGTCACCGCCGGCCCGCTCCAGCGCATGCGCCCAGCCATGGTCGAACACGTATTCGCCGTAGCTGTGACTCTTGGCATACATTGGCGCCGCGGCGACGACGGTGCCGTCCTCGGTCCGCAGCACCGCATGCTGCGGCAGCCAGCCGGTCTTCGGCCCGGCAGAGCCGCTATCCTCCATCGCGCTCAGCAGCGCGTGGCTGACGAACGGGTTGTCCGGCCCGGCACAGGCATCCCAGTCCGCCGCCGGGATATCCGCGATCCTGGCATGCAGCGTCAGCGTGAGCGTGGCGGAGCCGTCGGGCATGGGCCGCAGATTACGGGAGCCGGCCCGATTTGTCAGGAGTCTCGTGCGCGCAGAGACGGCTACAGCACGCGGGCCAGGAAGTCCCGGGTACGCGGCTCCTTCGGCGCACTCAGCACCGCCCGCGGATGGCCACGCTCCACCACCGACCCGTGGTCCATGAAGGTCAGCGCGTCGCCCACCTCCCGCGCGAAGGCGAGCTCGTGCGTCACCACCATCATCGTCATGCCGGACCGAGCCAGGTCGCGCATGACCGCAAGCACCTCCCCCACCAGTTCCGGGTCCAGCGCGGAGGTCGGCTCGTCGAACAGCATCAGCTGCGGGTCCATCGCCAGAGCGCGCGCGATGGCAACGCGCTGCTGCTCCCCGCCGGAGAGCTGGGCCGGGAACATCGCATACCGCGCGGCCAGTCCCACCCGTTCCAGCAACTGCATCGCCCGCTGCCTCGCCTGCGCCGCCGGCACGCGCTTCACCCGCATCGGCGCCTCCATGATGTTCTGCAGCGCGGTCATATGCGGAAACAGGTTGAAGTGCTGGAACACCATTCCGACCTTCTGCCGCATCTGCGCGACCTGGCGCTCCGGCAGTTCGTACAGCCGGCCCTTGTGCTCCCGGTAGCCGACCAGTTCGCCACCGACCCAGAGCTTGCCGCCGTCGATCCGTTCCAGGTGGTTGATGCAGGACAGCAAGGTGCTCTTGCCGGAGCCGGACGGGCCGATGATGCACATCACGCTGCCGGTGGCGACATCCAGATCGACGCTGCGCAGCACCTCCCGCCCGCCGAAGCGCTTGGTCAGCCCCCTGATTTTCACCATCGTCTCGGTCATGCTCAGATCCGATGCCGGTAGCGATGTTCCAGCACCTGCTGGCCGGCCGACAGCACCGAGACGATGATCAGGTACCAGAGCGAGGCGACGATCAGCAGCGGGATCGTCTCATAGGTGCGCGCGTAGATCAGTTGCGCGGTGTAGAGCAGGTCGGCCAGCGCGATCACGCTGACCAGCGAGGTGTTCTTGACCATGGAGATCACCTCATTGCCGACCGGCGGAATGATCACCCGCATCGCCTGGGGAAACACGATGCGGAAGAAGATGGTCGCCGGCCGCATGCCCAGCGCCATTGCCGCCCGCGTCTGCCCGCGCGGCACCGAGGTGATCCCGGCCCGGATCACTTCCGCGGTATAGGCCGCCTGGGCCAGGCCGAGGCCCGCCAGCGCCGCGGAGAGCGGGGTGATCACGCTGTTCATGCTGGCATGGTACAGCACCGGGCCGAACGGCAGGCGCAGTGTGATCGCCGGGTACAGCGCACCGAAATTGTACCAGAAGATCAGTTGCACCAGCACCGGCACGCTGCGGAAGAACCAGATATACAGCCAGCTCAGCGTCTGCAGCAGAACATTGGCCGACAGCCGCATCACGGCCAGGATCGTGCCCAGCACCAAGCCGATCGCCATGGCGGCGACCGTCAGTTCCAGCGTGCGCAGCAGCCCGGCGAGGATCGCCCCGTTCAGCATGTATTCGACCACCACCGGCCATTCGAACGCCGGATTGGTGGCGACGCTGTACAGGACGACCCCGGCAAGCAGCAGGGCGGCGGCGCTGGCGGCCCAGGTCCAGGGGTGGCGCAGCGGAACCACCTCCTGCTGCGCCGGATCGCTCTCCCCGGTCTCCAGTGCGCTCCCCTGCCCCAGACTCATTGCGCCGCGTTGGTCGGGTTCAACGGCACATGCTTGATGGCGCTGCTGCCGAGGCCCCATTTGGTGACGATCTTCGTGTAGGTGCCATTATCGATCAGGTGCTGCACGGCGGCCTGCATCGGCTTGGCCATGTCGGAGCCTTTCGGGAAGGCGATTCCGATATAGCTGGTGTCGGTGTAGTGTCCGACCACCTTGGTGCGGCCCTTCGACTCGCCGACGAAATAGCTGACCGCGGTGGAGCCAAGCCAGAACAGATCGACCCGCTTGCTCATCAGCGCCTCGGCCGCCGAGTTGCCGTCATTGAACGCCAGCGCATTGATCGGCGGCTTGCCGGCAGCGGCGCATTTCGGCTGGTGCTCGGAGGCGAACACCATCTCCCGCGAGCCGCGCGTGGTGCCGACCGTCACGCCGCACAGGTCGTCCAGGCTTGCCACCTTGATCGGATTGTCCGACAGGGCGGCGAACAACTCGTTGCCCAGCAGGGTGCCGATCATATCGACCACTTTCTCGCGCACCACCGTGACCCCCATCTGGCCGACGGCGGCGTCGAACCGCTTGGCCTGCAACCCGGGGATCAACGTGTCGAAGGTGGTCGGGCGCAGTTCCAGTTGCACCCCCAGCGACTGGGTTGCGGCACGCAGGATGTCGATCTCCCAGCCGACGATCTCGCCCTTGGCATTGTGGAAATCGTCCGGCGGCGAGCCCAGCGCGACCGCGACGGTGAAGGTCTTGGACTTGGCGACCTCCGGCGGCAGGAGCTTTGCCAGATCAGGCTGGACCGACTGCGTCAATGCAGGGTCGGCGCCGGCATTGCTCTGCTGAGCGGATGCCGGATGCACCGCACCCAGTGCGGCGATCGCCACACCGGCAACGAGCCAGGCCGAGGCACAGGAGATAGCGAAGCTTTTCATGTTTGCAGTTCCCGGAGTGATGTGAAGCAAGCCCGCGACGAAGCCGCGCTAGCGCGGACGGCCACGGCTGCGAAAGCCTGGACGCGCCAGACCCAGGCTGCCGCGCAGCGTGCCGTCGCCGTGAAAGTCCGTCTGCACCAGGCCACGGCGCTGCAATTCCGGCACCAGCCATTCGAACGCCTCGATCGCCGGGTCGGGCATGAAGGGCGGCATGATGTTCCAGCCGTCGCAGCCGCCGGCGCGGAACCAGTCCTCCATCAGGTCGGCGACGTCAGCGGGCGTGCCGACCACGATATTATGGCCCGAGGCGCCGGCCATGATCTTGTACAGCTTGCTGACCGTCATGCCGGGCTGCTGCGCCATGCGAATCAGCGCTTCGTGCCCGCTCTTGACCGCATTGCTGCGCGACAGCGGCGGCGGCAACGGCCCGTCCGGATCGACAGCGGACAGGTCGCCGAACGTATCCGCCAGCATCGGCAGCCCCAGGCGGGGGTGTACCAGGTCCTGCAATTGATCGTAGCGGTCCTGCGCCGCCTGCCGCGTGGGACCCATCACCGCCAGGATGCCTGGCATCACCAGCATCGACTCGGGTGACCGACCCGCCGCCACGGCATGCGATTTCACGCTGCGGTAGAAGGCGACCGCGTCTTCCTTGGTCTTCTGCGCGGTGTAGATCAGATCGGCGATGCGCGATCCCAGGTCCTGGCCCGGCCCGGACGACCCGGCCTGGGCGATCACCGGATAGCCTTGGATCGGTCGAGCAACGTTCAGCGGTCCTTTGACGGCGAAACTCTCGCCGCGATGGTTCAGCGTGTGGAGCTTGGCCGGGTCGAAATAGCGCCCGCTCTGCTTGTCGCGGATGAACGCGTCATCTTCCCAGCTATCCCACAGTCCGAACACGACATCGACGAATTCCTCGGCGCGACGATAGCGCAGGTCGTGCTCCATATGCGCGTCGCGACCGAAATTATACGCCTCCTGCTCGCTCCACGACGTGACCACGTTCCAGCCGACCCGACCGCGGCTGACATAGTCCAGCGAGGCGAATTTGCGCGCGACGTGGTACGGCTCGTTATAGGTGGTAGAGGCGCTCGCCACGAAGCCCAGATGCTCGGTCACTGCCGCCAATGCGCCGATCACCGTCAGCGGTTCGAACACGTCGATCCGTGCGTTGTAGGACAGTTCGTCATCGTTGCGCGCGGAGTGCCGCACTGCGATGCCGTCGGCCCAGAACATGAAGTCGATACGGGCCTGTTCCGCCGCCTGTGCCATCTTCATCCAGAGTCGGATATCCATCGCGGCATCGACGCGCGCCTGCGGCATGCGCCATCCGGCCGCATGGGCGCCATTGGCAACGATGTTCAGTCCAAGCCGCATCCGGCGAGGTTCGCAGGCCATGCCTCAGCCCCTTTCGTCCGCGTACGCCGAGCAAAAGCCGAGGCCGGCACGACGGATCGGTCACTCTCTGTGGTTTCGCCGTGCTGCCGGCTTTGTGCCGTGCGGCCTGGCTCTCCTGTCCCGGGCGGGACCGTAGAGGCGTTGTGAGCAGGGGGTCAAAGCACTTATTGTCCGGTGTTCATTCCTTCAGGTTATGGATGACCCACGATGAACCTGCGGCAATGCGAGGTGTTTCGCGTGGTGATGGAATCCGGCTCCGTCACCGCAGCGGCCGACCGGCTGCATGTCACGCAACCGGCGGTCAGCAAGATCCTCGCGCAACTGGAAGCCGATCTGGGGTTTCGCGCCTTCCTGCGCGAGCGACGCCGGCTGATCCCCACGCCGGAGGCACAGGCGCTGTACAACGAAGTGCGCCGCGCCTTCATCAGCCTCGACTATCTCACCCGGTTCGCCCGCGATCTGAAGACGCTGCGCCAGGGCCATCTGGTGATCGCGGCCATGCATGCGGCCAGCAGCGGATGGCTGCCCGGGCTGATCGCGGCGTTCCTGCGCCGCTATCCCGGGCTGTCGGTGTCGCTACAGACCATGGACTCGCCGCATGTGGCGCAGGCGGTGGCGAACGGCCATGTGGACCTCGGCATCGCGCAGTTCGAGGTAGCGATGGAACAGGTTCGTCGCGAAGCCCTGATGTCGGTGGAGGCGGTCTGCGTGGTTCCACCCGGCCATCGCCTGGCCAAACGTCGCAGGGTGCACCCGACCGACCTGCATGATCAGCCGTTCATCGCACTGGCTGCGGTCAACCGGTTTCGTACGAAACTGGATACACTATTCGAAGCTGAACGCGTGGTGCCGCGGGTTCAGGTCGATACCCCGCTTGCCAGCACCGCCTGTGCGCTGGTGATGGAAGGAGTCGGCGTCGCCGTGCTCGATAGGCTGAGCGCAGAGGACAATCTGCATCGGCACATCATCATCCGGCCCTTCTTGCCACGGATCGCCGAGGACCTGATCCTGCTGTCGCCGTCCGGTCGGCCCGCCTCTGTCGTGGCGGAGTCATTTGCCTTGGCGTTGCGGCAACGCTTCCCTTCCGCCCCAACCGCCCGGACCCGAAGGGCCACCGGTCGGCGGGACTTCAACGCGAAATAGCGACCGCCGTACGGCCCGATCCTCACCGTGGCCCAAGCCCTCCGCGGCTCAACCCGGGTGCATCCGTCCACGATGCCGGCGCAAGCCCGCGACCGAAGCCACGGATGACCCGCCTACGCAGGGCACGATCCGGCGACCGCCGAAGGCAGCGCGGCACCACCGACCTTGGAACGGAGCGCGGCAACCTGCTCCCAGCGCTTCGCGCCGCAAATGCTCAGTCGATCTCGAACGTTCCCTCTACCTCCACCGCCGCATCTGCCGGCAGCGCCGGCACACCAATGGTGGTACGGGCATGCCGCCCGGAGTCGCCGAACACCGAAACGGCCAGGTCGGACGCGCCATTCATCACCAGCGCATGCTGGCTGAAGTCCGGCGGCGAGGCGATGAAGCCGCCCAGCCGTACCACGCGCCTGACCCGATCCAGTTCGCCCCCGCAGGCCGCCTTCAGATGGACCAGCACATTGATGAAGCAAAGCCGCGCAGCGTGTTGGCCCTGCTCGACCGACAACTCCACGCCGACCTTGCCGGTGACCGCGATGCGCCCGTCGACGGCCGGCACCTGGCCCGACACCACAACCAGATGACCGGTCACGACGTAGGGCACGTAATTGGCGATGGGTGCCATCGGGCGCGGCAGCGTGAAGCCAAGCTCCGCCAGTTTCGTCTCAATTCGGCCGGCCATGGGAAACTCCTTTTTCCGGGCGGCACCGTCAGCCGCCAGTCGTCCCTGTCACCGCTTCGTATTACCCTGCCGCGCATGGAAACGTCAGCCGCCATTGCGGCCCCCGCGCTGCGGTCCGCCCGCCGCCACGCCATCCTTTGCGTGCTGAGCGCCTCGGCCACGTTCACCGTCGGCGCCGCGGTGGTGAAGGCGTTGACCGAGCATGTGCCGATCATCGAGATCGTCATGGTCCGCAGCCTGGTCGGCTTCCTCGCCATGCTGCCGATGCTGTGGCGGGACGGCGGCCTCGCGGCGCTGGCCACCAGCCGGCCAATGGGCCACGTGCTGCGCACCTTCTACGGGTTCATCGGCACCGTCACCGCGGTCTATGGCTATGCGGTGCTGCCGCTGGCCACCATGACCGCCCTTGGCTTCGCCATGCCGCTGTTCCTGACCGTGCTGTCGGTCCCGCTGCTGGGCGAGCGGGTAGGCTGGCGGCGATCGCTCGCCGTGCTGGTAGGCCTGGGCGGTGTGCTGACCATCCTGCGACCCTGGCGCAGCGGGGCTGGCGCGCTGCCTCCCCAGGCTGTGGCCTTCGTGCTGGCGGGCGTCGTCACCTGGGCGCTCGCCATGATCAGCATCCGCAAGATGGGGGAAGTCGGCGAGAAGAACGTCACCATCGTCGCCTGGTACAGCCTGGGCACCGCGACTCTCGCCGGACTGGCGGCGATACCGTACTGGATCACACCCACACCCGGCCAATGCGTCGCGCTGCTCGCCGCCGGGCTGCTATCCGGTATCGCACAGCTGCTGATGACCGAGGGCTATCGTGGCACCGAGACCACGCTGGTCGCGCCGTTCGAATATGGCGCCATCGTCTACGCGATCCTGCTCGGCATGGCGCTCTGGGGTGAATGGCCGGACGCCACCAGCCTGTTCGGCGTCGCGGTGCTGATCGCCGCCGGTCTCTACATATGGCACCGGGAAGTCACGCTGGGCGTGCGACGCGGCCGCGCCTGACAGCATCGAGATTTGCACCTGACGGCGTCTTGCTTCATCTCCTCGCGATGTCCGCATTCGATTTCATCGCCTTGCTCCTGCTCCTGGCCGCGGTATTCGGCTTCGTCAACGACCGCTGGATCCGATTGCCACGTGCAATCGGACTGCTGGTTGTGGCGCTGGTGGTGTCGCTGTGCATCCTGCTGTTCGACCACCTCGTGCCGTCCTCCCCCGTGCGCGCCTGGTCGCAACGGGTGCTGATCGGAGCGGACCTGCCGCATGTGTTCCTCGACGGCGTGCTGGCATTCATGCTGTTCGCCGGCAGCCTGCATGTAAACCTGTCAGAGCTCGCCAACAACAAATGGACAGTGCTGACTTTGGCGACGGTGGGCGTGCTGCTGGCAACGCTGCTGTTCGCATTCGGCATCTGGTTCGCATTCGGCCAGGTCGTCCCGCTGCCCTGGTGCTTCGTGCTCGGCTCCATCCTGGCACCCACCGACCCCATCGCGATTGCCGGCCTGCTGCGTCGCGTCGGGCTGCCGCCCGCTCTCGAGTCGATCATTGCCGGAGAAAGCCTGTTCAACGACGGCGTCGGCGTCGTGGTGTTCTCCCTGGCACTGGGCGTCGCCAGCGGGGCCGGAGAACATCTCGGAGGCCGAACAGTAGGGCTGGAGTTCCTGCTCGCGGCCGCCGGCGGCGCAGCCCTGGGCCTGGTCACCGGCTATATCGCGTATCGCGCGATGCGGCTGGTCGATGAGTACAATCTTGAACTCACCATTTCCTTGGCCCTGGTCACCGCCACCTACAGCGCCGCGCAATGGCTGACCGTCTCCGGCCCGATCGCCGTGGTCGTGGCCGGCCTGCTGATCGGCAATCGCGCCACCCGTCTGGCAATGAGCGAACTCACCCGCACCAATCTCACAATGTTCTGGGCGCTGGTGGATGAGTTGCTGAACGCGCTGCTGTTCCTGCTGATCGGACTGGAAATCCTGTCGGTTCAACTCGACAGGATCTACCCCACCGCAATGGCAGCAAGCATCGTGCTGGCCGTGGTCGTGCGATTCATCAGCGTTGCGATCCCAACCGTGCTGCTCAATCTGCGACGTTTGCCGAAGGCGCGCGGCATTGCAGTGTTGACCTGGGGCGGATTGCGCGGCGGCATCTCCGTCGCGCTGGCACTGAGCCTGCCTGAATTCCCCTGGCGGGATCAGTTGCTGATGGTCTGCTACACGGTGGTGGTGTTCACCATCATCGTGCAAGGGCTGACGATGCCACGGCTGATCACCCGGCTATACGGACCGCAGCGCAGCCAGGCTGCAGATTTGGCACCTGTCGGGGAGTCGCCGCCTCATGACGAATAGCGGCCGATGGTGGCGCGGAACTGAGGCTCAGCCGCGCCCTGCCCGCTTGCGAACCGCCTTGCGGGGGGCAGTTCGTTTCTGTCCAAGACCAATCTTCTTGGCCAGTGCGGAGCGGGTCTTGGCGTAATCCGGCGCGACCATCGGGTACGACGTCGGAAGCTCCCATTTCGCACGATACTGTTCTGGCGTGATCTTGTGGTCGGTCATCAGATGCCGCTTCAGCATCTTCATCTTCTTGCCGTCTTCCAGACAGACCAGATGATCGGCGAATACCGACTTGTTCGGCGGTACCGCCGGCTTCGGCTTCGCCACGGCCACTGGCTGCTCCCCGACGCGGGCGAGTGTTTGGTACACCTCGCGAATCAACTCCGGCAACTTGCTGGGTTCCACCGTGTTATTCGCGACATGAGCGCTGACGATCTGAGCCGTAAGCCCCAGCACCGCGTCATTGGCCTCAGGCATCAGGAGTTCCACCTCGGGTCTGCTTCAATTCGCACTGTACAGACAAAATAGACGTGTGGCCACAGATTTTGCGACCAATCAAACCAGATACAGTGTCTGCCTTGGCTCTCAGTCCGGCCGATCCGATCGTTACCAAAAGGTAATCCAAACGCCGCACGGAATCACCTGAGCCCGGCACGACAAAGGGGCCCCGTGGGGCCCCTTCCGGCAGTCGCGAAGCTCACGCCTTCAGCTGAGCTTCGGCAAATTCGTAGTTGGCCAGCTTGTCCAGCCAGTTTGTCAGGTAATCGGGACGGCGATTGCGGAAGTCCAAATAATAGCTGTGCTCCCAGACATCGCAGCCCAGCAGAACCTTGCCGTCACCGGTGGCCAACGGATTGACGCCGTTCGGTGTCTTGGTGACTTTGAGCTTGCCGTCACTGCCCAGCACCAGCCAGGCCCAGCCGGAACCGAACTGGCTGCCGCCGGCTGCCTTGAAGGCGTCCTTGAACTGCTGCACGCCGCCGAGGTCGTCGTTGATCTTCTTCTCCAGCGCACCCGGAATGCCACCACCATTCGGGCTCATGCACTGCCAGAAGATGAGGTGGTTCCAATGCTGGCCGGCATTGTTGAATACCGGCGCCTTCGACGCATCGTTGTACGTGGCCTTCACGATCTCCTCGAGCGACTTGCCCTGCAGCGCAGAGTCCTTCTCGACAAAGCCATTCAGTGCCGTGACATAGGCCTGATGATGCTTGCCGTGATGCAGGTCGAGGGTCTCCTCGCACATGTTTTTCGCCCCGAGGGCGGACTTCGAGTAGGGCAGAGTGGGTAATTCGAAAGCCATGGATCATCCTCCGCGTGATTGCCGATGAATAGGGATGCGGTTTGGTGGTGTGCGGTCTAGCTATGGCCGAGCCCTAAGCGCGTCAAGCTTGCACGGGTTGCCATGCGGCGCCACCTCGGGGCGAAACCGGAGCCTGCATGAACGAACAGATCGCCACCCTGGTGCGGCGCCACGATCCCGATCGCTTCCTGACCGCGTTGTTCGCGCCACCGGACAAGCGTGACGATCTGCTGACACTGTATGCGTTCAATCACGAACTCGCACGGGCGCGTGAGGTGGTGTCCGAACCACCCCGCGCGCTGATCCGACTGCAATGGTGGCGTGAGATCATCGAAGGCCACCGGCGTCGCCACGAGGTCGCAACCCCGCTTGGGGACGCGCTCGATCGCGGCACCCTCTCCCCGACCGATCTGTTGCCGATGATCGAGGCGCGCGAGCAGGAGGTGGAACCAGAAATTCCCAGTCTAACGGAGTGGCAGCACTACATGCTGACCGGCCCCGGCAGCCTGGCCGTCGCCGCCGCCCGACTGCTCGGCATAGCCGACCCCACCCCGTTTCGTTCAGCCGGGGCGGCATTCGGCGTTGCCGGCATGCTGCGCACCGTCGCCAGCCTCGCGGTTCAGCGGCGCTGCCTGCTGCCAACCGATCTGCTGGCTGCTCAGGGACTGTCGCCTCAGGCGGTGATTGCCGACCCCGACGGGCCCGCGGTCAATGCTGTGTTGCGGCAACTGGTGGAACAGGGCCGCAGCTTCGTGGCTGCGACGCCACGACGTCTGCCCAGAAACGTCGTGGCCGCTGCGCTGCCCGCCGTCCTGGCGCAGCGCGATTTGGCCCGCTGGCCGCGTATCATAACCCCGCGCCGATTGGGCGACCGGCTTGCGGTGACGGCAGCGGGGCTCACGGGCCGCCTGCCTCGGTAACGTCGATGTGATGCCTTCCGAAGGCGCATCCGGGTCAACCGGGCACGCGACAAACCGAACGTAGCGGCAACCGGACCGGCTGCTCCATTCGTCCGTCAGCCAGCACAATCGAGCAATGGGCCAAGTTGCGGAATGCGGTGCTGGATCACGCTCGCCCGCTGCAGCACCAGCGGCGACGGCTGCACCGGCGACCAGTGGAGTGGCGCAGGCAGGATCGCGATCAAGCGAGCCACCTGCGCCTCGGTCAGCGCCGCAGCCGATCGGTGAAAGTAGCTGTGCGCGGCCGCCTGGATGCCGAACACGCCAGGGCCGAACTCGACAATGTTCAAATAGACCTCCAATACGCGCTGCTTTGGCCAGAGCAGCGCGATCTGCGGGGTCAGCCACGCCTCCAACAGCTTGCGCAGCATATCGCGTCCCTGCCACAGCATCAGATTGCGGGCGACCTGCATAGTGATCGTGCTCGCGCCGTGCGGTCGACCGCCATGCCACCAGACATCCAGCTGGTTCGACAACGCGCCGGTATCGAAACCGAACCGCTCCTCGCAGAACAGATTGTCTTCGGATGCGATCAGGCTGAGCGCCGCGGATCGGGCGATATGCTGGTAGGCGACCCAGTGATGCTGCATGCCGTAGCCTTGCGCCGCCCGGATCAGCATCAGCGGCGTCAGCGGTACCGGCACGAAGCGGAACAGCAAGATCAGCAGCGCCGGGGCGAGCAGCAGAACGGTGCCGGCGCGGGCGACGATCCGCCAGACACGACGGGCACGTCCGGTCCCCCTAGCCACCGTGGGGCGAGCCGGCCCGATCGGGCGGTGCCTCCCGGTCAGCCGTTCAGATCGGCGAAGCGCTTGCCCGCCGCCGCCATCTCCCGCAGCAGCGGGGCGGGTTCCCACCCCACGCCGCTCACGGTGTGCAGAACTTCGATCCGCCGCAGCATTTCCCGGATCCCGATGACGTCCGCCTCATGCATCGGGCCGCCGCGCCAGGCCGGATAGCCGTAACCATGCACCAGCACGACGTCGATATCCGATGGCCGCGCGGCGATGCCCTCCGACAGCACGCGGGCGCCTTCGTTCACCATGGCCGCATGGATGCGCTGCTGGATTTCCTCCGCCGAGACCGGCCGTCGCACGATGCCCCGCGCTGTGGCGGCCCGTTCTGCCATCGCCTGCACCTCGGGATCCGGCACCCGCTTGCCGCCTTCATGCAGGTAGAAGCCACGGCCCGTCTTCTGGCCGTAACGGCCCAGTTCGCAGATCCAGTCGAACACCGGCACGTAACGCTCCCGCTTGTCACGGGTCGTGGCCTTCCGTTTGCGGTCGCGCCAGTCCACGTCGAGCCCGGCCAGGTCGAACACCGCGAAGATGCCCATCGCCATGCCATAGGCCTCCAGCGCGGCATCCACCTGTTGCGGCGACGCGCCATCCTCCAGCGCGTATTCCGCCTGGGCGCGCCACTTGCCCAGGATACGGTTGCCGATGAACCCGTCGCAGACGCCGGCCACCACGGGCTGCTTGCGCATTCGTTGTACGGTGGCGAGCGCGGTCGCCAGCGCCTCCGGCCACACCCGACGCGTGCGCACCACCTCCACCAGGCGCATCACATGGGCAGGGCTGAAGAAGTGCAGCCCCAGCACGCGCTCGGGGGCGTCCACCACATCGGCGAGCACATCGATGTCGAGATAGGACGTGTTGCTGGCCAGCAGCGCGTCACGCCGCACGATCCCGGACAGCGCGCGGAACACGTCGCACTTGATGTCCAGGTCCTCGACCACCGCCTCGATCACCAGGTCGGCGTGGCGGAGCGCCTTCAGTTCACTGGCATAGGCGATGCGGCCGGTGCGTTCCTGATACAGCCGGTCGGTGAGCCGGCCGCCGCGCAACTGACGCTGATAAACTGCCTGCACGCGCGTGCGGGCCGCGGCCTCGGCGGCGGCATCGGCCTCCACCAGCGTCACCTCCAATCCGGCATCGGCCAGCGCCACCGCGATGCCGGAGCCCATGGTCCCGCCGCCCACCACGCCGACCTGCCGAACCGGCCAGGCATTCGCCTTCACCGTCGGCCGCGCCGCGACATGTTCGGCATGCGCCAGGTGACGCAGCGCAACCGTCTGCGGGCCGGCACGCAGCTCCCTGGCCAGCGTTTCCTCGCGGGTCAGCCCGTCGACCAGCGGCAGGGTGATGGCATGGCGAATGGCTTCCAGCGCGCGAAGCGGCGCCAGCGCCCCGCGGGCGCGCCGCTCCACCGTCGCGGCGGCGGCTTCGAACGCGGCATGGTCGTAGTGGGGTACGCTGCGATCGGCCAGGCGGCGCAGCGCTCCGGCATTGACCAGGCGATGCGCATAATCCAGGGCGGCGCGATCGAGGTCCGTCGCGACTTCGTCGACCAGGCCGAGGGTCATCGCCTCGTCGGCCTCGACCCGCCGCCCGGTGGTGATCAGATCCAGCGCCACCAGCGGACCGACCAGCCGCGGCAGGCGCTGGGTGCCGCCGGCTCCGGGGATGAGGCCTAGCCGCACCGCAGGCAGGCACACCACCGCATCGGGTGCGATGATTCGAGCATGGCAGGCGAGTGCAGTTTCCAGGCCGCGCCCAAACGCCGCGCCGTTGATCGCGGCGACCACCGGTTTGCGGCAGGCGTCCAGCGCGCGCAGGAACAGATGCAGAGTGGCTTCGCGCGGCCCGTCCTCGGGATCGGGTGCATCGGCGTCTGCGATGAAGGTGGGGCCGGCACCCGTCAGCACCGCGGCGCGCAACTGGCTGTCCGCCTCGAATTCCGCGAGCGCATCCAGCAGCCCCAGCCGCACGGGATGGGACAATGCGTTGTACGGCTTGTGGTCCACGATGATGCGGGCCACATCGCCAGATCGCTCGAGCCGCACGGGCTTGTTCTGCATCACTCCGGACCTTTCCAGCGGACCGCGCGGGAATCCGCACCTGTCACGTTCCTGCAACGCTAGGACGCGGCGGCTTTTGGCTCCATGACCTGAATCAAGCAGCGGAGCAACCCGGCCGCCAGCTTCGCGGGCACGATGACCGGCGCCCAGACCACCCGGGCCGCGGTTTCCGATTTTCGATCCCGACGGTGCGCCGGTCCACCGAACGCGTGACCGTGGGCGGGACTGGCGGGTAAGCTGCCGGCATGTCCACCACTGCCGGCGCATTGACTGCCGCCCTTCGCAGCGAGCGTGAGAAGGGAAACCTCTCCGCCGAGACCGACCATCATCTGCGGCATGAGCTGCGGCGGCGCGGCTGGGGCGCGCCCGACGCGGTTCTGATGGAGCCGATCAGCCTGGAGATCGACCGGCTGGAGCGGGAGGCCGCGACATTGCGTGGATTGCGGTCGGCGATCTTCGGAGTCGCCTGAGAGGTCTGGGCACCTGCCCCTTCCCGCCCCCAAATAGAATGGATCGCAGACGGCGCCGTTTTGCTGGAGATTCAGGAGCCAACGCGTTCTGGTGGGATCCGGGGTAAAACCCCGTGCGCGCGAGGTTGGCCGATGACGACGCCAACCCCCTTGTGGCGGGCGAAGGCCCGCTAGCCCCGGGCGGCGTGGAACACACCAAAATTCTGCACGCCGATATCAGGAGGAATCATGGCATCGGCATTATTTGTATGCCCGGCCAGCGATACCCGTGGTCCCTGCTGCCAGTCGTGAATGCCGGCCTGCGCCCGGCACGATGCTAAACGGTCAGTCAGCCTCTATCCCAACGCGCATAAGGTAACACCTCTGGCGCCCCCCTACCCCGCCAGTTCCACCAGCGCCTGGGTCAGCACCCGTGTTCCCGCCGCCAGTTGGCCCGACGTCGAATACTCCGCCGGATTATGGCTGATCCCGTCACGGCACGGCACGAAGAGCATCCCGGTTGGGCACACCGGAACCACGAACTGCGCATCGTGGAAGGCACCGGACGGCATACGCATGTGACCAAGCCCCTGCGCCACCGCGGCCCGCTCGACCGCCGCGACCACGCCGGCATCGAACGCCACCGGCAGGGCATGGAACGTCTCCTGCACCGTTACCCCCGCATCGCGCACCGCCGCCTGCACGGTACCCAGCACCGCGTCGCCGCGCGCCAGAAGCACCGCCGCATCCGGATGACGGAAGTCGATGGTGAAACTGGCGCGATTCGCCACCGAATTGGAGGTGTTCGGCTCCACCACGATGCGGCCCACGGTGAAACGCAACACGTCCTTCGGATCGCGCATCAGCGCATTCAGCGCCGTGATCGCCCGCAGCATGTCCTGTACCGCGTCGCGCCGCAGGCCCAGCGGCGTGGTGCCGGCGTGGGCGGTATCGCCGGTCAGCGTCACGGTGAACCAGCGGCTGCCCTGAATGCCGGTGACGACGCCGATATCCAGGCTATCACGCTCCAGCCGCGGGCCTTGCTCGATATGCGCCTCGACATAGGCATGTGGGCCGCTGCCCAGCGGACGATGCGGCACGTCGGACTCGGCGGCCAGATGCTGCGCCAGCGCATCGCCGAATCGCACGCCATCCGGATCGGTGACCTCGGCGAAATCCTCGACCCGCTTGAAGCCACTCCAGGCCATGCTGCCCATACAGCCGGGGGCGAAACGTCCGCCTTCCTCATTGGTCCAGGCCACCACCTCGATCGGACGCCGCGGCGTGACCCCGGCCTGGTGCAACGCGGTGAGCGCTTCCAATCCCGCCATCACGCCGTAAATCCCGTCGAATCGGCCGCCCTGCGGCTGGGTGTCCATGTGGCTGCCGGTCAACACCGGCGCCGCGTCGCGCTCGCTGCCCTCACGACGCAGCCATAGATTGGCCGCGGCATCCACCGACACCGTGGCACCGATCTCCTGCGCCCAGCCGATCAGCAGCCGACGCGCATGGCGGTCCAGCTCGGTCAGGCAGGCGCGGTTAACGCCGTCCCCGGGGATGGCGCCGATCTCGGCCATGGCCATTAGACGATCCCATTGGCGCCGCTCACTCACCGCGGCGATGGCGTTGGGCACGGGGTCGGACATGCGGGTCTCCGGATGCAGGGGGCTCAGCCAGCCGATCGAGCGCCGGCAACCAATCGGGAGCCGGCGGACGGATCATCGCCGCAGCTACAAGGGCAACGCCAGTCCCTCAAGCCCGCTCGATCAGGGTGCCCAGTCCGCCACCAGGTCGCAATTGCTGCGACCGGCCATCAGACAATCCTCGATCGCCGCCTTGGCGTGCAGCTCGCGCACCAGAAACAGGCCGACGACCAGCAGCAGCAGCGTAATTGCCACGCCCGCCAAGCTGGCGGTCTGCCGGTTGGCGGCCTCCTGCTCCTCGACATCGCGGGTCCACCGGCGTTCCTGGAACATTCCTGCCTCCTGCGTGTCGCACGATCCCGCGGCGACCCGCCGTCTTGCCTGGTCACCATACAGGCATTCGCCACACGACATGCAAGCATCGCACGGAACATTGCCTGGCCGACGCGGCGCCGTAAGCTGCCGCGATGTCCCGCCATGCCGTCCGTCACCTCAGCACCGAACCGCGATTCGCCGCATTGATTCAGCGCATTGGCCCGCCGCGTCTCGGCGTGGAGCGTCAGCGCAGCCCGTATGAGGCGCTGATGCGGGCGATCGCCCACCAGCAACTGCATGGCCGAGCGGCGCAAGCCATCCTGGCGCGATTCGCAGCGCTGTATCCCGGCTGCGACTTCCCGCTGCCCGAGCAGGTGTTGGCAACTGAGGAAACCGTGCTGCGTGGTTGCGGCTTTTCCAGATCGAAGATCGCCGCGCTGCGTGACATCTGTGCCAAGGCGCTGGATGGCACAATCCCGAATCGCCGGCAGTCGGCGCGGTTGAGCGACGCGGCACTGATTGAGCGGCTGACGACGATCCGCGGTGTCGGGCAGTGGACGGTGGAAATGCTGCTGATCTTCACACTGGGTCGGCCGGATGTCCTGCCGGTGGACGATTTCGGCGTGCGTGACGGGTATCGCGCTTTGTACGGACTGAACGTGCAGCCGAAACCAAAGGTACTGGCCGAGTTCGGCATCGTCTGGGCGCCGTGGCGTTCCTACGCCGCCTGGTATCTGTGGCGCGCTTCGGACGAAGCTCGTCTGGCGAAACAACCGGCTTCACGCGCCTAGGCAAGCATCGGGGCTTTACCCCGAACCCCACCAGGAGGCGTTGCCTCCTTGTATCTCTCCCGCGCTCCCGTCCCGTGGTAGAATTGCGGTGTCGGGTGCGGATGGAACCCCGTTGCCTCCTGGGGCGAGCGAGCCCGTGGTCCAGCGCGGGGTGCCATCCGCGACGTCGTCCCTGAGCCCGAACAGTCGCCCGGGCCGCTCGTCGAGCCCGCATCAGCAAGGACGGGATCCCATGGATGCGACACACTCCGCTGCGTGCTTCGTCGGCATCGATGTCGGCAAGGCGCATATCGACGTTTTCGTTCACCCCTCCGGCGCAGCGTTTCGCCTGAACCGCGATGCAGCGGGCCTCGACGATCTGCTGGTGCGGCTGCGACCGTGCGCGCCGACCTTGATCGTGCTGGAAGCGACCGGCGGCTTCGAGCGGGTCGTGACGGCGGCGCTGTGGGGTGCCGGCCTGCCGGTGGCGGTGGTCAACCCGCGGCAGATCCGCGATTTCGCCCGCGCGAGCGGTTGTCTGGCCAAGACCGATCGGTTGGATCCGCGGGTCATTGCCGGTTTCGCTGCGGCGATCCGACCGGAACAACGGCCGCAACCGGACGCGGCGGCGTGTGAGCTGGCGGACCTGGTCGCGCGCCGGCGTCAACTGGTGGAGATGATCAGCACCGAGACGATGCGCTCGCAGCAGGCAAGGCTTGCGGCGGTCCGCCGCCAGTTGGCGGCGCATCTGGCGTGGCTGAACAAGGCGTTGAGCCAGCTCGACGCCGATCTGGACGCCGCGGTGCGGGCGAGCCCGGCGTGGTGCGAGCGGGCGGCGCTGCTGCTGTCGGTGCCCGGTGTCGGCGCTGCCACCACCCGGACGCTGCTGGCGGATTTGCCTGAACTGGGCAGCCTCGACCGGCGTCGCATCGCCGCGCTGGTGGGTGTCGCTCCGGTTGCGCATGACAGTGGTCAGCACCATGGCACGCGGCATATCCGCGGCGGGCGCGGCGCGGTGCGAGCGGCGCTCTACATGGCCGCCTGGATCGGCAGCCGATGGAACCCGGTGCTGAAGGAGACGTACCAGCGCCTTCGGGCGGCCGGCAAGCCGCGCAAGGTGGCTCTGGTTGCGTGCATGCGACGCTTGCTGACGATCCTCAACGCGATGGTGCGGAACAACACGCCATGGCGCGCCGCGTGAAGGACGCTGTCGTGCCGACTGAAGCCAGGCCTGGGGCGGGCGGCGTCGGGTCAAGACCGAAGTCGCCGCAGGCGATGGCGCGCAGCGTCAGTCTTGAGGCGACGCCGCCCGCGCCGGACAATGAAAAGGCGACACGACGCTTGACAACCAAGACAGTCGCTGGACCTCCAGCAAAGGCTCGCCTTTGCAATCGGATTCGGTTTGGCGTGGAGCGGGGGCGTGGCGGTCCCGGACCGGGGCATCATCGCGACCGGACCCTCCCTCCCCAAACGGAGTTGGTTCCAAGTGCCGGGCCCTTGGCGGGGATTCAAGAGGCAGCGCCTCCTGATGAGGATTCGAGGGCAACACCTCCGACGCTTGCCGCAAGCGTGGATACCCAGCTGGCTCAGCAACGTTGCGCTGTCTCCGACTTTGCCGATTTTTGCGCGCCGCGCCGCGACTTCGACGGGCACGGCAGAATTGGTTTGAGCAGCAGCGATCCCTCCGGCACATGGCCCGCGGCGCACAGCCCGCCGGTCACCTCGCTGTCACCGTGCAGCACGCTGCGGACTGCCGCGCAGTCCAGCCGCACCGCCAGCGCCTCCAGTTCCGCCACCAGCGCCGCCAGCACCGCCTGCGGGTTGAGCAGATCGACCGCGACGAAATGTTCGGCGATCAGAATCCGCCCGCGCTGGAGGTCGTTATCCACGCGATAGCAGAACAGCCCGCACGGAAAATTCCGACCCTGGCGCCAGGCGGCGACAATTCCCGCCGGATTGGCCCGCCGCGCGCTGGTCAACTGGCGGGCGAACCGCACCCAGGCAACTCGCTCCAGCGACGGCACCGCCTCCCGCACCAACGGATAGACAGACAGCAGCTGCTCAGACGACAAAGGCTGAATGATGAAGGGCGGCATGCGGATCAATCCCCTCCGATCGGGGCACCATGCCGCAAACCGACCGCCGGCGGCGTTGATGCAGATCAAGGTGGCCGCGCAGCGGGCATACGGGACATCCCGTATTGCACACACCGGTAAGCTGGCCGACATCATCCACAAATCGGCGCCAACGCCGGCAAGAGGCCGCATATGAATGCCGTGTCCACCCGCCCGCTTGCGACGGATCCGCGTGTCGCGAATGACCCCTGCGCGCATTGCGACGCAAGGCCGCACAGTGTGTGCAACACCATCGACGATGCGCATCTCGCGCGGCTCGCCACGATCGCGCAGGTCGTCGAGGCATCGCCGGGCACCACCTTCATCGCGGAAGGTGAGCCGGCGAACCATTTCTTCAACGTCACCCGGGGCACCGCCAAACTGTTCAAGCTGCTGCCGGACGGCCGCCGACAGATCACCGGATTCGCAACGGTCGGCCATTTCCTCGGCCTGGCCGTATCGGACACCTACGCGTTCAGTGCCGAAGCCATCGAGCCGACCCGCTACTGCCGGTTCTCCCGCAACAAGCTGCGCACCCTGCTGCACGATTTTCCGGCAATGGAGGCCCGCCTGTTGGAAGTGGCGGCCAATGAACTGGTCGCCGCGCAGGAGCAGATGCTGCTGCTCGGCCGCAAGACCGCCCGGGAACGGCTGGCATCGTTCCTGGTGATGCAAAGCCAGCTGGCCGCGCCATGCGGCCACCCCCGGAGCCGTTTTCCGTTGCCGATGACGCGGGGGGATATCGCCGACTATCTGGGGCTGACCATCGAGACCGTCAGTCGCACCCTGACCCATCTGCGCAATGACGGCCTGATCGACATTCCCGGCCCGGGCCAGCTGATCATCCGCAACCGGCACGCGTTGGAGAACCTGGCCGGCGGCCTGACCTGAGCGCGACCGGGGCCACGTTGCGCCCGCCGACAAGGTCGACGTATAGGGCGGCAACGGGTCGGGAGTGCATGGATGACGCTTCGGGAATCGCTCAGGTTGATCCTGGTGACACTGGTCGGACTGGGCGGCTTGTTCTACGCCGCCATACCCGATGGCGGCTCCAGCTACGGCATCGGCCTGGTGGTGTTCGGCGCGGCACTGATTTACGGCTTCGTGCTGGTCAAGCAGCATTTCGACCGCATCGATTCGGAGCGTCACTGACATGGCGATTGCCGCGGCCAGCTGGGATCCAGGCCAGTACCTCCGCTTCGCCGACCAGCGCTTGCGACCGGCGCTGGACCTGTTGGCCCAGGTGCCGCTGGCAGCCCCTGCCGGCGTTGTCGATCTGGGCTGCGGCCCGGGCAACGTCACGACTATTCTAAAGCAGCGCTATCCGGCCGCCGATGTGCTGGGCGTGGATGGATCCAAGTCGATGCTGGCGAAGGCGCGGCTGGCGGCACCGGAATGCCGATTCGCCCAGGGCGACTTCTCCACCTGGGCGCCGGACCGTGCGCCGCCGGAGCTGATCTACTCCAATGCCGCCCTGCACTGGGTCACCGACCATACGACCCTGTTTCCTCGCCTGGTGTCCCTGCTGCCGGCGGGCGGCGTGCTGGCGGTGCAGATGCCGGCAATGCATGACGCGCCATTGCGCCGGCTGCAGAACGAGGTGGCGGCACGCGGTCCCTGGGCGAAGCATTTGCAGGATTTGGGATTTGCCCGCGATATCCTGACCCCCGGCGAATACTACGACATTCTTCGCCCGATGGTCGGCAGCCTGGACATCTGGGAGACCACCTACCTGCACGTCCTGTCCGGTGAGGACGCGGTGGTGCAATGGGCGTCCGGCAGCAGCCTGCGGCCGTTCCTGGACCGGCTGCCCGATGACGCGATGCGGGCCGCGTTCAGAACAGCTTACGCCGAGGCGCTCCGGCCACATTACCCAAGGCGCGCGGACGGCGCCACGTTGCTTCCGTTCCGTCGTCTGTTTGTCCTGGGCCGTCGCTGAGCTCGCCACCCCAACGGCCTATGCCGGGGGAGGACCTGCTTCCCATCCAATCCGCGCCAGGCTGGTCCAGTTCGCCCGGGCGGGTCGGCAGCACCGGTCGAATCGCATTCAGTGCGGCGCGCAGCGTGTAGAAATGGCGCACCTCGGGCGGCGCCCGCAGGCTGGTGACCAGCCACACATCCGTCCCATTCGGCGAATGCACGAGGAAGCTCGGCCCCTGCAGGCCCAATTCGACAACAACAACTCGCCGGAAGTGACCGGGATCGTCGCCACGGCGCTCACTGACGTAGGCCGTCGCGATATCCGCCGTCTCCGCCAGCCAGTCCCGGACAACCTCGCGTTCGCCATGGCCCAGGGCGCGGGGCGGGAAGGTCTGGAATATGGTGGTGGCGTCTGAGTTCATCGTGCGAATCGTGCCTAAGGGGCGCCCGACCATGCCACCCGACGGGTTGCGGAGAAGTTGCAGGGCGTCGCGGCGCCGCCAAAAGGCCCCGGGGGACTAGGCAGAGCCCAGGAAAGCCGACTGCGACAACTTGGGCGAAGACCGGTTTAACCTTGCGGCTCGCAGGAACGTTGTCGCAATTTTAACCGACAAACCGCTCGCTCGCGCCCTCTAGTGCAATAGTCGATAATGCTATAAGGATGATTCGCAGTGTTGGGGAAGAGGAAATATGGACGAGAGGACACTTGGTCTGGCGGCTCAGATCGTCAGCGCGCATGTCGGCAACAATAATGTTCCGACAGACGAGCTGCCTAGTCTGATCCGGCAGGTTTGCGAAACCTTGGCCAGCGTCGGGCAGGAGCCGGTGCAGCCGACCCGCCCGGAGCCAGCCGTGCCGGTGAAGCGGTCCGTGTTCGAGGACCACATTGTCTGCCTGGTCTGCGGGGGGAAGTTCAAAATCCTCAAGCGGCACCTGCAGACCGACCACGATTTGACCATTGACGGCTATCGTGAGGCATTCTCGTTGCCGCATGACTATCCAATGGTGGCGCCGAGCTACGCTGAGCGCCGCTCTGCTTTGGCGCGGGAAATCGGCCTGGGCCGCAAAGGTGGGTCCACGCCCCGTAAGGGACGTCGGGGAGAGCGCGCTGCGTAAGACGCGCTGACCAACCAATGCTCGCGACAACGCCTGAGTAGGGGCGCCCAAAAGGGCCTCTGCTCGGGCGTTACAGCATCGGTGCTGGCAGATGCGTACCGGCGACGGGGCCGCCGGCGCGCGCGAGGCGAAGCAAACGGTCAGGCGGCCTTTACGACAGCCTGCAGGTCAAGCAGCGTCGCGGCTACCCGTAACGAATCCAGCCGCCGGATTTCTTGATAAATCATCGAGGTCATTTGCTGCTGCGGCAGCGCCGCCCATTCGTCCAGCGAATACAGCTCGCGAACGTTTTGGATTGCTTCGATAATCAGCGGATCGCTTGGCATCGCGAGCCTCTTCGGTTTAACAAGGAAACAAGATGGCATACGTGGCTAGAGGATTGCTACGCTCACAGGAAATTTACGCATCCCGGATGCACATATCGCACGAACGTGACAAGATGCAAGGGAGCAGGATCGCCTAGCTGAGCCGCCGCCCTCGAATTCTACCTCTCTGCCGGCGTGGAGTGACGCCCGATAGCCCGAACTGGGCGACAGCCCGAACGGGGCGCCATGAATGGGCAGGCGTTTGTTACCCTGCCATGAACGCTGACCGGTTGAGGCCCTGCAAATCCGCAATGCAGTCGAGTTGGATGTCGCCCAATGGGTAACCAGCGAGGATTTGCGGATCGGTGGCGTAGTGACCCTGCCGGGGGAATACCGTGGTCACCCGGTCCCCCCATTGATGCTTCATCGCAGCCAGGATGCGCAGCTTGTCGTCGACCATGACGTAGCGCTTGGCAGGATAAAGGCGCTCCACATCGGCGAGTTCCTCCTCCTTGTGGATGTAGATCAGAACATGACCATCCACCGCCCGCCACAAGCCGGAACGTTCCACCTTGCGCGGCTGAAACACGGCATCGCCGTCCGACAGGATCACGACGGGCGCCCATTGCTGCGCATACTTCACGGCATCCAACGCGCCGGGATACAGTCGGTCCGCGAACGGATAGTCTACCAGCCAATTGGAAATCCGCAGCACGCGCGGGTCGTGCAACTCCTCCAGCCGGTAGCGTTCCAGTGCGCCGAGATAATCGGCATAGCCAAGGTCGCCGCGCAGAGTCTCGAAAATCTCCCAGTAACGATTGCGTGCGGCCGTTCCGTGTTCCAACGCAATATGTACGTCGAGATCGGCCTGGACACGGTCGTTGTTGAGCAGCGTGTTGTCCACATCGAACAGGAAGACCAGCTCATGCATCGTCGTGATACCTCTGCTCGCGGCCGCGCCTCCGTCGGACGCCGGGGTTCGGATCGGGGTGGGGTTGCCCAATCCACAAACCAGCCGTCTAGCACAATTCCCGCCCGGCTGGACCGGATTTGCCGCGGCAGAGGGGGCCACGCCGGAACGCCGCCCCAATGAACAGGTCGCAATTCACTGGAACCAAAGGCCGTCATGCCCGCCGGGGGAGTTGAACCCCCACGCCTTTCGGCCTCGGATTTTAAGTCCGCTGCGTCTACCCTTCCGCCAGGCGGGCCGGATGCGCCGAGATTACCGTCGCCCCCGCGCGGGCAACAGGGGGGAACCGCCGCCACCCGTCACTCACCCGGCTTCCCCCGCCCTGGAACGACGGTCCCGGCCGGTCGGCATAGGTGTGCAGCTGCTGCGATTCGATTTCCTTCATCACCGCCCGAACGGCACGCGCCGGATCGATCATCAGGCAGAGCGCGGACTTGCCGACAGCACCCGCCAACCTCAGGTGGCTCAATGGATGGCCGATCTCCCGCAGCCGCTCCGTGTAATAGTCCCAGAAATCCCGTCCCCTGAATTTCAGCACACTGACCGCGGGGAACTCGTAATACTGATTCATCAGGCGGCGAAGCACCTGCTGCCGCTCCCCTGCGCCGAGGCAGGCTTCGCCATATTCCAGTACGTCGGCAATGTGGCAGGACAGATACGTGTTGAGGCTCTGACAATCGGTGGTGACCCTGAGATCGTGCACCCGTTCGAACGACAGCACCTGATGCACGAAGGCGTAGTCGGACAGCAGCGATGTCATGCAGCATGCGCTGGTATCGGCATGAACCCCCTGGTTGGGGAAGAACTTCTCGTGCCGGCGAACAATGTCGGAGCTCCCCACTGTCCATGCGCCCATTCGGCAGCCGCCGCGACGCGGGGATGCCCCGCGTTCGGTTTGCTGGTGCTCTGCACCTGTGGCGGCATTGTCGCGGCGGTCGGTTAAGGAAGGCTGAACCTGCGGGAGGGAGTTGAGTCAGGGCGACCGGATGTGCGACGGCGCCCCCGAACCCGGCCGCTGCCGCGTGTGGCGCGTTGTGCTGCAAGCATGCAATATCGAGAGCACGCAAAATCGCAGAGTGGCACGGCGAGGCGGTTCCGGCGAGACACGCTGCGGCGAACGTCCCGGCGCGCCAAAGGCAACCTACCCAGCCCCCCGTTGCAGTTCGCCGGCGATGTCGAGCGCGCGGCGGATCAGGTTGTCACTCGCCTCCGGCGTGCGGAACGCCGAATGGGCGGAAAGCGTCACATTCTCCAGCCGGGTCAACGGATGATCGGCGGGCAACGGCTCGCTGTCGAACACGTCCAGCGCGGCATGCCGCAGATGGCCGCCTTGCAATGCGGCGATCATCGGCGCTTCATCGACGACCGCCCCGCGCGCCGTGTTCACCAGGATCGATCCCGGCCGCATCCGCGCGATCTGCTCCGCGCCCAGAAAGCCGCGGGTCTCATCGCTCAACAGCAGATGCACCGACAGCACGTCGCTCTCGGCCAGCAGCCTGTCCAGCGTGACAAAGCTGACGCCGACTGCGGATTTCGGCGAGCGGTTCCAGGCCAGCACGCGCATGCCGGATCCGTGTGCAATACGCGCGACCTCGGCCGCGATCCCGCCGAAGCCCAGCAGGCCCAGCGTCTTGCCGGTCAGCTCCATGCCCTCGGTGCGCAGCCAGTTGCCGGCGCGCATACCGCGATCCATCCGCCCCAGTCCACGCGCCGCGGCCCACATCAACGCGATACTGTGTTCCGCCACCGCGGTGTCACCGTAGCCTTTGATGATGTGCACGGTGATGCCGAGTTCTGCCAGTTCCTCCGGATTCATGTAGCTGCGCGGACCGGTCCCGAGGAAAATGACGTGCTTCAAATCCGTGCAGCGGCGCATGGTCTCGGCCGGCAGACGGGTATGGTCGTCGAACAGGAAATCGTAGCCTGCAAGAAGACGCGGCAGGTCTTCCGCTGGGACCTCGCCCTGCTGGTTCACCGTCACCGGCGGATCGCTCGGACGCACCACGCGGGCGAACACCCCGGCGAGATCATCGACAGCATCGAGGAACAGGCCTTTCATCGCTTTTCCCTTGCATGAGAGCGATGGAGTTTGCGGTGCGCCAGCAGCAGCGGCAAGCACGGATGCAGGCGCTGCGGGCGATCCCTGCGCCGAACCGCCGGTTCCGCGCTATGCTGGCCGCATCAGGCGTTGCCTGCCTGTCGACCGGAGCAGACCATGCTGCATAGTTTGCGCGGCCCGAACGGATTCACGCTGGGCCTGTTTGCCGTCAATGCCGATGGCGGCCTGACGCTGACGCGGGCGGCGGAACGCTGGCCGGCGCGGTGGCCGGAAATCCTGCAGGTGGTCCAAATAGCCGACCAGGCCGGGCTGGACTTCGTGCTGCCGATCGCGCGCTGGAAGGGCTTTGGCGGCGCCACCAACAGCCGCGAATGGAGTTTTGAAACCTTCACCTTCGCCGCCGCCCTGGCCGGCGCAACACGCAGCATCGGCCTGTTCGCGACGGTGCACGTGCCGATGGTGCATCCGGTGTTCGCGGCCAAGGCGCTGGCCACGCTGGACCATGCATCCGGCGGGCGGGCCGGACTGAACATCGTCTGCGGCTGGAACCCGCAGGAGTTCGGCCTGTTCGGACTGGCCCAGCTCGAGGACCGCTACGCCCAAGGCCAGGAATGGGCCGAGATCGTGGCTCGCATCCTGGCCGGCGAGACATTCGACTTCTCCGGCCGCTACTACCGGCTGCGCGGCGTATCGGGTCAGCCCGGATCGGTGCAGACACCGCGACCCGTCACGGTGAACGCCGCCTTCTCACCCGCGGGTCGCGATTTCGCCGCGCGTCATGCCGATTTCCTGCTCACCACCTTCGTCGACCTGAACGGAGCGCGAACGACCCTGGCCGACATGACGCATCGCGCCACGTCCGCGGGCCGCACCGTTGGTGCGCTTGCGACGGCCCACGTGGTGTGCCGCCCCTCGCTGGCGGAGGCCGAGGCCTATTACCACCGATATGCCGTTACGCTGGAGGATACCGCGGCGGTCGATCGCCACATGAGCGACAAGCAGGCGCATTCCGGCTCGCATGATCCGGCGACATACCGACTGCATCGCAAGCGCTTTGCCGGCGGTGCAGGAACCTTCCCGCTGATCGGCACACCGGCATCGATCGTCGAACAACTGCTGCAGATGTCCGCCATCGGATATCGCGGCGTGGCGCTGTCCTTCGTCAACTTCAAGGATGAGCTGCCCTATTTCATCGCCAGCGTGCTGCCTATGCTGCGCGACGCCGGGCTGCGCGAAGGCTGAACGGACCCACGCGACAGAGGGAGGATTGCATGGCCGGCGAGTGGATCGAGATCGGGGGCGGAGGAAAATTCCGCGGCTACCTGGCGGTGCCGGAAAGCGGCCGCGGGCCAGGCCTGGTGTTGCTGCAGGAGATCTTCGGCATCACGCCGCATATGCGCGCGGTGGCGGAATACTATGCCGAGGAAGGCTATGTCTTGCTCGCCCCCGATCTGTTCTGGCGTGCGGAACCCGGCATCGAGCTCGGCCACAGCGACGCTGACATGGCGCGCGCGATGGCGCTGTATCAGCGTTTCGAAACCGATCTGGCGATGCAGGACATCGACGCCGCGCTGCGCTGCCTGCGCGCCCGTCCGGAATGCACCGGAAAGGTCGGAGCGCTGGGTTTCTGTCTCGGCGGCAAGCTGGCCTGGCTGGCGGCGGCGCGCTGCGGCGTCGATTGCGCGATCGGCTATTACGGCGTCGGGATCGAGGCGCATCTGAACGAGGCTGGTGCAATCTCCTGTCCGCTGGTGCTGCATTTCGGCGAGACCGATTCCTACGTGCCCACGGCGGCGCGCGATGTGGTCGTGCAGGCACTCGCCGCGCGAGGCGACGCGCAGGTGTTCGTCTATCCCGGCTGCGGCCACGCCTTCGCCAATCCCGAGCGGCCGAACTTCGACAAGGCGGCGACGCTGATGGCGCATTCGCGCTCGATCGCGGCGCTGCGCCAGGCGATGGGGCCGCATTACGACCTGTCGGCGCTGTGGGAGGCACACACGAAGTGCGAGTTCGGCGATCGGGACGCTGCGGCGACCATGCACACCATGGTGGCGCAGCCCTATGTCAACCACATTCCCACCATGACCGGCGGTGTGGGATATGCGGATTTGCTGCGCTTCTATCAGCATCATTTCATTCCGAAGACGCCGGCGGACACCAGGCTGGTGCCGATCAGCCGCACCATCGGGGCAGACCGGATCGTCGACGAGATGCTGTTCTGCTTCACCCACGACATCGAGATCGACTGGATGCTGCCAGGCGTGGCGCCGACCGGGAAGTATGTGGAAATCCCGCTGGTCGCGATCGTGCGGTTCCGCGGCGACCGGCTGTATAACGAGCACATCTATTGGGACCAGGCGTCGGTGCTGGTGCAGATCGGGCTGCTGGATCCCGCGCTGCTGCCGGTCGCGGGGGTGGAGATCGCACGCAAGCTGCTGGACGAATCGCTGCCGTCCAACACGCTGATGCGGCGATGGAGCGAAAGCGCGGGCGGCTGAGCGGAGCTCAGCGGCCTGTCCCATGCATCGCACTTGGTAGGAGGCGCAGTAAGCATCGGGGGCGTTGCCCCCGAAACCCCCAGCAAGGGGCGCTGCCCCTTGCATCCCCGCCAAGGGCCCGGACCTTGGAACCGATTACTGTTTGGGGTGGTGAGGGGGTCGGTCGTGATGATCGTTTGGTCCGAGGCGATTGCGCCCCCTCCCCACCCCAAACCGAATCCGATTGCAAAGGCGAGCCTTTGCTGGAAGTCCAGGAGGCAAAGCCTCCTGGTGGGGTTCGGGGCAACGCCACGACGCTTACTACATCCCCTACCGCGCGGCGTAGCGGCGCGGGATCAGGAAATTCGCCAGCCCAGTCAGCCCCAGCGTCGTGCCCATCAGAATGAAAGCAATCGCCGCCGCGAACGGCCAGTTGTTGTCGCTGCTGAACGCCCAGAACAGCAACGGCGCCATCATGTGAAAGCGCGGCCCACCCAGCAACACCGGCGTGGCAAACGCATTCATGCACAGGATGAAGCACAGCACCGCCGCAATCACCACGCCCGGCAGCGCCAGCGGAAACACGATGCGCCAGAACGCGCGCGTCGGCGCGGCGCCCATCGACGCCGCCGCTTCCTCCAGTCGCGGATCGATGCCCTCAAACACGCTCTGCAGCGTCAGCACCGTGAACGGCAGGTTGATTGCGATGATGCCGGCGATCACCGCCGGTTCGGCATACATCAGATTGACCGGACCAGCGTCGAACAGCCGGCGGGCAAAAATGTCCAGCATCCCGCCACGCGCGAACAGAATCATCCAGCCCGCCGTGCGTGTGGTGGAGCCGATGAACAGCGGCAGCACAGTCAGCACCACCAGGGCCGATTTCCACCGGCTGGTGGTGCGGGCCAGGCGCCACGACATCGGCAGCCCGATCACCAGGCAGACCGCGGTCACGATCACCGAGACGCGGATGGTGGTGATCAGCACATCCCAATAGAACGGATCGGCGAAGAACCGCAGATAATTCTCCGGCGTCACCGCCGCGATCATCAGCTCGGTGGGATCGTAGCGATTGAAACTGTCGCGTGCCAGAAACGCCAGTGGCACCACCAGCATCAGCAGCATCAACAGACTTGCCGGCCCCAGCAACGCCGCCGCGGCAGGCCACTCCGACCGCGCTGCGGCCCGCGGCCGGCGAACGGTGTCACCGCTGCCGGCCGCGCTCAGCGCCATGCTGCCCTTCGCGCTCATCCGCTATGCTGGCATCAGCTATGCTGAACGTTCTTCAACCACCAATCGTTCAGGTTCGGCAGTTCCTTGGACAACACAGCGTAGTCGGCCTGCACCAGCTTCGGCTTCGGCTCCGGCAACGCGAGCTGCTCGCCCACCTTTCCGGTCAGCGGCGCGTCATCCACCGTCGGCAGATAGCCCATATGCGCGGCGAATCCTTGCTGCGCCGCCGGATTCAGCATCGCATCCATGTATTTGTAGGCAGCCTCCTTGTCCGGCGCGTTCTTCGGGATCGCCATGCCGGAGACGTAAAGAATGGCGCCTTCCTTGGGGAACTGCCCCTTCACCGGAAAGCCGGCGTTCTGCCACATCACGGTGCGCGCCAGCCAGATGATGCCGACCTCTATCTCGCCGGACTTGAAGGCGGGCGCGAGCGTGTCGGTCTCCGGATACAGCCGCAGCCCGTTCGCGCTGAGCTTCTGCATGTACGACTTGGCCTTGTCGAAATCGGTGGTGGTGCCGGATTCGAACAGGCTCGCCGCCATCATCACCCAGGGCGCGACCGTGCTGACCATGCCGATCTTGCCCTTCCATTTCGGATCGAGCAGATCGCCCAGGCTGCTCGGCGGCTCCTTCACCGTGTTCGGGTTGTACACGAGCACCTGCGCGCTATAGATATGCGGCACAAAGGCCGGCGCGCGCAGGTTCGGATGCACGTGCTTCAGGTTGGGAACCTTCTTCTCGTCCAGTTCCTCGACCAGTCCCGCCTCGGTGACGCGGTACCCGTTCAACGCACCCAGGCAGGCGATGTCCATCGTGCCGTGCGGCAACCGCTTCTGCGCGTACATCTTGGCGACCCGCGGCTGCTCGTCGCCGATATCCTGCACCACGGTGACACCCTCGGGCTTCAGGATCGGCTCATCGATGTTCTCCCGCAGCAGGCGCGCATAGTCGCCGCCCCAGGTGCCGACCACACACTGCTCCGCGGCTCGCGCACGCCGGGTCAGGATGGCGGGCGCGGCCAGCAGCGTCGCGCCGGCCAGTACACCGCGGCGGGACAGTTTGAACTCAGGCATGATTGGTCTCCCTTGTCATGGTTGGTCCCGCAGCGACCGGTGCCACTACGCGGTCGGCGTTGTCGAACAGACGTTCCTGGTCGTCACTCCACAGCAGCGCCACCTGCGCGCCGGCGGCATGGCGCGGAGCCGCATCCGGCCCGACGCCGGGCCGGCGCACCAGCAGCTCGGTGTCGGGGCCGACGCGTACCACATGTTCCACGACCGTGCCGAGATAGGTGCACAGTTCCACCTCTCCGCACACTCGCGCATCCGGGTGGTCCGGCGCGCCCAGCCGCACGCTGTCGGGGCGGATCGCCAGGGTCGCGTCACCGCTGGCATGGTAGCGCCCGGCCAGCGTCACCATCGTCCCATCGGGCAGGTGCAGCCGGCCGCTCTCGAACCGCCCGCCCACGACATTGCTGCCGCCGATGAAGCGCGCCACGAAGGGGTTGGCCGGACGCATATGCACGTCCTCCGGCGCACCGATCTGCTGCACGCGCCCGTCGCTCATCACCACAAGGCGATCGGCCATCGCCATCGCCTCGGTCTGGTCATGCGTCACCATGATCGTGGTGATGCCGCGATCGCGCTGCAGGATACGGATCTCGCGCGCCATCTCGCCACGCAACGACGCGTCCAGATTGGACAGCGGCTCATCCAGCAGCAGCAGGCGCGGATGGATCGCCAATGCGCGGGCCAGCGCCACGCGCTGCTGTTGCCCGCCGGAAAGCTGCCGCGGCAGCCGGTTGGCGAAGGCATCCAGCTTCACCAGGCGCAGCATCTCGGCGACACGGCGACGGCTGGCCTCGGCTGCCATGCGCCGCATCTCCAGCCCGAAGGCGACATTGCGCGCCACCGTCAGATGCGGGAACAGCGCGTAGCTCTGGAACACGATGCCCATGTCGCGCCGATGCGTCGGCAGCCCGGTGATACTCTGCCCATCCAGCCGGATATCCCCTTCGCTCGGCGCCATGAACCCCGCGATCATGCGCAAGGTCGTGGTCTTGCCGCAGCCGGACGGACCCAGCAGCACGATCATTTCACCGGCGGCGACATCGAGATTGACGTCGTCCACCACCCGATGCTGCGCGAACTGCTTGCTCAGCCGATCGAGCGTAAGGGCTGCGGCCGCCTCGCTCATGCCACGACCCGCCCGAGCCGGATGAAGCGATCCAGCAGCAACAGCAGCGCGGCAATGCCCGCCGTCTGCGCGACCGCGATGGCGGAGACCAGCGGATCGATGTGGTATTCCAGATATTGCAGCACCGCGACCGGAAGCGTGGTCACGCCCGGACTGGTCAGGAACAGCGCGAGCTCCAGGTTCTCGAACGAGATCACGAAGGCGAACAGCGCGGCAGCGATGATGCCGGACCGCATGGCGGGCAGCGTCACCCGCCAGATCACCCGCAGCGGACCGGCGCCCAGGCTGGCCGCCGCCTCCTCGGCGGCACGGTCATGATTGGACAGGCTGGCAAGGCACAGCCGCACCACCCAGGGCGTGGTGACCAGCACATGCGACAGCACCAGACCGACGAACGAGCCCGTCAGCATGGTGCGGGCGTTCTCGTCGATCATCACCAGCATGATGTAGATCGCCAGACCCAGCGCGATGCCGGGGACGGTGAGCGGGGCGAGCAGCAGCATGGAGACCAGGCCGCGGCCGCGAAACCGGTGGCGGGACAGGCCGATGCCGGCGGGGATACCCAGCAGCAGGCTGCCGATCACCGCGGCGACGCCCAACTCCAGGCTGGTGAGGATGGCGCTGCCGAAGGTGGGCAGGATCGCCGCGTACCAGGACAGCGTGTAGCCATGCGGCGGGAACAGGATCAGCTTTTCGTTGAACACGCTGAGATAGAGCGTCAGCAGCAGCGGCACGCCGATCAGCGCGATGCCGATCCAGATGAGCACACTCACACCTGCGCGTTCGAGTCGCGCCAACCCAGAAGCCATCCCTGACCCGCCCTGTTGTCGTCTGCTGCACCGCAGCGGCCGAGCGGCCATGTCGCTGGTCTGACACGCCGCTGTCAACGACCTACCAGGCGGTAACCTCCAGCCAGGTGCTCTGATAGGTTGCACCTTCGCCCATATCGGTGAAGCTGTCGCCGCACAGCATGTTGATCGTTCCGGACACAGCCTCGCCGTCCGGGCGCTGGCCAGCCACCAGGACGACCCCTGGCTGCACCTCATCACGGACCTGCAGGATCAGCCCGATCGAACCACGCTGGTTGAACAGCCTGACCTGTTGCCCCTGCTGCAGATTGCGCGCGGCCGCGTCCTTGGGATGCAGCACACAGCCCGGCGCCCCTTCCCGACCGCGCAGGAAAGCCACGC
This sequence comes from uncultured Alphaproteobacteria bacterium, assembly GCA_963789495.1. Taxonomy (GTDB): domain Bacteria; phylum Pseudomonadota; class Alphaproteobacteria; order Acetobacterales; family Acetobacteraceae; genus CAWBLP01. The sequence continues at coordinate 69,896 of CAWBLP010000022.1, forward strand.
CGGAAAACGCCGTGTGGCTCTGGAAATAGCCCGGCGCGGTCAGCAGGCGCAGGGGGAATTCGCTGCTGTACAGCGCCTCCTCGGGGTCCGGCTGCCAATCCGGCAGTGGCGGCAGGCCCTGCGCCGCCAGCGCCTCGGAGTGGAATTCCAGCTTGCCGGACGGGGTACGGAATTCCTGTCCGCCCTTCGGGCCGATCGAGACCGGCCCGCCGGAGAACAGCGCCTCGGGTGTGTGCGCCGCGGCCGCACCGCCGGCGCCGTGGAACAGCTCACGCAGGATCTCCGGCTGCGACATGCGGAACACGCTGTCGGTCAGCCCCATGCGCTGCGCCAGTTCCTGCGCCAGGCGCAGGTTGGACCAGGCTTGGCCCTGTGGCGCCACCGCGCGGTGACTGTACTGCATGTAATAGCTGCCATAGGCGCGGAAGAAATCCTCGGTCTCCAGATAGGTCGTGGCCGGCAAAACGATATCGGCATAGCGCCCGGTCACCGACAGGAACGGGTCGTGCACGACGGTGAACAGGTCCTCCCGCGCAAGACCGGCGCGGATCTTGGCGGTGTCCGGATTGGTCACCGCGGGATTGTTGGCGGCGATGAACAGCGCGCGGATCGGCGGATCGCACAGTTCCAGCAGCGCCTCACCCAGCTTCAGGTGGTTGACGGTCCGGGTTGCCGTCGGCCCGGACGGCTTGCGCACGGCATTGTAGTTGAGGTCGAAAGACGCCGCGGTGGCGAGCAGCGCACCGCCACCGTAACGACCATAGGCGCCCGTGACCCCGGGCAGCAGCGCGACGGTGCGCACCGCCTGGCCGCCATGGGTGAAGCGGGACATGCCGAAGCCGAGGCGAATGAAGGAGCGCTTCGCGGCTCCGTAGAGCGCGGCGAGCCGCTCGACATCGGCCGGCGTCAGGCCGGTCACATCAGCCACATAGTCGGGGGTGAAACGGGGCAGGATCTCCCGCTCGACCCGGTCGAAGCCGATGGTGTGGGCGGCGAGATAATCCCGGTCCGCCAGATTGTCGCGCACCAGCACATGCATGATGCCGAGTGCGAGCGCCGCGTCAGTGCCGATGCGGATCGGCAGATACCAGTCGGCTGCCTGGGCGGAGCGGGTGCGCCGCGGATCGATGACGATGAACTGGACGCCGCGCTTGCGTGCCGCCTCCACCTTGGCCCAGACATGCACATTGGTGGCGAACAGGTCGGCGCCCCAGCAGATGATCAGATCGGACTCGGAGATCGATTCCGGATCGGCGCCGCCGATCGGACCGACCGCGGCGTCCCAGGCGGCCTCACAGCAACTGTCGCAGACCGTGCCGCCCCACAGCCGGCTGGTGCCGAGCGCATGGAACATGCCGTTCGGCAGACCGCGGTTCATCAGGCCCTGATGCGCGCTGTAGGCGTAACCAAGCAGTGCGAGCGGGCCGGATTCAGCGATGATCGACTTCCAACGGGCAGTGATCTCGTCCAGCGCGGCGTCCCAGGTGATCGGCTCGAATCGCCCTTCCCCCTTGGCGCCGACCCGACGCAGCGGCGTCGCCAGACGCTCCGGCGAGTGCACCAGTTCGGTGTCGCGGTTCACCTTGCCGCAGGCGAAACCGGCGGTGAGCGGCTGGTCGGGATCGCCTTCGATGCGGATCACCCGCCCGTCCTCGACATGCGCCAACAGGGAGCACATGTCCGGACAGTCATGCCCACACACCACGCGCACGGTTTCCACGGCGACCTCCACGCAACAGCAGATCAGGCACGACCTGCCGAAATCGGATGATACCATAAAGGGCCGGTTGCGAGGGGCTGCACCGGACCAATCGTGCCGTCAGCGCGGTTTGGTGCGCAGTTGCGCCAGAGTGACGGGCCGGAAATCCCAGACGTCGACCCCGACATCGATCTGGCGCGGCAACGGCTTCAGCCGGCCATGGCTGTGGCCGTGCAGGTTCAGTGCGCCCTTGGCGATGCCGTTCCAGGTACGGAAAGGGTAGTGGCACAGCACCAGGCGCGTGTCGTCGAGCGTGATCTCGGCGTAGGGCTGCACGCTGGTCCAGTCCGGCAGCGACGCGATGGCGGGCGGATCGTTGTTGCCGATGACAAGATGTTTGCGCCCGTGCAGTCGGCGCAGCAGATCGGCGGCTTCGTCGGATCGCAGCCGGAGGGCGAAGTCGCCGAGGTGCCAGACCTCATCGTCCGGGGCCACGGTGTCGTTCCAGCGGGCCAGCATGGCTGCATCCATCTCCGCCACCGAGGCGAAGGGGCGGCGATAGAACGGCCGCGCGGCGGCGTGATGGAAATGTGTGTCCGCGGTGAAGAAGATTGCCATGCCGGTTCAGGGTTGCAGGTGGGGACGTTTGCTCTCCGTCATGGCCGGGCTTGACCCGGCCATGACGAGGGAGGCGGGACGGGGGGGGCGGCTCGCATGCCGCGTCTTGCTCTGTCCTGACGCGCATGGGGAAGCAGCCGCGTATTCCTGGGCCTTCGCCCGGGTCGACCGGAAGAAGACGCGCCCCGGCCCGGGACGACGGTTGCTCACCCGGTCGCGGCCAGCTTTCCGTCCGCCACATCCGCCGCCACCGCGGCCGGATCGCGCCTGTGCGGATCGCCATGGCCGGCGCCGCCGGCGGTGCGCACGATCACCCGGTCCCCCTGCATCAGCCGTGTCACCACCTTGGACGGAATCACCTCGCGCGAGCCGTCGCGGCGCAGGATAATGCCTTCCGCGAATGCGCCGTCGCCGCCACCGAACACGCCGCGTGCGGCGGAGAAGTGACGCTCGCCGCGATGGGTGAAGGTGACGTTGTCCACCAGCACCTCGTATTCCCGCTCGGTGCCGAGGCCGCCGCGATGTTCACCGGCACCGCCGGACCCGGCGCGCAGCGCCACCCGATGCAGGCGGATCGGGGTTTCCATCTCCATCGCCTCGGCCGGAAGGTTCATGCAGTTGGTGGCGTCGGTCTCGATCACGTCCACCCCGTCGCTGACCGAAGACGCGCCGCTGCCGCCGGCGATCAGGTCGCCGGTGACGAAACTTTCGCCGGTGCTCTGCCGGCCGCCGAACGCCACCATCAGCATCTCGCCGGCAGACGGCGCGGGCACCTTGTCGAGCAGCACATCCGCCAACGCGCCGATGATCGAGCCGGCGATGCGCTTGATGGTGGAGGTGCGCGCATTGACCGGCGCCGGTTCCTGCGGGTTCACCAGGCTGCCCGGCGGCAGAAACAGCGAGATCGGGCGGAAGCAGCCGGCATTGGTCGGGATCGCCGGATCGGTCAGCGCGCGGATCGCGAAACAGGCGGCGGCGAGCGAGCCGGACGGCACGCAGTTCAACGGTCCGCGCACCTGCGGCGAGGTGCCGGTGAAGTCGATATGGATGCCTTGATCTTTCACCGTCACCGCGACCTCGATGCGGATCGGCTTGTCCAGCTCGATGCCATCATTGTCGAGATGATCCACGTAACGATACGTCCCCGGCGGAATCCGCGCGAGCGCCTGGCGGGTCATGAGCTCCGACCGGCTCAGCAGCTCGTCGAAGATGGCGGTCAGGGCGTTGTGGCCGTGCCGGTCGGCGAGTTCCCCCATGCGCCGCGCGCCGATGCTGCAGGCCGCGACCTGCGCGTGGATGTCGCCCATCACCGTGTCGGGGATGCGTACATTCTGCCGGATGATGCTGACCAGGGTCTCGTTCAGCACGCCGGCGTCACGGAATTTCAGCGGTGGCAGGCGCAGGCCTTCCTGGAAGATTTCGGTCGCGTTGGTGGGCACCGAGCCGGCGGACAGCCCGCCCATATCCTGGTGATGCGTCATCGCCGCGCTGAACGCGATCAGCTTGCCGCGATGGATGATCGGCTGGACGATGGCGATATCCGGCAGATGGGTGCCGCCGGTGTACGGGTCGTTGAGCAGGAAGGTGTCCTGCGGGTGCATCCGGTCGGGCGGGAAGGTCTCGATCATCTTGCGCAGCACCGGGATCAGCGTCGCCAGATGGATCGGGATCGCGCAGGCCTGCGCCAGAGTCTGGCCATCCGCGGTGAACAGCCCGGCGGATGCGTCCAGCCCTTCCTTCACGATCGGCGAGAACGAACTGCGCAGCAGCGTGGACTGCATCTCATTGGCGATGCCTTCCAGCTTGTGGCGGGTCACCTCGATGGTGATCGGATCGAGTTCGCTCATGCGTTTCGCTCCAGCAACAGGGCGCCGGCCTGCGCCAGACGCGCGGTCCAGCCGGGTTCCACCAGCGTGGTGGTATCGCTCTGCTCGATGATGGCGGGGCCGGGCACGCGCGTATCCGGGGTGAAGGCGGCGCGGTCCCAGATCGCAGCGGGCACCGGTTCGGCGTGATCGCGAATGCGGATGGCGCGGGTGCCGGGCGGCTGCGGCGCGGCGGTCGTTGCGGTGCCGATCGCCACCGCGCCGGACTGGGCGCGATGCACGCTGCGCAGGTTGACGATCTTCGCCGGCACCTGCGTGGCGTGGCCGTAGACGCGATCATGCGCCGCCAGGAACGACCGATAGATCGCGTCGGCATCATGCGTCAGCAGCGGCACTTCCAGATGATACGACTGGCCGACATAGCAGACATCGGCGAAGTGACGGATTTGCGGGCCAAGGATTCCTTCTGCCTGCATCAACGCGTGGCAGCGTGCGTCCAGCTCCTGCAGCGCGGCCTGCAACGCATCCTGCCGCAACGCATCCAGCTTGCAGGGGAAGGCCGCGGCGACTTCGTGTTCGACCGGCGCGCCGAGCAGACCGGCGGCGGAGAGCACGCCGGGATGCGGCGGGATGACGATGGTGGTGATGCCGAGTTCTTCCGCCAGGGCGCAGGCATGCATCGGACCGCCGCCGCCCAGCGGCAGCAGCGCATAGCTGCGCGGATCGATGCCGCGGCCGATCGACACCAGACGAATTGCTTCCGCCATTTGCGCGTTCAGCACGCGATGGATGCCGAGCGCGGCCTGCTGCACGGTCATGCCGAGCGGCGTGGCGATGACGCGGTCGATGGCGTCGTGCGCCAGGTCGGGTTGCAGCGACAGCGTACCGCCGGCGAAGCGTTCCGGTGCGATATAGCCGAGTACCACGGAGGCATCGGTGACGGTGGGCAGTTCGCCGCCGCGACCGTAGCAGGCGGGGCCTGGTTCCGAGCCGGCTGAATGCGGACCGACGCGCAACGACCTCGCGCCGTCCAGCCAGGCGATCGAGCCGCCGCCGGCGCCGATCGCGGTGACATCCACCATCGGCACGCGGACGGTATAGCCGTCGATCACGCCCTCGCTGCGGATCAGCGGCGCGGCATCGGTGATCAAGGCGATGTCGCAGGAGGTGCCGCCGATATCCACCGTGATCAGATCACGCTGTTCAGCCGCCTTGCCCGCTTCCAACCCGCCCACCACGCCGGCGGCGGGACCCGACAGGAACAGCCGCACCGGACGCTGGCGCGCCACCACGGAGGACATCAACCCGCCGCGCGACTGCATCACTTGCAACGGAACCTTCAGCCCGGCGCTGGCGAGTCCGCGTTCCATGTTCGCCAGGTAATCCGCGACAACCGGCTTGATATACGCATCGAACGCGGTGGCGCAGGTGCGCTCGTATTCGCGGAAGGCGGGATCGACGTCGCTCGACAGCGACACCGGCAGGTCGGGATGCGCGGCGACGATGATGTCGCGGATGCGGCGTTCATGCGTGGGGTCGAGGAAGGAGAACAGCAGGCACACCGCGATCGCCTGCACGCCGGCATCGGTCAGTTCCGCAACGGCGCGCTGCACATCGGCTTCGTCGAGCGGCGTCAGCACGTTGCCCTGTGCATCCAGCCGCTCCCGCACCTCCTTGCGATAGCGGCTCGGCGCCAGAAACACCGGGGTTTCCGGCTGCAGCACCAGGTCGTACATCTGGTGGCGCATCTGCCGGCCGATTTCCAGCACGTCGCGAAAGCCTTCGGTGGTGACAAGGCCGATCCGCGCGCCCTTGCGTTCCAGCACAGCATTGGTGGCGACCGTGGTGCCGTGGGTAAAACGGGTGACCGACTCCGGCGCCACGCCCCATTCGTCGCGCGCCATGTGCAGCGCTGCGAGCACGGCCTTGCTCGGATCGCCGCGCGTGGTCGGCAGCTTGGCGATGCGGACTGCGCCGTCCGGCAGGCGGCACACCACGTCGGTGAAGGTGCCGCCGATGTCGACGCCGATCTCGCAGGTCATTGCGCGGCGGCCGATGCGCCGGCGATGCGGCCGAAGATCAACGCCTTGCCGAGGGCGGAGCCGGTCATGTAGGCGGCGCCGTGCAGGCCCGACACCATTTCGCCGGCGGCCCATAAGCCGGCAATCGGTTCATGAAACACGTCCAGCACCTGCATCGTCGGGTCGACCGTGACGCCGCAATAGGTGCCGTACAGTGCGGCGGTGGAGGCATGCGCGTAGAATGGCGGCTCCGCGATCGGCAGCAGCGTGCCGTGGTTGTGCACGAGGTGGCGGCGGCCGAATTCGGTGTCGACACCGTCGCGCACGGCGGCGTTGTAACGCTCCACCGTGTCCACCAGCGCCGCTTCCGGCAGTCCGGTCTGCGCCGCGAGATCTTCCAGCGTATCCGCCACCGCCAGCATCCCGTCCTGCATCCGATGCCTGACGTCGAAAATCGAGACATCCTCCTCATGCGTATCGAAGATACGCTGGTCGAAGATCTGCCAGGTGTGATCACCGGACTGTTCCAGCGATGCGGTGCCGAGCAGCTTGTAGGAGAGTGACTCATCGACGAAACGCTGGGCCTGGAGATTCACGGCGATGGCGCCCTTGTAGACCGACAACAGGCTGTGGCGCGTGGTGTGGTTGGTCGGGTGCTTGCCATAGGTGCCCTGGATATAGGCGACATCGCGAATGCCGGCGCCGAGTTGCCAGGCCATCAGCAATCCGTCACCGGTATTGCCTTCGCCGCCGGAGACCCAGGCTTTCGCCTGCTTCGGCACGAAGGTGCGGATCAGCTCCTCGTTGCGCGTGAAACCACCGGCCGCCAGCACGACACCACGGCGCACCGCGATGTCGTGTTCCCTGCCGTCATGCCGCAGGCGCACGGCATGCACGCGGCCATCCTGGCGCAGCAGCCGCGTGGCCGCAGCCTGAATCACGAATTCGATGCGGGGCTGCGCGCGCGCATGCGCCGCCAGCTGCTCGATCATCGCGTCGGGATCGATCACATGGCAGCGCGGCACCGATTGGCCGGAGGATGCGTCCGGCCGAGGTCCAAACTGAACACCCAAATCGCACAGCCACTGATAGGTCGCCAACTGATTGTCGGTGTAGGCGCGCACCAGCGCCGGATCGTTTGCATTGCGTCCAACCTCACGCAAATCGTCAAACAGCAACTGGGACGAATCCTCGATGCCGTTGCGTCGCTGCAAATCGGTGCCGGCGAAGGCCAGCAACCCACCGCAAATCCGCGAACTGCCGCCGGTTTCGACCTGCTTTTCCAGCAGCAGAACAGAGGCTCCCGACTCCGCGGCACTCAGAGCGGCGGCAAATCCGGCGGCGCCGGCGCCGACGACCACGACATCGGTGGAGTTTTTCATGCCCGGACCTCACCTTTCGGCCGTCGTCCCGCCGCCAGCAACATGTCGATGGTTTCAATCGTCGCCGGCAGTTCCGCAATGCTGTCGATGAAGAAATCCGCGCCGGCGAGCTCCGCCTCGGCCGCTGCGCGCAATTCGACGCGCGCATCATTCGACAGCGCCGCGAGTTCCTCCGCCGACAGGCCGGTGGTGTTGCCACTGAGCGTCACACCGACCGTCCAGGTGCCCGCCGCGGCGCCCTCGCCGATACCCGGCGCGGTGTCATCCACCTTCACCACGCGATCCGCCGGCCACACGCCCAATCTCGCCATCGCATGCCACATCATCAATGGGCTCGGCCGCCCGGCCGGAAGTTCGCCGGCGCATACTGTGAACTCCGGCGCATAACCGGCAGCCGCGGCAATCGGTTCCAGCACATCCATGATCGGCCGCGTGTAACCGGTGGTGCCGGCGATGCGCAGCCCGCGCGCACGCAACGCGTCAATCGCGTCGATCGCACCGGGAATGACATCGGCATGGTCGCGCACCGCGGCAATGTTCATCGGTTCGAACACGTCAAAGATCGCATCCACGTCGGCTTCGGTAAAATCGCGTCCGTGCTTCGCCCGCCAGGCGGCTTGCACCGAAGGCGCCTGACCCACGGCGCGAATATGGTCGCGCTTGGCCATGCCCATCGGACCGCGCGCATCCGCGATGCTGATATCGACACCGAACTGCGCGAAGGCGCGCACGAAGGCCCCCATCGGCGCACGGCTGCCGTGATCCACCACGGTGCCGGCCCAGTCGAGAATGACGGCCTTCACGCGCATGCCGCACGTCCATGCGGTGGTGCGGAAAGTTGCAGCAGATCGGCCAAGGTTTCCTCCGCAAGCGCGAATCCGGTGCTGGCGCCGGTGCCGCTGGTGACCATGGCCAGCCGTACGCCGGGCATCGGCGTCTCGATGAACGCAGTGTCCGGACCGGACGGATAGACACCGACCCAACGCTCGACCACGCGCGGTGTCGGCACCTGCAGCACCGCCTGCAGTTCCGCCAGGATCCGATCGTCCACCGCGCGCGGCTGGAACGGATCATGCGCGTCGCCGTAATGGTGGCTGTCGCCCACCACCAGCGAACCATCTTCCCCCTGCACCGCGATCAGATGGATGCCGTCGTCCAGCCAGGCCTGCTGCTCGTCACGCAGCCGCGCCTGCAAGGCCGGCAAGGATGCGCAGCCCGCATAGCCGAGGTACCGCACCAGGCCGAGATCACTCATCACCGGCGCCGGCAGGTGCCATCCGGGTGATCCGATGCGCAGCATGTGCAGCTTGCACAGTGTGATGCGACGGCGCGCGATGCGGTCGGGAAACAGCGTCACCAGGTCGGTGCCGGGACAGACCACGATGTGATCGGCCGTGAAGACCCCGGCAGACGTCTCCACCCGACCGGTCTCCACCGCGTGCACGGCGACGCGCGGCAACAGCGTCACGCCCTGGGTTTCGGTCAGCCAGGCGGTCAGACGTGGGATCGCCTCGCGACTCTCCACGCGCAATTCGTGCGGACTGACCAAGGCACCGGCCAGGTCGCCACGCAGCGCCGGCGCGTAGATCGCCATGCCATGGCCGCGCACCACGCGGCATCCCGCCCCCATCGGACCGGCAGCGAATTCATCCAGCACGGTCAGCGCCTCCGGACGCCGCGCGCACATCAACAGCCCATGCTGCAACACCGGAATCCCGGCCTGCGGACACAGCTCGGCCCACACGTCGCGGGTGCGGCGCGCGCGCTGCCAGGTGATGCCCGCCTGCTGCCCGGTGACGGTGATGAAGCCGAAATTTCGGATCGACGCACCGACCGCACGGGCATCGCGATCCAACACGGCAACGCGCAGTCCGTGACGGGCAGCAGCCAGCGCGTGTGCCAGACCGATGATGCCGGCGCCGACGATCAGGCAGTCGAAATGACGATCCATGGCGCTATTCGACCAGTGTGGTGGCGCGCAGGCAAGCGTCCGGGCGTTGCCCCCGGCTGCACCCCCTCCCGCGTCAAGGTCCCCGGTCTTCGGAGAGGTGCGCAAGCTCGCTTCGCCCTGAGAAGTGGATGGACCCGATGACAGGCAAGCGGACCCGGTATTCGGTGGAGTTCACGACGCGCGTGGCACTGGCGGTTTCGGGCGGTCGGACATCTTCAACACGGACCAGGGAACCAGTTCACCTCGCCGCGGTTCACCGGCGTGCTGCAAGACGCGGGTGTGCGCCTCCACGGGCGGGCGTGACGGCTAGATGGACGCGGCGGTGACGCACGCTGAAATACGGGTACGTCTCCCTGCACGCCATCGAGACCCGGTTCGGAGCTTCACGCCCCACCGACTCAAACCTCCAGCCACTCCTGCCGCACCGTTGCATTGGCATCCAGATCAGCCGGCTTACCCTCGAACACGATCTGGCCGTGCCCCATTACATAAAGTCGGTGCGAGATCCGCAGTGCGATCGTCAGTTTCTGCTCGACGAGCAGGATGGAGATGCCACGCCTGGCAATCTCCCCCAGCAGTTCGCCCACCAGCCCCACCAGCCGAGGCGCCAGGCCCTCCGTCGGTTCGTCGATCAGGATCAGGTCGGGATCCCCCATCAACGTGCGGCATATGGTCAGCATCTGCTGCTCACCGCCCGACAGCACGCCGGCGACATTGCTCTGTCGGCTGGCCAGGTTCGGAAACAGCCTGAATACATCGTCGAAGTTCCAGCGCCCGAACACGCCGGACCGGCGCAGGCCGAGCTCCAGGTTCTGTCGTACTGTGAGGGTGGGAAATACCTGGCGGTCTTCCGGCACATAGCCGATGCCGGCGCGCGAAATCAGATCGGTACGCAGGCCCGCCAGTTCCCGGCCGCGGAACCTGACGCTGCCCTGCGGTTCTACCAGCCCCATGATTGCCTTGCAGGTGGTCGAACGGCCCACGCCATTGCGACCCAGAAGGCTAACGATCTCGCCCTCTCCGACATTGAGGTGAACGCCGTGCAGGATGTGGCTCTTGCCGTAATAGGCGTGCAGATCCTGCACTTCCAGCATGTTCGCGTTGTTCGCCATCACTCGGTCAATGCCCCAAGATAGGCTTCCTGCACGGCGCGATTGGCGCGGATCTCCTCCGGTTTACCGGACGCGATCACCTGGCCATAGACGACCACGCTGATCGTATCGGCGAGGCCGAACACGACGCGCATGTCGTGCTCCACCATCACCAGCGTCTTGCCTTCCGTTACGCGCCTGATCAACGCCTGCGCGTATTCGGTCTCGCTGTGACTCATTCCCGCGGTGGGTTCGTCCAGCAGGATGACCGTGGCGCCGCCGGCGATGGTAATTCCAACCTCCAATGCGCGCTGCTCGGCGTAGGAGAGCAGGCCGGCCGGTAAATCGCGTCGTGCGCTCAGGTTCAGCTCCCCCAGGAGTTGTTCGGCGCGCTGATTGAGCGCCTTTTGCGCCCAGAGCGGACTCCAGAACGAATACCGGTAGCCGCGTGACCAGAGCAGCGCGCAGCGGATGTTCTCGAACACCGTCATGCGATGAAAGATCGAGGTGATCTGGAAGCTGCGAGACAGACCCAGACGGTTGATCCGCTGTGGCGGCAACTGGTCGATGCGGATGCCGTTCAGTGAGATGCTGCCGGACGAGATCGGAAAGCGGCCGCTGATCAGGTTGAACAGCGTGGTCTTGCCGGCGCCGTTCGGCCCGATGATGGCGTGACGTTCGCCCCTGACAAGGTCGAGATCGACCCCGCGAATGATCTCCACCTGACCGAAGCGCTTGCACACATTCTTCAGGCTGAGGGCTGTCGCTTCCGTCACAGGCTCCTCTCCTTCAGATCAGCCGTCAGATCTTCCCAGACCTGGGCGAAGGCGCGGATTTCCCATCTCAGCCAGTAGCCACCGCCAATCAGCAGGACGGCGGTTACCAACCAGGGCTGGAACGTCCGCGCGTGGATCGTTTCGCCGAACAACTCCAGGTGCTTGCCCTGCGCCTCGCCGATGGTGAGGAAGGAGGTCAGTTCCACAACGCCGGCGAAGCCGATCAGGGTCGCGATCGCCGGCACGGAAAGGCGCAGATACGGTTTCAGCAAACGGCCGAGCCGGCCGGCGCGCGCGATCGGCCCGTGCGCCTCGATCATGCCGGCAAGACCGGTGGGCGCGAAGGTCACCATGCCGATGAACAGCACCCCTACATAAATCAGCCACGCATTCGACAGCAGGCTGAGGCCGCTTTGCAGCAGAGTGATCAGGATCCCACCCAGGATCGGACCGTAGAAGAAGGTCGCTCCGCCGATATAGGTCATCAGCACGACGTTGGCCGATAACGGGCCGGCAACCGCGTCGTAGGTGACAATCTCGTAGGTGATCGCATAAAGCCCGCCGCCGATCCCGGCGAAGAAGCCGGAGAGGGCAAACTGCATGAACCGCACCGTGCGCGGGTCATAACCCATGAAGCGCGCGCGCTCGAAATTATCGCGCGTCGCGTTGGCCATGGCGCCCAGCGGGGTCTTGGTCAGGAACAACATTCCCAGCGCAGCGATTACCGTCCAGGCCACGATCAGGTAGTAGACCTGGATCGAGTGTGCATAGGACAGGCCGAACAGGCTCTGGTCGATCACGCGATCGGTGCTGATGCCACCCTCGCCACCGAAGAAATGGTGGAACATGATTCCCGCGACCGTGGTCAGTTCGCCGAGGCCCAACGTGATCATGGCGAAAGCGGTGGCGCGCTGCGTGGACGCGATGTAGCCGTAGACAATGCCGAAGCCGAGGCCCGCGAAACCCGCCACCAGCGGGATGAGTTCCATCGGCACCGGGAACGCGCCGTCGCCGGCGGCATTCAGGAAATGGATGGTGGCGTAGCCGCCGAGGCCGAACAGCACCGCGTGGCCAAAGGAGAGCAAGCCGGACTGACCCATCAGCATGTTGTACGACAGGGCGAAGATGACCATCATGCCCATCTGGCTCAGCATGCTGAGCACGAAACCCGACTGCCTGTCGGTGTGCCAGTCGTAGAACAGCCACGGCAGGATCAACACGAAAATGACCAGGCCCAGCCACAGCCAGAGCTGGCGAGACGACCTGCGTCGTGCGGTCGCCACGGCGGGCTCGTCGGAAATGACGGTCGCGTCAATCATGTGTCACGTGTCCCCATCAGACCACGCGGGCTCAACACGAGCATCAGCACCATCATGGCGTATGGCAGCAGTGGTCCGACCCGTGAGATCGGTATCGACAGGATCTCACCGGCGAGATTGTCGGTCCCGATCCATGACACAGCAGGTCCGAGCAGGTCGCCCAAGGAGCCATCGATGGCCACGGCAAAAGTCTGAACCATGCCGACGACAATCGACGCGATGAAGCAGCCGCCAAGTGAGCCCAGGCCACCGAACACCACGACGACAAACACGATCGGTCCCAGTGCCGCCGCCATTGCCGGCTCCGTCACCTGGTAGTTGCCGCCGATCACACCGGCCAGGCCGGCGAGATAGCAGCCGCCGGCGAACACGATGGTGAAGACACGCGGCACGTTGTGTCCCAACGCGCTCACCATCTGCGGGTAGGTCAGCGCTGCCTGGATGATCAGCCCGATGCGCGTGCGCGTCAGCAGCAGCCAGATCGCCAGCAGCATGACACCGGCGACCAGCAGCATGAAGGCGCGGTAGGCAGGAAAGTCGATGCCATAGAGGCTGAACAGCGGGAAATCGAGCAGCTCGGGAATGCGGTACGGTACGGGCAACATGCCCCAGATCATCTGCACGCCGCGCTCGATGATGAAAAACAGACCAAAGGTAAAAAGCAGTTCGGCGATGTGTCCGTTGTGGTGTGTTCGGCGCAGGCCCCAGACCTCGATTGCCGCGCCGATGCCTGCGCAGACGATGGGCGCCACGATCAGTGCGGCCCAGAAGCCGATGTACCGGCTGGTCTCGAAGGCGACGTAGGCGCCGATCATGTAGATGCCCGCGTGCGCGAAATTCAGTACGCCCATCATGGAGAAGATCAGGGTGAGACCGCTCGCCAGCATGAACAGCAGCATGCCATAGACGAAACCGTTCAACAGGGAGATGAGGACTATCTCCATGGCGTGCGGCCCATCGGAACGTTCATGGGAAACACTCCGGGATTGTTCGACCAGGGGGTGACAAAAGATGGCAAGGCCCGTTGCCAGACCATGCCACCTCGCTTGTTGCGCTGGAAACGGATGCGCTGTTAGGACCCGTCCGGCCGCTTCATCTTGCACTCGGTCGGGAAGGTAAGATCCTCGGCGCTGACCGTGCTCTCGGTCTTCCAACCCCAGCCGGTGCCTTCGGAGTCGTATTTCACCGGCTTGGTGAACAGTGCGGTAAAGAGTGGCATCTGGATCTGATGATCCGCCTTCCGCATGGTGTTGACGGCGCCGTAGATATCCTTCGCCTGGATCCCTTCCAAGGCCACCGCGACCTTCAGCGGGTCGGTGGATCCGGCCTTATCGATGGCAGCAGCCAGCATGTTGAACATGGTCTGGAAGTTGACCCAGACGTAGTCGAAGCCTGGATTGGTCGCGCGCCACCGCTTGACGAAATCCTCGGCGGCCGCGTTGTGCGTCTCTGCGCCGATATTGTCGTCGCCTTCCAGCACGGTGACGGTGCGGTTGCCGCCGCCGTCGCCCATCGAGGTCGGGCCGCCATTCAGGTGCGCGGAAAAAGTATAGTACTTCAGATCGAGGCCACCTTCATTGCCGGCCTTCATCAGCAGATTGAAGTCCGGCCCCCAGTTGGAGGTGATCAGGGCCTGCGCGCCCGACGCCTTGATCTTTGGAACGTAGGCCGAAAAGTCCTTGACCTTGCCGAGCGGCACGAATTCGTCGCCGACGATCTTCACGTCGGGACGGAACTTCGCCAGGAACTTCTTGGTGTCGCTGTCAACACCCTGCCCGTACAGATAGTCCTGGTTCATCAGGTAAACTGTCTTGATATCCTTCGGCAGGCTCTTGATCAGCGTGGCCACGCGCTGCGTTACGTTGGAGGCGAAGCGGAAGTGCCAGAAGCTGCAGTTCTCCTCCGTCAGCGGCATCGACAGCGCCGAAACGTTCAGGTACACGACCCGGTGGTCGGGGTTGCGCCTGTTGTATCGGTCGACGCCTTCCTCCATCGCCGCGGCGACATTGGAACCGATGCCGCCGATGATGATCGGCAGGTTCTGGTCGGTGGCTGCCTTGAGCTGAATCAGCGCTTCGGCCGGCTGGATCTTATCGTCGAAGGTCACGATTTCGAACTTCTTGCCGAGCGCGCCGCCATGCGCGTTGACGTTGTTCATGGCGAAGTTCAGCATTTTCAACCAGGCATCGCCGTTGGCGGCAAACGCGCCGGAGAATGGCCCGATAAAAGCGACCTTGATCGTGTCTTGTGCCATCGCGGTGCCGGCGCTCAACAGCAAACCGGCAGACAGCGCACCTAACGCCCAACGGCGAAGGATGTTCTTCATGCAGCGCCTCCCTGAAATTGAGACAGTCGTTAGATCCGACCATCTTCTTTTTTTGACACACAGACGCTAAGCAGGCCTCACAAAAAGGTCAAGAGACTCAGAGTTTGTGGTACTGCGCTGGCGTTGCCAGCGGCAAGGCCGACGTGGGTGGGAATTCGCCGCCGCCGCAGGCGAAGGCCTGCAAGCTGCGATCAGCCGAGGCACCGGGCGTTCCGGCTGGAACCTTCGCAACATCCGCCCGATCCGCGACAGCCCGCGTTCGTTCCACCGAGCTTCTTGCTGCGGTTGCTTCGGCCCAGGCCGAAGCGTCGGCTAGGCGACCGCGAATCCGCGCCTGAGGTGGTCGGTTTCGCTGGATCTGGACATGGCCACATCCGTTTCGAACGTTTGGCCCGAACGCCGTTTCGGCGCAATGATAAATTGCACTGAGATGGCCCCCTTGGGCGAGACAGCCTGGCGGTCTTGCCAATCCTGTTTCTGAATCATCTCAGGCCGCCAACTAGAAGATCGACTTTGGCAGCCAGGCTCTATAAAAGCAGCCTTCTACAAACCCGGGGCAGTTCACCTTTGCTGCCTGCACGAAATCTGAGCTAAACTTGGTAAGAGACAACGTCGCAACTGCGTCATTACGGGAGTCCGGGTGCCGCCATGGTGAATCATGCCGAGCGCGAAACCACGGTGGAAGAGATCGTCATAGCATTGAGCGAAGCGAGGCGGAGCGCGGACGGCACACCATCGCTGAGCGTCGTCGGCGGTCAGGACATCCCCAACTCCTCAGCCAGGCCACTGCCAGCAGGTGACGGCGCTGTACATGGCCAGACTGCTCGGTCCGACAACGCAACTCAGGCCCTTGGCTCAAGCGATATAGCCAGTCTGCGGGACGAGGAGATCAACCGTCTTTTGGCGGAGAACACGCGTCTGAGCAGACGCGTCATGTTTCTGATTGGTGTTATAGAAAGCGAGCGGGCCCGCCACGCGATCCCCACCGCGGTCGGCCAACCGATCGAAACGGCTCGTGCCGCCGTGGCGCATGAAGTACAGAAGCGCTCTCGAGGCAGAGCTACGGCCGCTTTTGCTCGCAGTGCTACGCTTGTTGGAAAGGCGGCAGGCCAATCCCGCCACTCAACGCGCGAACGACGAGACAGCACGGGAGCCGACCACTGCACCCTTCCGTAAAGGGTATGCCGGAGGCTCCGTGCACAAAGTGGCAAGCGCTGCGGCGCCATCAATGCCCTCCGAATGGCTGCTCGAATTGATTGGCAAGCTGGAAGGTCAGGAGGAGGAGCACAGGCGCGAGGAAGCTGTGGCGGAACAGGAGGCGTGGCCGTCACGATCCCGTCTGCGCCAAAGAATCCGACAGTTGTTCCAGCCGTTACGCCGTCGACCGTCCTTTGGATCGTGACCCTGACGTCACCTGTCACGAGGCAGGACCACGCCGCCCCGACAACGCATACCCGGCTGTCACGGTGACCGACCGGCAAAGCACGATCATTCCAGATCTCAGAGGCCCTCGCTCTAGGAGAATCACCCGATGACCGCAGCCACTGCATCCCAAGCCGTTAAGGGTCTGGATCTTGGTACGAGTTCGCATCGTCCTCTCGACACTGAACGGCCAGAAGGTAGATTTCGCGCCCCAACTCAATGCATTCGTGGAGCTTCCATACAGCAAGATGACGGAGCAGATGCTGGCGCGGGAAGGCATCCTGCATCGCGTTGAAGGTGCCCACATCTACGCCTACGGCAACCGCACCGACGAGTTCGCCAAGTTCCTCAATGGCGATTCACGCCGCCCCATGCAGAACGGTATCCTCAACCCGCTCGAACCGAAGAATGTGGAGATGGTCGAGCTTCTGCTTCGGCACCTCTGCGGGGAGGCTGGAGCAGAAGAAAAACTGTGTTTCAGCGTGCCAAGTCCGCCGCCCGGCCATAAATCCGATCTGATTTTCCATGAGCGATCGGTACAAGCCATCCTGGAACGGCTCGGCTACCAGACCCAATCGGTCAATGAAGGCCTGGCGATCGTGTACTCCGAGCTCAAGGACGCCAATTTCACCGGCATCGGCATGAGTTTCGGTGGCGGTATGTGCAACATTTGCGTTGCTTATCTCGGGCTGCCCGTTATCACTGTCGCAACGACCAGAGCCGGCGATTACATCGATCACAGCGCGGCCTCGGTCACCGGCGAAACACCGACCACGGTGCGGCTGCACAAGGAGAACAGCGCGGAGAGCGGATTTACCCTCGACCGAACCCGGGACAGCGCGATCGACCGCGCTCTTTCCGTGTACTACACCGACGTTATGGAAGCGGCCGCCACGGCGCTGCAGACCGCAATGATGCAATCAAAGAAGCTGCCCCGCTTCCCTCACCCCGTCCCCGTTGTCTGCGCCGGTGGCACAACGCTGGCCGATAAGTTTCTCCCGGAACTTCGCGCCGTCATCGCCAAGACCGAACTGCCTGTTGCGATCGGCGATATTTATTCTGCCAAGGACCCGATCAATGCGACTGCCAAGGGCGCTCTGGTCGGAGCCATGCTCAATATGTGACGGGCAAATGCGATAGCCGGTGCCTTGCCCCGCCCCCCATCGATGATCCGGCCCTTGGGATGGGGAGCGGCCGGTCGTGATGATGCCAAGGTCCGAGGGGTCGCGCGCCCGCACGACCCCAAACAATATCCCATTGCAAAGGCGAGAATTTGCCGGAGGTCCAGCCAGGCAAAGCCTCCTGGTGGGGACCGGGGCAACGCTCCGGCGCTTTCCTACAGCGGCTTCAAAGGCGGTGTCTCACCGGGCGGCAGCTGCACCTGGGCAACGTTCAGCACCATCGACACCAGGCTGTAGTAACCGACCGCTCCAACCAGATCCATCACGCCGCGCTCGCCGAACCGGTCCAGCACCGGCTTGTAGTTGGCGTCCGACACCGCGCCGGTCCCCAGCAATTCGGCAACGAAATCATAGACGGTCGCTTCGTCGGCGGACATTCCGTCCGGGCGCCGGCACTCCGCCACCGCATCGAGAATGGCCGGGGCCAGCCCAGCGTCGATCCCCAGCTTGCGATGCGCGTAGAACTCATACTGCGCAGTCCATTTGCGGCCAGCCATGCAGATAGCGAGCTCGTTCAGCGGCGCCGGGATCGAGCTGCCATAGCGCACATGGGCGCCGACGCGTTGCACCAGGTCGCACAGATCGGGGCTGCGCAGCAGCGCATTGAACGGTCCGCGCAATCCGGCGCCGCGTGGACCGGACTGGATGGCGTCCGCCACCTTCTTCTGCTCTGGCGTCATCGTTTCCGGCGTCAACGTCGGAAAGCGTCCTGCGGCCATTGGTCTCTCTCCCTTTCTGGGTGCTACGGCATGAAGGCGGTCAGGCCGCCGTCAACAATGATTTCCGTTCCGGTGATGTAGCGCGCCTCATCGGAGGCCAGGAACAACACGGCATGCGCCACGTCCCACGCATCGCCCATATGGCCCATCGGCACCACAGCGTGACGTGCATCGATCAGCTTCTGCGCGTCGTTGCCGCCCACCGTCTTGGCCAGGCGGAATTCCACCAGCGGCGTATGCATCAATCCCGGCACCACGGTGTTCACGCGGATACCCTGCTTGGCATAGGCACCGGCGGTGGAACGGGACAACTGGATCACGCCGGCCTTCGATGCGCTGTAGCCAACGTGAGTGCGGCCGGAATGAAAATCGTTGCGCATGCCGGCGACCGAGGCGATGTTGACCACCGCGCCCTTGCCCTGTTCCACCATCACCGGCAGCACATGCTTGCAGCCCAGGAAGGCGGTCTTCAGGTTGAAGTCGATCTGCCGGTCCCAGACCTCTTCCGCCATCGACACCGGATCGCCGGGCGCGGACCCACCGACATTGTTCACCAGGATGTCGATGCGCTTGAAGTGGTTCAGGCAGGCCTGCACCATCTCGGCCACATCGGCAGACTTCATCATGTCGCAACGATGCACGGCGCAGGTGCCGCCCTCGCCTTCGATGATGCCTCGGGTTTCCGCGACGGCGGAGTCATTGATATCCACCAGGAACACCGAAGCGCCCTGGCGCGCCAGCAGCGTTGCCGTGGCCTTGCCGTTGCCCCAGCCAGGTCCCACCGACCCGGCCCCGGTGACGATCGCCACCTTGCCCGCCATGCTCAGCATCAGCGCGTTTCCTCCGCCCTTGCGTGTGCCAGGAGCTTAGGCTGCAACGCGAGAGGGGAGAAGTCTGCCACCCCGGCAGGCCCGTCATGGCGCGCCGGTCCTGCCAGCGTCGTCCCCCTGCCAGCCCGCCGACGTGCACCGCACAGCGCGGGCCAGAGCAGAATCCTGCGAGTAGAATCTTGCGATTGACCCGCGCGACGGCTGCGTTGATGCTGCACTGCGACAAGCGCAGCAAAAGGGGGCCACCATGCCGCTGGAGTCGATCGCAACCGAAGAACTCAACATCGCCGATATTCGCTGGCAGGCGCGGGTGGACCTGGCCGCCGCGCACCGCCTGGCGGTGATGCACGGCTTCAACGAAGGCATCTTCAATCATTTCACTCTGCGCGTGCCGGGCACGGATGATCGCTACTACCAGATCCCGTTCGGCCTGCACTGGTCGGAAGTCACCGCGAGCTGCTTCATGGAAGTCGGCTACGACGGCACGCTGCTGGCCGGTGAAGGCGAGATCGAGCGCTCGGCCTATTGCATCCACGCACCGATGCACCGCCTGGCACCGCATGCCGCCGCGGTGCTGCACACCCATATGCCATTCGCCAGCGCCCTTGCTCGCCTGGAAGACCCGCGCATCCTGCCGATCGGCCAGACCGAACTCGGCACGATGATGAACACCGCCTACGACTCGATGTACGGCGGCCTCGCGCTGGAACCCGCCGAAGGTGAGCGTCTGGCCGGCGTGCTGGGCGACAAGACGGTGCTGATGATGGCCGGCCACGGCGTCACCGTGGTGGGACCGACCGTCGCCGCCGCCTACGACCAGCTCTATTACCTGGAGCGCACGGCCCAGGTGCAGCTCTATGCGATGTGGACCGGCCGCCCGCTGAAGCTGCTGCCGCAGGAGGTGATCGACGCGACAATCGCCGGCTACCAGAGCGAGGTCGCGCTATACGGCGACACCCCACCCTGCGAGCGCCACCTCGCAGCCTTGAAGCGGATCCTGGACCGCAAGGAACCCGACTACAAAGACTGATCGCGCCAACCCGACGCCGCCCTCTCCTGGTCGCAGGCGGGGGCGGCGTGGTCGTTACACCCCCAGGTGGCTCTTCATCACGCTGGGGTCGCGATGCAGCTCGTCCGGCGTGCCGGTCCACACCACATGGCCGTTGTTCAGCACATAGACCCGATCGGCAAAACTCAGCGCTGCCACCACGTTCTGCTCGACCACCACAATGGTGCGGCCCTGCTGCGCCAGCTCGCGACTGACCCGCACCAGGTCACGCACGATCAGCGGTGCCAGCCCCTCGAACGGTTCGTCCAGCAGGATGATCTGCGCGTCGCGGATCAGCGCGCGGGCGATCGCCAGCATCTGCTGCTCGCCGCCCGACAGCGTGCGCCCGCCGGAGCGGCGCCGTTCGCCGAGGCGCGGGAAGGCTTCGTAGATCCGCTCCAGGCTCCAGGCATTCGGCGCGGTCAGCGCGGCGAGCCGCAGGTTCTCCTCAACCGTCAGCGCACCGAATATCGACCGCTCCTCCGGCACAAGCTGCATGCCCATCCGCGCGATCTCATAGGGTGGCAGTCCCTGGATCGACTTGCCTTCCAACCGGATGCTGCCGGATTTCGGGGCGAGCACGCCCATGATGGTGCGCAAGGTGGTGGTCTTGCCGGCGCCGTTGCGGCCCAGCAGGGCGACGACCTCATGCTGCTCGACGCGAAGCGAGACGTCGAACAGCACGTGGCTGTCGCCGTAGAAGCTGTTGACTGCGTCAATCTCAAGCAGACTCATGGGCCTCGTGCATGCCTCCGAGATAGGCGTCCTGCACCGCCTGATTGCGCTGAATCTCGTCCGGCCCGCCTTCCGCCAGCAGCCGGCCTTCGTAAAGCACCGTGATGCGCTCAGCCAGTTCGAAGATCGCATCCATGTCGTGCTCGACGATCACCAGCGTCCGGTCGCGGCCGATCTCCTTGATCAGCGCCCGGGTGCTGACGCGTTCGGCCGGACTCATGCCGGCCAGCGGCTCATCCAGCAGCAGCACGTTGGGGCCGGTGGCGAGGGCCATGCCGATTTCCAGGCGGCGTTTCTCGCCATAGGCCAGCACGTTGCGACGGCAGTTCGGCGCGCTCGGTCAGCCCCACCGTTGCGAGCGCGATCTCCACCTGGCGCTCGACATCGGCGATGCTGTCGGCGCGGCGCAGCACGTCCAGCCGGAACGACCCGCGCCGCCGCGCCAGGGCGGCGACACGCATGTTCTCCCGCGCAGACAGGTCGAGAAACAGCGTGTTGAGCTGGTTGCTTTTGCCGATGCCAAGCTGGGCGGTGCGGGTTGCGCCAAGCCCGGTGATGGGACGACCGAACAGGCGGACGCTGCCCTCGGTGGGATGCACCTCATCCAGCAGCATCTTGAACAGCGTGCTCTTGCCGGCGCCGTTCGGGCCGATCACCGCGTGGATCGAGCCGGTCTGGATGGTGAAGGACACCTGTTCCACCGCCCGCAGACCGCCGTAATGCTTGGACAGGCCGCGGGTCTGCAACGCGGGTGCATCGGGATGTGCGCGCACCAGCGGCGCGGTCATCACCATGGTCGGCGCGGTATGCACCTCCGGCACCAGCACGTCATCGCCGGGTTCCGGGATCTGCGCCAGCCTGCGCCGCGTCCACACATGGCGGATCTCGCCGCAGATGCCGCGGCGCAAAGCGATGACCAGCACTACGAAGATCACGCCGAGGATGAACTTCCACAGCGCGCCGATCTCGGGGATTGCCTGCAGATTGTCGCGCAGCCACAGCCACAGCGCCGGCACCCACCGCGGGACCGATCAGCGTGCCGACGCCGCCGATCACGGTCTGCGCCACGAGCTGGCCGGAAGTGTCGAGGCCGAATGCATCGGGCGGCATGTAGCTTTGCAGCACGCCCAGCAATCCGCCGGCCAGTCCGGCATAGAGCGCGGCAATGACGAACACCGCGAGTTTGTAGCGCGGCACCGCGTGACCCAGCATCGTGGCGCGGGCGGTGTTCTCCTTGATCGCGCGCAGCACGGCGCCGAACGGCGAATGGGTGATGCGACGGGCGAGGAAGAAGCCGATCAGGAACAGCACCGGCGAGCAGGCCGTACATCGTGCACGCCGGGCGTCGAGCCGGAACGCGTAGTCGCCCCAGCCGAGTCTGCGGCACCGGCACGCCAGGCAGGCCGTTCTCGCCGCCGGTGTAGGCGGACAGCGGCGAGTTCTCCAGGAAGTATGACATCTGGCCGAACGCCAGGGTGATCATCGCGAAATAGATGCCGATGCGGCGCACGGCGAGGTAACCCGACCAGCAGCCCGAACACGCCGGCCGCGATGGTGCCGATGGCGAGTGCGATCCAGACGCTGCCGATGATGTTGTTGACCAGCAGATAGGCGGCGACGAAGCCGCCGGTGCCATAGAACGCCGCCTGGCCGAAGGACAGCAGACCGGTCCAGCCGAACAGCAGGTCGAAGCCGAGGCCCAGGATGCCCCAGTCCAGGATGCGCTCCATCATGTCGAACGACCCGCCGATATGCGGCAGGACGAACGGCAGCGCGGCCAGCACGACGGCGAGCGCGAGTTCCGGCAGCAGGGGGAAGCGGCTCATCGGTGGGCTGCTCGCGTATGGGCGATGGCGAGCGCGTCACCCTTGTGGTGGTCAACGAGGCGCGGAGTCCTCTCGTCATGATCGGCGGAGGCCATCCCGACCTCATCGCGGGGTGGGCGGGGCCGGCGCGCACCGCCACCGCGAGAACACCCGCCACAAACCGCGCTCATACCCGGCCCTCGGTGCCGAACAGGCCTTGCGGGCGCACCACCAGCAGCAGCGCCATCAGCGGCGTACAGCATCACCTCGGAATAGGCCGAGTTGAACGCACTGGTGATCGAAACGATCTCGCCGGCGATCAGTCCGCCGACCACGGCGCCGGGGAACGAGCCCAGCCCGCCAATCACGATCACCACGAAGGATTCCACCAGGAACGTGTCGCCCATGTCCGGCGTCACCGCGATGATCGGCGCGTAGATCATGCCGGCGAATCCCGCCGCCACCACGCCGATGGCGAACACCAGCAGGAAGGTGCGCCGCACGTTGATGCCGAGGATGCCGACCATGCGCGGGTCCTCGATGCCGGCGCGCACCACCAGGCCGATCGAGGTGCGGTACAGCACCAGCCACAGCAGCGCCAGCGTCACCGCGATGATGCCGATCACTTCCAGCCGGTAAGTCGGATAGATCAGGAAGCCGAGCTGCGTGACGCCTTGCCCCAGTTCCGGCACCGGCACGCGCTGGCTGTTGCCGCCGAACGATCGCGCGCACCGCTTCCACCAGCACGATGCCGACGCCGAAGGTGACCAGGATCTGGTCCTCCGGCGGGCGCTGGTAGAACAGCCGGATGATCACCGCGCTCCATGACCACGCCGACCAGCAGCATGAACAGGCAGCCGGCGAGTGACGGCGAGGATGAAGGAGCTGGTAGCCTGCAGCACGACGTAACATCGCATAGGCGCCCAGCATGAACAGGGCGCCATGCGCGAAGTTCAGCACGCCGAGCGTGCCCAGGATGATAGTCAGGCCGCTGCTGACGAGCGCCAGCAGGGATCCCAAGCGCCAGGCCATTGAAGGCCTGCGACAACAGCAGTGGCGCGCTTGGCATGTGTCAAGACCGTCCTTCGGCGGTCAGGCGTAAGCGCCGAGGTGGCAGCCAAAGGCGTCGGGCGGGCTCATGACCTGCTCGCCGGCCACCACCTCCACGCACGTCGAAGAAATCTTCCGGGTTCTTCATCGCCGACGGCGCCTTGCCGACCACGACCGGCACCGGACGCACCAGCTGGTGGTCCTCCGCGCGGTAATAGACCTTGCCGAGCGATGTCTCGTACGGGTTGGACTTCGATGCCTCCAGCGTCTTGATCACCTCGACCGGATAGAACGTCTTCGCCCGCTCCACCGACGCGGCCCAGATCAACGTCTGCATGTAGGCGATGTGGGCGCCCCAGCGCGGATGGTATTTGTGCTTCGCGACGAAGCTCTGCACGAAGTCCTTCGCCAGCGGATAACGGTCTTCCAGCGTCCACCAGAAATCGAACGTGCCGTAGACGCCCTGCATCAGCTTGGCGCCGGTCTCCTTCGCCTGGAACGAGGAGATATTCGGCACCACCAGCTTCATCTTCTTCATCACGCCGAACTGTTCGGCCTGCTTGGTGGAGGCGACGGCGTCGGCCCCGAAGGCCGACGTTGACGAACACGTCCGCGCCGCTGTTGGCGATGTTCAGCAGCGCGGAGCTGAAGTCCGTGGTGCCGAGCGGCACGACCTGCTTGCTGGCGACGGTCCAGCCGTGCGCCTTGGCAGAATTCGGCGAAGGAGTCGAACACCGAGTGGCCATAGGTGTAGTCCGGCACCAGATAGGCCGCCTTCAGATTCTTGCCGAGCGCCTTCGCCACCACCGGCGCCAGCGCCTTGCAGGCCATGTAGGCGGATCGGCTGGGAGCGGAACCCGTAGCGCTGGCAGTTCTTGCCGGTGGTGTCGTTGGATCCCGACAGCCCGACCATGTTCAGCACCTTGTTGCGCTGCGCCAGCTCCTCCAGCGCAATCGCGGTGGCGCTGCTGACCGAGCCGGTGATCATGATCGCCTTGTCGTCTCTGGATGAAGCGCGGTCTGCGCCTGCACCGCGACGTTCGGCTTGGTCTGGGAGTCGGCGATCTTGTAGCGGACGGTCTTGCCGAGCACGCCCTTGCCCTGACACGCCCCATTTCTTCGCGATGGCGCTGCCGGCATTGATCTCGGCGATGGCAAGCTCATAGCCCAGCTGCTCGTCGTGGCCGTCGGCGGAATACGGGCCGGTCAGCGGCGTGGTGATGCCGACGAACACCGAATTGCCGGCCACGCCATCGGGAAATGTCCCGACCTTGGCCGGCGCGTCCGCCGCCCGGACGGGACGGCCAAGCGTCAGGCCCCCGGCCAGGCCGAGGCCTGCCTGCAGCACATGCCGGCGGTTGAAGCCGGATCGAGTGGGCTGGGTCATTGTTCGGTCCTCCCTGTCAGCCATGCCTTGCGCGGCGTTCCAAAGCGCGTCCTGTTCGGCGTCCTTCCGATTAGTCGGACGCGCCGCAGGCGGCAACGGCGAAACAGGTCAGGGACGGAGTGGCGGGCCATGCTCGCTCAGGTGTGTCTTGCCGGGGGTTCGATCTCGCCATCTCGATTGCCCTGCACCTTGCGGGTACGCAACCGTTCGCCTATCAACCACGTGCGCTTGGGGAGGCGCATGTTTCGGTTTTGCCAAAGGTCACGCCGGACAAAAGGTCACGCCGAAAAGTGATCGCTCGGGTCGACCGGCCGCGTTCGAGAACCAGGGAGAGAACCAAGATGACATTTGGACTTGCGAAATCGGTCGCATCGCGCCGCCGCCTGATGCAGGCGGGCGCCGGTCTGCTCGGCGGCGGCGCTGCTGCCTGCTGGCCTGTCCAACCTCGCCTTCGCCGCGGACAAACCCGCACTCGGCAACTACCCGGCCGGCGTCTCGGGCAATTCAGCGTGTTCATCGGCGTCTGCCTGCCGCGTACCGGCACCTATGCCGTTCCCGGCGAGGACGAGTTGAAGGGCTTCGAGCTTGCAATCGAACACCTCAACACCGGCAATGAGCTGATCCGCAAGATTTCGCCGCACACCACCAAGGGCGTGCTGGGCAAGGAGGTGAAGCACGGCGTCGCGGATTCCCAGGCGAAGCCGAATGTCGCGGTGCAGGCGCAGTCCCGCTTCATCACCCAGGACAAGGCGATGATGCTGGTCGGGTCGGTGTCCTCGGCGGTGGCGGTCGCGCTGAACAAGCTGGCCGAACGCGAGAAGGTGATCTACCTGCCGGGCATCAGCGGGTCCAACGACACCACCGGCAAGGATTGCGTGCGCTACTCGTTCCGCCAGTGCTTCTACGCGCAGACCGCGGCGAACGCGCTGGCGCCGGTGCTGACCAAGGCGCTGGGCAAGAACAAGAAGATCGCGTTCCTGACGCCGGACTACACCTATGGCCACACCGTTCGCCAGTCGATGGAGGAGTTCCTGCCAAGCCCGACGGCTGGACCGTCGCGACCAACCAGGTCTGCCCGCTCGGCAGCGCCGGACTACAGCTCCTACATGCTGAATATCGCCAACAGCGGCGCCGACGTGTTCATCAACATCAACTTCGGCAACGACGCGGTGCAGTCCATCAAGCAGGCCAAGCAGTTCGGCGTGCTGGACAAGATGACGCTGGTGGTGCCGTACAACACGCCGTTCCTGGCCAAGGATGTCGGCCCCGACATCATGCAGGGCGTCTACGCCGCCACCGACTTCTGGTGGACGCTGGAAGACAAGTTCCCGATCGCCAAAGGCTTCGTCGAGGCCTTCGATAAGAAGCATGGCTACAAGCCCGAATGGGGTGCGAACTCGGCCTATATGCAGATCGCGATGTGGGCCGATGCGGTGGAGCGGGCGAAGGCGTTCTACCCGCTCGGACGTGATCAAGGCCTACGAAGCCGGCCAGACACATCCATTCCACCGTCGGCGAGGTATCGTTCCGCCCGGAGGACCACCAGTTGGTGCCGCCCGGTCATCATCGTGCGCGGCAAGAAGAAGGCGCAACATGAAGGGCGCAGGACGATTATTACGACGTCCTGGAAGTCGTGCCGGGCAAGGAGCTGATGCAGACGCCCGACGCGTTCGGCTGCAAACTCGGTGCGTATACCTGATCGCAGCAGACGTCCGATCGCAGCGGGGGCCGGGGCTATGCCGACCGGCCCCCGAAGCGTCTACCCGGCAGGGGTGTCCTCCCCGCCCGCCTTGACTGGCCCGGGGTCATGATTGGCCGGGGTCATGCCGCCGCACCCCTTTCCGGCCCGCCCGAGCGGGGCGA
This sequence comes from uncultured Alphaproteobacteria bacterium, assembly GCA_963789495.1. Taxonomy (GTDB): domain Bacteria; phylum Pseudomonadota; class Alphaproteobacteria; order Acetobacterales; family Acetobacteraceae; genus CAWBLP01. The sequence continues at coordinate 96,945 of CAWBLP010000022.1, forward strand.
CGGGCGGCCGCGTGCGGCAGGCCTGCTCCGCCGCCGCATCAGGCGAGCGCGCCGCGTGCGCAGCTACGCCTTTTCGATGTTCCAGTAGAACAGCGCCGGCCCCGGCAGTATCCCGGACAGGGTCTTCCGCGCCGCGATCACGCTTTGGTACTGGCCCAGCGGAATGTAGGTGACCTGCTCCAGATGCAGCTTCTGCAGCTCCTGGGTGATGGCGTGGCGCTTGCCGGGATCGGTTTCCTCGGCCCAGGCGCTGGTCAGCTTCGCGATGCGTTCGTCGCACGGCCAGCCGTACCAGGCGGCGTCGCAGTTCTTCGCGAAGGTGTTCAGCAGCGGATTGCCGATGCCGGTGATCGTTGCATTGGTAACGAAGATGCTCCAGCCGCCTTCGCTCACCGGCTTCTTGGAGGCGCGACGCTGGGTCAGCGAGCTCCAATCCATGGCTTGCAGATCGACTTTCGCGCCGAGCTGGCGGAGGGTATCGGCGGCGACGAGGGCGCCGGGATGCAGGGTTGCGTTGTCGCTGGGGTCCATCACGACGATCGGCCTGCCGTCATAATGTGCCGCGAACAGCGCCTTCGCTTTCGCCATGTCGCCGCCGATCGCCGCAGCGCCGGCCTCGGATTCTTCCGACGTGCCGCAGCCGAACATCGCGGTGCATTTGTGCCACGGTGTGCGCTCGCCCACCGTCGCCTGCATGAACGATGCCTGGTCCACGGCCATCGCCAGCGCCTGGCGCGCTTCCAGTTTGTCGAACGGCGGCTGCAGATGGTTGATCACCATGAACAGCATGTAGCCCAGCGGATCATTGGGCCGCACCACGACCTCGGGCGATGACTTCAGCAGGCCGATCAGGTCGGGTGCCGGGCTTTCCAGCAGGTCGAGCTCGCCCTTGATCAGCGCATTCGCAGCCACGCTGGCATCGGGCATGTACAGCAGCTCAACGCGATCCACTTTGGCGATCTTGCCGCCGGCGGCCTGGCTGGCCGGCTCGCTGCGCGGCACGTAGCCGGCGAAGCGTTCGTACACCACCTTGGACCCCGCCACCCATTCGTCCTTGATGAAGCGGAACGGGCCGGACCCCACCATCTCGGTGATCTGCGTATTCGGATCGGTGTTGGCCAGCCGCTCCGGCATCATGAACGGCACGTTGCTGTCGATCTTGCCCAGCGCGTCGATGACGAATCCGACCGGGCGTTTCAGCGTCAGCCGGAAGGTCCGCGCATCCACTGGTTCCACCGACGCGGTCACCGCCATCAGCGCGCGCCCCATGCCGTCCTTGGCGCCCCAGCGACGGATCGAGGCGGCACAGTCGGCGGCGCGCACCGGGCTGCCGTCGTGCCAGGTCAAGCCGGGGCGGAGGGTGAATTCGTAGCGCAACCGGTCATCGCTGACCGTCCAGCTTTCCACCATCTGCGGCTGCGGGCGGTTCTGCGCATCCAGCGCGAACAGCGTATCCCACACCAGGTAGCCGTGATTGCGTGTGATGTACGCGGTGGTCCAGATCGGATCGAGCACCTTCAGGTCGCCGATCGGTGCCGCGCGGATTATCGTCCGTTCGGCGGCACGCGGCGCGCGCAGGCTCAGCAAGGCGGGTGCGGCAAGGGCGGAGCCCAGCAGGGCGCGGCGTTGCAGAAGCATGGTCGGCTCCAACTCATTCGCGTGCGAGTAGACAGCCCCCGCATTCCCGCCACAATGGGAATCTGCGACCGACGGAGAGCGGCATGACGAAGACCACTTGGATCCGTGACGCGGCGTGGATCGTCGCCTGGGATGCCGCGACCGGTGACCATGCCTATCTGCGCGACGCCGACCTGGTGTTCAGCGGCAACACCATTATCCATGTCGGCAAGGGCTATTCCGGCAGCGCGGATGTCACCATCGACGGTCGCGCGCTGATGCTGATCCCCGGCCTGGTCGACATCCACTCGCATCCCAGCACCGAACCGTTCTTCCGCGGCATTCGCGAGGAACACGGCGTGCCGGCGATGTTCATGAGTGGGCTGTACGAACGCTCCTTCGCATTTCGCACCGATGCCGAGGGGCGGCGTGCCGGCAAGACCGTCGCCTATTGCGAGATGCTGCGCACCGGCATCACCACCGTCGCCGACCTGTCCGGTCCCGATCCCTGGTGGATCGATCTGGCGGCGCAGAGCGGGCTGCGCGTGTTCGTCGCACCCGGTTACGCATCCGCGCGCTGGCATCTGGAGAATGAGTGGCAACTGAAATACGCCTGGGACGAACCGGCCGGAAAACGCGGTCTGCACGACGCGCTGGCGGTGATCCAGCAGGTGCGGAGCCATCCATCCGGGCGGCTGTCCGGTGTCATCTTCCCGGCGCAGATCGACACCTGCAGCGAAGCGCTGCTGCGTGAAAGCTGGGAAGCGGCGGAGGCGCACAACCTGCCCTTCACCACGCACTGCGCGCAGAGCGTCAACGAGTTCAACGAAATGGTGCACCGGCACGGCAAGACGCCGATCCAGTGGGCGCATGACATCGGCATCCTCGGCCAGCGCAGCATCCTCGGCCACGCCATTTTCACCGACGAACATTCCTGGACGCGCTGGCATACCAAGGACGACGTGCGCCTGCTGGCGGAGACCGGTACCAGCGTGGCGCATTGCCCGTCGCCGTTCGCCCGCTACGGCCAGATGCTGGAAGATTTCGGCCGCTATCGCCGCAGCGGGGTCAATGTCGGCATCGGCACCGATGTGTCGCCGCACAACCTGATCGAGGAGATGCGTCTGGCGGCGATCCTGGCGCGGGTAGCGGCGCAGGACATCAACACCACCAGCACCGCCGCGATCTTCCGCGCGGCCACCGCCGGCGGCGCCCATGCGCTGGGCCGCGACGATATCGGCCGGCTGGAGGAAGGCGCCCGCGCCGACCTGGTGCTGATCGACCTCACCAATCCGTTCATGCTGCCGGCCCGCGATCCGCTGCGCTCCCTGATGTACACCGCCGCCGATCGCGCGGTGCACAGTGTCTTCGTGGACGGCGAGAAAGTCGTGGACTCCGGCCGCGTCCTCACCCTGGACCACGCCGAGGCGCTCGGCCTGCTCGCCGAAGCCCAGGCCCGCATGGAGGCGGCAACCCCGTCTCATGACTGGGCGCATCGCCGCGCCGATCAGATCACACCGTTGAGCCTGCCCCCACTGACAGGGTGAATCCATGCCATCCGCTGCATCCAGCCTCAGCGCACCGCTCGCCCGTACCGCCATGGCCTACGTGCTGGCCGGAGGGCGTGGCAGCCGGTTGATGGAGCTGACCGATATCCGCGCCAAGCCGGCGGTGTATTTCGGCGGCAAGTCGCGCATCATCGATTTCGCTTTGTCCAACGCGCTCAATTCCGGCATCCGCCGCATCAGCGTCGCCACCCAGTACAAGGCGCACAGCCTGATCCGCCATCTACAGCGTGGCTGGAACTTCTTCCGCCCCGAACGCAACGAAAGCTTCGACATCCTGCCGGCCAGCCAGCGCGTGTCCGAGACGCAGTGGTACGCCGGCACCGCGGACGCGGTGTTCCAGAACATCGACATCATCGAGAGCTATGCGCCCCAGCACATCGTGCTGCTCGCCGGCGACCATGTCTACAAGATGGACTACGAACACATGTTGCAGCAGCATGTCGAGCAGCATGCTGACGTGACGGTGGGCTGCTTCGAGGTGCCGCGGATGGAGGCCACGGCCTTCGGCGTGATGCATATCGACGGCGACGACCGGATCACGTCGTTCCTGGAGAAGCCGAAGGACCCGCCCGGCATTCCGGGCCAGCCCGACAAGGCGCTGGCCAGCATGGGCATCTACGTGTTCGAGACGCGGTTCCTGATCGACCAGCTCTGCCGCGATGCGACCGACCCGAACTCCAACCATGATTTCGGTCGCGACATCATCCCCTATATCGTGGCGAACGGCAGCGCGGTGGCGCATCGCTTCAACGAGTCCTGCGTCCGCTCCGGTGCCGAGGCAGAAGCGTATTGGCGCGACGTCGGCACGCTGGATGCCTATTGGGAAGCCAATATCGATCTCACCCACCCGACCCCGGCACTGGATCTGTTCGACCGCGACTGGCCGATCTGGACCTATGGCGAGGTCGTGCCGCCGGCGAAATTCGTGCACGACATCGACGGGCGGCGTGGCCAGGCGGTCAGTTCCCTGGTCTCCGGCGGCTGCATCATTTCCGGCGCCGCGGTGCGGAGCTCCCTGTTGTTCACCGGAGCACGCCTGCACTCATTCGCCACGGTGGACAATGCCGTGGTGCTTCCTTATGTCACGGTGCATCGTTCCGCGCGGTTGCGGAATGTCGTGGTCGATCGCGGCGTGGTCATTCCGCCCAACCTGGTGGTCGGTGAGGACCCGCAGCTTGACGCGAAGCGCTTCCGCCGCACCGAGCGCGGCGTGTGCCTGATCACGCAGCCGATGATCGATCGGCTGAGCCTGTAGCAGGTTGTGGAGAACAGGCGGATCATGATGCGTGCCATCGGACCAGGCCGACTGACATCCGCCCGTCGGCGCGTTTGATTGCTGGCGATGCCACTGCGCGCCCTGTCCGTTGCGTCCGAAGTGTTCCCGTTGATCAAGACCGGCGGGCTGGCCGATGTGGCTGGCGCCTTGCCGAACGCGCTGCGTGCCGAAGCGATCGAGGTTCGCACCCTGGTGCCTGGTTATCCCGCGGTGCTGCAGGCGTTGCGCGACGCGCAACCGGTGCATCGCTTCGACGCGCTGTTCGGCGGTGCGGCGCGGCTGCTGGCGGGCACTGCCGCCGACCTCGACCTGTTCGTGCTGGACGCGCCGCATCTGTTCGATCGGCCGGGCAATCCGTACCAGCGCGCGCCCGGCCAGGACTGGCCGGATAACCCGCAGCGCTTCGCCGCCCTGTGCCGCGCCGCGGTGGAGATCGGACAGGGGCGGCTGGCGGACTTCGTGCCCGATATCGTGCATGCGCATGACTGGCAGACCGGCCTAGTGCCGGCCTATCTGCACTATGCCGGTGGCCGGCGACCGGGTACCGTGATGACCGTGCACAACCTGGCCTTCCAGGGTCAGTTTGCCGCCGACCTCATGGGCTTTCTCGACCTGCCGCCAGCGGCCTTCGCCATCGCCGGCGTGGAATATTATGGCGGTATCGGCTTTCTGAAGGCCGGGCTGTGGTTCGCCGACCGCATCACCACGGTCTCCCCCAGCTATGCGCTGGAAATTCAAACCGACGATGGTGGCATGGGCCTGGGCGGCCTGCTGCGGGCGCGAGCCTCCGTGCTGTCCGGCATCCTCAACGGGATCGATGCGGCGGTGTGGGATCCGGCAACCGACCCGCATTTGCCGGCGCAATTCGATACCGCCTCCTGCGCCGAAATGCGTCCGCGCAACAAGGCGGCGTTGCAGCGGCGCTTCGGCCTGGCGACAGACGAGAACGCGCTGCTGTTCGGTGTGGTCAGCCGCCTCGAGTGGCAGAAGGGCCTCGACCTGCTGCTCGCCGCCTTGCCCGCGCTGCTCGCCGCCGGGGCGCAGCTGGTGCTGCTCGGCTCCGGCGAACCCCGCCTGCAGGCCGGATTCCAGGCCGCGGCCCGGGCCCATCCGGAGCGGATCGGCGTCACCATCGGCTATGACGAGCCGCTCGCCCATCTGATCCAGGGCGGCAGCGATGCCATCCTGGTACCGTCCCGCTTCGAGCCCTGCGGCCTGACCCAGCTCTGCGCCCTGCGCTACGGCGCGATACCGGTGGTCGCCCGGGTGGGTGGATTGTCCGACAGCATCATCGACGCGAACGAGGCGGCGCTGACGACCGGTGTTGCGACCGGCATCCAGTTCTACCCGCCGACCCACGACCGGCTGGTCTCGGCGCTGGGGCGGGCCGCCGCGCTGTGGCGCGATCCGCCGCTGTGGCGCCGGCTGCAGCAGAATGCCATGGCGACGCCGGTCGGCTGGGCACGCCCGGCGCGCTATTACGCCGAACTCTACCGCGACCTGGCGGCAAACGCGCCGCCATGAGCCAATCGGCCAACGCCCCCGCGCGCAGCACCGCGCTGCCGCCGCAGGCCATCCACCTGCCGTTCGAGGCCGGCCCCTACCGCATGGCGATCGGACTGGTCACGCTGCCCGAACCCGCCTGGTTCGAACTGGATGAGCGCTACCCCGAGGAACTCGCGGAGCGGCGGCGCCTGCTGAGAGCCCAGCATGCGGATGTATTTGCCGCCCTGCCGCAATCCGACGCCGCGCGTGCGGAGACGCTGGCCATGGTCGCCGCCAATCTGGCGACGCATCACCCCGCCTGGTTCAGCCGCCACCGCGACCGGCTGCACAACCGCCTGACCGATGAAATCTGGGACCTGGCCGACCCCGGCGCAGATCCGCTGGCGGTGGCCGGGCTGCTGGTGCAGGAGGACCTGTGCCTGATCCAGCCGGATGATGAGGGCCCCCTGCTGACCGCCGCCGTGCTGTGCTTTCCCAGCCGCTGGCGTCTCGCCGAAAAGCTCGGCCGGCCCCTGGCCGCGGTGCACGCCCCGGTGCCGCTGTATGGCGAGCGCCTGGCGCGCCCGGTCGATCGCTTCATGCAGCACCTCAAGAGCGGCCATATCGCCACGCGGCTCAATTGGTCGGTGCTGGACGACGCCACGCTGTTCCAACCCACCGGCAAGTGGCGACAGACGCAGAACGCGGAGATCACCGCGGCGAATGCCGGCGCGACGCTGTTTCTCCGGGTCGAGCGGCAGACCCTCCGTCGCCTGCCGGAGACCGGCGCGATCCTGTTCGGCATTCGCGTGCACGTGTATCCACTGCAACGGGCCATCGCCTCGCCGAAGCTCGCCACACGTCTGGCCGGCGCGGTGCGCGCGCTGCCCGAGGCCACGCTGCATTACAAGAGCGTACCTGCCGATCCGCGACGCACTGCTCGCCTGGCTGGACGCACGCGGCGACTGACCCGCCGGGTTTACGCTCTGTTCAACGGGCGTGGCGCAAGATGGCGCCGTCAAGCGCTGCAACGGTCCCATGGCGTCGCCACCCGACCCCGATCCGTCCCGGTCCACCCGTCCGCTGATCACGCGTCCGCTATGGCTGCTGTACACCTGTACGGCGCTGATCATTCTCGCTCTGGCAGCCGGCGAAGCGGCCGTCGTGATGAACCTGCGCGCGACCACGCTGCGCAACGCGGAAGCGAACCTGCACAATGTCAGCCTGGCGCTGGCGGAACAGGCGGATCGGACGGTCCAGGGGCTCGATCTGGTGCTGACCAGCATCGGCGAATTCGTCCACAACGAGGGTGTGGTGGATGGCGCCAGCTATCGGCAGCTGATGGGCGATTTCCGCGTCCACCGCATGCTGCAGGAGAAACTTGTCGGCCTGCCCTACATCAACGCCATCACGATGATCGATCCGGACGGCCGGCTGATCAATTTCTCCCGCTTCTGGCCGATCCCGTCAGTGAACATCGCCGACCGCGACTACTTCAAGGCCATGCGCGCCGATCCGACGCTGGAGCGTTTCATCAGCGCGCCGGTGCCGAACCGCGGCGACGGGGTCTGGACGGTCTACCTCGCCCGCCGCGTGCACAGCCAGGACGGCAGCTTCGCCGGCCTGCTGCTGGGCGCGATCGAGCTGCACTATTTCCAGGAGCTGTATCGTTCGGTGTCGATGGGCGAGGGAACCGCGATCTCGCTGCTGCGGCAGGACGGCACTTTGCTCGCACGCTATCCGCCCACCGCTGCGATCGGCGTGCGGGTGCCGCTGGGGGCGGATGCCGTTACCAAGGGCAATGGCAGCGAGACCGCGCGCGATACCAGCTCGATCGACGGACTGATGCGGATCAAGGCGTCGCAACAGGTGGCCAACTTCCCGCTGACGGTGCGGGTCACCCAATCGGAAACCTCGGTGTTGCAGGCGTGGCAGCGGATGGCCTGGATGCTGGGCCTGATCACCGCGAGTTGCGTCGCCGCGGTCCTGGCGGCCGCGTTGGCGGTGGGGCGCTGGTGGTTCCAGCAGCAGACGCTGGCGCAGACCCGCGCGGAACGCGCCGAGGCCGAACGCGGTCGAGCGTTGGTGGAGGCCGATCTGCTGCGCGAACGCGAGCGCAGCGCCGAGGCGGCCAGCCGCGGCAAATCCGACTTCCTTGCCGTGATGAGCCACGAAATCCGTACGCCGATGAATGCCGTGCTGGGACTCGCCGGTACGTTGCTGGAGACCGACCTGTCAGGCGAGCAACGCCGCTTCGTCGAGGCGATCCGCACCTCGGGCGACAGTCTGCTGCGGCTGCTGAATGACGTGCTGGACTACTCGAAACTCGATGCCGGGCGCATGAGCTTTGAAGTCGCACCGTTTCCCCCCGCCACCATCACCCAGAGCGCGGTCAGCATCCTGGGGCCGCGGGCCATCGCCAAGGGTCTGCAGATCAGTGCCACCACCGACCCGGACCTGCCGCCCGCCCTGCTCGGCGATGCCGGTCGCATCCGGCAGATCCTGCTCAACCTGGTCTCCAACGCGGTGAAGTTCACCGACACCGGCAGCGTCACCATCCACGCGCACTGCCTGGCGCGCGTCCCCGCGGTCGCGACCGTCGAATGGTGCGTCACCGATACCGGCATCGGCGTTCCGCCCGATCGGCTGGACCGGCTGTTCGGCGAATTCATGCAGGCCGACAGCTCGATCAGCCGGCGTTTCGGCGGCACTGGTCTGGGCCTCGCCATCAGCAAGCGGTTGATCGACCAGATGCACGGCACGATCGGTGTGGAGTCGACACCAGGGGTCGGCAGCACGTTCCGTTTCCGCCTGACGCTGCCCTGCGTGGAACTGCCGGTCGAGGCGCCGACCACCCGTGCCGATCCCCGGGGCGATCTGGCCGCCCGCATTGCGACACTGGGCCGCAAGCTGCGGATCCTGTTCGCCGAGGACAATTCCACCAATCAGTTCGTCGCCCTGCAACTGCTGAAGGATCTGGACCTGAAGGTCGACATGGTGGCCGATGGGCTGGAAGCCGTGGAAGCCGCCGGGCGCTTCCCCTACGACCTGATCTTTATGGATGTGCGCATGCCGGAGATGGATGGCATGACCGCCACGCGCCTGATCCGCAAGCAGGCGGGCCCGTTGGCGGACATCCCGATCATCGCGCTGACCGCGAATGCCTTCCCAGAGGACGTGAAGGCCTGCTTCGATGCCGGCATGACGAAGTTCGTCCCCAAGCCGGTGAACAAGAAGACGCTGCTGACCGCAATCCTGGATGCGCTGGCCGGCACGCCACATGAGGATCAGGTCGAGCTCCCGGAGCAGGCGGTGCCCGCCGAACCGCCGGCCGACCGGGCGGTCTTACAAACCCTGTCGGACGATCTGGGCGAGGACGGCATGGCCGAAATGTTCGCCGTATTCTGCACCGAAACCCGGGCGCGGCTGCGGCGCATGGCGGCCGAGGGGGTCGATCCCACCGTCCTGCTGCGGGAGGTGCATACCCTGAAAGGCGCCGCCGGCACGGTCGGTGCCGCGCTGCTCACCCAGCGCAGCATCGCGCTGGAGGCGCGGCTGAAGCAGGGGGACGCGCTGACGCAGGATGACCTGGCCAGGCTCGGGGAGGCGTTCGAGGCGTACCAGCAGGCGGCGCAGCCGCTGTTTGCACCGGCGCCGGCAGCCTAGGCAGGCAGTCGCAAGCCGTCCCACCGATCCACCCGTCATGGTGGGATGATCCGAGCCCCCATTACAGGCCGGCCTTGTCCCGACGGGGCCAGGCGCGGCGGGAAGAAACACCTGTCCCTCCGACGCAGCCCGGCACGATTGATGGCCAAGGACGCGGTCGGCACGATTGATGGCGGAGCGGCACATCATCGCATCCCCGCCCGCGCGTGCCCGATCCGAGCTGTCGAGCCGGCTGCCGACCGACTTCGATCACCCCAGATCTGTCCGCGCGCGCCCTCGGCACACGGCCCAGCCGGGGACAATCAGGGTGGGGGGCGATCAGGGCGGGGCAATCCGGGTCCCGCAGGCCAAACCGCCGGCTGCGGTTTCGCCACCACCTGCCACGCCGCCGGCAGCCGATCCGCCTCCTACTCCCGCGGCGGATCGGCCAGCCAGGTCAGAACGGCGTGTCGCCGCGTACCGTGATGCGATGCATGATCCGTGTCTCTGCCGGATAGTCATTCACCGCGAAGTGCTGCGTGCAGCGATTGTCCCAGAACGCCAGCGACCCGGTTTCCCAGCGGAAGCGGCAGGTGAACTCGGGACGTGTGGATTGCTGCTTCAGGAACTGGATCAGTGGCTCGCTCTCTTCGTCGGTCATGCCTTCGAAACGCTGCACGTGACCACCGATATACAGCGCCTTGCGACCAGTCTCCGGATGGGTGCGCACCAGCGGATGCACCGAGGTGGTCTGCACATTGCCCGGGTCCTTGACCTTCATATGGGTCATCTGGCGCTCATAGCGTTGCGCGCGCGATTGGCCGCCATGCTGCTTGAAGTTGTCGCCGACGCACACCGTCTGCAGCGGCGCCAGCAACTGCTTCATGCCGTCCGAAAGTGACTCGTAGGAGAGGTACTGGTTGGTGAACATCGTGTCGCCACCGGCGGACGGAACCTCCTTGGCATACAGGATCGTCCCCATCGCCGGCTGCGGCGAGAACATCTGGTCGGTATGCCATGACCCGCCGAAATTCTTCTTGTCGCTCGGCGTCTTCACGATCTCCAGAATCTCCGGATAGTCGTCCATCCCCTGCATGAACGGATGCAGATGGATCTCCCCCCAGCGACGCGCGAACCGCAACTGCTGCTCGGGGGTCAGCTTCTGGTCGCGGAAGAAGATGACGCAATTGTCCAGCAGGGCAGCCCTGACTTCCGCCAGCACGTCATCCGGCAAATCCTGGGAGAGGTCGACGCCTTCGATCTCGGCGCCGCAGGAGCCGGCGATCTTATGCGCTTCGAGATGACGATACTGGGTATTGCGCGGCGCGTTCATGGGACAGGCCCTCCTTCATTCCGCAAAGCATGACTCCGAACCTGGCCGGTGGAAAGACCACCGTCGCCATCCCGGCCGCCGCAGCGCGGTCGTTACCCGATCAATACATATGCTGGCCGCCATTGATCGAAAGCGTCGAGCCGGTGATGTAGTCGGCATCGTCGGCGGTCAGGAAAGCCACGCCGCGGGCGATATCCTCGGCGCGACCCAGCCGGCCCATGGGAATCCGCGCGATGATCTTCTGCAGCACATCGGCCGGCACCGCGCGCACCATGTCGGTATCGACATAGCCTGGCGCGATGGCGTTCACCGTAATGCCGAAGCGGGCGCCTTCCTGCGACAAGGCCTTGGTGAAACCATGGATGCCCGACTTCGCGGCGGCATAGTTCACCTGGCCGTACTGTCCGGCCTGGCCGTTGATGCTGCCGACGTTGACGACGCGGCCGAACTTCGCGGCGCGCATCGCATCGAAGGTCAGCTTGCACAGGTTGTAGCAGGATCCGAGATTGGTATCGATCACCGCATCCCACATGTCGCGGGTCATGCGGCCCAGGGTGGCGTCACGGGTGATCCCGGCATTGTTCACCAGGATTTCGATCGGTCCGATCTCAGCGGTGATCTGTTCCACCGCGGCCTGGCATTGTTCGAAGCTGCTGGCATCGAATTTCCAGGTGCGAATGCCGGTGGCTTCCGAAAACGCCCGGGCGGCGACGTCATTGCCGGCATAGTTGGCGACGACGGTGCGACCCTGCGCCTTCAGGGCCGCGCTGATCGCGGCACCGATGCCGCGTGTCCCGCCTGTGACCAATGCGACGCGTGCCATGGCCTGCCTCCCTGTGGTTTCTTCGACGGCGGAGCTTAACACGTCCCGCCGACAAGCACAGGCCAGGGCAGCGTCGTGTGGCTAGCTGGCGATCTGTCCGGTGTTTGTAGCTCGTGAAGTGTCCGGTCCACTGGCTCGCTGGAACGGGGGGCGGCGATGGATCGGGCACGCATTCACGAGGGGGTTCGTCGGATGCGTTTTCAGGACGTGCTGGGTCGGACCGAACGGTCTGAGCTGAGCCAGCTGGAGGCGGCGGAGTTGCTCGGGGTCAGCGAGCGGACGTTCCGCCGCTGGCGCGACCGCTACCGGGAAGAAGGAGTTGCGGGATTGAGCGACCGTCGCCTCCGCCCCTCGCTGCGGCAGGCGCCGAAGGCGGAGATCGAGCGGATGCTGGGCCTGTATCGCGATCTCTACCGCGGCTTCACGGTGAAGCATTTCCATGAGCAGTTGGGCAAGCGGCACAACTACACGCTGGGCTACACGGTGACCAAGCTGCACCTGCAACGGGCCGGGCTGGTGACCCCGGCGCGGTCGCGCTCGGCGCATCGCAAGAAGCGGCCGCGCCGGCCGTTGGTGGGCATGATGCTGCATCAGGATGCGTCGACCCATGCCTGGCTGCCTGGCGACGAACGCAAATACGACCTGGTGGCGACGATGGATGACGCGACGAGTGCGGTCTACTCGCTGTTCCTGGTGGAGCAGGAGGGCACCGCCTCAAGCCTGCGTGGCGTACGGGAGGTGATTGAACGGCACGGCCTGTTCTGCTCGCTCTACACCGACCGTGGCAGCCACTACTTCGAGACGCTCGAGGCCGGCGGTCGTGTCTCGAAGACAGTGCTGACACAGTTCGGCCGGGCGCTGAAGCAGCTCGGCATCGAGCACATTGCGGCCTACTCGCCGCAGGCCCGCGGGCGGTCGGAGCGCCTGTTCGGCACGTTGCAGGACCGGCTGCCGAAGGAGCTGGCGCTGGCCGGGATCAGCACACCGGAGGCGGCGAACCGATGGCTGCGGGAGGTCTACGTCGCCGAGCACAACGCGCGCTTTGCGGTGCCGGCCGAGCAGGCGGGATCGGCCTTCGTGGTGGATCCGAACGGTGCCTGGCGGGAGATTTTGTGCATCCAGGAGGACCGCCGAGTGGGTCATGACAACACGGTGAAGTGGCGCCGCCTCACCCTGCAACTGCCGCCGTCGCGGCTGCGGCCGCACTTCGTCAGAGCCACCGTGCGCGTGCACGAATATCCGGATGGGCGGCTGGCGGTGTTGTGGGGGCCGCACCGGCTGGCGGATTACGACGCCGAGGGGCGCCTTTTCCAACAGGAGCATATGGCCGCATGACACGCTTCCAGTGCGGCTGCTCTGTGCCGGGGCATGCCCCGGCACAGAGCAGGAACGAAGCGGACAGATCACGCGCTACCAAAACCGGACAGGTTGACGCGCTAGCGACAGCCAGGGCAGCGTCGCCGCCAATCAGTCTGATGCGTCGCAATAGGCCTCGATGCGATATCCGTCCGGATCCGTCACGAACGCGGCGTAATAGGCGCCGCTGTACTGCGGCCGCAGTCCCGGCGCGCCGTTGTCGCGTCCCCCGGCCGCCAGCGCCGCGGCATGGAACCGGTCGACCGAGGCGGTGGAGGGGGCCGCAAAGCAGAAATGCAACCCGGAGCGGTCGTCCGGCGGCACCGGATGTTGGGTGGCTCCCAGCCAGAACTGGGCACTGTCCGCGCCGTAGCCCAGCCCGTCGGCGCCTTCACTCAGGCAGGCATAGCCCAGCGGCGCCAGCGCCGCGTCGTAGAAGCGGCGCGAACGCGCCAGGTCACTTACGCCGATCGAAACATGGTCGAGCATCGTCCCCTCCTAACCATCTTAGCGGTTATAGAAAATGCGATCGGCCGCACGGAGTCAACCATCATAGTGGTTAGCGAAAGATTTCACCGCGGCGGTAAAGCGTTTATGATCGCGGGTCATGGCACCGCCGCGCCCCAAGACAGCGACCTATCCCGCCCCACCCGATGATCTGTGCCTGCGCTTCGCCAATACGCGGTCCTGGCGCGGCACCCCGGAGCCAAGCGAGACGCTGCAGGTTGGCGTGGACGTGCTGCGCTGGGCCGAACGCGAATGTGGCCTGCCACCAGAGCTGGCGGGTCGTCTCGGCCGAACGCTGCGGCGCGAGGCCGCGAGCGGGGCCGCGTTCACCGCGGCTATCCAGTTGCGCGAGGCGATCTTTCGCCTGTTCGTCGCAACCGCCGCGGGCAAGCCGCCGACCCCGGCGGATCTGGACGCGCTGAATGCGGCGTTGGCTGCGGCGCCGCGGCGCGCGCATCTGGCGGTGGCCGGATCCCATCCCGGCTGGACGGTACAAGAGCCGGCTCCGTCGCTCACCGCTTTACTGGCGCCGGTGCTGTGGTCCGCCGGGGACCTGCTGCTGGGGCCGCGCGCGGGCCGGGTGCGGCAATGCGCCAATCCGGCCTGCCAGTGGCTGTTCCTGGATGACAGCAAGAGCGGCAATCGCCGCTGGTGCTCGATGACGTCCTGCGGCAACCGCGCCAAGGCGCATCGCCATTACCTCAGGCAGAAACAGGCGCAGGAGGCCTGATAACGCGCCGCTGATCGGAGTTGGTGGTGGAACGCAGGCAAGCGTCGGGGGCGTTGCACCAATCCCTTGCTGCACGCCGCCCCAGGCTGCCTATCGCCGGCCGAACAGCGATTCGATCTCCGCCTTCGACAGTCGCAGGAACGTCGGCCGGCCATGACTGCAAGTGGCGGCGCGCGGCGTCGCTTCCATCCGCCGGAGCAAGGCGTCCATTTCGGCGCCGTTCAACCGCCGTCCGGCACGGATCGAGCCATGGCAGGCCATGCGCGCGATCACCGCATCGAGCCGCGCCTCCAACGCCGTGGTTTCCTCCATCTCCGCGAGTTCGTCCGCCAGATCGCGCAACAGCGGCGCGGGGTCCGGCGCCCCCAGCGCCGCGGGCAGCGCGCGCACCAGAACCGCGCCGGCGCCGAACGCCTCGATCTCCAGCCCAAGCCGGGCGAGGTCCGGCAGGCGGGACAGCAGGTGGGCCGCATCGGCAGACGGCAGGTCCACCACCGCCGGCAGCAGCAGCGGTTGCGAGCGCACGCCACCCTCCAGCATCTGGTCGCGGATTGCCTCGTGGGTCAGGCGCTCGTGCGCCGCATGCTGATCCACCAGCACGAGCGCGCCGTCGGCGGCGACCGCGATGACATAGGTGTCGAGCACCTGGGCCACCGGCGCGCCGAGCGGATGGTCCTGCCGCGCTTGCGGCAGCGGGTCGGACAGGACGCGGGCGGCGGGACCGGACTGGAAGTCGAGCCGCGCCTCGGCCATGCCTGGCAGCGGCAGCGCACGAATGCCGGCCTGCGGCGGACGGGAATAGGCCAGATGCAGCGCCGGTCGCGGCGTAACGGGCGGCGCGGGCATGTCGACCCCGGCGCCGCCGGCGAGGGCGCGCGACAGACTTCCGATCAGCAGGGCGCGCACCGCGTTGGCGTCGCGGAAGCGCAGTTCCGCCTTGGCCGGGTGCACATTGACGTCCAGCTCCTCGGCCGGCAGCGCCAGGTACAGCGCCACCACCGGATAGCGGCCGGCGGCGATGACGTCGCGATAGGCGACCCGCACCGCCGCCTTCAGCATCGGGTCGACCACCGGCCTGCCGTTCACCGTCAACGCCTGCGCGGCGCTGGTGGCGCGCGTGACGCTGGGGGCACAGGCGAAACCGCTGAGTTGCAGCGCGCCGCGTTCGCCGGTGACCGGCACGAGGGCGGCGGCGGCTTCTGCGCCCAGCAGCGCGGCCACGCGATCGGCGTGGGTCTGTGACGGCAGGTCGAACAGGGTGCGGCCGTCCGATTCCAGGCGGAACGCCACCTGGGGTGCGGCCATCGCGAGCCGGCGCACCGCGGCCTCCGCGTAATCCGCCTCGGTGCGCGGCTGCTTGAGGAATTTCCGCCGCGCCGGGGTGGCGAAGAACAGGTCGCGCACCACCACGCGGGTGCCGGACGGGCCGGCGGCGGGGCTGACGGCGGAGACCTGGCCGCCTTCCACGGTGATGGTGCCGGCATGGTCGGCGTGTCGCGGGCGCGAGGTGATGGCGAGCCGCGCCGCGGCGCCGATCGAAGGCAGCGCCTCGCCACGGAAACCCAGCGTGCCGATCGCGACCAGGTTGTCGTCGGTCAGCTTCGAGGTGGCGTGGCGAAGCACCGCGAGGCCGAGTTCCTCAGCCGCCATGCCGGCGCCGTCGTCGGTCACCTCGATGCGGTCGATGCCGCCCTGGTCGAGCGCCACGACAATGCGGCCGGCGCCGGCGTCGAGCGCATTCTCCACCAGCTCCTTCACCGCGGCGGCAGGGCGTTCGATCACCTCGCCGGCAGCGATGCGGTTGACCGTAAGGGTGGGGAGGATGCGGATGGAGGGCACAGCGGCGCCTGTCGAGTTGCGGGATGAGACCATAGCGCGATGCTGGGGTCGACGACCAGCACGGGGCTGCGACCGGTGCGGGCTGCGGGCAGCGGGACGGGCGGAGAGGAAGATTTTACCACGGAGCAAGCCGGAGAACCGCGGAGCGCCACGGAGGGGTTCCGGGTGGCGGCGCCGGCTGGGTCATGACCGCGAGCAGCATGTCGTCGAACTGCGCGGCGACCTGGAGGCCGGATCGCCTGCCCGATGAAGGCGCCGGCCACCGCGGAGCAGGGCCGCACGAGCGGAGACGTGACTTGATTGGTTCACAGCCAGACCATTTGCTCGCGCGAACGGTGCCGGCGGTTCCCTCCCTTGCGCCGATTTCGCCCGATCCTCGGCGCGGAACAGCGCAGGGGTGGAGGATCGGCCGTCCGCCGCCGATTCCGGCAAGATCAGGCGCGATCTCCGCGCTCCCCCGGACATGGCGCGCATCGGCAATCCAGCGCCAGCAGCGCGGCATTCCGCACCATCCGCAGGCGCAGTCCGCACCTTGATCATAGGCAGTCCGCACCATGGCTACGTGCTGTCCGCACATCGATCATGTGCAGTCCGCGCCAAGGCCACGTGCATTCCGCACTTGCAAAACTGCCGCCGGTATCGCATCTCAGCGGCGGAAATAGCCGGCCGCCGTTCGGCCGGATCAGCTATGGGCGCGCGCGGGGACCGATCCCCCGGATCCGAACAGGATCACGCGCCCCATTGTCGCATTGGAGGTTGACCGTGCCAGCCACGCCGCTCGAGACGATTCGCAATATCGGCATCACCGCGCATATCGATGCGGGGAAGACCACGACGACCGAGCGCATCCTCTATTACACAGGCGTGTCGCACAAGATCGGCGAAGTGCACGACGGCAACACCACCACCGACTACATGGAGCAGGAGCGTGAGCGCGGCATTACCATCACCTCCGCCGCGGTGACCTGTGAGTGGAAAGACCACCACATCAACATCATCGACACCCCCGGCCATATCGACTTCAACATCGAGGTGAACCGCAGCCTGCGCGTGCTGGACGGCGCGGTGTTCATCATCGAGGGCGTGGCCGGCGTGCAGCCGCAGTCGGAGACCAACTGGCGCCTGGCGGACCGCTACAACGTGCCGCGCATCATCTTCATCAACAAGCTGGACCGCACCGGCGCCGACTTCTTCCGCGCCTTCGCGACCTTGAAGGAGAAGCTGGACATCGTCGCGCTGCCGCTGCAGCTGCCGATCGGCATCGAGGACAAGTTCCTGGGCGTGGTCGACCTGGTGGAGATGAAGTCGATCATCTGGGAAGGCGGCGAGCTGGGCGCGAAGTTCCACGACGAGCCGATCCCGGCCGATCTGGCGGAGCAGGCGAAGGAATACCGCCAGCTGCTGCTGGACACCGCGCTGTCGGTCGACGACGCGGCGATGGAAGAATATTTCGATAAGGGCGATGTCGAGGTCGCAACCCTGAAGCGCTGCATCAAGGCGGGCACCATCTCCGGCGCCTTCCGCCCGGTGCTGTGCGGCACGGCGTTCAAGAACAAGGGCGTGCAGCCGCTGCTGGACGCGGTCGTCGATTATCTGCCGAGCCCGCTGGATGTGCCCGGCATCAGCATCGCCGCCGGCGAGGGCGAGGAGGATGGCGAGCACAGCGACCGCCGCCGCATCAAGGCCGACCCGGATGCGCCGTTCGCCGGCCTGGCGTTCAAGATCATCAACGACAAATACGGCACGCTGACCTTCGTGCGGGTCTATGCCGGCACGCTGAAATCCGGCGACATGGTGATGAACACCACCAAGGGTCATCGCGAGCGCATCGGCCGGATGTTCCAGATGCACGCCGACAAGCGCGCCGAGATCAAGGACGTGCATGCCGGCGACATTGCCGCCTTCGTAGGCCTGAAGGACACCGGCACCGGCGACACGCTGGCCTCGCAGGCGGACCCGGTGGTGCTGGAGCGGATGGCCTTCCCGGTGCCGGTGATCGACATCTCGGTGGAGCCGCGCACCAAGGAAGCGGTCGAGAAGATGACCATCGGCCTGCAGAAGCTGGCCTCGGAGGACCCGTCGCTGCGGCTGAAGACCGACCAGGAGACCGGCCAGACCATCCTGTCCGGCATGGGCGAGCTGCATCTGGAGATCATCATCGACCGGCTGCGCCGCGAGTATGGCGTGGACGCCAATATCGGCGCGCCGCAGGTGGCCTATCGCGAGACCATCACCAAGCCGCACACCGAGACCTATACCCACAAGAAGCAGACCGGCGGGTCCGGCCAGTACGCCGAGGTGAAGATCATCTTCGAGCCGCAGGAGCGCAACGGCGGCGTGCTGTTCGAGAACAAGGTGGTCGGCGGCACGGTGCCACGGGAATATATCCCGGCGGTGGAAAAGGGCATCCGGGTGCAGGCCGATACCGGCGTGCTGGCCGGCTTCCCGACGGTGGACTTCAAATACACGCTGATCGACGGCAAGTACCACGATGTGGACTCCTCGGCGCTGGCGTTCGAAATCGCCGCCAAGGCCTGCTTCCGCGACGGCATGAAGAAGGCCGGCCCGATCATCCTGGAGCCGATCATGGACGTGGAGGTGACCACGCCGCAGGATCACGTGGGCGACGTGGTTGGCGACCTGAACCGCCGCCGCGGCATGATCCAGAACCAGGAGAGCTCCGGCTCCACCGTGATCGTCCGGGCGCATGTTCCCCTTAAGGAAATGTTCGGATATATCTCGGACCTTCGCAGCATGACCAAGGGGCGCGCGTCCTTCACCATGCAGTTCCACCACTACGACCCCGTGCCGCGGAATATCGCGGACGAGATCATGACCAAGAGCGCATGAGGCGAGCCGGCCGGAACGCCGCGAGCGGATCGGGGACGACCCGGTTGCCCGCGCGGTCCGCTGAGGATCCAACGTGACGGAGGCAGATTAGATGCAGCCCCGCCTCCGATGGACGCGGGGCCGGCAGGAGCAGGGTGTCGGGGTTTCCGACCGCACCCTGGAGTGGATCGGATGCGACGACGCGGGCGAAGCTATCGCCCGCGTCGTTCGCGTTTTGGGGCCGGTCTGCACGGCGTGGCGACGGTTTGAGGCGGTGGCACTGGACCCGGAAGCCCGGGTGGTGGAACTGCGGCCGCGCGAGCCACCGGACGGTGCCGGCTGGCTGGCCTGCGTCGGCGGCCAGGTGGTCGGCCGGGCGGCCGTGCCGATGGAGGCCGTGCGGGTGGTCGAGGCCGCGCTGAACGGGGACTGAGCCACGCCAGCGGGTTTGTGGTGGGTCGCAGGAAGGCATCGGGGGCAACGCCCCGACGCTTGCTGCGTGCCCACCACAAACCCGCTGCGTAGCCCAGCCTGCGGATCTCGCCCGTTACCCGGACGCGACCTCCGTCAGCACGCCATCCAGCATGTCGAGCATGCGGTCGATCTCCTCATCGGTCACCGTCAGCGCGGGCATGAAGCGCAGCGCATCCGGCCGTGGCGCGTTGATCAGCAGGCCGCGCGCGAGTGCCCGGTCCGCCACCGCCGCGGCCACGTCCCGCTGCAGGTCCAGCGCCAGCAGCAGGCCCTTGCCGCGCACCGCGCCGCCGCCATGCCGGCCCGACAGCGCCTGCAGCCCCCGGGTCAACCGGGCACCGGCCTCGGTCACCCGCGCCAGGAACCCCGGTGCGGTGATTGTATCGAGCACCGCGCAACCGACCGCGGCCATCAGAGGATTGCCGCAGAAGGTTCCGCCCTGGTCGCCATAGGCGAAGCAGCAGACATCGCGATGCGCCACCAGCGCCGCCAGCGGCACGCCGCCGCCCAGGCCCTTCGCGAGCGTCATGATGTCGGGGGTTATGCCGGCATGCTCGCAGCCGAACACCCGCCCGGTGCGGCCGATGCCGGTCTGGATCTCGTCCAGGATCAGCAGCAGGCCGCGTTCGGTGGTCAGCGCACGCAGGCCGCGCAGGAAGGCGTCGCTGGCCTCGAACACGCCGGCCTCGCCCTGGATCGGCTCCAGCATCACCGCGACCGTGCACGGCGTGATGGCCGCCTCGACCGCCGCCAGGTCGTTCAGCGGCAGCTTCACGAAGCCGGACACTTTCGGTTCATACAGCGGTTCCCATTGCGGCTTGCCGGATGCCGACATGGTGGCCAGCGTGCGCCCGTGAAATCCGTGATCCATGGTGATGATCTCGTAGGCGCCGCCGCGATGCAGCGCGCCCCATTTGCGGGCGAGTTTGATCGCGCCTTCATTGGCTTCGGCGCCGCTATTGGCGAGGAACACCTGGTGCAGTCCACTGAGCTGCGCCAGCAGGTCCGACAGCCGGATCATCTGGTCGTTGTAGTAGGCCGGGCTGCAATTGATCAGCCGCTCCGCCTGGCGCAGCAGCGCGTGGACGATCGGCGTCGGCGAATGGCCGAGGCAGTTCACCGCCCAGCCCTGCACGAAATCCAGGTAGAGCCGGCCCTGATCGTCGGTCAACCACGAACCTTGGCCGGCCACGAAGGTCACCTTCGGTCGGGCGGCGATATCCATCACTGCGGCGAGGGGCGAGGTGTCGGCGAGGGCAGTGGTCATGCTGTGCTCCTGTGGGCTGGTAAGACGGAGCGACAGCGGGACCGTTAAAAACACAAAACCCCCCGTCGCTGCCGACGGGGGGTTTTGTGTTCTAACTGCGAGCCCGCTTTACCGCGCGCGCAAACGCCCTGCCCCCGTCGTCATACGGCGACGTCGGCGGCTGACGCTGTTCAGGCGGGATGCGGACTGCATGACGGACGCATGCATTGTTGGCGCGGGACTGTCAACCGCGCTTGTGGTGGAGTGCAGCAAGCCTCGGGGCGTTGCCCCGAACCCCACCAGGGGGCTTTGAGCCTGCCCCCTCCCCACCCCAAACAGGATCGGTTCCAAGGGCCGGGCCCTTGGCGGGGATCCAAGGGGCAGCGCCCCTTGGGGTTCGGGGGCAATGCCCCGACGCCTGCTGCGCACCACCGACGCGACGGTGTCAATCGCCGCCGGCGAACGCGTCTCCCATGGCACCGGCGTCCGCGAGGAACCGGTTAGGAGCCTCGATCCACCGGCGGATCTTGTCAGACGCGCGCGCGCTTTCGGTCTCGATCTTCTCCTGGTCACGCCGGAACCGGACGCTCCGTTCGGCCTGCTGCAGCCGCATCATGTTGTAGAAGCGCAGCGGATCGCGCATGCGCTGCGGGTCGAGCACGGCGAAATCCGGACGGCCGAGCCTCTGCTTGATCAGTTCGGGCTGCCAGCCGCGACGCAACAGGTCGCTTGCCATCAGCATCGTGTGGAGGTTGATCTCGTCGGCCTCGACCAGTTGCCTGGCCCCCCGGAAGCGCGCCTCAAAGCGGCGCCATGAACCGGTGGCAAAGCCGAACAGACCGCCGGATTTCCACGCCAGCCAGAACAGGACGGCACCGGCCGCCAGCAGCAATCGCCAACGGTGGATCCGGAGCGCAGCGACACCGACGCGGGCCGGGCCGGGCCATGCCGTTGCGCCGCCGCCGTCACCGGCACGACGGTCCGCTGGGGCTGCTCCCTCTGCACCACGTTCGGCGCCGCGCCATCGATCGGCGCAGGCAGGAACGATGTGATGTCCTCGATCGGAATTCCGCTTGAGCTGGCGGCAGGTTTATCAGACCCGGCCGTGGTCCCTGCCCGCGCTGAGACCGACGGCGCCTTGGTGGACGACATTGCCTCCAAATTCACCGGCGGATTGCTCAGATGGACCGAGCCGCCCGGCCGATCCTCCGCCGCCGGATGCGGTGCGGCGGCACCCGGCAGCGCATCCGGCGGCGGGCCTGCTGCGAAGTCATCGGCATCCGCCAAGGGGTGGATGGCGAGCGCCAATTTGGCCAACGCATCGGTGGCAAGCGGATCGCCGGCACGTGGCGCGGTGCCATTGGCGAGTTGCTGATTGACCGTCGCGCACGCCGATCCCGCGTCCGGCATAGTCGGACTCAACGGCATGGCCTGGGCCGAACCGGCCATGCGGACGAGACCTGACCAGGCCTCGATCTGCTGAAGGCGAGACTGCCTGAGAAAGTTCACCGTCGAGCTTCCCCGCTTTCGTGCGCCGGCCTGCTGCGATGGACCGGCGCCGCCAAGCAAGGCGAGCGAGGAAGCCACTGCACATTGAAAACAGTCGGCATCGGTAGCAGGCCACAACGGGAGGTCGACCAACACCTGCCCCCGATTGCGCAACATCCAGCAGGCCGGTTGGTCAGCGAAACTAAGCCGGCTTCTCACGACCACGCACAGCGCTCGTCAAGCGTGATGGTATCATTGATATATCGAATCAAAATTCTCGGTCGGCACCCAAGATGGTTGCTAATCAGTTATAGACTCGGTATCCACCAATTATCCTCGCGTTGATGACATTGGAATCACGCCGGCAGAAGACTGGTTCCCATCAGGAATTGGTCGACGGCACGCGCGCATTGCCGGCCCTCGCGAATCGCCCAGACCACCAGTGACTGGCCGCGCCGCATGTCGCCCGCGGCAAACACCTTCGGCATGGAGGTCTGATAATCGACGGTATTCGCCAACACGTTGCCACGCGGATCGAGCGCCACGCCGGCCTGCGCCAGCAGGCCGTGGCGGCGAGGGCCGAGGAAGCCCATCGCCAGCAGCACCAGGTCGGCCTTCAGCTGAAAGCTGCTGTCCGGCACTTCTCGCATCTGAAACCGGCCATCGTCACCCTTGACCCATTCGACGCGCACGCATTCCAGTGCCTTGATGCATTCGGTGCCGATGGCCCGCTTGGTCAGCACCGCCCAGTCGCGCTCCGCTCCCTCGTCGTGCGCCGGTGAGGTGCGCAGCTTCAGCGGCCAATCCGGCCAGGTGAGTGCCTTGTTCTCCTTCTCCGGCGGCTTCGGCAGAATTTCGAGCTGCATAATCGATGCGGCGCCCTGGCGGGTCGCGGTGCCAATACAGTCCGCACCCGTATCGCCACCGCCGATGACGATCACATGCTTGCCGGCCGCCGAGATCGTTCCGGCCGGTGCGGCGGTGGCTTCGTCATCGCCGGCGCCGCGCTTGTTCTGCTGCGTCAGGTAATCCATGGCGAAATGGATGCCGTGGGTGTCGCGGCCCAGCACCTCCAGATCGCGCGGCCATTCCGCACCACCGGTCAACGCAACTGCGTCGTACTCACCCAGCAGAAAATCCATGTCCAAAGTCACGCCGACTTCGACACCAGTGCGGAATGTCACGCCTTCTGCCTGCATCTGCTCGATGCGGCGGTCGATCAGGTGCTTCTCCATCTTGAAGTCGGGAATGCCATAGCGCAGCAGGCCGCCAATCCGGTTCGACTTCTCGAACAGTGTTACGTCATGCCCGGCGCGCGCGAGTTGCTGCGCACAAGCCATGCCGGCGGGACCTGAACCCACCACCGCGACCCGCTTGCCGGTCTTGCGCGACGGCGGCGACGGCACGATCCAACCTTCCGCCCAGCCGCGATCGACGATGGAACACTCGATCGTCTTGATGGTCACCGGATTGTCGTCGATGTTCAGCGTGCAGGATGCCTCGCACGGCGCGGGGCAGATGCGGCCGGTGAATTCCGGAAAATTGTTGGTGGAGTGCAACACCGTCAGCGCATTGCGCCACTGGTCGCGATACACCAGGTTGTTCCAATCTGGAATCATGTTGTTGACCGGACAGCCCTGGTGGCAGAACGGAATGCCGCAATCCATGCAGCGCGCCGCCTGCTCCGACACCACCGGAGCCGGCATCGGCTTAACGAATTCATTCCAGTTGGTGCGGCGAATCTCCGGCTTTTCGTAGCCGCGGTCCTGCCGTTCGATCTCAAGAAATCCGGTGGGCTTGCCCATCGCACCTGTCCTCATCGTCATGGTCGGGCATGGCCCGGCCATCTGCCCCCGTTCGTCCGCAGCGGGATGGCCGGGTCCCGCCCGGCCATGACGTGTTGCGGCGTCTGCTGCCGTCCGGCGTCGTTATTCCGCCGCCACCGTCGCCGCCGTGCTCTGCTCGGCCCGCATGTCCTGCAGTGCGCGGCGATAATCGCGTGGCGTCACCTTCACGAACCGTGACAGCGCATTGTCCCAGTCATCCAGCAATTCGCGCGCCCGCGCACTGCCTGTGTACAGCAGATGACGCTCAACCAGGATGCGCAGCCGCTCCGCATCGAAGCGCAGCGGATCGCCCATGCCGCTGTCCTCTACGCTCGCCGCACGTTGGCGTGGACGACCGGGCGCATCGACCAAGCCGATCTCCGGCGGGGCGATCGGCTCCAGATCCACCGCCGCCAGATTGCACAGGCGCTTGAACCGGGCGTTCTGGTCATAGACATAGGCAATGCCGCCGGACATGCCGGCCGCGAAATTGCGCCCGGTCTCGCCCAGCACCACCACCGTGCCGCCGGTCATGTATTCGCAGCCGTGGTCGCCGCAGCCTTCCACCACCGCGACGGCACCCGAGTTCCGCACCGCAAACCGCTCCCCGGCAACCCCCTGGAAATAGGCCTCGCCGGCGATTGCGCCGTACAGCACCGTGTTGCCCACAATGATATTCTCGGCCGGTTCCCGCTTCACCTCCGCCGGCTGACGCACCACCACGCGGCCGCCGGACAGGCCCTTGCCGACATAGTCGTTGCCGTCGCCTTCCAGGTTCAGCGTGATGCCGCGCGCCAGGAACGCGCCGAAGCTGCCGCCCGCGGTGCCGCGCAACGCGATCGCAATCGTATCGTCCGGCAGTCCGGCATGGCCGTAGCGCTTGGCCACCTCGCCCGACAACATCGTCCCCGCGGTGCGATGGACGTTGCGAATGTCCCGCTGAATGCGCACCGGTGCGCCGGTCTCGAGCGCCGGCCGCGCTTCGGCGATCAGCTCGTTATCGAGCGCGAGCTCCAGATGGTGCTCTTGCTTCTCGCAGTTATGGATCGCCACGCCCGACTTCGGCGTGACCTGGTGCAGGATGCGCGTCAGGTCGACGCCCTTCGCTTTCCAGTGGTCGATCGCCGGCCGCAGGTCGAGCCGGTCGACCCGCCCGACCATTTCGCTGAAGCTGCGGAACCCGAGTTGCGCCATCAGCGCCCGCACTTCTTCCGCCAGGAAGAAAAAGAAGTTGATGACGTGCTCCGGCGTGCCGGTGAATTTCTTGCGCAGCGCCGGGTCCTGCGTCGCGATGCCGACCGGGCACGTGTTCAGGTGGCACTTGCGCATCATGATGCAGCCGGCGGCGATCAGCGGCGCGGTCGAGAAGCCGAACTCATCGGCCCCCAGCAGCGCGCCCACCACGACGTCGCGTCCGGTGCGCAGCCCGCCATCGACCTGCACGGCGATCCGACCACGCAGCCCGTTCAACACCAGAGTCTGCTGCGTCTCGGCCAGGCCGATTTCCCACGGCGAGCCGGCATGCGTCAGCGAGGTCAGCGGCGACGCACCGGTGCCGCCTTCAAATCCGGCGATGGTGACATGATCGGCCCGCGCCTTCGCCACGCCGGCAGCGACCGTGCCGACGCCAACCTCGGACACCAGCTTCACCGAGACCCGCGCCTGCGGATTTGCGTTCTTCAGGTCATAGATGAGCTGCGCCAGATCCTCGATCGAGTAGATGTCGTGGTGCGGCGGCGGGGAGATCAGCCCGACGCCCGGCGTCGAATAGCGGACGCGGGCAATGTTCTTGTCGACCTTACGACCGGGAAGCTGACCGCCCTCGCCCGGCTTCGCCCCCTGCGCCATCTTGATCTGCAGGTCATCGGCGTTGACCAGATATTCGGCGGTCACGCCGAACCGGCCGGACGCCACCTGCTTGATGGCGGAGCGCATGGAATCGCCATTCGGCAACGTCTTGTAGCGATCCGCCTCTTCGCCGCCCTCACCCGTGTTCGACTTGCCGCCGATACGGTTCATCGCGATCGCCAGCGTGGTATGCGCCTCACGCGAGATCGAGCCGAAGCTCATCGCGCCGGTCGCGAAGCGGCGCACGATGCTGGCGGCGGATTCCACCTCCTCCAGCGGCACCGGCGTATCGGCCAGCTTCAACTGCATCAGGCCGCGAATGGTCAGCAGGCGGCGGCTCTGGTCGTTGATGGTGTTGGTGAACTCCTGGAAGGTCGCCGGCACGTTGCCACGCACCGCGTGCTGCAGTTTCGCCACCAATTCGGGCGTCCAGGCATGCGCCTCACCGCGCAGGCGGAACGCGTAGTCACCGCCGACATCCAGCATGTCGCGATAGATCGGGCTGTCGCTATAGGCGTTCTGGTGGCGGCGCACCGCCTCCTCCGCCACTTCGCGGAATCCCACGCCTTCAATGGTGGTGGCGGTGCCGGTGAAGCATTTCTCGACGAAGGCGGAGGACAGGCCGACCGCGTCGAAGATCTGTGCGCCGCAATAGGACTGGTAGGTGGAGATCCCCATCTTGGAGATCACCTTCAGGATGCCCTTGCCGATCGCCTTCAGGTAGTTCTTCTGCACCTCGTACGGCTTCTGCGGCAGCCCGTTCTGCACCCGGATCTGCTCCAGCGTCTCGAACGCCAGGTACGGGTTGATCGCCTCTGCCCCATAGCCCGCGAGCACGCAGAAATGGTGCACCTCGCGCGCCTCACCGGTTTCCACCACCAGGCCGGTGCTGGTGCGCAGCCCCTGGCGGATCAGGTGGTGATGCGTCGCCGCGGTGGCGAGCAGGGCCGGGATCGGGATGCGCTCGGCCGAGACCGCGCGATCCGACAGGATCAGGATGTTGTGGTTGTCTAGCACCGCGTCGGTCGCCTCGCGGCAGATCCGCTCAATGGCGCGCTCCATCCCGGCCGCACCCTCGATCGCCGGCCAGGTCGTGTCGATGGTCTTGGTGCGGAAGGCGCCGCCGGCCGCGAGGCTGTCGATCGCCCGCACCTTCTCCAGATCGACGTTGGTCAGGATCGGATGCGAGACCTCCAGCCGGTAATGGTTGCCGGCGTGATGGCCCAGCAGGTTCGGCCGTGGACCGATCATGGAGACCAGTGACATCACCAATTCCTCGCGGATCGGATCGATCGGCGGGTTGGTGACCTGGGCGAAATTCTGCTTGAAGTAATTATACAGCAGCTTCGGCTTGTCGGAGAGCACGGCGATCGGCGTGTCGGTACCCATCGAGCCGATCGGATCGTCGCCCTCCCGCGCCATCGGCTCGAGGAAGAACTGCATGTCCTCCTGCGTGTAGCCGAACGCCTGCTGCTGATCGAGCAGGGTTGCCATATCGTTCGGCCGCGGCATATCGGGCGTGTCGGCGGCGTCCGGCAATTCCTCCAGCTGGAACTGGGTTTCCTTCAGCCATTCCGCATACGGATGCTCGGCGGCAAGCTTCCTCTTGATTTCCGCATCGTCGATGATGCGGCCTTCCTCGAGATCGATCAGCAGCATCTTGCCGGGCTGCAGCCGCCACTTGCGAATAATCCGCTCCTCCGGCACCGGCAGCACGCCGGATTCCGAGGCGAGAATGACCAAGTCGTCGTCGGTGACGATGTAGCGCGCGGGGCGCAATCCATTGCGGTCCAGCGTGGCGCCGATCTGTCGCCCGTCGGTGAAAGCGATGGCGGCCGGGCCGTCCCACGGCTCCATCAAGGCCGCGTAGTATTCGTAGAAGGCGCGGCGTTCCGGATCCATCAACGGATTGCCCGCCCAGGCTTCCGGAATCAGCATCATCATCGCATGCGACAGCGAGTATCCGCCGGCAATCAGGATCTCCAGCGCGTTGTCGATGCAGGCGGTATCGGACTGACCATGCGGGATCAGCGGCCACATCTTGTCGAGGTCGGGGCCGATCAGCTCCGACGACATCGACCGCCGCCGCGCATACATCCAGTTGACGTTGCCGCGGACGGTGTTGATCTCGCCGTTATGGGCCAGGAAGCGATATGGATGCGCCAGCTTCCAGGACGGGAACGTGTTGGTTGAAAAGCGCTGATGCACCAGCGCAAGCGCCGACTGGGTCAGCGGATTGCGCAGGTCGTCGTAGAAGCTTTCCACCTGCGGCGCCAGCAGCAGGCCCTTGTACACCATGGTCCGGGTGGAGAAGGACGGCATGTACAGCTCGCCCAGTCCCGGCAAATGTTTCTGCTCGCCGATCGCGCGCGCGTTGTTCAGGATCTGTTTGCGGATCGCGAGGATCTTCCGCTCGAACGCGTTCTGATCCTTGATCTTAGGGCTGGCGGCAATGATCGCCTGGCGGATCACCGGCATGGTATCGATGACGCGCTGGCCGAGCCCGGTCAGGTCGATCGGGAGGTCGCGCCAGCCAACCATGGACTGGCCTTCCTTGGCGACCACCTGCTCGAAATGCTGGATGGCGTAGTCGCGCGCGCGATCATCCTGCGGCAGGAAACACATCGCGACGCCATAACGGCCGGCCGGCGGCAGGGTCTTGCGATTGGCCGCGGCCCAGTCGCGCAGCAGCGCATCCGGCATCTGGATCAGACAACCGGCCCCGTCGCCCACCAGCGGGTCCGCGCCGACCGCGCCGCGATGGTCGAGATTGACCAGGATCTTCAGACCCTGACGGATGATATCGTGCGACTTTCGGCCCTTGATGTTCGCCACGAAGCCTACGCCGCACGCGTCGTGCTCGTTGCGGGGATCGTACAGGCCTTGTCTCACAACGTCATGCATCGCCGGTGTCTTTCCTGGGACGGCGTAACAATTCTTCAGGGCCGAGCTAAGGCTTCTGCCCGCGCAGGCGGAAAATGGCAACATTTCTGCCGCAATGCAGCGTAAGCGAACAACGCCCGGAGGGGCAAGCGTCTGCTCGGCGTCCAGATGGCCAACCTGGGTGCCGCCAGTAGGCGAGGTGCCACCAGGGCGCCACCGAGCCTACGGCCGGCGGCACCGCCTGGCCTCGCCCGGAGCAGAGCGCGGGATTTACCCGGTCTTTACGCCATTGGGAGCAGGCTGCCATCCCCTGAGCGAGATAACCCGGGATGATGACGTTGTTTCAACGCCTCCGCCGCCTGATCGGCATGCTTGCCCTCTGCGGTCTGGCGTCGCTTCCAACCCAGGCTCAGCCCTTGCGCATCGGCGGCACCGGCGGAGCGCTGGGGCTGATGACCCAGCTGGGCCAGGCGTTTTCCGGGCAAACCACGATCGCGGTGGAGGTGGTGCCAAGCCTGGGCACCGGTGGCGGGTTGCGCGCGCTGGTGGACGGCGCGCTGGAGCTTGCCGTCGCCGGGCGGGATCTGACCAAGCAGGAGCAAGCCGCCGGCCTGCAGGTCGGGATGCGCATCGAGACGCTGTATGTGTTCGCGACGTTGTTGCAGCATCCTCCCTCGCTGCCTTCCGCCGACCTGGCGCACCTGTTCAGCAATCCTGGCGCGATGTGGCCGGACGGTACTCCAGTGCGTGTCGTGCTGCGTCCGGTGAACGAGAGCGACCACCTGGTGATGTTCCGGCTGTTCCCCGGCACCGAGGCCGCCATCGCCAGCCTGCGCCGCCGCGACGACGTGCCGATGGCACCGACCGACCAGGACAATCAGCGGCTGGCGGCGGAAATTTCCGGCTCCCTGATCGGCACGACGCTGACCCAGATGCTGACCGAGCATCCCGATCTTCGCATGACGCCGATCGATGGCGTCGCGCCAAATCTGGAAACCTTGTCGGACGGCCGCTACCGCTACCGGAAGTCGCTGTATTTGATTGTTCCGCGACAACCCACTGCGACCACCCGGGCGTTTTTAAGCTTCATCCGATCGGAAAAGGGACAGACGCAAATGCGGCAGTATGGCGCGTTACCCGCCGACGGCTAAGCACGCCATGGCGGAACGGCTGCGCCGCATTATTGGTGCCGTGCCTCTGGCGGTCGCGCTGCTGATCGCGATCACGGTTCCAACCGGCTTCTTCCTCGTGCAACTGCGGGATGAGATCCAAATCCGCCAATTCGAAGCGCGGCTGGGTGCGGGCCAGGTCGCCCGCTACGTCTACACCCACGCCACGATGTGGCAGTACCACGGACTGCGGATCGGCGAGATCATCAAGCTGCCGCACATCGATACGGTGCGCCAGATCGTGCAGGATGCGCGCGGCGAGACCGTGCTGGAAACGGGTCCACCGGTGCAATGGCCGGCGCTGGCCTTCGTTGCGCACATCGTCGTGGCAGCAAAGACGGTCGGACAGTTTCGCGTCGAGATCAGCCTGGTGCCGCTGCTGATCAGCACCGGCATGGTAACGGCTGCGAGCTGGCTGCTGGCCGGCCTGAGCTTCCTCGCGATGCGCGGCGTGCCGCTGCGTGCGCTGGACCAGGCGCTGGGGGAGCTGGCACGCCAGAAGAGCCTGTTCGAGGCGGCGATCGAGAACATGGCGCAGGGGCTCTGCATGGTGGATGCGGAGCAACGGATGGCTGTGATCAATCGCCGCCTGATGGAAATGTTCGGCCTGGATCAGTCGGCTTGCCTGATCGGCTTGGCGGTGCCGGAGGCCATCGCGGCCATCGCGGCCTTCGGCCACGCACCGGGCAATCTGTGCCGCGAGGCGCTGGCACCGACTTCGCTCGGCGGCAGGGACGAGGACGGCACCAAGGTGCTGACCCTGCCCGGGGACGGACGCCAGCTCGCGATCGACCGCCGCCGTATGGCGCAGGGCGGCTGGCTGATCACGGTGAAAGACATCAGCGATCGGATCCGTGCAGAACACGCCGAGACCGAAGCCGCCCTGATGCGCGAACGGGCGGCGCATGCACAGGAGATCAGCCAGGCGAAGTCGGTATTCCTGGCTACGATGAGCCACGAAATCCGTACGCCAATGAACGGTGTGCTGGGCCTCGCCGCGTCCCTGTTGGACGAACCGCTGACCAAGGATCAGCGTCGGGTGGTCGAAGCGATCCACGAGTCCGGTGACAGCCTGATGCGGATCCTCAACGACATCCTGGAATTCTCCCGACTGGAGGCCAATCGTCTGGTGTTCGAAGCACTGCCGTTCAATCCGGCCATATTGGCGAGCAGTGCGGAGAGCATGCTGGGAGCAAGGGCGAGAGGCAAGGGATTGACGCTACGGATCGTCAACGATCCGGCTCTGCCAGCGGCGGTGGTCGGCGACGCCGGGCGAATTCGCCAGACGCTGCTGAACCTGGTCGGCAATGCGATCAAGTTCACCGATGTCGGCGAGGTCGCCATTCATCTGCGTTGCCTCCATCGTGACGCGACCACGGCGACGTTGGAATGGCGCGTGCAGGACACCGGGATCGGCATTCCCGAAGGCCGCCTCACTGGCCTCTTCGCCGAGTTCACCCAGGCTGACGGGTCGATCAACCGACGGTTCGGTGGCTCCGGGTTGGGACTGGCGATCAGCCGGCGCCTGATCGAGCAGATGGGCGGCACGATTTTCGCCGAGTCGGTGCTGGGCAAAGGATCGAGCTTCTGGTTCCGCCTGCCCCTGCCGCTCGCCGACGTGCCTGCCTTGCGGCAGCCGACGGAGGATGGCGTGCCCGCGCTGCAAAGCTGGCTGCGGCACCAGGCGCGGCAGCCCCGTATCCTGGTCGCCGAGGACAACCCGACCAATCTGTTCGTGCTGCAGCGGCTGCTGGCCAGCCTGCAGCTACAAATGGACGCCGCCGCAGATGGGGTGGAAGCGGTGGCCGCGGCGGCGCAGTTACCCTACGACGTCATCTGCATGGACATCCAGATGCCGGAGATGGACGGCCTGACCGCTACCCGTGCGATCCGTGGCCGCGGCGGGAGGTTGCGCGACGTGCCGATCATCGCGCTGACCGGCAATGCCTTCGCCGAGGACCGGCAGGCCTGCCTCGACGCCGGCATGAACGACTTCCTGACCAAGCCGGTGAGCAAGGGACCGCTGGCAGCGGCCCTGCTGCGTGCCCTGACCCGCGCGCCGGCAGTGGTGCAGCCCCAGGAGGGCTTGACCGCCGGTTGACCCGATGTTCCGGGGCTGTCAGGTCCGGTGACCGGTGATTCCGGCAGCTTATTCTGATTGCTTATTCTGGCAGGCGGGCGTGGCAGTCGAACCAGCAGGGCGCCAGCAGCGCGCGAAACGTCTTCAGGCGGGCGATCATGTGGTAAACCACCGCCGCTTCCTGGAAGTCGACCCAGCGGTCGGGGAGCTCGCGGCCGAACGGCCCGGAGGCATCCGTCCAATCGGGATTGGGCACGTAATGGCCCTCCAACGGCGGATTGGGCAGGGTCGAGACCAGCGTCGACAGCATCATCTGATTGACGAACTTGAACCCCCGATAGCCAAGTTCGAACAGCACTTCGATCGGTTCGAAGCTGTGGCACTCGACCGAGATATACGGCGGCAGCACGTCGGTGCCGCGCATCGAGCGCAGGAACCGGCTTTCCCCGCCCTCGATGTCGATCTTGCAGTAATACGGCACACCACGCAGGCCGACGACATCGCGCCAGTTCGCGGTGCGGCCCTGGCATTCCACCAGATGCTCAGCCATCTGGGCATGGTCGCGATCGAGCGTGGAAAGCTGCTGGTAGACCTGATTGCGCCAGAACGTCACCGTTTCGCCGCTGCTATCGGCGGCGACCCAGTTCATCAGCTCCACCGAACCATAGGCGATCTCGCGGGCGAAACGACGGACCAGGCTGTCGTACATCACCGGATCGGCTTCCAGTCCGACAACGTCGAACCCCTTTTGCAGGTAGTATTGCAAGTCGTTGCCCTGGCTGACGCCGATGTCGAAGATGAGCCGGGGGTTGCTGGTCTGCATCGGGAATGTCCGGTTGCGCGGGGAATGGCGCGGCATTTCGCGCCGCAGCCGCGGCGGGCGTCAATGTCCCGGCAAGCGTTCGAGCTGCGGGCGAGGGCGCGCCGTCCCTATGCGCCGACGCCCTGAAGTCCGCTGCGTTCGCAACGCGCCCTGCCGGCCAGCCGTCGTGATGCGGCCCATCGAGCCCAGCGCCGAATGGGAACGATCCCGCGCTAGACTTGCCGTTCGGCGATGAGGTGCTTGATCTCGCCGATCGCCTTCGCCGGATTCAGTCCCTTCGGACATGTATCGGTGCAGTTCATGATCGTGTGGCAGCGATACAGCTTGAACGGATCTTCCAGCGCATCCAGCCGCTCACCGGTCGCCTCGTCGCGCGAATCGGCAATCCAGCGATAGGCCTGCAGCAGCACCGCCGGTCCCAGATAGCGGTCGCCGTTCCACCAATAGCTCGGGCAGGCGGTGGAGCAGCAGAAGCACAGGATGCACTCCCACAGCCCGTCGAGCTTCGCCCGCTCCTCGCGGCTTTGCAGCCGTTCCCATCCGGCGGCGGCGGGCTGTCGGCCTGCAGCCAGGGCTCGATGCTGCGCAACTGCGCGTAGACCTGCGACAGGTCGGGCACCAGGTCCTTCACCACCGGCATATGCGGCAGCGGGGTGATGCGCACCGCGCCCTTAACGTCCTCGATCGGTTTCAGGCAGGCGAGCGTGTTGCCGCCATCGATGTTCATCGCGCAGCGACCCGCAGATGCCCTCGCGGCAGGAGCGGCGGAAGGTCAGGGTCGTATCGACCTCGTTCTTGATCTTGATCAGCGCGTCCAGCACCATCGGGCCGCAGGTATCGAGATCGATCTCATACGTGTCGGTATGCGGGTTCTGCCCGTCATCAGGATTCCAGCGATAGATGCGGAATTCCCGGACCCGCTTCGCGCCGGCAGGGGCCTTGTAGGTCTTGCCGGCCTGGATGCGGCTGTTGGCGGGAAGGTTGAAGGCTACCATTTCAATCCGTTCCTGTTCGTACCGATGACTCCACGATCACGGTCATCAGCGCAAGGTCCGTGCATTTACGCTTCATAAGCTTTTACCACGGAGGAAGCGCGAGAGCCACGAAGGGCCACGGAGACATCGCGATGCTTGTTGCTGAGCGGCTGGCCGACCAGATCATCGGGCTTGCCATCGAAGTGCACCGACACACCGGCCCGGGTCTGTTGGAATCGGTTTACCAACAATGCCTCTGCCATGAACTCGCGGGAGCCGGCATCGCATTCGCGCAGCAGGTGGCAATCCCGGTCAGCTACAAAGGCATCGTCCTCGACGACGGATTTCGCGCCGATGTCGTCGTCGAGGGCAAAGTCATCCTGGAGATCAAGGCCGTTGCCGCGATCCTGCCAGCGCATGAATCCCAGTTGCTCACCTATCTGCGCATGAGCGGGATTCCGGTGGGCCTGCTGTTCAACTTTCACGCCAGCCGCCTGAAAGATGGCATGCGGCGCTTCGTTGTGTGAAGACGCCTCAGTGGCCCTCCGTGCTGCTCCGCTTCCTCCGTGGTAAACGCTTGCTTCCGCTGCGCCCGGCGACCATGCCGGATACCCGGATCGCGCACGCCGCTCATGCGCAGAATGCATCAGTACACCCGCTTCTTCGGCGGGAACACCGACACTTCGTTGGTCAGCGTCTGCATCTTCACCGGCCGGTAATCCAGCCGCACATCGCCACGCTCATCGCACCAGGCCAGCGTGTGCTTCATCCAGTTCGCATCGTCGCGCTCCGGATAATCGTCATGCGCATGCGCGCCGCGGCTTTCCTGACGCGCTTCGGCGCCGACCATGGTGGTCATCGCGTTGCCCATCAGATTGTGCAGCTCCAGCGCCTCCATCAGGTCGCTGTTCCAGATCAGGCTGCGGTCGGTTACCGACATGTCGGACATGCCGCGCCACACCTGCTGCATCTTCTCGACGCCTTCGGTCAGCGTCTTGCTGTTGCGGAACACCGCGGCGTGCCGCTGCATGGTGCGCTGCATGTCCAGCCGCAGATCGGCCACCTCGCGTGCCGCCCTTGGCGTGACGCGTGCGAATCGAACCGGTCCAGCGACGCCTCCCCGGCTTTCGGCGGCAGCGACGGCTGCGACGCGCCCGGCTTGATCGTCTCCGCCGCGTGATGCGCCGCCGCTCGGCCGAACACCACCAGGTCCAGCAGCGAGTTGCGAGCCGAGCCGGTTGGCGCCGTGCACCGACACGCAGGCCGCCTCGCCCACCGCCATCAGCCCTGGCACCACCGCATCGGGGTCGGTCCGCGGTCGGCCGCAGCACCTCGGTGCGGTGGTTCGTCGGCACACCGCCCATGTTGTAATGCACGGTCGGCAGCACCGGGATCGGCCCCTTGGTCACGTCGACCCCGGCAAACACCCGCGCGGTCTCGGAAATGCCGGGCAGCCGCTCATGCAGGATGTCGGCACCCAGATGCTCCAGGTGCAGCATGATGTAGTCCTTGTCCGGACCGCAGCCACGCCCCTCGGCGATCTCAATGGTCATCGAGCGCGACACCACGTCGCGGCTCGCCAGGTCCTTTGCGCTGGGCGCGTAGCGCTCCATGAAGCGCTCGCCTTCTGAATTGGTCAGGTAGCCGCCCTCGCCGCGCGCGCCCTCGGTGATCAGGCAGCCGGCAGGGAAGATACCGGTCGGATGGAACTGCACGAACTCCATGTCCTGGCATGGCAGGCCGGCGCGCAGCACCATGCCGTTGCCATCGCCGGTGCAGGTATGCGCCGAGGTGCAGGACAGGAAGGTGCGGCCGTAACCGCCGGTCGCCAGCACCACGGACTGGGCGCGGAAGCGATGGATGCTGCCGTCTTCCAGATTCCACGCCGTGACGCCGCGGCAGACGCCCTCATCGTCCATGATCAGGTCGAGCGCGAAGTATTCGATGAAGAACTCGACCTCGTGCTTCAGGCTCTGCTGGTACAGCGTGTGCAGGATGGCATGGCCGGTGCGGTCGGCGGCGGCGCAGGCGCGCATCGCCGGCGCGCCGTCGCCGTATTTGGTCATGTGGCCGCCGAACGGGCGCTGGTAGATTTTGCCTTCCTCGGTGCGGCTGAACGGCACGCCGAAATGTTCCAGCTCGTACACCGCGGGGATCGCCTCGCGGCACATGTATTCGATCGCGTCCTGGTCCCCGAGCCAGTCGGACCCTTTCACGGTGTCGTACATGTGCCAGCGCCAGTCGTCGTCGCCCATGTTGCCCAGCGAGGCGGCGATGCCGCCCTGCGCGGCGACGGTGTGGCTGCGGGTCGGGAACACCTTGGTGATGCAGGCGGTCTTCAACCCCGCCGCGCCCATGCCGAAGGTGGCGCGCAGGCCGGACCCGCCGGCGCCGACCACCACCACGTCGTAGGTGTGATCGACGATGTTGTAGGCGCGCGACGAGGGCAGCGTGATCGCGTTCATCGAAATCCCTTCTCCCGGATCACAGTCCGAGATGCAGCACGGAGACGATGCAGGCCAGCCGCCAGCACGAAGGCCAGCGCCTTGATCAGCAGCACCGAGGCCGATCCGCAGCGCATCGTCATGGACGTAGTCCTCGATCACCACCTGCAGGCCGAGTTGCAGATGGTGGAAGGTGGCGATGATCAGCGCGATCGCCAGCGCCATCGGTCAGCGGGTGCGACAGCCAGATCGCGACATCGTCCCGCGTGCCGCCTTCCAGCCGCAGCATGCCGCACAGGAACCACAGCGTCAGCGGCACCAGGGCGAGCGAGGTGAGCCGCATGCGCCCACCAATGGCCGCCGCCGGCATGGGCGGAGCCGAGGCCGCGGGCCCGGCCCAGCGGCGAGCGCATCATGTCGGAGCGTGAGGTTTGCTTGCTGTCAGCCATGATCCGCCCTCACCACACCACCAGGCCGATGATCCACAGCAGCAGCGTGACCGCGGCCGTGCCGATCACCACCGCCCAGCCGGATTTCTCATACCAGGGCGGGTCGAACCCGTAGCCTGCGTCCCACACCAGATGGCGCAGGCCGGTGAACAGGTGGAAGATCAGCGCCGCCGACCAGCCGAGCAGCAGCAGCACGCCCAACCAGGAGCCGAGGAACCACTGCACCGAGTCGAAGGCCTGGTCCGACACGGCGGCGGCGATCAGCCACCAGGTCAGCAGCAGCGCGCCGACCGACAGCGCGATGCCGGTGACGCGATGGCTGATCGACAGCATCATGCTGAGCGGCCAGCGATACACCTGCAGATGGGGGGAGAGCGGGACGGGCAACGAGCTTGCCGTCCGAATTGCGCGCCACCATGAGCGCGTCGCGTACATCTCTCACGGATCGCTCCAGTTCCGTGCGGCTCCGGGCCGGCGCCGCACCGTTGCGGTTTGCTTACCCGCGCCGGGGGGCAGGGTCAACGCGAGGCGGCGGAATGGGGTGAGGCGATTGGCTTTGGCGGCAGGGTTGGGAACACCTGGTCGGTTTGGTGCGACCGGCGGCGAAGGCAGCGCTGTTAACACGGAGGCAGAACGAAGGCGCGGAGGGCCGCGGAGCCGGTGATGGCGCCATGGCCGTCGTGCAACCACCGAACTCGTGGCCCTGTTCGTGTTCCGTGTTCAACGATCCTGCCTTGCTGCGTTTCGCACCACCGGAGGGTTGTCACCTTGTTGGCCGGCCTCCCGTGCGGGGCGCGACGGCCCCTGTCAGCAATGCCTCTGCCTCGAACTGGCCCAGGCCGGCATCCCGCATCAGAGCCAGGTCAATCTGCCCGCCCTCTACAAAAACCTCCGCATCGACACCGGCTTCCGCGCCGATATCCTGGTTGCCGGCGAAGTCATCCTGGAGCTGAAATCGGTCGAGCATCTGGCGCCGATCCACGAGGCGCAGCTTCTCACCTATCTGCGCATGAGCGGCTATCGCATCGGGCTGCTGATGAATTTCAACACGCTCCGCCTGAAGGATGGTCTGCGGCGCTGCGTCATGTCCGGTCGCAGCGACCTTCGGCCCGGTTGCGCCCCGCCCGTCCTCCGCCTGTAATCGCGCCATGGCAATCCTGGTGACCGGCGCGGCCGGGTTCGTGGCGCTCAACGTGGTGGAACATTTGCTCGCCGGCGGGCGCGAGGTGGTCGGGCTGGACCGCATTCCCCTCCCCGCCCGCGCCACCCGCGATTTCGCCGCCCTGCCCGGCCGGTTCACGCTTATTGGCGGCTCCATCCTGTCGGACGCCGACCTGTCCCGCGCGCTCACCCTGGCGCCGGTGGACACCGTCATCCATTGCGCGGTGATCACCGCCGGCGCCGCACGCGAGAAAGCCGCGCCGGAGACCATCGTCGCGGTCAACATCCAGGGCGCGGTCGCGGCCCTGATGGCCGCCGCACGCCGAGGGGTAAAGCGGTTCGTCTATCCCAGCTCCGGCTCGATCTACGGTTCCGCCGCCGCCGGCGTCGCGGTGATCGAGGAGGACTCGCTGCAGCCCAGCCCGGTGGCACTGTACGGCCTGACCAAGCGCGCCGCGGAAACCATTTTGCCCCGCATCGCCGAGACCCAGGGCGTCCGTTTCACCGCCGCCCGGCTCGGCAGCGTCTACGGTCCGTGGGAATATGCAACCGGGGTGCGCGACACGCTGTCCCCTATGCTGCAGGCGCTCGACCTCGCGCGCGCCAACCAACCCGCCCGGCTCGGCCCCGCCTGGCGCGGCGACTTCATCTATGCCCGCGACGTTGCCGCTGGCCTGGTGCAGCTCGCCGACTCACCCGCCCTGCCCCGCACGATCTACAACCTGGGCAGCGGTCGGGCGGACTCCGCGGAAACCTGGTGTACCGCACTGGCGCAGGCGATGCCGGGGTTCGACTGGCGCCTCGCAGCGGGCGACGAACCGCACAATGTGGACAGCCATGTCGGCTTCGATCGCGGCCGGATGGATATCACCAAGGCCGCGCGGGATGCCGGCTTCGCGCCACGCTTCGACTTCCCGGCGGCGGTCGCGGACTGGTTGCGCTGGATCGACACAGCATAGCGCGCCGGATCGGGGCCAGGCCGGGACCGGCACGCACGAACCGCCGGCAAGGGTCGGGTCAGCTTCCCGGGACGCTGCCGATCCAGACCGGATAGGCCGGGTCGCCGCCCTCGAACATCACCCAGGCGATGGCGCCAAGGTTCGGCGTTTTGATACCGCCATAATCGCCGCAGGGCATCGCCCAGCCGGAGGTCTGGCCGTGTACCCCCGGCACCATGACCTGGATGCGCCCCTGTCCATTCGGGTCGTTGGTCGCCACCACGCTGCCGCGATAGACGCCGAACAACCGGGTCGCCGCCGAGATTGTGTGCAATGGCATGAGACAAACGTACGAAAATGCACTCGCCCGCGACAAGAGTGGCGCGTATCAATCACGGAGTCTTGACGATGATCGCGCGCAACGCCGGCCATCGGCCGGGCGAGAGATAGGCCAGCAGCAGCAGCGAAAAGCAGAGCTGCGCACCCAGCCCCGCCAGCATGCCGCCCCAACTGCCCAGCGACTCGGCGGTCAGATGCAGCACCAGCACGGCGATCGCGAAACCTGGCATCGCCCGCAATGCGCTGGCGAACAGTGCCGCAGATGCCGCGCCGCTCAGGTTTGGCAGCACCACCAGTGCGAGGCCGCTGAGCGCGATCGGGAATACTGCCGCCATGCCGGTCAGGGACGGGCCGAGCCACTGGCTGGTGCTGACCACGGTTGCGGTCAATGCGCCGACCAGCAACGCCCGCAGCGGCAGGTCGAACCACCGCCGGCGGGTGCCGGCACCGCGGGATGCGCCGCCACGCAGCGCGTTTCGGCTGAACCACAGCGCCACGGCAAATACGACCACATTCAGTGCGCATACACCGGCCAGGTCCCAGGCGACCAGGCGCACCAGCCAGGCCAAGACGAGCCACAGCGCCAGCGCCGCACCCAGCGTCCGGGTCCAGTGCAGCCGGGGCGCCAGCAGGATGATCGCCAGCATGTACAGGATGGTCACCGCATTGGTGACCAGGCTGCCCAGCGCGCCGGCGGCGATGAACGCCGCATCATGCTGCAACGCCAGCATCACATAGGCCGGGCCGGCGGAGATCGGCAGGCTGACGATCAGCCCGCCCCAGAACGGGCCGACCGCCTCGGCGAGCACCGATGCCGTCACCACGACGGTCGCAGCCGCGGCCGCGCGCAGCAGCACTATAAACAGGATGGGGGAGAGCATGAATCTGTCTTGGACGTCGGTTGCGAGCCAGCTTTGGCGCTCCGCCCGCCCAGGGCAAGGCGACCGGACGCGCGGCTGCCATCCGCATTGCAAGCGACGGATACGGGCGCGACGGGTTGGGGCGCTCAGAACGGCCAGCGGCGGGTGCGATTGGCCTCCTGCGCGGGGGTCAGCGTGTTCGGCCCGTCCGCCACACCCGGGCGAAGAGTTGGGGCGTAGGTCCAGCAATCCACCGTGCCCAGGCTGCGGGTGCAGTACGGCGGTGGCTGCGGCGGCGGCTCGATCGGCCGGCACCAGGTCTCCCCCTGCTCCAGCCGGACCACGGAACAATCCCGTCCCGTGACCAGCGACCACAGCGCATCGAACGGGCTGCGCTGCAGCACCACGATACTGCCGACCGTCACGCCCCCCACCACGCTGGTCAGCTGCACCGGATCGGCCTGGCAGCCGGCCAGCAGCAGCAGGCCCAGCGACGCACATGGGATCAGGCGCATGAAGCACAGTCTGCCAGCCAAACGTAAACCAGAGGTTTGCGTCGGTTTGCCGGCTCGCCTTGCCGCCGCTATGGTCCGCCGCGCCGCAGCCCGAACGGAGCCAGGACTACGTGGTCGATATCTTTGACGAGGTCGAAGAAGAACTTCGCGCCGAACGGGCGGAGAAGCTGTTCAAGAAATACGTCGGCGTCATCATCGTGGCGGCGCTGCTGATCGTCGCCAGCGTCGGCGGATGGCAGGCCTGGCGCTGGTGGCAGGCGAAACAGGACATGGCGGCGGCCACCCAGTTCATCACCGCCATGACGGTGGCTGATTCCGCGCGTGGCGATGTGGTGAAGCAGCATGCCGCGGCGGCGCAGTTCGACACGCTCGCGAAGGCCGCGCCGGATGGCTACCGCACCCTGGCGCGACTGCGGGCTGCCGCGCTGAAGGCCAATGCCGGCGACGTTTCCGGCGCCGCGCAGATGTGGGATGCGATTGCCGGCGACAGCGCGGTCGACCCGCTGCTGCGCGACCTGGCCAGCCTGCTCTGGGCCGAACACCAGATCGATACCGGGGATCCAGCGGTGCTGGAGGCGCGGCTGAAGGCACTGGCGACGCCGGACAACGCCT
Organism: uncultured Alphaproteobacteria bacterium; assembly: GCA_963789495.1. Classification (GTDB taxonomy): domain Bacteria; phylum Pseudomonadota; class Alphaproteobacteria; order Acetobacterales; family Acetobacteraceae; genus CAWBLP01. The sequence continues at coordinate 138,082 of CAWBLP010000022.1, forward strand.
GGAAATCGCTGGCGCAGGAGCAGCTTGCGGTGCTCGATCTGCGCCAGGGCAAGACCGACGCGGCGAAGACGACATTGACGAGGCTGGCGCAGGACATCACCGCGCCGGATGGCGTGCGCGGTCGTGCCGCCGGACTGCTCGCGCAACTGGGTGGCTAATATCATGACAGGAATTCCCACCCGGATCGCGCGCCGCACCGCCTTGCTCGCGCCCCTGGCCCTGACCGGTTGCGGTCTCTGGGACCACTGGTTCGGCACCGTCAAGAAGAAGCTGCCCGGCAAGAGGGAGCCGATTCTTGGGGGCCGCCATGCACTGGAAGTGGATGAAGGCGTCCCCAAGGTCGTGCTGCCGCCGCCGGTGCGCAATGCGGCATGGCCGCAGGCGGGCGGCAACCCGGCCCACATGATGGGCCATCTGGCGGCGAACGAGCAGCTTGCCGAGGTCTGGCGGAGCGATATCGGCGAAGGTGGCGGTTATCGGCGCAAGATCCTGGCCCAGCCGGTGGTGGCTGGCGGGCTGGTGTTCGCGATGGATTCCGACGCCGTGGTTTCGGCGTTCGAGCTGAGCAGCGGCCGTCGCGTCTGGCGCACCGACAGCAAGACCAAGGACGACGACAGCACCAATGTCGGCGGCGGGCTCGGCGTCGACCAAGGCACGCTCTATGCCGTCAACGGTCTGGGCGAAATCGTCGCCTTCGATGCCGCGAAAGGCACCGAGCGCTGGCGCAACACGCTGGGCGCGCCCACCCGATCGGCGCCCACCATCGTGGAAGGCCGGATCTATGTGAACACGATCGAGGACCGCCTGCTGGCGCTCGCCGCCGTGGATGGCCGTCGCCTGTGGTCGCATCAGGCGGCCAACGCAACCACCGCGGTGCTGGGCCAGCCTGCCCCCGCCTTCGCCAAAGGTCTGGTGGTCGCCGGCTTCGGCTCCGGCGAACTGGCCTGCCTGCGCGCCGACAGCGGCACCGTGGTGTGGACCGACAGCCTGGGCGGCGCCATCGGGCAGGCGAGCCTGGCGGATTTCTCCTCCATCCGCGGGCGGCCGGTCATCGACAATGGCCGTGTCTTCGCCATTGGCATGGGCGGGCTGGCGGTTGGCCTGGACCTGCCGACCGGCCGCCGCCTGTGGGAACGTCAGGTATCCGGTGAGACCAGCCCCTGGGTCGCCGGGCCCTGGGTGTTCATCGTCTCGTTGGATCAGGAACTGGCCGCGCTGAGCGCCGTCGACGGACGCGTGGCCTGGATCGCGCCGCTGCCGCGTTGGGAAGACGCCGAGAAGCGCAAGGACTCGATCTCCTGGTTCGGGCCCACCCTGCTCAGCGACCGGCTGGTGGTGACCAGCACCAGCAGCAAGTCGCTTGCGGTCAGTCCCTATACCGGCGCGATCATCGGCCGGCAGTCCCTGTCCGCTGCCGCAGCGCCGCTGGAGCCGGTGGTCGCGCAGGGCACACTGCTGATGGTGACAGATGATGCGCGCCTGCTCGCCCTGCGCTGAGGCGCACCCGGGTCGGTCCGGATGACCCTTCCTGTCGTCGCCATCGCCGGGCGGCCGAATGTGGGCAAGAGCACGCTGTTCAACCGGCTGGCCGGGCGGCGCAGCGCGCTGGTGGCCGATACCCCGGGCGTGACGCGTGACCGCAAGGAGGCGGAAGCCCTGCTGCGAGGCCGGACCGTCCGCCTCGTGGATACCGCCGGACTGGAGGAAGCGGCACCGGAGACGCTGGCCGGTCGCATGCGATCTGGTGCCGCCACCGCTGTCGCGCAGGCGGATGTCGTGCTGTTCGTGGTCGATGCCCGCGCCGGACTGACCGCGTCCGACCGTCATTTCGCGCAATGGCTGCGCCGGCAGGACAAGCCGGTGCTGCTGGTCGCCAACAAGGCCGAGGGCCGCTCCGCCAGCTCCTCCGTGCTGGACGCCTATGAGCTGGGGCTGGGCGATCCGATTGCTGTTTCGGCGGAGCATGGCGAGGGCATCGCCGACCTGATGACGGAGATCGCCGACAGGCTGCCGCTGGAACCCGAGGCGCCGTCGGCTGAGGAAGCCGCCGACCGGCCGCTGAAGCTCGCGATCGTCGGGCGGCCGAACGCCGGCAAGTCCACCCTGGTCAACCGGCTGCTGGGTCAGGAGCGGATGATCACCGGTCCGGAGCCGGGCCTGACCCGCGATGCGGTGGCGACGCTGCTGACCAACTCCGAAGGGCATCAGGTGGAACTGGTGGACACCGCCGGCCTGCGCCGCCGCGCTCGGATCGAGGCCGCGCTGGAGAAGCTCTCGGTCAGTGCCGCCATCGAGGCGCTGAAAATGGCCGAGGTGGTGGTGTTGTGCGTCGACGCGGTGGAAGGGTTGCACGATCAGGATCTGCAGATCGCGCGGCTGATCGAACGCGAAGGCCGCGCCTGCGTGCTGGTGCTGAACAAATGGGATGCGGTGGCCGACCGCAATACCACACGCAAGGCGATCACCGAACGGCTGGAAGACAGCCTGGCGCAGATGAAGGGCATCCCGGTGGTCAGCCTGTCGGCCATGACCGGCGCCGGCGTGGACAGGCTGCTGCCGGTGGTGCGGCGGGCGCATGCGGTGTGGAACACGCGGCTGCCGACGGCGGAGCTGAACCGCTGGTTCGAGCACGCGCTGGCTCGCCATCCGCCGCCATTGGTGGATGGGCGGCGGTTGAAGCTGCGCTATATCACCCAGCCCAAGGGCCGCCCGCCCACCTTCATCGCCTTCGGAACCCGCGCCGAACGGATTCCCGAGGACTACCAGCGCTATCTGGTGAACAGCCTGCGGGAGACGTTTGCCCTGCCCGGCACGCCGATCCGCCTGCAGTTGCGCGGTACTCGGAACCCATTCGTCGACGGATAATCCCGACCGGCCGTCCCTGCCAATTTGCGTCCTGGCCGGGCCTGAACCGGCCGTCTACCTCGGAACGATCGGGTCGCGCAGCACGCGCTGCATGCTCCTTTGGGGGTCGATGGCGGGGTCAAGCCCGGCCAGGACAGGGAGTGCGCAGCACGCAGGCCGCGTTGTGCTCTAGCTTAACGCGCATGGGACCTGCATCCGCCATGACAGGGGACGTCGTCCGGCACCTTTGCGTCTGGCGACGGATACGCAACGGATGTTACGGCATGCAGCGCTGCGCTGATGCAAACCCAACCCCACCGCCGAGCTCCGCAGCAGGCCAAGGCTCAGCCAAACCCGCGCCGCCGCTACTTCAAGTGCCGGTCCCACATCGCAAAGATGTCGGTCCACGTCGCCTCCGCAGCCAGCGGCTCGTACACCGCCCGTTCGGCAAAGCAGAATCCATGATGCGTGCCCGGGAAGACTTTCACCGTCGCCTTTACGTCCGTACGCGCCAGCGCCGCCTTCAGATCCGGCACCACATGATCCGGCACCGACTGATCGTGTTCGGCGAAGGCGTAGTACACCTCGCCCTTGATCTTATCCAGCAGCAGATGCGGCGAGTCCTCCTTGTCGGTCACGATCCCCACGCCATACAGCGATGCTGCCGCCAGCATCCGGTGCGGGAAACGCGCCGACACGGTCGTGATGTATTGCCCGCTCATGCAATGCCCGACGCAGCCGAGCGGACCGGGCTTCGCCTGCTCCTGCGCATCGAACCAGGCGATCATGGCGGCGGTATCATCGGTAACCAGTGCATTGGTCAGGCTGTTCATCGAGGCGCGGATCACCGCCGACATCGCATCGTTGCGGCGCGGAATATCGAACCGCACGGTGCCGATGCGATAATACATATCGGGCAGCAGGCAGAAATACCCGTGCCGCGCGATCCGCCGCGCCATGTTGCGCAGCTCCTCACGCGTGCCAGGCGCATCCATGTAGAAGATGATCGGCGGGAACGGGCCGGCTCCATCCGGACAGGCAGCGAAGCACGGCATCTGCCCATGCTTGGTGGTGACGATGACATCCTGTTCGATCATCTCGACCGCTCCCTTGCGTTCTGGCAGTTTTCCGCCTGACACCATATTCGCGCTCAACGCGCAGGCCGCGCAACCGGGGAGAAACGGCGATGCCGAACACCATTCAGATCGAACGCGTGCTGCAGGATGCGGTGCGCAACGGCGGTGTGCCGGGCGTGGTCGCCACCGCGGCCGACGCCGACGGCATCGTCTACGAAGGCGCATTCGGCCGTCGCAGCCTGGCCGGCGATGCGGCCATGACCATGGACACGGTGTTCCGCATCGCCTCCATGACCAAGGCGATTACCGCGACCGCCGCCATGCAGCTGGTGGAGCAGGGCAAGCTCGCACTGGATCAGCCGGCCGGCGAAGTGGTGCCGGCGCTCGCCAACCCGCAGGTGCTCGAATTGCTCGACCCGGACGGCACGCCGCACCTGCGCCCCGCCCGCAAGCCGGTCACGCTGCGCATGCTGCTGACCCACACGTCGGGCTTCGTCTACGACACCTGGAACGAGAACCTCAATCGGTTCGCGACCCTCACCAACATGCCCGCCGCCCGCACCGGCAAGCTCGCCGCGCTCAATGCGCCGCTCGGCTTCGAGCCAGGTGAGCGCTGGGAGTACGGCATCGGCATCGACTGGGCCGGCCGCATGGTCGAAGCAGTCAGCGGCCAGAATCTCGAAGCCTACATGCAGGACCATATCTTCCGGCCGCTCGGCATGCAGGACAGCAGTTTCGATCCACGGCCGGATTGGACCTCTCGCCTGGTGACGGTGCATGCGCGGCAGGACGACGGCTCGCTGCAGCCGCTCGACACGCCGCCCCCGCCGGCGGACCGGGAGTTCTATCCCGGCGGCGGCGGGCTATTCTCCACCGCCCGCGATTACCTGGTGTTCCTGCGCATGCTGCTGCACGGCGGCACACTGAACGATGCGCGCGTGCTGCGGCCGGAGACGGTGGCACTGATGGCGCAGAACCACATGGGCGAGCTGAACGTGCTGCCGCTGAAGAGCTTCAACCCGCGCTTCTCCAATGACGCGGAGTTCTTCCCGGGCATGGACAAGAAATGGGGGCTGAGCTTCCTGATCAACACGCAGGATTGCCCCGGCGGGCGCAGCGCCGGCAGCCTGGCCTGGGCCGGCATCAACAATACCTATTTCTGGCTCGACCCGACCCGGCAGGTCGCCGGGGTGCTGATGACGCAGATCCTGCCGTTCGCCGATCGCACGGTGCTCGAACTGCTCGATGCATTCGAACAGGAGGTCTACCGGGGTCCCCATCGTCATGGCCGGGCCTGATCGGGCCATCTACACCGGAACGATCGGGTTCGCCACGCGGCCTTGATGCCCGATCCTCCCGTGTCGATGGCCGGATCAAGCCCGGCCATGACGAAAAATGGCAGCGTCACGCCCGGCATAAGCGGCTGGCGTGGAACACACCGGCTACGGCCGGCCAGCCGCTCCCAACATACCAGCCGCTATCCCAACATGGACGCCAACATTCCCCTTACGATCAGAACAGCTTGAACAACCCGCGCAAAAATCCTGGCGTCAGCGCCGATAACGGGTTCACCGACACGTCCGGATCATCCAGTTTGCCACGCAGCGTGTAGCTCGCCGCGAATACGCCGCCACCTCGTTCGGGGCTCAGCAGCCGGCCGATCAGCGGCACATGCCCGAGCAGCGAGTTGAAGAAATACGCCGGCACGATTGTGCCCTGCATGTCGACCTGCTCCGCATCGAGATCGACAACGCCCTTCGCCGTCAGCCCGAGTGAGGGGCTGAAGGCGCGAGCCTCGCTCAGTTCCAGCGCGTGGTCGGTCAGCCGGAACGGAGCGATCAACCGGGTGAAGGCAAGACCGGGTCCGCGCAGCACGTCCACCAGCCCGTACAGCGTCATCGCCTGCAGCAGCTTGCCCAGCCCGGCCGCCTGCTTGACGCGAAAATCATTCAACTCCGCCGTCCCGCTCAGCGGATGCCCGGGCTGCGTGTCGTCATAGGTTCCGGTAACGCTGAGCTTGCCTTCCTGCATGGTGCTCAGCCAGTCCGCGGCCCGCAACAGATCGCCCGCCTGTGCCGCCGTGGCGGTCAATCGCCGGCCACGCCCCTGCGGCTCGATATGCAGGGCAAACGGGGCATTCGGCCCGGTGAAGCCGGACACCGCAAGCCGGCGCAGCAAACGCCCGTCATTCTCCGCATGCACCGTTACCGGCGCGAGATACAGCCCGGACGCCATCAGCACGCGGTCGAAGCGCGCATCCAACAGCCAGGGCGGTCCGGGCGGCGGCTCCCCCCGCGTCGCCGGGGTCGGCGTGTGTGGCCGGGTCAGGCGCGGGGCGAGGTCCAGCACCGGACCGGACAGGCTTACCACAATCGGCGCCGTCAGCGTCGCCTTGGCCGGCAGCCGCACCGTGCCCTGCAGGCTGCTCCGCCCCAGCGCCACGCGATCCAGCCGCAACAGCGACAATTGTCCGCCGGTGGCTTCAACGGTGCCCTTCACCGACAGCCCCTCACCGTCCAGCGTGATACGGTCGATCCCGTCCAGCCGGTCGTGTACCAGGCGCACCCGAGCCGAACCATTGGCGGCGGTCCCTGCCGGCTTGCTCCACGCCAATGGTTCGACGCTGAGCGTGGTGGGCGTGAGATCCGCCTGCAGCTCCAACGCGCCGACGCCGTTGCGCTGCTCCGTCAGCACCACCTGCAGCGGCACCGGGCCGGAGACGAGGCTGGTGGCGTCCAGACCGGCGCCGGCCAGCTGCCGCGCATCCGGACGCCCCGAGGCGGTGACGCGCTGCACCACCTGGGTCGGCGGGCCAGCCCGGAAATCCATGCTGGCGTCGAGCTGGGCAGCAATGCCGGCCAGCGCGGCCTGACCCTTCAAGGTCAGCCCGTCATTGGTGGCATCCATCTCCAGTCTGCCACGATCCAGGTCACGCCCGGCAGCCACGGCATCCAGGTGCACGCCGGTGAGCTGGGCGTGCGCCGTCACCGCGACATCGTCCATGGTGACATTCGCGTTCAGCGGCAGACGCACCGTGAGCGTCGCCGCAACCTCGCCCGCCGGGTTCGCCAGCTGCATCGGATGCTTGTCAAGCAGCCCCAGCCTCGGCTCGCGCAGCAGCGCCAGGGCATCCGGCAAGGACCCGCCTGCCTCGACCTCGATGCTGGCGATCTGCGTGTGCTGCATCAGCCCGGTGATGCGCATGGTGCCGCTCTTCACGGTCAGGGCGCCAGTGCCGCCGCGCAGCTTTTGGCGGCCACCCTGAATGGTGATCTCCAGCGCATCGGGGTCCACGATGCGCAGATGCGCTTCGCCTCCCTCGACCGGCGGTACCGGACGCAACCACTGAACGGTCAGCCCGTCTGCGTCCAACGTGCCGCTGGCATCGGTAAGCTCGAGCCGGGACAGGTCCTCGCTGGCCGTCAGCCTGACCGCCACATGGCCGTTACGTGCAGTCCCATTGGCAATATTCTCGACCACCCAGGCCCGTCCACCGCCGCCGAGGCCCACCGGCCAGAGCAGCGGCAGGTCGGCAAACGACACGGCATCGAGGTCCACGGCCAGCGCTGCCTGGATCTGTCCATCGCCACGGCGCAGGTTGCCGCTGCCCTGCAGCGTGGTCACGGGTCCCGCTGCGTGCGCCCGCACCGCCAGTTCCGCATGGGCGATGCGGACCGCATCCGGCGTGCCTTCCGCCACCAGCGTCGCCCCGACGATCGGCAGGGTGGTGGCCTGAATGCGGGCGGTGCCGGCGCCGGCATGCGCGGTCGCCCGAAAGCGCTGCAGCGTCAACGCGCTGTCCAGCGTCAAATCGGCGTCGGCGTCGACCGGCGCATCGAGCATCGCCAGCGGCGCCAACGCCTTGGCGTTCTGCGCCAGGGCTGCCGGCGTGACCGGGCTCAACCGGACCACCAAATGCGTCTGCGTCGCCGCAGCGGCCAGTTCGGCCACTGCGGTCAGGCGGGCGCGCTGATCGCCGAGCGCCAGTGTCAGGTCGGCGGTGCCGCTCACTCCGCCGTTGCTGCTGCGCCGCAGATCGATCTCCGCCGCGGGTGCGCGCCAGGTGGCACCGAGTTGGCGATCCTGCACGGTGACCGAACCATCCCGAATGCGAACGCGGCGGATCTGACTGAGCCAGCCGCGCAGCGCGGTGCGGTCGTTGGTCGGCGGGCGCGCCAGTTCAGCCAGCAGCGCCGGCAGCTTGTTGGAGTCTTCGGTCGGCGCCTGGTCGGTGCCTTCCGCAGTACTGCCAATGTCGAGGCTGAGCGTGCCGTCCGCCGCGCGCCGCAGCAGCAACCGTGGCGCGTCCAGCTCCACCGCGCGCGGCTGCAACCGGCCCAGCAGCAGGGCACCGAGCGACAGGGTCAGTTCGGCTTGCGGGATCGCCATGCGCTGATGGCCGCTGTCGTCGGCCAGCGCGATGTCCGTCAGACGCAGGTCCAGCGGGCGATCCACCCCCAGGCGAAAACCCTCCCAGGCCAGGGCGGTGCCGCCAATACGCAGCCGGGTCGGGGCGTCGGGCTGATTGACCGCGGCCTCCAGCCGCGCGGTGAGCCACGCCAGGTCGATGGGTCCCTGCGACAGGCGCCAGGCGGCGCCGGCCAGCAGCACGGCGACCAGCACCGCCGCGCCGATCGCGAGATGTGCCAGCAGGTGGAGGCAACGCAGGCAGCCGCGCCCCATGCTGCCGGCGACCACAGGCGCCCAGTGGCGGTGCGGCGGGACGTCCTGCCGCAGCGGCGGCTCGGGTTCCGCGGCACCCGATGCGGCCGGGTCAGTCGTCGCCTGCACCGGCGCCTCATCCGCTTGACCGGACCGGCGGCTCAAAGCCAGCCTGCTGGGGTATGACCTCGCCCCGATTCCATTTGCCGACGCACTGGCCGGCCCCGCATGACGAGGGTGCCGCCACGCGGCTGGTCGAGCGCTTCGCGGGCCAGGGTCGTGGCGAAGCCCGACTGGCCGCACGGCCAGCGGTGCGCGCGATGCTGGCGGCGTTGGGCGGCAACAGCCCCTATCTGGCGGATCTCGCGGTGCGGGAATCCGCGGCGCTGCGGGCGCTGGCCGCCGAGGGACCCGATGCCGTCGTGCAGTCCGCCATGGCGGAGCTGGCCGCGCTGCCGCCGGAGGCCCGGCGCGACCGGCTGGCAGCCGCCCTGCGCCGCGCCAAGCGAATTATTGCCCTGGCCACTGCGATCGCCGATATCGGCGGCATCTGGCAACTGGAGCAGGTCACCGAGACGCTGACCGCATTGGCCGAGACCGCACTGTCGCTGGCCATGGCCCACCTGCTGCGCGCCGCCCACGATGCCGGCGAACTGCACCTGCCGGACCCCGCCCATCCCGCCCATGGCGGCGGCTTCACCGTCCTCGGCATGGGCAAGCTCGGCGCGCGGGAACTGAACTACTCGTCCGATGTGGACCTCGTGCTGCTGTATGACTCGGCCGCGTCCATATACACCGAACGCACGCGCGGCGACGCGCTGGGCGGGTTCACGTCTCGGATTGCGCGCGGCCTGGTCGGGCTGATGGAGGCACGGGACGCCGACGGCTATGTGTTCCGCACCGATCTGCGCCTGCGCCCCGATCCGGCGGCGACACCGCCCGCGATCGCGCTGAATGCTGCCATCATCTACTACGAGAGCATGGGCCAGAACTGGGAACGCGCCGCCATGATCAAGGCGCGTCCGGTCGCCGGCGACCTTGCCCTCGGCCATGAATTCCTGGAGGCGATCCGCCCCTTCGTCTGGCGGCGCGGGCTCGATTTCGCCGCGGTGGCCGACGTGCACGCGATGAAGCGGCGGATCGACCAGCACAAGGGCGGCATGCTGAGCGCCACCGCGGACAAGGTGGCGCGCATCGCCGGCCACAACGTGAAGCTGGGCGAAGGCGGCATCCGCGAGATCGAGTTCCTGGCGCAGACGCTGCAACTGGTTTGGGGCGGCCGCGATCCCGGCCTGCGCATCCCCACCACGCTGGGCGCGCTGCGGCTGCTGGCGCGCAGTGGCCACATGCCGCGCAGTGCCGCCACCCATCTGGCGGAGTCGTACCGGTTCCTGCGCCAGGTGGAGCACCGGTTGCAGATGGTGGCCGATCGGCAGACTCATACCCTGCCGGACAAGCCGGCGGAACTGGCACGCATCGCGACCTTCATGGGGTTCGCCGACACCACGGCATTCGCCGCCGCGCTGCTGGACCAGCTCGGGCGCGTGCGTGCGCACTACGCCGAGGTGTTCGAGCGTATCCCGGAGCCGCTCAGCGGCGCTCCGCTGGCGCCGGAGCTGGATTTCAGCGGCACCGAGGCCGAACCGGAGGAGACCAGCGCCGCCCTGCGCGCCCTCGGCTTCCAGGAACCCGCCCGCATCGTCGCTGCGGTGCGCCGCTGGCTCGCCGGCCATGTCCGCGCCCTGCGCTCCCAGCGCGCCCGCGAGCTGATGGGGCAGATGCTGCCGACCCTGCTGGGTGTGCTGAGCCGCCAGCCGCAGCCGGATGCGACCTTCGCGCGGTTCGACGCATTCCTGGCCCGCCAGCCGGCCGGGGTGCAGATCCTGTCGCTGTTCCAGCGCAACCCGCCGCTGCTGGAGCGGATCGCCGCGGTGCTGGGCGCCGCCCCGCCGCTCGCCGACCACCTGGCGCGCACGCCAAACGCATTGGAAGGGCTGCTATCGCCAGAGGAGGACAACGATCCGGCGCGCCGCCTGCGGGTCCGCCTGGGGGACGCGCGGCTGCTGGAAGACGTGATCGAGATCACCCGCCGCACCGTGAAGGAAGAGGATTTCTCCATCTCGGTCGCCACCATGGAAGGCCGGCTCGACGCGGATGAGGCGGGAGAGCGGCGCAGCGACCTGGCCGGCGCGGCGCTGGCGGCCCTGCTGCCGGCGGTGCTGGAGGATTTTTCGGCGCGCTACGGCAAGGTGCGCGGCGGCGCGATGGTCGTGGTCGCGATGGGCAAGGCGGGCGGGCGGGAGATGATGGCCGGCTCCGACCTCGACCTGATGCTGGTCTACGACCACAAGGAGGATGTCACGGAGAGCCGGCTGCCCGCCCGCCGTCGCTCCGCGACCGGCGGTCCGACCGGCGGCGGCGCGGGACGCGGCATGCCGGTCAGCCAGTGGTTCGTGCGGGCCGCGCATGCCTATGTCGCAGCGGTGACGGCGCCAGGCGTGGATGGACCGCTCTACGCCGTGGACATGCGGCTGCGCCCCTCCGGCAACAAAGGCCCGGTCGCGGTGTCGCTGGCCGGATTCCGCCGCTACCACGCCGAATCGGCCTGGACCTGGGAACGCATGGCCCTGACACGCGCCCGCGTGGTGGCCGGCCCGCTTGCGCTGCGGCGGCGGGTGACCGCGGCCATCGCCGAGGTGATCGCCTCGGGCGATGCGGCGCGCGCCTGTCCCGACGCCGCGGCGATGCGCGCGCGCATGGAACGCGACCTGCCATCAGATGGCCCGTGGGACGTGAAGCAGCGTGCCGGCGGGATGATCGACGTGGAATTCATCGCCCAGGCGCTGCAACTCGCGCATGCGCAGGAGCATCCGTCTGTATGCAGCCCGACCACAAGGCTGGCGCTGCAGCGCCTGGGGGAGGCCGGAGTGCTGCCGGCGGTGGATGCCGCGCTGTTGGTGCAGGCGGACCGGATTTGGCGCACCGTGCAGGGCATGCTGCGCCTCACGGTCGGCAGCGCCGCCCGCGCGGAGCTGCCGGAGACGTCGCTGCGCCTGCTCCTGCGCGCCACGGCTCTTGTGGGCCTGGAAGCGGTTGACTCGGCCGCGTTGCGCGCCACGCTGGACGAATTGGCCGCCGCCGTGCGCGCGGCTTTCATCCGACATGTGGGGGAGATCAGGGGATGAGTGTGCAGGAAGGCGAGCCGGCACCGGCGTTCTCACTGCCGGCCAGCGGCGGGCGGACGGTCAGCCTGGACACGCTGCGCGGGCAACCGTTCGTGCTGTATTTCTACCCGAAGGCCAATACCTCCGGCTGCACCAAGGAGGCCTGCGATTTTCAGGAAGCACTGCCGCAACTTGGCAAACTGGGGTTGGAGGTGATCGGTGTCTCGCCCGACAAGATGAAGCCTATCGAGAGTTTTGCGGCGAAATACCAGCTGAGCTTTCCGCTGGCCTCCGATGAGTCGCATGCCACGGCCGAGGCGTACGGAACCTGGGTCGAGAAATCGATGTACGGCCGCAAATACATGGGCATAGAGCGCAGCACCTTCCTGATCGACAAGTCCGGCAAGATCGCCAAGGTCTGGCGCAAGGTCAGCGTGACCGGCCACGCCGGCGAGGTGATGAAAGCAGCCCAGGCACTCGGATGACGCCGTGACAAGGGGTCGGCGGTCCCGGCGTGGTGCCGGCGGCCGGACCCACGGCAAGGGCGCCGTGAAGCGGCAGGAGCAGCGTGCGTTCGGCGCTGCGCAACCGGCGCGGCACGCTGACGCCGAACAACGGTGGCGCTGACTGACGGATCGCCAGGCCGATTGCGCCACGCGGAGATCCGTCGCTCACCATGCCGTGTTCCGCATCGCCGTCACAATCCGGTGCGGCGGCAGTCACCGGCCGCCTGCCTGACTAACTGACGTTCGCGTGTTTGCGGGGTCGTGGGCATGAAGCGGATCTGGTTTGTCAGCTTTGCGTTCAGCCTTGTTGCAGCAACGGCGTTGGCGCGGCCGCCGCCGGACGCGGATATGTCCCTCGCGCCGTGGTTCCACAGCCTGCATCAGCCGGGTACCGGCATGTCGTGCTGCTCCATCGCCGATTGCCGCCCCGCCGATTTCCGCATCCTGGGCGGCCATTACCAGGCCATGGTGGATGGCATCTGGCGCGATGTGCCGGCAGAGGTGGTGCTGAACCGGATGGACAATCCCACCGGGCGGGCGATCGTCTGCTACACGCCGTATCGCGGCATCATGTGCTTCATCCGCGGACCGGAGGCGTAGCTGGCTCGCCAGGAGCGACACGGTTCGGCGACTGCGCCGGTTCGACCGGCGCAATGGAACTGACGAGGTCCGCGACCCCCGCACCCACCGTGCGGGTGAATTTGCCGACGCCGACGGCGGCGAAGCCAAGCCGCGGATACAGCTCCGCCACCACGGCGTTCTTCGCGGTCGCGCGGTATTCGCCCAGCACTCGCGGCACGCCGCGTTCCCGCGCCAGGTCCAGCAGTCCGCGCAGCATGAACTGTTCGGCTGACCGCGAGAACACCCGACAGCTCATCAGCCAGGAGTTGATGCGCAAGGCGTCGCCGTCCGGGACCGCCAGCAACGTGGCGACCAGGCCGTGATCGCCGAACCGGTCCGCCAGCCGCAACGCCAGCACGATCGCATCGTCACGCGCCAGCAATCCGCGCAGCACGGCTTCCGAATGTCGTCGCGTCGTCAGGTTGAACTGGTTGGTCTTCTGCTCGAGCTGCGCCATACGCGTCAGGTCCGCCTCGCCCGGGCGGTACAACTGCCCCTGCATGGCGAGCCCGGCCAGATAGCCGGCCAGGTCCGGCGCCTCCGCCTGTGCCGCCAGCGCCGCGGCGCGCGCGCGATACGCCGCCGACCGGCCCAGATCTTCGCCGGTATAGGCCGGCAGATCCAGCCAATGGCCGGCGTCCAGCAGGTCGGCGAAGCGCGACGGATCGGTGCCGAGATGCAGCACCGCCACCTCCGGCAGCGCCTGGCGGATCAGCTCGCATTCGGCTGGGTTGTCGTCGGCGAATACGAAACTGTCGATGCCGAGGTTCAGCGCGGCGGCGATGCGGTGCAGCCCACCCGGCTTGTCGGTCCAGGCGCAATCGAACGCGGCGAAATCTTCCCGTTTCAGCACCGCGCCGGGATGGCTGAACCCGGTCACCGCGATCTCCGGCGCGTTCTTCGAGCACACCGCCAGGATCACCCCGCGCTGCGCCAGCTCCTTGAGGTAGCACTGCCACGCGGCGAACGCCTCGCCGACCGGCGAACCCGGTCCCAGCACGATGCCGTCCACTCCGTCATCGCCGATCACGCCCCCCGACAGCGTGTTGTCGAGGTCGAGCACGAGCACCTTCCGGCCCCGCCCCTCCGCTTGCCGCCAGGCGGCTCGGAACAGGGGCAGGTAATCCGGCAGCCAGCGCGGATCAAATTCGAGCCGCGCCGTGTGATACAGCCGCGCCGGCGAGAACTGCCGCAGGCCGATCTGGTCCGCGAACGCGTCGAGCTCGATCCACCGCACCCGGCCTCGCCCGGCCTGCAGCAGACGCTCGTTCAGGCGACGGATCTGATTGGCGGGCGAAGCTGGCGCCAGGCGTTCGGCAATGCCGCGATACCGCGGCGACGGCGGGATCAGCAAATGCTGGATGATGCGCGCGCCCTGGCTTTCCAGCCGGTCCCACAGCGAGCCAAACAGCGCGACGCCGGCGTCGAGCGCGACATCAACCTCAGCCGCACTGGCACCAATCGGCAATTCGACCACCAGATCCCGCCCCTGCGGCGCGAGCACCACCAGCTCCGACGCAAAACCGGACAGTGGCGTGGTGGGGTCCAGCACGTGCTGCGCGTACGAGCCGAACGGTGCCTGGTACAGAATCGGCAACACGCCTTCCTGCAGCACCGCACAGGCGATCGCTCGGGACAGGTAGTCGGTATTCGCCGCACCCAGCACGGCAATGCGCTGCGTGACAGTGCCGGAGGGGCGCGATGCCGCATCGGCGCCGGCAGCGATGATCCGCTCCCCCACCGGCAGAATTGTCGCCAGACCCGGCGCGCCGGCCAAGCTCCGACGCAGATCGCCACTCAGGTCGGCCGCAACAGGATGATCTGGCATGGCAACAGCGTGCCCGCGCCGCCGTTGACGCGCGGTTAATATTCTTCCCGCAATGGCGACGTCAGGCCTGCCGGACGCCGGCCCTGTCTTGCATCCGGGCGGAGCCTTCCGGCGCGCGCCGCTAACGCTTGGACCGGGTGACGATCTGAGTCGGGTTGACGAAACGCAGCGCGATCAGCAGCCAGACCAGGGTTGTGATCATGTAGACCACCGCCATCGCGTCGATCGACTGTTGCGGCCGCACCCCGGCGGCGAACACCGCGTAGTACAGCGCGACCACCAGGGTCTGGCTGGTCGGACCCGCGGTGAGGAAGGTCAGCTCGAACATCGCGATGGTGCGCACCAGCACCAGCAGCAGCGCTGCCAGGATGCCGGGAGTCAGCAGCGGCACCAGCACCTGCACGAACAGCCGCCCCATCCCCGCGCCGAACACACGGGCGGCGGATTCCACGCGCGGGTCGATCTGCTCCACGAACGGGATCATGATCAGGATCACGAACGGCAGGCTCGGCACCAGATTGGCCAGGATCACGCCCCAGATCGTGCCGGCCAGATGTGCCTGGTACAGCACCGTCGCCAACGGAATGCCGTAGGTGATCGGCGGCACCAGCAGTGGCAGCAGAAACAGCAGCATCACCGCCTGCTTGCCGGGAAAATTGCGCCGCGCCATGGCATAGGCCGCCGGCACGCCCAGCAGGCCGGACAGCAGCACCGTCGCGCCCACCACCTCCAGCGTGACCAGCAGGATTCTGGGCAGGCCGAACTCATCCCAGGCCAGCGCGTACCATTGCGGCGTGTAGCCGGTGGGCAGCCAGGTGTTGAACCAGCGGCGCCCGAAGGAATTCACCACCACGCTGCCGATCATCGCCAACAGGTTCAGCACGAAGAACCCGACTAGGGTCCAGATGGTGCAGGCCCACAACCGCTCGCTCAGGCTCTTACGCATCGGCGCCAGCCCTCCTGCGCATCGGCGTCAGCCCTTGCCGGAACTCGCCGGGCCGCGGAACACCAGGCTCCGCGCGCCCAGCAGCGCCAGGATGATCACGACCTGCACCAGCGCCATCAGCATCGCAATCGCCGAGGCGAGCGAGTAGTCGTACTGCTCGAACGCCGCCTGGTACGCCGCGATCGAAATCACTCGTGTCGGCCCGGCGGGCGCGCCCAGCAGCACCGCGGAGGGGAACACGGTGAAGGCCTGCAGGAAGGCAAGCGCCAGGGTGATGGCCAACCCCGGGGCCAGCAGCGGCAGCAGGATGCGGAAGAAGCGCGCGCGGGCGCGGGCGCCCAGCATGGCGCCGGCCTGTTCCAGCGCCGGATCGATGCCGGTGACGTAGGAAAGGGTCAGCAGGAAGGTGAAAGGAAACCCGGTGATCACCAGCGACAGCATCACGCCCCAGTAATTATGCACCAGGCGCACCGGACTGTCGGTGAGCGCGAATTCCAGCAGCACGCGGTTGAGCCAGCCGCGCGGGCCGAGATAGGTGAGCAGCCCCTCGGCCACCATGACGGTGCCGAGGGTGATCGGGATCACCAGGATGGTGGTGAGCAGCCGCTGCCGCTTCATCAGCCGCACCCGCAACGCCACCGGCACCGACAGCACGACGTTCAGCAGCGTCACCGGGACCGCCAGCAGCAGCGTGGTGCCGATCGTGTCGTAGAGGAACGGCTCGGAGAAGAACTTCGTGTAGTTGGCCAACCAGCCGCCTTGCTTCGGCTCGAACGACAGCACGAGGCCGTAGAGGAACGGGTAGACGAACAGCCCCACCACCACCAGTACGCCGGGGATGACCAACAGCGTTACGCCGTCCAGGCCGCGTTCGGCCAGGCGTTGGCGGAATGACAGCCGATGGGTGCGGGCCGCGCCGGTACGCGCCCGAGAATCGCCCGCGCTCACTGCGGTCACGCCCGACGCTCCGCGGCATAGATCAGCACGCGATCGGGCGCGGCAGTGAGGCGCACCGTCTCACCGGCGCTGATACGCACCGGAGACCGGAAATACAGGTCGCTGCCATCCGGTGCGGTGGCCACCGCGTAGAAGTCGCGGCCGTGATACTCGGCGATTTCCACTGCGGCGGAGATCGGTCCGTCCGGCGCCGGGTGCAGATCCTCCGGCCGGATCGCCACCACGGCACGGGAATCGATCGGTTCCATCGGCGTACCGGTAATGGCCGCGCCGGCGACCTGCACGTAGACCTTACCGCCCACGATCTCGACCGCGGAGTGCAGCAGATTGCGGTAGCCCATGAACTCCGCCACCTCCGGCGAGGCGGGTTGCGAGGTACAGTTCTTCCGGCGTGCCGAGCTGTCGCATCTGGCCGTCGATCAGCACCAGAATGCGGTCGGCGAGTGACAATGCCTCCTCCTGGTCGTGCGTCACGTAAATGGTGGAGCAGCCAAGCATCTGGTGGATGCGGCGGATTTCCGCGCGCATTTCCAGGCGCAGCTTGGCATCGAGATTGGACAACGGTTCATCCATCAGCACCAGCGGCGGGGCAACGACGATGGCGCGGGCGATGGCGACCCGCTGCTGCTGCCCGCCGGACAACTGGCCGGGCAGCTTGTCCGCCTGGTCGCGCAGCCGGACAAGTGTGAGCGCCTCATCCACGCGACGGGCGATTTCCTCCTTGGGTCGACGCTGCGTCGTCAGGCCGAAGGCGACGTTGCGAGCCACTGTGAGATGCGGGAACAGCGCGTAGTTCTGGAACACCATGCCGAAGCCGCGATCCTCCGGCCCGACTTCGTCCAGCCGGCGGTCATCCAGCCAAATCGACCCGCCGGTGACCTGCAACAGCCCGGCGATGCAGTTGAGCGCGGTGGACTTGCCGCAGCCGGAGGGGCCGAGCAGGGCGACGAAATCGCCCCGCTCCACCGTGAGTGTGACGCCTCGCAGCGCGTGCGTCTGGCCGAAATCGCGACTGATGCCCTCCAGCCGGAGGGCACGAAAGTCGCGCGATGCGATCGCCATGCGAGAGCCGGTCTGACGCGGCTACTTGCCGACCCGGGCGCCGACCTGCTGATCCCAGCGGCTGAACGCATAGACCAGCTTGTCGGCGGGCAACGGCACTTCCGACGGGACGTCGGCGATCAGCTCGTCATATATCGGCCGCGTGTATTCCTTGATCAGCTTCTGGCTCTCCTCCGGCGCCATCGACAGCGGCACGTCCTTCACCGCCGGACCCGGATAGAAATAGCCCTTGTCGTAGGTCATCGCCTGGGCCGGCTTGCTCAGCATGTAGCGGGTCATTTCCAGCAGCACCGCGAGCTTGTCGTTCGAGACGCCTTTCGGGATTGCCCAGTATTGGGCGTCGGTGACCCAGTGGAAGCCTTCCAGTGTGCCGACCTGCGCCTCCTTCGGCACCACGCCGATGATGCGCGGGTTGAGGTCCCAGCCGAGATGCGAGGCGATGATGTCGCGCGACCCTTCCGCCAGTTCCTTCATCGTGGCGCCAGTGCCGGTCGGGTAGTACTCGATGTATTTTCCCAGCTCGATCAGATAGGCCCAGGTCTTGTCCCAGCCATCCTTGGGATCCATCGGGTCCTTGTCCTTCAGGCTGTAGGGCAGGCCCTGCAGGAAGGTGCGACCAGGGCCCGAATTGGCCGGGCGCGCGTAGAGGAAGCGCTTGGGATGTGCCTTTGCCCAGTCCAGCAGGGCCTGCGCGGTCTTGGGCGGGGACTTCACCGCATCCGGCATGTATTCGATGATCGGGCCGGCCGGGCAGAACACCACACAGACGGCCTGGTTTTCCGCCAGGCCCTGCATCTTCAGCGCGCCGGGCAGGTAGATGTCGTGCAGCTTCGGCAGTTCGGCCGCGTAGTCGGTCACCAGCGGCACCCACAGCTTCTGGTCGATGCCGGCGGCGAGCCCGTCGGTGCCGGTCAGCACCAGGTCGATATCCACCCGGCCGGCGGCCTGCTGCGCCTTCAGCTTGCCCGGCAGCTCCGGCGCCGGGGCCTGCGAAAAGGCGATGTTGGACACCAGCTTGGGGTTTGACTTGGCGAAGGCCTGCATGGCGCCCTGGGTCAACTGAAGCTGACCGGCAACATCGATCACGTTGAGCGACACCGGCTGCGCCGGCAGCTTCGGCGCCGTGGCGGCCCAGACACCCTGGCCGCGTAGCCCGGCACCCAGACCGGCCGCGGCGATGCCGCCCATGAGCGTGCGCCGCGTGGTGGCAAATTTGGTCATACGTTTCTCTCCCTCAGCACCAATAGCCGTTCATTGCAGCAGGTGGCGGGCACGCGGGCGACAGGCTACGCTGCGCCGCTTCACCTCACAACGGAGGACGCGCCCTTGCCCGGACCCGCGCGCACCGCGCGCCCGCCCGTGAAGATCACCGATGTCGCGGCCGCCGCCGGCGTCGCACCCATGACGGTATCGCGCGTCATCAACACCCCCGATCGCGTTTCCGCCGCCACCGCCACGCGCGTACGCGCTGCCATCGAGCAGCTCGGCTACGTGCCCAACATGGTGGCCGGCGGCCTGTCGTCGCGCCGGTCGCGCATGGTCGGCGCGATCGTGCCGACCATCGCGCATCCGATGTTCTCCGAGATGGTGCATTCCTTCACCGACGCGATGCGCCAGGCCGGCTATCAGGTGATGCTGTCGCTCAGCGGCTATGCCGAAGGCGCCGAGGACGATCTGGTGCGTGGCCTGCTGAGCCGCCGCCCCGACGCGATGCTGGTGACCGGGGCCGCGCATGCGGCGCCGATCCGGCAGATGCTGTCGGAGGCCGGGATCCCGGTGGTGGAAATCTTCGATACCGCTGCCGAACCGATCGACATGCTGGTCGGGCTGGACCATGCCGCGGTTGGCGCGGCGGTGGCCGAATTCTTCCACGCTCGCGGGTTCCGCCATTTCGCTACCTTCGCCGCCGCCGATGCCCGCGCCCGCCAGCGTCGTCGCGGCTATGTCGAGGCGGTGGCCCGGTACGGCGGCGTGATGCTGACCGAACCGGCGATGCCGGCGCCCAGCACGATCGCCGCCGGACGGCAGGCGCTGCGCAGCATCCTGCCCGAGCTCACCGAGCCGACCGCGCTGTTCTGCAGCTCTGACCTGCTGGCGTTCGGTGCCATCACCGAGGCGCGCCTGCATGGTATCGACCTGGGGACGCGGCTCGCGGTGTGCGGGTTCGGCAATTTCGAACTGAGCCGGTCGAGCGAGCCTGCCTTCACCACGGTGAATGTGGAGGGCGTGCAGATCGGCCGGACGGCCGCCGGCTTCCTGCTGCGGCGTCTGACCACGGTCACACCCGAGCATGACATCGGTGAGGATCGGGTTCACGTGCCGTTCCGCATTGTCGAACGCGCATCCACTTGACGATCGGGCCTCCCGCCCGGCGTGATATCCGACCGGCGTGATATCGCTATCATTTGATCCTGTCGCGTCCCTGCGGCAGGGTCAAGCCAACCCCAAGCAACAGCTCAGCTTTCGAGAGCGCCCTTCCCGCTCCAAAAAAACCAGGAGAAGCCCGCATGGATCATGTCGCCGCCAGTGGATTGAGCATCGCCCGCACGCTTTATGATTTCGTGAACAACGAGGCGATTCCCGGCACCGGCGTCGCACCGGAGGCGTTCTGGCAGGGACTCGCCGGCATCATCCAGGACCTGGCACCGCGCAACCAGGCACTGTTGGCGCGGCGGGACGAATTGCAGCAGCAGATCGACGCCTGGCATCTGGAAAATCGCGGCAAGCCGTTCGACCAGGCGGCTTATTTCAGCTTCCTGCGCAGCATCGGCTACCTGCTGCCCGAACCGCCGGACTTCGCGGTCGAGACCAGTCACGTAGATGCCGAGATCGCCGGCATCGCGGGGCCGCAACTGGTGGTGCCGGTGACCAATGCCCGCTACGCGCTGAATGCCGCCAATGCCCGCTGGGGCAGCCTGTATGACGCGCTGTACGGCACCGATGCGATTCCGGAGGATGGCGGCGCCACGCGCGGCGGCGGTTTCAACAAGCTGCGCGGCGAACGGGTGATCGCCAAGGCCCGCGACATTCTGGATCAGGCCGCGCCGCTGGCCTCCGGCAGCCATGCCGACGCCACGCTTTACGCACTGGACGGCGCGGCCCTGTCGGTGTCGCTGCGGGACGGCAGCAAGACCGGTCTGCGCAATCCGGAACAATTCGTCGGCTACCACGGCGACGCAACCGGACTGTCCAAGGTGCTGCTGCGCCATCACGGGCTGCATCTGGAGATCGTGATCGACCGCGCCCATGCGATCGGCAAGGACGATCCGGCCGGCGTCGCCGATGTGATGATGGAAGCCGCGATCACCACGATCCAGGATTGCGAAGATTCGATCTCCGCCGTCGACGCCGACGACAAGGTGCTGGCCTATCGCAACTGGCTTGGCCTGATGAAGGGTACGCTGGAGGACACGTTCGAGAAGGGTGGCCGCATGATGACGCGCCGCCTGCACACCGACCGGCAATACGACCAGCCCGGCGGCGGCAAGCTGTTTCTGTCCGGGCGCAGCCTGATGCTGGTGCGCAATGTCGGCCACCACATGTATATCGACGCGGTGCGCGACGCGTCCGGCGCGGAGATTCCGGAAGGACTGCTGGACGCGGCGGTGACCTCGCTGATCGCGATGCATGATCTGAACAGCGCCGGCCCGCTGCGCAATTCCCGCGCCGGCTCGGTCTATATCGTGAAGCCGAAGATGCACGGGCCGGAGGAGGTCGCTTTCACCGCGACGCTGTTCGCGCGGGTGGAGGATGTGCTGGGCCTGAAGCGGACCACGCTGAAAATGGGCATCATGGATGAGGAACGGCGCACCTCCGCCAATCTGAAGGCATGCATCGCCGCGGCGAAGGATCGTGTGGTGTTCATCAACACCGGCTTCCTGGACCGTACCGGCGACGAGATCCACACCTCGATCGAAGCCGGCCCGATGATCCGCAAGAACGAGATGCGCAACACGCCGTGGATCAAGGCGTATGAGGACCAGAACGTCGATATCGGGCTGGTATGCGGATTGCGCGGCAAGGCGCAGATCGGCAAGGGCATGTGGGCCGCGCCCGATCGGATGGCGGACATGCTGGTGCAGAAGATCGGCCACCCGATGGCCGGGGCGAACACCGCCTGGGTCCCCTCCCCCACCGCGGCCACGCTGCATGCGCTGCACTACCACCAGGTGGACGTCGCGGACCGGCAGACCGAGTTGGCCACGCGGGCGAGGGCGAAGCTGGAGGACCTACTGACGTTGCCGCTGGCCGACCGGCCCAACTGGTCGCCCGACGATGTGCAGCAGGAGCTGGACAACAACTGCCAGGGCATTCTGGGCTATGTGGTGCGCTGGATCGACCAGGGCGTCGGCTGCTCCAAAGTGCCGGACATCCACGATGTCGGGCTGATGGAGGATCGCGCGACGCTGCGCATCTCATCGCAGCATATCGCCAACTGGCTGCACCACGGCATCGCGTCCGAGGCGCAGGTGATGGCGACGCTGAAGCGCATGGCGGGCGTGGTGGACCGGCAGAACGCCGGCGATCCGGCATACAAGCCGATGGCGCCGGACTTCGATGGGCGTGGCGTTCAAGGCGGCGTGCGACCTGGTGTTCAAGGGACGCGCCCAGCCGAATGGCTATACCGAGTTCATCCTGCATGCCCGCCGGCGCGAGGCGAAGGCCGCCTAGGCGGCCTACGCCTCGCAGCCCTCGTCGCGCAGCAGTTCGGTGACCACCTCGCCCGGCACATCGGCGCTGGTGAAGGCGCGGCCAATGCCGCGCGTCAGCACGAAATGCAACGCGCCGTCGCGCATTTTCTTGTCCCGCCGCATATGGCCGACCAGCGTCCCCGCCGAGAACCGCCGATTGAGCATGCCGAGTTCGGCTGGCAGGCCCATCGCCCCGACATGCGACACCACCCGCTCTGCCTCCGCCGAGGAGCAAAACCCCAGGCGGGCGGAGAGTTTGAAGGCGAGGCCGAGGCCGACGGCAACGCCTTCGCCGTGCAGCAGGCCGCCGGTGTAGCCGTACTCCGCCTCCAGCGCGTGACCGAAGGTATGGCCGAGGTTCAGCAGCGCGCGGCCGTCATTCGGCTTTTCCTCACGCTCATCGTCGCCCACCACCGCCGCCTTGAAGGCGCAGGCACGCTTGATCGCCTCGGCCTGCGCTTCGCGGTCGCCGCCGACGACGCCGGCGCCGTGCTGTTCGCACCAGGCGAAGAACGCCGCATCGCCGATCAGCCCGGCCTTCACGATCTCGGCGTAGCCCGCGCGCAGTTCGCGCGCCGGCAGCGTCGCCAGCGTGCCGGTGTCGGCCAGCACCATGCGCGGCTGGTAGAACGCGCCGACCAGATTCTTGCCGCGTTTCGTGTTCACGCCGGTCTTGCCGCCGACCGAAGAATCCACCTGCGACAGCAGCGTGGTCGGGATCTGCACGAAGGGCAGTCCGCGCAACGTCGTGGCGGCGGCGAAACCGGCCAGGTCACCAACGACGCCGCCGCCCAGCGCGATCACCGCGGTGCGGCGCTCGACCCGCGCTTCCAGCAGTTGGTCGACGACGTCCAGATAGGTGTCGAGATTCTTCGACGCCTCACCGGCCGGCACCACGATCTGGCTTGCCGCGATGGCCGTGTCTGCCAGCCCGGCCATCAGTGTGGCGAGATGCAACCGCGCCACCGTCTCGTCGGTGATCACCACGGCGCGCTTTTGCGGCAGGCGGGGTGCCAGCAGCGCGCCCGCGCGGGACAGCAGGTTGTCGCCGATCACCACCTCATAGCTTGTACTGGGTAGCGCCACCGCCAGCCGCCGTGGCGGGCGCCATGCGGCCAGCGCGGTGAGCACCTGGGTGGTGGTGACGTCCGGGCTTTCCTCACCGCAATCGACGATCAGGTCGGCCTCAGCATAGATCGGATAACGCTGCCCGATCAGCCGCTCGAGGATCTCCCCGGGATTGCCGTCCGCCAGCAGGGGCCGGTTGTCCCGGGTCGCGACCCGGCGCACCAGTGTAGGCAGTGGGCAGCGCAGCCAGATCGACACCGCCTCCTCGCGTGCCACCGCGCGGGTTTCCGGGTCCATGAACGCCCCGCCGCCGAACGCCAGCACCAGCGGATCGCCCGCCAGCAGCCGGCAAATCACCCGCCGCTCGCCGTCGCGGAAAGCCTGCTCACCGTAGCGTGAAAACAGCTCGGGGATGGAGCAGCCGGCGGCCAGTTCGATCTCCGAATCGGCGTCGCGAAACGGCAGGCCGAGTCGCGCGGCCAGCCGCCGCCCGATCGAGGTCTTACCGGCGCCCATCAGCCCGACCAGCACGACGCTGCGGCCCGCCAGCGTGTCGGGCAGGGAAACGCTCTCCTTGAGCGCGGTGTTGCGTGTCATGGTCGTGAAGGCTAGCACAGCGCCAACCGGGCGGCCACGACGGCAGTCCGAATGCAGGAGCTGTGGCGCAATCGCATGATCCGCATTTTCCTGATCGTGGTACTCCTCGGCGTGGTGCTCGGGCTGGGGGGCCTGGCGTATCTCGGCATGTTTCCGCCGAACCCGCAGCCGCATCCGGTGGAGAAGACGCTGTCGAACGACCGCCTGGGACATTGATGGATCGCTCCCCATCGATGGCTCGCCCATTGCGATCGATCCTCCGTTGATGGATCGCCACGTCGAAGCGTTCCTGGAGATGCTGGCAGCCGAACGCGGCGCAGCGCGCAACACCCTGGCCGCCTACGCGGCCGACCTGAGCGATTTTTCCGCGTTTGCCGCATCGCGCGGACAGACGCCCGCCGGCGCCGACGCCGCCACACTGCAAGCCTACATGGCCGGCCTGCAGATCGCGGGCCTCGCCGCCCGCACCGCCGCGCGACGGTTGTCGGCGCTGCGCCAGTTGCACCGTTTCCTGTTGCGGGAGGGACTCCGGACCGATGACCCGACATCGCTGCTGGACACACCTCGCCTGCCCCGCTCACTGCCGAAATACCTGACCGAGGCCGAGGTGGATTCGCTGCTGGCGGCCGCCGAACGCCACCCCGGCCGGCCCGGTGCCATCGCCCGCGCCGCGCTGGAAATCCTCTACGCCACCGGCATGCGGGTGTCGGAGCTGCTGTCGCTGCCCCGCGGGGCGCTGACCGGGGATGCGGTGCTGCTTCTGATCCGCGGCAAGGGCGGCAAGGAACGTATGGTGCCACTGTCCGACGCCGCCCGGGACGCCGCCGCTGCGCTGGTTGCGGTCACCGGCGATGCCTGCCGCTTTCTGTTTCCCGGCCGTGATCCGCGGCGCGCCATGACGCGGCAGGGCTTCTTCCTGCTGCTGAAGCACATCGCGCTGGAAGCGGGGCTGGACCCGGCCCGGGTCTCGCCGCACGTGCTGCGGCATTCCTTCGCCTCTCATCTGCTGGCACGGGGTGCCGACCTGCGCAGCCTGCAGCTGCTGCTGGGCCATTCGGATATCGCGACGACGCAGATCTACACGCACGTGCTGGCGGAGCGGCTGCAGCGCCTGGTGGAGGCGCACCACCCGCTGGCCCGTCCCGCCGCCGCACCGGGCGCATAGGGGGCAGGTCGATGCCGGCGGATGTTCCACCGGCTGTCGGATGCGCGTGCGCGCCGGCGATGACCGGGGGAGCGTAGCCAGCCGTGGGTCCCGGGTCTTTGCCCGGGACGACGGTGTCGGGTCAGCTGGTCGCTCCCGTGGCGGCCCAAAGGCAAATGGGCCAGCGACCTGCCGCTGACAGTTGCGGCGCAGCCGCCGAGATATCCCCCGGACCGAAGTCCAGCCGGGACTCACGGCTCAGCTTTTCACCCGCTCGCGCGGGATCATCGATACATGAGGGTGTATATGTCCCTATGGGACGCAACGGGCACCGCGGTGCGGCGAAAGCAGCCGCGGGTTGTGCCGCTGGAACGGTAACGCGATGCTGCGCTGCCAACGCGGTCGAGCCATAGGCGCGGCCGCATTCCCGGTGCCTGGCCAAACCGGACCGGCGTGACCGGGCTGCGCGAAGGAGGACACACATGCGACCCGAGGACGTCATCGCCGATCGGAAGCGTCCCTTCACGGGCGCGGAATATATGCAAAGCCTGCGCGACGGCCGCGAGGTCTATATCGACGGCGAACGCGTCGCCGACGTCACCAGCCATCCCGCGTTCCGCAACGCGGTACGCTCGATCGCGCGGCTGTACGACGCGCTGCACGATCCGGCGCGCCAATCGGTGCTGACCTGCCCGACCGACACCGGGTCAGGCGGCTATACCCATCGTTACTTCCGCGTCGCCCGCTCGCGCGACGACCTGGTGAATTCGCAGGGCGCAATCGCGGAATGGGCGCGCATGACCTACGGCTGGATGGGCCGCACCCCCGACTACAAAGCCGCCTATACCAACACACTCGGCGCCAACCCCGAGGTACTACGGCCCCTACGCCGACAACGCCCGCACCTGGTACAAGCGCGCGCAGGAAACCGTGCCGTTCATGAACCACGCCATCGTCAATCCGCCCGTGGATCGGCACAAGCCGGCCGAACAGGTGAAGGATGTCTTCGTGAGCGTGCAGAAGGAGGTGGACGGCGGCATCATCGTCTCCGGCGCCAAGGTGGTCGCCACGTCGGCCGCGTTCACCCACTACAATTACATGGGCCAGAGTTCCAAGACAGCGACAGAAGATCTCGACATGTCGCTGATGTTCATCGTGCCGATCGACGCGCCGGGTCTGAAGCTGTTCTGCCGCACGTCCTACGAACGCGCCGCCCAGAGGAATGGCTCGCCATTCGACTACCCGCTGTCGTCGCGCTTCGACGAGAACGACGCGATCTTCGTGCTCGACAAGGTGTTCGTGCCCTGGGAGGACGTGTTCATCTATCGCGACCCGGCACGGGTGCTGAGCTTCTATCCGCGCTCCGGTTTCACCAACGGCTTCCTGTTCCAGGGCTGTACACGCTTCGCGGTGAAGCTGGATTTCCTGTGCGGCCTGCTGAGCAAGGCGCTGCGCTGCACCGGCGGGGACGATGCCCGCGGCAACCAGACGCTGCTGGGCGAGGCCGTCGCCTGGCGCAACCTGTTCTGGTCCCTGTCGAACGCCATGGCGCACAATCCCGACAAATGGCAGGGCGACGCGGTGCTGCCGCAACTGCATGCCGGCCTGGCCTATCGCGTGTTCGCGCCCGACGCCTATCCGCGCATCAAGGACATCGTCGAGCGCACCGTCACCTCCGCGCTGATCTATCTGCCATCCTCGGTGAAGGACTTTGCCAACCCGGCGATCGAACCCTATCTGCGGCAATATGTCCGCGGCTCGTACGGGATCGAGTACCGAGGAGCGCATCAAGATCATGAAACTGCTGTGGGACGCGGTCGGCACCGAGTTCGGCGGCCGGCACGAGCTGTACGAGCGGAATTATGCCGGCGGCTGGGAGGACATCCGGCTGCAGACGCTGACCGGCGCGCAACGCGGCGGCGACATGGCGAAGATGGAGGCGCTGGTGGACCGGTGCATGGCGGATTACGACAGCAAGGGCTGGACCGGCGAAACCTGGTGCGGACCGGACGACGCCTGATCCGGTCGCAGATGACCGAGATGCGTCAGACACCGCCCGGGTGACTCGCAGACAATTGGCATGCCTGCACGGTGGACGCGTCGTCGTACGTGGCCGCCGGGTCAACCAATCAACAGCGTCGCTGAGACGGTCGGTCCGGACGTGGTCGGTGCGGCGCTGCTGACCTGCCCGGAGACACCGACGCCACAGCATCCGGCGTGCCGGACGAGACCGGAATGGATCGGGTGCGCGCGGGGATCGTTGCCGATCCATCGATCGGCGATGACGCGCCGGACACATTGTGCCGCCGCGCCCTCGGCAGCAAGGGGACGCGTGTCGTCCTTCAGGCCGCCGCACTACCGCGCGACGCGAACGACAATGAGACGCGATGTGCTGCTGCACGCGGCCTTGCCGATGTCCCGCCAGCCGACGCCTTGAACCCGCCCGCCGAGTTGCCGAGGCCGTCCGCCTGCCCCGCCCCCTACACAAAATCTTAACGCACGGCACCTAGGCTTTCCGTATTGGGCAACAAGAAAATGCCGTGCGATATGCAGGATGTTAAGATTCAGCCAGAGGTCGACCATCTGGATCCACAGTTACTCGGCCGATTCCTTTTGAACAGTCACGTGTTCGCACTCGCTGCGGTCCATGATGGCCGGATCATCTTCGCCAACCCCGCGTTTCACGCGGAATTCCACGCAACCGCCTCGCTGCTCGGGATCGCCCTGAAGGACATCGTCGCGGAACGCGATCATGAGCGTCTGACCGCGGCGCTGGCCGCGACCGACCATGCGCCCACCAGCCTGTTTGCCACCGGGTTGCGTGGTGCCGAACCCTCCTTCGAGATGGAACTCAATCTGGAGATCACCCGGCTGAACGGCGCGCCGACCGTGATCGCGCTGGCCTGGGACATCACCGGGCAGCACAGGCTCAAGGAGCAGCTGACATATCTCGCCTACAGCGATGCACTGACCGGTCTGCCCAATCGTGCGCTGTTCTCCGATCGGCTGCACCAGGCGGTGCTCGACGCCCGTCGCTACGACACCCTGTTCGCCACGTTGATGCTGGACCTCGACGGGTTCAAGAGCATCAACGACAGCTACGGGCACGACGCCGGAGACACCGCCTTGCAGATCGTCGCACAGCGGCTGCAGTGCTGCATCCGCGAGAGCGACACGCTGGCGCGACTGGGCGGAGATGAATTCGCCGTGCTGCTGCCCAGGGTGCCGGACGGCGAGGCCGCCGCCGCGGTTGGGCAACGTATGATCATGGCGTTGCAGGAGCCACTGGACCTCGGCGCGCAGCAGGTCTCGCTCGGCGTCAGCATCGGCGTGGCGATATATCCGGCCCACGCAAGCTCAGTCGATGCCCTGATGGTCGCCGCCGACATGGCGCTGTATCGCGCAAAACGCACGGGAAAGAATCGGGTCCATTGGGCCTTGGAACCGGACAATGCCGATACCACACCGATCCCACCCCTTGCCTGGAGCGTGGCGTATGCCATCGGCGTTGATGAGATCGACCAGCAGCACGCCCGTCTGGCCGGCCTGATCAATGCCGTATCCGCCGCACTGACCAACGGCGCAGATCAGGAAATCATCGGCGCCTGCCTGCATGAACTGATCCGGTATGCGGGGTTTCATTTCGCCACGGAGGAACGTTTGATGGCGGAGCATCAGCTGGACGACCTGGCGCCCCACCGCGCCGCGCACCGGCGGTTGCTGCGCGACCTGCAGACATTGGAGGTCGACGGCGATCTTGGTAGCATCAGCCTGATCCAGCGCTACCTGCAGGAATGGCTGTTCCGCCACATCGAGGAATTCGACCGCCGGCTGGGCCGTGCTCTGATCGCCCGCGGCAGCCACTGACCCCGCACGCCAGTGGGGTGGGGAGCGACCAGTGTCGCGGCGTTGCCTCCGCTGCAACGCAATCGTGAGCCACGCAGATCACGCAGCGCCGAACGGTCCTGAGCCTGATCCGTTGCACCGATCGGATGAACCGCAACGGATTGCGCGCAATGGTGCCTGGCTGGCTGCATGACCTATCGATCGCTTATCTGCTGTTCGGCGCCGCCTGCGCGCTGATCGTGGCGGCGGACGAGGTACGCCATCCGCAGCATATGTGGATCATGAACGTGGTCTGGCCGGTGACCGCCCTGTTCGGTTCGGCCTGGGTGCTGTGGCAGTACTTCACTTACGGTCGACTGGCTGAACACCAGCGGGCACATGCTGCGATGCAGCGCGGCGAGGAGATGCCGAACAAGAAGTACACGCCGTTCCCCGTCGCGGTCGGCAACGGCGCACTGCATTGTGGGTCCGGTTGCACGCTCGGCGATATCGTTGCGGAATGGCTGGCTTTCGCCGTGCCGGGCATCGCGGTGGCGTTTGGTTGGCACCATATTTTCGGCGTACGCATGTTCGCCGTCTGGGTGTTCGACTACATTTGCGCCTTCGGCTTCGGCATCCTGTTCCAGTACTACACCATCAAGCCAATGCGCGGCCTTTCGGTCGGTCGCGGACTGTGGGAGGCGCTGAAGGCCGACACGCTGTCGCTGACCGCCTGGCAGGTCGGCATGTACGGCTTCATGGCGCTGGCCTATTTCGTCATCTTCGGCATGGCACTCGGAACCAGGCTGGAAGTCGATTCGGTGGAATTCTGGTTCATGATGCAGATCGCCATGCTGTGCGGGTTTGCCACCGCCTATCCGGTGAACTGGTGGTTGATCCGCAGCGGTATCAAGGAACGCATGTAACCGGCCGCAGCCCCGGTCAGCCGAGCATTGGGTCAACCGAACATTGGTTTATCCGAACATTTCGGCAGCCGAATACCAGGTCAGCCGAACATCCGATCGACATCGTCCTGGCCAAGGTCTGGCCCGGCCGGCGTCGCCTCCGGTTCGCGGGGGACAGCCTGCGTCTGTGCCTCCTCCGGCATGCCCGCCAAGGTGCCGAGCATGCTTTCCACCTGCTGCAAATGCTCGATGGCGCGACGGACACGCTGGCCGGTGAGGTCCTGAAACGTGCAGGCCTCGAAGATGGCGTTCACCCGCTCGGAGACAGCCTCGACTGAGCGCGGATCGCTGCCGGCATGCAGCCAGTCGCCGATCGCCTCCGCCGCCTCCATGATGCGATTGGCCGCCGCTTCCGTGGTCTGCACCACGGCTTCCAGCTCCAGTCCGCTGTTGCGGGCGGAGGCAACCGGCGCCGCCACCAGCTTACCGATCTGCTCGTGGATGCGGGTAAGCTGTCCCGTCAGGTTGGTCTCGCTGAAATCCATCAGCTGAACGGTGGCATGGATTTCCGCGCTGAGTTCCGCGATCCGGCGATCCACGAAGCGTCTGAGCTCGTCGAAGGCAACACCAATCTCAGCCCGGACGGACGCACGCACGCGCTTATCCAGATCCGCATCTGTCTCGGCCACGATCGTACCGCCTCCGTATCCGCCGGTGCCGCACCGCGTGCCGAAAGGTCCGTCGCCGTGGCGAGGAATGCCATGGCGGCGTCAGGGGCAATCGGGCAACCGTCCCACTCTGAGCGGGTGTCGTTAAGGCCGGGTAAAGTCCGGCGCGTCGCGCCGCAGTCTCGCGGCAATCGCCGCCGCGTTCGGCTGGCCGATGGCGTCCAGCGCCTGCAGCACCGTGTCACGCAGTCCCGGCTGCGCCCGCGCGACACGTGCCAGCAGCACCGCCTCATCCGCCCCGGCGAGCGGCACGATCGCGGCGATGATCGCCGGCGACGGGGCGGTGAGCAGCAGGCGCAGCAGGGCCGGGCGCGCTTCCGATCGCCCCAGCCGTCCCAAGGCGCAGGCCGCTGCCTCGGAGACCGGCGGGTTGAGGTCGCCCAGCAGGTCGATCAGCAGCGCCACCACCTCACCGCCGGAGCGGGCGCAGTGGCAGGCGGCGACCCGCATCGTCGGATCGCAGTGGCGCATTCCGTCCAGCAGCAGTCGGGTCGGGACACGGATGCCGAGATGGGCAGCGGCATCCAGGGCATCGCGCCGGCCCGGCCCGTTCACCACGCCATCGGCCAGGATCCGGCTCAGCGCAGCCGCTGCCGCACTGCCGCCGATCGCGGCCAGCGCCCGCAGCGCCGCCTGCTGGTCGCGCAGGACTTGCCGCAATCCGAACCCCTTGTAGCGACGGCACAGCGCCTCCAGCAGCGGCACCGCCGCCTGCAACCGCCGATGCCCGACCGCCTGCGCCAGCAGCGTCGCATCCGCCGGACGCGCGTTCGGCAACGCCGCGAGCAGGGCTGCATCGTCCATTCCGGCCGAATCGAGCGGGTCCGGTACAGGCAGATGGCGGCGCGGCTTGCTCATGGAGGAACTCAACCGACGCGAACAGGTCACCTTGCCTCTGCTCCATGGCACGATGATGCCGCGACGGCCGGCGCGATCAACCCTGCAGACCGGCGCGACCCAGGTCAGCGCGCCTGGTGCGGCTCGCCGAATTCGGCATCGCGGTGCACATGCACCGACATCAGCACGCCGAAGCCCAGCATGACGGTGATCATCGCCGAACCGCCATGCGAGACCAGCGGCAGCGGCACGCCGCCGACCGGAATGGCGCCCATCACCATGGCGATGTTGACGAACACATACAGGAAGAAATTGCAGGCGATGCCCAGTGCGACCAGCCGGCCGAACTGGTGGCGGCAGCGCAGCGCGATCAGCATCCCGCCCAGCACGATCAGGCACAGCAATCCCATCACGACCAGCCCACCGACCAGGCCGAACTCCTCGCCGATCAGGGTGAAGATGAAGTCGGTCTGCTTCTCCGGCAGGAAGTCCAGATGTGCCTGGGTGCCTTGCATGAACCCCTTGCCCCACATGCCGCCGGAGCCGAGGGCGATCTTTGACTGGATGATGTTGTAGCCGGCGCCGAGCGGGTCGCTCTCGGGATGCAGGAAGGTCTCGATGCGGGCGCGCTGGTAATCGTGCATATGGCTGTAGGCGATCCGCGCGACCAGCGGCACGGGCAGCGCGACCAGAGCGAATTTCCACCAGCGCACGCCGGCGGCGAAGAAGACCGATGCGCCGAGCATGGCGGTGATCACCGCGGTGCCGAGGTTCGGCTCCTTCAGGATCAGCACCACCGGAACCAGTGTGGCGATCATCGGCGGGATCAGGAACAACGGATTGCCCATCCGTTCCCAGGACGCGCGATGGAACCAGGAGGCCAGCGCCACGACGAGCGCGATCTTCATCAGTTCCGATGGTTGCAGCTGCAGACCACCGATATCGATCCAGCGCTGCGCGCCTTTGCCGACATGACCGAATCGCGCCACCAGCAGCAGCAGGACCAGACCGACGCCGTAGAGCGGCCAGGCCAGGCGCTGGATCAGCCGGATGTCGATCATGGCGATGCCGATCATCAGCACCAGGCCGACGGCGAAGCGCATCACATGGCGCGTTGCATACGGCTCCGGCGATCCGCCGGCGGCACTGTACAGCGCCACGTAGCCGACGCCGGCGAGCGCGCAGAGCAGCATCACGTAAAGCCAATTGATCTGCAGGACCTTGCCGGTGAGGTTGAACGACCGTTCCCGCCAGAGACGCCGCTCCATCACAGGCGACTCCCTGTCGGGCGGGAAGGCGAGGTCGTCAGCCGCCCCGGCGGGTCCGGGGGCGATGTCGTTACCAGCCCAGTCGTGCCGGGCGCCGATGTCATGCCCCACCCCATCGTGCTGAGCGGTGATGTCACGCCGCACCTCGTCGTGCCACCCGCTGCCACCCAACCCAGCCCGGTCATTTCGCCTCCGCCACCCGAGCTGCCGGCGGTTCGGTACGGTTCACCGGGTCGCGCTGCAGCACGTCCATCATGATGTCGCGGGCGATCGGGCCGGCGGTGGCGGCGCCGGCATTACCGTGCTCCACCACCACGGACAGCGCATAGCGCGGGGCATCGTAGGGGGCATAGGCGACGAACAATGCGTGCGGCCGGTATTCCCAGGGCAGCTTCTCGCTGTCGAATTTGCCGCTCTCGCGCAGCTCCCGCGACACGCGGCGTACCTGGGCGGAGCCGGTCTTGCCGGCCATCTGCCAGCGCGGGTCGGGCAGCCTGGCCACCGGCGCGGTGCCACCCTGCTCGTTCACCACCGCCCACATGCCCTCGCGGACGATGCGCAGCTCTTTGTCCGATACGGCCAGCACCGGCCAGTCCTCGGCATGCCCGCCGGGCCGCAAGGTGCCCGCCTCCCGCCGCGTCAGATGCGGCTGCACGACACGGCCGGACGCCAGGCGCGCGGCATAGGTGGCAAGCTGCAGCGGCGTCACCTGGATGAACCCCTGGCCGATGCCGGTCACGATCGTGTCGCCGATATTCCAGGCATGGCCGCGCGACGTCCGCCATTCCCGCGTTGGAATCAGGCCGGTGCGCTGGCCCGGCAGATCGAGCTCCAACTCCGTGCCCATGCCGAAACGGTTGGCGACAACAGCGATGCGGTCGATGCCGGTGCGCCGTGCGACCTCGTAGAAATACACGTCGCAGCTGTTCTTCAGTCCGCCCCGCATGTCGAGCGAGCCATGCCCGCCGCGCCGCCAGCAATGGAACCGTGTATCTCCCAGATCGAGATAGCCGGGGCAGAAGACCCGATCGCTCGGCGTGACCGTTCGTGCCTCCAGCCCGGCGACCGCGACCGCCATCTTGAACGTCGAACCCGGCGCGTACAGCCCATGCGTCGCCTTGTTGATCAGCGGCGTGCGGCGATCCTTGGTCCACTCGTTCCACTGCGCCTGCGACACGCCGGAATTGAACAGGCCGGGATCGAAGGACGGGTTGGTGGCCATCGCCAGCACTTCGCCGTTGCGGCAGTCCAGCACCACCGCACTGGCACTTTCTTCGCCCAGTCGCGTCAGCACCGATTGCTGCAGTCCGGCATCAATGGTCAGCCCGATCTCCTCGCCCGGCACGCCCTCCTGGCGGTCCAGCTCGCGGATCACCCGCCCGACCGCATTCACCTCCAGCTGCACCACGCCCGCGCGCCCGCGCAGCGCCTCGTCATGGAATTTCTCCACCCCGGCGCGGCCGACCCGGATGCCCGGCAGCGACAACAGCGGGTCGTCGTTCAGGTCGGCCTCCGTGGGGGGCGCGACATAGCCCACGACATGGGCGAGCAGGCTGCCGAACGGATAGATCCGCGTGGTGCCGACATCGACCAGGATGCCGGGCAGGTCGGGCGCGTTGACCTCGATCCGGGCCATTTCCTCCCAGGACAGGAATTCCCGCACCGTCACCGGGATGAAGCGACGGTGGCGCCGCACCTCCCGCTCGATCCGCGCCCGCTCGTGGTCGGCCAGCGGCACGAGCTGGGAGAACGCGTCCAGCGTCGCCGGCACGTCGTCGGCTTTCTCCGCGATCAACAGGGCGCGCCAATTGGTCTGGTTGGCAGCGACCGGCACGCCGAAGCGATCGAGGATCCGCCCGCGCGGCGGCGCCACCAGGCGGGCGCTGATCCGATTGTCCTCGGCCTGCGTGGCGTAGCGTTTGCCGTTCACCACCTGCATCTGGTAGAGCCTGGCGGCCAGACCGCCCAGCAGCGCGACCTGCCCCCCCATCAGCAGCAGGGCGCGGCGGGTGAACACGCTGGTGCGGCGGGTTTCGCGCCGCATGTCAGCGACCGTCCCGGGTTGGCCTAGCCCGGATTGGCCTGGCCCGGATTGGCCTGGCTTGGGTTGGCCTGGCCTGGGTTGGCCTGGCCTGGGTTGGCCTGGCCTGGGTTGGCCTGC
This sequence comes from uncultured Alphaproteobacteria bacterium, assembly GCA_963789495.1. Taxonomy (GTDB): domain Bacteria; phylum Pseudomonadota; class Alphaproteobacteria; order Acetobacterales; family Acetobacteraceae; genus CAWBLP01. The sequence goes on from CAWBLP010000022.1 coordinate 172,972, forward strand.
CCTGGGTTGGCCTGGCCTGGGTTGGCCTGCCCTGGGTTGGCCTGGCCTGAGTTGGCCTGGCCTGGGTTGGGCTCCACCGGAGTGGCCCCGAACCGAGCGGCCCGGACCGAGTCGGCCTAGACCCGCTCATGCCCGGTCCGGATTGGCGATGGAGCGGTGGGCGCGGGCGAACAGGATCGCCAATGTCGGATACAGCGCGGCGCACAGCACGGCCTGCAGCGCGGCCGGGCCGGCCGGCAGCATACGCAGGCTCAGCAGCATGGTAAGCCCCCAGCCGAGCGCCGCGGCCGGGATCGCGACGACGGCAAAGGTGAGCCAGATCATCACGAAACCTTGCCGGGCGAGCTGGCGGCGCAGCCGCACCGCCAGCCCGTGCACCAGCAGGGCGGTCAGCACGCCGACGCCCAGCGGCAGATAGCCCAGCAGGTCCAGCAGCAGGCCGAGGGCGAACACCACCAGCGGCGGCATCGCGGCGGGACGGAACAGCGACCAGAACCACACGCTGGACAGCGTCACCGCCGGCAGCAGCGCCGCCTGTTCGGCGATGCCGAACGGCGCCTGGCAGACCAGCATCAGCAGTATGGTGCAGCTACCCGGGAAGGCGTGGCGCGCCGCCATGTCCAGCCGCCGCCCCAGGGTGGGACGCGGCCGGATGCCAGGCCGCTCCTCGCTGCGTGCCATCAGCGCCGCCGATCTACCGTGCGGGCGGCTTCCGGTGGCTGGATGCCGGACAGGCCGTAATCGAAGATGCGCACCACCGCCAGCCGATCCAGCCGCGCCGCGGGCACCACCTCGGGCGCGCCGGAGGTCGCGTGTCGCACCGTGCCGACCGGCAGATTGGCTGGAATGCTGTTGACCTCGGCGCTGGTGAGGATCCGCTCGCCTTCCTGCGGCGGGGATCCTTCGGGCCAGAACATCAGCCGCGGCCGCGGACCGTTGGTGCCCGCCAGGATGGCATGTGCGCCGGAGGGTTCCAGCACCACCGGAATGCGGCTGTTGAGGTCGGTGATCAGCAGCACGCGCGCGGTGCGGGTCCCCACCTCGGTAACCCGCCCGACCAGGCCTGCCTCATCGAGCACGATCTGACCCTTGCGCACGCCGTGATTGGGGCCGACTGCCACCAGCACCGCCCTGGCATAGATCCCGCCGGCATCGGCGACGACCGGCGCCGTGACATAGGATGGCGTCGGTTGCGGCAGCCAGTTCAGATTGGCCTTCAGCCGGCGGTTCTCAGCGTCCAATGCCAGCGCGATGGCCTGCCAGCGGCGCAGCTGGTCGTTCTCGCCGCGCAGGCGTTCATTGTCGGCGCGCAGCGACCACACCTCGCCCGCCTCGTGGAGATTGGCCAGCGGCCGGGCCAATACGGCGTAGATCGGCGACAGCCCGTCGGCCAGCGCCATCCGCGCCCGCTCCGCCAGCAGCGTATCCGCCTTCCCCAGCAGCATCAGGCCGAACGCCGCGGCGATCAGCACCGGAAGGGTCAGCTTCGCCAAGGCCTGGCGGGTCTGGATGGAGAGGCGGATCATGCCAGCCTACCTCCGGCGCCCCGCGGCAAGGCCACCCGGCCCGGCCGCATGAAACAGAATGGAAGCGCACTCATATCGGGATCATACCCGATCAGGAGTTACTCAATACATCGTTGTCAGCACATTAGACAGCCGCTTGCGCTCTTCCAGGGCGCGACCTGTGCCCAGCGCGACACACTGAAGCGGGTTTTCCGCCACCACCACGGCCAGCCCGGTTGCTTCCCGCAGAACCTGGTCCAACCGGTACAGCAGTGCGCCGCCGCCGGTCAGCACGATCCCCTTGTCCACGATGTCGGCGGCCAGCTCCGGCGGCGTGTTCTCCAGCGCCACCTTCACCGCCTCGACGATGGCGGAGACCGGCTCGCTCAGGCTCTCCGCGATCTGCCGCTGGCTCACCAGCACCTCACGCGGCACGCCGTTCATCAGATCCCGGCCGCGTACTTCGCGATAGGTGCCGTCATCGCCTTCATTCGGCACGCTGGCCGCGCCGATATCCATCTTGATCCGCTCCGCCGAACCTTCGCCGATCAGCAGATTATGATTGCGACGGATGTAGCTGATGATGGCCTCGTCCATCTTGTCGCCGCCGACCCGCACGCTGCGCGAATAGACGATGCCGCCCAACGAGATCACCGCCACTTCCGTGGTGCCGCCGCCGATATCCACCACCATCGATCCGGACGGCTCGGTCACCGGCAGGCCCGCGCCGATCGCTGCCGCCATCGGCTCCTCGATCAGCTGCACCTTGCGAGCGCCGGCACTTTCCGCGCTCTCCTGGATCGCCCGCCGCTCCACCGCGGTGGAACCGGACGGCACACACACGATGATCAGCGGTGACGCAAAAGCGCGGCGATTATGCACCTTGCGAATGAAATGCTTGATCATTTCCTCCGCCACCTCGAAGTCGGCAATCACACCATCGCGCAACGGTCGACTGGCGGTAATATAGCCGGGAGTGCGGCCGAGCATCTGCTTGGCTTCCTCGCCGACCGCGACCACCTGTTTCTTGCCGCGGACATCGGCGATTGCGACCACGCTGGGTTCAGCCAGCACGATGCCGCGGCCTTTGACGTAGACCAGCGTATTCGCGGTGCCGAGGTCGATGGCCATGTCGGCTGACATGAAACCAAGCACGCGAGAGAACATGCGGAGGACCTTTGCAGTGCGGAGCCGGGGGCCGGACGCAGGCCGTGGGCTTTAGCCCTCGCAACGACTGTTAACAAGGGGGTGATCGGCGGCCTTGGCATCGCCCCATTTCCGCCACCCGAACTCCCAGGAGGGTGGCAACTACTGCGTAACAGCAGCAACTGGAGGAGTTAATCGCATGACCCGTACGATCGCCTGCGGACTGGCCCTTGCCATGGTGATGAAGTCTCGCTGCCTGCGGCAGCAGCCCTGGAACACGCGCGGTAACGGGCGGACTGCTTGGCGCAGGCGCGGGCGCCGGTGTGTCGGCGATAGCCGGTGGCAGGCCAGCGACCGGGGCGGCAATCGGCGCCGGCGCCGGTGCGTTGGGCGGAGCTCTGACCGCGCCCTGAGGCTCGGGCAGCCCCGAAATGCGCCGGACGTTGACCGCGTAATCAACATACATGGGAGTAATTCGCATGCGCCGCGCAATGCCAACGTGTCTGATGCTGGTCGGCCTGGCACTGGGCCTGGCCGGGTGCGGCTATAACAGGGGCGACCGGGCCGTGTCCGGCGGCCTGATCGGAGCCGGTGGCGGCGCAGCGATCGGCGCATTGACCGGCGGCAGCCCATTGGCGGGTGCCGCGATCGGTGGTGCCGCCGGTGCGCTCGGCGGCGCATTGACCAGCGGGCGAGACGTCAACCTCGGTCGACCCGCCTGGCGTTGAGCGTCTGTTCCAGGAGAGTGTCACGGCTCTCCTGGAACCGCTTTCTCCCCGGCCGCAAACAGGACCTCGGATTGCCGGCGATCCGGAGGCACAGCGCTGCGAAGGCCCCTGCCGTTCATCAAGTGTTAATGATCGATGCACCACTCTGGTGCTACACTGTTTTAAGCAAGCGGGACTGTGCAATACGCCTGACTCAAAGCTTTTCAAGCTACCGCGAAAATGTGCCGCACAGAGCGGCTGGTGACCTCACCTCAAACTCCCGCCCATGACGAAGGATTGCCTTGCCGACATCAGGCGGCACGGTGAGATGTGTATCGGAGGCCGGACGCGGCGTCGCCAACGACCAATGCGCAGAGACCGGCTGGTGATGGCTGTGATCTGACTTTCGGCGTCGAGGCGATCGGGGACCCGTGCCGCTCATGAACATCCTCTTCGTCACCAGTGAGCTCGCCGGCCTGGTCAAGGCCGGAGGGCTTGGCGACGTGTCCGCCAGCCTGCCCCTCGCCCTGGGCCGACGCGGCCTCGATGTCCGCGTCCTGATCCCCGCTTATGCCGAGATCGTCGCCCGGCTGCCGGAGATCCGCTGGATCGGCCGGCTGCCGGGACATGCCGCCATCCCGGGCTGCCGGATCGGCGAAGTGCAACTGCCCGACGGGCTGGTCCTGTATCTGGTCGGCGCCGCCTCGCTGTATGACCGCCGCGGCACGCCATATTGCCAGCCGGACGGCAGCGACTGGCCGGACAACCACCTGCGCTTCGCCCGTCTGTCGCTCGCCGCCGCCGAGATCGCGCGCGGTGCCGGACGCCTCGGCTGGGTGCCCGACCTGCTGCACCTGAACGACTGGCCAGGCGGCCTGGCGCCAGCCTACCTGAATTGGCAGCAGACCCGGATCCCGACTGTCCTGACCATCCACAACATCGCTTATCAGGGCATCTTCCCGGCCCGGCTGCGCCAGGACCTGGGAATTCCCGATGCTGCCTTCGACATGAACGGCGTGGAATTCCACGGCTCGGTCTCGTTCCTGAAAGCCGGCCTGTTCTATGCCAGCCATGTCACCACGGTCAGCCCGACCTATGCCCGCGAGATCACCACCGAGCGGCTCGGGGCGGGCCTGCACGGGCTGATGCAGGGTCGCGAACGGGCCGGCGAACTGTCCGGCATCGTCAATGGACTGGACGAGAGCTGGGATCCCTGCACCGACCCGCATCTGACGCATCATTTCGATCCGGCAAACCTGGAGGGCAAGCAGGCCAGCGCGCAACTGGTTCGGACCAGCCTGTGCCTGCGGCCTTCCAACGGACCCTTGTTCGGTATCGTGTCCCGCCTGGTGCACCAGAAAGGGCTCGACCTGGTGGCGGAAGCCGCCAACGACATCGTCGAGCAGGGTGGCCAGATCGCCATCCTCGGCCTCGGCGATCCCGAGATCGAGCACATGCTGAGCCGGACCTCGCGCCGCCATCGCGACGATATCGGCGTGTTGATCGGCTTCAACGAACCGATGGCGCGGCGGATCGTCGCTGGCAGCGACTTCACGCTGATGCCGTCGCGGTTCGAACCCTGCGGCCTGACCCAGATGCAGGCGCAACGCTATGGCGCGCTGCCGATCGCCCATGCGACCGGCGGGCTGGCGGATACCATCGAAGATGGCGAAACCGGGTTCCTGTTCTCCGATCTGAGCTCGGACGGTCTGCTGGAAGCCTGCCGTCGCGCCTTCGACACCTACACCGATGACGCGAAGCTGGATGAGATGCGCCAGGCGGCCATGGCCCGCAGCTTCGGCTGGACCGGTGCCGCGGCGGAATATGCCGCGCTGTACAGCCGGCTCTGCGGCCAGGTGGTACCGCTGGGCCCGGGTCGCCCGGTATCGCCGTCGCGTGGCTCGTCGGATCGGCCGCCGGTCGCGCCCGGACTCGAAGCCGCGGCGTAGCGTGGCAAGAGCGCGTCCGGTCCCACGAGGCGGCACCGAATACTGCGGGCGCTGACCTGACCGGCACGTTCGCCGGATCGGGTGTGGCCTGCCCGGCTCAGATGGCGCCGCCGCTCCAGACCACCCGGCCGATCACGGTCAGCCCGTTGGCCGCGTCGGCGGAGACCACGTCCTCCCCATAGGCGGGGTTGTCACTGATCAGCACAACGGTGCCATCGAGTTTGCGCTGTATCCGCTTCACCAGCCGCTCCCCCCGCACCTCCAACACGAAGATGCCGAAATGGCCGAGGTTGCGTTCGCTGGTGTCCACCAGCAGCAGATCGCCGTCATCCAGGGTCGGCTGCATGGAATCGCCCACCGCGATCTCCAGCACAAGCTCCCCCGGATCGATGTGGAACGAAGCGCGGATCCAGTCGTGGCGGAACGCGACATATTCTGCGGTGGTGCGGTCCGGCGGCGCCGGAGTGGCGCTGCCCGCCGCCGCTGCCTCCGGCCGCTTCGGCAACAGCAGGAACTGCTCCAGCTCGACCGACCGGACCTCCCGCGCTGTGCGGCCGCTACGTTGGCCGGGCGGCGCCGCCGCGAGATCGGGCGGGGTTCCCTCCCCCTTGGCCAGCCAGCCAACCGGGACTCCCGCCGCGTCAGACAGCGCCACCAGGCGTTCCCGACTGGGCTCCGCCTCCCCCTTCAGCCATTTGCGGAACGCCGATGGCGATACTCCGACGGCGCGCGCCAATCGGTCGGCACTCGGCCATTGGCGGAGAATTTTCTGCAGACGTGCAACGAAAGCCGCACGATCAGCACCTTCACCGCCAGTGGCGTCCGCTCCTTTGCGATCGGTCTCCCGCATACGTGACATTCGTCCTCATTTCACCCAACTTGTCGACACTTTTCAGCCTGGATGACTCCGTTTTTCGGAGGTTATGGTTTTCCAGAACTGCTAACTGATTCGGGAATGATTCTCTGAGGAGAATTTCTTGCCAGCAATGAACGATCTCGAGAGCAAGCCCCATGAAGGGGCGCTCGATTGGCATCCTGCCGACGTGCTCGCCGCGTTGAAAAAGCGCGGCAAGACGCTGGCCGGCCTGTCCATCGCCCATGGCTATCATCCGACCGCCGCCGGCAAGGCCCTGAAGCGGCCCTGGCCCGCGCTCGAGCATATCATCAGCGAGGCGCTCGGCACCACGCCGGCGCTGATCTGGCCAAGCCGCTATGATCGAGACGGCCAACCGCGAGCTGCGCGGCAACGCTAGCCTCCCCGGCACCGAGACGGGTTTGGCCTCGGTCGGCGGCGGTCCCTGCGCTGACTGCTGCCTCATCCGGTCCTCCTTGCCCACCCCGGCTGCGAGCGGCTGTGTGTCAGCGCTGAACCCAGGCAGACGGCTTCAGGTTGCAGGAAAAAACGCGGCCGGTGCTTGACGTCACCGGCCGGCCGGCCACGATACCCCGGACGGGTCATCAACAACCCGGAGCAAAGGGGGAACGACAATGGCAGACGTGCGGATCATGGCGACCGGCCTGGGATTTCCCGAAGGACCGGTGGCAATGCCGGATGGCTCGGTCATCCTGACCGAAATCCGCAGCCGCCGGATTTCCCGCGTCGCGCCGGATGGCGCGGTCACGCTGTTCTCCGACACCGGCGGTGGGCCGAACGGATTGGCCATGGGGCCGAACGGCGTGCTGTTCGGCTGCAACAATGGCGGCAGCAAATATCTACCGACCACGTCGATGGGCCACGCGCCGCTGGACGGCTACGTCGGCGGCTGGATCGAATGGATCGACATGGCCAACGGCACCCCCCACAAGATGTACACCGAAGTCGACGGGCACCGGTTCTCCGCGCCCAACGACCTGGTATTCGATGAGCATGGCGGGTTCTGGTTCACCGACCTGGGCAAGCGCTACCCGCGGCATCGCGACCATGGCGGATTGTACTACGCCCTGCCGGACGGATCGAAAGTGGTGACGGCGGCCTACCCGATCCTGAGCCCCAATGGCTGCGGCCTGTCGCCGGACGGCAAGACCGTCTACGTGGCGGATACCGAAGGTGCGCGTCTCTGGGCGTTCGATATCGAGGCGCCGGGCGTCGTGAAGAAGCATCACGGCCACGCCGCGCACGGCGGACGACTGGTCGCCGGCCTGCCCGGTTTCGCGCGGTTCGACAGCCTGGCCGTCACCGCCAGCGGTCGGATCTGCGTCGCGACACTCGGCACCGGTCATATCACGGTGATCGCGCCCACGGGAGAGATCGTCGAGCAGGTGAAGATGCCGGATGTTTACCCGACCAATATCTGCTTTGGCGGCCCGGATCTGCGCACCGCCTACATCACCCTGTCCGACAGCGGCCGGTTGGGCGCGATGCAATGGCCGGAGCCGGGTCTGAAGCTGCACTTCTCCTGAACCAGCCGAACGCCCATTTGCTGAAAGACGAGGGACCGCCCCCGATCATGCCTTCGTTACGGAACCTGGGCTCCGCCCAGCCGTTCCACCCCGCCTTCCCCACTGGGGCTTCAGCAGGAGAAAACCGCGATGAGCGACCGATTCGAAGGAACCGCCCGTGAAATGGGCGGCCGCGTGCAGGAAACGATTGGTGACGCGATCGGCGATACCAAAACCCAGGCGGACGGGCTGTACAACCAGGCCGCCGGCCAGGCACAACAAGCCGTCGGGCAGATGAGCGACGTCATTCGCGCCCAGCCGATGATGGCGGCCGTGGTCGCGCTGGGGATCGGCTATATTATCGGTCGGTTAACCGCCTGACCGCCACAAACCTCTGACCTTGACACAGGGAAGCGGCCGGCCGGCTTGTCTGGCCGGCCGTTGTCCTGTGTGTCTTTCGGTGCGTCACGGTCACCATTCGGGCGAGCGCCTGCTCAGCCATGACGGGAGTTTTCTCTAATGCCGCCTGCGATTCTGAAATCCCGCCTGAGCGAAGGCTCCCCCAATCCGCGCGGCGCCACCTGGGATGGGCTGGGCGTCAACTTTTCCCTGTTCTCCGCCAATGCCACCAAGGTTGAACTGTGCCTGTTCGACGATACCGGTGAGACCGAGCTGGAACGCATCGAGCTGCCGGAATACACCAACGAAATCTGGCACGGCTATCTGCCGGAAGCCCGCCCCGGCACGATATACGGCTACCGCGTGCATGGCCCGTATGAGCCGGACAACGGCCACCGCTTCAACCCGAACAAGCTGGTGCTGGACCCCTATGCCAAGGCGCATGTCGGCCAGCTGCGGTGGGACCCCGCCTGCTTCGGCTACACCATCGGTGCCGATGGCGATGACCTGACCTTCGACGAGCGCGACAGCGCGCCGTTTGTACCGAAATGCCGGGTGATCGACCCGGCCTTCACCTGGGGTCGCGAACGCTCGCCACAGGTGCCATGGGATCGCACCATCCTGTACGAGCTGCATGTGCGCGGCTACACCAAGCTGAATGCCTCGGTGCCGGAGACGCTGCGCGGCACCTTCGCCGGGCTCGGCCGCAAGGAGGTGGTGGACTACATCTCCTCGCTCGGTGTCACCTCGGTCGAACTGCTGCCGGTGCACGCCTTCGTCAACGACAGCCAGCTGCTGGACAAGAGGCTAACCAATTACTGGGGCTACAACAGCATCAGCTTCTTCGCACCCGATCCGCGCTATTCGTCGATCCCCGCCTTCGTGTTCTCCGAATTCAAGGAGATGGTCGCCCGCCTGCACGATGCCGGCATCGAGGTGATCCTGGACGTGGTGTACAACCACACCGCGGAAGGCAACGAGCGCGGGCCCACCCTGTGCTTCAAGGGCATCGACAACGCGTCCTACTACCGGCTGCTGCCCGACCAGCCGCGCTACTACATCAATGATACCGGCACCGGAAACACGCTCAACATGAGCCATCCGCGCGTGTTGCAGATGGTGACGGACTCGCTGCGCTACTGGGTCACCGAGATGCACGTGGATGGATTCCGCTTCGATCTGGGCACCATCCTGGCCCGCGAGCATTACGGCTTCGACGAGGGCCATGGCTTCCTGGATTCCTGCCTGCAGGACCCGGTGCTGTCGCAGGTGAAGCTGATTGCGGAGCCGTGGGACATCGGACCCGGCGGATACCAGGTCGGCGGGTTTCCTCCAGGCTGGGCGGAATGGAACGACAAGTTCCGCGACACCGTGCGCAGCTTCTGGAAAGGCGACGAGGGCAAGCTGGCCGAGATGGCAACCCGCATGGCTGCCTCCGCCGACTGCTTCAACAAGCGCGGCCGCAAGCCCTGGGCCAGCGTCAACTTCGTCACCGCGCATGATGGTTTCACACTGAACGACCTCGTCTCCTACAACGAGAAGCACAACGAGGCGAACGGCGAAGACAATCGCGACGGCCATTCCGACAACATCTCCTGGAACCACGGTGTCGAAGGACCGACCGACGACCCCGAGATCATCGCGCTGCGCGACCGGCAGAAGCGCAACATGCTGGCGACGCTGCTGCTGGCGCAGGGCACGCCGATGCTGCTGGCGGGCGATGAGTTCGGCCGCTCCCAGGGCGGCAACAACAACGCCTATTGCCAGGACAACGAGATCAGCTGGGTGGACTGGGCGATCGGCGAGACCGGCACGGAACTGGCCGAGTTCGTTCGTCGGCTGATCGCGTTGCGCAAATCATTCCCGATCCTGCGCCGGTCTCGCTTCATCACCGGCGAATACAATGCTGATCTCGACGTGAAGGATGTCAGTTGGCTGACCCCGGCCGCGACCGACATCGAGGAGTGGGACAATTCCAATGCGCGCTGTTTCGGCATGCTGATCGATGGCCGCGCGCAGGCGAGCGGCATCAAGCGCCCGGCGATGGATGTCACCGGGCTGCTGATCCTGAACGCCTATCATGACGTGGTGAGTTTCAAGTTGCCCGAGGTGATGGGCGGCACGACCTGGCGATGCCTGCTGGACACCAACGTCCCGGAACATGACGGTGGCGAGACATTCCAGTCAGGCGAATCGTATGAGGTGACTGGCCGCTCGGTGCTGTTCTTCGCGTTGCAGCCCGACAGCAAACGCTCCATCGCGTTGCGCCGCGCGCGTGAGGCGTTTCGTCACATGGCGGAACAGCCGATCCCCGTCGGCGCCCCCGAGCTGCCACCGGATGTCGGGGAGGAAGCCGCGGAAATTTAGTGCGTCGGTCGACACATCGTCGTGTCTGGTACCCCGTCGTGCCGAACACTTCGTCGTGCCGAACACTTCGTCGTGCCGAACACCTTGTGGGTGCCGGACATCTTGTCGAGTAGGCGAAGGCCCGGCATCCAGGACTTTGCTGCACACCGCGGCGAAGTCGCGGATGGCCGGCCTTCACCGATCATGGCCCGGCGGAACGGCTGATCCTCGCTTCGGTCTTGCCCGCGATCGGCCTCACCGCATCGGCGCAACATCGTACAGCATATCCACCACGCACAGTTTCATGTCCGAGCGGCTACGCGCAAACACATAGGCGCGCGGCAATTCCAGATGCTGCAGCCCCATCGATTTGCAGCGCACGCCGGTGTGGTCGGTAAACACCAAATTCCGCCCGGGCATGCAGCCCTCGAAGCCGTTATGCTGCTTGTCCTGATCGATATAGCCCTGGATCGTCGGGCCCGCGACCACCTGGTAGCCGATCAGCTCGGACAGGTCGCAGCCAGCCGCCCAGACGGGCGTAGGGTTGGCAGGCAGGAGCGACAGCGCGAGGAAGACGCCGACTCGCTTCCTCCGCATCCGGCAGGACGACGCAGGTCTCATCGCGATCCTCGCAGACAACATTCAGCCGAGACCGCCGCGAGACGGTTGTTCGGAATTTCGCACATCGATCCCGGCCTGGCGACGCCTTCCGGCAGGTACCGCGCTTGGCTGCGCCGCGCGGTATGGCCGAGCACAGACCGGCACCTGCCTCGGCACCGTACAACGACCCCAACCGGCGATTGACAGGCCTCCGTGCAGCGTCGGTAATCGCGCCTCGAACGTCCAGAGGCGCCCGCATGAATGTCGTCAGCAGGCTGGCCGCAGCCGCCCCCGATCCGGTCGCGCGTGCGCGCGCGCTTGGCCCCGCCATCGCGGCGGCGGCCGATGAGATCGAACGCACGCAACGGATTCCCGAACCGCTGCTCTCGCAGATCCACGAGGCGCGCCTGGCGCGCATGTTCCTGCCACGCTCGGTGGATGGCGACCAGGTGGAGCCGTGGGTCTATCTCCGCACCATCGAGGAACTCAGCCGTCACGACGGCTCGGTTGGCTGGAATCTGTTCGTCGCCAACAGCGCCGCACTGATTGCGCCGTTCCTGCAGCCGGAGACGCTGCAGGAGATCTATGCCGATCCGCGCGCCGTGGTGGCCTGGGGACCGCCGAATGCCAGCAAGGCGCACGCGGTGCCCGGCGGCTATCGGGTCAGCGGCGAATGGCATTTTGCCAGCGGCTGCCGCCAGGCGACCTGGATGGGCGCGCACTGCCAGGTGGTCGAACCCGACGGGTCGTTGCGACGCAATGCCGCCGGCCGGCCGATCATCCGCACGCTGCTGTTTCCCGAGTCCACCACCAAGCATATCGAGGACTGGAACGTCATCGGCATGCGCGGCACCGCGTCGGAAGGCTACACGCTGACCGACCTGTTCGTTCCGGAAGCGTTCAGCAGCACGCGGGAGGAACCGGCGTCACGCCGCGAGCCGGGCAAGCTCTACGCCTTCACCATGCAGGGCCTGTACGCGGTCGGTGTGGTCGGCGTCGCGTTCGGTATCGCGCGGGCGATGCTGGATGCGTTCATCGACCTCACGACGCGCAAGGTGCCACGCGGCCAGGGGCGCATGGCGGACAGCCCGACGGTACAGGCCAATGTCGCGCGCACCGAGGCCAACCTGGCGGCCGCCCGCGCCTGGCTGGTGGAGACGCTGAAGGATATCTGGGACCAGGCCGATGACGGGCTCGGGGTGATCGACATTCCGCAGCGCGCGCGTGTCCGGCTGGCTTGCGCGCACGCCATTCAGGCAGCAATTGCCGCCGCCGACTATGTCTACAAGACGGCCGGCGTGGACGCGATCTTCCTGGGCACCGTGTTCGAGCGCCGGTTCCGCGACATGCACACACTGTCGCAGCAGATCCAGTCACGCGAGTCCCATTTCGAAGCGGTCGGCGCGATCCTGCTGGGAAACACGCCCGAGGTGTTCTACTGACGCGCTGAGCGCCGCTGGACGAATCCGCGGCGGTGACCGAGCGGGCGGCAGCATTTGCACACTGGGCCGGCTCTGCCAGCGGCGCCGGCACCCGCGCCGCCATCCGGACCGCGCCGTCAGAACATCGGCCGGACCAGCGCCAGGCTGAGCAGCGGCACGTAGGTGATCACCATCAACACGAACACCACCACCAGAATCCAGGGCAGCGTCGCCTTGGTCACCTCATACAACGTCATGCGGGAGATCGCGCTGGCGACGAACAGGTTGACGCCGACCGGCGGGGTGATGGTTCCAAGCTCCAGATTGACCGTGACGATGATGCCCAGATGGATCGGGTCGATGCCGATTGCCATGGCAGCGGGAAACAGCACCGGGACGAAGATCATGATGATCGGGATGCCGTCCATGAACTGTCCGGCGATCGCCAGAACGATGTTCACCATCAGCAGGAACACCGGCGCCGAGATGTTCTGGTCGGCGATCCATTCCGCCACCATGGTGGGAATCTGCTGGTCGGTCAGCAGGAAGCCGAACAAGATGGCGTTGGTGACGATGAACAGCAGCATCGCCGAGACCAGCAGCGATTCGCGCGTCACCGTGATCAGGTCGCGCCACGACAATTCGCGGTAGACCCATTTCGCGACGAAGAAGGTGTAGAATACCGCGGCCACCGCGGCTTCGGTGGGCGTGAACAGCGCCTGGCCCTCGATCGCGATCGGACCGATGTTGATATCGGGATAGCCGTAGATGCCGCCAATCACCAGCACCGGCAGCAGCAGGCTCCACCCGGCGCGCCGGCAGGCCTGCCAGCGCCCGTACCAGGTGATCCGTTCCAGCCGTTCCAGCCCGCGCCAGCGCGACACGACATAGGCGACCAGCACCAGCATGCTGCCGAAGAACACGCCGGGAAGAATGCCGGCGACGAACAGCTTGCCCACCGATGTTTCGGTGATCAGCGCGTAGATCAGCAGTGGAATGCTGGGCGGGATCAGGATGCCCAGGCTGCCGGCGGTGGCCACGGTGCCAACCGCGATTTCCTTCGGATATTTCGCCCGCATCATGGCCGGCATCATGATGGAGCCGACCGCGGCCACGGTGGCGGCACTGCTGCCGGAGGCCGCGGCAAAGAACATGCAGGACAGCACCGTGGTCAGTGCCAGGCCACCGCGCACATGGCCGACCAGGCTCTGGGCCAGATCGGTCAGGCGTCGTGCGACACCGCCGACCTGCGCCAACTGGCCGGCGAAGATGAAGAACGGCGCTGCCATCAGCGGAAACGCGTCGAGGTTGTGGTACAGCCGCTGCCCGACGATCGCCATCGGCATGTCGGTGAACAGCATGAATGTCGCGATGGTGGACAGGCCTAGCGAGACCGCGACCGGCACGCCAATGATCAGCAGGCCGAACAACGCGCACAGCAGGAAGACCAGTGTCATGGCATCGCACCCGGACGCCGCTCGCTTGGGATCATCGTCATGGCTCCGCCCCGTGGCGTTCTTGCCCAGGCGTTCACTGGGATTTACAGATGGCGCGCGACCTGGCGCGTGCGTGCACGCAGATCGACGGCGGCGCGGAAGACGGTTGCGGTCAGGCCGAGCGGAAAGCCGGAGACCAGCAGCCAGCCTGGCATTTCGGTGGAGGGGTCGAATTCGTTGCTGTGCCAGACGAACAACAGGAACTTCCAGCTCAGCACGGTGATCACGGCGACATAGACCAGCACCAGGGACGCGGCGAGCGTCTCCAGCAGCGCGCCGGGGAGTGGTGCGATCGAGGTCGCAAGCAAATCCATCCGCACATGGCGTCGTCTTGCGGTCACGCCGCTGGCGCCGAAATACACCGACCAGATCATCAAGACGACGATCGTCTCCTGCGACCAGGCGATGCCGATATCGAAGGCCTCACGCAGCAGAATCTGCATGCCGGCGAGTATGGTCGCCGAACCGAACAGCGCGACGGCAATCCACTCCTCCGGGAGCAGGGTGTTGCCGCGGGCCGGCAGGTCCGGGTCATCCTCGGACAGGATCACGGTGGTGACTTCCTTCCGTGCAGCCCCGGCGCCGCGCAGGGACGCCGGGGACGGTCGCATTCAGTGCGTGGCGGGCTTCGCCGCCGCTTCCTCATCAGCAAGCTTGTACATTGCGTCCAGCATGTCCTGTCCGACGACATCCTTGAACTGCGCGTGCATGCCACGGAAATACTTCACCATGCGCGCCTTCTCGGCGGGATCCAGGTCATGGACCTTGGCGCCGGCGGCCACCAGCTTCTTGCGGGCTTCTTTCTGCAGATTGGTGGAATAGGACCACTGCCATTCATCCACCTCGTCGAAGATCTTTTTCAACTCGGTGCGGATGTCGGGCGGCAATCCGTTCCAGAACTTCAGGTTGGTCGCCAGCAGATAGGCGTTGAAAACGTGGTCGGTGACCGAAATCTGTGGCGCCACTTCGTTCAGCTTGGAAGCATAGATGCCGCCGAACGGGCCTTCCCAGCCATCGACGATGCCGGCCGACAGTGCGGAATAGGTTTCCGAGAAGCTGATCGGCACCGGGATCGCCTTGCCGTATTTCATGAAGGCGGTGAAGGTGGTGCTGTCCTGAATGCGGATCTTCTGGCCGGCGAAGTCCTCCACTTTCAGAATCGGCTTCCTGCGCGTGTCCATCTCGCGGAAGCCGTCGGGTGCCACCTCGAGCGCCTGCAGGCCCTTGGCGTGCAGCTTCTCCTCGAACAGCTTGCCGCCAATCTCCGGTGAGTTCATCGCCTTCTTCATCATATCGGCCGAGGTGATGACGAAGGGCAGTTCAAAGATCGCGAATTCCGGAACCACCGGAGTCCATTTCGCGAAGGTCGGCATCACCAGCTGCACCGCACCCTGCTGCAGCGCTTCCAGCGCGTCACGCTCGTTCGGGTAGAGCTGACCGCCGGGATAGACCTGCACCACGACACGGCCTTTCAGCCGCTCGTTCACCAGCTTCTTGATCCGCTCCGCCGCCATGCCCTTGATCTGCGTGGTCGGCACGTCGTGCGGGAACTTGATGACGATCGGCCCGTCATCAGCCGATGCGGGTCGGATCGCGCCGCCAAGCAGCAGGGCGCCCGCGAGCGCCACAGCAAATTTCCAGTTCATCGTCTCCTCCAGGTTCTGTTTCGTTTCGCCCGGTTCGACGGCCGGACGGCGCGGGCCTCAGCCCATCATACCGGTTTGGTTCCCTTGGTCTGGGTACGATGCATCAGGCGTCGCGTCGAGGGGTCGAACGCATCGCGACGATGCATGGCGCAGCGATTGTCCCAGATGATCAGGTCGCCGACATGCCAGTCCTGGCTCCAGGTGAAGCGGTCCTGCGAGGCATGCGCCCAGAGCTGGTCCAGCCGTGCCTCACTGTCGGCGACCGACAGGCCGCAGACATAGGCGTTGAGCCGACGACCGAGGAACAGACATTTGCGGCCGGTATCGGGATGCGTGCGCACCAGCGGATGGCGCGCGCCCGGCACCTTGCTGACATCGGTGATGTTCTCGAATCCCTTGCGCGCCACACCCGCACTCGTGTGAGTCACCGCATGGATCGCCTCCATTCCCTCAATACGCTGCTTGAGTTCGTCGGGCAGCGTCTCATAGGCGGCGTACATGTTGAGGAAATGCGTGGAGCCGCCCTGCGGCGGCAATTCGATCGCGCGCAGAAAACTGCCGGCCGGCGGAATATCGACGAACGAACTGTCGGTGTGCCAGAACGCCTCGCCGGACCCCAGCCCGCCGATCGCCTTGCCGTTCTCCACAATGTTCGAGATCACCGCGATCTGCGGTGGCACGCTCGGCCTGGTCTCGGTCTCCGATGCCACCCCGTAGCTTCGCTTCACCAGCCCGTCGGCGGCATATTCCAGCTCGCCGAAATTGCGGGTGAACGCCATGTGCTCCTCATCGCTCATCGGCTGTTCGCGGATGCGGACGACGAGATGATTGTGCCACGCTGCAAGAATCTGATCGCGGTCGATCGCCGACAGCGGCTGGCGGATGTCGACACCGGCGATCTCTGCGCCGAGACCGGCGTCGAATGGCCGAACTTCGATTGCCATCTGCGTTACTCCGCGGCCATGCGGCTGTCGGCCGCGGCTTCCTTGATCGAGACACGCCAGTGGATGCGATCCTGGTCCGGCGGATAGTCGCCGGCTGCCTTGTGCACCAGGCAGCGATTGTCCCAGATAACGATGTCACCGACCTGCCATTGGTGACTGTACTCGGCACCCGGCGCGATCATCCGGCCGGTGAGTTCCTCGATCAGCTCATCGCTTTCCTGCGGATCGATGCCGTCGATGTACATGATCTTGCCGGGATCGAAATACAGCGACTTGCGTCTGGTCTCGGAATGGGTGCGGATCAGTTTGTGCATCGCCGGTGCGCGATTGCGATCCTCCGGGTTCAGCAGCGCGTCGCCGCGCGCGCGTCCGCCATAGGTGAAGCCACCGACCAGGTCTTCCAGCCGTGTCTTCAGCCGCTCCGGCAGTGCGTCATACGCCGCGTACATGTTGGAGAAATGCGTGTTGCCGCCGGTATCCGGCACCGCCAGCGCGTGCAGCTGCGTCGCCTTGAACGGGATGTCGTCATAGGCGCCGTCGGTGTGCCAGCCTTCCGCGCCGCGGCGGTAGATCGACATGTTCAACTTGCCGTCGGGGCCGAACTTGTTGGTGCCGAGCATGGTGATTTCGGGATAGTCGGGATGGCGGGTGGATTTGGAGGGATGCGGCACCACGATGCCGAAACGACGGCTGTAGCGCAGGAAATCCTCGATCGTCAGCGTCTGACCACGCACGCAGATGACGCCGTAATCCAGCCAGGCCTGATAGATCGGCGCAAAGCCTGCATCATCCAGCGTCTTCACGTCCACATCGGTGATCTCGCCACCGATCTGCTCACCCAAGCAGCGAATTTGCGTCATACGAGGTTCCTCCCTTCCCTGGGACAAGGCGATGCCGTCGCGCCGCTCATCGCAGGCGCACATGGTAGCGGAAATGATCGCCGCGGCCGGCGCAGCGGCGGTACTCGACGCGTTCGTCACCGAAGCTGCTGGCGAAACGTTCCAGCCGGACGATGGCGTCGCCGCGTTCGATGCCGAGCAGGTCCGCTTCGTCCGGCGCGGCGAGGCCCGCGGTCAGGAACTCCTCGGCCGCAATGATGTAGAAGGCAAAGGTGTTCCGCAGATAGTCGTAGAACGGATAGATGTTGAAGTCGGCCGCGGCGATCTGCCGCCAGATCACCATCGGAAAATAGGAATCGATCAGCAGGAACGGCTCGTCCTGGTAGCTGCGCAGACGGCGCACATGCGCCACTGGCACCCCGGGTGAGATGCCCAGCGCGGCGGCGACACCGTCGTCGGCCGGCACGATGCCGCGGGCCAGCTCGCGCACCTGCGGCACGATCGGTGACGGCGAATCACTGCGTTCGTATCGAAAGAAACGAGTGAGGTCGGCGAATTCCGGCCCCAGCACGAAGGTGCCGCGGCCGGACTGGCGGTGCAGCAATCCCTGACGCACCAGTTCGGCGATGGCGAGGCGCACCGTGCCGCGACTGGCACCGAACAACGCCTCAAGGTCCGCCTCGGTGGGAATGCGCTCGCCCGGGCGCCACTCGCCGCTGCTGATGCGCCGCTGCAGCGACGTTGCGATATCGCGATAGAGCGGTGCGTCGCTCCGCAGGAATGCGGTGTCGCCCACCTTGGATTGCCCCTCCACCCGGACTGCGCCCGAGGACTTTGTATAAACGTTTAGATGTGGGTAGGCCGGAGGGCGGTCGTTGTCAACCGGCATCATCGGACCGGAACGACAATGGGACTGGTATCGGACCATGCCACGCCCATTTGCGTCCGCCGCGGAGCCAGGCTTGCGATCCCTGTCGCCGTGACATAGCCCTGATGCCGCATCGACCGGCGCAGTGACCGGAGCCGATGCGCCGACAGGAGCCATCATGCAGCAACCCACCTGGCAGGCGGCGACCTATGCCGCGCTGAAACAGGCCCGCATTACCCAGATGGGCTACGTGCCCGATGCCGGCCATGCCCATCTGATCGAGGCGGCACACGCCGATCCGGACATGCAGACCGTCGTGCTCACCACCGAGGAAGAAGGCATCGCCCTCTCCGCCGGTGCCTGGCTTGGCGGGCAGCGCGCCGTGCTGCTGATGCAATCGTCCGGCGTCGGCAACTGCATCAACATGCTGTCGCTGCCGGTGAACTGCCGGATGCCGTTCCTCACCCTGGTGACGATGCGCGGCGAATGGGGCGAGTTCAATCCGTGGCAGGTGCCGATGGGCACCGCGACGCCCGTCGTCCTGGGCGCGACCGGGGTGCATGTCCGCCGCGCGGAACAGCCGGGGGAAGTGGCGGAAATGGTCGCGGCGGCTGCCGCCTTCGCCTTCGACAGCGCGGTGCCGGTCGCGGTGCTGCTCTCGCAACGGCTGATCGGGACCAAGGTGTTCGTGAAATGAACCGGCAGAATGACGGAACGCTGGACCGCCGCGCCGTGGTCGCCACCTTGCTGCGCGATCCCGGAGACCTGCTGGTGGTGACCGGCCTCGGCGCCGCCACCTATGACGCCGGCGCCGCCGGCGATCGGCCGCTCAACTTCTACCTGTGGGGTGCCATGGGCGGCACCGCCATGATCGGGCTCGGCCTGGCGCTCGCCCAGCCGCGCCGGCGCGTGCTGGTGGTAACCGGGGACGGCGACATGCTGATGGGTATCGGCTCGCTGGCCACCATCGCCGCCGCGGGTGCGACCAACCTGGCGATCGCGGTGCTGGACAATGCGCGCTACGGCGAGACCGGCTCCCAGCGCAGCCACACCGCGCTCACCACCGACCTGGCAGCGGTCGCCGCCGCCTGCGGCTGGCACGCCACCGCGACCGCCCGCAGCATGGACGAAGTCAGCGCCCTCACGCCACGGCTGCGCGCGGAAAACCTGTTCGCCGTGCTGCGGATTTCGCCGGAGGAAAAGCCGCGCCACCTGCCGCCGCGCGACGGTGCGTATCTGACGGATCGGTTCCGCCGCGCCCTGGGTGTCGCCGAGACCTGAACCTGACGGACCCGTCATGTTACCGCGTGTATCAGTCGGTTGACGGCCCCGCATTCTCGCTAAAGTTCACGCTGGCCGTGACGCTCCGTTTCGTCGACAATGCGAAGCTGGGGCGTGACGGCTGGGTGGCCGGCAGTCTGCCTGTCGGACAAGGTGCGGGGGCATGATCCGATGCTGAGCGGCAGCGGCAGACACAGGCTTACCAGACCACGGTCCTCCGCCGGTGCGTGAAGGCCCTCAGCGCCCGGTTTGGCGCGGCCTTCACGGGGCATTCGCCCACCGCAGGGCATTCGTCCGCAGGGTCATGCCGGCCCTGGCGGTGCTGCTTCTTCCCCTTGCGATCGTCGCGCCGGCCCGGGCACAATCCGCCCCGCCGGCCCGTCAATCGGCAGCCGTCCCGGTCAGCGTCGCGAAGGTAGCGCGCCAGGACGTGCCACAGTGGTTGCGCGGCATCGGCACGGCGCAGGCGTTCAATGCCGTCACCGTGCGCACCCGCGTCGACGGCACCCTGATGAAAGTGCCGGTCGCCGAGGGGCAGGAGGTGAAGCAGGGCGAGCTGCTCGCCGTGATCGATCCCCGCCCCTACCAGGCGACGCTCGACGCCGCGATGGCCAAACGCCAGCAGGATGGCGCCGTGCTGGCCAATGCCCAGGCCGATCTGGCGCGTTACAGCTCGCTGGCGCAGCAGAATTTCGCCTCCCGCCAGCAGGTGGACACGCAGCAGGCGCAGGTAAAGCAGCTCACCGCGACCATCGCCGGCGATGACGCCCAGGTCGAGGCGGCGCAACTGAATCTCAGCTTCTGCTACATCGCGGCCCCATTCGACGGCCGCGTCGGGCTGCGCAGCGTCGATCCCGGCAACCTGATCCGGGCGGCGGATGCCACCGGGATCATGACGCTGACCCAGATCCACCCAATTGCCGTCACCTTCACCCTGCCGCAAGAGCAACTGCCGCAGGTCAATGCGGCCATGGCGGAGCGTCCGCTGCCGGTGATCGCCTTCGCCGCCGACGACACCAGCGAGCTGGATCGCGGCAGGTTGCTGACGCTGGACAACGCGATCGACCAGACCACCGGCACGATCAAGCTGAAGGCGGTGTTCCCCAACCCGAAGAACCGGCTGTGGCCGGGCCAGTTCGTGCACGCCCACCTGCTGCTGGCCACCGACCGGAACGCCCTCACCATGCCGGATACCGCCGTGCAGCACGGACCCGGCGGCCTCTACGTCTATGTGGTGAAGCCGGATTCCACGGTCAGCCGGCAGACCGTGGAGGTGGCGCGGGAGAGCGAGGGCCTCGCGGTGATCGCCAAGGGCCTGGTGGAAGGCCAGACCGTGGTGACCAATGGCCAGTCGCGCCTGCAGGAAGGCACGCGCGTCGCGGCGAACCGGCCCGATGCGAGCGCCGCGGTCCAACCGGACAAATCCGGCGGATGATCGTGGCACCAGCAGGAACAAGCGCATGAGCATCTCCACCCCGTTCATCCGCCGGCCGGTTGCCACCTCGCTGGTGATGGCGGCCCTGGTGCTGGTCGGCATCGCCGCCTACCCGTTCCTTCCCGTCGCCCCGCTGCCCCGCGTCGACTTCCCCACCATCAACGTCAGCGCGAGACTGCCCGGCGCCAGTCCCGAAACCATGGCGAGCACCGTCGCGCAGCCGCTGGAACGCCAGTTCGCGGCGATCTCCGGCGTCGCGCAGATGACCTCCAGCAGCGTGCAGGGCAGCTCGCAGATCACCGTGCAGTTCGACCTGGACCGCAACATCGACGCCGCGGCCTCCGACATCCAGGCAGCGATCAACGCGGCATCCGGCCAGTTGCCGCGCAACATGCCGTCCGCCCCGCGCTACTGGAAGGTGAACCCGTCCGACTCGCCGATCCTGATCCTGTCGGTGCAATCCGACGCCGTGCCGCTGATCGAGGTCGACGACTACGCCGACACCGTGCTCGCGCAGCAGATCTCGCAGATCAGCCGGCGTGTCGCAGGTGTATATCGGCGGCGAGCAGAAGCGCGCGGTGCGCGTGCAGGTCGATCCCGCCCGGCTTGCCGCGATGGGCATGACGCTGGAAGACGTACGCAGCGTGCTGGTGAACGCCACGGTGAACGCGCCGAAGGGCACGATCGACGGCGAACAGCGGTCGTACACGATCTACAACAACGACCAGCTCACCAAGGCGGCTGAATACAACAACGTCATCGTGGCCTATCGCAACGGCGCGCCGGTGCGGGTCCGCGACATCGGCGAGGCGGTGGACGGGCCGGAGAACCAGCAGGTGGCGGGCTGGCAGAACGGCAAGCGCGGCATCATCCTGGTGGTGTTCAAGCAGCCCGGCGCCAACGTCATCGAGGCGGTGGAGCGGATCAAGGCCGCATTGCCGCGGCTGGAGGCGGCGATCCCGCCGTCGATCCATGTCGGCGTCATCATGGACCGCACCCAGACCATCCGCGCCTCGGTGTCGGATGTGCAGTTCACCCTGATGCTGTCGATCTGCCTGGTGGTGATGGTGATCTTCGTGTTCCTGCGCAGCGTGTGGGCGACGGTCATCCCAGCGGTCACCGTGCCGGTGGCGCTGATCTGCACCTTCGCCGCGATGTTCCTGCTGGGCTACAGCATCGACAACCTGTCCCTGATGGCGCTGACCATCGCGGTGGGCTTCGTCGTCGACGACGCCATCGTGATGCTGGAGAACATCTATCGCCATATCGAGGACGGCATGAAACCGATGGAGGCGGCGCTGAAAGGCGCCGGCGAGATCGGCTTCACCATCATCTCGATCAGTTTGTCGCTGGTGGCCGTGTTCATCCCGCTGCTGCTGATGGGCGGCATCGTCGGACGGCTGTTCCGCGAATTCGCCATGACGGTGACCATTGCGGTGCTGGTCTCCGCCTTCGTGTCGCTGACGCTGACGCCGATGATGTGCTCGCGCTTCCTGCGCCACCATACCGGCCAGCACGGCCGGCTGTACCGGATCATCGAGGCCGGATTCGCCGGCTTGCTGGCGTTCTATCGGCGCACGCTGGACATCGCACTGCGCCATTCCTTCGTCACCCTGCTGGTATTCCTGTGCACGCTCACGCTGACCGGCGTGCTGTATGTCTACATCCCCAAGGGCTTCTTCCCGCCGCAGGATACCGGCGTGGTGATCGGCGTGACCGAGGGCGCACAGGACATCTCGTTCAAGCGGATGGCACAGATCCAGCAGCAGATCGGCGCCATCATCGCGGCGGACCCGGACACGCAGGCCTATGGCTCCACCATCGGCGCCGGCGTCGGTGGGCAGACGGTGAACAACGGCCGAATCTATATCGCGCTCAAACCCTGGCATGAGCGGGTCGGCGGCACCGCGCAGAACTTCATCACCCGGCTGCGGCCCAAACTGCAGAAAGTGGAAGGCGGCGCCTTCTACATGCAGGCGGCGCAGGACATCCGCGTCGGCGGCAGGCTGTCGAAGACCGAGTTCCAGTACACGCTGCAGGACGCCGACCTGGATGAATTGTACCAGTGGGCGCCGAAGATCCTGGCGCGGCTGAAATCCCTGCCGATGCTGCGCGACGTGACCACGGACCAGCAGAGCGGCGGCACCACGGCCACCCTGACCATCGACCGCGATGTCGCCGCGCGCTTCGGCGTGCAGCCGCAGGTGATCGACGACACGCTGTACGATGCGTTCGGCCAGCGGCAGATCGCGCAGTATTTCTCCCAGGTGAACTCCTACCACGTGATCCTGGAGGTGACGCCGGTGCAGGCCGGCGAGCTGGAGACGCTGAACAAGCTCTACGTGAAGTCGAACACCGGTCAGGTCGTGCCGCTGTCCACCTTCGTGAAATGGACCACGCGCCCGGTGCAGCCGCTGTCGATCAGCCACCAGAGCCAGTTCCCCGCGGTCACCATCTCCTTCAACCTCGCCCCCGGCGCGGCGCTGGGCCAGGCGGTCGACGCCATCCAGACGGCGCTGCGGCAGATGGGCGTGCCGATCACGGTGAACGGCACCTTCCAGGGCACCGCACAGGCGTTCCAGACCTCGCTCGCCTCGCAGCCCTACCTGATCGCGGCGGCGCTGATCTCGGTCTACATCATCCTGGGCATCCTGTACGAGAGCTACATCCTGCCGCTGACCATCCTGTCCACCCTGCCCTCGGCCGGCGTGGGCGCGCTGCTGATGCTGCTGATCATGAAATACGATTTGTCGGTGATCGCGCTGATCGGCGTGATCCTGTTGATCGGCATCGTGAAGAAGAACGGCATCATGATGGTGGATTTCGCCATCACCGCGGAGCGGCGGGACGGCGAGACGCCGCTGAACGCGATCCGCCAGGCCTGCCTGCTGCGGTTCCGCCCGATCATGATGACCACGATGGCGGCGCTGCTGTCCGGCCTGCCGCTGGCGCTGGGCACCGGCGCGGGCTCGGAGCTGCGGCGGCCGCTGGGCTGCGCGATGGTGGGCGGGCTGATCCTCAGCCAGATGCTGACGCTGTACACCACGCCGGTGATCTATCTGTATCTCGACCGGCTGCAGCACTGGCTGACGCCGAAGCGCCACACCTTGCCGGCGCTGGCGCAGAAGATGGGATCGGCCGCCGACTGACCGATGCTTCGTCCTGTCGACCGGCTCGGCAGCGCGCCCGGTTTCGCTGGCCGGAATCCGTTCGTCAGTGCGCCCGCACCCGCGCCGGCACCACTGACGGGCTGGTGGCCAGCTCGACCGCCAGCGCCAGCGCCAATGCGCCCGCGCCCAGGCCGAACAGCAGCCGATAATCGCCGGTCGCCGCGAACAGCCAGGAGTCCAGATAGGCGGCGCCGGCCTGGAACAGCGCCCAGGCCATGGTGGTGCGGCCCCAGACCAGGCGCTGCGCCGCCGGATCGTTCGGCAGCAGCTCATGCACCCGGCCCAGCACCAGCGGCACGATCCCGGGGGTGAAGGCCCCGGCAATGGCGCTGGACAAAGCGAGCCAGCCCGCGCCGACCAGCACGACCGGCAGGGCAACCGCCACCGCCTGCACCGCGAAGGCGATGCGCAACGCCCGGCGGAAGCCGATGCGGTCCGCCATGGTGCCGGCCAGCAGCGGCCCGACCAGGGCACCGACACCATAGACCACCCAGAAGGCGGCACCCGCCGGCAGCCCCTGCCCCAGCCCGCGGGCCACGAAATCCACCAGGAACACCATATGCGGCACCAGCCCGGCGGCGTTCAGCCCATAGCCGAGCAGCAGGCCCCGCACCGGGCGGGCCGACGTATCGGCGCGCGCGTCGGACGGCGCAGGCGCAGGCGCCGGACCGTCCGGCCAGTCGCGCCATGACAGCAGCGTCAGCACCAGCGCAATAACGCCCAGGCCGACCCAGGTCGCCGGCAGGCCGAACCGCAGCAGCAGCGGCACCAGCGTGCCGGAGGCCGCCACGCCCAACCCGACCCCGGTGAAGATCATGCCGCCGACCAGGCCGCGTCGCGCCGGATCGGTGTGCGGCAGGATGGTCGGCGCCGCCAGCACCATGATGACCCCGCCGGTCAGCCCGGCGATGAACCGCCAGGCCGAGTACCAGACGAGCGAGACCGGCGCGGCACAGGCGAAGAACGCCGCCGTCGCCAGCAGCATCATCAGGCGCAGCACCAGCGCCGGCGGCTGCCAGGCCGCGAGCGGGCGCGCCACCAGGGCGCCGGCCAGGTAGCCCGCCAGGTTCGCCGCTCCCAGATAGATCACCGTGTCCGGCGCGAACCAGTGCGCGCCGATCAGCACCGGGATCAGCGGTGTGTAGGCGAACCGCCCCAGGCCGATGCCAACCAGGCTGGCGCTCAGACCCGCCAGGGCAGCGCGTGCTGTCTGTGTCATTGCAATGACCCCTCGCCTGGAACGCTACGAGGGTGGTGCCGGCCGATCATGGAGAAAAATGCTTTGTTCAGATCGAAGCCATCTGTCCGAACGATCGCCCCGCCCGAATGGTCACTCCGCGGCGTGGGAAACCGGCAGCGGCATCGGTCGCGCCAGGTCGAGAAACGCCGTCAGGGCACTGGAGGCGAATGCCTCACCACGTCGGATGAACACGGTGTCGACGAACCGGTCCTCCAGCGGCAACGGGTGCAGCGCGACCGGCGCATCGCGCGCGCCCAGGTCGAGCACCCCGCGCGGCAACATGGTGATGCCGATGCCGGCAGCGACACAGCCGATGATGCCTTCCAGCGTGCCGAACTCCATCAGCCGCACGCCGATCACACCCCGGGCGGCCAGCATGGCCTGAAGCCTGGCGCGATAGGAGCAGCCGGCGCGGAACACGATCAGCTTCAGGTCCCGGCGGCGTGGCAGATCGTCCCAGCCGGCAATGTCGGGCGCGGTGACCAGCACCATCTCCTCGCGAAAGATTGCCTCCTCGATCAGCCCGGGATGGCGCACCGGCCCGGCGACGAAGGCGCCGTCCAGCTGCGCCTGCTGTACCAAATCGACCAGGGCGGCGGTGGTGCCGGTGGTCAGGGTGAGGTCCACCGCGGGATGCGCCTGCGCGAAGGCGGCCAGGATGCGCGGCAGGCGCAGCGCCGCGGCGGTCTCCAGGCTGCCGATCTGCAACGGACCACGCGGCGTTCCATCATCCGCCACGGCGCGGCGGGCCTGGTCGAGCAGGTCCTGCATCCGGTCGGCAAAAGGCAGCAGGCGCCGCCCGGCCGGCGTCAGCGTCACGCCCCGACTGTGGCGCATGAACAGCGCGGAGCCGAGTTCCTGTTCCAGCGAGCGGATGCGCGCGGTGACGTTGGATTGCACGGTGTGCAGGTCCAGCGCCGCGCGGCTGATCCCGCCGCTACGGGCCACCGTGGCAAAGATCCTCAGATCGGCCGCATCCATGCCCGCATTCCCGCTGCGAGGTCAGAAATCCAGATCGGCGTAATGTTCCGGCGGTGTCATCCCCGGCACCCGGTCCGCCAGCAAACCGCGAAAGCTCGGCCGCGACTTGATCCGCGCGTACCAATCCTTCGCCGGCTGCGACAGGCTCCAATCCACATCGCCGATGAAGTCCAGCGACGACAAATGCGCCGCGGCGGCAAAGTCGGCCAGCGACAATTCGGTGCCGGCCAGCCATTTCCGCGTCTCGGCCAGCCAGCCGAGGTAGTCCATATGGTAGCGCAGCGCGATATAGCCGGTGCGCATCGAGGCAGCGTCCGGATTGCCACGCTTGGCCATTCGCCGCATCACCTTCTCACCATACAGGCTGCTTGTGACCTCGGTGGCGAATTTGCCGTCGAACCAGGCGGTCAGCCGGCGGATTTCAACACGCTCCGCCAGGGTGCGGCCCATCAGGCTGGTGTCCGGATAGGCTTCTTCCAAGTATTCGCAGATCACGGTGGAATCCGGGATCGCGAGACCGTTGTCTTCCACCAGCGTCGGCACGGTGCCCGCGGGGTTCAGTTCCAGATACTCCGTCCGGCGCTCCCAGGCCTTTTCGGTGCGCAACTCGAACGGCAGGCGCTTTTCCGCCAGAACGAGACGCACTTTCCGGGCGGAGGGCGATAACGGCAGGTGGTACAGCACGCGCATGGGTGCCGTTTATGGCACTCCGTCCCGCGCCGCGCCAAGCCACCGTCTCGCGCGCCGGCTGCGATGCTGCGCGGCCTGCTCCGGGGCGAATGACGCACGCGCGGCTGTTCTACTTGCGCCTCAGGCGCTTGGCGTTCGCAGTTGCCTTGGCGTGCCAGGGCGACAGCAGCGCGGTCGGCGAGGGCGTTCGCGACCGTGCGAGACTTCTGGTGGTCTGGGTCAGCGCGGCGGCCTTCTCGCGGACCATTTTCTGGTATTCGGCGGGCGAGCAGGCGCCTCGGGCCATCAGCAGCGTGCGGCGGCTGATGGTTTCCCAGGACGCGAGGGTCAATTCCAGCAGCATCAGCGGCAACGGCCGAGCCGTCCGGCGTCTGCGCGATTTCATCGATGGGTCCTTGGGGGTTGTTCCAGCACGGGAACGCGCGGAGGCCGTTCGGGTTTGCGGACGGAGGAAGGACCGCCCCGGGTCAGGGCGAGCGGGGGGGGTTCGGGTTGGATGCCGTCATTCGAACCGACCCAGACTTCTGGTGCCGGCAATGCCATGTCCGGCCTTGGCCTGGCGCGGACTGACTGCTTGCGGGCTCACAATCCGGCAGAGCGGACGCCGCCCCTCCAGCGCAGGCGAACGACGCCTGATACGGTGCGGATATCTGGTGCGGATGTCGCCACCGGCTCGGGAGCGTCACCGCCGCGGCGTCACGTCCTGTGCAGAATTCTTGATTTACGCGTCCGCTCTGCAACCCGCTCTACGAAGATTGCGCGACGATCCACGAACGCGCTTGATCGGCATCCCGCATCGAAAATGCCTTCATCGCGCCGGGCATCAGGAAGCTGAAAAGCGACATCGCCTGGGCGATCCACTGGACGTCGGTGACGACCGCCGCCCGTTCCCAGCGTGTGAGGTGGTGCATTCCAAGCTTGAAATCTTCCATGATCGCATCGGCATCCATACCGGTAAAATCGGCTCCAAGCTCGTAATAGAAGCGAAGGCGATCATGGCCGGCAAGCGCCTTTTCGATCACCGGAATGACGGTCGACACGTAGTCGGCCTTCGTTACCTGTCCGCGACCCGCGAACGCTATGACGTTGTCGGGAAATCCTTCAACTGCTCGATCATTTGCGTTCTCCGGCGTTCGGCTCGATCGCCTTTGGCTGCTGACGAGAGCCGCCAACAGAAGCAGGATAACGCTTGACCGACCGGTCGGTCAATACTATTAATGGCGAATGGCGATCAAGGGACAGCGCACCGCGGCTGGCGAGGCAACACGCAAGGAAATCCTCGACGCGGCCTTGAAGCTGCTGGGGCGCGGCGGCCCTGACGCGTTCAGCGCGGGTGCGTTGGCGCGCGAGGCCAACGTGAGCAAGGCGACGATCTTTCATCACTTCGCGTCGGTCGACGACATCCTGCTCGCCGCGTTCGATTGGCGTCGGTCGTTGGAGCTCGAAGGGCGAGCAACCGACATCGGCCCGCGCTCTACCTCGACGGGCTCGGACAGCGGCTGCTCCGCGCGGCCGAGGACGATCCCGCCCTGCTGAAGGCCCAAGCGGTGTTCTTCACCAGGGCGATCTTCGATCCCGGAATGAACGCCCGATTGTCCGCAGGCGCGGTCGACATGCACCGCCTCGTCGTCGAGGCGCTACGTGCGCGTCTTCCCGCGAATGTTTCTGACCCGACGATAGAACGATCGCGCAGGCTGCCGAGATGGCGCTCGATGGTCTGATGATAAACCTGGTGATGCGCACTGATCGGCGGACGCAATTCCAGCAGGCCTGGACGCTGATGGTTGACCTGCTGCTTACCCAGGCAAAATCGGGCTGACGGAAGGGTCGATCCTTCGTTTCGTCCGTGCACGGTCCGCTTCTGCCGACCCATCATTCGTCACCAGATGACGGCTGGACAGGAGTGACCGCAAACCAAAACCGGACTCCTTGTTATGCGGCCAATCTGTGGATCCGAACGCCCGGGACCGTCCGTTCCGCTATCGCACGCAGATGATCGTGATGCGTCAGGTAAATCACCTGGCCGAGCCGTGACATTCCCTCGAACACGCGCAATGTCTCCTCGGCGCGGAAGTCGTCGAAGGTTTCCATGATGTCGTCGGCGATGAACGGCACGGTCGGTCGCAGCTTGGCGAATTCCCGGTATCCGGCGGCCCGCAGCGCAAGGTAGAGCTGGAAGCGCGTCCCCTTCGACAGGTCCGTCGCCAGTTTTGACCCGCCATCGGCGGCCAGCGCCACCAGGATGTCGCCGTTTCGGTCCGGCTGTGTGCCAAGCCCTCGATAGGCGCCCCGGCTGATGAGCCGGAACGCATCGGACGCCTGCGTCATCATCGAACTGCGATGCTGGTCCCGGTATGCTCGCAAGGCCCGATCGGCGGCTGCGATCCCGACGCGAAGCCGCAGATACTGCTGCGCCTTGTCCTCGATCTCCAGCAGCCTGGTCCGACGGCGTTCCTCGATCCTGGCCACCGCGTCGTCGCCGCCGATCGCCAGGATGCGGTCGGCGGCCTGTTTGCTGGCGGCGAACAGTTCCCGCGTGCGCTTATCGAGATCCTCCATCTGGGCGGACAGCGCCGCCTGCTGCAATTCCAGTTCGGCCTCTCCCGTGCCTTCCAGCAGCGCCTGCGCATCGGCAAGTGTCTCGACGTGCAGGGCTGCCAGGACATCATGTTCGGCCTGCGCCGCCTGCCGTTCCAGATCGGCCTTCAGCTCCGCATCCCGCAGCCTGCCGCCCAGCTCGATGAGTGATCCGACCTGCATGAATGCGGTCATCTCGCCGACGCGGCGCGTATGGGCCAGCGCATCGGCCTCGGCCTGGCGCTGCCGGTCCTGCGCCGCGGCAAGCGCATCCTGCAGCCGCCGTTTCTCCTCGGTGGCCCGCGCGGCTTCCTGCACCCGGTCCGCCACCGCCTGCGCCGCATCGAGGCCGGCCCGCTGCTCCGGGTCGAGGCCCAGCTCCCGGCCGAGCCGTTCCAGCTCGCGCCCAAAGCCGGCCTGGTCGTCCTCCATGGCTTGGATGCGGTCGGCCAGGTCCGCCTGCGCCTTGAGCGCCGGCCCGAGCGCCGCCGCCGCTGCCAGCATATCGCGCACCGCCTCGATCGGCAGCGTCGCGGCCGCCTCCCCGAGCCAGCAGGCGGCGCAGGCGGCGTGCCACGCCGCCAGCCACGTCTTGTCGGCCAGGGCCGCCTTTTGCAGCGCCAGGTCCCGCTTGCGCACCGCGCGCTCGCACTCCGCAACGGCCTGGCGGAGCGCCTGGGTGCGGGCCTTGCGGTCCACCGCTGCCTGCGCCGCGGCCACCAAGGCGTCGGGCTCCGCAAGCGGGTCGAACGGCACCTCCGCCTGCCCGAGCGCATCCCGCAGCCGGTCGCGCAGCAACGCGGCGTCAGCCTCCGCTTCCCGCTTGTCGCGCTCCGCCTGCCGCAGCAGGTCCCAGCCCTCCAGTGCCTTGTCGCGACGCGCGATCCAGGCCAGCAACTGAGCGGGCGACATGTCCGCCGGCAGGTCGGGGCCGATCTCGGTGACCGCGCCGGCGATGAGTGCGGCCTGGCGCTGCTGCTGCGCGGCGGCCTCGTCCAGCAGCTTGCGGGTGCGCGCGGCCTCGGCGCGCTTCACGGCCAGGGCCTGCGTCGTCTCGTGCAGCTTGGCCAGGTCCCGCTCGTGGCCGAGGCGCGCATTGCTGACGATGTCGTCCTGGCGCAGCACCGCCTCGAAGGCGTCCGCGGTGGCCGGGTCGAGCGCGCGGCGGTGCTGCGCCCATGCTGCCTCGCGCGCGCCGCGTATGGCGGCCGCTTCCTGGTCGCTCAGCAGGCCAACGGTCCCGGCGATGGCATCGCGTTCGGCGGCACGCAGCTCCAGCTCGGCTTCCAGCCGTTCGGCCTCCGCGCGCCGTTGCTCCAGCAGCGTGTCGGTCCGCTGCCCCGCCGCCCACCAGGCCTCAACGCGGGCGGCGTCGGGCACGGTGAGCTGAGCGAGTTGCTCCGCACTGCCCCGCCAGGGCACGAGCGCCGCCAGTTGCGTCGCCAACACGCCGACGCGCTGAGCAATCGCCTTGGACGCCGCGCGCTGGCGACCGGTGTGATCGCTGTCGCGCAGGGCCGCCAGTGCCGCGACCACCGGCGCAAGCGGCAGCGCGGATGCGGAACCCGATGCCGCCTGCAACGCGCCGCGCGCCTCGGTCAGCTCATGCAATGCCTGCGACACTTCGTCGCCAGCGGCCGTCAGCTTCGCCTCGACGCCGGAACGGGTCACAATCAGTCCGTTCAGCGCGGCCGACTGCGCGGCGTTCAGCAGCAGCCGGGCAGGTTCGGCCTCCTCACCGCGGCCAAGACGGATGAGGATGCTGCGCACCTCGCCCTCGGCGCGCGCCAGATCCCGCCGCCGGCTTGGCAGGTCGAGGTCGGCCGTGACGTGGCGGGCACGCAGCTCGGTCAGCCGGTCGAGCCGGCCGACCAGGCGCAGCGCTTTCTCGTCGACGACGACGGCCAGAAGCTCCTCGGACAGGCGTTTGACATCGGCCGCCGCCTGCTCGGCCGCCGAACGGTGCCGGTTCTCGCCCTCCTGCAAGGCCGGCAGTTCGTCCAGCCATCCCGGCGGCGCAGCGGGCAGATCGCCGAACGGCTCCAGCCGCTCCCGCAACCGGCGAAGTTCGGCCATGCGCGGCCGTGCCGCCAGGTGTCGCTGCGCATTCGCCAGACCCGCCTGCGCCTGGGCGCGTTCGGCCAGCGCCGCCTCATACTGCTCCGCCGCTGCATCCCTGGCGGCGGCGAGGCGGTTGTACTCGGACGCGAGCGTGTCGATCGCGTCGCGTTCCTGCTTCAGCGTGGCCAAGGCCGCCTTGAGCTGCTGGAGTTCGCCGCTGCGCGCGTTCGGCCGGGTGAACCCGTCCGCCTCCGATCGCAGGTCGAGCAGCGTTCGGCTGAGATCGGCAAGCCCGGCGCTGGCGGAGAACAGCAGTTGGCCCAGTTCGCCGTTGCTGGCGAGGATGCTCTTGCCGCCCGCTTCGAGCGTGTCGTCATCGAGCGAGAACATCGTGCGGTAGGCAGTGCGGTCGATGCCGCCGAGGTCGCCCAGGATCAGCCCTTCGGCCACCGGCTCGTTGCCGGCGTCGCGCAGCGTCGGCTGCGGCCGCTTGATCCGCACCAGCTCGCGCGGGCCCACCGAAAGTTCCAGGCAACCGCCGACCCGCATCGTCGCGTAGGGGTGCAGGAACCCGTA
The DNA here is from genome assembly GCA_963789495.1 of uncultured Alphaproteobacteria bacterium. GTDB lineage: Bacteria > Pseudomonadota > Alphaproteobacteria > Acetobacterales > Acetobacteraceae > CAWBLP01. The sequence continues at coordinate 205,228 of CAWBLP010000022.1, forward strand.
GCGGCTCTGCGCCTCAATGCCGAACAGCAGGTCGAGGAAGCCGGAGAAGGCCGTCGACTTGCCGGCCTCATTCGGTCCGTAGACGATGTGCAGGTCGGGTTCGCCTTCGACCGGCTCCCCGAAATCAAGCGTTTGGTCGGTGAACTTGCCGTAGCGTGCGAGATCCAACCGGCGCAGCCGCATCAGCCGGCCTTTGCCGCGGTCCCTGGTTCGGCCCCTGCCTTGAGCCGCGCCAGCACGTCGTCGATCCCGTCCCGCGCCGCTTCCACGAGATACGCGGCGAAGCTGTCCGGATCGGCGCCGAGCAGGGAACGGCACTCGGCCGGGAGCTGGGTCCGCAGTTCCTCGGCGATGGCGGCAATCTCGGCGCGATAGGAGTTGTCCTGCGCCACCTCGCCCATCAGGCGGCGCAACTCCTCGAACGGATCTGCCCCAACCGGTCCGGCGGAGGGCAGCGTGATCCCCGGTGGCCGGCAATCGACCTCGACCTTGTCGATCCAGCTCTTGCCGAGGGCAGCGGCCTGGTCCTCCGCCTCGGTCCGCAGCAGATCGAGGTCTCGACGCAGACGCCAGGCCAGCGATGTCACCCCGCTCAGATGGAGACGCGCCACGAGATGCTCCGATGCCACGCTGTCGCGAACCCGCCCGAGGGCCAGCCCGAGCGCTTGCACCATGTCCCTCCAGTCCTCGATCCCCGCGAGATCGACCGTCACCCGCTCGAACTGGGCGACGCTGGTATGCCGCTCCTCCAGCAGGATGGAGCCGTCATCCGTCACGGTGACGAGGGTCACCGACTTGGCGCCCGCCTCATTGATGTCGCGGCCTTGCGGCATCCCGGGCATGACCACCGTGGTTCCACCCTGCACGGCGGTGCGCTTGTGGATGTGGCCGAGCGCCCAGTAGCGGAAGCCGGAGGCCTGCAAGTCTGCCAGCGTGCAGGGGGCATAGGCGTCGTGGCCCGGCGATCCGTCGAGGCTGGTATGCAGCAGCCCGACATTGACCGCGCCGTCGAGCGGCGGCCTGAAGCGGGTGAGCAGGCTGTCGGGCGCGTGGGGCTGGGCGAAGCTGATCCCGTGGATCGTGATGGGCATGGCACCGCGCTCGCGCTCCACCGGGATCGCGGCGGCGCGGCCACCGAAGAGGGTGACCGAGTTCAGGGAAGGTCAGTTCCCTGGTGATCCGCGACAAGGCGTCGTGATTGCCCCGGATCACGAACACCCGGATGTTCGCCTCGTGCAGCTTTCGGATCTGGTCGGCCAGGAAGCGGGCGGTCTTCATCGACGTCTGCTCGCCGTCGTACAGGTCGCCGGACAGCAGCAGGGCATCAACCTGTTCGTCGAGGCAGAGCTCCACCACCGCGACGAACGCCTTACGCGTGGCGTTGCCGATGAGGTCGGCCAGCGCGGGGTCGCGCAGCGCGAGGGAGCGCAGCGGGGAGTCCAGATGGATGTCCGCCGCGTGGACGAAACGGAATGGCAGGGGCGACTCCGGGGTTATGACGCCCGCAATTCTAGGCGTGGCGCGTGGCATCGTCACGGTTGGTGCCGGATGATCCCCACGACCGCCCGGTCTACTGGTTCCCGCTGTGGTCCGGCAGGGGACAGCACCAACAGGCCCTCGGAGCGGCGATGGGACGCCGATGGCCATGCCGGCTCGCTGCGCCAGCAAGCGTGTCGCCTGGCCGACAGCCATGGTCGCAAGGCGGAGTTGGAGGCGACCAGCGCCCCCATTCGATCGCCACCCGCCGCGGACCTCTGGACGTCTCCGCTGCATCGGATTGCACGGCCGCCCCACGACCTCTCCGCTGCATCGGGCTGCATACCACCCCACGACGACCCCGCTGCATCGGACTGTATGCCCGCCCCACGACGCCCCGCTGCATCGGATTGCATGGCCGCCCCATGACGTCGCCGCTACATCGGACTGCGTGCCCGCACTCGCCGGCTCCGGCTACATCGGGCTGCATGCCCGCCCCACCACGCCGGCCAGCCGGTACAACCGGATCCCCGCCACGCTCGCACCCGGGATCGCGGCCAGATGGCGGATCACCGGCACGCTGCCCAGCAGATGGTCCGCCGCGGTCTGCGACATCAGGTCGGTCGCCGCGGTCTCCACCGCCGCCTGCGCCACCCGGCGCAGCAGCGCCACCGTCACCGCCGGCCCCGGACGCAGCCCGTAAAGCTGCGCCACCTGGCGGATCACCCGCAGCCCGCGCCAGGCCACGATCACCCCGTCCCAGGAGGCATGCGGCGACACCGCGACCAGCGCACTGCCCTCGGTCGCCGCCTTCAGCCCGATCCGCCTTGTGGCGATGGCAAGTGGCTGCGCCAACCGGCTGCGCAGCACGGCGCGCAGCTGCGGCAGATCGCCCGACTCGCGCAGCCCCGCAGCGGCCAGCGCGGCGTCGGGCACCCGAACGACCAGCCGGTCCAGCCACGGACCGCACAACCGGCGCGTCGGCTCCAGCTCCGCGGTCGAACTGTCCAGCGCCGCGCGCAAGGCATCGACCCGGTGCAGCTCATGCAGCGACCGCCACTCGCGGAACACCGCATACAACAGCAAGCTGAACCCGGTCAGGTACAGCCCAAGCGTCACCCCGCCCAGCGCGGTTGAGCGCGCGAAGGCGTCGACCACCGCCGTGTAGGCGGACAGCAGCACCCAGCTTCCCGCCAGCACGCCAAGTCCTGCCACGGCATAGGAGGTGGAACGCGCCGGCACCGGTGGCACCGCCAGGTCGCGCGGGTTCCAGTCGGCGCCGACCGCAGCGGCGGCGCCGGGCCGGGCCTCCAGCAGCACCGGCCGCTCGATCACCGGCGGCGGCGCCTCGGCCATGCCCGCAGCCGCCGGCCGAACCCCGTTCGGCGCCATCGGCTCATCCAGAAAGCGCGGCGTTCCTTCCATCACACCAGATCCCCGATCGTGTTCTCCAGAATCTCGTCCAGCCCGATATGGGGAATCCCGGCCGCACCGCTGGCATCGATCAGCGGCGGCCGGAACACCGGCATCTCGAAATACGGCGCCGTCCAGAAGCTCGGCGGCGGCACGTCGGACGGCACCTGCCCGACATAGAACGGCCGCACCCGGTTCTCCCCCAGGATGACGCCGTTCACCACCTCGACCGTCCGGTCGCCGATCGCGGCCGTGCCGTCCTCGGTGGAGCGCACCGCCGCCGCCACGTGATACGACACCGTGGCCTTCGCATCCTGCCAGGACGCTGCTGCCGGTTTGACCAGCGCCGCCAGCAGGTTGCGGAGGTTGTCACGGCTCAGCGCAGGCACGTGGTCGGCCTTGGTCGCCACGAACGCGACACGCTCGATGCCGCGTGATCCGACCAGCGTCGACAGCGCCTCCGACACCAGATCGACCGGCCACGCCAGGACATCGCGTGCCTCCCGCAGCAGGGTCGAGAGCGCATATGTGTCCGCTCCCGGGCCGGCACGACCTTGCCGATCCCGCCAGAACCCCGTCCCACCCCGCAGCCCGACAGCCAGGTCGAAGATCGCCTGCGCGGTGTCGTCGAAGGCCGCCTGCCCGGCATAGAGCGCGCCCAGCACGTCCACCAACACGATCTGGCGGTTGAACCGGCGGAAATGCGTGTCGAAGAAATCCGCCCGGACCTCTCGCTTATAGGTCTCGAACCGGCCGCGCAGCAGCGCACCGACCGAGTTCGCAGCGGACGCCGCGCCGGCGGCGGGCAAGGGAAAGAACCACATGAACGGCACATCGCCGCGCGGTCCCGGGCACAGGAAGCGGCCCGGCTGGAGATAGCGCAACCCCAACTCGCGGCGGCATGCCTCCAGCGCGCGGCGATACAGCATATGGCCCTGCTGGATCAGTGCCGGCTCCGCGACATCCCCCGGTGCGATGCCGCGCAGGAACTCCAGGAATGCGGCGGCGTGCACCTGTCGCGGCGGCATGGACAGGGCCCCGAGCGTCTCCGCTGACCACGCGGCGAAGGAACGATCGAGCAACGGAAGGTCGAGCAGCCATTCGCCGGGATAATCGAGAATATCCAGGCGGATACGCCGATGCCCGAACCTTTGCCGGAAGCTCGACGGATGCTCGATCTCCAGCAGCAGCGAGATCTGCGCGAGGTCCTCGGTGCGGTTCGGCCACACCGGCTGCGCCGCGGCCAGTCCCGCCCGCTTGGCGGCGAAGTCGAAATACGGGATCGTCTCCACGCCGGTGGGCAGCAGCCGGACCCGCCGCAACCGGCTGCGGCCGCCCTGGCTCAGCCGCCGGGCAAAGCGCGGCAGCGTGTCCCGCCCCTCGCCCATCGCGATCAGGTTCTGGATCAGCGCGGTGGTGAACACGGTCTTGCCGGCCAGGCTCAGGCCGGTGATGGCAAGCCGGATACGGTGCTCATTGAGCTGGTCGTCGATCGCCCCGGTCGCGGTGCCGGCCAGGGCGCGGATCCCTGACCAGACTGTGTCGGCCATCCCTGGCGCCATGTGCCTTCCGTTGTCCCGATCCAGCCGAAGTGGGTTGCCCCGCCTGCGCGTGGCCTTACGGCACGCGGGTGCCGCGGGCAAACCGCGGGAGGTCACGTCTCGCGGCGATGGCTGGACGGATCAGGCGGTGGCGGCCGCGGTCAGCCGGGCGGAGCGGTGCGGTGTCACGGTTCGCCCGGCGAACATGCCGGGCCTGCGTCCCATCCGCGCCAAGTTGGCGAGCCGACCGGTCGTACAGCGACGTGGCGGGTGCAGGGGCGGTAATCCACTTTGCCCCCGTCGTGTCTGACCCCCGCCTTGGCCGGGCCTGACCTGGCCATCTCCACCGGAACGATCAGGTCGCGCCTCGAAGGGCCGAACGGAGCTACCCTGCCTCGATCCGGATCAGCGCCGGCTCTTCCAGCACCGCGTCCAGCGCGGCGATCCGCTCCAGCGCGGCCCGCATCGCGCTCTCCTGCGTCTCATGCGTCACCAGCACCACCGGCACCGCCTCGCCCGGTGCTCGGCCGCGCTGCAGCATCGATTCCAGCGACACCCCCTGGTCGCGCAGCACCGCGGTGACATCGGCGATCACCCCCGGCCGGTCCACCACCATCAGCCGCAGGTAATAGGCGCCGACATGCGCACTGATCGGCACCGACGGCGCGCTGGACAATTCCGCCGCCGCGGCACCCCAGACCGGCGTGTGGCGGTTGCGGGCGATATCGATCAGGTCCGCGACCACCGCGGACGCGGTCGGCCCCGCCCCGGCGCCGCGACCTTCCAGCATCACCCGGCCGACGAAGTCGCCCTCCGCCACCACGGCGTTGAACACCCCGTCCACCCGCGCGATCGGCGCGGTCGCCGGCACCATGCAGGGATGCACCCGCGCCTCGATGCCGGCCTCGGTGCGGCGGGCGATGCCGAGCAGCTTGATGCGGTAGCCGAGCTCGGTGGCGAAGGCGATGTCGAGCGAGGAGATGCGGCGGATGCCTTCGACATGTACCGCGTCGAACGCCACCGGGCGGCCGAACGCCAGCGCGGCCAGGATCGCCAGCTTGTGCGCCGCGTCCACGCCGTCGATGTCGAAGGACGGGTCGGCCTCGGCGTAGCCCAGCTTCTGCGCGTCGGCCAGCACTTCGGCGAACTCGCGGCCCCGCTCGCGCATCTGGGTCAGGATGTAGTTGCAGGTGCCGTTCAGGATGCCGGCGATGCGGGAGACGTGGTTGGCGGCCAGGCCTTCGCGCAGCGCCTTGATCACCGGGATGCCGCCGGCGACCGCGGCCTCGAAGGCGAGCGGCACCGCATGGGCTTCCGCCGCGGCGGCGAGTTCGGCGCCATGCACCGCGAGCATCGCCTTGTTGGCGGTGACCACCGGCTTGCCGGCGGCGATCGCGGCCTCGACCAGCGCGCGGGCGGGGCCGTCGGCGCCGCCGATCAGCTCCACCACCACGTCCACCGCCGGGTCGGCGGCCAGCGCCACCGGGTCCTCATACCAGCGCAGCCCGGCCAGCGAGACACCGCGGTCGCGGGTGCGGTCGCGCGCCGAGACGGCGGTGACGGCGATCGGACGGCCGGCGCGGGCGGCGATCAGCTCCGCATTGTCGCGCAGCAGTTGCAGCACGCCGCCGCCGACGGTGCCCAGGCCGGCGATCGCGACGGAAATTGGATGGGTCATGCGCGGGGCTCGTCGGGGCACGGGGCGGAACGGAGAGGCATGGCGGGTTGATCCTGGTTGCGCGGCGAAGCCGCCGTCAGGCGGACCATAGCAGCGGGCCGGCCGGCGTGCTCGATCGCCGGCGCCAGCCGCTGGCATGGGCCGGCGGTGCGGTTCGCTTCATGGTGTATAGGGTGCCGCCTGGCAATGCCGGTCACCGCGCCATGGTGGTGGCGGCAGGCCGGAAAACAGCTGGTCGATCGCCTGCGCCCAGCCCTCCACCGGCCGGCCCTGGCGTTGCGCCCGGGCCCAGCCGATCGCCTGTTTCCACGGTGCCAGGGCTGTTGCCTCGGCCCGCGCCATCGCCTGGTCCTCGGCGCGCGAGGGCGGCGGCCGGTCGGGTGATGGATATGGCGGCGGCTCCAGTTCGGCAGGCACCGCATGCAGCCGCGCCCGCGCCACCGGCGGCAGCCGCGTTTCCAGCCGTATCGCCTCCAGCAGCACCCGGGTGCGGCGCAGCAGGCTGAGCTGGTGGCGATTGCGGGCGCGTTCCGTTGCGGCGTAGCGGCCGTGGATGGTGCGGGCGGCGCGCAGTCGGGCCAGGCCCACTTCGGTGCGCGGGCCGGTGCTGGCACCGCCATGCATCCGGCAGCGCAGCCGGCCGCGCATGGCCGGCGCCCGGCACGGGCAGCCGCTGCGGGTCCTGGCCCCGCAGCGCGGCGCGATGTTGGGATTGCCACGCGGATTGCCGTTGCGCAGCGGGCCACCGCGCGTGGCGGCGGGCGCTGGCGGCATGGCGGCGATGGCGGCCGAAGCCGCAGCTTGTCTTGCTGGCACGCTGTCACGGTGCATGTGGTCCCGCCCCTCACCCGCGGCTTGCGCCCGACCGGTGGTCCCGGTGGCGGAAGCCGGCGCCGCGGCCGCGCCCGGGGATGCCGGCCCGCTGTCACGGTGCCGGCGGTCCCGCCCCTCACCCGCAGCTTGTGCGCGGCTGACGGTCCCGGTGGCGGAAGCCGGCGCCACTGCCGCGCCCGGGGCTGCCGGCCCATCGTCACGGTGCGTGCGGTCCCGCCCATCGCCCGCAGCTTGTGCGCGACTGGCGGTCCCGGTGGCGGAAGCCGATGCCGCGGTCGCCACGAGGCTTGCCGGCCCATCGTCACGGTGCATGCGGTCCCGCCCATCGTCCTCAGTGTGCGCGCGATTGGCCGCCACCGGTCCCGGGGAAGCTCCTGGAGCGACGTCACACTGCCTGGCTTCCCAGGCGGCGCGGATCACCGGCCGCAGACCGGTCCTATCCTCTCGCTCGGGCACGGCCACGGCGCACACCAGCCATTGCGCCAAGGCGCCGGATGACTCCTCCCCGCGCTGCAGGGCCGCGAAATGGCGCCGCCAGAACGCTAGACTGCACAGCGGTGACAGGGCGGAGCCGGCGCGGCTCGCTGGGCGCAGCCGCAGCAGCGGGTCCGGATGCGGCCTCGGGCAGGCGAGCATGGCCGGCATCGCCGGATCGGGATGCAGCCGGAAGGCAGCAAGTGCGGCTGTATCGGGCATGGTGCGTTCTCCCGGCATGTTCTGTATATGTTCTTGACACAACACCCCGGTGTATGGCAACCTGTAGTTGTGGGTGAGCCAGGGCTGTCGCATCTGGGTGGGGGTGGTCGACGCGAACCGGCCCTGGTTCACCCCAACCGGACGCCCCGGCGCGGACATCCCAACCAACGCGGACACGCAGCCTCCCGCGCTACGCCTGTTGACCCAGATGGCACGCGCCGCCTTCCTCGGCTATGCTCTGCCAATGCCCGACGATCTCTACGATCGTGATGTCCTCGCCTGGTCCCGCCACCAGGCCGACCTGCTGCGCCGGCTGTCCCGCGGCGAACGGGTGAACGAGGTCGACTGGGAGCATGTCATCGAGGAGATCGAGGACGTGGGGCTCTCGCAGCTCAATGCGGTCCAGAGTTATCTGCGCCTTGTCCTGGTTCATCTGCTGAAGGTACACGGCTGGCCGGACAGTCCCTCGATCGGCCATTGGCGCGGCGAGATCGTGTCGTTTCAGGCAGACGCGGCGCAGCGTTTTGCACCCTCCATGCGCCAGAAGATCGACCTCGACCGGCTGTATGGCATTGCCCGCGCGCAGATTTCGGTCGCCACCTATGACGGGCGCAGCGGGCTCCTCCCCCCCGAAGCCTGCCCGTTCACGCTCGACCAATTGCTGACCGGACACGCACAGGCGCTGGAAGCGACGTTCGGCCGGCCCACGGCGGATCCCGCCTGACCGGCCGCCTCGAACTCAGCTCTCGGCCGTCTCCACCACCGGTTCGGCCAGGTTCGAGCCCGCCTGCAGGAATCCGCGGATATTGCGGATCGCCTGGCGCAGCCGGTGGGTGTTCTCCACCAGCGCGATGCGCACATAGCCCTCGCCGTGCTCGCCGAAGCCCAGGCCCGGTGCCACCGCGACCTTCGCCCGGGCCAGCAGCAGTTTCGAGAATTCCACGCTGCCGAGCGAGGCATATTTCGGCGGCAGCGGTGCCCAGGCGAACATGGAGCCGTCCGGGTTCGGCACCTCCCATCCCGCCGAGGCCAGGCCGCGGATCAGCACGTCGCGGCGTTCCTTGTACAGCGCGCGCACCTGGTCGACGCAGTCCTGCGGCCCGTTCAGCGCCGTGGCGGCGGCGACCTGGATCGGGGTGAACGCCCCGTAGTCCAGATACGACTTCATCCGGGTCAGTGCGTTGATCAGCCGCGGATTGCCGGCGGCGAAGCCCATCCGCCAGCCGGGCATGGAATAGGTCTTCGACAAGGAGGTAAATTCCACCGCGATGTCCTTGGCGCCCGGCACCTGCAGGATCGACGGCGGCACCTTGTCGCCGAAATAGATCTCCGCGTAGGCGAGGTCCGACATCACCCAGATCTCGTGCTGCCGCGCGAACGCGACGATCTCCCGGTAGAAGTCCAGGTCCGCCAGATAAGCTGTTGGATTTGAAGGAAAGTTGACGATCAGCGCGGTCGGCTTCGGCACCGAGTGCCGCACCGCGCGGTCCAGCGCGCGCAGCATGTCCTCATCCGGCGTGGCGGGAACGCTGCGCACCGCGGCGCCGGCGATGATGAAGCCGAACTGGTGGATCGGGTAGGACGGGTTGGGCACCAGGATGGTATCGCCCGGGCTGGTGATCGCGGCGGCGAGGTTGGCCAGGCCCTCCTTGGAGCCGAGCGTGGCGATAACCTCGGTTTCCGGGTCCAGCCCGACATCGAAGCGGCGGGCGTAGTAATTCGCCAGCGCGCGGCGCAGCCCGGGAATGCCCTTGCTGACCGAGTAGCGATGGGTGCGCGGGTCCTGCACCGCCTCCACCAGCTTGGCCACGATATGCGGCGGCGTGGCGCTGTCCGGGTTACCCATCCCGAGGTCGATGATGTCCTCGCCGACGCCACGGGCCTTCGCCTTGGCGCTGTTGACCTCGGCGAACACGTAGGGCGGCAGGCGACGGATGCGGTGGAATTCACCGGACGGATCGGTACCCATGGTCGGGCCTCTGGGAATGGCGGGAAGCTATTGTATCAGACGCAGGCTCGCGCCGCGACCACCGGACTGCGCCCCGACGCGCACGGCACTGGCCGGCACACCCTGCGCTGTCAGCGCGTTGGCGACGGCCTGGGCGCGCGACAGGCCGAGGGACAGCGCGGCCGCCTGCACATTCGGATCGCTGGACGCGGCCTCGCCATGGCCGGTCACGGCGATGGTCGCGGTACCGCGCTTGCCGGCGATCTGCCTGAGCGTTGCGGCGGCGTCGGACGGCAGGGCGGCTGAACCGGACGGGAACGCCACGGTGACCGCACCGGCCGGGAGCGAAGGCTCCGGCGCGACCTCGGCGCTGGGCACCGGATTGCTGGCAACGCCCGGCAGGTTCGGACGCGGCGGCGGGGTGGCGGGCAGAGCCGGGGGGACCGCAGCGGCCACTGGCGGCGGAGCCGGCGCGGCTGACGGCGCGGCGCTTGGAGCCACGCGCGCGGCCGTCGCAGCCGGGGCGGCCGGGGCACCAGCCGGAGGCATCACCGGTGCCGGCTGGGCCAAAGGCGCGCTCTGCACCGCCGCGCGCGGTGCGGGCGCCGGGGCCGGCGGCGGTCCTTTCGGCGTCGGTGCCGGTGGCGGCGCGGACGCGGCGCTCAGTGACGCGCTGGCCGCGGGAGCGGCACCCGGTGCCGGTATGGACGGCGCCGGCGGCGGCGGCGCCATCGTTCCGGTACCAAACAAAGCCGGCGAGGCGCTGGGCGAGGATGGGTCCGGCAGCGGCGCGGCGTCGGCCATGTGCTGGGCATGCGCCCGGTCGGCGATCAGGCCAGCCGAAATCGCCCTCAGCGCGTCCCGGTCCGGCGGCGTCGGACGAGCCGGAATGGTCCCCAGATTGGGGTAGGCGTCGTCGCTGCCGGGCGGTGGCGGCCGTTGTTCGGCGATCTTGCCGCCTTCCAGGCTGTGCCACCAATTGACCGGGTTCATCGAGGAACGGGAGGAGCAGCCGGCCAGCAACAGTGCCGCGGCCGTGACTTTCGTCATCGCAAGCCAGATCGGCCGGGCCCGGACCGGCCCAGCCAAGACCCGCCCAACCCGGACCCGCGCAGCCCAGACCCATCCAGCCCAGGCCCAATCAGCCCAGGCCCAATCAGCCCAGACCGGCCCAACCCGAACCGGCCCAACCCGGACCGGCGCGGGCGTGCTATGCAGCGTCGGAGCCGTGGACGCGGACAAGCCACAGGGCGGCGCGGCCGATGGCTGCCCGCAAACGCGCGGCACCCTTGCAGGCTCCGTCGCTTGAACCCGCCGGCCGCGGTCACTAGGTTGCGCGCCTCTTCCGCTCATCACCATATTGTTCGGACCTGCTCCACGCTGTCGCCGCCTGTGTAGCCGGTGGTGCTGCCGACGCAAAGGACGCCTGATGGCCCAACCCGACAAGACCTCGGAAAAGCTGGACAACGCCGGCTTCAAGATGCCGGACCCTGCCTTGGTGGGACGCTCCATGGCGGACATCGCGGAACGGTCGCAGCGGCTGGTGGCGGACTGGCTGAAGCGCCAGCCGCAGGAGGAGCATGAGGTCGATCCGCTGAACATCGGCAGCGCATTCATGGAGATGACGGCGCGGCTGATGGCCAATCCGGCGCGCATCATGCAGGCGCAGATCGGCTTCTGGCAGGACTATATGACGCTGTGGCAGAACACCGCGCGGCGCATCATGGGCATGCCAAGCGAGCCGGTGATCGACGCCTCGGCGACGGACCGGCGGTTCAAGGACGACGCCTGGCGCGAGAACGAGGTGTTCGACTTCATCAAACAGTCGTACCTGCTGTCCGCCCGCTACGTGCAGGACGTGGTGACGCATGTGGACGGGCTGGACCCGAAGACCGCACAGAAGGTTGATTTCTACGCCCGGCAGTTCATCGACGCGATGAGCCCGAGCAATTTCCTGCTGACCAATCCCGAGGTGTTGCGCAAGACCGCGGAGACCGGCGGCGAGAACCTGCTGAAGGGTCTGAGCAACCTGCTGACCGATCTGGAGGCCGGCAAGGGCAAGCTGCACATCAAGATGACCGACATGGACGCCTTCAAGCTGGGCCAGAACATCGGTGTCTCACCGGGCAAGGTGGTATTCCAGAATGACCTGATGCAGCTGATCCAGTACTCCCCCAGCACCGACAAGGTGCTGAAACGGCCGTTGCTGATTGCGCCGCCCTGGATCAACAAGTTCTATATTCTCGATCTGCGGCCGCGCAACAGCTTCGTGCGCTGGGCGGTGGCACAGGGCCACACCGTGTTCATGATCTCCTGGGTGAACCCGGACGAGCACTTGGCCGAGAAGGGGTTCGAGGACTACATGCAGGAGGGCTACCTGGCCGCACTCGACGCGATCGAGCAGGCGACCGGTGAGCGTGAGGTGGATGCCATCGGCTACTGCCTGGGCGGCACGCTGCTGGCGTCCACCCTGGCCTACATGGCGACCAAGCAGGACGACCGGATCAAGACCGCGACGTTCTTCGTGACGATGATGGACTTCCAGGAAGCCGGCGAGCTGGGCGTGTTCATCGACGAGGAACAGTTGCAGGCGCTGGAAGAAAAGATGAACAAGCGCGGCTACCTGGAGGGGTCGGAAATGGCGACCACCTTCAACATGCTGCGCGCCAACGACCTGATCTGGTCGTTTGTGGTCAATAACTATCTGCTGGGCAACGAACCCTTCCCGTTCGATCTGTTATATTGGAACAGCAATTCCACCCGCATGCCGGCGCGCATGCACAGCTTCTACCTGCGCAAGATGTATCAGGAAAACCTGCTGGCGCAGCCTGGGGGAATTTCACTGTCCGGCGTGCCGATCGACCTGCGCAAGATCAAGACGCCGGCGTATTTCCTGTCCACGCGGGAGGATCATATCGCGCCCTGGAAAAGCACCTATCGCGGCACCCAACTTCTGTCTGGTCCGAAACAATTCGTGCTGGCGGCGAGCGGCCATATCGCCGGGGTGGTGAACCCGCCGGAGAGCGGCAAATACAGCCACTGGATCAATGAGGCGCTGCCGCCCGACCCGGAGGCCTGGCTGGCCGGCGGGACGGAGATGGCGGGATCGTGGTGGCCGGACTGGCATCGCTGGGTCGGCGCGCAGGGATCCAAGGAGATGGTGCCGGCGCGGGTGCCGGGCGACGGCAAACTGAAGGCGATCGAGGATGCGCCGGGGAGCTATGTGCAGGTGAAGCAGAGCTGAACGCCGCGGCCTGAGCCGCGCGGGCCGTTGGGACGGCAGGTAAGCGTCGGGGCGCTGCTCCGATGCTGGCCTGCCTCTCACCCCGGAGCGGACGCGTAGCCCGACTGCTCAGGCCGTCTGCGCGTCCACCAGGCGGCGCAGCCGTTCCAACCCCCGATCGCGCAGCCCGAGGCCCTGCAAGGCGCCCAAGGTCTCCGCCAGATAGGTCGCGCAACTGCCCAGCGAGCCGCTGGCGGAGGCCAGCCGTTCCGCCACCGCAGCCTCGTCCAGCCGACCGGCGTAGCGGTCATGCGCCCGGTTGGCGACGAAAGTGGTGGCGCGCACCGGCCCGTGCTCGGTCTGCGCCGTCACCCAGCGGGACTGGTAGGCGCCGGTGAACAGCTCCCGCCGCCAGGCCAACAGCAGCTCGTCCCGCGCGGTCGCGGCCGGCAGGCGGAACAGCATGCCGGCGCAGCGTCCACCGCGGTCCAGCGCCAGCATCAGCCCGGGATTGTCCGGCGTGCCGCGGCCCATATGCAGCCACAGGCAGAACCGCCGGTGCCAGCCCTGCACCGAGCCGGCCAGATGCTCCGCGTATTCGATCGCCGGGTTCCACATCAGCGAGCCGTAGCCGAACAGCCAGACCTCGCTGCCTGGGCGCTGCTGCGCCAGCCTGGCGTCCAGGTCGGCCTCGATCTCGGCGTCCGACACCAGCTTGGTGCCGGGCGGCATGCGCTGGCGGGCGGCGGCGAGCAGCGAGCCGTCGCGCAGCCCTTCGCGGGTGATGACGACGCGCTGCTCCTCGGGCGGCTCCTCCAGCAGCAAGGGGGGCTCGGCCTCGGCCGACGGGGCGGATGCCGACGGGTCAGGTGCCGACGGGTCAGATGCCGATGGGGCGGGTGACGATGGGCCGGGTGACAATGCGGCGGGTGACGACGGGTCAGGTGCCGATGGGTCGAGTGCGGGTCGGGATCGGCTGGGCACGTGCTGTTTCTCCATCGGCTTGCGTGTCGGACCGGTGCCTGTTTCACGATCCTGGGCGGAAGGCAATCAGCGGCAGTTGTGCCACAAGGCGGCGGCGGGCGGCGGCGGACCCGTCATAGCGCCAGCCCAGGATCCAGCTCAGGCCGGCGCGGATGACCGGCGCGACCAGGCGCTGGCGGTGTTCATAGGCGGCGATGACGGCGACGGCCTCGTCGGCATCCAGCACGCGGGCGCGGGCGGCGAAGCTGCTGGTGCCGATCCGCACCTGGACCTGTGGGTTCGCCTGGATGTTGCGCAGCCAGTTGCTGCCGGGGCCGAAGCCGCTGACCACCACGGCCTCCTGGATGTGCTTGTGCCAGGCGACCACTTCCAGGACCGTGCGACGGGGCTGGCCGGTGCGGCGGCCGACATGCTGCAGCAGCAGGAAGCGGTGGCCGAGCATCCAGCCGAGGTGCCAGCGGTAGAGAGCAACCGGGGCACGGAACAGCCGGCGGATCAGGGGGGACAGACGCGGCGAAGCCATGCGGGAGCGTAGCGGAGGCTGCGCAGCCAATTCCAGCGTTGCCGGGCGTGGCGGTTCGGCAGGCACCGCAGGCTCACGCGCCGCCAGACAATGGAGCTCCGACGCGGTGCAGGTCGTGGCCTCCGGCATCGGTATGCCGACCCCTTCCGGTCCGACGACGCCTGGGCGAACACACAGGGCGTGGCCTCCAGCATCGGCACCCCGCGGCAAATGTGGCCAACCAGGGGACAGAGGCAGCGGCCAGCCAGGAGTCCGGCAGACTAAGGAGGCGGGCAGCGCGCCGGGTCCGCCGGCCTCACCCGCCCGCCACTCGATCGGCATCGCGCAGCACCACGTAGATGGCCGGGATCACCAGCACGGTCAGCAGCGTGGACGAGGCCAGTCCGAACAGCAGCGAGATCGCCAGGCCCTGGAAGATCGGATCGCTCAGAATGGTCGCCGCGCCGATCATCGCCGCCAGCGCGGTCAGCAGGATCGGCTTGAAGCGGATCGCCCCGGCGGCCAGCAGCACGTCGCGCAAGCTCTGCCCCTGTCCGCCGCCGTGCCGCACGAAATCCACCAGCAGGATGGAGTTGCGCACGATGATGCCGGCCAGCGCGATGAAGCCGATCATCGAGGTGGCGGTGAACGGCGCCGCGAACAGCCAATGCCCCAGCACGATGCCGATCAGCGTCAGCGGGATCGGGGTCAGGATCACCAGCGGCAGCTTGAAGCTGCGGAACTGCGCGACCACCAGGATGTAGATCCCCAGCATCGCGACGCCGAACGCGGCGCCCATGTCGCGGAAGGTGACGTAGGTGATCTCCCACTCGCCATCCCACAGCAGCGTCGGATGCGTGTCGTCCTGTGGCTGGCCGCGGAAGCTGATCACCGGCTTCGGCAAGGCGCCCCAGTCATGCGCCGCCACGGCCTTGTCCACCGCGAGCATGCCGTAGATCGGCGCCTCATACGCGCCGGCCATCTCGCCCATCACCATGTCGGCGAATGCGCCGTCGCGCCGGAACAGCACGGTGGAGCCAAGCTCCTGGTCGGCGCGCACCACCTGGCCGAGTTCCACCACGGTCTTGCTGCCGGGCAGCGTGTTGGCGGGCACCGGGGTCGCGGCGAGCTTTTCGTCCCAGCTCAGGTCGCGCTTCGGCAGGCCGATGCGGATTTCGATCGGGTCGCGTTCGGCGCCGCGATGCGAGTAGCCCACCGGCACGCCGCCGAACAGCGCCTGCACCGTGTCGTACACATCGCTCTGCTCGACGCCGAAATACTCCAGCTCGTCCTGGTCGATGCTGATGCGCAGTCGCGGCCTCGGATGGCCGTAGCTGTCGGTGACGTCGACGATATACGGCACCGACCTGAACAGCTGCTTGACCTGCTCCGCCACCGCCTGTCGGGTCTTGGCATCCGGCCCGTAGATCTCCGCCAACAGGGTCGCCAGCACCGGCGGGCCGGGCGGCACCTCCACCACCTGCAGCGTGGCGCCTTCCGGCAGAGCCAGCGCCGCCAGCTGCCGGCGCAGGTCCAGCGCAATGGCGTGACTGCTGCGCGCCCGGTCGGCCTTGTCCGCCAGGTTGATCTGCAGATCGCCCAGCTCGGGTGACTGGCGCATGTAGTAGTGCCGCACCAGGCCGTTGAAGTTGAAGGGCGCCGCGGTGCCGGCATAGGCCTGCACCGAGTGCACCTCCGGCACCTTCTCCACGATCGCAGCCGCGGCGAACAGGGTGCGCTCGGTGTCTTCCAGGCTGCTGCCTTCCGGCAGGTTCAGCTCCACCGCCAGTTCCGACTTGTTGTCGAATGGCAGCAGCTTCACCGTGACCGCCTCGGTGTAGAACATCGCGCAGGCAATCAGCGTGGCGATGCCCACCGCCAGCAGGAAAATCCAGGCGCGGGCGCGCGAACGCAGGATTGGCGTCGCGACGGCGCGATAGATCCGGCCCAGCCGGCCTTCGTGATGCGCCGCCGCATCGTGCCCGCCTGGCGCAGCGGACGCCGGCACCCAGGCGGCCTCGTCATCGATCCGGGCCGCCCCGCCCGGATCGGGCGCCAGCCGATACATCAGCCAGGGCGCCACCACCATCGCGACGAAGAACGAGAACAGCATCGCCGCCGAGGCATTGGCCGGGATCGGCGCCATGTACGGCCCCATCAGCCCGGAGACGAACAGCATCGGCAGCAGCGCCGCGATCACCGTCAGAGTCGCGACGACGGTCGGGTTGCCGACCTCCGCCACCGCCTCGATCGCGGCGCGCGCGCGGGGCCGGCCGTCACGCATCGCCCAGTGCCGCGCGATGTTCTCCACCACCACGATCGCGTCATCCACCAGGATGCCGATGGAGAAGATCAGCGCGAACAGGCTGACCCGGTTGATCGTGTAGCCCATCAGCTTGGCGGAGAAGAGCGTCAGCAGGATCGTGGTCGGGATGACCACCAGCGTCACCAACGCCTCGCGCCAGCCGATGGCGACGGCGATCAGCACGACGATGGAGACGGTGGCAAGGCCGAGATGGAACAGCAGCTCGTTGGCCTTGTCGTTCGCGGTCTTGCCGTAGTCGCGGGTGACCTGCACGCTGATGTCCGCCGGGATCAGCCGGCCTTCCAGCGCCGTCACGCGCTGTCGGATGTCCTGCGCCACCACCACGGCGTTGGCGCCGGCCCGCTTGGCCAAGGCGAGCGTCACCGCCGGCACCCGGCTCCACCCCTTCGCCCCCGGGCTCATATCCCACACCCGGCTCTCCGCCGTGCTCGGCCCGATCACCACCTTCGCCACATCGCGCACATAGACCGGGCGGCCGTCGCGCGTGGTCAGCAGCAACAGCCCGATATCCGGCACGCCGCGCAAAGTCTGCCCGGCGGCGAGCGTCCGCATCACCCCCGCATCGCGCACGCTGCCGGCGACGAATTCGCGGTTGGCGTCGCGCACCTTGCCGATCAACTGCTGCAGGGTGACGCCGTACAGCGACAGTTTCTCCGGGTCCGGCTCGACGCGGATCTCCTCCGGCCCGGTGCCGACGATGGCACTGGTGCCGATGTTGTCGACCTTGGTCAGCTCGGTGCGGAGCTTCACCGCCAGGTCGTACAGGTCCTTGTCGGTCCAGCGTGAAGCGGCCGCCGGTTGCGGCGACAAGGTCAGCGTCACCACCGCCACGTCGTTGATGCCGCGGCCGACGATCATCGGTTCGGGAATGCCGATCGGCAATCGGTCGATATTGGCGCGGATCTTGTCGTTGACCCGCAGCACCGCGTCGTCCTCGTTGGTGCCGACGTTGAATCGCACCGTCACCACGGCGCGGTCGTCCTGGGTCTGGCTGTAGACGTGCTCGACGCCGGCGATCGCCTTGACGATCGTCTCCAGCGGCTTGGTGACCAGTTCCACGGCGTCCGGCGCGTTCAGGCCGTTCGCCTGCACGATGATGTCCACCATCGGCACGCTGATCTGCGGTTCTTCCTCGCGCGGGATGGTCAGCAGCGCGACCATGCCGGCGGCCAGTGCGGCGAGCAGGAACAACGGCGTCAGCGGCGAACGCAGACTGGCGTGTGTCAGCCGCCCCGAGAGACCGAGATTCATCGGCGTGCCCGGGCGAGCAGCCGGTCCCCTGCTGCCATGATCGTCCCTGCTCCAATCATGGCTTCACCAGCACGTCGCCGGGCTGCACGCCGGACAGGATCTCCAGCGCGTTCGGCATCGCCTGGGTCGGCCGCTTATCGCCGCGCTGCACCGGTGTTTCGACCGTGCCGCCATCCGGCCGGCGCAGGCGCACGTAATCCAGGCCGAACCGGGTCACCACGAAGTCTTCCGGAACCAGGTAGGTTTCCCGGGTGCCGGCGTCGATCCACACCCGCACGCGGTCGCCCACGAAATAAGTGCCGAGGTCGGTCACGGTGGCGTCGGCCACGACGCGGCCTTGCTCGATCTGCGGATAGATCAGGGTGATACGGCCGGTGGCACCGCGTTCGACGCCAAGCTGCTGGGGATCGAGGCGGATCGAGTCGCCCACGTGCAAGGAGACGGCGTGACGCTCCGGTACGCGCAGGCGCAGCAGGAACGGCTGTTCGCCGATCGTCGCCAGGACATCGCCATTCAGCACCACGGTGCCCTTGGTCAGCGGCACGGTCAGCACGCGGCCGGCGACCGGCGCCAGCACCTGGCCCTCCTGCAAATTTTGCTGTGCGACCGCGCGTTCGGCGGTGCGGGCGCGCAGCACGGAGCTGGCAACCTCCACCGCGGTGCGTGCCTGGTCGGCGGTGGTGCGTGGGCCGACCCCCTGGCGCATCAGCGTTTCGGCGCGGGTGAGATCGGTCTGCGCCTGCGCCAGCTGCGATTGCAGTCCGGCGATCTGCGCATCGAGCGCGTTGATCTGCAGCAGCAGCTTCTCGTCACCGACCACGGCGATCACCTGGCCCGGGGTGACCGTGTCCCCCTGGTGCACCGAAAGGCTGGCGACGGTGCCGCCGATGCGCGCCCGCGCCGGCACGACATTCGGACTTTCCACGGTCGCGAACACCGCCTTCTGGTCGGACACCGTGTTGAGCCGCACGGTGAAGTCCGATGCGGTCTGCGCCGCGGCGCCGTGCTGCGTGACGAGGCCCAGGCCAAGCCCCAGCAGCAGGACGAACTTGCTGTGCCACGCGGGCCGCGTGCGCGGCGTTCGGCTCAAACTCATCTTCTTGTCCTGTGGTTCGATGCAGGTCGGCGCGGCGACGGGCTGTCGCGGGTTCAGACCGAGAGCCAGCGCGCGACGTCGTCCGGACGCGGCAGACCGCCCGCATGCACCAGCTTGCCGTCGATCACGATGCCGGGTGTGGACATCGCGCCGTAGCCGGCGATGGCGGCGTAGTCGGTGACCTTCTCGATCGCCACTGCGACGCCAAGCCGACCGGCTTCGTGCTCGATCATCGCCGCCGTGGCGACGCAGCGTTTGCAGCCGGGGCCGAGCACTTTCACGTCCTTCATCACATACCTCCTCAGACGAACAGCGCGTTGAACAGGAATCCCACGATGAGGATTCCGGTCGCGACGACGCCAATGAACACCGCGATCAGACGCGGGCTGAGCACCTTGCGCAGGATGATCATTTCGGGAAACGACAGCGCCGTGACCGACATCATGAAGGCGAGTACAGTGCCGAGCGCGACGCCTTTGCCCAGCAGGGCCTCGACCACCGGAATGATGCCGGCGGCGTTGGAGTACATCGGGACGCCGAGCAGCACGACGGCGGGGACCGACCACCATGCGTCGGCGCCCATGATCCGTGCCAGCAGATCGGCCGGCACATAGCCGTGGATCAGCGCGCCTGCGGCGATGCCCAGGATCACCCAGTGCCAGACCCGGCCGACGATCTCCTGCACCGCCTCCAGGCCCGCGTGGATACGCTGCGGGATGCTGAGGTGGCTTTCCTCGGGGCCGGCGGGGGCGGTGCGGATGTCCCGCACCCAGGGCTCCAGCCAGTTCTCCAGCCGCAGCCGGCCGATGGTCCAGCCGGCGGTGATGGCGACGGCCAGGCCGAAGCCGAGATAGGCGAGTGCCACCTGCCAGCCGACCAGGCCGAACAGCAGCCCGAGCGCCACCTCGTTCACCAGTGGCGCCGCGATCAGGAAGGAGAAGGTGACGCCAAGCGGCACGCCGGCGGAGACGAAGCCGATGAACAGCGGCACCGCGGAGCAGGAGCAGAACGGCGTGACGATGCCGAGGGAGGCGGCGAGCATGTTGCCGACCCCCTCGCGCCACCCCGCCAGGAGGGCGCGGGTGCGCTCCGGCGAGAAGAAGCTGCGCACCACGCCCATGCCGAACACCACCAGCGTCAGCAGCATCAGCACCTTGGGCGTGTCATAGGCAAAGAAGGCGACCGCCTCGTGCAGCCGGGTGCCGGGCGGTATCGCCAGGATACCGACCACCCAGGTGGCGAAGGCGGGCAACTGGCTGTACAGCGCCACCCAGGCGATCAGCCCGAGCACCACGCCGGCCAACGACCGGGCCGCCGGCATACCATCGCTATGAGTCAGGCTGTGCATGATGTCCGCCTTGCCATGCCTCGCGCAGTGGGCAGTGCGCAGGGCCTATTGCCGATCGACCACCGCGCCGGTGCCGGGATCGATGCTCACGGTGGGGAAGCGCGCATGCTTCCACGCCAGGATGCCGCCCTTCAGATGCGCGGTGACCGGCACGCCGGCTTCCATGCACTTCGCCACCGCGACCGCCGACCGCTTGCCGGAGCCGCAATGCAGCACCACCGGGCGCTCACCGATCGGCAGCGCCTGCGGATCGAAGGTGGAGAGCGGATACAGCAGCGCGCCGTGGATGCGCTCATTCACGTATTCCTGCGGCTCCCGCACATCGATCAACACGATGCGATGATGATGCAGCGCGTCGTGCACTTCGGTGGGTGTGAGTTCCTGCAGATGGGGCTTGGCCGGCATCGTTCTCTCCTGGTCATGTTGAAAAACCGGCACTGCCTTCCCCGGCAGTGCAGTGAAGTTTGGAACGCCTGACGCGGCATTGACCTGCGTCAATGCACGCCGCACGCGGGTGATGAAACCTGCCGATGTTCGAGCCGCGATCATTGCTTTCGACCCGTCCTGCCGGCGGGCGTCGATGCGACTGCCCGCCTGCGCGTCGGTTGCGCACAGAGGGAGTCCGGCTTGCAGAAGATCTCGAACAGCGTCTCCAGCACCCGGCGGGCCGGTACGCTGGCGATCGCGTACCAAATCGTCTGTCCGTCCCGCCGCGCCTGCACCAGCCCCTCCCGCCGCAACAGCGCGAGATGCTGGGACACGGTGGAATCGCGCAGATCGAGGAATCCGGCCAGGTCGCCGACCGAACGTTCGCCCTCGGTCAACTGGCACAGGATCAGCAACCGATGCCGATTGGCGAGCGATTTCAACAGCTCGCTGGCACGGTCGGCGGCCGCCGCCATCTGTTCCGGATCGAGGTTCATGGGCTATTCACTTTCATACTTGCGTATCTACGATAATACGAATATATCGTCAAGCCAGAAGCGCAGTCATCGGCGCGTCGCGGACGCGCCCGGAGAGGAAACATGAGCGACATCGTCGTACTCGGCGCCGGTCTCGGCGGCACGCTGGCCACCTACGAGCTGCTGCCGCAGCTCCGTCCCGGCGACCGCATCACCCTGCTGGGCCAGGACCAGCGCTACCATTTCGTCCCGTCCAACCCATGGGTCGCCGTCGGCTGGCGCGAACGCGCCGATATCGAGGTGGATCTGTCCGACATCATGCAGCGCAAAGAGGTGCGCTACCTGACGCAAGGCGCGCGCCGCGTCGATCCGGATGCAAAGCGGGTCGAACTGAATGACGGCAGCAGCGTCAGCTACGACTATCTGGTGATCGCCACCGGCCCGGACCTCGCATTCGATGAGATCGAAGGGCTCGGGCCGCAGGGTTTCACCCAGTCGATCTGCCATGTCGAACACGCGGTGCAGACCCATGATGCGTTCGAGGCGCTGTGCCGCAATCCTGGCCCCGTCATCGTGGGCGCCGTGCAGGGCGCGTCCTGTTTCGGGCCGGCCTATGAATTCGCCTATATCCTGGATACCGAACTGCGCAAGCGGCGCATCCGCGACAAGGTGAAGATGACCTTCGTCACGCCGGAGCCGTATATCGGCCATCTTGGCCTGGACGGCGTCGGCGACACCAAGTCGCTGATGGAGAGCGAGTTCCGCAACCGCCATATCGGCTGGATCACCAATGCCACGGTGAAGCAGGTGACATCCGGCATGATGACGGTGGGCGAAATGGACGACAGCGGCGCCCCGCGCAAGACGCACGAGCTGCCGTTCGGCTTCGCCATGATGCTGCCGGGCTTCCGCGGCGTGGCAGCGGTGCGCGGGCTGGAGAAACTGGTGAACCCGCGCGGCTTCGTGCTGATCGACGAGCATCAGCGAAATCCCACCTATCCCGAGGTGTTCGGCATCGGCGTCTGTGTCGCGATTCCGCCGGTCGGACCGACCCCGGTGCCGGTCGGCACGCCGAAGACCGGGTTCATGATCGAATCCATGGTGACCGCCACGGCGATGAATATCGGCAAACTGCTGCGCGGCGAAAAGCCCAATGCCCGCGCCACCTGGAATGCCGTGTGCCTGGCCGATTTCGGCGACAGCGGCGTGGCCTTCGTGGCGCAGCCGCAAATCCCGCCGCGCAACGTCAACTGGTCGGCCAAAGGCGCCTGGGTGCATCTGGCGAAAATTGCGTTCGAGAAATACTTCATCCGCAAGATGCGGACCGGGCAGAGCGAGCCGTTCTACGAGAGCTTCGTGCTGCGCCGGCTCAACATCGACAAGCTGAAGCAACCGGTTGTGTAGGGAGGGTTGGTCATGTCAGCCGTTCGTGTCGTCTGCCCCGAATGCGGTGCGGTCAACCGGGTGCCCTCCGAACGTCCTGCCAACGCTGCACGCTGCGGCAGCTGCCATAAGCCGCTGTTCGCCGCGCAGCCTGTCGCGGTGGATGAAGCGGGGTTCGAGCGCCATGTGCGGTCCAACGGCATTCCCGTGTTGCTTGACGTCTGGGCACCGTGGTGCGGTCCCTGCCGTGCGATGGCGCCGGCCTTCGAGCGTGCCGCCGCCACGCTGGAGCCGCGGGTGCGCCTGCTCAAGCTGAACGCGGATGAAGCGCCGGATGTGTCGGCGCGACTTGGGGTGCGCGGCATCCCGACGATGGTCCTGTTCCGGAATGGTGCCGTAGTCGCGCAGACCAGCGGCGCCATGCCGGCCGAAATGATCGTGCGCTGGACGCAGGAACAGCTTGCAGCGCAACCCAATTGAAGGAGTACTCCTCATGACAACCGATCGCGCAGTCTTGTTGTTTGCTGGCGCCATGACACTGCTCAGCGCCATTCTGGTTTGGCTCGTCAGCCCTTGGTTCCTGCTGCTGACCGGCTTTGTCGGCCTCAACATGATGCAGGCGAGCGTTACCGGGTTCTGCCCCGCGGCGATGGTGTTCAAAATGCTGGGCACCAGGTCCGGCGTCGCGTTCCAGTAGCGCCGGCGGGGAGAAACCGTCGGGGGCGTTGCCCCCGGAACCCCCATCAAGGGGCGCTGCCCCTTGAAACCCCGCCAAGGGCCCGGCCCTTGGAACCGACTCTGTTTGGGGTGAGAGGGGGCACTTGCCCCCTCTCACCCCAAACCGAATCCGATTGCAAAGGCTGAGCCTTTGCTGGAGGTCCAGGCGGCAACGCCTCCTGGCGGAGCCGGGGCAACGCCCCGCCATTGGCGCCCGCGACGGCCATGAGTACCATCCCCCCACCCGGAGGAGACTGCGCATGATCCAGTTTGCCGACGCCGTTCGTGCGGCGCTGCCCGACGATGCGGCCCAGGCCGCGCTCGCCGGCCGCGTCTGGCGCCCCGACGTCGCCGGCCCGTCGGTGGTGGCGGTGCGCGGCGAAACCGTGTTCGACATCTCCGCCGCCTTTCCCACCATGCGCGACCTGTGCGAGGCGCCCGATCCCGCCGCCGCCCTGCGCGCCGCCACCGGGGAGCAGATCGGCACCGTGGCGGCCCTGCTCGCCAACACGCCGCCCGAAGCACGCGATCCCGGAAAACCCTGGCTGCTGGCGCCGATCGACCTGCAGGCCGTGAAGGCGGCCGGAGTCACTTTCGCCATCTCCATGCTGGAACGCGTCATCGAGGAACGCGCCCGCGGCGACATGACCGCCGCCACCGCGATCCGCGCCGAAGTGACAAGGCTGGTCGGCGACGACCTGGCGCGGCTGAAACCGGGCTCGCCGGAAGCCGCGCATCTGAAGCAGGTGCTGATCGAGCAAGGCGCGTGGAGCCAGTATCTGGAAGTCGGCATCGGCCCGGACGCGGAGATCTTCACCAAGTGCCAGCCGATGGCCTCGGTCGGCACCGGCTGCGACGCCGGCATCCATCCCAACTCATCCTGGAACAATCCGGAGCCGGAAGTGGTGCTGGCCGCTGCATCGGATGGCCGCATCGTCGCCGCCACCCTCGGCAACGACGTCAACCTGCGCGACGTCGAAGGCCGCTCCGCCCTGCTGCTCGGCAAGGCCAAGGACAACAACGCGTCCTGCGCGATCGGGCCGTTGCTGCGCTTCTTCGATCCTGGGTTCACATTGGACGATATTCGCACCACCACCGTCGCACTGCGGGTCGAAGGCGAGGACGGGTTCGTGCTGCAGGGCGAATCCTCGATCGCGAGGATCAGTCGCGATCCGGCCGACCTGATCGCGCAAATGCTCAATGCACATCACCGGTTTCCCGACGGCGCTGTGCTGTTCCTCGGCACCATGTTCGCGCCGGTGGACGATCGCGGCGCGCCCGGCAAGGGCTTCACCCATAAATCCGGCGACATCGTCACCATCGCCGCGCCCAAGCTGGGCCGGCTGGTGAACCGCATGCGCCCCACCGACCAATGCGAACCCTGGCGCTTCGGCACCGGTGCGCTGATGCGCAATCTCGCAACCCGGGGGCTGTTGCGCTGAAGCCGGTCCCCTCGCCCGCGCTGTCACCAGATGAGGAGACCGCGCTCGCGCAGCTGGTGCCGCGTATCGGTCGGCTGCATGTACGCCAACGCCTCGGACTGGAGCATGATTTCGAGGCGTATATCTTCCGCCGCCGTGCCCATTTCTTCCATCTGGAGGCCTGGCATTCGATCCACGGCCTGGTGCGGATCGGGCTGCGCGCCACCGGCCTGTTCGAGCGCGGCCGGCGCAATGCCCGTCGCATCCAGGTGCTGGAGCATGAGGTGGTGCTGCCGCATCTGCCGGCGGCGTTCGACGGGTTCACGCTGCTGCAGATCACCGACCTGCATCTGGATTCCGCGCCCGATCTGACCGCCACGCTGATCGAGGCGGTGCGTCCGCTGCACTACGATCTGTGCGTGATGACCGGCGACTATCGCGCCCGCACCTTCGGCGCGTTCGGTCCGGCGCTGGCGGGCCTGGCCGAGCTTCGGCCGCATCTGCAAGGTACGGTGTACGCGGTGCTGGGCAACCACGACACGCTGCGCATGGTGCCGGCGATGGAGGCGATGGGATACACGCTGCTGATCAACGAAAACGTCACGCTGCGGCGCGATGGGGCGGAGATCTTCCTTGCCGGCATCGAGGATGCCCATTTCTACCAACTGCAGGATTTCCATCGCGCCGCCGACGCGATTCCGCCGGATGCGGTGTCCGTGCTGCTGTCGCATACGCCGGAGCCGTATCGTCACGCGGCGCATGCCGGGTTCGACCTGATGCTGTGCGGCCATACCCATGGCGGGCAGATCTGCCTGCCGAACGGCCGGCCGGTGCTGACCGACGCCGACAGCCCGCGCAGCCTGGCACGCGGCGCGTGGCGCTATAACGGGATGACCGGCTACACCGCGACCGGCTCCGGCACATCGATCGTGGATGTGCGGCTGAACTGCCCCCCCGAGGTGACGCTGCACCGGCTGCGGCGGGCATGAACGTCGCGGAGCGGATGATTCCGGATAACCAAGGACACAATACGATATCGGACCGGCCTGCCCTGGATATGAGACCGCCGCCAAGCCGCCAGCTCGGTTTGGTTGCCTCCGAGGTTTGTATCAGTCGTGCTGATCGTCTGGCCCCGAGCCAACCACCGCACGGATACGTTGCGATAGCCGTGTCACGAGGTCAGTTGGGTCATTCCACTTGAGGGTATTCAGCTGGCGGATATCGAAATGGAGTCTCTCGAACTGATCTTCCCGGCAGGTTGGAATCACTGTCAGGCCCCTACCGAGGGCGTATCCCGCCTCGAAGTAGACGCCATTATTCTGCAGGGTGTAGTCGGCAACCACGAAACGGGATCGACGGACCTCTGCAATAATCTGATCTGAAACGCCGCCTATATAATCCTTGTCGTCAAGCCGCAGCGCGCTGAAACCCGCAGCCCGTATTGCCGGGTCGAACCCGTTCGTCCAGGCGTCATCTATGGTGGAATTGAAGGACATCGCCACGAAGCCCTGCGCCGAGCTTCCGCCACCGAAGCTCAGATCCTCCGCCGCAATGAGGGCACGTGAGTTCAAGCTCCAGCTTGGACCATCGGTGAGTAAGCCGTCGTCACAAAGTATGTGAAGGAGCGCAATCAATTCGTCTGCGTCCTTAGAAGACGTACGCCCCTGCAGATCCGGAGCATGGCTCATATATGGGCTGATCTCAGTGCCGATCCGGCAGCCTTTCTTGATGAGTGCCAGAAGCGCTCGGTTAGCCCGCTCACGCAGTCTAGGAATTTGCATCCGAGCCACGCGACTCTTCACCTCCGCGGTGATATTCGGATAGGCAACTCCCATATCATTCTGATCTCGCACCCAACCAGAGAATCGTCTGATAGGTTCCAGGCGGTCGGTCCGCAGC